>NZ_CP141285.1:1425000-2850000 GCF_035319885.1 Altererythrobacter sp. H2
CGTTCGGTGCTGGTGGTCAGCCCGGAAATCACCTCCGGCCACCTCAACTGGCGCGACCGGGACAGCCACTTCATCTTTGGTGACGTGGCCACCGCCGTGCTGGTGGAAGACGCGGCCATTGCGCCCGCGCAGCACTGGGACATTATCGGCACCAAGCTGAAGACGGTGTTCTCCAACAACATCCGCAACAACTTCGGCTTCCTCAACCGCGCCACGCCCGAGACCGAAGGCACGCCCGACAAGCTGTTCGTCCAGGAAGGGCGCAAGGTATTCAAGGAAGTGGTGCCGATGGTCGCGCAGATGATCGTGGACGAGGCAGCACGGCTGGGTATCGAGCCGCACAGCCTGCGCCGCTTGTGGCTGCACCAGGCCAATGCGGGCATGAACCGGCTGATTTCGCACCGGGTGCTGGGGCACGAGGCGAGCGAGGACGAAAGCCCGACCGTGCTCGATACCTACGGCAACACCTCAAGTGCGGGCTCGATCATTGCCTTCCACCAGCACAGCGCGGATCTGGCGGCCGGTGATACCGGCCTGATCTGCAGCTTCGGGGCGGGTTATTCGGCCGGTACGGTGTTCGTGCGCAAGGTGGCCTGACGCGCAAGGATGGCGTCCCAGGCAGTTATGACAACTGCTGAAAGGCGCCAGATGGCGGCCACGGCGATTACCGAGACCAGTCCGTCTACCGCGTAATGGTAAGCCAGGTGGACCGAGCTGATCCACGTCACCGCAAAGAACAGTCCGAACCAGCGTGCTGCGCGCGGGGCGGCGTGGCGGGTCGCCAGCCAGAACAGGAAGGCGATGGCCACGTGCATGCTGGGCATGGCGGTTATCCCGCTGCCAAGCCCGTTGGCATCGGCATGAAACCAGTCCAGCAGCATTCCCTGCACTTTCAGCGTCATCACCGGCACCTGCTCGTTGGCGGCATTGAGGTAGGCCATCTGGGCATCAAACGTGCGGTCACCCAGCAGCGGCCCGATGAAGCAGGGGCCGACCGAGGCGAGCCAGGTCGCCATCGCGCCGCCGACCACGGTCCAGCTGAGCACATAGGACAGGAAGAACCGCCGCCGCACGGTCTCGTCCATTTGGCCATAAGCGAACCACAGCACGCCGGGGTAGAGCAGCAGGAACCAGGCCTGGTAAAGAAAGGCGAGGGTGGCGGTCACCACCGGATAGCCCAGGACCGGCTGGAGCACTTCCCACGCATCGTACCCGAAGAACAGGCCCCGATCCCAGGCGATGAATGCCTCGTCCCACGTATAGCTGTTGAACAGCGGAATCGCGGCCTTCATTTTTGAAAAGTAGGGCATCAGCACCACGCAGAGCGCGAACATGAGCGCGCCGCCGGCGGCAAAGGCCCGCGCCTCGGGCGATGTATAGCGGCTCAGCAGGTGCGCGGTGGGGGAAGCGGGGCGTTGACGCAGGAGCGTGCGCGTGGCGTCCAGGCAGCCGATTGCCAGCACGCTGAGCAGGTAGAGCCGCAGATTACCGAGGATCGAGCCAGGATCGGGCCAGATGCCGTGGTTGGCCAGCAAGGCCGTGCACAGGGCGAACAGGCCGCCGGCCACCGCGATAACGGGCACCTCTCCCAACCAGCGCGGAAACGGAAAAAACGGCAGCTGCATGGGTTACGGCGATTAACCGGATATGGTCAGCAAAACCCTAACGCGACCGGCTATAACGGGACAATATCCGCAGTCCTACGCTTGTTTGGGCCGCTCCGAACGCCTAAGTCAGGCCGCATGGCAGGTGAACTGATGGACAACAAGGGGCGGGGCGACGCCAGCTGGAGCTGGCCCGCGATACACCCCGAAGGGCGCAAGTTCGGATTGATCGCAGTGGCGATCAGTCTGGGCGCGGCATTCATGGCATGGGAAACCATTGCCTGGCCGATTGCATTTCTCTCGCTCGGCGTGTTTGCGTTCTTCCGCGACCCGGAACGCGTGGTTCCGCAGGATGACCGGGCGATTGTCTCCCCGGCAGACGGGCTCGTCTCGCTGATCATGCAGGTTGAGCCGCCGGCCGAACTACAGGGACAGGACGCTTCGGGCGCGCCCGGGCTCGGCGCCGGACCGGTCACCCGCATCTCGATTTTCATGAGCGTGTTCGATGTCCACATCAACCGTTCGCCGATTGGCGGCGTGGTGCGGCGGCTGGTCTATATCCCCGGCAAGTTCATGAACGCCGACCTCGACAAGGCGAGCGAGGAGAACGAACGCCAGCATATCCTGGTTGAGCGGACCGACGGCGTGATGATCGGTTTCACTCAGATTGCCGGCCTGGTGGCGCGTCGCATTGTGCCGTTCGTCAAGCCGGGCGACCTGCTCGCGGTTGGCCAGCGGGTCGGGCTGATCCGGTTCGGCAGCCGGGTCGACGTTTACCTGCCCGCGGGCACCGATTCGCGGGTGCTGTTGGGCCAGAAGGTCATTGCCGGCGAAACGGTATTGGCGGAAATCGGCCAGCAGCGCCTGATTGAGGGCGTGTCGCAGTGACGGATGAGGGGCCGCGGCTCGGTCCCAAGGCGGCCGAGGACGAGTTTCCCCAGTCCCGTGCCGGCGGACGCGGGCTGACCCTGCGGGCCGTCCTTCCCAACGCCATTACTGCCGCTGCGCTCTGTTCCGGCCTGACCGGCATTCGCTTTGCGATTGGCGGCGAATGGAAGCTGGCGATCTTCGCAATCATCTTGGCCGGCTTGCTGGACGGGATCGACGGACGGATTGCCCGGCTGCTCAAGGCCCAGTCGCGCTTCGGTGCGGAGCTGGACAGCCTGGCCGATTCGCTGTCCTTCGGGATGGCGCCGGCGCTGATTATCTATCTGTGGACTCTGCAGGACTTGCCCAGCATTGGCTGGTTCGCCGCGCTCGCCTTCGCGATCTGCTGTGCCTTGCGGCTGGCCCGCTTCAACGCGCAGATCGACGTGGACGAACAGCCGCACAAGTCGGCCGGGTTCCTGACCGGCATTCCGGCGCCGGTGGGGGCAGGGCTGGCCTTCCTGCCATTCTACCTGTGGATGGCGACCGGGAACGAGATGTTCCGCGACCCGCTTGCCAATGCGATCTGGATTGTCGCCATTGCAGTGCTGATGATTTCAAACCTGGCGACGCTTAGCTGGGGCCTGATCCGGCCGCATCGCAGCTTGCGGCTGGCGTTTATCGCACTGGTGGGGATGCTGTTTGCGGCGCTTTTGCTGGAACCCTGGTGGTCGCTGGTCGCGATCTGCGTTCTCTATCTGGGGCTGATGCCTTACGCGGCGTGGCGCTATATCCGGTTCAGGCAGCAGCGCGGCGAGCGTATGGCTGCCAATCCCGCGCCCTGATACAGGCGGGGCTTGCGCTCCGGGTCGTGCCGCCTCGCACGCTGGCAGCGCATTCACCCGACAGCACCCGTAGCTCACGCTGAATCCGGCGCCACGCGAAAACCCCGCGCATCGCGCTGTCCGCAATTACCAGGAGACTGGCCAGGGCGCACACGGCAAACAGGGCGTTCAGAACAAGAGCAATCATCGCTTCTCTTCCTCAATCGGTTTCCCGCAAGCCTGTTGACAGCCTGTGGATATCGGGTTGAAAACGGCCAGCGGAGACGTTCCGTTCCGCTGGTGAAGGCAATGTTCTCTTTTTGTTCTAGCGAGTCAAGCGCTTTCTGCGCCAGATCCTTCATTTGCTGCGGCCGATTGAGGGTGGATTTTCCCGCCGACCACCGCTATGAGGCCGCCTTCGCCGCGATTCCCCTGCCATTCCGGCATGGGCGGGTGGCGAAAATCCACATGGGCAACGCTCATACCGGTGCCGCCAGCGGGCCAGGTCGTCAGACTCTCCGCAAGCGGTTCCAGTTGTCCAGAGGCATAACCGGAAAGGAATTATCCTATGGCGGCTCCAGTCGTCACGATGCAGCAATTGATTGAAGCCGGATCGCACTTCGGCCACCAGACCCACCGCTGGAACCCGCGGATGAAGCCGTACATCTTCGGCGCGCGCAACGGTGTCCACATTATCGACCTGTCGCAGACCGTGCCGCTGTTCGCGCGCGCGCTCGATTTCGTCGAAGCGACCGTGCGTTCGGGCGGCAAGGTGCTGTTCGTCGGCACCAAGCGCCAGGCCCAGCAGCCGATTGCCGAAGCGGCCCGCGCCTGCGGCCAGCACTTCGTCAACCACCGCTGGCTCGGCGGCATGCTGACCAACTGGAAGACCATCAGCCAGTCGATCAAGCGCCTCAAGACTCTTGAAGAGCAGCTCTCGGGCGAAACCTCGGGCCTGACCAAGAAGGAAGTGCTCCAGCTGACGCGTGAGCGCGACAAGCTGGAAATGTCGCTTGGCGGCATCCGCGACATGGGCGGCATTCCTGACGTCATGTTCGTGATCGACGCCAACAAGGAAGACCTGGCCATCAAGGAAGCCAACGTGCTCGGCATCCCGGTGGTTGGCATCCTCGATACCAACGTCGATCCCAGCGGCATCGCTTTCCCGGTTCCGGGCAACGATGACGCGGCCCGCGCCGTTCGGCTTTACTGCGACGCCATTCGCGATGCGGCCCTGGCCGGTCGGGGTGCCAAGGTGATGCAGTCGGGCGCCGATTTCGGTGCCATGGACACGCCGCCGACCGAGGAACTCGCCGCAGAGGCGTAATTCCCCGGGCGTGCGGTCGCCAGATCGCAACACTCCACTCCTAGTGCGCCGGGCCATCCCCCATTCAGGGCCCGGCGCCCTGATTTCAGACAAGAAGGAAAATCACCATGGCTGCATTCACTGCCGCTGACGTGAAGGCCCTGCGCGAAAAGACCGGCGCGGGCATGATGGACGCCAAGAAGGCGCTCGAATCGACGGGTGGCGACATCGAAGCCGCAGTTGACGCGCTGCGCGCCAAGGGCCTCGCCACCGCCCAGAAGAAGTCGAGCCGCACCGCCGCCGAAGGGCTCGTGGGCGTGGCTGTTTCCGGCACCCGCGGCGTCGCTGTCGAAGTGAACTCGGAAACCGACTTCGTTGCCAAGAACGACAAGTTCCAGGATTTCGTCCGCAAGACCACCGAAGTGGCGCTGGGCGTATCGGGTGACGATGTCGAAGCGCTCAAGGGCACCGCTTACCCTGATGGCGGCACCGTCGGCGACAAGCTGACCGACAATGTCGCCACCATCGGTGAGAACCAGCAGGTTCGCCGCATGAAGACGGTCGAAGTCGCCCACGGCGTGGTCGTTCCCTACATGCACAATGCCGCTGCGCCGAACCTCGGCAAGATCGGCGTGCTGGTTGCGCTGGAAAGCGAAGCCGGGGCCGATGTGCTCGAACCGCTCGGCAAGCAGCTGGCGATGCACATCGCCGCCGCCTTCCCGATGGCGCTCGATGCTGCCAGCCTCGATGCCGACGTGATCGAGCGTGAGCGCAAGGTTGCCGCTGAAAAGGCTGCCGAAAGCGGCAAGCCCGCCGAAGTCCAGGCCAAGATGGTCGACGGCGCGGTGGCCAAGTTCGCCAAGGAAAACGCCCTGCTCAGCCAGGTGTTCGTGATGGACAACAAGACCCCGATTGCCGAAGTCGTGGCCAAGGCGGGCAAGGATGCCGGCACCACGATCGTGCTGAAGGACTATGTCCGCTTCCAGCTCGGCGAAGGCATCGAGAAGGAAGAAACCGACTTCGCTGCCGAAGTGGCTGCCGCCGTCAAGGGCTGAGCCGCTTCCACGCGATTGCAATCCAGGCGGCCGCCGGACTGATTGTCCGGCGGCCGTTTTGCTGTCAGCGAGAGGCTGGCCTGACCTCGATCAGCCAGATCTCCGGCGGGGTAAACAGGCGCACCGGGGCCAGACTGGTGCCAAGCCCCGCGCCGACCACCAGCGCCTTGCCATGCTCGTCCACCCGCCCGCAGGCGTAGCGGTCGCCATAGTCCGACATGGTCGCAGGCGCACCGCCCCAGGGATAGGCAATCTGGCCGCAATGGGTGTGCCCGGCGAGAACCAGCGGCACGCTGTTGGGCACGTCGGGGAAGGGATCGGGGCTGTGGCTGAGCAGAACCCGCGCGCCCCGCAGCGGCGCCATGGCGTCAAGCGTCTGCCGCAGGTCCGCGCGCCGGGTAAAATCATCGTCCAGACCGCCAATGACGAGGGGCCCGGCCACGCGCGCGGAATTCGCCAGCAGAATTATGCCATGCTTGTCGAGCTCGGCTGCCAGACCTGGCATGTCGAACCAGTGGTCATGGTTGCCGGGCACCGCGATGACGCCCAGCCTTGCCTTCAGACCAGCCAGCGGGGCGACGATTTCCTCCGCCGGATAGACACGCGTCGCGAGCATCTTGTCGCTGACCAGGTCGCCGGCGATCAGCACCAGGTCCGGCTCCAGCGCGTTGACCTGCGCCACGATCCGCACCAGCCGCTCGGGCGGCATATCCGGCCCGGCGACGTGGATATCGCTCAGCAAGGCGATCCGGACGGGCGAAGACCCGCCCGGCAAACCCTTGTGGACGAATTCGGTGTGCCGCACCTGGGGATCGCCCATGGTGTCGGACCATGCCTTCCCCGCCAGCGCCAGGGCGAGAACCACCAGCAGCGCGAGCACGCGCCACAGACCCTTCCGCCTTTCCCCTTTGCGCGTCATGGACCTAGCGGCTAAGGAGCGCGGCACGCCATCGCAACCGGATTCTGATCGCCCATGACTGTTCCTGCCGCCAGACGCATTCTTCTCAAGCTGTCGGGTGAGGTGCTGATGGGAGACCAGCAGTTCGGGATCGATCCCGCCTTCGTGCTGGAGCTGGCCAAGGAAGTGAAGGCGGCCAAGGAAACCGGGCTGGAGCTGTGCCTCGTCATCGGCGGCGGCAATATTTTCCGCGGCATGGCAGGCGCGGCCCAGGGGATGGACCGCGCGCAGGCCGACTATATGGGCATGCTTGCCACCGTGATGAACGCGCTGGCCATGCAGAGCGCGCTGGAGCAGCTGGGCGTACCGACGCGGGTCCAGTCCGCCATCTCGATGGACCAGGTGTGCGAGCCGGTGATCCGCCGCCGGGCCGAGCGTCATCTGGAAAAGGGCCGCGTGGTCATTTTTGCCGCAGGCGTGGGCGCGCCCTATTTCACCACCGATTCCGGCGCCGCGCTGCGGGCCGCCGAAATGCGGTGCGATGCCCTGTTCAAGGGCACCAGCGTGGACGGGGTCTATGACAGCGACCCCAAGAAGAACAGCGCTGCGGTTCGTTACGACACAGTCACCTATGACAAGGTGCTGGCAGACAATCTCAAGGTGATGGACGCCTCGGCCGTGGCCCTGTGCCGTGACAACGCGATCCCGATCGTGGTCTTCTCGATCCGCGAAAAGGGCAATCTGGCGCGGGTGCTGGCCGGTGGCGGCGTCCAGACAGTAGTGCAGAAGGAAGCCTGACCATGGCCAAGTACGACAAGAACGATATCGAGCGCCGTATGCAGGGCGCGGTGGACAGCCTGAAGAGCGATCTCGGCGGCCTGCGGACCGGCCGGGCGAACACGGCCCTGCTCGATCCGGTGGTGTGCGAGGTCTATGGCGCGATGATGCCGCTGAGCCAGGTGGCGACCGTGTCGGCCCCCGATCCGCGCATGCTCAGCGTGCAGGTGTGGGACAAGTCCAACATGACTGCGGTGGAAAAGGGCATTGCCAAGGCCAACCTCGGCCTCAACCCGATGATCGATGGCCAGACCCTGCGCCTGCCGCTGCCGGACCTGACCCAGGACCGCCGCAAGGAGCTGGCCAAGCTGGCCGGGGAATATGGCGAGAAGGCCAAGATCGCGATCCGCAATGTGCGCCGCGACGGGATGGAATCGCTCAAGGAAGACGAAAAGAAGAAGGAAATCTCCGAGGATGACCGCAAGCGGTCGGAGGACGATGTCCAGAAGCTGACCGACAAGTATGTCGCCGATATCGACGCGGCCGTGGCGGCCAAGGTCAAGGAAATCCTGACTCAGTGATAACGCCCTCTCCCCTTCAGGGGCGAGGGTCGGGGAGAGGGGATTATCACACCTCGGAAGTCCCTGAATTCCCCCTCTCCCGACCCTCTCTCCCGGGAGCGCAGCTCGGCGCAGCCAACGGGATTGGGCTATGACGACCGCCAGACACGTCGCCATCATCATGGACGGCAACGGACGCTGGGCCAAGCGCCGCTTCCTGCCGCGTGCGATGGGTCACCAGCGCGGGGTGGAGGCGGTGCGCGAGCTGGTCCGCGGGCTCGAAGGGACGGGCATCGAATGCCTGACGCTCTACGCCTTCAGCAGCGAGAACTGGAAGCGCGAAGAGGAAGAGGTCGACGACCTGATGAACCTGATGCGCAAGTTCATCAAATCGGACCTGCCGGAATTCATTGCCAATGACGTGAAGCTCAAAATCATCGGTGACTGGCAGGCGCTGGCACCGGATATCGTGGCCATGCTCAAAGACGCGCTGGAGCAGACCGCCGGGGGCAGCCGCACCATCGCGGTCGCGCTGAACTACGGCTCGCAGAACGAGATCGCGCGCGCCGCGGCCAAGGCGGCGACCGCAGGGGACATCACGCCCGAGACGATTGCCGCCAACCTGGACACGGCCGACCTGCCGCCGCTCGACCTGCTGATCCGCACCAGCGGCGAAGTGCGGCTGTCGAACTTCCTGCTCTGGCAATGCGCCTATGCCGAGATGCTGTTCGTCGACACGTTGTGGCCGGACTTTACGCCGGCGCACCTGCAGCAGGCGCTGGATGACTTTGCCAATCGGGAGCGGCGCTATGGTGGTCGGTGACGGGCGGGCACGCAATGCCGATCTCGGCGTGCGGACTGCCTCTGCCGTGGTCATGCTGGCGGTAGCCGGGGCGGCATTGTGGCTGGGCGACCCCTGGCTGGATGGTTTTATCCTGCTGGTCGCGCTCGCGTGCCTGGTCGAACTGGCCCGGCTGGTAACAATCGCCTCAAGGCCCGGCGTAGCGCGGCTCGTCGGCCTGCTGGCTGGCGCCATCTATGTCGGTCTGGCGGCCTATGCCCTGGTGCAGATGCCGGTCGGCGTGCTGCTCGGCGTGATCCTGATCGTGGTGGCGACCGATACGGGGGCCTATTTCAGCGGGCGCACCTTCGGCGGCCCCAAGATTGCGCCGAGGATCAGTCCGTCCAAGACGTGGGCGGGCCTTTATGGCGGGATGCTGGCGGCCGGGCTGGTGGCGGCAGGGACCTTCATCTGGAACGCGGGCGAGGCGGCCTGGTCGCCGATGCTGGCGATTGCCTTTGCCATCGGCGCGATGCTGGCAGTGGTGGCGCAGATGGGCGACTTTTTCGAAAGCTGGCTCAAGCGGCGGGCGGGGGTCAAGGACAGCTCCCGCGTGATCCCCGGCCACGGCGGGGTGTTTGACCGGGTTGATGGGCTGTTGCCGGTGGCAATCGTCGCCCTGCCGCTGTGGCTGATGCATCCGTGACTCGCTCGATCACCGTTCTTGGCGCGACCGGTTCGATCGGCGATTCGACGCTCGACCTGATCCGCCGCAACCGCGATGACTGGCGGGTCGAGGTGCTGACCGCCAACGGCAATACCGATAAGCTCGCCGCGCTGGCCCGCGAATTTGGTGCGGCGCTGGCAGTGTGCGGAGACGAGGGCTGCCTGCCGGCCCTGCGCGCGGCGCTGGCCGGGTCCGGGATCGTAGCTGCTGGCGGGGAGCAGGCCCTGGTGGAGGCGGCAATGCGCCCGGTCGACATGACGGTAGCCGCGATTGTCGGCTGTGCCGGCCTTGCCCCGGTCATGGCCGCAGCTGAGCGCGGCGGCACCATTGCTCTGGCCAACAAGGAAGCGCTGGTCGCGGCAGGCGATGTGCTGATGGCGGCAGCGCGGCAGGGCGGGGCGACCCTCCTGCCGACCGACAGCGAGCATAACGCGATCTTCCAGTGCCTGGCTGGCAACCGCATCGAGCATGTCCGCTCGATCACGCTGACCGCCAGCGGCGGCCCCTTGCGGACCTGGAGCATGGAGCAGCTCGCCGCTGCCACCCCGGCGCAGGCGGTGGCGCACCCCAACTGGGATATGGGCGCCAAGATCAGCGTCGATTCCGCCACCATGTTCAACAAGGGGCTGGAGCTGATCGAGGCCTGGCACCTGTTCCCGGTCGGGCTGGATAAGCTGAAGATCGTGGTCCATCCGCAGAGCGTGATCCATTCGATGGTCGAATACCGTGACGGGTCCACCCTGGCCCAGCTCGGCCCCAGCGACATGCGGGTGCCGATTGCCTCGTGCCTGGCCTGGCCGGAGCGGATGGATACGCCCTGCACCCCGCTCGATCTTGCCGCACTTGGCCAGCTGACCTTCGAAGCGCCTGACGAACAGCGCTTCCCTGCGACCCGCCTCAGCCGTCAGGCGGCGGAAGCGGGCGGGGCGATGCCGGCGGTTCTCAACGCAGCCAACGAGGTGGCGGTGGCGGCTTTCCTCGCCGGTCACTTGTCGTTCACCCGGATTGCGGTAATTGTGGAAGAGACAATGGCCCGCTACGCCCCTTCCGCACCCGCTGCGCTGGCAGAGGTTCTGGCCGTTGACCGGGAAGCGCGTGCACAGGCGCAGGGCCTGCTGGAGACCGCTTAGGTGTTCGAATCCCCCCCTTTCTGGATGTATATCGCCGGGTTCCTGCTGGTCCTCGGCCCGCTGGTGACAGTGCACGAGTTTGGCCACTATCTGGTCGGCCGCTGGTTCGGGGTGAAGGCGGAAGCCTTCTCGGTCGGGTTCGGCAAGGAGCTGTTCGGCTGGACCGACAAACGCGGCACCCGCTGGAAGATTTCCGCCCTGCCGCTGGGCGGTTATGTCCAGTTCAAGGGCGACATGAACCCGGCAAGCGTTCCCGACGAGGATGCGCTGGCCGCGATCCCGGCCCACGAGCGGCAGGATGCCTTCCATTTCAAGCCGCTGTGGCAGCGTGCCTTGATCGTGGCGGCCGGACCGGTGACCAATATCGTGGTCGCGCTGGCGATCTTCGCGGCCTTTTTCATGGTCCTGGGCAAGCCGGTGCCGGTCGGGACGGATGACCAGCTGACGATTGCCGGTTTCAGCGAGAATTCGGCTGCCAGAGCCGCAGGGGTTCAGGTTGGTGACCGGATCGTCGCGATTGACGGCAAGCCGGTGGCGAATTTCCGCGAAGTGCAGAGCAAAATCATGCTCCATCCGAGCCGGACCTTTGCAGTGGAAGTGCTGCGGGACGGCGCATCCCGCACGTTCGACATCACCACCAACCGGATGGAAGTGACTGATCAGTTCGGCAACGCCTCCACCATCGGGCTGATCGGCGTGATGCCCGGGGCGGTCGAGGTGGAATTCGAGCGGCAGGGACCGATCACCGCCTCGGTCATGGCGGTTGAGCATAGCTGGTACCTGGTCCGCACCATGGTGACCGGCATCGGGCAGATTTTCAGCGGTGACCGGTCAGTGCGCGAGCTCGGCGGCCCGGTGAAGATCGCCAAATACTCCGGCGAGCAGTTCAGCCTGGGCCCGCTTGCCTTCTTCGAATTCATGGCCCTGATCTCGCTTAACTTGGCGTTCATCAACCTCTTGCCAATCCCCGCCCTCGATGGTGGTCACCTGGCATTTTACGCGGCAGAAGCGGTCCGCCGCAAACCGGTGGGGCCGAAGGGGCAGGAACTGGCGTTCCGCACCGGTGTGGCGCTCGTGCTGATGCTGATGGTGTTTGTGACGGTCAACGACCTGGTCTCGCTGCCGGTGTTTGGCGGGTGATTGCGGTGAGAGGCCGGAAAAGCACGGGGGTTGGCTTGTTGCTGTGCTTGATTGGGGTGCGTGCATCGGGCAGAGGGCGCCTTTAGTCCGCGCGGGGTCCGATGGGCCGACGCCGGGGTTGCGATTGTAGAGATTGGACGGGAACACCGTGTCGATGACGAAGAGCCAGATTTCCCGCAGCGGTGCAGCGTCACGCGGCGGCCGCCTTGCCGCTGCCCTGCTCGGTTGCACTGTGCTGGCGGGAATGCCTGCCCTTGCCGCTGCGCAAGACGCGCCCGCCGCTCAGCCCGCGCCAGCCGTTGCTCCCCAGCAGAACGTGATCCGCACGATCGCGGTGGTCGGGGCCGAGCGGCTCGAAGCGCAGACGATCCTGTCCTACATCCGACTGCGTCCGGGCGATGTCTACACCCAGGTGGCGGCTGACCAGGCGATCAAGGATCTCTACGCCACCGAGCTGTTCTCCAATGCCAGCGTCCGCAACGACGGCGGCGCGGTGGTGATCGAGGTGACCGAAAACCCTGTGGTCAACCGGATCATCCTGGAAGGCAACAAGCGGATCAAGAACGACAAGATCCTGCCTGAAATCAAGCTGGCTCCGCGCCAGATCTTCACCCGTTCCAAGGTCCGCGCCGATACCGCCCGGATCATCGAGCTGTACAAGCGCCAGGGCCGCTATGCCGCCACGGTCGAGCCCAAGCTGGTCGAACTGAACCAGAACCGCGTCGATATCGTCTATGAAATCTCGGAAGGGCCCAAGTCCAAGGTCCGCCAGATCAACATCATCGGCAACGAGCAGTTCAGCGACGGTGAAATCAAGGGCGAGATGATCACCAAGGAAGCGCGGTTCACCCGCTTCTTCAGCTCCAACACCAGCTACGATCCTGACCGCCTGGCCTTCGACCAGCAGAAGCTGCGCCAGTTCTACCTGACTGAGGGCTATGCCGATTTCCGGGTAATTTCGGCGGTGGCCGAGCTGACCCCCGACCAGCGCGATTTCATCATCACCTACGTGGTGGAAGAGGGTGAGCGCTACAAGTTCGGCGATGTCCAGGTCGAAAGCCAGCTGCGCGATTTCGACGGCGAAACGATGACCTCCCGCTTGCCCATGAAAACGGGCGACTGGTACAATGCCAAGTCGGTCGAGGACACGGTCGAACAGCTGAGCGAACTGGCCGGCACCTTCGGTTATGCCTTCGCCGATGTTGCGCCGCAGTTCACCCGCAACAAGGACGACCTGACCATGGACGTCCGCTACGTCATCCGCGAAGCGCCGCGGGTCTATGTCGAGCGGATCGACGTCAACGGCAACACCCTGACCCAGGACAAGGTGGTGCGGCGCGAATTCCGGATTGCCGAAGGCGATGCGTTCAATTCGCTCCAGGTCAAACGGTCGAGCGCGCGCATCAAGTCGCTCGGCTACTTCCAGGAAAACTTCGAGATCGAGCAGAAGGAAGGCAGCGCGCCTGACCGGATCGTGCTCGAAGCCAACGTGCAGGAACAGCCGACCGGCGAGCTCCAGCTTTCTGCGGGCTTCTCCTCGCTGGAGCGTTTCATCCTTGCCGCTTCGGTGCGCCAGCGCAACTTCCGCGGGCGGGGCCAGACGGTGGGTGTGGGCGTCAACTGGTCGCGGTTCTCGCGCTCGTTCAACCTCAGCTTCACCGAACCTTACGTGTTTGATCGCAACGTATCGGCCGGGTTCGACCTTTACCGGCGCGACGTGAACAGCTTCAACTTCACCAACGCCAGCCGCAACACCACCTTCAAGCAGGCCACCACCGGCGGATCGCTGCGGGCAGGTGTCGCCCTGACCGAATATATTTCGGCGGTGGCCAGCTACACCCTTAACTTCGACGACATCACGCTCGATGAGAACCAGTTCTTTGCCGACCTTGACGGCGATGGCATTCCCACCTGCGAGCCGCTGCTCGCGGGCCGGTTCCTGTGCGATGCCCTCGGCAAGCGGACCAGTTCGATCCTCGGCCTGACGCTGGCGTACGACACCCTTGACAGCCGCCTGCGCCCTAGCCGGGGCGAGGCTGTCTCGCTGACCACCGAATTTGCCGGGCTGGGCGGCTCGGTCAAGTATCTGCGGGTGCGCGGCAAGGCGGCCAAGTACTGGCCGGTGCTCAACGGCTTCATCTTCTCCGCCTCGGTTGAAGGGGGCTACATCAAGGGCCTGTCCGATCGCGGTCCGGGCGAAGATGATGTCCGCCTGACTGACCGTTTCTTCCTCGGCGAGCCCCAGTTCCGCGGGTTCGATATTCGCGGCGTCGGCCCGCGCGTGCTGCGCCAGCCGATTATCGCCGATCCGGACAGCCCGGACCCGAACAATCCGGTGCCGCTGATCATCACCGACCGCAACCGCGTGGCTGACGACGCCATCGGCGGCAACGCCTACTACCTCGGCCGGCTGGAGCTCGAGATTCCGCTTGGCTCGGGTGCCCGCGAACTGGGCTTGCGCCCGTCGGTGTTCATGGACGTGGGGGCGCTGTTCAACGTCACCGCACCGGCACTGCAGCAAAGCCCGTTCCCGGGCGGGATCGACCTCCCGATCCGCGATGCCAACGGTGCGCCGCTGTTCACCCAGGTCACCGCCGCCGAAGTCGTCAACGGGGTCTGCACCCCCACCGGCACGTCGACCGTGACCAATCCGATCAATCCCAGCCCCCCGGCCTGTCTGACAAACGCCAACAACACCGCGCTGGTTTCCAACATCGCGCCGTTCCGCGAGGTGTTCCTCGGGGATACGCCGAGCCCGCGCGTGTCAATCGGGATCGGGGTCAACTGGAACTCGCCGTTCGGTCCGTTCAGGATCGATTTTGCTCACGTGCTTAGAAAGGCCGAGGGCGATGACACCAAGAAATTCACATTCAACGTAGGAACACAATTCTGATGAACATTTCCACCAAGCTGTTTGCCGGTGCTGCGCTTGCGGCCGTGGCCATGGCATCCGCGCCGGCTTCGGCCCAGCTCAACGGCATGGCCACCGCCAGCCCGGAGGCCGTGATTGTCCGCTCTGCCGCGCGCATCGCCGCCTACCAGCAGATCGATCAGCAGTATTCCCAGGCGATCCAGCAGGTCCGCGCCCTGCGCCAGGAGATGAACACGCTCCAGCAGCAGCTCGACACCAATGGTGATGGCCAGCTGACCGAGCAGGAAGTTGCCGCTGGCAGCGCCCAGGTGACGCAGCTGCAGCAGAAGGACCAGCAGGCCAACGAACTGACCCAGCCGATCGCGCTGGCCCAGTATTACGTGATCGAGCAGCTGATCAACGATTATGCCAACGCCCAGAACCAGGTGCTCCAGGCCAAGAAGGTCCAGGTGCTGCTGTCGCCCGACGCGATCCAGCAGGCTCCCGAAGGGTTCAACATCACCAACGATATCCTGAAGGCGCTCGACACCCGGCTGCCGACGGTGACCATCACCCCGCCGGCCAACTGGCAGCCGCGGCGCGATACGGTCTCCACTCACCAGACCGTGCAGCAGGTGCTGATGGCCGCTGCGCAGCAGCAGGCGGCGATGCAGCAGCAGCAACAGCAGCAGCCGGCCCCGCAGGGCCGCTGATTTTTGCGCGACAGAGAGAGGCAGGGCAATGAGTGACGCAGGCGGCACGGCCGCTTACGATATCCGCAAGGTGCTCAAGGCCCTGCCGCACCGCTATCCCTTGCTGCTGGTCGATCGGGTCAAGTCGATCGAGCTGGGCGAACGGATCCATGCGGTGAAGGCGGTGACCTTCAACGAAGAGTTCTTCCAGGGCCATTTCCCCGGCGCGCCGATCATGCCCGGCGTGCTTCAGATCGAGGCCATGGCGCAGGCAGCAGCGATCCTCGGGATCGAAACCCTCCAACTCGCCGGGACAGGCAAGCTGGTCTATTTCATGGGGATAGAGAACGCCAAGTTCCGCAGCCCGGTGACGCCCGGGTGCCTGCTCGATCTCGAGGTTGCGTTCCTCCAGAAGCGCAGCCGCGTCTACAAGTTCAAGGGGCGGGCCAGCGTCGAGGGCAAGACCACCTGCGAGGTCGAGTTCACCGCGATGATTGCCGATCCGCCCGCCGATTAGGCCTCAATCAGCCTCCTTCCGCAGGATTGCCACCTGCGGGCCGATTTCCCCTCAAAACCGGTGACTCCCGTCCGGCCTTTTGGTAGGCCCGTGTCCGACGAGAGTGGCAGGATGCCGTTTCCCAGCCACCGGCGGTCGCGACCACGGGATTCCGGGCTGCCCCTTGGCAGCCCACGAGGGGGAAAGCGCGATGGCCGACAAGCAAAAAGCATCCGATCTGTTTATCCAGTGCCTTGAGGAAGAAGGCGTCGAATACATCTTCGGCGTTCCGGGGGAAGAGAACCTCGATTTCCTCGAAAGCCTTTCCTATTCGAGCAAGATCAAGCTGATCCTGACCCGGCACGAACAGGGCGCCGGCTTCATGGCGGCGACCTATGGCCGCCACACCGGCAAGACCGGCGTCTGCATCGCCACATTGGGCCCGGGTGCCACCAATTTCGTCACCGCTGCCGCCTATGCCCAGCTGGGGGGAATGCCGATCCTGATGATCACCGGCCAGAAGCCGATCAAGAAGTCGAAGCAGGGCCGCTTCCAGATCCTCGACGTGGTCGCCATGATGGGGCCGATCACCAAGTACACCCACCAGCTCGCCGCAGGTGACAACATCCCCAGCCGCGTGCGCGAGGCGTTCCGCCTGGCCGAAGAGGAAAAGCCTGGCGCGGTCCATCTCGAATTTCCCGAAGACATTGCCGAGGAGCAGACCGACAGCCAGCCGATCAAGCGCTCGCTCGCACGCCGCCCCTCAGCCGAGCACAAGGCCGTGCGCCAGGCGGTGGAGGCGATCGAGGCAGCCAAGGCCCCGGTGCTGGTGATCGGCGCCGGTGCCAACCGCAAGATGACCGGGCGGATGCTGCGGCAGCTGATCGACAAGACCGGCATCCCGTTCGTCACCACCCAGATGGGCAAGGGCGTGATCGACGAGCGGCACCCGCTGTTCTTGGGCTGCGCTGCGCTGTCCGCCGGGGACTTTGTCCACCGGGCAATCGAAGACTCCGACTGCATCGTCAACATCGGACACGATGTGATTGAAAAGCCGCCCTTCTTCATGAAGGCCGGCGGCCCCTGCGTGATTCACGTCTCGACGCGCACTGCTGAAGTCGATCCGGTCTATTTCCCCCAGATCGAGGTGATCGGCGATATCGCCAACGCGATCTGGCAGATCAAGGAAGACGTGATGCCGCAGGGCAAGTGGAAGTTCGACCACATGCTCGCCTACCGCAAGGCAGAGGTAGACCACACCACGCCGCTTGCAGCCGACGAACGCTTCCCGATCTTCCCGCCCCATCTGGTCCAGGCGGTGCGCGAGGCCATGCCGGAAGACGGCATCATCTGCCTCGACAACGGGGTCTACAAGATCTGGTTCGCGCGCAATTACACCGCCTACCTGCCCAACACCGTGCTGCTCGATAATGCGCTGGCGACCATGGGAGCCGGCCTGCCGAGCGCGATGATGAGCGCCATGCTCTATCCCGAACGCAAGGTCATGGCGGTCTGCGGGGATGGCGGCTTCATGATGAACAGCCAGGAGATGGAAACCGCCGTCCGCCTCGGCCTCAACCTGACGGTGCTGATCCTGCGCGACGATGCTTACGGCATGATCCGCTGGAAGCAGGCCAACATGGGCTTCAAGGATTTCGGCCTGACCTATGGCAACCCCGATTTCGTGATGTATGCCGAAAGCTATGGGGCCAAGGGGCACCGGGTGGAAAGCGCCAGCCATCTCAGGCAGGTGCTGGCCCATTGCCGCGATACGCCGGGGGTCCACCTGATCGATTGCCCGGTCGATTACACTGAGAACGACCAGATTCTGAACATCGACATCAAGCGGCTGTCGAAGGAACTGTAAGCAAGCAATGCGGGACCCCGGGCGAGGCCCGGGGTGACGAAGGAATTGGCACGTGGTTCAACTGCAAAACACCTATCCGCTCTACCTCAACAACAAGGCGGTGCAGCCGAACACCGATCTTGCGGTGACCGACAAGTTCACCGGCGAAGTCGCCTTCCGCACCGCGCTGGCGACACCGGATATCATCGACCAGGCGATTGCCGGCGCGGTGCGCGCGGCCGAGCCGATGGCGGAGATGGCCAGTTTCGAGCGGCAGGCGGTGCTCGATCATTGTGTGAAGCGGTTCCGCGAGCGGTTCGACGAGCTGGCCTGGTCGCTGTGCGTGGAAGCGGGCAAACCGCTGAACGATGCCGAAGGCGAGGTCACCCGGCTGATCGACACCTTCCGCATCGCGGCAGAGGAATCGACCCGTAATTACGGCGAAATCCAGCCGCTCGACATATCCCCCCGCGCCAAGGGCTATTATTCGATGTGGAAGCGGGTGCCGATCGGCCCCTGCAGCTTCATCAGCCCGTTCAACTTTCCGCTCAACCTGGCGGCGCACAAGATTGCGCCCGCGATTGCCATCGGTTGTCCGTTCGTGATGAAGCCTGCCAGCCTGACCCCGCTAGGCGCGATCATCATGGGTGAGGTGCTGGCCGAAACTGATCTGCCCGAAGGCGCATTCAGCATCCTGCCTGCCAGCCGTGACGGGGCCGACCTGTTCACCACGGACGAGCGCCTGAAGCTCCTGAGCTTCACCGGCTCGCCCGGCGTCGGCTGGGACCTCAAGGCGCGCGCGGGCAAGAAGAAGGTCGTGCTCGAACTGGGCGGCAATGCGGCCGTGGTGGTCGACAAGGACGCCGACCTCGACCACGCGCTGGCGCGGATCGTGTTTGGCGCGTTCTACCAGTCCGGCCAGAGCTGCATCGGGGTGCAGCGGATCATCGTTCATGCCGATATCTACGACCGGTTCCGTGACATGCTGGTGGCGAAGACGAAAACGCTCAAAGCAGGCGACCCCAAGGACCGCGAGACCTTCATCGGCCCGATGATTTCCGAGAAGGAAGCGGCGCGGCTGGACAAGTGGATCCAGGCTGCGGTCGCCGCCGGAGGCACGCTGCTGTGCGGCGGCAAGCGCGACGGCGCGATGCTGGAAGCGACGCTGCTGGAAAACGTGCCGCGTGATACTGACGCGGTGCGCGAGGAGGCGTTCGGCCCGCTCGCGATCCTGTCGAAGTTCACCGAATGGGATGCAGCCCTGGCCGAAGTCAATGACAGCAAGTTCGGGCTTCAGGCCGGCCTGTTCACCCGCGACCTGCACAAGGTGATGAAGGCGTGGGACAAGCTCGAGGTGGGCGGGGTGTGCGTCAACGACGTATCGAGCTTCCGGGTCGACAACATGCCTTACGGCGGGGTGAAGGATTCCGGCCTGGGGCGCGAGGGCGTGCGGTTCGCGATGGAAGACATGAGCGAGATCCGCAACCTGCTGATCCGGCTGGAGGGCTGAACGCGGCTATGGCCAGGCTGTGCCCTAGTTGATCTTGTAGCGGGCATTGATCGAGAAGCTGCTCCCGCCGGCCATGGCGCCTGAGGGCCGGATCCGGAAGTGCGTGATTGCCGGGTCACACCCGTCAACTGCGGGGGCTGGCGCGTAATCCCAGGTCGCCCCGAGGTCGTCGGAGAATTCCAGACTGTCTCCGCTGCTCATCAGCGAGGTGTAGCCGTACACCAGATTCGAAGGGGTGGTGCCGTCGGCGAAGGCCACCGGGCCGCTGCCGGGGGCCGTGATGTCCGTGACACACAGGGCGAGGCCTTCCGGGGTGCGATCGGTCACCACGAGACTGCTCGTGTCGATGTCGAAGTCATTCGGGTTCTCGACGGTAATGGCATATTCGATCAGCGCGCCAGGAAGGGCCTTGGCGTTGGCCTGCGGATTGATGAAATCGTTCACTGCGGTGCTGGACTTGGTGACCGCCAGATCGATCAGCTCTGTCAGCTTGAATGTGGCTTGGGCGATGGGCGTGGTGGCCTGCCCGAAATAGCCCTGCGCGGAATTGACATAGGATCCCGCAGCAGTCGGGCGTGTAGCACTGTAGACCAGAGTGACTGAGCCGCCGCCTGGCAGGGCATAGCTTGAACCGGTCTTGCCCAGGAATGTCAGGGTTCCTGTCGCACCGGTGGCGGGCAGCGAGCTGGAATTGGCGGCCGTGACGGTACTGCCGCTGGCAAGCCCGACGTAGGTCATGCCGGCCGGCAGCACGTCGACGATCCTGTCAAGCACGGTCGGATGGGGCGAGGGATTGCTGATGGTCACCGTATAGGTGAGATCGCCCGCCTCGTTGGTGAGCGCACCTGCGGGACTGACGGACTTGGTAATGGTGAAAGGGTTGGTCGCCCCGGGATAGACCATCGAGACACTGCCGGTACCGTCAAAGTTGCCGGTGTATTTCAGCTGAGTTCCCGAAGTCTGGTCGGCATAGGGGCGCGCGGTGGAGGATGTGCCCGCACACAGGTACTGGAAGCTGTAGCGCACGCCGATCGAGTAGTTGTTGCCGGCCTGCTTGTTGGGCTGGACAAAATAGAACCGGTTGACCGTGCCGACGGTGGCGGCATTGATATTGCTCGACATGATCCGGGATCCGACCAGGCGGAAGCACGCTGCATTGAAGTTCTGTCCGCCGGACGGCTGGAGGTAGTATTCGTCCCCTGCGCCGCTGCCGCCGAAATCGTATTCCGTGTCGAAATAGACCGTCTGGCCCACCACCGCGCCCGGGCCCAGGATCGCTGACTGGACGTTACCCCCGGCGTTGGCGCTGAGGGACTTCTTGATCGTCAGGTCGATGGTGCTGGACTGGGTGCCGAGGCTGGATGTGACCGTGGCAGCAATTGCGGCCGTTGCGTTGTCCGCGCAACCGTAGCCGATGAACCAGTAGACGCCGATGCTTTCACCGGCGCCCAGGGAGCCGATGGTCTGTGCCGCTCCTTGCCCGCCGGCAAGGTAGACATTGGCGCCGAACCCGCTCGCCGTTGCCACGATATTGCTGACCGTGGCGGATCCGGTGTTGGTAATCACCCCGCCAACATAGGCAGCGGTTGGGCCTTTGGCCGGGCACTGGTTTGAATCGATCAGCAAGTCCTGCCGGTTGGTGGCCGCATCGCCGGTCCGCAATTGCCACGTCAGCGCGGCGTGGGCTGGCGAGGCAAACATGACGCACAGGATCAGGAAAAATGCGTAGCAGCATCGCAAGGACTGAAGGCCGCCAATGTCTCGCGAATATGCCATAATTCCGTCTCTGAACCGCGCATTGCGGGTAGACGGAATTGGTTAACGGCCCGTGCACTGTGGCAATTCCGGAAGGACCTGCGCCGCGCAGGGTGTTAACCATTCTGGCGGGCGGCGACCCCGATGGGATCAGGTGTCCTCGACCAGCAGCAACTCGCATTCCACCCGCAGGTTCGGCTTGGGCAGGAGAACGTGCTCCACCGCGCAGACAGTGGCATCAGCGACAAGCTGGCGGGGCAGGGTGAACTCGTGCTCTGGAAGCTCGGCGATCAGGTTTTCTCCCCCCGCTACGGCTGCGTCACCTGCAAACTCCAGCGTAACCCGGTGGCGCGCGCCGGCGAAGGTGACGCTGGCCCAGGCCCGTTCCTCGTGCGCCAGGACCACGCCGTGTCCGCCCGCCAGTGCAACCAGGGCTTCACGCAGGCGGTCGGCATCCGTGCGGCGGGCGCTGCGCGCGGGGCAGGGGGGTGTGGTATCAACGAACATGGGTCTGCTCTCCTTCGCCGCAGCGGGCCGCCTCGTAGCCGGCGATAAAGCCCTTGATCCGCGCTTCGGTGCCGCCGCGCGGTTCGCGCCCCATCCTCAGATCGAGCACGAAGCGCGGATCGTGCGCGGCGAGGCGCCCGAACTTGGTCGCGGGCATCCCTGTCTGACGCAGGAATTTCTCGATGGAGCGGATCAGCATACGGTCCCTTTCGCGCTTGGTTGCGGGCTGATCGGGCGACGGTCGAATCGCCCGATGCCGTATTGGTCGCGCGCGAAATCCTACTTGTCTAGGAAAAATACATCCTCTATGTAGGAAATCCATCGACTAGGAGGACAGCCATGTCGAACCCGAGAGATCGCCTGCTGGAACTGGCACGCAGACAGGGCACCAGCCTTGCCAGCCTGTCTGAAATGATCGGACGCAACCCGACCTATCTGCAACAATTCATCCGCAAAGGCAGTCCGCGCAAGCTGGAGGAGCAGGATCGGCGGGTGCTCGCCGGGTTCTTCGGGGTGGACGAGGAAGAGCTGGGCGGCGGCGGAGCATCTGGTGCTGGCGGCGAGGAAAAATCCTATGCGCCCCGCGCGCGCCTGCCGCTCGATGCCGCCTGGATTGACGTGCCCCGGCTGGCGCTGGCGGCGTCAGCCGGGCCGGGGGCGACGGTGGCGGAGGAAGAGC
This sequence comes from Altererythrobacter sp. H2, assembly GCF_035319885.1. NCBI lineage: Bacteria > Pseudomonadati > Pseudomonadota > Alphaproteobacteria > Sphingomonadales > Erythrobacteraceae > Altererythrobacter > Altererythrobacter sp. H2. The sequence goes on from NZ_CP141285.1 coordinate 1,447,006, forward strand.
CGTTCGACGCCTTCCGCTTTTCGCGCCGCTGGCTGCGCGAGCAGGGGCTGGATGGCTCGATGCTGTCCGCCATCGCGGTCGAGGGCGATTCGATGGAGCCACTGCTGCGCGCAGGCGACGAAGTGCTGGTGGACCGCCGTCCGCAGCCGTTCCGCGATGGCATCCACGTGGTCCGCATGGGCGAGACCCTGCTGGTCAAGCGGGTGGCCGCGCAGGGCCGGGGGCGGTTCACCCTGCTCAGCCAGAACCTGGCCTACCCGCCGCAGGAGGTTTCTGCGGACGAGATCGAGATCGTCGGGCGGGTGGTGTGGAAGAGCGGGCGGATCTAGTGCTGGTAGCCGAGCCCGGATTCCGGGGTCAGGACATGGTTGTCGACCCACAGGGCGGCTAAGTCCTGCGCCATCACGGTTCCGATCCGGCTGGCCGCAACCGGCAAGGCAAGATCGGCCGGGGCGGTGAACAGCAACTGGTAGTCATCGCCCCAGCGGACGCATTCGTCCAACCGCGCCGGGTCGGCCACCGGGAACGCCGCTCTGTCGAGCTGGAAGGTGGCATGGCTGGCCAGGGCCATGCGCCAGCAATCCAGCAGCAGGCCGTCCGACACGTCCATCATCGCCGTGACCACCGGAGCGAGTGCGCGGCCCTCGGCCAGCAAGGGAACCGGGCGGCGATAGGTCAGGCTGTCAGCGCCGGTGCCATCGCGCAGTGCCTCGAAGGCGAGCATCGCCGCACCGAGCGTGCCGGTGACGCAGATGGCATCGCCCGGCTGCGCGCCGCGCCGGTCGGGCACCGGAGTGTGCGTCGCCCGGCCGATCGCGGTCAGGCCGAAACTGCGCGGCCCTTGTCCCCGCACCGTGTCGCCGCCGAGCAGTGGCACAGGGAAGGCCTCGCACACCTCGCGCAGGCCCTCGGCAAAGCGGGCATCGTCCTCGCCGAGCGAATAGCCCAGCAGCACCCCGAGCGGCTCCGCCCCCTTGGCTGCGAGATCCGACAGGTTCACCGCGACCAGCTTCCACGCGACATCGGTCATGTCCTGCCCGGGCAGGAAATGGGTGCCTTCCGCCATCATGTCATGGGTCAGGATCAGTGTTTCGCCACCGAGGGGCAGCACCGCACAGTCGTCTTCAAGATTGCGGGCAGCGGGGTGGCGGGCAATGCCGCGCAGCAGGTCGATGAAGGCGGCCTCGCCGCTCAGGAGCGCACCTCTTTCGCCACGGCATCGAGCACACCGTTGACGAACTTGGCCTCGCGGTCATCGAAGAAGGCCTTGGCGACGTCGACATATTCGCTGATTGCGCTGCCCGTGGGCACGTCCGCCCGCGCCATCAGCTCGTAGGCACCGGCGCGCAGGATCTGGAGCATGGTCTTGTCGAGCCGGGCGACGGTCCAGCCATCGGCCAGCTTCGAGGCCACAACGCCGTCGATCTCGTCCCTCCGCGCGATCGTGCCGCGCACCAGGTCATCGAAAAACGCGACGTCCGCGTCGGCGTATTCGTCGCCTTCGATTTCCTGCCCGATGCGGTGCTGGTGGAACTCGTCGAGCAGGCGCACCACCACGGTCTGCTCCATGTGGTGCTGGTAGAGCGCCTGGACGGCGGCAAGGCGGGCAGCCGCGCGGGCTTGTGAACTGGAGCGGGACATCAGAACCTCACATCGACCGAGCGGGCATGGGCGGGCAGCCCTTCCGCTTCGGCCATGGCAACGGCGGCGGGGCCGATCGCGCGCAGCGCCGCCTCGTCAAGCTGGATGAAGCTGGTGCGCTTCATGAAATCGAGCACCGAGAGCCCGCTGGCAAAGCGCGCCCGCCGCCCGGTCGGCAGCACGTGGTTCGGCCCGGCCACATAATCACCGATGGCCTCGGGCGTGTGGCGGCCGAGGAATACGCTGCCTGCATGGCGGATCCCGGCGAACAGCGCCTCGGGATCGTCAGTGGCGATCTCGACGTGTTCGGCGGCAAGCCGGTTGGCGAGCGGCACGGCATCTTCCAGCCGCTCCACCACGATCATTGCGCCGTGCGCATCCCAGCTGGCGCGGGCAACTTTCGCCGTATCCAGCCACGACAGTTGCAGGTCGATCGCGTCTTCGACCTGCCGGGCGAACCCGGTATCATCGGTGATCAGGATCGATTGCGAAGTCGGATCGTGTTCGGCCTGGCTGAGCAGGTCAGCGGCGATCCATTCAGGGTCGTTTTTCCCGTCCGCGATGACCAGGATCTCGCTCGGTCCGGCGACCATATCGATCCCGACCACGCCGTAAAGCTGGCGCTTGGCTTCCGCGACCCAGGCATTGCCCGGGCCGGTGACGACATCGACCGGCCGGATCCGGTCCGTGCCATAAGCCAGCGCGGCAATCGCCTGCGCTCCGCCGACGCGCCAGAATTCGTCCACCCCGGCAATGTGCGCGGCGGCCATGACCAGCGGGTTGAGCACGCCCTTGGGCGAAGGGCTCACCACCACCAGCCGCTCGACCCCCGCCACCCGTGCAGGGATCGCGTTCATCAGCAGCGAAGAGGGGTAGGCCGCCCGCCCGCCCGGGACATAGAGCCCGGCCGCATCGACTGCGCTCCAGCGGGCACCCAGGCGCACCCCGGCCTCGTCGGTATAGTCGCGGTCATCGGGGCGCTGTGCGGCGTGGTAGGCGCGGATGCGGTCGGCCGCGAGTTCGAGCGCAGCGCGCAGCTCCGGGTTAAGATCTTCGTAGGCTTCAGCGCAGGCCTGCTTGCTGATGCACCAGTCCGCCTCGTCGGTCAGGGCGTGGCTGTCAAACCGTGCAGAGTACTCGACCAGCGCGGCATCCCCGCGCGCGCGGACTTCATGGATGATGCCGCGCACGTCATGCGCGACGTTGTCGTCGCTTTCACGGCGGGCGTTGACCAGCCGCTCGAACGCGGTGGGAAAACCGGGGTCGGAGGCGTTCAGCAGCCGCATCACGCCGCCTCCTGCCGCTGGGCCTGCGCGCGGAACGCATCGACCAGTGCGGCGACCCGCGGATCGGTCTTGAGTGCGGCGCGGTTGACGATCAGCCGCGCGGTAATGTCGAGGATGCGGCTGGTTTCGACCAGGCCATTGTCCTTCAGTGTCTGTCCGCTGGAGACGAGGTCGACGATCCGCCCGGCCAGCCCCAGCGCCGGGGCGATTTCCATCGCCCCGTTCAGCTTCACGCATTCCGCCTGCACGCCCATCCGCTCGAAATGGCGGCGGGTCAGGTTGGGATACTTGGTCGCCACCCGCAGGTGGCTGGCACGCACTTCGGAGCCGGTCCGGTCCGCCGGTTCCGCCACGGCCAGATGGCAGTGGCCGATATCGAGATCGACCGGGGCGTAGAGGTCCGAATAGTCGAACTCCTCGATCACGTCTGAGCCGACAATGCCGACCTGCGCCGCGCCGTGAGCGACAAAAGTCGCAACATCGAACGCCCGCACCCGGATCAGGCGCATGTCTGCCCGTGTGGTGGCGAAGGCCAGGCTGCGGTTGGCCTTGTCGTGAAAGCCATCTTCCGGCACCACACCGGCGCGCGCCATCAGCGGCAGCGCCTCGTCGAGGATACGGCCCTTGGGCACGGCAAAGATAAGCGGCGGGGTCGGCATGGTCGCGCAGATAGGCAGCGCCGGGGCAAAGGGCAATTGGAAAGGGGCAGGGGCGATGGCAAATCGCGCAAGTGTGATGGACATAAAGTCACTGCCCGAAGCCATTGAGTGGCAGGCTCGCCATGCCGAGGAGGGCGGGGCACCCGGAACTGCGCGGGTGATCCGGGGCCTGATGGCTGTGCTCGCCAGCGATACCGCAACCGGGCGGCGCATGGCCGGGTGGCAGGGGCTGACCCTGAAGGATGCCATGCCGCTGCGGATCAACGGGGGCCTGCACAACCTGGTGCTGACCGGTGCGGACACCCGGCTGGGCGCGGTCTATCGCGGCGACTTGACGGACCAGCACGCGATCGATGCGCTGGTGCGCGAGGTGGTGGAGCGGTTCGATGCGCGCCTGCTGCCGTGGCTCGACGGGCCGCCGCAGACCAACGAGGCGGGTCGTTCCGCCAGCGTGATGGCGGGGCTGCTGTGGCTGGCGCAGCGGGTTTCGCCGCGTTTCGAAATGCTCGAACTGGGCGCAAGTGCTGGCATCAACACCATGATGGAACGCTATTTCTACGATCTGGGCGGGGTCACCGTCGGCCCGGCGGACAGCCCGATGCGGATCGTACCTGAGTGGCGCGGGCCGACACCGCCACACGCAACGCCGGAGATTGTCTCGATCCGCGGGTGCGACGTGTCGCCGGTCAACCTGGCCGAGCCGGAGGCGGCGCTGCTGCTGAAAAGCTACGTCTGGCCCGAAGCGGCCGAGCGGATGGCGCGGATCGACGCGGCCGCCCTGCTGGCCCGCCAGTCCCCGCCCGAGGTGGTGCAGCAGGACGCCGCCGCCTTCGTGCAGGAGGCTCTGGCGCGCCCCCAACAATCCGGCGTGACGCGGGTGCTGTTCCACTCGATCGTGTGGCAATACGTTCCGGATGACCAGCAGGAGGCGGTCACGGCGGCGATGGCTGAGGCCGCGCAGTCAGCCAGCGCGGACCGGCCGCTGGCGTGGATCACGCTGGAAACCAACCGCGCGACCTTCCGCCATGAATTGCACGTGCGTTACTGGCCTGAAGGCGAGGAACCGGCCCTGCTCGCCTGCGCTCATCCGCATGGCGCATGGGTGGAGTGGCTGGCGGGGCAGGAACCCTAGCCGAGCCGAGCGAGAAACCGCTCCATTGCCGCATTGACCCGGTCCGGGGCCTGCCAGGTCAGGAAGTGACCGCAATCGGGGATTGTCTCCAGCGTCAGGTCGGTCACGAATTCGTCCAGCCCATCGATATTGCGGGGGGTCAGCGCATGGTCGTCAAGCGCCCAGATCACCAGCGTCGGGATCGTCAGCACCGGCACACGCGGCAGCTTTGCGTCTGCGGGAATGGTGTAGGGTGCGTCTTCCGGCGGCACGGCAAGGGGCGTGGCGCGATACCAGTTGATCATCGCCAGCGCCGCCTCGCCGTCCGCCCAGTCGGCCAGCACGCGCTCGCGCTCCTCCGGATCATCCTCGGGCAGGGCGCCGGTGCCATTGCCCGTGCCGCCGACCAGCGCCAGCAGGCCGTGCTGGCGGACTTCGTCATCGCGGGAAGTGTCGCGATAGAGGCGCATGTACTGCCCCGCCGCGCGCTGGGCCGGATCGGTCCACAGCAGCCGGGCATAGATGACCGGATGGGCCGCATTGCACAGGATTGCGCGTTCGACCCGGCTGCCTTGCCCTCTCAGGGCCACGGCCCAGGCGAGCGCGCCGCCCCAGTCATGCCCGACGATGGTGAAACGTTCGACCCCCAGCGCATCGGCCAGCAGAAACACGTCGCCGATCAGTTCGGACGGAGCATAGCGCTCCACCGCTTGCGGCCTGGACGAGCCGCGATAGCCGCGCTGGTCGGGCGCGATGCAGCGGAACCGGTCCGAAAAACGCGCGATCTGATAGCGCCAGGTGCGGTGGCTTTCGGGAAAGCCGTGGAGGAAGATCAGCACCGGGCCTTCACGCGGCCCCGAGTCCACCACGTCCAGTTCGATCCCGTTGGCGAGCGTGACCCGCACCTGCTCCATCGCGGTCAGCCGTCCGCTTCCATCTTGTCCATGTAGCCGCCTGCGACCATGGCCGCGACCTGATCGAACAGGGCATCGGGCGTCCGCCGCATCTCGCCCATCGCCTGCTCCATGCCTTCCGCCACGATGATTTCGCGGGTTCCGGCTGCCACCGCATCAAGCATGGTCTTGGCCGCCTCACCTGCCGGGATGCCGTTGTCGATCACGGAATCGCTGCGCCCGCGCTTGCTGCCGTCGGCGCTCAGCGCATTGCGGCTGACATTGGTGGCAATCGAGCCGGGGTAGATCGTGTGGACCTGTACCCCGTCAATCGAAAGCTCCGCCCGCAGCGCGTCGGCATAGCCTGCCAACCCGAACTTGGCGGCGGAATAGGCCGTCCGCATCGGTACCCCGACCTTGCCGGCGATCGAGCTGATGAACAACAGGTGCCCGGTCCGCTGCGCGGTCATGTGCGGCAGCAGCGCCTGGGTGTGGGCGATCTGGGCGACCAGATCGATTTCGATAATGTCGCGGTAGACCTGCATCGCGGTGCGGGTGGCGCGGCTGCGCTGCGAAACGCCGGCGTTGGCGACGAATCCGTCGATCCCGCCGGACCATGCGATGGCTTGCTCGGTGGCGGCCAGCATCGCCGGCTCGTCGCGCACGTCGAACGGCAGGAGCAGCGTTTCGGTCGGGATGGTCGCCGCCACTTCTGCCAGCCGCGCCTCGTCCCGGCCCGACAGGATCACCCGCGCCCCGCGTGCGCCGAGTTCGGTGGCGAGTGCTGCGCCAATGCCGCTCGACGCGCCAGTGATCCACCAGCATTGCCCGTGATAGCTCATGTTCTCTCCTTGTTGCCCGTCTCTCAGGGATAGCTGACCGTCATCGGCTCGGCGGGGATCGGGATGTATTCTTCCGCGTCGCCCGGGACCAGCGGAAAGCGGCCCGCCTGCCAGTCGTCCCGCGCCTGCATGATCCGGTCCCGGCTGGAGCTGACGAAGTTCCACCATACGTGCCGCTTGCTCGCGAAAGCCTCGCCGCCAAGCAGCATGACCCGCCCGCCGCGCCCGCTGGCCAGGGTCATCACCTTGCCCGGCTCGAGCACGGTCAGCGCGTACAGGCCGAGCGGCTGGCCATCCACGCTGGCCTCGCCCCCGACCAGCATCACCGCGCGCTCGTCGGCGCTGATTTCGACCGGAAGCGACGATGATGAATTCAGCACGATGTCGGCGTAGATCGTGTGGGCATGGGTGGTGGTCGGGGCACGTGCGCCCCACAATTCGCCCATGATAACCGTGGCACTGGCACCGCCGGCTTCGACCACGGGCAGGTTGTTCACAGCCTCGAAAGCGGGGTCGATTTCCTCCCTCCCGTCCGGCAGGGCGAGCCAGGTCTGCATCCCGTAAAGCCTTGGTCCGTTTGCTCTTTCCTGTTCAGGGCTGCGCTCGGAATGGACGATCCCGCGCCCGGCGGTCATCAGGTTCACCTGGCCCGGACGGATCGTGGCAAAGGTGCCCAGGCTGTCGCGATGGTCGATGGCGCCCGCATGGTCTCCGGCAAACAGCCAGGTCACTGTCGCCAGGTTGATATGGGGATGGGGCCGCACGTCCATGCCTGTGCCGATGTCGAGTTCAGCAGGGCCGAACTGGTCAACAAAGATGAACGGCCCGACCATCGTCCGCTCCCGCGCCGGAAGCGCGCGGCGGACCTGGAACTGGCCGAGATCGTGGGTAACGGGGGTGATGATCTGCATGGCGACAGACTCCCCGCGCAGGGCGGGCGAGTCAATCCTCGTACTTGCTTTCTTCGCGCAGCTTGAGCCCGGCAGTCTGGAGCGGGGTCATCGCATGGGCAAACACTGATGGTGTCATCCCGGTGAACCGCCTGAATTCGCGTCCGAGGTGAGACTGGTCATAGTACCGCAGGGCGGCCAGATCCTGTTCGGTCGGGCTGCTGAAGCCGCGCATCGCGGTCGCCATGTCGAGGAACCGGCTGCGGCGCAGAATGGCCTTGGGGGTGAGCCCGAACCCGGCCTGGCACCGCCGCGCGAACTGCCGCATGGACAAGCCGAGCTCCTCGGCAATGTCCTCGATCCGGCGGGTCGGGTCGGTCCGGGCGATCACTTCGAACCGGGCCAGCTTGTCGTCCACCTTGCGCCGCCCGATCCGGTCGAGCCGCACGCGCAGGGCTTGCTCCAGCGCGGTGATCTTGCCGGTGTCGTCATCTGCCTCGTCCATCGCCGCTTCGAGGTGGCTGGTGGGCGTGTGCCAGACTTCGTCCAGCCGCAGCAGCCGGTCAGCATAGTCCTGGTGCGAGGCATGGAATAGTGCGCGCCACCCGCTCGGACGCAGGGCCGCGCCGGCCACGCAGAAGCTGCCCCTGACCCGCACCTTGAACGGCAGGCCGTTGGCGCCGAAAAACAGCGAGCGGCCCGGCTGGCTCCAGACCTGCGGGGCGATCTCGCCGGCCCAGTCGCCCTTGATCAGCACCCGGATGAAGGCGGTTTCGGAGAGCAGGAAATCCTTGATTACCAGCTCATCGGGCAGCTCGGCCTCGAAGACGTAGAAGCGCCGCACGTAAGGCGCGAGGTCGGGCGAGGGCCGGTATGTGCGCGACAGCAGCATCGGGCGGGCTAGCCGGCTTCTCCCGGAGCGAAAGCGCGGATGGCCAGGGCATGGACCCGCTGCCCGGGAATGTCGCCCAGCACGCGGTTGACCATCCGCTGGCGCTCCAGCCGCGACTTGCCGGTGAATGCACCGCTTTCGATCACCACGGTGAAATGCGATTCGCCGCTGCCGTCATCGCCTGAATGGCCGTGATGGCTGGCGCTGTCGTTGATCACCTCCAGCCGCTCTGGCGTGAACGCCTCGCGCAGCAGGGTTTCCATTTCATTCTGCACGGTTCGCCTCATGGCGCTGTTCTTGGGGGTTTCCATCGGGCTTGTCCATGCCCATCAAGGCGCAGTGAAGCAGACGCGATTCCATGGCCGTTTCGAACCCCAGGGCCGCCGGTGCGAGGCACCCGGATGCCTCGAGCAGGGCGAGTTCCGCGCACCCGGCAACCGGGGCAACGGGTTTGACGGGCCGGGTGACTGGCGCTGGTTCTGCCTCGACCATGTCCGCGCCTTCAACGCCGCCTACAATTTCTTCGAAGGGATGAGCGCGGAAGAAATCCTCGCGGCACAGTCCCCGGTGGCGGGCTGGGCCGGCGAAAGCCGCGCCTTCCGCCCCACGGCGGGCATCGATGAGGTGCCGCGCTGGGCCGACTATGCCGATCCGCTCGACGCCATCGGCGCGCGGGCGGCCGGGGTTCGCAGCCGCGCCGAACGGGCCGCGCGCATGGCAATGGACGGCTGCTTCACACCTGCCGAGGCCGATGCGCTGGAGGTCATGGGGCTGGGCCTCGAAACCGACTTGCGCGGCCTGAGACAGCGTTATTCCGAGCTTGTCCGCCGCTACCACCCGGACCGCAACGGGGGCGATCGCAAGTTCGAAGTGCGGCTCAACCGGGTGGTCGAGGCCTACCAGCTGCTGCGCAAGAGCCGCGTCTTCGCCTGATCAGCTGCCACTTGCCTCGGCAATCAGCGCAGCATCCACGGCAAGCCCCTCCTGATAGCGCGGGCGCGCCGTGCACCGCTCGACATAGGCGCGGAATGCGGGCCGTTCCGGGATCGAGCCGAACCGAAGGCCCCAGATGAACTGGCTGCCGACATAGGTATCCGCCATGGTGAAGCGCTTGCCGCAAACGTAATCGTTGGTGGAAAACCAGGCGTCGAGGGAGTCCAGCGTCCGCTCCAGGCTGCCGAATCCGGCCATGCCCGATTTGCCCTCTGGAACCTCCCAGCCCATCGACTGCGCCACGACCGCCTGTTCCAGCGGGCCGGCGGCAAAGAACAGCCAGCGGAAATAGCTCGCCTTTTCATGCGCGTCGGGCAGCAGGCCGGCCGCGGGATGGGTTTCGGCCAGGTAATGGCAGATCGCGGCGCACTCGGTCACCACGTGATCATGCCCCCCGTGATGGTGGACCAGCGTCGGCACCTTGTTCATCGGGTTGAGTTCGGCCAGCACCGCGGGGCGGGTGGCCCAGTCGAACACGACCTGATCGTAATCGGCCCCTGCCTCGTGCAGCGCCCAGCGGGCGATCTGGCCCCGGCTCATGGCGACGGTGTAGAAGGTGAATTGAGCCATGGTGTGGGTCCTTTGGATCGGTTCCGGGTTGCAGTATCTGTGCGAAACGGGGGCGGGCAGAGCAACTGCCGATAGTGAGGTTCAGCCCGCAGCGGCGGCCTCTATCGCTGCGTGATCGATTTTCCGCATGGTCATCATGGCAGCGAATGCGCGCTGCGCCACCGCGCCGCCTTGCGCCATGGCCTCTGTCAGGACGCGCGGGGTGATCTGCCAGTTCACGCCCCAGCGGTCCTTGCACCAGCCGCAGGCGCTTTCCGCTCCGCCATTGCCGACAATCGCGTCCCAGTACCGGTCGGTTTCCTCCTGGGAGTCGGTGGCGATCTGGAAGGAGAACGCCTCGGTCTGCGGAAAGACCGGCCCTCCGTTCAGACCGATGCAGGGAATACCGCAAACGGTGAACTCGACGGTCAGGACATCGCCTGCCTTGCCAGAAGGATAATCGCCCGGGGCCCGGTGCAGGGCATTGACCGCACTGTCGGGAAACACGCTGGCGTAGAACCGCGCGGCGTCCTCTGCCTGGGTGTCGTACCAGACGCAGATCGTGTTCTTGGCGGTCATGGCCGTGCTCCTACCAGGCCGAAAATGGCGCCATGCGGGTCGATCGCGGTCAGACTGTAATCACCGCCGGGTATCTCCACCGGCTCGACCAGCAGCGAACCGCCGCTCTGCGCTATAGCGCCCGCCGCACGGTCGATGTCCGGCACCCGGAAGTAATAGGTCCAGCCGGGCTGAGGCAGCTCGGGGGGCTTCGGCATGACTGCCCCCAGCATGAAACGCTTATCGCTGACCCAGAGGAACTCGTATTTGCCCGTTGGCCCCATATCGAGATCGCCGACCTGCTCCCATCCGAACAGCGCGCCGTAGAATGCCTTCGCCTCAGCCGGATCATCCGATGCCAGCTCGTTCCAGGCGCAATGGCCCAGCTTCGGCTCGGTCGCAGCGAAGCTGTGACTTGTTTCGTCCGATGCCCCGCGCATGATGTAGAACGGCGCGCCCTGCGGATCAGCCACCATGGCCATCCGGCCCACGCCGTCGATGTCCATCGGCGGCATCTGCACCGCGCCGCCAGCGGCACTGATCTGCTGCACGGCTACGTCCACGTCATCGACCGCGATGTAGCCGAGCCATATCGGCCGCGCGCCGTGCTCTACCATCTCGGCGGTCAGGGCCATGTACCCGCCCACACCGTCAGCTGGATCGCCGCCCGGTCGGGAAGAGAAAAAGCGGTAATCCATGTCCGGCTGGCCGGCTGAACTGCTGCTCCAGCCGATCACCTTGCCGTAGAAATCTGCCGCCGCATCGGCATCCGCCGTGAGCAGTTCATACCAGATGAAATCGCCTTGCCGATTGCTCATGGCCGTTCCTCTGCAAGCTCCTCGACCGGGCTGAAGCCGCCGAAGATCATCCGCTTGCCGTCAAACGGCATCGGGTTCTTTTCCGGGTCCATCCGCTCATCCTTGAAATCGGGCGACATCATCTTCGCCATGGCCGCATCGCGCGTGGCCTTGTCGGGCCACTCGATCCAGCTGAACACGATCTCCTCGTCGTCCTCGGCCTTGACCGCCATGCGGAAGTCGGTCGTCTTGCCAGTGGGCACATCATCGCCCCAGCATTCGATGACCCGGGTGGCGCCCATCTCGATGAACAGGCCGTCTGCCCCGTGGGCATGATCGATGAACTTCTGCCGGTTGCCGGCGGGTACTGCGATCACGAAACCGTCGATGTACATATAGCCTCTCCTGTACTTGCTTGACCGGGATTGGACATTGCCACGGGTGATGCCATCAGTTACGAAAGTCAACTATGAAGTTACAAAAAGAAACTAAGAATGCGACGAACGGACATGGCCGCTGGTACGGTGACGCCTGCGGGACGGCGTTCGGCATGGAGCTGCTGGGCGAACGCTGGGCCCTGCTCATCGTCAGGGAGCTAATGCTCGGGGCGCGGCGCTTTTCCGACCTTCGCGCCAGCTTGCCCGGAATCAGCGCCAAGGTGCTGACGGAACGGCTGGACAGCCTGGAAGATGCGGGCGTCCTCATCCGGCGCCTCTTGCCGCCACCGGGCAAGGTGCAGGTCTACGAGCTGACCGCGTGGGGTTATGCCGCCGAGCCGCTGATCCAGGAACTCGGGCGCTGGGCCGCCAAATCGAGCGGGCATGATCCCTTGCTGCCGCTGTCACCGGTCTCGCTGATGCTCTCGCTCAGGACGATGGCTGACTATACGCGGACCGGCTCCGTTGCTGGCCGGGTTGGCTTCGTAATCGGGGAGGAATCGTTTGTAGCGGCTCCCGGTCCGGGCGACCTGCCGATCCGGCGGGGCGGAGTCGACGGGGCGGACGCGGTATTCCGCGCGCCCGCCGCTTCGCCCATCGCGGCCGGCATTTACGCGGGTGTGCCGTGGAGCGTGCTTGAGGCGGAGGCGGGCCTGCGGATCGAGGGCAATCGCGATCTGGCGATGCGGTTCGTTTCGCTGTTCTCGCTGCCGGAGAAGATCGCTTAGGCGCTGTCGGCGGGGCGGCCCTGCTGGAACGCCCAGCGCAAGGTCTTGCCCATGCCCCAGGTCGCCGCCCGGGCGGGCAAGGCGAGGAGGGAAGGACGGTCCAGCCCCAGCATGGCGCGCGCAAACGGTGGCAGCAGCGCGGTCGCTTCGGTCCCGAGCATTGTCTGGACTGCTGGTGGTGCGCCATCGGGGCGCTGGTTCAGCACCAGCCGGGCCACCTCCCGCGCCTGCGGTGTGGCGCGCAGGTCCTTGCGGAATTCCGCCAGCAGCAATTCCGCCTCGCGCTGGTTTTCCGGCACGGGATCCGCCCCCAGTGCGCGGGCGATGACCGCGAACTGGCGGTAATATTCGTCCCGCTCCGCATGGGACATGGCAGGGCGGACCAGCCGGACATAGGCGGCTAGGAAGCTGCTTGCCTCTGCCACGTGGACCCAGGCCAGCGTGCGCGGATCGCGGGCGGAATAAGGGCTGCCATCGGGCAGGGCGCCGGTCACCCGCTCATGAATCCGGTTGACCCGCGCAATCGAGGCCAGGGCGGCATCGCGGTGGCCAAAGGTGGTCACGGCGATGAACCGCGCGGTGCGCCGCAGCCGACCGTGCATGTCTTCACGGAAGTTGGAATGGTCGAGCACACCTTGAAGCGCATGGGGGTGGAGCATCTGCAGCAGCAGGCCCCGGATGCCGCCGACCATCATCGCCACCACATCGGCATGGACCATGCGGATCGGCGTGTCGCGTTCGAACAGCGCCTCGTCTGACGGGGGCACCGGTGCTTCGCCGCTGGCGGTGTCGTTGAAGACCGCGCGGACTCGCCCGACCAGTTGCTGCCTCAGGAACGCGCCGGGTCCGGTTTCTGCCATTGCGCCAATATAGGCATCCTGCGCCTAATGAAAATGTTGGCCTGCGCGCGCTTGCAGCGTTTCGCGCAGCCGTCTACGCACCGGCACGATATGAACGACATGACCGACCGCAGCCACGCCCCGTCCGACACCACCGTGCTTGCCGCGCCCGACACCGAAGTCGATGTGCGGGAAGTGTTCGGCGTCGATGTCGACTGGAAGGTGCCCGCCTTCAGCAAGGCGGATTCGCGCGTGCCCGATCTTGATGAAGGCTACGTGTTCGATCCGGAAACGACGCTGGCGATCCTGGCCGGGTTCGCGTTTGACCGGCGGGTCATGGTGCAGGGCTATCACGGCACCGGCAAGTCGACCCACATCGAGCAGGTCGCCGCGCGCCTCAACTGGCCCTGTATCCGCATCAACCTTGACGCGCACATCAGCCGGATCGACCTGGTCGGACGCGATGCGATCGTGCTGCGTGATGGCCTGCAGGTGACCGAATTCCGCGAAGGGCTGCTGCCCTGGGCGCTCCAGCACCCGGTGGCGCTGGTCTTCGACGAATACGACGCCGGCCGCCCGGACGTGATGTTCGTGATCCAGCGCGTGCTGGAACAGCAGGGCAAGCTGACCCTGCTGGACCAGAACCGGGTGATCCGGCCCGATCCCAACTTCCGCCTCTTCGCGACCGCCAATACGGTCGGCCTGGGCGATACCAGCGGGCTCTATCACGGTACCCAGGCGATCAACCAGGGCCAGATGGACCGGTGGAACATCGTGGTGGGCCTCAACTACCTGCCGGCCGAAACCGAGCTGGAAATCGTCAGGGCCAAGAACCCGGAAACCGATGCCAAGGTGCTGGCCGACATGATCAAGGTCGCCGATCTGACCCGCCAAGGCTTCATCAACGGCGACATTTCGACCGTGATGAGCCCGCGCACGGTGATCACCTGGGCGCAGAACGCGGCGATCTTCAACAATGTCGGTTTCGCCTTCCGCGTCAGCTTCCTCAACAAGTGCGACGAGGCGGAGCGGATGCTGGTGGCCGAATACTATCAGCGGGTCTTCGCCGAAGAGCTGCCCGAGAGCGTGCTCGGCAAGCGTTAGGGTCATTTCCCCTATCGCGCACTGTGTTGTTCGTATAGCACAGTAGGTCGATGGGTCTGTTCGATTCCCTTTTTCGCAAGCGCCGTCCTGCTGCGTCTACAGCGCCGCATGGCGGGTTCTATCCGTTGCACGACGCCTATGGCGACGGGCCCGATTACGATGCATGGGACGCGCGGCTGGATGAAGTCGAGCAGCGCTATGCCCGGCAGGATGCGCTGGAGGAGCGCAGGCGGCAACGCTGGTGGCAGCGCCCCTATTGGCAGGGACGGCGCAAGCGCTGGTGGGCGGCCCGGACCGTGGCTGCCACCCTGTTGCTGTTCTTCCTGCTGGTCGGCTGGCTGGCGGTCACCGCGCCGCTCTCCCGCTCGCTGGAGCCGATTGCGCCGCCGGAGATTACCCTGCTGGCATCGGACGGCACTCCGATTGCGCGCAACGGGGCGGTGGTGGATAAGCCGGTCAAGGTGGCAGACCTGCCGCCGCACGTGATCGAGCCGCTGCTGGCGATCGAGGACCGGCGTTTCTACAGCCACTGGGGGGTCGATCCGCGCGGCATTGCCCGGGCCGTGTTCACCGGCGTGGGCGGCGGCAGTACGATCACCCAGCAGCTCGCCAAGTTCACCTTCCTCACGCCCGAACGCAGCCTCACCCGCAAGGCGCGCGAGGCGCTGATCGCGTTCTGGCTGGAAGCCTGGCTGACCAAGGACGAGATCCTCGAACGGTACCTCTCCAACGCCTACTTCGGGGACAATACCTACGGCCTGCGCGCGGCCAGCCTGCATTATTTCTATCGTCAGCCGGAAAACCTCAAGCCGGAACAGGCCGCCATGCTGGCCGGGTTGCTCCAGGCGCCATCGCGCTATGCCCCGACCCGCAATTTCGACCGGGCGAAGCAGCGGATGGGGCTGGTGGTTACCTCGATGGTCGCCGCCGGGTACCTGACCGAGGCGGAAGCGAAGGCCATGCCGGTGCCGCGGATCGATTCGCGGCGGCGCAACACCCTGCCGACCGGCACGTATTTCGCGGACTGGGCCCTGCCCGAAGCGCGCGGAATCGCTGACCCCGGCTATGCCTCGCAGACCCTTACGACAACGCTGGATTCACGCCTGCAGGGGATCGCGCGGCGGGTCACCTCGAATGCGCGGCTGGGGCAGGCGCAGGTCGCGCTGGTGGCGATGCGGCCCAACGGGGAAGTGGTAGCGATGATCGGGGGCAAGGATTACGCCAAGTCGCCCTTCAACCGCGCCACCCAGGCCAAGCGCCAGCCGGGCTCCACCTTCAAGCTGTTCGTCTATCTCGCGGCGCTACGGTCCGGGATGAGGCCAGACCACCGCGTCGCCAATACCGAGATTACCACCGGCAGCTACCGGCCCCGCAACGCGGGAGGAACCTATTCGGACTCGCTGACTCTTCAGGAAGCCTTCGCCCAATCGAGCAACGTCGCCGCAGTCCGCCTGCTGGACCAGATCGGGAGCGAGGCGGTGATCGATACGGCGCGCGACCTCGGCGTCTCATCGCCCCTGGCCGAGGGCGACCCGAGCCTTGCGCTGGGCACGTCAACCATGACCCTGCTGGAACTCACCGCCGCCTATGCCGGCGTCGCCGCCAACGATTTCCCGGTCCAGCCCCACGCTTTCAAGCAGGAGGAGGAAGGCTGGTTCGACTGGTTGTGGAACGGCCGCACCAGCCTCACCTCACGCCAGCACGGCAATATCGAGGACCTCTTGCGCAGCGCGGTGAACCGGGGGACCGGGCGGGCTGCGATGCTGCGCGGGCCGAATTTCGGCAAGACCGGTACCAGCCAGGATTATCGCGATGCGCTGTTCGTCGGGTATGCCGGCGATCTGGTGGTGGGCGTGTGGATCGGCAACGATGACAATTCGCCCCTGAACGGGATTACTGGCGGGGGTCTGCCGGCGCGCATCTGGCGTGATTTCATGACCCAGGCGCTGGGCGAGGTACCGGTGCGCAGGCGGCAAGCGCCGCAGCCTGATCCTTCGGGCCCGGTCCAGCCGCAGGATCTGCCCGACCTCGACGCCCTGCCGCCCGGGCCAAACGGGACGCGGCTTCGGGTGGAGGGCAACGGTGTGGTCATCTCGACCGATGTGGACGGCTTGCCGGTCGACGTGAGGATCGACGAGGATGGCGTGGGGCTGGTCCCGGCAGATCCGCCGCCTGAACGCTAGCCCTGTTCCTCGACCATCAGGATATTCATCACCGCCGTGGCGACCGGACGCTCCGGATCGTCCTGCCATGCCGAAACCTCGATGTTGGCATTGCGCCGCCCCAGCCGGTTGACATGGCCGACGGCGAACGTCGTCTGGCACTTGGCAGCAGTAAGGAACTGCACCGTGATCCCGATCGGCTTCATCCGCACCTGGCGGCCGTGCCGGTGCAGTTCAGCGCGCAAGGCGGCGTAGCCGGCGTTCTCCAGCAGTCCGCTGGTGGCACCGCCGTGCAACACGGTCGGGCGGCCTTCGACATGGCTGTCGAACGGCATCGCCAGGACCGGCGCACCCTGGTCGAGCCGTTCGATCACGATCCCGAGCGAGCGGGCATAGGCGGGCAGCTCCATCCGCAGCGCGTCAATCTGCCGATCGGTCATCGCGTATTTCCCGGAATGAACATGAACACTGCCGCGACATGGGCGACCGGATCGCCGGGTTCGCCATCGTGCGCCACGCCGCGCAGGAAAGCGGCGGAACGGGTCACCCGGTAGCATTCGGCCCGGCCGTGCACGGCCGCACCTTGCCGCGCCGGGCGCATGTAATCGACCCGCAGGTCGAGCGTGGCGGCCGCGCGGAACTCGCCCGTGGTGGTCCAGATCGCCATGCCGCAGGCCATGTCCATCAGGCTGATGATCGGCCCTGAGGCGAGTACACCGCTGTCCGTCTCGCCAACCAGGTCCTCGCGCCAGGGCAGCGTCAGTTCCACCCAGTTTTCACCATGGGCGGTGTAGTGCAGCCCGAGCCAGCCGGGATGCCCGCGCGAAAACACGAAGCGGGCTGCCATGGCGGGATCGAAACGGGGAAGCTCGGCGTTCATGAAAACGGGTCTGTGCATCCCGTGCGGCCATGACAACAGTTTAATTTCAAGCTCCTGATTTTCCGAGTCAATTGTGTCGTCCGGCCCCGAACCATTCGCGGCTGATGCGCAAGAGGAGCAAGCGATGGAACTACCCAGGATCGACCTTTCGGACCTTCCCGGACTCGAAAGTGCCACCGGCCTGTTCGGGACCCTGTCCGATCTGGCCACTGCCCAGTCCGACGACCGGATCATTATCCTGATGGTCTGGCTCTACGAAGTCATGCCACCGCAGGGCCTGCTCTGATTGGCAGCGCGGCCATGCGTATCGACGAGAACCTGGCATTGCTGCGGAGCGACCCGGCTCCGCAGCGCCTGGCGCAGGCCCGGCTCGAGCAGGCAAAGGCTGCCTGGTTGGGGCAGGGGCCGGGGCGGCCGTTCCTCCGCGAACTCCATGCCTACGCAGAGGGGCGGGCGCTCAATGAACTACCCAGCCTTTTAAGGACTGTCCGCAAGGGTGGCGCGGCACGGGCGTTCGTTGCTGACCTGACGGATGCCATTCTGCCGGTGCTGCGGGCCCAGCCACTCGGCCTGGTGCCGTTCCGCCACCAGTTGACGGCCGGCCATGGGGTGATGGAGCTGGCCCGATCGGGCCGCGCGGCCCTGTCGCTGATAGCGTACCGACCGGCCGCGGGGGCGCCGCCCGCTACGGCCTGCTTCACCTCCGGCGAGCGGCATGAGGTGTGCCTGCGCGGCGCGGCGGCAGGCCGGATCGTGGGGCTCCGGACAAGGCGGGAAGGGGGCGCCACGCTGGTCACGCGCGAAACTCGCCTGACGCCCGACTGGACCGGCACGTTCGATAATTCCCGCCGGACCAAGCTGGTTGACGGAGTCTCGCACTCGCTCGTCATCCTGCGGCTGTCCCGTGATGCACTGCATCCCGGCCCCGCGCGCGAATACCGGCTGGCCGATGGCGCACTGGTCCATGAGGCGGCGGGAGATCGGCGCGACAGCCGCCGCGAACTGGCGCTCGCAGTGCTCGGCAGCATGGAGCGGCGCGATGCGCTGCCGGCCATTTGCGAAGCTGCCGGAGCCGGCCCGGCGCATGTCCGGTGGGAAGCCGTGCGTCAGGCGCTGGCGATGGATAGTGCTGCCGGGTTCGCGCTGCTGACCGGACTTGCCGGTGATCCGGCGGACGAACTGGCAGCGCCAGCGGGTGTCCTGCGTAATCGATTGCTGGCCGCGCATCCGGGATTGCCAGCGGTAGTGGAGGACGCGCCATGCCCCGCATGATGGATATCCGCGATAATTCCGTGTGTAGCCTCACCGAATGCATCGAAGGGCTCGATGCTGTCGGCCTCGACCCGCGCGATCCGGAAACGCTGGGGCAGGCCGCGCTATGGCTTCGCCGCCTTGGCAACAACCGGAGCTTTCTCGGTGACATGCTGCTGGCCGAGTTGCGCGATGGCTGCGGCAGCGGGCAGCCTGACAGCGCCTATAGCCCGCAGTCCCTCCTGTTGTCAGACTATCGCCAGGGCTATTTCCTGCGGGCCAATATCTGGCCGGGTGAAACCGACCAGACTTACAGGGCCAGCGGAGCGGGGGCATTCGCCTATGGCGTGTCGCACGACCACAATTTCGATTTCCTGACCATCGGCTATCACGGGCCGGGCTACGAAAGCGAATACTGGGAGTATGATTACGGGAAAGTCGCAGGGCTTCCCGGCGAACAGGCGGGGCTGCGCTATTGCGGGCGCCACACCCTTTCGCCCGGCACGATCCTGCACTACCGCGCGCACCGCGATGTCCATTCGCAGCTGCCGCCCAAGAGCCTGTCAGTCTCGCTCAATGTGATGGCGACTAATCCGGCGCAGGGCTGGTTTGATCAGTATGGTTTCGATCCGGGCAGCGACACCGTTACCGGTGTGCTCAGCCCTAACTCTACTGAAACCTTCCTGCGGCTGGCCGTCGCCTGCGGCAGCGAGGACGCGCTCGAACTGGCAGTCCATTTTGGCCGGACCCATCCAAGCGACCGCCTGCGGCTGGCAGCTTTCGAGGCGCGTGCGGAGCAAGCACGGGACAAGGCGCACCGGGATGCGATCTGGCGGGAGGCGGAGGCAAGCGGATCGCGGCTGGTTGCCGCCACCGCGACCCGCAACCGCGGCGCGATGGCCTAGAACGCGGCGCCGGTCAGCGCGTCGATTGCCGCCTGCAAGATGACCGCGGCGGCATGGCTGTCGATCTTTTCTGCGCGGCGCGCCCGGCTCATGTCCTGCCCGATCATGGCCTGTTCGGCACTGGCAGTGGACCAGCGTTCGTCCCACAGCAGCACCGGCAGGCTTAGCGCTGCGGCCAGGTTGCGGGCATAGGCACGGCTGGCCTGGGCGCGCGGCCCCTCGCTGCCGTCCATGTTGAGCGGCAGGCCGATCACCACGCCCCGCACGCTGCGCTCCCTGACCAGAGCCGCCAGAGCGTCCCGGTCACGCCCGAACTTGCCGCGCGGCATGGTCTTGCCTGCACTGGCAAAGCGCCAGCCCGCATCGCACAGGGCAATTCCGATAGTCTTGGTGCCGAGATCGAGCGCCAGCAGCACACCGCCGTCCGGCAGGAGCGCGCGGAACTCCGGTGCCCGGTCGGTTACCGGGGCGCCCTGGTCCATGCCTCGACCCGCTGCACCACGTCTGCCTGCACATTCGCCCAGAACAGCGGGATATCGTAAACGTGGTAGTTGTTGCCGGGCAGCACCGCGTCACCGACTTCTGGCGGAACGCCAATCAGCAGCAGCCCGCGCTCGTCGCAGCGGGCGGGGACAGCACCCGGCCGGAGCGTGCCCGAGACGTAATCCTTTTCCGGAATGAGCGTGCCCAGATTGCGGGATGCCTCGGCCGTTCCCCCCACGGCCCCGGTCAGGGGATTGGTGCACAGGATCGGGCTGGTGCCGCGCTGCTTTCCGTCAAATCCGGTCGATGCCGCGTAACTGTCCAGCACATCGGAAGGGTCGGCCGGCTCGGCATAGCTTGACCAGCTCATCACGCAGCCCGCCTGAGCCGACGTGGCACAGGCGGGAAAGCCCAGCGCCGGGAGATCGTGCGGAACCGAGATCGGCCAGCCCACGGCATAGATCGCGGCGATGCGCGGCGCGAGCGGGCTGCCTGCCAGCTCCTCCCGCATCAGGCGCAGGAGATGGAGCGATCCCTGGCTGTGCCCGGCGAGGACAATCGGCATGTCCGGATCGATGCTGGACACGAAGAATTCGAACGCCTGGCGCACATCGTCATACGCTGCCGCAATGGCCTTCTCGGAATCGGGCGTATCGGTCAGGAAGGAACCGAACGTGGCCTGGCGATACTTCGGCGCCCAGATTTCGCTCGCCCGGTTGAACGGGCTGGCCATGCCGCGAATGTAAATCTGCGCGATCCGCTGCGAATCAGCGTCATCCAGCGGAGCGTTCCAGCTCGACCGGTCGAGGTAGCTGGTCGGATGGATGAAGAAGACGGCGAAGGCGGGCGCAGCGCCATCGGCGGGTGTGGGGACAGCGGTGCCTTCCCGTTGCTGCGCGGGCTGCCACCGGGCCGGGTCATTCATGCCCATGCCGGGGCGAGACAGCCACATGGCGGGATCGTCGTAGGCGCTCACTTCGAGCGGCGCCTGAGCGACGAAGGCATCGCCGGGCACGAACACCGCCCGGGTCAGATCCTGCCACCAGATCGCCAGAATGAAACCGCCGGCAATGAACAGCACGACGATTGCCGCCACCACGTAAAGGAACTTGCGCGCCATTATCCTGCCTCTGCCTCCATCGCGTCATGCTGGTCGATCCGCGCTGCCCGTCGCTCCAGCCCGACCTTGATCATGGCCAGCAGCGGATCAGCCAGGGCCAGCCCGAGGATACCGAACAGCACCCCGAACACCAGCTGAGCCGAAAGCACCAGCGCGGGGGCAAGATCGACGGTCTTCTTGGCGATCATCGGTATGATGACGTAACCGTCGAAGTTCTGGACCAGCAAATAGACGAAAATCGTGTAGAGCCCCATCTCCGTCCCGCCTGAAAAGCCGACCAGGACCATCAGGACGCCGGAGATAATCGCGCCGACGTTGGGGATGAACACCAGCAGGCCCGTCAGCAGGCCCAGCAGCACGGCCATGGGCACGCCGTAGATCGCCAGCATGGCCCAGGTGAATACGCCCTCGATCACCATTCCCAGCAGCCGCCCGGCCAGCAGGCGACGCATGGTATAGGCCTGATGGCTAAGCGTGTCGAAGAAGGCCGGACGGTAGTCTTCCGGCACCATCCAGGCGACTCCACGCTCGTAAGCGCGCGGGTCGAAGGCGAGATAGATCCCGATGATCACGATCAGCAGCAGCGTCGTCAGCCCGCCGAACAACCCGCCGATCGCACGGGTGACACTGCCGACGCCGCTCATCAGGTTGCCGGCCATCGACTGGAGGTCGCTGGTGTTGACGGCAATCCCGTGTTGGCGCAGCAGCGCCAGCAGTTCGCCGGCCTGTTTGGTCACAATCTGGGGAAATTCTGCTGCTTCTTCAGCCAGCTGCGCTCCGGCGAATATGACCAGCCAGATGAAGAAGGCCACGGTCAACAGCAGCACGATCGCCACCCGCCAGCTGCGCCCGATCTTCAGCACCCGGCCCAGCAACCGCGCGCCGCCGTCGATCATCGCGCCGAACACCAGAGCGCCGAAGATCACCAGCAGGGACTGCGAGATATAGATCGCCAGCACCACCAGCCCGATGACCGATGCCCAGACCAGGGCGCGGGCGGCTTCAAAGCGCAGGCGGGTGCTTTCGATCCGGGTCGGGCTCGCGCCCATGTCTTCTGCTTCGGGCGGGCCAGCGCTCACTCGCGCGCGCCCTCTTCGGCGATTGCCGGGCGCAGGGAACTCCACGCCCGTTCCCCGCGCAGCGAGGTGAACCAGCTGACCGGGTTCCAGCCGGTTGTCCCGTCGAGCGAGAAGGTGATGAATTCGGCCCGGCCGCCGATGTTCTCCAGCGGGACAGGGCCGCCGAGGCCGCCGCCGCCATACGGATCGACCGGGGCGCGGCTGTCAGCCGAATGGTCGCGGTTGTCACCCATCACGAACACATGGCCCTGCGGCACTGTGAGCGGTCCGAAGTTGTCGAAGCCGCCGTCGTAGTCTTCGTTCACCACCAGATAGGTCGCACCATTGGGCAGGGTCTCGCGGGCTACGGGCAGTTCGAACACCGGGGTGCCGTCCTCGCTTCGTGCGCGGTACATGTCGAAGTCGGCAAGGCACGGGCGGGCCGGCATGCCGCAAAGATGCTGGTCGCTGGCGACGGGCATCCGCAGGGCCGGTTCGATGCGCTGCGGAATCGCCGTGCCGTTCAGCACGATCCGTCCGCCCCGCACCTCGATCGTATCACCGGGCAGAGCCACCACGCGCTTGATGTAGTCCTCGTCCCGCAGAGGATGGACCGGGATCACGATGTCGCCGTATTCCGGCGTGGCGGGCCAGACCCGCCATTCGGCCCGCGGCAGCAGGTGGAACGAAACCGACGACCAGCTCCAGCCGTAGGGGTACTTGCTCACCACCAGCCGGTCACCCACGAGCAGGTTGGGCATCATCGAGGTGCTGGGTATGTAGAATGGCTTGGCAATGAAGCTGTGGAAGGCGAGCACCGCCAGCAGCATGACGGCAAGCCCCCGCAATTCGGCCAGCCAGTTGACCTTTTCCTTGGCCGGCCGGGCCGATGCAATGTTTGGTTCGGATGCAGCGTCTGTCACGGGAATACTCAAAGCGGACGGGCCTCGATGATCACGAAGGCCTGGGCCCATGGATGATCGTCGGTGAGGGTGAGATGAATAACCGCCTCATGGCCGTCCGGCGTCATTTCCGCAAGGCGCTTGGCCGCGCCGTTCGCCAGGGCCAGGGTGGGTGCACCTGATGGTGCGTTCACCACGCCGATGTCTTTCATATAAACGCCGCGATGGAAACCGGTGCCGACCGCCTTGGAGAACGCTTCCTTGGCGGCAAACCGCTTGGCGTAGGTGCCGGCACGGGTGAAGGGACGTTTGGCCGCCTTGGCCCGCTCGACCTCGGTGAAAACCCGCCGCTCGAACCGCTCGCCGCGACGGTCGAGCACGGCCTGGATGCGCTCGATGTTGCACAAGTCGGAGCCGAGACCGATGATCATCCCCGCGCCTCGTCCATCAGCTCGCGCATGCGCAGGACGGCTGGCTCCAGCCCGCAGAAAATCGCCTCGCCAATCAGGTAGTGGCCGATGTTGAGTTCGGCCAGCTGCGGGATGGCGGCAATCGGCTGCACGTTCTCATAAGTGAGCCCATGGCCCGCGTGGGGCTCGATCCCGTTCTTGGCCGCGAGAGCGGACATGTCGGTGATCCGCTTCAGCTCGCTCGCCACCCGGTCGCGATCACCGTCGACAAACGCATGGGCATATTCGCCGGTGTGAAATTCGACCACGGGCGCGCCAAGCCGCAAGGCTGCATCGAGCTGGCGTTCGGTCGCCTCGATAAACAGGCTTACCCGGATCCCGGCATCGGCCAGACGGGTGACCATCGGGGCCAGCCGGTTGTGGAGGCCCGCTGCATCAAGCCCGCCCTCGGTGGTACGCTCCTCGCGCTTCTCCGGCACGATACAGGCGGCGTGGGGCTTGTGGCGCAGCGCGATTGCCAGCATTTCCTCGGTCGCTGCCATTTCGAGGTTGAGCGGCAGGCTGGTCGCCGCCTGGATGCGGGCGAGGTCCTCGTCGCGGATATGGCGCCGGTCCTCGCGCAGGTGGGCGGTAATGCCATCACCACCGCAAGCGGCAACGATTTCGGCGGCGCGCACCGGATCGGGATGATCGCCGCCGCGCGCATTGCGGATGGTGGCGACGTGGTCGATGTTGACCCCGAGGCGGAGGCGAGAAAGGGCCGGGGTCAAAGCGGCATTCCTGTCGGGCATACGGCTGCGCGGATTAGGTCGTGTGTTACGCCCGCTTGCTGCCAGATTTCGCCAAACGCAGCTTCCGCCTCAGCGCGGTTCGATGTCATGATGATCACCATATCGAGTTCGGGCAGGATAATGTTGCGCAGCACCACGCCGCCGATGAAACCGCGCCGCTCGACAATGCGCACGGGAGTATCGCCGCAATCCTTGAGAGGCACGCTGAACGACCACTGTCCAAGCGCGGCATAGCCATATTCGGGCTTGCCTTCCCACATCACTGCACGCTGGGCCTCGGGCAGGAGTTTGCCGGTCATCAGGGCGCGATCAAACACGAGCAAATCGCGGGCCGTGCCGTACAGGGCACCCGCAGCGCCGAAATTTTCCAGCCGGAATGCAGATGATTCCGGTTTTCCCGCAGCAAACCCTGCCACCGTGGGCTCGGCGCGGGGAAACAGACCCACGCTGGTGAGCCCGAGCGGCTGGGCAATGCGCTCGGCAATCAGGGTTTCGTATGATTTGCCGCTGGTCGCTTCGATCACCGCGCCCATCATGACGAAGTCGCAGTCACCGTAAAAGAACTCGGACAGCGGTTCGCGGGCGGTTGGACCTTCACACCAGGCACGCCCGGTCTCGGGGCTGCCGGGTTCGACCATGTAGAAGGTTGGCCAGTCGTCCCTGCCGACGGGGCCTTCTTCGGTGCGCGGCAGTCCGGACACATGCTGCATCAGCATCCGCGCGGTGATCCGGTTGGCATAGGGCGCCTTGCTGTCAGGCAGGCAGCGGATGATCGGCGCATCGAGATCGAGCCGTCCGGCGGCGACTTCCTGCATGGCAATGGTAGCTGTCACCTGCTTGGTTACAGAAGCCCAACGCCAGACCTTGCCCAATTCGTGCGCGGTACCGCCACCTGGGGCAATTTCTCCGATCGCGCGTTCGAACACGATCGTATCGCCGCGCGCGATCAGGATGGTGCCCGGTGCTGTGACAGGGTCGAGTGCGGCAGATACCGCATTCGCGTCAATCGCAGGCGGCGCGGCAGTTTCATGAGCCGCGGCCGGGAGGACTCCAAGGATCAGTGCCGCACATCCCACGAGCCAGTTCCCGAACCGCATCTGCATTGTCTTAGTCCTTCCGGCTGCCTGGTTTCGTGACAGCTACGCGGGCAAGCGCCTCGGGGATTTCCTCTTCCGCGAAAGTGGGAAAATTGAGCTGCACGAGCGGGAAGAACGGCACGCCGAGGTCGGCATCGCCTGCCGAACGGTCGACGAGTGCGACTTCTGCAATCACCGTTCCGCCCTCCCGTTCGACTGCCTCGATCGCCTCGCGACTGGAGAGCCCGGTGGTGACCACGTCCTCCACCATCAATACCCTGGCACCTTCTGCAAGAGCGAAACCGCGGCGCAGTTCGAAAGTGCCGGTCGGGCGTTCGAGAAAGATCGCATCCTTGCCCAGCGCACGCCCCATTTCATGGCCGATGATCAGCCCGCCCATGGCGGGAGAAACGACCACGTCGATCTCGCTGCGAATCTCGCGCGGCAGCCGCTGGGCGAGAGCGAGGGCAAGCCGGCCAGCCCGTTCGGCGTTCATCAGCACCCGCGCGCACTGGAGGTAGTGGGCGCTGTGGCGGCCACTCGACAGCACGAAATGGCCTTCCAAAAGGGCCTCGCAGCTACGGAATTCGGACAGTACGTCTTCGTCGGTCATGGGTCGCTTTTCCGGGAGTTCACTGTGACTTGCTTGGGGGGCAAGCGATGTTGCGGATTTTTCTCCTAGAAGCGCTTGAGGCACTGGGCAAGCGCGCGTATAGGCCCGCCTTGACGCCCCCGTTAAGGGGGGTGGTGCGGTCGCTACAGGCGGCTGGAAATCAAAAACGGAAAGCGTCGGATTGATGAATTTCGGTAATGCGCCTCGCGAGGCAATCGGCAGGAAAGTAACTGCATGGACGGCCGCTGCGCTTGCGCTGCTGCCCGCTACGGCCCTCGCGCAGGACGTTCCTGCCGATGCTGCCGCGCCTTTTGACGCACCCGCTGCGGATGCGGCCGCTGCAACTGCCACGGCTGACGCCGCGACGGGTTACACCCCGCTCGGCGCTGACATGATCAAGGGCCAGCCGGTTGACGGCGCGCTCGATCTCCAGCCGCAGTTTTCGGACGTGGGCGAATATGCCTTCGGCTTCCACGTTGCGCTCGTCTGGATCATGGCGGCTATCAGCGTGTTCGTGCTGGGCCTGCTGCTTTATGTCATGTTCCGCTACCGCAAGGCGGCCAATCCCACTCCGTCGAAAACCACCCACAACACCATGGTCGAAGTGGTGTGGACCGTGGTTCCGGTGCTGATCCTGGTCGGTATTGCCATCCCCTCGATTTCGCTGCTTTCCAAACAGTACGAAACACCCCCCGAAGATGCGGTCACGGTGAAGATTACCGGTTACCAGTGGAACTGGGGTTATGAATTCCCGGACCAGGGTATTCCCGAATTCATCGCCAACATGATGCCGGTGGAAGATGCCAAGGCTGCCGGTCTTCCGGCGCTGCTGGAAGTTGACAACCGGGTGGTGCTGCCGGTCAACACGCCGATCCGCATCCAGACGACCGCTGCAGACGTGATCCATTCCTGGGCCGTTCCTGCCCTGTGGTTCAAGATGGATGCCGTTCCGGGCCGCCTCAACGAAAAGCTGCTCACCATCAAGGAGCCGGGCATCTATTACGGCCAGTGTTCCGAACTGTGCGGCGTGAAGCATGCCTACATGCCGATCGCTGTGGAAGCGGTGCCGCTGGAACAATGGCAGGCCTGGGTCCGCTCCAAGGGCGGCTCGATCGGCGGTGAAGAGGAGGCTGCGGCACCTGCTGCTGCTGCTGCCACGGACGCTGCACCGGCAACCACTACCACTACTGCGGCTGCTGCCGCTCCCGCTGCTGCTGCTCCGGCAGTCGGCCAGTAATCGCACCCAGGGTTGAAGAGAACGAACATGGCAACCACCGCGAACACCTTCCAGGCTCACGGCGATGACCACGCCCATCATGATGCCGATCACAAGCCGGCGTTCTTTGCGCGCTGGTTCATGTCGACCAACCACAAGGACATCGGCACGCTCTACCTGATCTTCGCCATCTGTGCGGGGATCATCGGTGGTGTGATTTCGGGCGTAATGCGCGCCGAACTGGCCGAGCCGGGCATCCAGGTGCTCGGCTGGTGGGTCGAGATCATGGGTGGCGAGTCCAGCTTCGAGGCCAACGCCCACTTGTGGAACGTGTTCATCACCGCCCACGGCCTGATCATGGTGTTCTTCATGGTCATGCCGGCGATGATCGGCGGTTTCGGTAACTGGTTCGTGCCGCTGATGATCGGCGCGCCGGATATGGCGTTCCCGCGCATGAACAACATTTCGTTCTGGCTCACTGTGGCCGGTTTCATGAGCCTGATGTTCTCGACTTTCGTCCCCGGCGGACCGGAAGGTAACGGCGCCGGGATCGGCTGGACCGCCTATGCGCCGCTGTCGACCAGCGGTTCGGTTGGCCCGGCAACGGACTTTGCGATCTTCTCGCTCCACCTCGCCGGTGCAGCGTCGATCATGGGGGCCATCAACTTCATCACCACCATCTTCAACATGCGCGCACCGGGCATGACCCTGCACAAGATGCCGCTGTTCGTGTGGTCGGTGCTGGTCACCGCGTTCCTGCTGCTGCTGGCCCTGCCGGTGCTGGCCGCTGCGATTACCATGCTGCTGACCGACCGCAACTTCGGCACGACCTTCTTCAACCCGGCCGGTGGTGGTGACCCGGTGCTCTACCAGCACCTGTTCTGGTTCTTCGGCCACCCCGAAGTCTACATCATGATCCTGCCCGGTTTCGGCATCATCAGCCAGATCGTGGCGACCTTCAGCCGCAAGCCGGTGTTCGGCTACCTCGGCATGGCTTACGCCATGGTCGCGATCGGCGTGGTCGGCTTCGTCGTGTGGGCGCACCACATGTACACCGTCGGCATGGACGTGAACACGAAGATGTACTTCACGGCGGCCACCATGGTGATCGCGGTTCCGACCGGCGTGAAGATCTTCAGCTGGATTGCCACGATGTGGGGCGGCTCGATCGAGTTCAAGTCACCGATGGTCTGGGCGATCGGGATGATCTTCCTGTTCACCGTGGGCGGCGTGACCGGCGTCTATCTCGCCAACGGCGGTATCGACGATGTGGTCCACGACACCTACTTCGTGGTGGCACACTTCCACTACGTGCTGTCGATGGGTGCCGTGTTCTCGCTCTTCGCGGGCTTCTACTACTGGTTCCCGAAGATGAGCGGACGGATGCACTCGGAGTTCCTGAGCCACGTGCATTTCTGGATCTTCTTCATCGGTGTGAACATGATCTTCTTCCCGATGCACTTCCTCGGGCTGCAGGGCATGCCGCGTCGCTACCCCGACTATCCGGAGGCCTACAGCTACTGGAACGAGATCGCGACGATCGGCTACACCGTGATGGCAGTCTCGATGGTCGTGTTCTTCGTCAACATGATCTACGCCTTCGTGGCGGGCAAGAAGGCGGGCGACAATCCCTGGGGTGAAGGTGCGACCACGCTCGAGTGGACCCTGTCGAGCCCGCCGCCTTACCACCAGTTCGAAACGCTCCCGGTGATCGAAGATCACCACGACTACCACGATCACCGCCCCGTTACCGCCTGATCGGCGGGCCCTTGGGGAAGGGCCGGGGTGATGCACCAGGGGAGGGGCGCGCTGGAGACGGTGCGCCCCCCTTGCTTTAACGAAGAGCCCGAGGCGCAAAATTCCGTCTCAGGCTTGGAAAAGATCGGATCAACCGCCTGTGACAACCGCGCCAACAGCCACTGTCCCGCTTCCGGCGGAATGGCGCGATTTCTTCGCGCTGACCAAGCCGCGGGTGATGAGCCTGGTGATCTTCACCGGCCTGTGCGGCCTGCTGGCAGCGCCGGGCAGCATTCACCCCGTGCTCGGCTTCACCGCGATCCTGTGCATCGCGATGGGCGCCGGCGGGGCCGCTGCGCTCAACATGTGGTGGGAGGCCGATCTTGATGCCGGGATGAAGCGGACGGCTGCCCGGCCAATCCCCGGCGGGCGGATGGACCCGACCAGCGCGCGGGACTTCGGGATCGGCCTGTCGGTTGGCTCTGTGCTGCTGATGGGCCTGGGCATTGGCTGGCTCGCAGCATCGATCCTGGCCGTATCCATCGTCTATTATGCCGTGATCTACACCATCTGGCTCAAGCCCCGCACGCCGCAGAACATCGTGATCGGTGGCGGCGCAGGCGCCTTCCCGCCGCTGATCGGCTGGGTGGCGGTGACCGGCGACGTGACGCTGATGCCGGTGCTGCTGTTCGCGATCATCTTCATGTGGACGCCGCCGCATTTCTGGGCGCTCGCACTGTTCGTGCAGATTGATTACGCCAAGGTCGGCATCCCGATGATGCCGGTGGTGCGCGGCGAGGCATCGACCCGCAAGCAGATCCTGGTCTATTCCATCCTGCTGTTGCCGGTTGCCGTGGCCCCGTGGTTCGTCGGGGGAACTGGCGCGCTCTATGGTGTGGTGGCCCTGGTCCTTTCCGCGCTGTTCGTGGCGCTGGCTGTGCCCGTGGCCACGCGCCGCGCAGGGGAGGGCGACACCATGCGCCCCGAAAAGCGCCTGTTCTCCTTCAGCGTGCTCTACCTGTTCCTGCTTTTCGCAGCGCTCGTCGCGGACGCGCTTGTCCGCCAGCAAGGATGGCTATCGTGACCCCTGATGAACTCGCCGAATACCGCCGCCGCCAGAAGGCGCGCAATCTCGTGCTCGGCGGCGTGCTCGTGTTTTTCGTGATCCTGTTCTACGCTCTGACCATTGTGAGGATGTAGCTGCCATGACCACCATGCCGCTGGAAGACCGCAACCGCCGGGTCGGGTTCTATGCCCTGCTCGGGGCAGTGGCCATGCTGGGCCTGGGCTATGCGGCCGTCCCTCTCTACGACCTGTTCTGCCGGGTGACCGGCTTCGGCGGGACCACCCAGAAGGCGACCGAACAGGAAGCCACCCTGGCCGAACGCATGGCGCGCAGTGCCGGGGCCCGCGAGATATCGATCCGTTTCGACGCCAGCACCGCGCGGGACATGCCCTGGGCATTCAAGCCGGAACAGGTGACCGAAAAGGTCCAGATCGGGGTCCGGGATCTTGCCTTCTACACCGCCCGCAATGACAGCGGCGTGCCCATCACCGGCACCGCCACCTTCAATGTCGAGCCGGAACAGGCGGGCAAGTATTTCCACAAGGTGCAGTGCTTCTGCTTCACCGAACAGGTGCTCCAGCCGGGGCAGGAAGTGCGGATGCCGGTGCTCTATTTCGTCGATCCGGCCATCCTCAATGATCCGAACATGCGTGATACCCAGCAGATCACCTTGAGCTACACCTTCCACAAGTCAGCGATTCAGCCGAAAATTCCTGCGTCCTGACACTGGACCAAGCGCAACCGCCCGATTAAGGGCCAGACAAAGCATACTGACGGGGTACACGATTCATGGCCGGCACCGCGAACCACGATTATCACATTCTTCCGCCTGACATCTGGCCGTTCCTCGGCTCGGTCTCGGCGCTGACCTTTACCAGCGGCATGGTGCTGATGATGCACGACATGGCCAGTTGGCAGATCGTGCTCGGTCTGGGGATTGCGGGCCTGATCGCCACGTTCTTCAGCTGGTTCGGCAATATCGTGAAGGAAGCGCAGGCCGGGTATCATACCCCGGTGGTGCAGCTGCACCTGCGTTATGGCATGATCACCTTCATTGCTTCCGAAGTGATGTTCTTCGTCGGCTGGTTCTGGGCGTGGTTCGATTTCTCGCTGTTTCCTTCGGTGATTTCCGAGGTGGTGGCGGGCCAGTGGCCGCCCAAGGCGGTCGAAGCCGTGCTCGATCCGTTCAAGCTGCCGCTGCTCAACACGCTGATCCTGCTGTGCTCGGGCACCACGGTGACCTGGGCGCACCACTCGCTGATCCATGGTGACCGCGAAGGCCTGAAGAAGGGCCTGTGGCTGACCATCCTGCTGGGCCTGCTGTTCACCGCCATCCAGGCCTATGAATACAGCCACGCGCCGTTCCCGTTCGGCGAGAACACCTATGGTTCGGCCTTCTACATGGCGACCGGGTTCCACGGCTTCCACGTCCTGGTCGGCACGATCTTCCTGATCGTCTGCCTGGTGCGGACCTACAAGGGCCACTTCACCCCGCGCCAGCACTTCGGTTTCGAAGCGGCTGCGTGGTACTGGCACTTCGTCGACGTGGTGTGGCTGTTCCTGTTTGTCGCCATCTATGTCTTCGGAGGCGGGGACGCCCCGAAGATCTGATCGCTGATGAACGGCCCAGTGCCTGACAATCGAGGGGGGCAGCCAAGCATTCGCGAGGCTGCCCTTTTCGGTCTCTGCCCCCAGTGCGGCGCGAAGACGCTGTTCGAAGGGGTCGCCCAGTTCGCGCCCCGTTGCCGGGCCTGCGGGCTCGATCTCACCAAGTTCAATGTGGGTGACGGACCGGCCGCGTTCCTCACCCTGATCATTGGCGGGCTGATTGTCGGGCTGGCCCTGTGGCTGGAAATCGCGGTGACGCCGCCGTTCTGGGTCCACGCGCTGCTGTGGATCCCGCTGACATTCGGGCTGGTCATCTACGGCCTGCGCGTGGCCAAGGCAGCCTTGCTGGCAAGCGAGTATAGCAACAAGGCGGGTGAAGCGGGGCGGGATCAGGATTAATGCGCAAGATTCCCATCGTGCCGACGCTGGTCGTATTGCTGGCAGTCGCGATCATGATCGCCCTGGGCGTCTGGCAACTTGGCCGGGCTGAGGAAAAGGATGCGCTGCTCCAGCGTTATGCCGCCGCCGGGGCTTCAACGGACGCGGTCGCCTGGCCGATCAATGGCGATGCGGCCGAGCGCGTGCTCTACCGGCGTTCGCGGATCACCTGCGAGAGCCTCTCCGCGATGAAGCAGGTTGCCGGAACGGCGGCCAGCGGCGCGCGGGGTTGGGCCCATCGTGCAACCTGCACCCTGCCCGGGGGCGAGGCTTCGGCGCTGGTCGACATTGGCTGGTCTGCTGTGCCCAATCCCGCCGCCTGGACCGGCGGCCAGGTGAGCGGAATCATGGCACCGGGTCCGCGTCTGGTCGCTGACCCACCGCTGGCCGGTCTAGAACCGCTGGCCAGGCCCGATCCGCGCGAACTGCCCAACAACCACCTGTCCTACGCCGTGCAGTGGTTCCTCTTCGCGCTGACGGCACTGGTGATCTACGGTATTGCCCTGCGCCGCCGCTGGCGCGACCGCAGCTGAGCTTGGGGCGGGGCAAAGCGCCCTCGCTTGCCGAGGGCAGGCAGCATCGCTAGGCGGCAGGCACGATGGAATATATCTCGACCCGAGGAGCGGCTCCGGCGCTCGATTTCGAAGGCGCCACGCTGGCGGGCCTCGCGCCCGATGGCGGGCTCTATGTCCCACGCCAATGGCCGCGTTTTTCGCCCGACGAGATTACCGCCATGCGCGGCCTGCCTTATGCCACGCTTGCGGCGCGGGTGATGCAGCCGTTTGTCGGCGACTGCCTGGCCCCTGAACGGTTGCAGGCCATGTGCGACGCCGCATACGGCCGCTTTGCCCACAAGGCGGTGACCCCGCTGGTCCAGCTTGACGAGCAGCACTGGGTACTGGAGCTGTTTCACGGGCCCACCCTGGCATTCAAGGACGTGGCACTGCAGCTGCTCGGCCTGCTGTTCGAGGAATTCCTGAACCGCCGGGCCGAGAACCTGACCATTGTCGGGGCAACCAGCGGGGATACCGGGTCCGCCGCGATCGACGCCGTGGCCGGGCGCGAGGGAATCGATATCTTCATGCTCCACCCGCGCGGCCGGGTGAGTGATGTCCAGCGCCGCCAGATGACCACGGTGCTTGCCCCCAACGTTCATAACATCGCCATCGACGGCAGCTTTGACGATGCCCAGGCGATGGTGAAGCGGATGTTCAATGATCCGGATGTGACCGGCCGGTTCCGCATCGGCGCGGTCAACTCGATCAACTGGGCGCGGCTGATGGCGCAAGTGGTCTATTACTTCGCCACCGCGCTCCAGCTGGGCGCGCCCGAACGCA
Source organism: Altererythrobacter sp. H2 (assembly GCF_035319885.1). Classification (NCBI taxonomy): domain Bacteria; kingdom Pseudomonadati; phylum Pseudomonadota; class Alphaproteobacteria; order Sphingomonadales; family Erythrobacteraceae; genus Altererythrobacter; species Altererythrobacter sp. H2. The sequence continues at coordinate 1,480,278 of NZ_CP141285.1, forward strand.
AGGTCGCCTTCAGCGTCCCCACCGGCAACTTCGGCGACGTGTTCGCGGGTTACGTAGCAGCCAGGATGGGCCTGCCGGTCGAACGGCTGATCGTGGCCACCAACGTCAACGACATTCTCCACCGCGCACTGAGCGAGGGTGACTATTCCGCCGGCACGGTCACCCCTACCGCTGCACCGAGCATGGACATCCAGGTGTCCTCCAACTTCGAGCGGCTGCTGTTCGATCTTGGCGGGCGCGACGGGGTGGCCATGGCCGAGCAGATGCGGGGGTTCGAGGCGAGCAAGGCGATGCGCCTGACCAATGCCCAGCGGGAAGGTGCAGCGGCGCTGTTCACCAGCGCGCGGGCCGATGCCGATGACACGGCGCAGGCCATGCGCTGGGCCTACGAGCAGTGCGGCCAGGTGCTCGATCCCCACACGGCGATCGGCCTCCATGCCGCGCGGGAGAGTGGTCTCGGCGCCGATATCCCGGTCATAACGCTCGCCACCGCGCATCCGGCCAAGTTTCCGGACCCGGTCGAGCGGGCGACCGGCCTGCGCCCGACCTTGCCTGCCCGGGTGGGCGACCTGTTCCAGCGCGAGGAACGGTTCACCGAGCTGGCGGGTGGGTACGACAATGTCGCGGCCTACATTACCGAACGCGCCGTGCCGGCAGCCTGATGGCTGAAGTTGTTCTCGATCCCGTGCTGATGGTGGGCGAGGGGTGGGATGCTTACCGGCTGCTCGACAGCGGGCATGGCCGCAAGTGGGAGCAATACGGCCCCTACCGCTTCATCCGCCCTGAACCGCAGGCAATGTGGAGCCCGCGCGTCGAGGAATGGCAGGCCGACGGCGAATTCGTGCCCGGTTCGGACGAGGATGGCGGCGGGCGGTGGAGCCTGTCACCCGAAGTCCCCGCCGAAGGTTGGCCTCTGGCATGGCGCATTGCGCGCTTCACCGCCCAATGCACCCCGTTCCGGCACCTCGGCTTCTTCCCCGATATGGCCCCGGTGTGGGACTGGATGGGAACGCAGCTAAGCCCTGCCTCGGCGGAGGGGCACACGACGCTCAACCTGTTCGGCTACACCGGAGTCGGCTCGCTGGCGCTGAGCGAATACGGCCCGGTGGTTCACGTCGATGCGAGCAAGAAATCGGTCGCGCAGGCGCGGGACAACGCCGCCCTTTCAGGCATGGCCGATCGCCCGATCCGCTGGCTGATCGATGACGCGACGAAGTTCGCCGCGCGCGAAGTGCGGCGGGGGCGGCGCTATGACGGCATCATTCTCGATCCGCCCAAGTTCGGGCGCGGCCCCGACGGCGAGGTCTGGCGTCTGGAAGATGGCCTGCCCGGGCTGGTGGGCGATTGCGGTCAGTTGCTGGATGACAGCAGCCGCTTCCTGTTCCTGACAGTCTATGCGGTGCGGATGAGCAGCCTTGCCCTGGCTGGCTTGCTGGCTGAAAAGCTCGCCCATCTGCCCGGCGTGATCGAGCATGGCGACCTGTGCGTGCGGGAAAGCGGGGAGGGTGCACGGCATCTGCCCACCGCGATCTTCGCACGTTGGCGGCAAAACGGCTAAGGCGGCAGACAATGGCTGATTCGCTGATCCTTGAAGTGACCGATCTCGAGCATGACGTGCTCACCGGGATCTATTCCGAAGAAACCGGCAAGCCGCAGCCCTTGCGGATCAGCATCGCCGCGCGCCTGAAGTGCGCCGAGCATTACGCGCCTGACACGCCGCTCGACGCGAGCAAGAATTACATGGACCTCAAGTTCGCCGCGACCGGCGCGCTGCCGGAGGGGGTTCACTTCAAACTGATCGAGGCCGTGGCAGACCACATCTGCGAAACCCTGTTCCTGCAGGACGACCGGGTCGAGGCGGTTACCGTCAAGATCGTCAAGCTGGCGATTGCCGAGGCGAACGAGAAGATCGGCATTACCATGACCCGGGAGCGGCGCTGACATGGCGGGGCAGGCGGTCCTGACGGTCGGCGCCCTGTCTGCCGCTGCGCTGGATGCCGCTTCGCAGTTCCATCACGAGTGGGTCGGGCAGGTCAGGCAGCAGGCCGAGCAGGGCGCCGACGCGGTCGCAATCGTCATGCGGCCTGCGCCGGTGGATCACACCGACTGGCGGCGCGCTGCTGCCCGTGACCTTGCCCGGGCCCTGGCACCGGTTCGCGTCAATGTGCTGTCGGGCAGCGATGAAGCCGCGATTTCCGCGACGCTCACATATTTGGGAAATGCGCCGGGCGTCACGGGGCACTATCTCCCGCTTCATGGAAATTGATACCGCCGCTGCGCGTGTGCCGGAATCGGGGCCTGAACCAGGTGCCGTAATGCTGCGTGACGGCTTCGGGCGCCGGATAAGCTATCTCCGCCTTTCGGTGACCGACCGGTGCGACTTGCGCTGCGGCTACTGCATGCCGGAAAAGATGCAGTTCCTGCCCCGGCGCGAGGTGCTGAGCCTGGAAGAGCTCTACCACCTATCGCTCGGCTTCATCGCGCGCGGGATCACCAAGATCCGCCTGACCGGCGGCGAACCGCTGGTGCGCCGCGACATGCCGGACCTGCTGCGTGCGCTTGGCAGGCTGCTGGGTGCCCATGGCGGGCAAGGGCGCCTGGACGAGCTCACGCTCACCACCAATGGCACGCAACTGGCGGGCTTTGCAGGCCAGATTGCCGATGCCGGGGTCAAGCGGATCAATGTCTCGCTCGATACGCGCGATCCCGCCCTGTTCGCCCGGCTGACCCGGCGTGACCGGCTGGCGGATGTCCTCACCGGCATAGCGGCGGCCAAAGCGGCCGGGCTCAGGGTCAAGATCAATACGGTCGCCCTGAAGGGGCTGAACGAGGATGAAATCCCTGAACTGATCCGATGGGCCCATGGCGAAGGCCATGACCTGACCCTGATCGAGGTCATGCCGCTGGGTGAGGTCGATGAGGACCGGGTTGACCATTTCCTCCCGCTCACTGCCGTGCGGCAGCGGCTGGAGGAGATATTCACCTTGCAGGAAAACGGCCACAGCAGCGGGGGGCCGGCACGCTATCTCACAGTCGCGCAAACCGGCGGGCAGCTGGGCCTGATCTCGCCCCTGACCAACAACTTCTGCGCCAGCTGCAACCGCATCCGGGTGACGGCAACCGGCCAGCTTTATCCCTGCCTCGGCGGGGGGGAGCGGGTCGACCTGCGGGCGGCGCTGCGGTCAGACGCGCCCGATGCCAATCTCGCTCTGGCGCTGGACGAAGCGATGCGGATCAAGCCTGAACGCCACCATTTCGATATTTCCGCCCGCGGCGCTGCACCGGCGCAGCCGCGCCATATGTCGGTGACGGGGGGATGAAGCAGGGCATTCGGATCGTCTATCTGGGTCGGCTGGCCGAGGTGGCCGGAAAGCCCGAGAGCGAGATCGGGTCCAGCTTCGGCGAACTGGACTGGCCGGACATTCTTGCCGTGCTCGACAATCATGTTGCTGACGGTCTTGCCGATGCGGTTCGTGACGAGAGAGTGAAAGTGGCGCTCAACGGGGCAGTGCTGGCCGACCGCGAATCGCTGGTGGCCCGGAACGGTGACGAGGTCGCCTTCCTCCCGCCCGTCAGCGGAGGCTGAGCAAAGCGCCATGCCGATGCGCGATATCCGCCTGCTGGACCGGATGTTTGTTCCCGGCGCGCTGATTGGCCCATTCACACAGGCCAATCCGGGGCTGGGCGGGGTCTGCACCTTTGTGGGGGAAGTGCGGCCCGACGAGGGTGTCGAGGCGCTGGAGCTGGCGCATTACGAGCCGCTCACGCTGCCGGGAATGCATGAGCTGGCCGACCGGGCCTTCGCGCGGTTCAAGCTGATGGGCTTGCTGATGGTTCACCGCGTCGGCCAGATGCAGCCGGGTGAGCCGATCGTGTGTGTTTCAGCAGCCGCGCTGCACCGGCGCGATGCGATCGATGCAGTCGATTTCTGCATGGACCATCTCAAGAGCGCGGCCTGGTTCTGGAAGCGCGAAAAGCGCGCTGATTGCTGGCACTGGATCGAGCCGCGCGCCGACGATTATGCCGATCTGGCGCGCTGGGAGAAACCGCGCCCGGTTTGACTTTGGTCAATGTGGCGGATTGCCGCATCAGGCAAACAGCAGGGGTCGCCGGAACTGGCGCCGTATGCACGGGGGTGAGCGGCGCGGTCCGGCGACAACGTCAGGTTTATCCTGACGGTGCGGTCCATGATCCGGGGCTTTGCCGCCCTCGGCGGCGGAGTTCTAGACGCCCTCCCGACCGGACAGCATCGCCAGGTGCGCGGGATCGAGCAATTCGATCCCGCGCGTACCGGCCTTCCGGAGCACGCCATCACGTTCGAGCCTGGTCAGCTGCCGGCTGACTGTCTCGATCGTCAGGCCCAGCATGTTGGCCATCTCTCCACGGGTCAGAGGCAGATCGAATCGCGCGGTCGGGTGACAGGGCGAATCGCTCGCCGCATGGGCCATCGCCAGCACCAGCGCGGCGACCTTCTGCGTTGCGGAACCGCGGCCAGCCATCGACAGAAGCTCGCGCGTGGCGTGGAGGTCCTCCTGCGAGCGGCGCAAGAGGGCCAGGGTCAGGGCGGGATAACGCTCGAGCGCATGTTCCATGTCGCTGCGGGCAAAAACGCACAGCCTGCTTTCGGTAAGCGCCACCACGTCGAACTGGGAGAAAGGCCGGAACATCTCGCCGATGAACCCCGCAGGGTGGACGAGCGCGAGGATCTGCTCTTCGCCTTCTTCGCTCACCGACGCGACTTTGAGGGCCCCGCTGAGCAATGTGGCGCAGGCCGTGTCCTCATCTCCGGCGGCAAACAGCATCTCGCCCTTCTGGAGAATGCGGGTGCGCCCCGCGCGAGCCATGATATCCCGGTCCTCATCGCCGAGAACCGAGCAGGCGGCCCGTTCCTTCACCGGGCAGGTCGAGCAGGAGAGATTCATGGTGCGGCCCTCGCTCGCAGTCCGGCGAGAATGCGGTCTTCCTCGGCAATGAGGGCGACGATGCCGGCCCGGGTGCGGCCGATTGCATCACGCTCGGTAAAGGCGAGCGTGGCATCGACATAGAGCAGGTCGAGATCGCCCAGCGCCACCGCGGTTTCGCTGCGAATGCCATCAAGGTCTGCCAGCGCGATCTGCGCGGCACCCCAGCGGTTGTCACTGACATCGGCACCCCGGCCCGCTTCGACCAGGGAGCCGGCCGCCGGCGCGCGTGCAACAAAGCGGGAATGGGCGGCCCGTGCCCGCGCTTCCAGCTCGCCCAGGCGGGCAAGGGTGCCTTCCGGCATCGGGGCCTCGGTCAGAGTCGACGCTCCCCCGCCGGCTACGGCGAAGCTGCCCTCGGCCCGCTCGGCGGGGCGTATTTCGAGCGACGGGTAGCGGGCGCTGCCACCGGCACAGGCGGTCAGGAAGAACGGGGCCGCTATCAGGGCCATCATGCAGGGGGCGCGACGCATGAGGGCCGTTTAGCACACCGGATGGCGCTTGCCACCCTGCGGCAAAAAAGGAACGGCGCGGCGTTGACTTGGAAAGGTGTTTCCCCTAACGGCACCCATCTTCCCGCACCATCGCACAACGTGGTGGCGCGGACTTGCCGTTTTCATCCATGAAGGCGGCACAGCAACACGATACGAGAGATACTCACCATGTTCGCAGTTGTGCGCACGGGCGGCAAACAATACCGGGTTGCCGCCGGAGACAAGATTGCCGTTGAAAAGCTCGCTGGCGAAGCCGGCGACACGGTTACGCTGGGCGATGTCCTGCTCGCCGGCGAAGGCGAAAGCCTGGCTGACGCTTCGAAGGTGACCGTTTCGGCGGAAATCATCGCTCAGGCGAAGAGCGAGAAGGTGATCGTCTTCAAGAAGCGTCGCCGGCACAACTATCGCCGCAAGAATGGCCACCGCCAGCAGATGACTCTGCTGCGGATCATGGCCGTGGGCGATTCGAAGGCTGAAAAGAAGGCTGCTGCCCCCAAGAAGGAAGCAGCCCCGGCAGAAGCGCCTGCCGCCGAAGCCCCGGCAGCCGAGACGAAGGCTGCTGCCAAGAAGCCGGCCGCCAAGAAGGCTCCGGCCAAGAAGGCCGCGCCCAAGGCCGACCCCGCAGCTGACAGCGCGAATTAAGGAGACCCGACGATGGCACATAAGAAAGCAGGCGGTTCGTCGCGCAACGGTCGTGATTCGGCCGGTCGTCGCCTTGGCGTCAAGAAGTTCGGCAGCGAAGGCGTGATTGCCGGCAACATCATCGTGCGCCAGCGTGGCACCAAGTTCTACCCGGGCTCCAACGTGGGCATGGGCAAGGACCATACGCTGTTCGCGCTGAACGACGGCGTGGTTCGCTTCCACAAGGGTAAACTCGGCCGAAAGTTCGTATCGGTCGACATGCTTGCCGAAGCAGCCGAATAACCGGATGATCCGATAACGGGATCGTCCAGACAGGACGGTCCCAGCCGGGCCACAGGCACCGGCAGACGAAGAGGGAGATGGGGCTTTCCTGGTAATCAGGGGGCCCGTCTCCCTCTTGTCGTATCTCCCTCACGCATAGGCGAAACAATGTTTCGCCGCCACGCAAGTGTCACGCATTGTCCCTAGCGGGCAGGTGCGGGGCGATGAGGAGAGAAGGCCATGTTTCATCGCAGTGAAAGGTTGCTGCTGAGGCCGTTCTGGCCCGAGGACTGGGGCGCCGTTTTTAAGGGGATCGCTGACGAAGCGATCGTCCGCCATCTGGCCAGTGCGCCCTGGCCCTACGAGGCGGAACATGCGCAGGCGTTTGTCGCGCTGCCTGCCGAACTGCACTTTCCCAGGCTGGCCATAACCCTTGCAGACGGCGGGGCGCTGATCGGCTGCATCGGGATTGATCCGGGCGACGCCGGGGCCGATCTGGGTTACTGGATCGCCCGCCCGCACTGGGGCCGTGGCTATGGCACGGAAGCCGGACGGGCAATGCGCGAGATTGCCCGGATGCTCGGCCATACGCGCCTCACAGCGAGCCATTTCATCGACAATCCGGCATCGGGCCGGGTGCTGCAGAAAATCGGCTTTGCGCCGACCGGGGTCAGGCGCGAGCGCGCCAGCCTCGGGCGTGGTGCAGCCGCCATGACGGTGGAGTACGCACTGGACCTGGTGGCCGAAGATTCGGTCATGCAACGCGCGGCATGAAAAAGGACCCCGGAATGGCGGGGGCCTTTTGATCCTGCAGACGCTTACTCAGCCGGCATCAGCGCATCGCTGAATTCGCCCTCGAACTTGCGGATCAGCGCGCGGTCGTCATGATCCCAGGGGTGGAAGCCGGGCTTGAAGTAGGCCAGCCACGCGGGGAAGATGCGGCGCAGCACGCCGGGCGACCAGAGCAGGTACCTGAGCAGGCCGAGCCGCGCCTTGCTGCCGGTAATCCCATCCTGCGCCAGCAGGTTCAGGCTGTCCTGCCAGCGATTGCGCAGGAAGTTCACGCTGACGATCAGCATCATCAGGTTGCGTACCTTCCACCGGCGCCAGGGCGTCCAGCCCTGCGTGGCGTGGTTCCAGGTGTCGAACGCGACGCCCTTGTGCTCGACTTCCTCGATTGCGTGCCATTTCCACATGGCACGCACTTCGGGGTCGGCCTTGTCGAAGTGCTTGGGGTTGGCGAGGAATTCGTGCGCCATCATCGCGGTGTAGTGTTCCAGTGCCAGGGTCGCGGCGAGGTTGACGATGGCCGGGCGATCCTTGGTCAGAGCGAGCATTTCCTCGACCCGCTTGTCGATCGTCTTGATGTCATAGCCGTGGCTTTCGGCCAGCTTGTTGAAGGCGATGTGTTCGCGGGTGTGATTGATTTCTTGCCGGACGAAAGCCCGGATCTCGGCATCGAGCTTGGGGCCAGCACCTTCACGGTGGGCTTTGACGGCTTCGATGAAGAACGCCTCGCCGCGCGGGAAGGTGGCGGACAGCGCGTTGTGCCAGGCGGTGCCGAACGGCTCGCCTGCCCACCAGCGATTGGGGGTGGTGTTGCGGTTGAAACGCTCGTCCCGCACGGTGATGTCAAGGTCCGACGGCGTGGGGGCGGACTCGCGGCGGTCAAGGTCGATCTGGACGGGGGCGTTCATGTGATACTCCGAATCAATACTGACATCAATGTAAGTATGGACTACTTACATTGATGTCAATAACGTTCGGTTACCTGGTTGGCCGCGCTATTCGGCGGGCATCACCGCATCGGCATAAGGGCTGTCGAACCTGGCGATCAGCGCCCGGTCATCCAGCTTCCACGGATGGAACCCCGGCATCAGGATCGCGGCCCATTCGCCGAACATCCGCCGCATCATCCCCGGCTTCCACCACAGGAAAGCATAGAGCTTGCGCCGCGCCTGCTTGCGGCTGAAACCGTCCTGCTCCAGCAGGCCGATGGCGTCGCGGATGCGGTTACCGAAATACTTCTTCGTGATCAGCACGGCGATCAGCGAGCGGACCTTCCACCGCTTCCACGCGCTCCATTCGCGGGTGGCGTGGAGCCATACGTCATAGACCAGCCCCTTGTGCTCGATCTCTTCAGTCGCGTGCCAGCGCCAGACGTCGGCCGCGACCGGGTCGGCCCCGGCGAGGTATTCCGGATGCACCAGCAGTTGGCGGCTGATCACTGCGGCGAAATGCTCGAGCGCGATTGTGACCGCCAGGTTGAATTCGGGCGGGCGGCCCGCGGTCAGTTCAAGCATGGCATGGATGCCCTGGTCGATGCTTTCGACATCGTAGCCGTGATCCTGTACGATCCGGTTGAACGCGACATGTTCGCGGGTGTGGTTCACTTCCTGCCGGGTGAAGGCCTTGACCTCTGCTGCCAGCTTGGGCGGCAGGTCAGCCCGGAAAGCCTTGAGGGTGTCGATAAAGAACGCTTCGCCCCGGGGCAGGCTGGCCGAAACCGAATTGTACCACGCGGTCGCCACTGGATCATTCGAATGCCACCAGCGCGGAACAAGGTGATCGCGGTCAAACCGCTGGTCACGGATGATCAGGGCATGTTCTTCCGGCGTGGCGCTCCCGCCAGCGACAGTTGACTTGCCGAGCGGCTGCGCGCGCTCTAGGTCGAGCTTTGTTTGGTCACCCATAGATTAACATACTATTAGGCATAGATTTCCATGGCAAGTCGCAAGCGCTGGACCCCTGAAGAATCCCGTACGGCGGCGCTTCAGGCGGCGCGCAGCCTTCTGATCGAAACCGGGCCTCAGTCCGTAACGCTCAAGGCCGTCGCCGGCCGGATCGGGCGCACACACGCCAATCTGCTGCACCATTTCGGTTCGGCATCAGGGCTCCAGAAGGAGCTGGCCCGGCATCTCGCAGAGACCGTGTGCGAGTCGATCAGGGATGCCGTGCGGGCCACCCGTGCGGGCCTCGGCTCCCCGCGCGAAGTGGTCGATCTGGCGTTCGATGCCTTTGACAAGGAAGGGGCCGGCGCGCTTGCGAGCTGGATGATCCTGACGGGCAACGAAGACGCGCTTTCGCCCATTGTCGAGACGATTCACCAGCTGGTCGACGAGATCGCCCAGGATGAAGCAACCCACACTGGCGAAGCCATGCGGGTGCACGAGGACACCCTGGCGCTGGTGCTGATGGCGATGGGCGATGCCCTGATCGGATCGGCGCTGGCCCGGTCGCTCGGCTTGCCCGAAACGGCCGCGCGCGACCGTGCCCAGCGGATGCTGGAAAGCTCGATCGCCGCGTTCAATCAGCTGGCTTGAGCGCGTCTGCGAGCCAGCCGGGGGCGGAGTCCGGGGCGATGTCCTCCACCCGGCGATAGTCCACGGCCAGGTCCAGTCCGGGGTAGGCGGCGCGCTGGCGCTTTTCGTCCGACTGGGCCAGCGGCACCACCACCAGGCGCCGGTTGACCTTTTGCCGCCAGTTCATCCGGGCGGTGTTCTCCTGCCCGATATAACAGCCCTTGGTGAAGCTGACGCCGTTCAGCTCGGCGGCATTGGTTTCCAGCCAGAGGAGGTCGCCCAGCTCGGCGCGGCCCTCGGCGACGCCCAGTGAGAGGCGGTGCGCCAGCCAGGCGGCGTCGCCCGCGCCATCACTATCGAAAACTGGCCCGACCGACCGCTGGCCGAGTGCGGCAAGGCGCGGATCATCCGCGCCCTCTTGGTCGAGGCTCCAGAACACGCCAAGCGCATCGTCCCGCGCAATCGCCAGCTTGCGGCGCAGGCGGTAGAGCGAGAGCCGGCGTACCAGCTCGTCAGCGTGCTCCCCCTCGCAATCGAGCAGCAGGTCGTCGCCATCGGCCCAGACCAGAAAATCGAACATGTGCTTGCCCTGGGCGCTGAGCAGGGCCGCATAGACAGGCAGTCCGCCGGTCACGTCGTTGGTGACGAGTCCCTGAAGGAAATCGCGTGCGCTTTCGCTGGTGTCGGTCGGGGAAATGCGGATCACGGCGCGGGAGGCCAAACGGTGTGTCGTCATGCGTGACAGATAGGGCGGGGCGCGACTAAGGGAAGCCCTTATGGAATCGCTGACAATCCGCCGCCCCGATGACTGGCATCTCCACTTCCGCGATGGTGCGGTCATGCACGGGGTCGTGCCCTACACCGCGCGCCAGTTTGCCCGCGCGATCGTGATGCCCAACCTGTCGCCGCCGGTCACGACCACCGCGCTTGGCGCTGCCTATCGCGATCGGATCCTGGCGGCCGTGCCGCAGGGTGTCGATTTCACCCCGCTGATGACCTGCTATCTGACCGACAACACCGATGCAGGCGACATTGCCCACGGTTTTGCCAGCGGCGTGTTCACCGCAGCCAAGCTTTATCCGGCAGGGGCCACCACCAATTCGGACAGCGGGGTGACGGATATCCGGCGGCTCGACCAGGTGCTGGAGCGGATGGCCGAAATCGGCATGCCCTTGTGCATCCATGGCGAGGTCACTGACCATGATGTCGACGTGTTCGACCGCGAGGCGGTGTTCATCGAACGCACGCTCGCCCCGCTGGTGGCGCGGCTGCCGCAGCTGAAGGTCATCTTCGAACACATCACCACTGAAGATGCGGTGCAGTTCGTGGACGGATCCGGGCCCGGCATCGGCGCCACCATCACGCCGCAGCACCTCCACCTCAACCGCAATGCCATGCTGGTGGGGGGGATCCGTCCCCATGCCTATTGCCTGCCGGTCGCCAAGCGGGAGAAACACCGTCTGGCGCTGCGTGCGGCAGCCACGTCGGGCTCGACGAAGTATTTCCTTGGCACCGACAGCGCGCCCCATGCGCGCGAGGCCAAGGAATCGGCCTGCGGCTGTGCGGGCATCTTCAACGCGCCGTTCGCACTGGAAACCTATCTCGCTGTGTTCGACGAGGAGCGCGCGCTGGACCGGTTCGAGGCCTTTGCCAGCGAAAACGGCCCGCGGTTCTACGGGCTGCCGCTCAATGAAGCACGCATCAGTCTGGAGCGGGCCGAGGTCAAGGTGCCGGAGCTGCTGGACGTGAACGGCACCATGATCGTGCCATTCCACGCAGGTGAAACGCTTGGCTGGCGCCTAGCCGGCTGAGGCCGCCCGCCGCCGCGCCAGCAGATCCCACACGAATACAGCCAGCGCAGACCAGATCAGCACGAAGCAAGCCAGCTGGAGCCAGTCGAGCGGCTGCCCGAAAAGCGTCAGCCCAAGCACGAACACGATGGTGGGGGCGATGAACTGGATCATGCCCAGAACCGAATAGTCGAGCCGTCGGGCAGCTACCGCGAACATCAACAGCGGCACGGCGGTAATCACCCCGCCGAGCATGATCGCGAGGCTGAGGCCCAGATCTTGCCCGAAGGCAGGCCCCGCCGGTGTGCCGGCATAGTACCAGGCGATGGCGAGGGCCGGGGGCAGCAGGATCGCCGTTTCAATGGTCAGGCCCGGCACCGATCCGACCACCACCTGCTTGCGCAGCAGGCCATAGAACCCGAAGCTCATTGCCAGGGTGAGGCTGATCCACAGCGTGGTCAGCGCACCGCCGAGAAGTAACCCGACACCGCAGGCTGCCAGCGCCACCGCCAGCCATTGCAGCCGGGTCAGCCGCTCGCGCAGGAAGACCGTGCCGAGCACGACATTGAGCAGCGGATTGATGTAATAGCCAAGGCTGGCAGCCAGCACCTCGCCGCGCTGGATGGCCCAGACATAAACCAGCCAGTTGATCCCGATCAGGGTGGCGCTGCCAGCCAGCAGCAGCAGGCTGCGCCGGTCTGCCAGGGCGACTCGCAAGTCCGGCCCCTGCTTGCGCCAGGCAACGATCAGCAGGCACACCGGCAAGGTCCAGATGATCCGCCAGCCGACGAATTCAAACGGCGGCACCTCGCGCACCAGCAACAGGTAGACCGGCAGAAAACCCCACATCACGTATGCTGCCAGCGCAGGCGGCAGGCCGGACGGGACGGGCGGAGTGTTGTCTCGGTCCATGGCAGGCGCGCTAGGCCCCGCGCACAGCCCCGGCAAGCGGCAATCGGTCGGCACAGGGCCTCCGTTCATCGCAAAATCGAAACCTGCACAAGCCGTTGCAGTCCGTTCAGGAAAGGCGGGTTATTCCTGAACTCACCGAGCGGCCGGTTATCCCACTCTCCGCTCTTGAACGGGAAAAGGACGAACGATGACCCGCATGACCTTGAAGTTCGCTGCCCTGGCACTTGCTGCTCCTGCGCTGGCCGTTGCAACCCCATCCGCTGCTCAGGTGACGGCGGATGCGGCTGCATGGATGCCGCAGAACATGGCCCACAACTATGACACCGCTGCCAACGGTGGCGACCGTTACCGCAAGTATGACAACTATCGTAAGGGCCGCGGCTATGACCGCCGCAACGACCGTCGATATGACCGCCGGTACGACCGCCGCGAGGCCCGCAGCTATGACCGGGGCTATTACGAAGAGCCGGTCTATCGCGATACCCGCGTGTGGCAGGGCAATGACGGCCGTTATTACTGCCGCCGCAAGGATGGCACCACCGGCCTGTTGATCGGCGGTGCCGCCGGGGCGCTGCTTGGCCGCGAGATTGCCGGGCGCAACGGTGACCGGACGCTCGGGGCCATTCTCGGCGCGGCGGGCGGAGCCCTGCTCGGTCGTGAGATCGACCGCGGCAGTTCGCGCTGCCGGTAAGCCATGAAACCAGCTTCGGGCCGCACCCACCTGCGGCTCGCAGCGCAGCCCTCAACCCGCTGCGGAAGGCGCCTCGGACCATCCGGTCCGGGGCGCCTTCGACCGTGGGGTAGGGTCAAATTAACCACGGGCCGCTAAGTCACCCCGATGAAGTCCGCCCGCTCCTGCGCGATGCCGCTGGCGCTCGTCGCTCCATTGCTGTTGGCGGCTTGCAGCGACGCGCCTGGCGAGATCGGGCCGCAAGAGGACCTCGATCCCGCCGTGGCGCATGCGCTGAACGAGCCCCTGATGACCGATCCCGATCTGGTGTCATCGAACGAGGCCAATGCAGCACTCACCGGCTCGCAGGATCACTCGCTCCCCGCAGACATCGCCACGCCGGAGGCGATCCGTGAGGCGCAGGACCGTGCCGTGGCCCTGCTCGGCGGGAGCGGAGCGGTGCCCCGCCTGCCCGAGCCGGGCCCGCTGGGCCCCGAAGGCGAGGTGTCGCCGCTGGTCATGCTCGAAGGCGTTGCCACGCAGGTGCCGGGCCTGGAAAAATGTCTCGCGGGCGCCCGCTATGGTTTTGGCTGGGCGGCCCTCCTGCCAGGCTCAAGTCCGGTTTTCCCCCGCGGCACCACCATCGAGGCGCTCGGTAGTGACCGGCAGGGCTGCGCATTTCGCGCGGTGCGCTTTCGCAGCCCCGTTCCCGCCGAAGATATGGCAGCGTTCTATTTCGGCAAGGCAAGCCAGGGCGGCTATGCGGTCACCTATCGCCGGGGTGACGATGTCTGGCAGATCGAAGGGCGCAAGCGCGGCGCCAGATTGCTGGTCCGGGGGCGCCCATCCTTTCTGGGCCACCAGGAAGTCGACCTCGTGACGGGTGGTGCAGGCCCGCCGGCGGCCTGACCTCAGCCTTCGCTGAAGCCCACGCCCACGCTGGCACGCGGCTGCTCCATTTCGGTGCTGGCCACGGGATAGGCGCAATAGTCTGCCGCGTAATAGGCTGAAGGGCGGTGATTGCCCGAAAGACCCAGGCCGCCGAACGGGGCCTTGGACGATGCGCCGTTGGTGGGCCGGTTCCAGTTGATCACTCCGGCGCGGACATTGGCCCAGAAACGGCTGTAATCCTGCGGGGTTCCGCCAATCAGTGAAGCCGAAAGGCCGAACCGTGTCCGGTTGGCTTCGGCAATGCCTTCATCAAGATCAGCCACCCGGATCACCTGAAGCAGGGGGCCGAACAGTTCGACATCGGGCCGGTCCTTTATCGCGGTCGTGTCGATTATTCCCGGGGTGAGGAACGGCCGGTCGTTGTCGGGCCGGGTCATGTGGCGGATCGCCTTGCCCCCGTGGGACAGGAAATAAAGGAAGCTCTCGACCAGCTGCTCGGCCGCGTCGTTGTCAATCACCGGGCCCATGAACGGGGCCGGCTCGGCAAAGGGTTCGCCCACGATGATGCGGGACGTCAGCGCTTTGACCTCCTGCATCAGCGGGTCGTACATGCTGTCCTTCACGATCAGCCGCCGCGCCGCGCTGCATCGCTGCCCTGCGCTGGTGAAAGCCGACTGGACGATCAGCACGGCAGCATCGGAAATCTTCGGCGTGTCCATCACCACGATCGGGTTGTTGCCGCCCATTTCCAGCGCCACGATCTTGCCGGGATTGGTGGCGAGCCGCTTGTTGATGGCAATCCCGACGCGTGCCGATCCGGTGAAGAGGACGCCGTCGACACCGGGGTGCGCGACCAGCTCCTGCCCTTCCTGCGGGCCGCCGATGAACAGCTGGGCCACGGCGGCAGAGATCCCGGCGCGGTTGAAGCAGGCCATCAGCCGCTCTGCCGTGGCGGGGGTCTTCTCGCTCGGCTTGAAGATCACGGCATTGCCCGCAATCAGCGCAGGCACGATATGTCCGTTGGGCAGGTGGGCCGGGAAATTGTATGGCCCCAGCACGACCATCACGCCGTGCGGCTTGTGCCGGACAGCGGACGATCCCTGCAGGGCGCTGTCGAGTTTCTTCTGGCCCGTCCGCTCGGCGTAGGCGTTGACCGAAATGTCCACTTTCGCGACCACCGATTCCACTTCGGTGCGGGCTTCCCACATCGGCTTGCCGGTTTCCCGGGCAATTGTTTCGGCCAGACGGTCGGCATCCTTGCGCACTTCGTTGGCAAAGCGGCGGACCAGTTCGATCCGGGTGGCTAGCGGCTGGGCTGCCCAGGCGGGCCAGGCGCGGCGGGCGCGGTCAACAGCTTCGGCAACATTGCCGATCTTGCCGCGCCAAAGTTCAACGCCAGTGGCCGGTTCGAAAGAGACGATATCGGATTGGGACACGATCGACGTCCTTCCTATCAGGCTGGTTGTGTGTTTCCCGCGAAGAGGCATGGTTGGCAAAGAGCTAACGAGCGGGCTTCTACCCGGAGTCGCATAAGGGTCAACAATCTTGGCCGCTTGTTTAATCCCGATTAGTCTTGATTAACGTTTGTAAGCACGGCAGATACCACGCTGCTTTTACGAGACGTAAGGCACTGGCGCCCCTGACGGGTGTCATTTCAGGGGCAAACAGGGGCGCGCCGTCTGGCACGGTGACAGTTCCATTCCCTGCATAAACGGGTCGCATCCGTTGGCCGCAGCGTGACACGCGCGCGGTTTTAGTTCTGCTCAGGCTTCGGCCGGTGGGAGTTTATGTGATGCGTAAGAATTCCGGATATCTCGGTGGTCTGGGCCTGGCGGGCTCGACCCTGGCGTTTGCCGTCGTGGCGATGACCACGATGACCGCTGCCCCGGTGGCGGCAGAAGAGTGCTTGCTCGACGATGGCGATCCCGCGTTTGAAGGCGTGGTTGATGACGCACTGCTCGTACCGCCGACCGATTCGACCGGCGGCGCAGTCTCGACCGGACCGGGAAGCACCGATTCGCTCGCATGCGGCCCGAATGCACAGGCAACGGGGGCAAACAGCACCGCGGTTGGGGCAAACACTTCGGCGACAGGTGACCAATCGACCGCCGTGGGCAGCCTTGCCTCCGCAGGTGGGCGCAATTCCGTCGCGATGGGCCGCGTCGCTACCGCATCCGGTAGCGAAGCGGTCGCCATGGGCTTCCGTTCCACGGCCAGCGGTGCCAACTCGGTCGCCTTGGGGCGTGAGAGCCAAGCCACAGGCGCTGGTGCCTTTGCAGCGGGCTCTTTCGCGCTTGCTTCGGGTCGCGCCTCGACCGCAACCGGCTTTGGGGCGGCGGCGCAGGGCGAAACCTCGACTGCTGTCGGGACGCTCGCGGTCGCATCGGGCGACGATGCTGTGGCGATTGGTGAATCGGCTATTTCTTCCGGCCTGAACTCCGTCTCGGTCGGTTCGGAAAGCTCGGCAACGCAGCCGGGCACGTCGGCCTTCGGCTGGCGCGCCAATGCGACCGGCGTCCGTTCGACGGCGCTCGGTCACCTGACAGTAGCGAGCGGCACCCGCTCGACTGCGGTGGGTGAAGCAGCGCAGGCAACCGGTTCCCAATCAATTGCGGTTGGCAACCTGGCATCATCGACCGCCGTCCTCAGCGTGGCGATTGGTGGTGACAACGATGGCAACTTGATTGGTGCCACGGCCAGCGGCCCCGGCGGTGTTGCCATCGGTGGTGATGCTGATGCGAGTGGTTTCATATCCACTGCGCTGGGGGTCAGCAGCACTGCGTCAGGGGATCAAGGCACTTCGCTCGGCGGTTTCTCGACCGCCTCGGGCGACTTCAGCACGGCGGTTGGTATCGGTGCCAGTGCGACTGGCTTTGCCAGCAACGCTTATGGTGGCGGCGCCAATGCTTCTAATGAATTCACCGTCGCAATCGGCAACCTTTCCCAAGCCACTGGCGCTGCTGCCAATGCCATTGGGAATGGCTCAAACGCATCGGGTAGCTTCTCCGTCGCTCTGGGCAACGTAGCCCAAGCCACCGGAAACAATTCGGCTGCGCTGGGCAATGGTTCCGTGGCAGCCTTCGACAACTCGACCGCCGTCGGCGTCGGGACCGTCACCGACCGTGCTGGCCAGGTCAAGCTGGGCAACACGGGCAGCTCGGTAACGGTTGGCGATATCGCCGCCAGCACCGCCGCCCAGACCGGGACCCTCTTCATGGCCACCACCGATGCCAGCGGTACGCTGGGCCAGGGCGTGGACGTGAGCACGCTGGCTTCGGTTGCCCAGGTCGATGCGCTCGACGGACGTCTCACGACGGCCGAAGGTGATATCGTTGTTCTCGACGGACGTCTGACCACGGCCGAGGGCGACATTGTGGCACTCGACGGGCGCCTGACCACGGCGGAGGGCGACATTGTGGCGCTCGACGGACGCCTAACCACGGCCGAGGGTGACATTGTCGCTCTCGACGGACGTCTGACGACGGCTGAAGCAGGGATCGCCACCAACGCTTCGGCCATCGCTGCCAGCGCCACCGCAATTACGGCGCTCGACACGCGGGTCACGACCAACGAAGCCAACATCGCCACCAACACCACGAATATCGCGGCCAATGCTTCGGCGATCACGGCTCTCGACACGCGGGTCGCGACCAACGAAACCAACATCGCGACAAACACGGCGAACATCGCGACGAACACCGCCAACATCGCCACCAACACCACGAATATCGCGGCCAATGCTTCGGCAATCACGGCGCTCGATACGCGGGTGACCACCAACACCAGCAACATTGCCACCAACACGGCCAATATTGCTGTGAACGCTGGTAACATCGCCACCAACACAGCCAATATCGCTGTGAACGCTGGCAACATCGCCACCAACACCACCAATATTGCCGCGAACACGGCAGCAATCGGGGTGCTTGATACGCGGGTGACCACCAATACGACCAACATTGCTGCCAACTCGACGGCAATCAACGGTCTCAACACCCGGGTGACGGCAAACACCACCAACATCGCAGCTCTGCAGACCCTGACTCAGACCCATACCGGACAGATCAACCAGCTGTTCGGTGAAACCGCTGCCAACCGCGCAGCGATTGACCGGTCGAACGAAGGTGTGGCCATGGCGCTCGCGATGGAATCGCCGATGCTTCCCGCAGGCACCACGTTCGCTCTCTCGGGCGGCGTCGGTTACTTCGAAAGCCAGGGTGCCGGCACGCTCGCCATCTCGGCCCGGGTCAGCGAAAACGCTGCCTTCTCGGCCGGCGTCGGTATCGGCTTCGACAGCGGCGAAGTCGGTGCACGTGGCGGCTTCCAAGTCGCCTGGTAAGCCGTTACAGCTGCGGTCATGAAATTGATCGCCCGAAACAGGAAGATGCCGGGGCTTCGCGCTCCGGCATTTTTCTTTGCCGCCCTGGCCTGTGCCGCCACCGCTCCTGCTTTTGCGCAGGTCCAGCAAGTGCAGGGGCAGCCGACCGTCCAGCCGCCGGCTTCCATGCGCCCGACGCCCAGCCAGCTCGAACTGTCGAAGCTGATCTGGTCCACTTTTGCCGCAGTCGACCATGCCAACCGTTCGGGCAATTATTCGGTGCTGCGCGACATATCCTCGCAAGGGTTCCAGATTGCCAACACCGCGTCGCGCCTGTCGGAGATTTTTGCCGGGTTGCGCAATTCGCAGATCGATCTGTCGAACGCCTTCCTCGTGCCGCCCACATACCTTGAGGCGCCACGGCTGGTGCGCGAGGACCTGTTCCAGGTGAAAGGCCTGTTCCAGCTCCGCCCGATTTCGCTGGCTTTCGACTTCACTTACCAGTGGGAACAGGGGCGCTGGAAACTCTACGCGATCAACATCACCCCTGCCGAAATGGTCCAGCAGGCACCGGCCGCACGCTAGGCCGTTCCGGCTTCAGCCATGGCCTGCCGGTGCGGGAACCGGCCCCAGCGCTTCCCCCATGCGCCGGATCTGCGTGACCTTATCATGGAGCGGACGCCAGTCGTCACGCTCGTCAATGGCGGACCAGAGCGCCTCGACCTCATCGATCAGCAGGGAAACCGGTGCTTCCTCGCGCCACCAGGCACGCGCATAGCGTGAGTCATGATAGCCAGCGAGGGCGTCCTTGACCGGTCCATCCACAAGCTGGCGGGCGCGGATGCGGTGGAAGAAGGCGTCAGGTTGTTCTCTGCTGTCCCGCATGGTTGCCTCGCAGGCCGCCACCAGGGCCATGTCGGCCTCGCCGCCCTTGGGCTCCACGCCCAGACGCCAGCACCAGCGCCGGGCGACCGCTGCCATGTAGAGCGGCCCGAACCGCTCCAGCGCGGCGATCAGCGGCGGGGCGTCTGCCAGCAGGCGCAGTGCCACCGCCAACTGCCCGCAGTTCCAGTGGACCGCCTCCGGCTGACGGCCGAAGGCATAGAGCCCGCCATGGTCGAAATAGGCGGCGGTAAACCCCTGGTCCCATGTGGGCAGCCAACGCCAAGGGCCATAGTCGAAACTCTCGCCCGAAATGTTCATGTTGTCAGTGTTGAGCACGCCGTGGACGAACCCTGCCACCATCCATGCAGCAGCCAGATCGGCCACCCGTTCCACCACCTGATGGAGCAGGATTACCGCTGGCTGCTCACGCCCGGGCGCATCCTGCGGCGGAAGCGGGCCGGGGAACTGTGCCAGGCAGTAGTCGACCAGCTGCGCCATCTCGTCGGCCTGCTCCAGCGCCAGCAGCCGCTGGAAGGTGCCGAAGCGGATGTGTCCGTGGCTGAGCCTGGTCAGCACGGCAGAGCGGGTGGGGGAGGGCTCGTCGCCGCGCCACAGCTTCTCGCCGGTTTCGATCACGGAAAAGGTCTTCGATGTGTTGACGCCCAGCGCCTCCAGCATTTCGGTCGCGAGGATTTCGCGGACCGCGCCTTTGAGCGTCAGCCGCCCGTCGCCGCTGCGCGACCATGGCGTCTGGCCCGATCCCTTGGTGCCGAGGTCGAGCAATCGCCCTTCGCCGTCCCTCAGCTGGGCAAACAGGAACCCGCGCCCGTCCCCGATTTCGGGGTTGTAGACCCGGAACTGGTGGCCGTGATAGCGCAGGGCGAGCGGCTGGGGCAGGTTGCCGGGCAGCGGTTCGAACCGGCCGAAGTGGCGTTCCCACTCCGCATCGGTCAGACGGTCAAGCCCCACGGCCCTGTCCCACCTGTGGTTGCGGAAACGGATCGTCGTGCCGGGAAAGTCAGCCGCAGCCACCGGGTCGCCCAGCCAGGGGGCCAGGGGCAGGATTGCGGGATCGGGGCGATACGGCGCGGCTTGCGGTTCTGGTCGCATCGCGCGATAGTGGGCGCGGGCGTCCGTGCTGGCAAGGCAGGGCGCCGCATTGTTTTTCCAGAGCAGCATTTCCGGGGGTTGGCAGAGCGCAGATGGACACCAGTTACCAGGACCGCTTCTGGACCAGCCCTGACGGCTTGAAACTGCATTTTCGCGATTACCCGGGCCGGGACGATCGCCTGCCGGTTCTTTGCCTGCACGGGCTGACCCGCAACGCGCGCGATTTCGAGCAGCTGGCAGCGCATCTGGCGGGGGAACGCCGGATCCTCGCCCTCGACATGCGCGGGCGCGGTGACAGCGAATATGCGCGCGACAGCGCCACCTACAATCCGGTCACCTATGTCGGCGATGTCATCGCGCTGCTGGAGCAGGAGGGGATCGCGCAGTTCATTGCGGTTGGCACTTCGCTCGGCGGGCTGATGACCATGCTGATGGCCTCGATTGCGCCGCAGCGCCTTGCCGGGGCCGTGCTCAATGACATCGGGCCGGAGGTTGATCCGTCCGGTATTGACCGGATTCGCGAATACCTGGGGCAGGCACGCAGTTTCCCGACCTGGATGCACGCGGCCCGCGCCTTGCAGGAAGTTCACGGGGCATCGCACCCCGGCTTTGCCATCGAGGACTGGCTGGCGATGGCCAAGCGGTGCATGGTGGTGCAGCAGAACGGCCGGATCGGGTTCGATTACGACATGGCGATTGCCGAGCCGTTCCGCGATGCCGAAGGGGCTGTGCCGCCTGACCTGTGGCCTGCGTTCGAGGCGCTTGCGGCTGCACCGCTGCTGATTGTTCGCGGGGGCGCATCCGACCTGCTGAAGCCTGAAACGCTGGCGGAAATGCTGCGCCGCCATCCCGATGCCGAAGCGGTCACCATTGCCGATGTGGGCCATGCCCCCACGCTCGATGAGCCGGAAGCCGTGGCCGCTATCGACCGGCTGCTTGCCCGCCTTCCATGAGCAGAAAGCCCGGCGCTTTCCCGCGCATCCTGCATCTCCATTCGACCTTCTCGGCGGGCGGAAAAGAGCTTCGCTGCGCCCGTCTGATCAACGCCTTCGGGCCGCGGGTGGAGCATAGCATCGTATCGGCAGAGCCCGAGCGGATGGAAGCGGCAAAGCACATTTCCGCCTCAATTCCCGTCCGTTACCCGGCAGATTTGCCGACGCTTGTCGGGCGGCCCACACCGGGCCGGCTGCAGCGGCTGGCCAGGGCGATGGCCGGATACGACCTGATCCTCACCTACAACTGGGGGGCGATGGATGCGGTCATGGCGCATACCCTGTTCGGCGAAGCACTGGGCCTGCCGCGGCTGATCCACCATGAGGACGGGTTCAACGCCGACGAGCGGGACAAGCTCAAATGGGGGCGCAACTGGTATCGCCGCATCGCCCTGGGCCGGGCCAGCGGGCTGGTCGTGCCCTCCGAAACGCTGGAGCGGATTGCACTGGAAGTGTGGGACCAGCCGATCGGGCGGGTCAGGCATATCCCCAACGGGGTCGATACCGCCCGCTTCGGCAAGCGGTGCCGCGCCGATGCCCTGCGCGGCGTGGTGAAGCGCCCGGACGAGCTGTGGGTGGGGACACTCGCGGGCCTGCGCCCGGTCAAGAACCTGACGCGGCTGGTCCGCGCCTTTGCCGGGTTGCCCGCGCAGTGGCAGCTGGTGATCGTTGGCGAGGGGCCGGAGCGGGAGGCAATCCGCGCCCAGGCCTTGCAACTCGGTATCGAGCACCGCGTTCACCTGCCCGGCTTCGCCTCCGATCCGGCCCGCTTCGCCGGTCTGTTCGACATTTTCGCCTTGTCGTCCGACAGTGAACAGGCCCCCATTTCGCTGATCGAGGCGATGGCTGCAGGCTGCGCTGTCGCCTCCACCGATGTGGGCGACGTGGCGGCGATGGTGGCTGAGCCGAACCGCCCTTTCATTGCCGCAAACGAAGCCGGGCTTGGCGCCGCCCTGTCTGCCCTTGCCACGGATGCGAACCTGCGGTCGAGCCTTGGCGAGGCCAACCGGGCCAGGGCGCGTGAAGCCTTTGATGAAAAGGCCATGATCGCCGCCTACCGCCGGCTCTATTCGTCTGCCCTGGGGGGCGACGGCCTGCCCAAACCCTGAACCGGCCTTCACCCTCTGTTCACGCGGCGGGGGACAGGCACTGGCCGATGCAGGATTGTAAGTTGAATTGGCTCGCCCATCCGCTTAACACCGCGCCCGGATAGACAGCATAGCGAAAGAGCCTCTGTGGCCCTCACACCGACCAGCAACAAGACCGCCGAAGAGAAGAAAGCCGCGCAGGACGAAGTCCTGATGCGCGAGATCGACGATGCCGTGCGGGAGGACCAGTTTGCGGAATTTGCCGCACGCTATGGCAAGCCCATCCTTGGCGTGGTGGCGGCGGGGCTGCTGGCCTTTGCCGGCTACTTGTGGTGGGACGGGCAGCAGGAGGCCTCGCTGGAGGCCGATTCCGAAACTCTCGTCAGCGCGCTGGACCAGATCGAATCCGGCAACCTCGATTCCGGCGCAGCCACCTTGGAAACGCTGATTGCCGAAGGGAACGACGGCGCTGCGGCCATGGCCAAGCTGCTCAAGGCCGGTGTGATCATGGAGCAGGGCAAGCCGGCCGACGCAGCCCGCCTCTATGCTGAAGTGGCTGCATCGGGCGATAGCCCGCCCGCGCTGCGTGACCTCGCCACCGTTCGCGAGATCGCCGCGACCTTTGACACGCGCAAGCCGGACGAAGTGATTGCCCGGCTCAAGCCGCTGGCGGTGCCCGGCAACGCCTATTTCGGCAGCGCCGGGGAAATGGTCGCCATGGCCTATCTGGAACAGGGCAAGCGCCGCGAGGCCGGAACCCTGTTCGCCGAAATCGCCAGGAGCGAGGACGTGCCGGAAGGGCTCAGGTCGCGTTCGCGCCAGATGGCCGGCCTTTTGGGGGTCGATGCGATCGAAGACGTCAACGAAGTGCTCGAAGCGACGCGGCTCGATGACGGTAGCGCCGCACCGGCACCATCGGGCGAATAAGATGCAGGAAACGAAGTCCATGATGCGTAAACCAGTCGGTACCCGTTCACTGCGCCTTGCAGCCGTGGCCCTGCTTGCAACAAGCCTCGGCGCTTGCAGCGGCGGGCTGTTCGGCGGGGGCGACGACAAGACCACGCCGACCATCGGGACCCGTGTGCCCATCCTTTCGAAGATCGAGAGCGGTGCGGTGGTCGATCCTGCCCTGGCAGAAATTGCCGTTGTCCTGCCCCCGGCTCAGAGCAATCCGGCATGGCCGCAGGCTGGCGGCACGGCAAGCAAGTCTTACGGGCACCTAGCCCTGGGCGGCAGCGTGTCACGCGCCTGGACTGCGCAGATTGCCGGATCCAACAATCGCCGCCGGCTGGCCGCATCGCCCGTGGTGGGCGACGGGATGCTGTTCTCGGTCGATACCTCCGGCACGGTTCACGCCTTTGACGCGCAGACCGGGGCACGGCGCTGGTCCTACCAGATGGAACTGGCCGGCAACCTGCAGAACGCCGCTTTCGGGGGCGGGGCCAGCTTTGACAGCGGACGGGTCTATGCCACCAACGGCGTGGGCGAAGTCGTGGCGCTCGATGCGGCAACCGGCACCCAGGTGTGGAAGGTCAAGCCGGCTGGCCCGCTGCGCGGATCGCCCACGGTCGCCTTCAACACTGTGTTCGTGATGACGCAGGACAACCAGATCCACGCGATGACCGCCGCCACGGGTGAGCCGGTTTGGAGCGAAACGGGATCGATCTCGCAGGCCGGTGTGTTCGGCGTTGCCGCCCCGGCCGCCGGGCAGGGCACGATCGTGGCAGGCTACAGCTCGGGCGAGCTGGTTGCCTACCGGTACGAGAACGGCCGCACCTTGTGGTCGGACGCGCTGGCACTGACCTCGATCTCGACCCAGGTTGGCTCGCTGACCGATATCGACGCCGATCCGATCATCGACCAGGGCCGCGTCTATGCGTTGGGCCAGGGCGGCCGCATGGCAGCCTACGAACTGGTCACCGGACAGCGCCTGTGGGAACTCAACGTCGCCGGGATCTCGACCCCGGCCATCGCCGGTGAGTGGATTTTCGCTCTCACAGACGATTCCCGCCTGCTCGCCATTGCCCGCTCCACCGGCAAGATCCGCTGGATCACGCAGCTCGCCCGCTTCCGGGATGAAGAGGACAAGGAAGGCCCGATCTTCTGGACCGGTCCTGTGCTGGCCGGGGGCAACCTGTGGGTCGCCAGCAGCCGGGGCGAGCTCTACCAGGTCAGCACTGGCGAAGGTTCAGCCAGCCTCCATTCCGATCTGGGGGCTTCGGTCAGCCTGGCGCCCGTGGTCGCGAACAACACGCTCTACGTGCTGGACGACGACGGCCGGATCCACGCTTTCCGCTGAGCGGGCAGGCGCGTTACGCCGGCTTTAACCCTTTTATCCTAGTTCCCTCGCGTGATGAGCGCGAGCCAAGCCCCTGCTGGCAGCCCGGCCAAGGCTGAAGGCCTGCCGCGAAGCGACGTGTCCGCAGGCGTGGGCCTGGCGGGCCTGCTGGGGCTGTTCGTGTGGATCCTGTTCTGCCGCAACTATCCGGCCTTTGCTGACTGGCTGGCGCTGCCCGGCCCGCGCGAGCGGCTGACCGGGCCGCACGCTGCGCTCACCGCGATGCTGTTCTCCAGCGTGCCGATGGTTCTGTGGTCAGTGCTGGTCGACAAGGTCCACCGCAATCCTTCGACCGGGATCGACTGGGACAACAAGCGCCCGCTGGCCGATGTCCTGCCCGCATCGCTGGTCAAGCTGGCCGGGCTGTGGGCGACCTGGCTGATCCTTGCCGGGCTCTATTGCCTGGGCCGGTGGTACTGGGACGGGCAGTACCTGTTCGCGATGAAGGTGCTGGGCGTGGCAGCGATCCCGCTGTTCGTGCTCTCGGTGCCTTATGTCCTGTGGCTTGACCGGGTGACGAAGGAGCCGCGTGATCACGCCTGGCATTTCGGTGCCATGCTGATCGGACGCGAACCCTATGATCCGGACGAGGTGAAGAAGCATTGGCGCGCGTGGATCATCAAGGGCTTTTTCGGCGCATTCATGATTTCGATACTCCCCGGCGGGTTTGCCGCGGTGGTCGCGGCCGACCTCACCGACATCACCAATCAGCCGGTGCGTTTCGCCCTTATCCTGATCGAGCTGCTGTTCGTGATCGACGTGCAGATCGGCACAGTCGGCTATCTGCTGACCCTGCGCCCGCTCGATGCCCATATCCGCAGCGGCAATCCGTTTCTGGCGGGCTGGCTGGCGGCGCTGATCTGCTATCCGCCGCTGGTCTACGCCTTCATGGGCCCCACCGGAATGATCGCCTACGAGGTCAACACCCCGGGCTGGGCGCACTGGTTTGGCAATCATGCGGTGCTGCTGTGGTTCTGGGGCGCATGGCTGGTGTTCCTCACCGGCGTCTATGCCTGGGCCACGGTCGTGTTCGGAATCCGCTTTTCCAACCTGACCTATCGCGGGGTTATAACCCACGGCCCCTATCGGTTCACCCGCCACCCGGCCTACCTGTCCAAGAACCTGTTCTGGTGGAGCGCGACCTTGCCATTCCTCGTCACCAGTGGCTCACCGGTGGACGTGATCCGCAACACGGTGTTCCTCGCCGCCGTCAGCGGGATCTACTACTGGCGCGCGCGGACGGAGGAGGCGCATCTCCTGATGGAAGACGCCAAGTACCGCCAATACCATGCGTGGATGGGCGAGCACGGGGTCATTACCGCACCGCTCGGCCGCTTCGCGCGCCGCCTGCGCCCGCGCGGGCCGGTGCTGCAACCGCACCCGGCGGAATGATCAGAACAGCGAGGCGCCTTCGCCCGTCTCGTACTTGAGCGCTTCGGTCACCTGCATCCCGGTTCCGGCAATCGCAGCCTGGAAGGCAGCCATGTGCGGAGTGGAGAAATGGAACTTCAGCGCGTCTTCATCGCGCCATTTCTCGACAATGTGCATGGTGCCGGGATCGAGCACATCGGAGGTGAAACTGTAGGCAAGGCAGCCTTCCTCGGCCTGCGATGCGGCCACCATCGTGGCTATGGCTCCGCGCACGGCGTCGAGTGCGCCAGCGGGAATGGTGGCCTTGGCCAGCACGATCAGCATCCGGTATCTCCCTGTCAGAAGCTCAGCTTGTAGACCTGGCTCATGTCGCCCGCCCATTCGCCATTGTAGCAGTCAAGCAGACGCTGGGCCGGAACCTTGCCGCTGGCGACGATTTCGTCGAGCGTTTCGAGGAAACCCGTCTCGTTGTCGCCGCTGGTGTTGAGCCGGGCCCGGGCGGCCAGGCCTGCGCGCGCGATTGCCAGGGCTTCCTTGCCGATGTCCTGCAGCCTGCCGCCGCCGGGAACCGGGGCATCGAGCGCCAGCTTCGGCACGGCGCTGCGCAGTGCCTCGCGTTCGTCCATGGTCCAGTCCTTGACCAGATCCCACGCCGCATCGAGCGCGCCCTGATCGTAGAGCAGGCCGACCCAGAAGGCGGGAAGGGCGCAGATCCGGTTCCACGGCCCGCCATCGGCCCCGCGCATTTCAAGGAAGCTCTTCAGACGCACTTCGGGGAAGGCGGTGGAGAGATGATCCCACCAGTCGCTCTGCCGCGGCTTTTCACCCGGCAGGACCGAGAGCTTGCCGTCGAGGAAATCGCGAAAGCTGAGACCGGCGGCGTCGATGTACTTCCCGTCGCGGAAGACGAAGTACATCGGCACGTCGAGCATGTAATCGACCCATCGTTCGTACCCGAACCCGTCCTCGAACACGAACGGCAGCATGCCGGTGCGGTGCGGGTCGGTGTCGCTCCAGATATGGCTGCGGTAAGAGAGATAGCCGTTGGGCTTGCCCTCGGTGAAGGGCGAATTGGCAAACAGCGCGGTCGCCAGCGGCTGAAGCGCCAGCCCGACGCGGAACTTCTTCACCATGTCGGCCTCGCTCGAATAGTCGAGGTTGACCTGGATGGTGCAGGTCCGCAGCATCATGTCGAGGCCCATGCTGCCCACCCGGGGCATGTGGCGCAGCATGATGTCGTAGCGGCCCTTCGGCATGATCGGCAGCTCGGCGCGGGTCTTGTCCGGCCACATGCCGAGGCCGAGGAAGCCGACCCCGCAGGCGTCGCCCACTTCCTTGACCTGTTTCAGGTGACGCCCGGTCTCGTTGCAGGTTTCGTGCAGGTTTTCCAGCGGCGCGCCCGACAGTTCGAGCTGGCCAGCCGGTTCCAGGCTGACTGCGCCATCCGCACCCTTGAGGGCGATAACCTTTCCGCCTTCCTCCACCGGTTCCCAGCCGAACTTCTGCATGTTCAGCAGCATATCGCGGATACCGCAGGGCTCGTCGTAACTCGGGGCGCGGAAATCATCCCGCTTGTAGACCAGCTTCTCGTGCTCGGTGCCGATCCTCCACGCGCTTTTCGGCTTCTCGCCGAGCTGCATCGGGGCGACCAGCTGGTCGCGGGATTCGATGATCGGGTCATCCCCGGCGGAGGTTTCGCGCGTGCTCATAGGGCCCGCGTTAGGCAAGCGACGGCCGCCGCGCCAGCGGAATTATGAGAGTGCCGAAGTGCTTTCACCGCGCCAGTCCCCCGAGGTTCCCATCCAGAGTGCCAGCGCCGCAATCGCCGCTGTCTCCCCGCGCAGTATTCGCGGACCAAGGGTGATCGGTTTCACCGCCGGATGGGCGCGCAGAAGCTCGCGCTCCCGGTCATCGAACCCGCCTTCCGGACCGACCAGGATCGCGGCGGGCGTGCCGTGGGCGGCAAAGGCTTGCGCGGCGGGTTCGCCGCCCAGTTCGTCGGCAAAGAACAGGGCGCGTCCGGCCGGCCAGCCTCGCAACAAGGCGTCGAGCGAAACCGGCGCGGTCAGCTCGGGCAGGGCGGTGCGGGCGCATTGCTCGGCAGCTTCGGTCACCACGGTCCGTGCCCGTTCGGGGTTGAGCTTGTCGGCCACGCAGCGGCGGGTCAGCACCGGCTGGATTCGCGCTACGCCCAGCTCGGTCGCCTTCTCCAGCACGAGGTCGAACCGGTCCTTCTTGAGCAGGGCCGGACACAGCCACACATCCGGCACCGGTTCGCGTGGGCGCAGGTGCCGGTCTGCCTCCACCACCACGGTGCGCTTGCCCGCTTCGATTACCGTGCAGGCCCATTCCCCGGTCATGTCGTCGCACAGGATCACCGCGTCGCCGGGGGCCACCCGCATGACCTTGCCGAGATAATGCGCCGGGTTCCCTTCCAGCGTGACCGTGCGCCCGAGCGCCAGTTCTTCGCCGACAAACAGGCGGGGGGCACTTCGCGGCGGCCAGGCTGGGGTTGCGGGCATGGACCTGCCATAACCACATCGCCTGACCGGGCAAAAGCGGTGATTTCCTACAGCGGCAAAATCTGCCAGCGTTCGAATGGTCCTGTTATCCGGCTCAGGCGGCTCAGGCGGCTCAGGCTGCATAGGGGGGCGGGGCGGGGGTGTGTCCCGACTGTCAAGTACGGCACAATATGGTAAAGGCATGAAATTGCGTAATAATATCCCGAATCAAGCGCTTGACACCGTGTCAACTTCGTCAAGTTCGGGCGAAGCACATCCATGACCGGCCCGGGCGAAACCGTTGTCCCCGATAGCGAACATCACGGCCTTGTCGCGCGCCTGCCGCAGGGGCTGCGCGACCTCGCGCTGCTGGCGCGGTTTGACCGGCCGATCGGCTGGTGGCTGTTGTTCTGGCCCTGTGTCTGGGGCGTGTGGCTGGCGGGCGCAGGCTGGCAGTGGCCGCTGCTCGGCTGGCTGCTGCTCGGCAGCATCGCCATGCGCGGGGCGGGGTGCGTCTACAACGACATTGTCGATGCCGATCTTGACCGGCAGGTCGCCCGCACCGCTGCGCGGCCCGTCGCCAGCGGGCGGGTGAGCCGCAAGAAGGCCTGGGCCTGGCTCGCCGCGCTGTCGCTGGTCGGGCTGGTCGTGCTGCTGCAATTGCGCTGGGAGGCGCAGATTGTCGCGCTGGCGAGCGTCGCGCTGGTTGCGGCCTATCCCTTCATGAAGCGGATCACCTGGTGGCCGCAGGCGTGGCTGGGGCTGGTGTTCAGCTGGGGCGCGCTGGTCGGCTGGACGCAGCTGCGCGGCGACAACTGGGACGTGCTGGCCGCGCTATACCTCGGCACGGTGTTCTGGGTGATCGGGTACGACACGATCTACGCCCTGCAGGACCGGGAGGATGACGCACTGGTGGGCATCCGCTCCTCGGCGCTGCGATTGGGCGAGAAAGTGCGCGGCGGGACATTGCTGTTCTACGCGCTCGCCGTGGCGCTGTGGGCGCTGGCGTTCTGGCTCTACCGGGCGGACTGGATCGCGCTGCTGGCGCTGATCCCCGCCGCGGCACACCTCGGCTGGCAGGTCATGACGCTTGATCCGGCCGACGGGGCCAACCCGCTCGAGCGGTTTCGCTCCAACCGCTGGACCGGGGCGCTGGTTGCCGCCGCCTGCTTCGTGGTGGGCAACGCGTAATGTGCAATCTCTACCGCATGACCAGGACGCCGGCCGAAGTCGCGGCATGGTTCGATGCGGTCGAGGCGACTGGCGGGGCAAACTTCGGCGCGGAGGTCTATCCCGGCTACCCCGGGCTGGTGGTGGCGACAGGCGAGGTGCGGCGGATGACCTGGGGCTTTCCCTTGGTGCTCAAGGGCAAGCAGGGCCAGCCCTTGAAGCCCAAGCCGGTCAACAATGCCCGCAGCGACAAGCTCGACAGCTTCTTCTGGCGGCACAGCTTCGCCGAGCGGCGCTGCCTGATCCCGCTGACCGGCTGGGCCGAGGCGCAAGGCCGGCGCGGGAAGATGACCCGCACCTGGCTCAGCCTGCCCGATGAACCGCTGTTCGCCGCCGCTGGTGTATGGCGGCAGAGCGACGAATGGGGCGCGTGCTACGCGATGGTGATGACTGCCTCGGAAGGTTGCGCGGCGGCGGATGTGCACGAGCGGATGCCGGTGCTGCTGGGGCGAGAGGCATGGGCCGGGTGGACACAAGGCTCGCCGGAGGAGGCGATGGGCTTGTGCGCGGCGTGGTCAGGCGAGCTGGCGATCAACCGGACAGCGCAGCCATGGGCTGGAGGTGCGGCACCCGCAACGCTGCTCTAAAGTCCTCCCCTTTTGGGGGCGAATCTTACTCCGCCACTTTGCCGCCCTTCATCACCCAGTCGACATCGGCCAGCGCGGTGACGTCGGTCAGCGGGTCGCCGTCGACTGCGATCAGGTCGGCGTAGGCACCGGGACGCAGGGTGCCGACTTTGCCCGACTGGCCGAGCGCGGCGGCGGCGGTCACGGTGGCGGCGCGGATCGCCTCCAGCGGGGTCATGCCGTATTCGACCATCGTGGCAAACTGCCCGCCGACTTCCTCGTGCGGCATCACGCCCGCGTCACTGGCGAAGACCATCTTGACGCCCGCCTTGTGCGCCTTGCGGAAGTTGTCGCGCTGGATCTGGGCCACTTCGCGGTCTTTGCGCAGGTTGTCTTCCAGCACCCCGTTGGCCTTGCCGGTGCGCTGAGTGTAGTCGGTGTTGTAGATATCCATCGCGAAGAAGGTGCCCTTCTCGGCGGCCAGGCGAATGCCTTCGTCGTCGACCAGGCTGGCGTGCTCGATGGTATCGATCCCGGCGCGGATGGCCAGCTTGATGCCGGTCGCCCCGTGGGCATGGGCGGCGACCTTCAGGTCCCAGAAATGCGCTTCCTCGGCAATCGCGGTCAGCTCGGCGAGGGTCAGCTGCGCCTGCCCCGGCTCGGTGTTGCGGCTGAACACCCCGCCAGTGGCGCAGACCTTGATTACTTCGGCACCGTACTTGCGCTGTTCGCGCACCCGCAGGCGCAGCTCGTCCGGATTGTCGCCCACCGCCGGACTCTTGGCCTTGAAGCTGGGCGGCAGGTAGGTCTGGTCGCAGTGCCCGCCGGTCGCGCCGAGCGAGTAGTTGGCGTTGATGATGCGCGGCCCCGGCACCCAGCCTTCGCCGATGGCCTGATCCAGCCCGGCGACGTTGTAATCGCCATCACCCAGATTGCGCACGGTGGTGAACCCGGCCTTGAGCATCTTTTCGGCATTGGCGACTGCCAGCACGGTAGCGAACCGGTCCGTGAATTGGAGGCTGGAATAGCCGCCGTACTCCGGGCGCCCGTCAAGGTGCACGTGCATGTCGATCAGGCCGGGCAGCAGGGTATGGCCGGTAAGGTCGATCACCTCGGCACCCGCCGGAGCAGCGCCGCCGCTCGTCACCGACGCGATCAGGCCATCGGTCACGGTCACCAGCGGTGCATCGACATACTTGCCGGTTTCGACCTCCAGCAGGCGGTCAGCCTTGATGTAGACCGTTTCGGCCGCCGCCGGGGCGGCGCCGGCGATCACGGCAGCAAGGGCGGCAAGCGACAGGGCAGAGCGGTTCATGGGCAGTTTCCTCGCGTCAATGTTCAGGGCCCAGCGCCGGGTCGAGATCGCGCGGGCGCTTGAAGTGGGTCAGCTTGCCGCAGCCTTCGGCGAGCTGCGACCAGTCGTCAATCGCCAGCTCCAGCAGGGCAAATCCGGTGGTGGGGAACTTGCGCGCGGCCTCGTCGAACAGGCTGTTTTCCGCAGCGGGCGGCACCAGCGCGAGCAGGGCTTCCTGCATTCCGGGGTTGTGCCCCGATACCAGCACCGTTCCGGCCTCACCGGCCCGTTCGCGGATTACATCGAAAATCGTTTCGGCGCTGGCGAGATAGAGCCGCTCGTCCCACACAGGCGCCGCATCGGGCAGGGTCAGGTCCAGTGTTCGTCGGACCCGCTCGGCCGGACTGGCCAGCACCGCGTCCCACGCCAGGTTTTTGCGGTTGAAGTATTCGCCCATCAGGGCAGCACCGCGCCGTCCCCGGTCGTTGAGGCCGCGATCGAAGTCACGGGTGGCCATGTCATCCCAGTCGGACTTGGCGTGGCGCAGGAGGCCGAGTTTCTTCACGTTGGCTGCTCATCCTCCACCATCGGCGCGTCTGCCGTGCCAGAAGCACGGCTGGCGACACGTTGTAAAGCCTCCTCCAGTGTCACCCGCATGACGGGGGTGCCTTGAGGGAACGCAGAGAGCAGGCGGCTGGGGAAAGCAGAGGAAAGCATCACGAAGTGGCCGGCATCGTCCTTGCTGCGGATCAGGCGGCCGAACGCCTGCGCCAGCCGCGCCCGGATCAGGCGGTCGTCATAGGCCGATCCGCCCCCGGCGGCGCGGCGGGCGCGGTGGAGAATGTCCGGGCGGGGCCAGGGCACCTGCTCCATCACCACGCAGCGCAGCGATTCGCCGGGCACGTCGACGCCGTCGCGCAAGGCATCGGTGCCCAGCAGGCTGGCCTTGGGGTCGTCGCGGAACATGTCGACCAGGGTGCCGGTGTCAATCGGATCGACATGCTGGGCATAGAGCGGCAGCCCGACACGCGCCAGGCGGTCGGCGATGCGGCCATAGACCGCCCGCAGCCGCCGGATCGCGGTAAACAGGCCGAGCACACCGCCACCCGCCGCTTCGATCAGCCGGGCATAGGCCCCGGCCAGCGCGGCAAGATCCCCCCGCGGCACGTCAGTCACGATCAGGACTTGCGCGCGCGCGGCGTAGTCGAACGGGCTTTCCGCCTCCACCAGCGCCGGAACCAGGTCGATGTGCGGCGCGCCGGACCGGGCGATAGCGCTGTCCCAGTCGGCCCCGTCAGCGCCCCGGCCACACAAGGTCGCGCTGGTCATCATCACGCCATGCGCAGGTTCCAGCACGACCTTGGCAAAGGGCTGCATCGGATCGAGCCAGCGGCGGTGGATGCCGATGTCGAATTCACGTGCCTCGCTGCGATCGACTGCCAGCCAGTCAACGAACTGCGGGTCGGCCGGGCCGCCCAGGCGGCCGAGCAGGGCCTCCCAGGCAGCCAGCAGGTCGACCCGCCAGGCGAGTGAATGGCGCGCGCCTTCGATCCGGGCGCGGCCTTGTGCATCAAGCCAGTCGGGCGCGTTCTCGACCACGGCCTCCAGCCGCAGGGCGAGCTTCATCAGCGGCTGGCGGATGCGGGCGAGGGCGGCCGAGCCGTCCTGCGCCTTCTCGACCAGGTCACCGGGCAGCCCGGCGGCTTCGGTCTCGATGCCGTAGCCCGCTTCCTGCCCGCCGCTTTCATCGCGCGCATAGGTGGTGGCGCGAACCGCGGCGAGCAGGCTTTCGAGCGGGCCGTGCGGCTCTCCATCGTGCAGCCGCTGGAGCCAGCCTTCGGCGGGCAGGGCATGGGCAGCCGTCACCGCCGCCTCGATCGCCTCACCGCCTGCGTCGTCATAACTGGCGACATCGGCAAGCCGGGCGGCCAGGCCGCGGCGGCGGCCCTTGGCCTTTTTCTCCGGCCCGATAATCCAGCGCCGCAGCTCGATCGCCTCCTGCCCGGTGAGGGCAGCGGCGAAAGTGGAATCGGCCGCCTCGAACACGTGATGGCCTTCGTCGAACACGATCCGGGTCGGGCGATTGACGGGATCGCGCGCGCGGGCGGCGTTGATCATCACCAGCGCGTGGTTGGCGATGACCAGGTCGGCCTGGGCCGAAGCGCGGCTGGCGCGCTCGATGAAGCATTTGCGATAATGCGGACAGCCGGCATAGACGCATTCGCCGCGCTGGTCGGTCAGCGCCGCGATCCCCCGCTTGCGGAACAGGGTGCCGAGCCAGCCGGGCAGGTCGCCCCCGATCATGTCGCCATCGCGCGAATAGGCCGCCCATCGGGCCACCAGATGGGCCAGCATGGCGGCGCGCCCGCCGAAGCCGCCTTGCAGGGCGTCTTCCAGGTTGAGCAGGCAGAGGTAGTTCTCGCGTCCCTTGCGCACCACCACCGGGCGCGAGCCATCGGGGCGGGCAGGGGGCCAGGCACGGGCGCTCTCGTCCTTCAGCTGGCGCTGGAGGTTCTTGGTGAAAGTCGAGACCCAGACCGTGCCGCCCGACGCTGCGGACCACAACGAGGCCGGGGCGAGGTAGCCGAGGGTCTTGCCGATCCCGGTCCCGGCCTGCGCCAGCAGCATGTGCGGCTGGCCGCGCTGGCGGCGGGGCGCGAACATTTGCCCGGCGGACCGGGCATAGAGCTGCTGCCCTTCGCGCCGTTCCGCCTCGCTGCCGGTGAGATGGTCGAGCTGCGCAGCAATGTCGGCTTCCGCCAGGACGACCTGGGCGGGCTGGGGCCGCTCGGGCGCATCTTCCCATTCGGGCAGGCGGCTGAACAGCCAGCGCTCAGGCTGCTCGGGGCGGCGAACATGGGGCAGCAGGATCTGTGCCCAGGGCCAGCGCAGGCGGGCCAGCGATTGCAGGGCGCTCCACGCGCCTTCGCGCTCAGCCCAGTCGTCGCTTCCGCACGTCTGCAGCAAGACGCCAGCGGCCTGTTGCAGCAACAGGGGCACGCCATCCTCACCCTGCGGCTGTTGCAGCCCGAGGGTATGGGCCAGACCTTTCGGCGTCGGCACGCAGAACCGTGCCGGATGGATGAAGGCAAACAGTTCGAGAATATCGAGGCCTGACAGGTCAGGATAGCCCAGCCTGCTCGCCACCAGCGGCGCGTTGAGCATCAGCACCGGCGTATCGGCGGTGGCGGTAATCGCTTCTCCCTTGGAGCAACCCCGGGTCTGGCCGGCGGCATCGCGCAGCCAGGTGCCCGCGTGGGAAGCGTGCAGCGCGGGCAGGGCTGGCAGCGCGGACAGGGCGCGTGGATCGGGCGGCTCGGCAGGCATTGCGGAGTAACGGTTACCGGTCCGTCACCCGCTTGAACAGGGGGCGATCAGACGAAGCTGACGATGGCGATGCAAGTGGCGATGCCAACCACGATGTTCATCGGGATGCCGATCTTGAGGAAGTCGGTGAACTTGTAGTTTGCCGCCCCGTAAACCAGCGTGTTGGTCTGATACCCGATCGGCGTGGCGAAGCTGGCGCTGGCGCCGAACATCACCGCCATGATCAGCTGGCGTTCGTCCAGCGGCACGGCATCAGCCAGGCCGATCACGATTGGCGTCATGATCACCGCCACGGCGTTGTTGGTGACGGTCTCCGTCAGCGCGCTGGTGATGGCATAGACCGCAACCAGCAGCACCAGCGGCGAGGAGACGGACAGCAGCGGGCGAAGATGCTCCACGATCAGTTCCACTGTCCCGGCATTCTGCAAACCGATCCCGATCGCCAGCATTCCGAAGATCAGCACCAGGGTGTTGCCGTCAATCGAGCGCCAGGCGTCCTCGGGCTCCATGCAGCGGGTCAGCAGCACCAGCGCCACGCCGCCCAGCGCGAGCGCCTCGATCGGATAGCCGAACAAGGCTGCGCCCATGACCACCAGCGCAAGCGTGGCGATTGCGATCGGGGCCTTGGTGCGGCGGAAGGCCCGCACCGGTGCCTCGGCCACGTCGGCCAGCCCGACATTGGCCTGGAGCGAGACAATCGCGTCATTGCCGGCGGCGATCAGCAGCCGGTCACCGGCGCGCACGCGGGCGTTGGCGAGGTCAGGCCCGGCAAGGTGCCGTGGCCGGGCGAGGCCCAGCACGCGGACCCGAAGCCGCGAAAGCAGCGGAATGTCGGCCAGCCGCCGCCCGACAATCGGGTGGGTGGAGGAGATCATCGCCTGGATAAGCCGCAGGTCTTTCGGCCGCTCCGCCCCGGCAGTGACCACGCCGCCGCCGACCCCGGTCAGGCCGACCCGGAAGTCGTGGGCTTCGGCGAGCGAGGCGAGCTCAGCCGGTGATGCCGAGACGATCAGCTGGTCGCCTGCCTCGAGAACGTGCTGCTCGATATCCTTGCGCGCAATCTCGCCGCCCCGGGAAACGCCGACCACCTTGACCCCCGGGCGCCTGACCAGCGAGGATTCGCCGATCTTCGCCCCGACCAGGTTGCTCTGTTCGACCAGCAGGAGAGAGGACAGGTAACTGTCATTCTCACCCTGCTCGTCAATCGCGTGCTCCGGCCGGTCCGGCAGCAACCGGCGGCCGAACAGCAGCAACAGAGCGATCCCCGCCGCGCCGCTGACCAGCCCGACAGCGGTCATCTCGAAAATGCCGAAGGGCTCCTCGCCCAGGCTTTGCGCCACGCCGTCAACCAGCAGGTTGGTCGACGTGCCGATCAGGGTAAGGGTGCCGCCGAGGATGGAGAGGTAGGAAACCGGGATCAGCAGCCGCGTTGGCGAAATCTTCAGCACCCGGGCCAGCCGCTTGACGATGGGGATCATCACGATCACCACCGGCGTGTTGTTCATGAAGGCTGAGGCGGCAATCGTGCCAGCACCGATTTCGCCGACGGCCAGCCGCGGATGACGCAAGGTGCGGCGGATCACCCAGCCGGACACTGCCTCCAGCGCCCCGGTGCGCAGCAGTGCGCCGCTCAGGATGAACATGGCGCCAATGGTGATCGGGGCAGGGTTGCTGAAGACCGAAAGCATGTCCTGGGGGCTGATGAAGCCCAGCACCAGCATGAGCACTGCGCCCGCACTGGCGATGACCACTGGCGGCAACCGTTCGAGCGCAAAGGCAACCAGCAGGCCCACCAGCAGCAGCACGCCGAGGATCGCGCTGTTGGCGGTGAGGAACTGGGCAATGAACTCGGGCAAACGGGGCATCCAGTGATTCGGCAGGAAGCTTTGGTTACAGGGTATTGTCGCTGGCAGGAAGGTTCGGGGGTGATGGTGGTTGGTCCGGCGCCGGCTGGCTGACTCAAATTCCGGCTTGCGCCGCCCGCGCATTGCCGCAAAGGCCCACTGCATCATGACCATGGAAGACCTGATCGCCGCCGCCCGCGTGTCCAAGGCCTGGCCCTTCGAAGAAGCGCGCAAACTGCTCAAGCGCTATCCTGACGGGAAGCCCGGCAATGTGCCGGTCCTGTTCGA
Source organism: Altererythrobacter sp. H2 (assembly GCF_035319885.1). Taxonomy (NCBI): domain Bacteria; kingdom Pseudomonadati; phylum Pseudomonadota; class Alphaproteobacteria; order Sphingomonadales; family Erythrobacteraceae; genus Altererythrobacter; species Altererythrobacter sp. H2. The sequence goes on from NZ_CP141285.1 coordinate 1,517,353, forward strand.
GACCGGCTATGGCCCCAGTGGCCTGCCCCATATCGGCACTTTCCAGGAAGTGCTGCGCACCACGCTGGTCCGCCGCGCCTATGAGGCGATGATTGGCGCGCGGCCGGAAGATGGCAAGACCCGGCTGGTCGCCTTCAGTGACGACATGGACGGGCTGCGCAAGGTGCCCGACAATATCGCCAACAAGGCCGTGCTCGAGGCCAATCTCGGCAAGCCGCTGACCCGCATTCCCGATCCGTTCGGAACGCACCGGAGCTTCGCCCACCATAACAACGCACGTCTGGTCGCCTTCCTTGACCAGTTCGGCTTCGAGTATGAATTCGTCTCCTCGAGCGACCAGTACAACTCGGGCGCATTCGATGATGCGCTGCGGCAGGTGCTGCGCCAGAACCAGGCAATCCTCGACATCATGCTCCCGACCTTGCGGGAGGAACGACGCAAGACCTATTCGCCGGTGCTGCCGGTCAGCCCTTCGTCGGGTGTCGTGCTGCAAGTGCCGGTCGAAGTGGTCGATGCGGAGGCCGGGATCGTTCGTTTCACGGATGCAGACGGCACCGTGGTCGAGCAATCCGCGCTCGGCGGCATGTCGAAGCTGCAATGGAAAGTCGACTGGGCCATGCGCTGGTATGCGCTGGGCGTGGATTACGAGATGTGCGGCAAGGATCTGACCGACAGCGTCACCCAATCGGGCCGGATCGTGCAGGCTCTGGGCGGCCGCAAGCCCGAAGGGCTGATCTATGAGCTGTTTCTCGATGCCAACGGCGAAAAGATATCCAAGTCCAAGGGCAACGGCCTGACGATCGAGCAATGGCTGACCTATGGCTCGCAGGAGAGCCTGGGTTTCTACATTTTCCCCAATCCCAAGAGCGCCAAGCAGCTGCACGCGGGCGTGATCCCGCGCGCAGTCGATGATTACTGGCAGTTCCGCGCTGCCTTGCCGACGCAGGCGCTGGACAAGCAGCTGGGGAACCCCGCCTGGCACCTGCTGCGCGCCAATGGCGGGTTCGATGCTGCAGAAGCGCCGGGTGCAGGGGAACAGCTTCCGGTGACCTACGGGCTGCTGCTGAACCTGGTGGGCGTGCTGGGAGCAGATGCGAGCCGGGAACAGGTCTGGTCGTACCTCGGCAACTATATCCCGGATGCCGACCCGGCCAGGCATCCGGAGCTCGATGTCCTGGTGGGCACGGCGCTGGCTTACAACCGCGATTTCGTAGCGCCAACGCTGTCAAAGCGCGCGCCTGCTGCCAATGAAGCCGCCGCGCTCTCGGCGCTCGATCAATGGCTGGCGTCCGCATCGCCCGATACCTCGGCCGAAGACCTGCAGACCCAGGTCTACGAAATCGGCAAGCGCGAGGAGTTCGGGTTCGAAAATCTGCGTGACTGGTTCAAGGCGCTGTATCAGACCTTGCTCGGCAGCGACCAGGGGCCGCGCATGGGCAGCTTCATCGCGCTTTATGGTATCGCCAACAGCCGCAAGCTCATTGCCGAGGCGCTGGCGCGGGCATGAACGCAGCCAATCCCCACGAGCTTGCCCGGCTGCTGCTCGAACGCGAGTTTGACGAGCTGGGGCCGGACGAACAGAAGGTGCTCGAACGGGTGGCAAGCGGGCGCCTGGCAGGGCTCGATGCCAGCGAACTGGCTGACCGGAGCAGCACTTTCGGCCAGCGCCTGGCAGACCGGGTGGCGGCAGTGGGCGGCAGTTGGGCCTTCATTGCCGTCTTTGCAGCGGTGCTGGTGCTCTGGGTCGTGCTCAACAGCGGGTTGCTCCCGCTGATCGGGATCGCACCGTTTGACCGGTACCCGTATATCTTCCTCAACCTGATGCTGTCGATGCTGGCTGCGGTCCAGGCACCCATCATCATGATGAGCCAGAACCGGCAGGCCACCAAGGACCGCATCGCTGCCCGGCATGACTACGAGGTCAACCTGCGCGCCCAGCTGGAAATCGTGCGCCTGTCCCACAAGACCGACAAGGTTCTTCGCCAGCTTGCCTCGCTGGAGGCGAAGCTCGAACGCAGACCACCGGCCTGACGCTCAGCCCCACTTGCGGGTGCGGTACCACTTGGTGATGACATACTTGGTCCCGGCCTCGACCGGGGTTCCGGCATGGAGTGTCCCTTCATTGGGCGAGCCGTCCGGCAGGGCGTTGTTCCACACCAGCAGCACGCCCTGCCGGGGCTGGATCTTGATTCCCACGTTGACGAAATGCGTCTCGCCACCCTGTTCCACATCGTTGAGGAACACCATTCCGGTCCAGCTGCGCTGGCCGCCGCGCCTGCGCTCGATCTGCCAGTACTTCTCGGTGGTGTAGAACCAGTCGTTGTGCGGCTTGAACTGCTGACCCGGCATGTAGCGCTGGCCCTGGACCGCTTCGCCCACTTCCGCCGGCAGCCCGAGCAGATCGTCAATCCGGCGCGAGATCCCGGCCACGAAGGGATCGCCCGGGTCCAGGTTGCCGGAATATGAGGTGCGGAAACCCGCCGCATAGTCCATGTCGTAAAGCGGGCTTGGCTCGGCGACGGCATCGATCATGGCGATCAGGCGGTTGCATTCGTCCGGCGAGAGGAAGTCACCGATGGCGAACAGTTCGGCCACATCGCTTTCGATCCGGTAGACCTGCTCGTCGGCTTGCAGGCGGGTGCGGACGCGCTCTCCCACCCGCGCGAGTGCCGCCTTGTCCGGAATCGGTTCGATCTTTGCCATGCCCCGGCATCTAGCATCCCCGGATTGCCCGGCAAGATGGGTGTTGCGGCCTGTCCTGCCGGTGCTAGACTTTCGCCGAGGACAATCGGGGAGCAAGTACATGGCACGGTCGACTGAGACACGATATTCCGGCGTGGCGATGAGCCTGCACTGGTTCATCACCATCGCGGTCATCGCCAACTGGCGCATTGCCGAGGCGGCCGAACATGCCGCCAACCAGGAAGCGCGCAGCGCGGTGATGGGCAATCACTTCGCGCTGGGCGTGCTGATCTTCCTCGCGATCGTCTTCCGTTTTGCCTGGCGGGCGGGCAAGGGCGTGCCGCCGCCGCAATCCGGCCATGCCCCGTGGGAGCGGGTGCTGGCCAGAACCGTCCACTACCTGTTCTACATCCTCCTGATGGTCATGCCGCTGGCCGGATGGCTGGCGATGTCCAAGTATGGCTCCCCCATCAACGTGTGGGGCATCGTCGAGATACCGCCGCTGCCGGTCGCCGCCGATCCGGACGGGGCGAAGGCGATCTTCGAGCAGCATGCCACCGCCGGTACCGTGCTGCTGGGCCTGATCGTGGTTCACGTACTCGGCACGCTCAAGCACACGCTGATCGACAAAGACGGCAACCTGTTCCGGATGCTGCCCTTCGGCACGCCGCGCCCCTGAGTGCAGCCCTGAAGGAGGCATGGCGGCACCCGCGCCGCCATTCCCCGGCAAGCTGCTGTCTTTCACTTGGCGTTCAGCAGGGGGGCGGTTATACGCCCTCCCATGAGCACCCGCATTGCCCCCCGATCCGTCATGCTTGCCGCCCTGGCAGGCGTGACCGTCCTCACCTCCGCCTGTGCCGGCCGCAGCGACGGTGGCCCGGAAGACACCGCCTATGTCGCGCGTGATGTGGAGACGCTCTACGCCGAGGCGAAGAGCCGGCTTGACCGCGGCAATGCCACCTTCGCCGCCGCCCTGTTTGACGAGGTTGAGCGGCAGCACCCCTATTCGCCCTGGGCCCGCCGCGCGCAGCTGATGAGCGCGTTCAGCTACTACGTGGCGCAGGACTACAACAAGGCGATTGCCAGCTCGCAGCGGTTCCTCTCGATCCACCCGGGCAACAAGGACGCGCCATACGCCTACTACCTGATCGCGCTCAGCTACTACGAGCAGATCAGCGACATTCACCGGGACCAGAAAATCACCGAACAGGCCCGCACGTCCCTGCGCGAGGTGGAGCGCCGCTTCCCGCAGAGCCAGTATGCCTCTGACGCGCGCATCAAGCTGGACCTGGTCAACGATCACCTCGCCGGCAAGGAGATGGAGATCGGCCGTCACTATGCCCGTTCCGGCCAGTGGCTGGCTGCCCAGCTGCGCTTCCAGAACGTGGTCGAGCAGTACCAGACCACCAGCCACGCGCCCGAAGCGCTCTACCGGCTGACCGAGAGCAACCTGGCGCTCGGCGTGCCGCAGGAAGCGGTCAAGTACGCCGCAGTGCTTGGCGCCAACTACCCCGGCAACGAGTGGTACGAGAAGGCGTTCAAGCTGGTCGAACGCCACGCCCCCGGTGTGACCGCCAGCTGAGCGGCACCGGGCCGCCCGCCGCGGCTCGCTGGTTCCTGATCGCTGCGGGATTGCCCGCTTCGGGATTGCCCGCTGCAGGGTTCGCCGAGGGCAAGCCCCGAGACATGGACCACTTGTTACACAGTCCTGGAGCAAAAAAGTCCGCCCGGCGCGCGCCCGCGCTTTGGGCGTTTTTAGCGCACCAGCGAAGCGGGAGAGGGGCGGGCGGAACCGGGCCATGGCGCGCACGATAGCGCGCGGGAGAGGTGTAGGAAAACGCGCGGCGCTTGCCAGCGGCGGGATCAGCTGCCGATCATGCGGCCACCGGCAAGAGGGTCGCGCTTGATCCCGCTGCCAGACAACGAAATATCGCGGTGCACTTTACCGGACCACCTAGGTCGGCAGCACTGACCAACTAGAATAGCGCGCCGCGCGACCGGGCGAGTTAGGGCAAGCTCCGTGCGCAGCGCCCGCTTGCGGGGGCTGTTCTCCCCCCTCTCCTTCCGGCGCTGGCGCGCCTCCTCCCTCTCCCCTGAAGGGGAGAGGGATGGGAAGGGTTGCGTTACGCCGTTTCCATCTTGCGCTTGGCTTTCTTGCGCTCGTTCGGGTCGAGGATGGCCTTGCGCAGGCGGATGCTCTTGGGGGTCACTTCGACCATCTCGTCATCGTCGATATAGGCGATGGCCTGTTCCAGCGTCATGATCCGGGGCGGGGTCAGGCGGATCGCATCATCCTTGCCGGTGGAGCGGAAGTTGGTCAGCTGCTTGGACTTCATCGGGTTGACTTCGAGATCGTCCGGCTTGGCGTTCTCGCCGATCAGCATGCCTTCGTAGATCTTTTCCTGCGGACGCACGAACAGCACGCCGCGTTCCTCCAGCATGTTGAGCGCATAGCCCACCGCTTCGCCCGTACCGTTGGAGATCAGCACGCCGTTGGCGCGGCCTTCGATCGGGCCCTTGTAGGGGCCGTACTTCTCGAACAGGCGGTTCATGATGCCGGTGCCGCGGGTGTCGCTGAGGAATTCGCCGTGATAGCCGATCAGGCCGCGGCTGGGCGCGGAGAAGGTGATCCGGGTCTTGCCGCCGCCGCTGGGGCGCATGTCCAGCATCTCGCCCTTGCGGGTGGCCATCTTCTCCACCACCGTGCCCGAATGCTCGTCGTCCACGTCGATGACGACGGTTTCGTACGGCTCGGTGCGGTGGCCGTTCTCGTCCTGGCGGAACAGCACCCGCGGGCGGCTGATGCCCAGTTCGAAACCTTCGCGCCGCATTGTCTCGATCAGCACGCCGAGCTGCAATTCGCCGCGCCCGGCAACCTCGAAGCTGTCCTTGTCGGCGCTTTCGGTGACGCGGATGGCGACGTTGGATTCGGCCTCGCGCTCCAGCCGGTCACGGATCATGCGGCTGGTCACCTTGGTGCCTTCGCGTCCGGCCATCGGCGAATCGTTCACCGCAAAGCGCATCGACAGCGTCGGCGGATCGATCGGCTGGGCGTGCAGCGGCTCGGTCACGGTCGGGTCCGCGATGGTGTTCGACACGGTCGCCACGGCAAGGCCGGCGATTGACACGATGTCGCCCGCGCGGGCCTCCTCCACCGGAATGCGCTCCAGCCCGCGGAACGCGAGCAGCTTGGAGGCGCGGCCGGTTTCGACCACCTTGCCATCGTTATCGAGGGCGTGGATCGGCGAGTTGACCTTGACCGTGCCCGACTGGACCTTGCCGGTCAGGATGCGGCCGAGGAAATTGTCGCGGTCAAGCAGGGTGACCAGGAACTTGAACGGACCATCGAAATCGGCGGCCGGCGGCGGCACGTGCTCGACGATCTTCTCGAACAGCGGGGTCAGCGTACCTTCGCGAAGCGAGGGGTCAGCATTGGCATAGCCGTTGCGGCCCGAGGCATAGAGCACCGGGAAGTCGAGCTGGTCGTCATTGGCGTCGAGGCTGACGAACAGGTCGAACACTTCGTCGAGCACTTCCTGGATGCGCTCGTCCGGCCGGTCGATCTTGTTGACCACCACGATCGGGCGCAGGCCCAGCGCCAGCGCCTTGCCGGTGACGAACTTGGTCTGCGGCATGGCTCCTTCGGAGCTGTCGACCAGCAGGATCACGCCGTCGACCATCGACAGGATACGCTCCACCTCACCGCCGAAGTCGGCGTGGCCGGGCGTATCGACGATGTTGATGCGGGTCGCTTCGCCGCCACCCGGAGGGGCCCATTCGACCGAGGTGCACTTGGCGAGAATCGTGATCCCGCGTTCCTTTTCCAGGTCGTTCGAATCCATCGCGCGCTCTTCCACGCGCTGGTTGTCACGGAACGTGCCGGACTGGCGGAAAAGCTGATCGACGAGAGTGGTCTTGCCGTGGTCGACGTGGGCGATGATCGCCACGTTGCGGAGATTCGCGGACATGCGGGGTCTGGCCTTCGGTATGGGGGCGACTGCAATTGTGCAGCGCAACAATGCCGGGCCCGATAGCCGAGCCGGGCGCTTGGGGCAAGGGCGGCGGTGTGTCTGCCGCGCCACAGCGGGCAAAAGGGCCGCGAATCCGGCCGTATTGCTGCTTGCTGGCAATGCCTGCGCGCTCTATCTGCTGGCCCAGGCGGCGCGACCACTCCCACAATTCAACCGCGCCGCGTGGATGAGGAGCTATCATGAAATTCCAATCGACCGGTTCTGCCGGCCGCCGCGGGCTGTTGCTTGCGAGCGCCGCTTTTGCTGTCGCCGCCATGCCGTCTGTCGCGCTGGCGCAGGACGCTGGTGAGGACGAAGCAGAAGTTGCTGACGGCAACCTGATCGTCGTCACCGCGACGAAGCGCGAACAGACCCTGCAGGAAACCCCGATCTCGGTGTCGGTCACCTCGGGCGAGACAATCGAGCAGGCGCAGATCCGCGACGTGCTGGACCTGCAGACGGTGGCCCCGTCGCTGCGCGTCAGCCAGTTGCAGAACTCCTCCTCTTCCACCTTCATCATCCGCGGCTTCGGCAACGGCGACAACAACTTCGGGATCGAGCCTTCGGTCGGCGTGTTCATCGACGGCGTGTTCCGCTCGCGCTCGGCCTCGTCGCTCAACGATCTTGCCAATGTGCAGCGGATCGAAGTGCTGAACGGCCCGCAATCGACCCTGTTCGGCAAGAACGCCTCGGCTGGCGTCATCTCGGTGGTGACCCGCGAACCGCAGTTCGAATTCGGCGGCAGCATCGAGGCCGGCTACGGCAACTACAACGACATCCGCCTGAAGGGCGACGTGACCGGCCCGATCACCGACACAATCGCCTTCTCGGTTGACGGCAGCTACAACAAGCGGGACGGTTACGCGACGATCGTCAACCTCAATGAGGACGTCAACGACCGCAACCGCTGGACCGCACGCGGCCAGCTGCTGATCGAGCCCAGCAACGATCTCAGCATCCGCCTGATCGGGGACTACTCCAAGATCGACGAAGCCTGCTGCGCCGTCAGCACCCTCGTCGCCGGCCCGACCGCGCCTGCCATTTTCGGCGTGGGCGGTGCGCTCAGCACCGATTTCTTCAGCTACGACACCTTCCTCAACCGCGTGCCGCGCAACGAGGTCGACAACTACGGCGGCTCGGCCCAGGTGAACTGGTCGACCGGCCCGATTTCGCTGACCTCGATCACTGCTTATCGCAAGCTGAAGAACTTCGTTGACCAGGATGTCGACTTCACCAGCGCCGACATCGTCAGCGAAATTCGCGACCAGCGGGTCAAGACCTTCACCCAGGAGCTGCGCATTGCATCGGACTTCGACGGGCCGCTCAACTTCCTGCTCGGCGGGTTCTTCTTCGACGAGAAGATTGACCAGGCAAGCCAGCTGAACGTCGGCGCGGCGGCGCGGCCGTTCTTCACCCTGCTGGGCCGGGGCCTGTCAGGCAACCCCACGTTCAACTTCAACACGGTTGAAGGCGCGCTGGGGCTGGCACAGAACAGCGTCTTCTCGACCGGTCCCCTGACCTCGGAAGTCTACGCGATGGACAACCAGTCGTGGTCGGTCTTCGGCACGGTCGATTTCGAGCCGGTCGATGGCCTCGTCCTCACCGCCGGGTTCAACTACACCGACGACAAGAAGGACTTCGCGCTCGCCGGACAGGCGTTTGACGAGCTGGCGAACGTCAACCTGGTCGACGCCTTCATCACCCGCTTCCTGACCGGTGGTGCCATTACCACGCGGGCCCAGTTCCAGTCACTGCCTGCCGCACAGCAGGCTGCCCTGGCAGCTGCCGCAACCAACCCTGCGGTCAACCCGTTCCTCGGTCTGGCGGGCTTCCAGTTCCAGCCGCCGTTCCTTGCCATTCCCAACGCGGTCGAGGACGGCAAGACGCGGGATGACAAGTTCACCTACACGCTGCGGGCAGCCTACGAGCTCAACAACAACCTCAACGCCTACATCAGCTATGCGACCGGCTACAAGGCGAGTTCGATCAACCTGTCGCGTGACAGCCGCCCGATATTCGGGGACTTCGTGCCCGGTCCGGGCCGGTCGAACTTCCTTGCCCCGTCTTCGCCAATCACCAACGGCGGGATCGCGGTTCCCAACCTGAACACCGGATCGCGCTTTGCCGGTCCGGAAGAAGCGAAGGTCTGGGAAGTGGGCCTGAAGGGCCAGTGGCCCGGCCTCAGCGTCAACCTGGCGCTGTTCGACCAGTCGCTTGAAGGCTTCCAGAGCTTCCTGTTCACCGGCACCGGCTTCCAGCTCAACAATGCGGGCAAGCAGTCGGTCAAGGGCTTCGAGCTCGATACGCGGATCCAGCCGGTCGATGCGCTGGTGTTCACCTTCGCGGCGACCTACCTCGATCCGGTGTTCGACAGCTTCACGGACAGCCCGACCGGGGACCTTACCGGCCTGCGTCCGGGCGGCATTCCCGAGTGGAACCTCGCCACTTCGGCGACCTACACGCACGAATTCGATGCCGGCCATCGCCTGATCAGCCGCGTGGACTACAGCCACGAAAGCAACACGCTGATCAACACCAACGGCTTGCCGACCGCTGGCCCGAACAACTTCAAGCGTGAAGTGAACCTGGTCAACGCCTCGATCACGCTGGCGCTGGAAAACGGGCTGGAAGTGGGCGCATGGGCGCGCAACCTGCTCAACGACCAGCATATCCTGACCGTGTTTGACGGCGTGGCCCAGGCCGGCACTGTCTCGGGCTATCCCAGCGCGCCGCGCACGTACGGTGGTATCGTGCGCTACAAGTTCTGATCCCGAACCCGTTCGACAAGAGCGGGCCGGACAGGAAGAGAGGGGCTCCGCTGCGGCGGGGCCCCTTTTCTTTTGCCAAACTGATTACAATGTGTTGTCTTCAACCCCTGAAGCAAACCAGGGGGGATTGAACAATGGAATGGATGCTGATGCCGCTGAAGCGGTATGCCGATTTCTCGGGCCGCTCGCGGCGCAAGGAATACTGGATGTTTGTGCTGGGGGTAATCATCGCCGCCATTCTGGCAAGCATCATCGAAGCAATACTCGGCATGAGCGGCTCGATCGGCGGCACCTACGGCCCGCTGACCCTGTTGCTCGTGCTCGGGATCATCATTCCCGGGATTGCGGTCCAGGTCAGGCGTTTCCACGATCAGGACAAGTCGGGCTGGTTCGTGCTGCTGGGCCTGATCCCGATTGTCGGTGGCCTGATCGTGCTCGTATTCATGTTCCTCGAAGGGACCAAGGGGCCCAACCGGTTCGGGCCTGATCCGAAGGGCGCGGGCGACCCGTCGGTTTTCGAATAGGTTCAATCTCCGGCGGGCTGAGGCCTGCTGAAGGAACCGGATCCGGGGGCTCCGCTGCGGCGGGGCCCCTTTTCTTCAGGCGATCCAGTAGTTGGCGACAAATCCGATGGGCCGATGGCACGACCTGTTCCTGCTGGCGACCGAGCCTTACCGCAATTACGGGTCATTTTCCGGCCGTGCGCGGCAGCGGGATTACTTCCTCTTCATTGCCTTCCAGTGGCTGGTGATCGTGTGCATCGCCATCCTGCACCGGGTGCTGACCGGAGGCGCGCGCTTGCCCGACCCGGAGCAGGGGTTGCACGGCAGCCTGCCTGACCAGCTGGCGGTGGCCGCGACCCTGCTGTTCATCCTGGCGAGTATCGTGCCGTGGCTGGCAGTATCAACCCGGCGGCTGCACGATCGCGGCTATCGCGGGTGGATCATGGTGCGCTGGTTCCTGCCCTATGTCGGGCTGCTGTTCATGCTGTGGGACCTGCTGCGCGCCGGAGACAGGGGTCCGAACGCCTTCGGCCCCGATCCGCGAGGCGTGAACTTCGACGACTGGTTCGAGTAGCTCTAAAGCGCCCGCAGTGCCTGCGCCGGTTTGGCTCGCAACAGGGGCAGTGACCCGGCCAGCGCGAACACCAGCACGAAGGCGATCCCACCGCCAAGCACGGCGAGGATTTCGCCCCAGTCCGGCAGCCAGTCAAACTCGAACAGCTGGGTGATGACCAGCCAGGCGAGGCCCGTGCCGAGCGCCAGCGCCACGCCCGCGAGCATGGCTGCAAGCAGGCCATATTCGGCCAGCTGCATCAGCAGGATCTGCCGTCGGCTCGCCCCCAGCACCCGCAGCACCACTGTGTCATAGGTGCGTGCAGCGCGGGCAGCGGCAATCGCGCCGACCAGCACTGCCAGCCCTGCCAGCACGGCTACCGAGGCGGCCGCAAACGTTGCCACGCCAACTTGCCCGAGGATCGTCTGCGCCTGCACCAGCACGTCGCCGACCTCGATCACCGAGGTCGAGGGGAAGGCGCGGACCAGCGAGCGCAGAAGTTCCGGGCCCGGTTCCTCGCCGGAGCCCAGTTCGACCGTGGCGGTGAGGTTGTGCGGGGCATCGCGCAGGGTGTTGGGGCTGAACACCAGCACGAAGTTGAAGCCCATGTTCTCCCAGTCGAGCCGGCGCAGGCTGGCGACCTTGGCAGTTCGCTCCACGCCCAGGATGCCGACCGTCACGTAATCGCCGACCTTGAGGTCGATCGCGCGGGCGAATTCCTCATCGACCGAGACGAGCGGTTCGCCCTGGTACATCGGGCCCCACCACATGCCGTCGGTCAGGCTGCTGCCGGGCGGCAGTTCCTCGGCATAGGACAGGCCGCGCTCACCGCGCAGGGGCCAGGCACCGTCAGGGATTTCCTCAAGTTCGGAGACGCGGATCATCGCGTCCTGCGGGCCGTAGGCGAGGATGGCGCCGCGCAGGGTCGGCACCATGTTGATCGCCGCATCGGGGTGCTGTTCGCGCACCAGGTTGGCGAAATCGTCCCCCCGGTCACGCGGGATGTCGAGCACGAAGTAGTCGGGTGCCTGCTGCGGCACGCTGCGTTCGATATTGCCGTTGATGCTGCTCTGGATCGCCGCGAGCAGCACGAACGCGCTGAGGCCGAAGCCGAGCGCGGTGACCAGCGCCCCGGTCGGGCTGCCGGGCCGGTGGAGGTTGGCGAGCGCGTTGCGCAGCAGCGGGTTGGCCGGGCGGGGCAGGGCACCCGCCAGCCGCCTCAGGCCCCAGCCCAGCAGCGCCAGCAGGCCCAGCACCACCGCCGCACCGGCCAGGAATCCGCCTGCCAGCAAGGGGTTGTCCGATGTCACCAGCACCAGGAGGACGATCAGGCCCAGCCCGCCGAGGACCCAGGGCAGGGCGTGCCGGTCACGCGCCAGCGGCGCAACCCGGGCGCGCATCAGCGCCATCGCCGGGAAGCTGCGCGCCCGGATCAGCGGGGTAGCGGCAAAGACCAGCGCCACCAGCAGGCCGAAGGCTGCCGCCAGCAGCAGCGCGCCGGGCGCGAACACGAACCCGGTCTGGACCGGCAGGAGATCGCCCAGCGCCATGCCCAGCAGCGGTGTGACGGCCACCCCGGCGATCAGCCCGGCCAGCGTGCCGACCAGCGCCGCCGCGCCGATCTGCAGGGCATAGATGCGGGCAATGTCACCGCTGCTCGCGCCCAGCACCTTGAGCGTCGCCACGCTGGTCCGCCGGGCTTCGAGATAGGATGACACCCCGCCGCCGATACCAATCCCGGCGATCACCAGTGCAGCCAGGCCGACGAGGGTGAGGAATTCGCCCATCCGGCCGACGAAGCGGTCCGCCCCGGGAGAGGCGCGGTCACGGGTGCGGTAATCGAACCCGGCATCGGGATAGCGTTCCTCGAGTTCTTCCTGCACTTCGGCAGGATCGCGGGGGCCGGGGAAGGCGATGCGATACTTGCTCTGGTAGAGCGCGCCCGGAGCGGTCAGACCTGCCTGCGCGGGCACCGTCTCGGCGACGATAACTGTCGGGCCGAGCTGAAATCCTTCCGACAGGCGGTCCGGCTCGTTGCCGATGACCCCGCCCACGATGAGGTCGGCGGTGCCGACCCGGAACCGATCCCCCACGGCGATGCCCAGCCGGTCGAGCGCGCCCTGGCCGACCCAGGCCTGCCCGGCGGGCGGTGCCCCGACTTCGCGGCCGTCCGTCAGCGTGGCAGTGCCGTAGAGCGGCCAGCGTTCGTCAATCGCCTTGAGTTCGACCGGGGCGGCCTCGTCGCCCGCGCGGGCCATCGCCTGCATCCGGGTGCCGCCCGACAGGGTGCCATAGGCGGCGAGCGCGGCCTTCTCTTCATCGTTGAGGTCACGCTGCCAGACTTCGACCTCCAGATCGCCGCCGAGCAGTTCCTGCCCCCGGTTGGCCAGCTCGTTCTCGATTGCGCCGGTCAGCGTGCCGATCGCGGCCAGCGCCCCGGTGCCGAGAAACAGGCATACAAGCAGCAGGCGCAGGCCCTTGAACCGCGCGTTCAGGTCACGCCGGGCAATGCGCCAGGCGGCGCTCCACGACAGGCGCGGTTCGCTCATGCAGCGGTATCGCTGGCGATTCGGCCGTCAGCCATGGTCACGATCCGGTCACACCGGGCCGCCAGCTCCGGGTCGTGGGTGATGACCAGCAGGGTCGCCCCGGTCTCCGCGCGGCGGGCAAACAGCAGCTCGATGATTTCATGCCCGGTGGCGACGTCGAGGTTGCCGGTCGGCTCGTCAGCGAAAATCAGGCGCGGCCCCGGCGCGATGGCGCGGGCGATGGCGACGCGCTGCTGCTCGCCGCCGGAAAGCTGGGTGGGGTAATGGCCGAGCCGGTGGCCGAGCCCGACCGCGACGAGTTCCTCCCGCGCCCGCTCCTGCGCGCCGCTGGCACCGGCCAGCTCCATCGGCATGGCGACGTTTTCCAGCGCGGTCATGGTCGGCAGGAGGTGAAAGGCCTGGAGCACGATCCCGATCCGGCCGCGCCGGGCGGCGGCGAGCTGGTCTTCGTCCATGGTCGAGAAATCAGCCCCGGCAACATCAAGCGCGCCGCCGCTGGCCCGTTCGAGGCCGGACAGCACCGCCATCAGCGAGCTTTTGCCGGAACCGGATGGGCCGAGCAGGGCGCAGATCGACCCGTCGGCAATGTCGAGGTCGATACCACGCAGGATCTGCACCGGCGCGGCATCGCTGCCGAGGGTGAGGGTGAGGTTGCGGGCGGAAATCGCGGGGGAAGGGCTTGTCACCTGCCTGCGATGGCATAGTTGGGGGGCAAGAGCAAGGAGGCTCGCCGATGCAGTTGTGCCGTCTGTCGATAGTTCCCGCCCTGATGTTCCTTTCCGCCTGTGGTGGCGGTGCGCCGCAGAGCGAGCCTGCCCCTCCCGAGGCGGCAGCGTCGGAGCAGCCGGTGATGGGGCCGGAGCGCCATGTGCTGGCGTTCGGTGACAGCCTGTTTGCCGGATACAACGTGGCGCAGGAAGACAGTTATCCGGCCAGGCTTCAGGCCGCCTTGCGGGCGCAGGGGGTCAATGCACGGGTGGTCAACGCCGGCGTATCCGGCGATACCAGCGCCGCCGGGCTGCAGCGGCTGGCGTTCACGCTTGACGCGCAAGACCCGAAGCCTGACCTCGTGATCCTCGAACTGGGCGGCAACGACCTGCTGCGCGGCCTGTCACCGGCTGAAACGCGGGCCAATTTCGTCGCCATGCTGGACGAGCTGAAAAAGCGCAACATTCCGGTACTGCTGATGGGGATGCGCGCACCGCCCAATTATGGCCCGGAATACCAGCAGGCGTTCGATGCGCTCTATCCGGAGCTGGCGAGGCAATATGGCACGGCCTTCGTGCCGTTCTGGCTGGAATCGATCTATCAGGACCAGGCGTTGTTCCAGCAGGACCGGATTCACCCGACCGAGGACGGGATCGAGGCGCTGGTTGGCGCGACGGTGAAGGATGTGGCCGGGGCGCTTCCGCCGGTGACGGAATAGGGCCGACTTCAGGCCCGCTCGGCCTTGCCCGCTGCAACCATCCACACCGCCGCCTCGTCGCGGATCTCGGCAAAGGGAGCCAGTTCGGTGCCGGTCATCCAGACCTGCGCTGCGCCCTGACGGAGCCGGTCGAACAGGGCCGCGCGGCGCACCGGATCGAGGTGTGCGGCGACTTCATCGAGCAGCAGCACCCCCGGCCGCCCGCGCGCTGCCAGCGCCGCATGGGCTAGGGTCAGCGCGATCAGCATGGCCTTCTGCTCCCCGGTGGAGCAATCGGCGGCGGGCATGGCCTTGCCGGCCATAGTGACGAGCAATTCGTCACGGTGCGGGCCGGTCAGTGTCCGGGCAGCCTGCCGGTCGCGGCGACGGCTCACCGCAAGCGCGGCTTTCAGCGCATCCTCATCGGGCGGTCCACCCGGTTCGAGTGTAATCAGCGGCACCGCGAAGGGTTCACGCGGCAGGGCGGCGAGTTCGGATTCCAGCGCGGCGACGGTCCGCACCCGAGCCTGGGCGATAAGCGCGCCATGACGGCCAAGATGCCGTTCCACCCCGTCCAGCCAGGCAGCATCGGGCTCGCGTTCGTCGGCCAGAAGCCGGTTGCGTTCGCGCAGGGCAGCCTCGTAACGGGCGCTGTGGTGTGCGTGGGCAGGCTCCAGCGCCAGCACCATCCGGTCAAGGAAGCGGCGGCGGGCACCTGCGCTGTCGGAAAAGAGCCGGTCCATCGCCGGGGTCAGCCAGCCGAGGGCAAGCCATTCGCCCAGCGCATTGGCGCTGGTCTCGGCCCCGTTGACCTGCACCCGGCGGCGGGTGGGCTGGTCAGCGCGGGTATAGGTGCCGAGCCGGACGGCCTCGGCCCCGTCACCCTGGCCGAGCGAAGCGCCGACCGAAAACCCGCCAGATCCGTCGAGCTGGGGGAGGTCGCCCAGTGCCGCGCGGCGCAGGCCGCGGCCGGGCGCCAGCAGCGAGATCGCCTCGAGTACATTGGTCTTGCCCGCGCCGTTCTCGCCGACCAGCAGGTTGAAATGCCGGGCACCGTCGAGCGCGGTTTCACGATGGTTGCGAAAGCTGGAAAGGGTGATCCGGTCGAGCGCCATGGCTGCTGCGGCGATAGGAGGGCAGGCCTTCTTGCGCCAGTTCCATTTTGCCGCTCCCAACAGATGGGGAAAAATCCCAACCTTTCGGATCAATGAACAGCGCGATTGCGCGCATTCAGGTCAGGAATGGCGGAATTCCGCCGTTTTCGTGAATTGGCACGGCCCGTGCAAAGCTGTGCATGTCTGGCGGAATGGTCCGCCGGGCAGACAAAACGAAAGGAATTACCCCATGCGTGCGTTCGAAAATCTGAGTGGCCGTGTTGTTGCCGCCCTCTCTTCGCTTGCCTTCTCGGCCTTCTTCTTTGCTGCTGCCATCGTGCCCGCCAGTCCGAACCTGATCGGTTCCGGGATGATCGCATGACCGGCCTGCAGGAGCGACCCGCCGTGAGCGTACCTTCGAAAAGCTTCCGTCTCGACAAGGCCCAGGGCAAGCTCTGGGGCGTCTGCGGCGGGATCGCCAACTACTTCGGGATCGACCCGATGCTGGTCCGGATCGGCTTCGTTGCCGGAACCGTGATCGGGTTCGGTTCGCTGATCCTGGTTTACCTTGCGATCGCCCTGATCGCAGACTGAGGGAGCCCCAGGGGGGCTCCCTCGCACCCCTTTTCCAGATCACGCCCCAGATCACGCCCCCGATCACATGGCGGAAATGCCGCCGTCGAGCTTGATTTCAGCGCCGGTCATGAAGCGGCTCTCCTCGCTGGCCAGATAGACCACCGCATTGGCGATGTCGTCCGGCTCGCCCACGAACCTGAGCGGAATCTGCCGCGCCAGCTTTTCGAGCAGCACGCTCTTGTCGAGGTTGTGGTGCTTGGCCGTCCCGTCGAGGATCGGCGTATCGACAAAGGTCGGATGGATCGAATTGCAGCGGATCCGCATGTTGTTCTTGGCGCAATGCAGCGCGATCGACTTGCTCAGCATCCACACCGCCGCCTTGGATGAATTGTAGGCCGGCATCGTGTCGCTGGCGATCAGTCCAGCAATGCTGGAAATGTTGATGATCGATCCCGGCGCGTGTTCGCGCATCAGCGGCAGGGCCTTCTGGCAGCCGTGGAAGATCGAATCGACATTGACCGCGAAGCAGCGCTTCCAGTCCTCGAACTTGCAGGTCTCGATATTGCCTGCGACGCCGATCCCCGCATTGTTGACCAGCACGCTGAGCCCGCCAAGGTGGTCACGAGCGGCGTCTACCGCCTTCTCCCAGTCCGCCGCACTGGTCACATCGTGCCCGATGGCATAGGCCGTGCCGCTGCCGAACATCTGGTTGATTGCCTCAGCTGTGCTGGCGGCGCCGCTGGCGTTGATATCGGTGCACAGCACCCGCGCCCCTTCTTCCGCCAGCCGCCGCGAATGCGCCGCGCCCAGGCCCTGCGCCGCGCCCGTTACCAGCGCCAGCTTGCCCGCACACCGTCCTTGCCCCGAAACTGACATCCTCATTCTCCCGTTCTTATTGTAGAAAACCCGGCGCCATCAGCATGGCGATCCGCACGTCGACCGCATGGCCCCGCGCGCGCCACTGCGCAACAAATTGCGGCAGTTCGGCCAGCGGCACGCGGTGGACGGTGATGTTCTCGCCCGGGGTGCCGCCACCTTCGCCGACTTTCCTCAGACCTCGCGCCCGCAGCAGGGTGAAGGCTTCGCTGACCATGCCGGGGCTGGAATAGAATTCCCCCAGGCTGACCATTTCTGCGGCGGTGTAGCCTGTCTCTTCCTCAAGCTCGCGCAAGGCGGCGGTTTCGGCGCATTCGCCCTCCTTGCCGTCGTCATCGCCGATCAGGCCGGCCGGGATCTCGAGGCTGATCCGGCCCAGAGGCACGCGGAACTGCTCGACCAGCAGCACGCAGCCTTCATCGTCGATGGCGATGATCGCGGCGGCACGGATGCCGCGCGAACGGCTGGCGTATTCCCACCTGCCCCGGCGCTTGGCGGTCACGAACCGCCCCTGCCACATGATTTCTTCGGGTTCGTCGGATTCGGGTGCGTTCATCCGTCGTGCCTAGACCTCGATCAGGCGGTCCGGCAACTCGTTCACGTCGTTTTCGCTGCGCGGGAAGTGCTGCGCCAGAACCACGCCGACATCGCGCACGCCCGCTGCGATGCCTTCGGCAATGCGCCCCTCGCGGATGTGGACCAGCATGTCGGCCATCGCCTCGCCCCAGACCTCTGCGGGGACGAGCGTGCCGATCGCCTGGTCAGCGACGATTTCCGCGCGGTGCTCCTTGAGTGAGAGGTAGATCAGCACCCCGGTGCGGCCATGGGTGCGGCGTTCAGCCCCGACCTTGAAATGCTTGACCGCGCGGGCATGGACCCGCGCCGTCCTGATCGGGCCGGGCACGGTGGCGAAACGCAAGGCATCGCCCCACAGCAGGGCACAGGTCACGGCAAAGGCGATCATGCCCAGCGCAATGGTCATGCTGGCAAGCTCGCCCACGCTCCAGACATGGCCCCAGCCGCCAAACAGGCTGTCCCACAGGTCAAGGAAGGGATCGGGCAGGGCGGCGAACAGGCTCATCACGGTGAAGGCCGCCAGTGCCGACCAGGCGAGCACGATATCGGTGTAGCCGTCGGTCCGCTCGGCCAGCACGGTCACGATTTCGCCGGCGGTGTGTTCTTCCGCTGCGGCAACCGCTTCGGACACGATCCGGTGCCCGGCTTCGTCAAGATAGCGCATCGCTCTACCAGCCTCCGCTCGCGCCGCCGCCGCCGGACATGCCGCCGCCGAAGCCGCCAAATCCGCCGCCGCCACCACCACCGAAGCCGCCGCCGCCGCCCCAGCCGCCGCTGTCACCATCGGACATGCTGCCGATGATGGCCTTGCCTGCTTCCCACAGGATGATGTCGCCGACCACTCCGCCCACGCCGCTGCGGTAGCGCCGCCGCTTGCCGCCGCGGATCATGGGCAGGATGAAGAAGAAGAACAGGATGGCGACCCAGAACAGGGCGCCGATGGGAAAGCCCCCTTCCGCCGATTCCTGCGCCGCCGCAGCCTCGGCCGCCTCCGCCACGGCCGCGGCGTCGGCCGGGCTGCGGGCGAGGTGCTCAATAATCGCATCGATCCCGGCAGTGACCCCGCCATCGAAATCGCCCGCCTTGAAGCGCGGCGTGATGACGTCGTTGATCACCCGGCCGGACATGATCCCGCCGAAATAGGGGTGGAGGCCGTAGCCGACCTCGATCCGCAGCCTGCGGTCGTCGCGTGCAATCAGCAGAAGCAGGCCCTGGTCGCGCGCCGCGCCGCCGATGCCCCATTCGCTGAACAGCCCGGTGGCGTAGGGTTCGATCGGCGCGCCGTCGATCCCGGGCACAGTGGCCACGATGATCGCCCGCCCGGTTTCCTGGTTGTAGGCCCGCAGCCGCTGGTCAAGGGCCGCCTCGGTTTCAGGCGAAAGGATATCGGCCCCGTCATAGACCGGCCCGGCAGGGCGGGCAGGATAGTCCTGCGCCAGCACGGCGGCGGGCATGAGCGCCGCCGCCAGTGCCAGCAGGAGGACCCGCAGGTTTGCGAGGAAAGGCGTCACCTCAGTTGGCGGCAGCGGGCTGCTGCGCGCCGGTGATCCCGCTCATGTCCACAGTCGGGTTGGCCTTGCTGGCTTCATCCGCCTCGAAGTATTCGAGCGGCTCGGCACCATAGATCACGTTTGCGGCAATGGTGGCCGGAAAGGTGCGGATCTCGGTGTTGTAGTCACGCGCGGCCTCGTTGTAGCGGACCCGTTCGGTGTTGATCAGGTTGTTGGCCTCGTCGATCGCCACCATCAGGTCACCAAAGCGCGGCTGGCTGGCGAGCTGGGGGTAGTTTTCCACCACCGTGCGCAACTGGCCCAAAGCCTGGGTCAGCTGGTTCTGCGCCTCGTTGAAGCGCTGGAATTCCTCGGGGTTCGACAGGTCATCGGTGGTGATGTTGATCGAGGTTGCGCGGGCGCGGGCATCGATCACGCCCTGCAGGATGTTCTGTTCCGAAATGGCCGCGGCCTGGACCACGGAAACGAGGTTGGGGATCACGTCTGCCCGGCGCTGCAGCGCAGTCTCGACATTGCCCCACTGGGCCTTGGCCGATTCTTCCTTGGTCGGCACCGAATTGATGCCGCAGCCGGCCAGGCCGATCGAGGCAATGGCAACAAGGCCGAAACGGCGAACGGATTTCCAGTTCATCGACACAGTTCTCCGCATGGGGCCGGGCGGAATGCTCCGGCAACATCTGTATTGCTCAGGTAGCACAGCGCGCATGCAATTCAAGGAGAGTTGTACGCAATGCGGCTTGGCAGGGTGACGCCATGATGGCACAGGGTCTTCGGGAAATACGTACCAACAAGGGGTTGCATATGCTGTCTGAATTCAAGGCCTTCATCGCGCGCGGCAACGTGATCGACCTGGCGGTGGCAGTGATTATCGGCGGGGCTTTCGGCACCATCGTCACGTCGCTGACCGCTGACATCATCATGCCGCTGGTGGGTGCGATTTTCGGCGGGGTCGATTTCTCGTCCAAGTTTATCCTGCTCAGCGCGCCCGACGGCTATACCGGTTCGATGACCGACTATGCTGCACTGAAGGAAGCCGGGGCGGCGATGATCGGCTATGGCGCGTTCATCACGGCGGTGATCAACTTCGTGATCCTGGCCTTCGTGATCTTCCTGCTGGTGCGCCAGGCCAACAAACTGATCGCCAAGCCCGAAGCGGCACCGGCCGGGCCGAGCGAAGTCGACCTGCTGGCCGAGATCCGTGACCTGCTGAAGAAGTAGCGCAAACCACCTTAGTCACTTCACATTAAGCGGACGCGGCCTATATAGGTCGTGTCCGCATTCGTGCGGGCTATGGCGATAAACTGCAGTGTGCAATAGGCACAGCGGACCCGGGGGCAGTACCCGGCGGCTCCACCACCTCCGGCGGTATCGCGCTGGAAATGCTGGGGCCGAACCAGGATCGACGTGTGTTGAAAAGCACTGTTTTCGCCCGGGCTGAGTAACCCGCATAAGGCTCACAACCCACAAGTGCCAACGATAACGAAGCACTCGCAATCGCCGCGTAATTGATGGGCTAACGCCCTGATATTACAAAGCTAAAAAGCGCGGTTGGACCGACCGGGCAACAGAACGGATACCGGGGGCCCGGGGGAGCCTAGCAACAGAATCCCCCACCCGATTTCCACCACATTCGGCCGATGGCGGCCTGCGAAGGAGCGTCCTCTGCGCTTCCGGTGCTCACGACCTGATGGTCGCTGCGCGCCGGTTCTCGCGGCCAACCCTTCTCGACTCGCCCTCAGCCAAATCTGGAAGGAAGTCGAATTGCGTCAGGCGGCCGAGTTGGTCGCGGATGCAGAGTCCGCCCGCTCCCGTTCATACCTGAGTGCATCGAGGATCTTCGCGCCGCCGAGGAATACTGCACCGCTGCATGCGGCCATCAGCAGCCAGCCGCTCCAGCCGGGATACTGCGTCAGGTAATGGCTGCCGCGGTCCATCGCGCCGAGCGCGAGGGCATAGATGATGAGATAGGCTTCCCATTTCGTCTTGATGACGAACAGCCTTCTCATTTTGCCCAGCATGAACGCTCCCTCTCCGTTAACGCTTATACCCGCAAGCCCCGTGCCAACGGGCAATTTGCGGGCTTTGCGGTGGTTAACGCAAGGGCAATTGTAAGCCCTGCCGACGGGCGGGCAAGCGCGTTAACCCAGTTCCTGCAATTCGAGCGCTGCCAGCAGCGCATTCCGTGCAGCAACAACTGTCCGGACGAGGGCTGGGTTCCCGATGTCGGACGGGTCGATCTGTTCCGGCCATGACCAGGCGATGACGCGCTCGATCAGTTCGGCCTTGCCTTCGCTCAGGAGGAATCGCGGATCGACTGTTGCCGGATCGGCCACCACCCGCAGGCGCAGGCAGGCCGGGCCGCCGCCATTGGCCATCGACTGGCGCACGTCGACCGGGATTACCTGCCGGATCGGGCCGTTTCCTGCCAGCATCCCTTCGCACCATGCCCAGACGGCTGCGTTGTCGTGGCATTCCTCCGGCACCACCAGCGCCATTTCGCCGGATGGCAGGGTGAGCAGTTGCGCGTTGAACAGGTAGCTGCGGATCGCGTCTTCCAGGCTCACCGCGCTTGCGGGGACTTCGACTACCTCCAGACCCGGGAAGGCTTTGCTGATCGTCTCATAGGCACCCTGCTGGTCGGCAAAGGCCAGTTCGTGGGTGAACAGCACCGTGCCGTTGGCAACGGCCACCACATCGTTGTGGAAGGCGCCGGCCGCAATGGCCGCCGGATTCTGCTCGATGAACACGGTCCGCATCGGGTCGAGCCCGTGCAGGCGGGCGACTGCACGGCTGGCCTGCTCGTGCTGGCGGGCGGGAAATTCGCCGCCCTGCCGGCCATAGACGAACACTTCGACCCCCGGGGCGTCATGGCTTTCGCACAGCCGCATGTGGTTGGCCGCGCCCTCATCGCCGAGACTGCCGGGAACTGCATCGTGGACCGCGAAATGGCGCTTGTCGGCAAAGGCAATGGCGAGCTGACGGCGGGTGTCGGGCCATTCCTGCGCGCGGTGCAGCATGGTGGACAGGTTCGCCGGGGTCAGATGGCAGCGCCCGTCGGCCGTATCCGGCGCGGGGCTGACGGTGGCGGCATTAGCAGTCCACATGCTGCTGGCCGACCACGCGGCGGCGAGCAGTGCGCGCTCTGCCGTGTCGTCCACTGCCAGCCGCGCGAGCAAGTCGCCGTTGGGGCGGGGCAGGGGCAGCAGAAAGCCCTGCGCCAGGCCGAGTCCCATGTTGTGGCGCATTTTGGCCAGCCCCTGCAGCGCCGCCGCGCGCGGGTAGGACGGGTCGCCCTTGTGGCTGGCGCTGGCCAGGTTGCCGAGGCTGAGCCCGGCATAGTTGTGGCTGGGGCCGACGATGCCGTCGAAGTTGATCTCGCTTAAGCCCATTTCCAGCATCCGTTCGGTTCGAGCGAAGTCGAGAACCCGTGCAGCCATCGTGTCTCGACTTCGCTCGACACGAACGGGGCCTTTGTGGCTACCGCAGAACGCTCCACACCTCTTCGCCTTCGCTGACACCCAGAAGCTCGGCGGTGCTGGCGTCGATCGCCACCGTGCCGTCAGGCGCCAGCTCGCGCGCGCCGTAACAGGCGCGGAAGGTGGCGAGGCGGCCGGTTGCGATAAGCGCCTTCTCGCCGCGCTCCAGGGCGGTTGAGGCAATCGTCGCGCGCTTCGCCTCAGCTACGCTTTTCACCCGGTCGGTGCGGGCCAGCATGGTCGGGCCGCCATCAAAGATGTCGACGTAGCCTTCGTAGGCGAAGTTCTCGTTCTCCAGCATCCGCATCGCCGCGCGACCATTGGGGTGGGGCACGCCGATCACATCGCGCGCGCTGTCATTCAGCATGGCGATATAGACCGGATGCTTGGGCATCAGGTCGGCGATGAACTGGTTGCCGTTGATGGCGTTGAAATAGTCCGCTTCCTGGAAGTTCATCCCGAAGAAGCGGCCTGCCACCCCGTCCCAGAAGGGAGAACCGCCGCGCTCGTCGATGATCCCGCGCAGCTCTGCCAGTACCCGGTCGGCAAAACGCGCACGGTGCATGGCGATGAACAGGTAGCGGCTGCGCGCCAGCAGCAGGCCGAGGCCCCCGGCGCGCTCGTTGGGGTGGAGGAACAGGCCGCCGACTTCGCTCGATCCTTCGAGATCCGTGACGAGGCTGAGCATTTCCGCCCGCACCGTGCGATCCAGTTCCTGCGAATGCTGGGTCAGCGTGGTCTTGCGATAGGAGTAGAACGGCCACTGCTGCCCTACCATGCACATCAGCTGGCAGGTGCCGCGTACGTGACCGGTTTCGGTGTTCTCCAGCACCAGCACAAACTGGTCATCGCCCAGTTGGTCATCGTCGCGTTCGAAAGCGGCAGCGGCACGCTCCAGCTTGCGGGCCAGCGCCTTGCGGTCAGGCGGCAGATTGGTGAAGCCGCCCCCGGTCAGCTTGGCCATTTCGTAGAGCGGCTCGAGATCGTCGGAATGCGCCGCGCGCAGGCGAAAGGTCAAAGCGGGTCCCCCAGGGCAAGCGATTGGAGCACAAGCGCGCTCAAGGCGGCGCGCTCGGCCAGCGACGGCACGATCAGGTACTCGTCGGGTGAATGGATCGCGCCGCCGCGCACGCCCATGGTGTCGACCACGGGGATGCCGCAGGCGGCGATGTTGTTGCCGTCGCACACGCCCCCGCTGGGCTGCCAGCCGATCGTCTGGCCCAGCTGCGCGCCGCAATTCCGGACCAGGTCGAACAGCTTCTGAGCGCGCCGGTCGACCGGCTTGGGCGGGCGGGTGACGCCGCCGTGGCGGTGGATGTGGACCTCGTGCGCCTGCTGGACTTCGCCGATCAGCGCGGCGAGCCCGGCCTCGAACGCTTCGGCGGCAGCCGGGCTTTTCGGGCGGATGTTGAAGCGTAGAACCGCATGATCGGGCACCACGTTGTTGGCCGCGCCACCGTCGATCCGGGCGGGGTTGACCGGGCAGTCGGTGCTTTCCAGACGCTTGAGGCCCAGCGTCAGCGCGGCGGCGGCGACAATGGCGTTGCGCCCGTCCTGCGGGTTGCGCCCCGCGTGGGCAGAGCGGCCGGTGATGATCAACGAATAGTTGCCGCTCCCGCCCCGGGCATGGGCCAGCGTGCCGTCTGGCAGGGCAGAGGGTTCGTAGGTGAGCGCGGCATACTTGCCCCGCGCCAGCCGCTCGATCAGCGGGGCGGAGGAGAGGCTGCCGGTTTCCTCGTCCGAATTGAGCAGCACGTCGTAGCCCAGCCGGTGCGCCTGCGGGCTCTGCTCGAACGCTGTGAGCGCGTGGAGGATCACCGCGATCCCGCCCTTCATGTCGGCCAGGCCCGGGCCGTTGAGGGTCTCCTCGTCAATCCAGCGCTGCTGCTGGAAGGGGTGATCGGAGGGGAACACGGTGTCCATGTGCCCGGTCAGCAGCAGGCGGCGCTCTGCTTCGGGGCGGACCCGCAGCACGATGTGGCGCCCGAATCCCTGTTCCACTTCCTGCCCGGCCCCATTGACCGAGGTGACCGGGGCAGGATCGATGTATTCAAGCTCCCCCGGCAGCGCGCCGAAGGCTTCGGCCAGCATGGCGGAGAAAGTTGCCAGACCGCCAAGATTGGCGGTGCCGGTGTTGACCGCGCTCCACGCCTGCACCTGCGCCAGCATGGCTGGCTGGTCGACGGATGCGGCAAGAGCGGCGGGGTCGGTATCCGGTTTCATGGGCAACCGGCTCTAGCCGCTGGCGGGCGACGTTCCAACCCCGCCCGCATCGGGTCAGGCAAGGGCGTTGCATTCGACAGGTCGCTTGGCCATATGGGCCGCGTCCTCCCCGGGCATTGCGATTCAACCCGACTGGCGGCACAGGCTGCCGGTCTGCCGCTGTGCACAACACGAAGCGAGGACACATGACCCAGTACACCACCCGCGCCGGATTGCAGGTTTTTCCCGGCCTTGCCGCCCTGCTCGAACAGCAGGTACTGCCGGCGCTCGGCCAGGATGCGGCGGCGTTCTGGCAGGGGTTTGCGGCCTTGCTTGAGCGGTTCGCGCCGGAGAACCGCGCGTTGCTGGCCAGGCGCGAGGCACTGCAACAGCAGATTGACGCCTGGCATATCGAGCGGCGCGGCAAACCGGTTGATCCAGGCGAATATCGTCAGTTCCTCGAATCGATCGGCTACCTTGTGCCGGAGCCGGGCGAATTCATCATCGGAACCGAAAACGTCGATGACGAAATCAGCACGATGGCGGGGCCGCAGTTGGTGGTGCCGATCCTCAATGCGCGCTTCCTCCTGAACGCCGCGAACGCGCGCTGGGGCAGCCTGTACGATGCGCTCTATGGCACCGACGCGCTCGACGCGCCGCCGGCGCGGCCCGGCGGCTATGACGAGCAGCGCGGCGCGGCGGTGATCGCGCGGGCGCGGGCATTCCTCGACCAGGCCCTGCCGCTGGCGGGCGGGACGAGCTGGGCGGAGCTTGCGGGGCCGGACTCAATCGAGCTGGCGGACCCCGCGCAGTATCTCGGCGAAACAGAGAAGGGCCGTCTTTTCAAGAATAACGGCCTGCATGTTGAGGTGGTTTTCGATCCCGCCAGCCCGATTGGCAGTGGCGATCCGGCGGGTATTGCCGACGTCCTCTGCGAATCGGCCCTGACCACGATCTGCGACTGTGAGGATTCGGTCGCAGCGGTCGATGGTGAGGACAAGACGCTCGCCTACCGCAACTGGCTGGGCCTGATGCGGGGCGACCTGGAAGAGAGCTTCGACAAGGGCGGGCGCACCCTGACCCGGCGGCTGGAGGACGACAAGCGCTACACCGCGCCCGACGGAAGCGAGCATACCCTGCCCGGGCGCAGCCTGCTGTTCGTGCGCAATGTCGGCCACCTTATGACCAACCCGGCGATCCTGCTCGGCGATGGCAGCGAAGTGCCCGAAGGCATCATGGACGCAGTCTTCACCAGCGCAATCGGCGCGCTCGATGTGCGCGGGCATGGCCGGTGGACAAA
The DNA here is from genome assembly GCF_035319885.1 of Altererythrobacter sp. H2. Lineage (NCBI taxonomy): Bacteria > Pseudomonadati > Pseudomonadota > Alphaproteobacteria > Sphingomonadales > Erythrobacteraceae > Altererythrobacter > Altererythrobacter sp. H2. The sequence goes on from NZ_CP141285.1 coordinate 1,543,434, forward strand.
CAGCCGCCATGGCAGCATCTACATCGTCAAGCCGAAGCAGCACGGGCCGGAAGAATGCCGCTTTACCAATGACCTGTTCAACGCGGTTGAGGATTTGCTCGAACTGCCCCGCTACACGGTCAAGGTTGGCGTGATGGACGAGGAGCGCCGCACCAGCGCCAACCTTGCCGCCTGCATCCATGCGGTGAAGGACCGGATCGTGTTCATCAACACCGGCTTCCTTGACCGCACTGGCGACGAGATCCACACCTCGATGCAGGCCGGGCCGATGATCCGCAAAGGCGCGATGAAGACCAGCGGCTGGCTCGCCGCCTACGAAAAGCGCAATGTTGCCATCGGGTTGAAGCACGGTCTTTCCGGCCGCGCGCAGATCGGCAAGGGTATGTGGGCCGCGCCTGATCTGATGGGGCAGATGATGGTTGAGAAGATCGGCCATCTGAAAGCCGGGGCCAACACCGCCTGGGTGCCGAGCCCGACGGCCGCCACGCTCCACGCGCTGCATTACCACCAGTGCGACGTGTTCGAAGTTCAGCAGGGGCTGGGCGAAATCCCGCCGCTGGATGATCTGCTTGCCATTCCGCTGGCTGACGGGACCAACTGGTCGGAAGAGGAAGTGCGCGAGGAACTGGACAACAACGCGCAAGGCCTGCTCGGCTATGTGGTGCGCTGGATCGATGCCGGGGTGGGCTGCTCCAAGGTGCCGGACATCAACGATGTCGGCCTGATGGAGGACCGCGCCACCTTGCGGATTTCCAGCCAGCACATGGCCAACTGGCTGCTCCATGGCGTCGCCACCCGCGAACAGGTGATGGACAGCTTGCGCCGCATGGCCGCCAAGGTTGACGCGCAGAATGCGGGCGATCCGGCCTATGTCCCGCTGGTCGGCAACGAGGACGGCGCGGCTTTCCGCGCCGCCTGCGATCTGGTGTTCAACGGCGTCGAGCAGCCGAGCGGCTATACCGAGCCGCTGCTCCATCAATGGCGTCTGGCGAAGAAGGCGGCTGGCGGCTAACCTTCGGCACGTTCGGAGACAGAGTCGTATGAAGAAAGCCGTAATTGCCTGCCTGCTCGCTAGCCTCGTCAGCGTGCCGGTGGCAGCCCAGCAAGCCCAGCAAGCCCAGCAAGCCCAGCAATCCCCGCAGGGGCAAGCCCGGCAGGGCCAACAAGGCGTCGCCTCGAGTGGTGGTTTCCTGGTGGCGCGCGGTCTCTACACCTCGTGCGTGGCTCTGGAAGCTGGTGAGCAGCTGGCCTGTCGCAGTTATCTGATGGGCATTGCCGATGCCATGGCGATGCACGTGGACAACCGCTGGGGTCCGCCAGTGCTGTGCAACGCGGCGACCCTTGACGTCAGCCAGCTCGGCTCGATCTACGCCGACTACATGCGCCGCAACCCGGACAAGGCCGACTGGACCGCCGCCTCAACCGCCTACAATGCCCTGACCGAACGCTATCCCTGCCAGCGGGGTTAACCCAGCACGCGCGCGACTGCGACGAACTCCTGCACCGAAAGGGTTTCCGCCCGGCGGGTTTCGTCGATGCCGACCGTCCGCAGCGCGTCGAGCGCGCCCGGCATGCCTTTGAGGCTCTGGCGCAGCATCTTGCGGCGCTGGCCAAAGGCGGCCTCGGTCAGGCGTTCGAGGGTGCGGGGTGTCACGCCTTCCGGCATCGGGGTGGGGGTCAGGTGGATCACCGCGCTCATCACCTTGGGGGGCGGGGTGAAGGCGCTGCGGTGGACCTTCATCGCCAGCCGCGCCTCGCTGCGCCACTGTGCCAGCACCGCCAGCCGCCCGTAAGCATCGCTATCCGCCGCAGCGACGATCCGCTGCGCCACCTCCAGCTGGAACATCAGCGTCAGGCTGGCCCATTGCGGGGGCCAGACCGCGCCTGAAAGCCAGCCGATCAGCAGCGCAGTGCCGACGTTGTAAGGCAGGTTGGCGACGACGTGGAACGGCCCTTCAATACGGTGGGCGACCTTCATGGCGTCACCTTCGATTACCCGCAGCTTGCCGGGAAAGGCTTCGCCCAGTTCGTCCAGGGCCGGAAGGCAGCGGCGGTCCATTTCGATCGCCGTGACCGTGGCGCCGGCCTTCAGCAACGCGCGGGTCAGCCCGCCCGGGCCAGGGCCCACCTCCAGCACCTGTTGCCCTGCCAGATCGCCGGGGATTGCGGCAATCCGGTCAAGCAGGTGTGCGTCGAACAGGAAGTTCTGCCCCAGCGCCTTGCTGGCGGAGAGGCCGTGGCGGGCAATGACGTCCCGCAAGGGGGGGAGATCAGGCATCGACTGTTCGGGTATCGGCGCGCCGGGTGGCCATTTCGCCCGCCATGCGGATTGCTGCAATCAGCGCGCCGGGATGCGCCAGGCCCTTGCCCGCGATGTCGAATGCGGTGCCATGATCCGGGCTGGTGCGGATGATCGGGAGCCCCAGGGTGACGTTGACTCCGCTGTCGAAATCGAGCGCCTTGACCGGGATCAGCGCCTGGTCGTGGTACATGCACAGGGCCACATCGAACGAGTTCCGTTTGTGCGGGGCGAACAGCGCGTCAGCCGGATGAGGGCCGCTGGCATCGATCCCTTCGCTGCGGAGGCGCGCGATCGCGGGGGCGATCAGGTCGATTTCTTCGCGCCCAAAAACGCCGCCTTCGCCGGCATGGGGGTTGAGGCCGGTGACAGCGATGCGGGGGTGCGCGATCCCGAAATCGCGGGTGAGAGCGGCAGCAACGGCACGCCCGCGGCTCACGATCAGATCTTCGCTGAGGAGCCTGGGCACATCGGCCAGTGCACAGTGGATGGTGAGCGGGACGGTCCGCAGGTTGGGGCCGGCCAGCATCATCACCGCCTGGCTTTCAGGGATACCGCAGGCATGGGCGAGAAACTCGGTCTGGCCGGGGAACGAGAAGCCCACTGCTGTCAGCGCCGCCTTGGAAACCGGCGCCGTGACGATGGCGCAAGCCTTGCCATCGCGCGCAAGGGCGGTGGCCCATTTGAGCGATTCCCAGGCCAGCCAGGCACCGTCGCTGTCGGGCACCCCGGGCCGCCAGCCTGTGCCAGCGGCGCCAAGCACCGGGATTCCTTCAGCAAAGACCCCGAGCGCGTCGCCCGGTTCGTCGATCGGGACTATCGCCACGCCCGCCCCCTGCGCCCGGGCGGCATCAGCGAGCACACCTTGCCCGCCAGCGACCAGGAAGGGCGGCAGCTGTTCCGCGGCCCGTTGCTGCCATGCCTGTACGATCAGCTCGGGGCCAACTCCGGCAGGATCACCGAGCGATAGGGCGAGCGGGTTCAATTGTATTCGATGAACGCGTCGTTCCGCAGGTCACGCAGGTAACGCTGGGCACGCTTGTTGATGCGCTCGTCTTCCATCTGCGCCAGCATCGTATCGAAGTCCGGCCCGCCCTGTGTCTGCGGGTCATCGCGGCCGCACAGCACCAGTGTGCGGACACCGTCCTCCAGCGAGCCGAACAGCGGGGTCGCCTCGCCGATCTGCATGGCCAGAATGCTGGTCTGGAGCTGCGGCGGAAGCTGGCCGACCTTGATGTCGTTGTTGGTGACCACCTCGGCCCCGACTGTCTGCGCTGCGCGCTCCACGTCACCGCAACCGCGAATCGACTGGACCGCCAGCCCGAACGCCTCGATCCGGGCGGTTGCGGCTGCTTCGCTGGTGCCTGCCGGGAAGGCAATGGCGACCTGTTTCAGGCTGAGCATGGCGTCACGCGGATCAGCCATCAGCACCTTGCGCCGGTCGATCAGGTAAACGATCCAGTATCCGCCGGGAATCTCCACCGGACCCATCAGCTGGCCCGGCTGCATTTCGCGCACGACCTCTTCAAGCTGGGGAGACTGGAGCTGTGCCAGCCGGATCCAGCCCAGATCGCCGCCGACAGCAGCCGTGGTCGCTTCGGAGAACTGGCGCGCATAGGCAACAAAGCTGCCGCCCTGGCGCAGTTGCTCCACAATGCGGGTGGCGTTCTGCCCCACCGCTTCACGGGTTTCGGGGGTGGAGGAGAGGAAAATCTCACCCACACGGTATTCGTCGCTGCCCCGGGTTTCCTCAAGGCGCTTGAGCACTTCGCGCACCTCTTCGTCGGATACGTTGATGAACGGTGCGACGTTGCGCCCGAGCAGGCGCTGCCAGGCGATTTCGCCCTGGATCTGGCGCTTGAGCGCGGCCGGGCTGGACCCGATGGAGATCAGGTAGGCGTCCATTGCCTTGGGATCGGAATTGAAGCTGCGGCTGGCCACATCGGCATAACGGGTATCGATTTCGGCCTGGGTAATCTCGATTTCCTGCGCAGCGGCTTCCTGAATCTGCAGGGTTTCATCGATCAGGTTGCGCAGCACCTGCATCCGCAGGCGAGCCATTTCCTCTGGCGGGATCTCTGCCTGCGAGGCAGCCGCGACGAGCGCCACCCGATGGTCCACGTCAGTGCCGGTGATGACCGATCCGTTGACCACGGCGGTCGGCTTGCGGCTGTTGGGATCGTTCTGGCGCAGGATGTTGACGTTATCCGGGATGCCGAGCGGGTTGTTTGCCTGCTGGGCCTGCGCGGCGACGGGGCCGAGAACCAGCCCGAAGGATGCCACGGCACCGAGAATGCGGCCGAATGTGAGTGCTGTCACCTGATACGTTCCGTCTGTTCCGCGCCACCGGCGCTGCTGTCTGTTCGCCGCGCATCTGCCTCGGACAGGCTTAACACGGGCTGAGTAGCCGGTCGGATAGCGGCTTTGCGCCGTCCCGACAATCGCCCCTGCCGCAAACTCCGCAACCCTAGCGGAAGCCGAGATTGCGCAGGGAGAAATAGATCTGGAAGGTATCGCCGCGGCGGGCATCGCCGGCGTCGATATAGTCGCGGCGCCAGGTCAGGCCCATTTCGAGGCAATCGTCCTGGTAGGCGACCCCCAGACGGGTGCGAACCGGATCGAACCCGTCGGAAGTGAAGGTGGGATCTTCGCTGCGGTCGGTCAGGTTGAAGACGCCCGATCCGAACACCGACCAGTAACGTGCAAAGGCGACCCGCCCGGCCAGCCGCAGCTCTTCGCGGTCCTGCAGATCCTCGATCCCGGCCGCAATGTCCCGGTTGAGGCGCAGGTAGCCGATTTCGGCATATGTCCGGCGCGAGCCCACGGTGGCGTCGAATTCGTTGCGGCGGACCGAGAAGCTGTCCTTGTCGAGCCGGAAACGGTGGGTGAGCTTGAGGAAATCGCGGTAGCGCACCTCGGTCCGGCCGACAAAGTCACTGACCCGGTCGCTGAGGCCCGTGCCATCGACCAGCACGAGCGGATCGTTGTCGAGCCGGTAGGACTGCCCGATGGTGGAGCGGATCCGCCAGTCGGGAATCTGCAGTTCCCAGTCGAACCCGTACGTGACCCGCGCTCCGTCCTCGAACCGGTCATACCCCGGGAAGCGGTTGAGCGAGAAGAGGTTGGAATCTTCCAGGTCAATCGCGCGGGCATCCTCATTGGGAACAGCCAGGTTGCGGATCGGCGGGGTGGCCACCAGCTGGACCCGGGGGGTGAAGACCTGCGTTCCGCCAAAAGCCTCACCCACGAAGGGCCACTGCATGTCCAGTGCGCCCAGCGCGATGCCGCGGGCCTGCCAGCCCGGATTGCCGCGATAGGCTGCCGTTGCCGTCAGGCCGTTCTCGTCCGAATGATAGACATCGCCGCGCACCAGCCCGGTCAGGGTAACCATCTGGCCGAGCGCGGTGATCCGGCGCAGATCCCACCGCGCCCCGGCAAAGGCGCGCTGGGTGTCCTGCCCCTCGTCGCGGGTGATCGCGAGGGTGTTGAGCTGGAGCTCAAGCGTGCCGCCAAGCCCGGTGGGGTCGGCGATGCGGCGGCGGTAGTCGATCAGCGGCAGGGCTACCGGCACCTGGCCTTGCGGCTGGCCAAGGCGCAGGGTCTGGGTGGCCCAGCCTTCGACCGAGAGGTACGATGTCTCGTCCACCCGCTCCAGCGCGAAGGTGGAGCGCAGGCGATCATCCCGGCTGATGTCGTAGCGGCGCAGGAAGGTGCGGTCACTGGCCAGCCGGACCGAACCGGTGAAGCTCCAGGTGGGGTCAAACTGGAACCGGCCGTTGGCCTCCAGGTAACCGCGCGGATCGTTTTCCCGGAAGGGCACGCCGGTTATGTCTGACACCCGCTGGCTATAGGTTCCGTAGCCGGTGATCTGATAGGCACCCTTGGACGTAAGGTGCCGCCATTGGGCAGAGGCCATCGGCGGCGCTTCGGTAAACAGGTAGGCCCCCAGCGTGAGGTCCTTGTTGTCAGCCATCCTCCAGTAATAGCTGCCCGAAATCTCCACCCCGTTCGATTGGGACACGCGGATATCGGGGATCAGCAGGCCCGATACCGGCCCGCCATCGGTGCGGACGGACAGGCCCGGGATCGGCAGGATGCGCGCGCCGAACAGTTCTAGGTATGCGCCGGTAAAGCGGACCTGCTTTCCCTCCGGATCATAGACCACCCGGTCAGCCGTGATACGCCAGCTGGGGTTGCGCGGGCATCCGTCGCCGTCGACCACGGCGCAGGCGCTGTAGGCGGCATCGGTCAGGACCACCAATCCATCGTCGCCCCGCTCGCCCGAGCGGGCGGCCAGGCGGCCCCCTTCGCGCAGGGCAATCAGCAGCTCCGACATGGCGCCGGCTTCGAACTTGTCGGTCAGCTCGACCTGTTCGGTGAACAGCTGGTTGCCTTGCTGATCGACAAACCGCACGTTGCCGATTGCCGTGATGGTGCCGGCCTTGCGGTCCCACACCACTTCGTTGGCGCGAACCGACTGGTCATCGCTGCGCAGGACGACATCGCCCGCAGCGCGGATCATGTCGGTGTCCGACTCGTAGGACAGGCTGTCCGCCTCGAAATCGATTGCCCGGCCAGCCTCGATCATGCGGCTCGCCGGCTCCTGCGCCAGCGCCGGGGCGGCACACCCCAGGGCGAGCACGAATGCGGGAATACTGGCCCGCAGCAAGCGGCGACAAGGCGCCTGCACGATGGTCACATAGGCGGGGAGCATGGCTTGCCTATCGCACTCCCTCGGCCTAATCGCAATCGCATCCTTTCCAGGGGCAGAGCTGGCGCGCGCCACACCACAGGCCCCGAGCACCCGGAGCAACCATGCAGATAGCTTTCACTTCGACTTTGCCCGCCGACGCCGGATTGGTCGCACACGTAGTGTCGGGGGATTCCCTGCCCGCCGGGCTGGAGCCAGCTGTGACCGCCGGCGCCAAGGCGGCGCGCTTCAAGGGAAATGAAGGCCAGCTGTTCGAGGCATTCGTCGAACGGCAGGGCAAAGTGGTCCGTCTTGCGCTGGCGGGAGCGGGCAAGGCTGCTGCGACAGACCGCGCCGCCGGGCTGGAAAAGGCCGGAGCGGCCCTGGCCGCGAAGTACCTGACTTCGGGCGAGACGGACATTGCCATCGACCTGACCGGTGCCGGGCTCGACGCGGCGGGCGCTGCTTCCGTGCTGCTGGGCCTGCGCCTGCGCAGCTGGCGGCATGACGCCTATCGCACCAAGCTGAAGGACGAGCAAAAGATCACCCTGGCAAAAGCGACCGTGGTCGGCGCGCCCGAGGGAACCGAAACCGTCTGGGCAGTCGAAGCCGCGCTGGCCGACGGGGTGGAGTTTACCCGCAATCTGGTGGCCGAGCCGGGCAACAAGATTTACCCGGTCAGCTTCGTCGAAGCGTGCGAGAAGGCCTTTTCCGGTACCGGGGCCGAACTGACCGTGCTCGATGTGGCGCAGATGGAGGCGCTCGGGATGGGCGCGCTGCTCGGCGTCGGCCTCGGCTCGGAACAGCCTTCGCGCATCCTGGCGATCCGTTGGAACGGCGGCGGCGACGAAAAGCCGACCGCCTTCATCGGCAAGGGCGTCACCTTTGATACCGGCGGAATCTCCCTCAAGCCGGGCGCTGGCATGTGGGACATGAAGTGGGACATGGGCGGTGCCGGCGCAGTGGTCGGCGCGATGCTGGCATTGGTCCAGCGCAAGGCGAAGGCCAACCTGGTCGGCGTGGTCGGGCTGGTCGAGAACATGCCTGACGGCAAGGCCCAGCGCCCGGGAGACGTGGTCACCTCGATGTCGGGCCAGACGATTGAAGTGCTCAACACCGATGCCGAAGGGCGGCTGGTGCTGTGCGACGTGATCCACTGGACGCAGGAAACCTTTGATCCGGTACAGATGGTCGACTTCGCCACGCTGACCGGCGCGATGCTGATCGCGCTCGGGTTCGAGCATGGCGGGCTGTTCGCCAACGATGATGCGCTGGCAGACAAGCTGCTGGCAGCGGGTAAGGCCACCGGCGACAAGCTGTGGCGGCTGCCGCTCGGCCCTGAATACGACAAGCTGATCGACTCGCCGATTGCCGACGTGAAGAACCTCGGGCCGCGCGAAGGCGGCTCGATCACAGCGGCGCAGTTCCTCCAGCGGTTTGTCCGCAAGGGCACGCCCTGGGCGCACTGCGACATCGCCGGGATGGTCTGGTCGGACAAGCCGGGCCGCACCTGGGACAAGGGCGCAACCGGCTATGGCGTGCGCCTGATCGACCGGTTCGTGCGCGACACGCTGGAGAAGTGAGGCATGGCTTTCGGGCCTCGAGCAGCGCAGCGGTAGGCCAACAATAATGCCGAAGATGCGCAAGAAGGCCGATCTGCCGAGCAAGACCTGTCTTTCGTGCGGATTGCCGTTCACCTGGCGCAAGAAATGGGCACGGGACTGGGACAACGTGAAGTACTGTTCCGACCGGTGCCGGATGAATCGGGGTGGGGGCGCATGAAGATCGACTTCTGGCAGTTGTCCCGCGATCCGGTGGACAAGGTGGTCGCCCTGATCGCCGCGCGGGTGCTGGGCGAGGGGCAGCGGGTGCTGGTCGTCTCCGGCGATGCGGCTCAGCGCGAAGTGATCTCAAGCGCCTTGTGGCAGGAAAAGGCCGAAGCCTTCCTGGCCAACGGGGAGGCGGGTGAGCCCCACGCTGCGCGCCAGCCGGTCCTGCTGTCTGGCGCCTGCGCGCCTGAGAATGGCGCCACCCACGTGATCTTTGCTGACGGCCAGTGGCGCGATCCGGCCGGGTTCGCCCGTGCGTTCCTGCTGTTCGACGAATCGACCATAGCGGCAGCGCGCGCAACCTGGCGTGCGCTTGGCGGCGGGGATGCGGTCGAACGCGCATTCTTCCGGCAGGATGGGGGCAAATGGATCAAGGTCGCCTGACCGGTTGCGCGCGACCGGGGAGTTTGGAATAGTTCGCTCCAACCGACGGAGAGAACCAATGCGCCTTGCCTTTCCTGTTGCCGTTTCGCTGATCCTGGCTCTGGCTGCCTGCGGGTCCGAACAATCGGGTACCTTCGAGGATGGGGAGGGGGGCGAGGGCACCTACCGCGTCGACGAGGAAAGCGGCGTAACCACGTCAGAGATCAAGACCGAGGAAGGCACCGCCCGGATGGAATCCGGCGCAGGGGTCAAGGCCAACCTGCCAGACGGGTTTGCGCTGATGCCGGGGGCCAATGTGATCTCCGCCAGCAACATCACCACCGAACAGGGCTCCGGCTCGATGACCATGATGGAAATCGGCAAGCCGGCCGATGAGGTGGTCGCCTTCTACCGCAAGCAGGCCGAGGCCGCCGGGGTGAAAATCCAGCTGGAGATGAACTCCGATGGCACCCGGATGATCGGGGGCGAAGGCAGGGACGGGGTCACCTTCTCGCTCACCGCCACCGAAGCAGACGGCAAGACCAGCGCCCAGCTGATGGTGGGAAGCAAGTAGCGGGAACCGCGCTGGCGGCCCGCGACCCGCGCCAAGGCTTGCAGCGCGGCGCACACGGGGCTAGGGGCGCGCGCGATACCCCATCCCGCAGTATTGAAGGACACATCCCATGGCGGTTACCCGCACCTTTTCGATCATCAAGCCCGATGCCACCCGCCGCAACCTGACCGGTGCGGTCACCAAGATGCTGGAAGACGCCGGCCTGCGCGTCGTTGCCTCCAAGCGCATTCACATGACCCGCGAGCAGGCCGAGGGTTTCTATGCCGTTCACAAGGAACGCCCCTTCTTTGGCGAACTGGTCGATTTCATGATCAGCGGCCCGGTGGTGGTGCAGGTTCTCGAAGGCGAGAACGCCATGCAGCTCAACCGTGACACGATGGGCGCGACCAACCCCAAGGACGCAGCCCCCGGCACGATCCGCGCCGAACTGGCCGAAAGCATCGAAGCCAACACCGTCCACGGTTCGGACAGCGACGAGAACGCCGCGATCGAGATCGCCTACTTCTTCAAGCCGGAAGAAATCGTCGGCTGAGCCGGGTTTCCAGGCATTTCGACAAGGGCCGCGCCGGGAAACCGCCGCGGCCCTTTTTGATTTGCATCAACGACCATGCGGCGCTGGCGGGGCACAGAGGGGCATCACCAACCGGGAAGGACCCCTGAATGTCGCATACCCCCCACGAACTGGCCGATGAATTCCCTCAGGACCGGGATCTTATTCACCGGCTCAAGCAGGATGACGCGCACTTCGCCCGGCTGGCCGAGGCGTATCACACGGTAAACCGGGCCATCCATCGCATCGAAAGCGAAGTCGAGCCGGCATCGGATGAGCGTGCCGAAGAGCTCAAGAAGGAACGGCTGGCGCTTGCGGACGACCTGTCGGCCATGCTGGCCAAGGCCCGCACCCCCGCCTGAGGGTCAGGCTGCACCGAACCGGGCAAGGTCGCGGGCGTGCGCGTGGTGTGCGTCCTGTGCGGCCTTGCCCTGTTCCGTCTCCATCGCAGAGAGGGCTGCGGCGCTGAAGTCCAGCCCCAGCACGGCATAGACCCGCGTGATTTCGCTGCGCCAGTCGGCGTTGAGCGCGGCATAGTCGACCCGTGCGACCGGCCCGTTCCAGCCGGCCAGGGCGGCTTCCACCCGCTCGTGCCGCAGTGCCAGCTTGCGCCGCCATTCCGCCTCGATCGCCTCAACCGAGGCATTGTCCGTCTGGAATGCCATTTGCGCCGCGACCATCGAGACGGAGCTGGCGAGCACTTCGGCGTGGTCGCGGTGGGTCACCACCAGCCGCGCGTCGGGAAACTGTTCCAGCAGGGCGGGCAGGTGCTCGCAGAACTGGGGGCACTTCATGACCCGCGGCCGCGCAGCATTGCCCATGGTGGCAGCATCGGTCCGCAGCAGCCGCGCGAACTCGCGATAGACCGCTTTGCCATCCTGCGCCTCGTTGAACGCGACATAGCTCGGGATGGCGTATTGCGCTTCGTAGGTACAGGCATCGAGCGCGGCGGACAGCCAGCCGATTTCCTCGTCCGTCCGGGTTGCCCCGAAGGGGTGGAGCGTATCGAGCCACGGATTGATGCGGCGGGCGATTGCCAGGCCAGCCGCACTCTTGAACGGGCGCCAGTCCGGCCTCCGGGGAACGGGATCGTGGCTGTTGCAGAACAGGGTGCCCGCATGGGCCGGGTCGGCCGCCAGCAGACGGTGCATCCGCGTGGTCCCGGCGCGCATCTGGCCGACCACGATAATCGGGGGGCGACAGGGGTTTGAGCCAATGCTGGCTGTTCCTGCCACAGCCTGCCCAGCGCGTGGCGCTTGCGGATGGCGCTGGTGATCTGGCCATAGGCCATCGTGTGGCCCAGGGCGTTGAGCCCGGCCTCGTCCCGCAGGGCCTGGCACAGCCGCTCCAGCCGATCGCGGAAATCGGCCACATCGCTCTCGCTCCGGCCGGCGTGTTCGTCGTCCGGAGTGAAACCCTTGCTCCCGGTGTACCAGAGAAATCCCGGATCGAGCGGCGGCTTGGGGGTCACGCCCCGGTTCCACAGTGTCTCGACCAGCGCGCCCGCCTTCTCCGACAGGCGCGAGCGGGTCAGCGGGTGCGGGCGGGGCGGGGCCATCAGAAGGCGTCGGCGGCGTCGAGCAGCCCGGTGAGGCGGCGCGGAGCGACACTGCGCCAGCTGCGGGCGATCCAGTGGGCCACCTGGTCCCAGTCGGTATCGCGCCGGTTGAGCACGATCCCGACCCAGCCGCTCGCACCGTAGAACGCGGGGCGGTAGAACCGTTCCGGATCGCGCGCGATCAGGTCGGTCATCTCATCCACTCCGCTGGTCTTGGCGAGCAGAGCGATGTGCGGTTCGCCATGGTGGCGATCGCTGAAATAGGCGAAGAACTTGCCGCTCCTGCCGCTGGTGCGGAAGCCCGGCGCGCCGTGGCTGTCGCGTTCCTCGGCTTCCGGCATGGCCATGGCCAGTTTGCGCACCCGGGCGAGCAGCCAGTCGCTGTCATGGTGGCGCGCGACATAGCGGTTCAGCACATGCGGATAGAGCTGGTGCTCCGCCATGCGCACCCGCGCGGCGAGGGTCTCCGCCGTTTCTCCGGGCCGGATCGCCACTGCCAGCTGGCCCAGTACTTCGCCCGCGTCCAGGTCGGGCGTGACGAGGTGGACCGATACGCCGCCAGCTGTGTCTCCGGCGGCAATGGCGCGGGCGTGAGTATCCAGCCCCTTGTATCGGGGCAGCAGCGAAGGATGGATGTTGAGCATCCGGCCTGGCCACCGCCCGACGAAACCGTCGCTGAGGATGCGCATGTACCCGGCCAGCGCAATGTGATCCGCCCCGGCGCGCAGGACTTCGGCTTCCATCGCCGCGTCATGCGCGTCCCGGCTCATGCCTTTGTGCGCGAGCGCAAATGTGGGAATTCCTTCAGCCTCGGCCAAGGCAAGCCCGGGTGCGGCGGGATCGTTCGATGCCACCAGCACGATCTCGTAGGCAGCACCGGGCAGGTGGCTGGCGTGGAGCAGGGCGGCCATGTTTGAACCCGCCCCAGACAGGAACACGGCCACCCGCGCCTTGTCTGACATGGGTTCACGCCCGGCGTCAGGCAAGGTGGGTCGCCTCCCACGGCTCACGCGCCGACCAGGCCTCGACCGAACCGCGCACGGTGCAGCCGCGGGTTCCCTCCTCGATCCTGCCGATCCGGAGCACGGTCTCACCCGCGGCGGAAAGGTCGGACATCAGCGTGTCGACATCGTCCTCGTCAACTGCCAGGACCATGCCGATTCCGCAGTTGAACGTGCGGGCCATCTCGGCCGGCTCTATATTGCCCTGCGCCTGGAGGAAAGCCATCAGGCGGGGCTGCGCCCAGGCGTCGGCATCGACCACAGCGTGCGCGCCTTCGGGCAGAACGCGGGGGATGTTCTCCAGCAGACCACCGCCGGTGATGTGGGCGAGCGCGGCGATCCGCCCGGCGCGGATGGCGGGCAGCAGGCTTTTCACATAGATCCGGGTCGGGGCCATCAGCGCGTCAATCAGGATCACTTCGGGATCGAACAGGGCGGGCCGGTCCAGCCGCCAGCCCTTGTCCGCTGCCAGCCGCCGGACCAGCGAGTACCCGTTCGAATGGACGCCCGAACTTGCAAGGCCGAGCAGGGCCTGGCCGGGGGCCACCTTGTCGCCGGTCAACTGCTCGCCGCGTTCGACCGCGCCGACGCAGAATCCGGCCAGATCATAATCGCCAGCCGCATACATTCCCGGCATTTCCGCCGTCTCGCCGCCAATCAAGGCGCAGCCAGCTTCCTTGCACCCGTCAGCGATGCCGGCGATCACCCGCTCGGCCACGCCGCTTTCCAGCTTGCCGGTGGCGAAATAGTCGAGGAAGAACAGCGGCTCTGCCCCCTGGACGATCAGATCATTCACGCACATGGCGACGAGATCGATCCCGACCGTATCGTGCCGCCCGCTATCGATGGCGAGCTTGAGCTTGGTGCCAACCCCGTCATTGGCAGCGACCAGCAGGGGATCGGTATATCCGGCAGCCTTGGGATCGAAGAAGCCGCCGAATCCGCCGATTTCCGCGTCCGCGCCGGGGCGCCGCGTGGCCTTCACCAGAGGGCCGATGGCACGGACCAGCGCGTTGCCGGCCTCGATCGAAACCCCGGCTTCGGCATAGGTATACCGGCTGGGAGGAGGGTTGTTCGCAGACATGGCCACAGGCTTTAGTCTTTCGTGCTTGGATTTCCATGCCCGATTGGGCAAAAGGCCGCCGGTTTTCCCCGATGGCCCAGTTGCTTCTCCTCCCCGCCCGCGCGCGCACCCGCACTTTGGCCCTGCTGCTTGGCGGGGTGTTGCTGCTGGCCGGGCTGGCCGTGGCCTGGGCGCAGGTTGAAGGCGAGCGCGGAATCGCTCCGATTGCCAGCAGCACCGACATCGAGGTTGATGAAATCGACGTCGACGTGAAGGGCGACAATGCAGAGGACGCCCGGGCCAAAGGCTGGCTGGAAGCCCAGCGCAAGGCATGGGCCAAGCTGGGCGGCCCGGCCATTGCCGACGGGCAGCTCCAGTCGATGGTCTCTGCCATTGTGATCGAGCGCGAGCAGATCGGGCCGCGGCGCTACATTGCCCGACTCGGGGTCATTTTCGACCGGGCCCGGGCAGGCGGACTTCTCGGCGGCGGCGGCCCGGTCCGCCGGTCCGCGCCGATGCTGCTGGTTCCGGTGACCATCTCCGGCGGCACGGCACTGGTCTATGAACGGCGAAACCCGTGGCAGCAGGCCTGGGCGGAGTTCCAGTCAGGGGCGAGCCCGATCGACTACGTGCGCCCCTCGGGCGCGGGCGGCGATTCGCTCCTGGTGACCTTCGGCCAGACCAGCCGCCGCAGCCGCACCTGGTGGCGCAACATTCTCGATCAGTTCGGCGCAGCGGACGTGCTGGTGCCGATGGCGCACTTGCGCCATGCCTATCCCGGCGGCCCCGTTACCGGCACCTTCACCGCGCGGTATGGGCCGGACAACGACTATCTTGGCTCCTTCACCCTCACGGCCAAGGGGCCGGAGGAACTGCCGGAGATGCTGGAGCAGGCCGTGCGCCGGTTTGACCGGATGTTCGGCCAGGCGCTGGCTGATGGCAAGCTGCGCCCTGACCCGACGCTCAGCATGGCCGGCGCGGAAATCGATCCGGCCCTGCAGCGCCTGATCGAAATCGGCCGCCAGATCGAAGCGCAGGAGCGCGCCGCTGCGGCTCAGCCGGGAGCGGATGAAACTGCTGGCGATGGGACCGATGCACCCCAGGTTCCTGTCGAGACACCGCAGGTGGTGTCGGCGTTCGTGGTCCAGTTCGCCACGCCGGACGCGGGCGCTTTTGATGCCACGCTGGCTGCCGTCCGGGGAGCACCCGGCGTGCGCGGCGCGGCGACCACCAGTGTCGGGATTGGCGGCACTTCGGTAATGACGGTCAGCTATGGCGGGTCGATTGACCAGCTGGCCGCTGCCCTGCGCGGGCGCGGGTTTACCGTAACGCAAGGCAGCAACGCGCTCGCCATCCGCCGCTGAGCCGATGGGCCAGATTGTCCTGCCGCTGGATCTGCGCCGCCCGGGCGACGCCACCCGCATTGTCGTGGGAACGGCCAATGCTGAAGTCATCGAGGCTCTCGGACGGCCCGAAAGCTGGCCTTTCCGGACCGCCGTTCTCACCGGACCGCCCCGCTCGGGCAAGTCGCTCCTGACCCGCTGGTTCGCCGCCGAGGGGCGGGGCGAGTCGATTGACGGGGCCGACTCAGTGGACGAGACGACCCTGTTCCACCGCTGGAACCGCGCGCAGGAAGATGGCCGGCCGCTGCTGCTGGTGGTCAACGGGGAGACATGGGATATCGCCCTGCCGGACCTGCGATCACGCATGGGGGCCGCCCTGCAGCTGCGGATCGGTGCGCCTGATGACGCAATGGTCGCGGCGCTGATCGAGGCCCATGCGCAGCAGCGGGGGCTTGTCCTTGGCGAAGGGGCGCTTACCTATCTCGTGCCGCGCACGACCCGCAGCTTCGCAGCGATAGAGCGGCTGGTGGAAACCATCGACCGGCTGAGCATGGAGCGCAAGGTACCGGCCACCCAGTCGGTCTGGCGGGATGCGCTGGAGGCAATCGAAGGACCGCGGCAGGCACGCTTGCTTTAGCGGTGGGGAAGTGGGAGTCTGCTTGCGATGTTTGACCGGCTGGCCGCCTATCTCGACTCGATCCGCGCCCGCGACCCGGCGCCCCGGTCGCGCTGGGAAATCCTGCTCTATCCTGGCGTGCTCGCACTGGGCCTTCACCGGGTGGCGCACTGGCTGTTCGAGGCAAAGCTCTATTTCCTTGCCCGGCTGGTGAACCATTTCAGCCGCTTCCTGACCGCGATCGACATCCATCCGGGCGCGACCATCGGGAAGAACTTCTTCATCGACCACGGCTTCACCGTGATTGGTGAAACCGCGCTGATCGGGGACAATGTGACCATTTACCAGTGCGTCACTCTGGGCGGCACCAATCCGACCAATGGCGTGGGCGGCAAGCGGCACCCGACCATTGAGGACAACGTGATCATCGGTTCCGGCGCACAGGTGATCGGCCCGATCACGGTCGGCAACCGGGCGCGGATCGGCGCCAATGCCGTGGTGACCGACGATGTCCCGGAAGGCGCCACCATGATCGGCCTCAAGGCCCGCTCGACCCTGGTGCCGGCCGAGCAATGGCTGCGCGAATTCATTCCCTATGGCACGCCCTGTGACGACCCTTGCGAGGAAGCTGCCGGCGTTGGCCGCGATTGCGTCGAGAAACTGGAGGGCGAACTGGCCGCCTTGCGGGCGGAAATTGCCGAGCTGCGGCAAGCGACCGGCGCTCGTGCTGTTCCGGCACCCCGGCGCAAGCGGACCGGTAGCTGATGCTGTCTGGCGGCGGCGGCGGGCAGGCTGGGGGGCCGGGCGGCACCATCGTTGCTTTCCCCTCAAGGCAGCCCGATCAGGTCGGCTTCTCGCGCGAGGAACTTTCGCGCATTCTCGATACCTACGGCCGGATGGTGTCGGCTGGGCAGTGGCGCGACTACGCGATGGATTTTACCCGCGACTTTGCCAGTTTCGCCGCATTCAAGCGCACCGCCGAACGCCCCCAGGCGCGAATCGAGAAACGACCGTCACTCCGTTCGCGGCAGGGTATGTGGACGCTTTACGGCGAACACGGCCAGGTGCTGAAGCGCGGCCACGACCTCGCGGGCGTGCTGGCTCCGATAGAGCGGCGTCTGGTAAAGGTGGTGACAGGCTAGCGCTCAGTCCCTTCGGTAGAGAAATGCGGTGGTGATGATCGAGGGGATGATCAGCCCCTTGAGATAGGACAATGGGTGGCGACCCGCGGTGAAATCCACGGGCAAGCCGCCGAAATGGGCCCAGTAATGGGTGGCGATCAGGCTACCGATGCTGAGCCACATTGCCGCCAGGGCGATCCGCTTGCCGAGCACGACCGCCGTCAGGCTGGCGACAATGGCGAGGCGTAAGGCCCCTTGGATCGCATTGTAGGTTGTATCGCTGCTCAAGCCGTTGCCCATGGCCAGATCGCGCAGCATCGTCAGATGGTAGAAGATCAGCAGCCCCGCAAGCGCCAGGATAATGACGTTCTGGAACAGCCGCAGTTTACCTTCGCGCGAGGCGGTCAGAAGATTCATGGCAGAGTCCCCACGCTGAAGGACGGGAGAAGGGCCGAGCAGTGCGTGCGGCCCCTCTCCCCCCATCAGACGATGTCAGGCCGCAAGGAGTGCTGTCACAGGAAGGCGCGATTGCAGATTGGTCGGCAATCCGCGCACGACCGACATCCGGATCGGGGTCCAGAAGGCTGACAGCGTCAGCAGGGCGGAACCGATCACCAGCGCTGTCAGGGCCACGTTAAGCTCGACCGCGCCGAACCGCTCGAACAGCGATCCGAGTGCGAACAGCACATAGGCCAGCGCCGAAACCAGCAATGCGCGCCGGTCCACCGCCAGCGCCACCAGGCCCATCGCCAGATACACCAGCAGCACGCCGAATGCAGCGCCCATGCCGATACTGTCGCCTTCGGTGACTCCGAGCCAGTGGAACAGCGGGTGGGCGATCATCGGCGCGGCCAGCAGGTGGAGCCAGAAGGCCACGTCGCTGCGCCGGGTCTGCCGTTCACGGTCGGTCATGTCCCACCGCATGGCGAAGGCGAATACCGAAACGCCGGCAATGAACACGAGCGGGATCAGGGCCTGCTCGGGCTCGATATTGTTCGGACCAATCGCTGCGACGATCAGGGCGACGACGGTGCCAGCAACTGCGGCGGTGCCGGCGGCGATGGTGATCGGCACCATGAACCTGCGCCAGTGCATCCACGCTGCCCCTGCGGTGACCAGCGCGGCGAGGGCGACCAGCGTCACCGCCACGCGCTCGTTGGTGCTGTCATCCCCCATCGCCATGACGATGAAGCCGAGCAAGGCCTCGAACACGCCGCCGACGAAGGCGAGAAGCAGCACAATGCTGGGCAGGGCCATGCGGCGCTGGCGGGTGAAGTATTCGGCCATGCCCCAGGCCGCAGCGGCGATCAGCATGCCCGAGAACGGGGGTGGGCCGTCAAGGCGCGGCGTGAAGGCCTGCCCGATCCCGGCCATGGCGACCAGCAGCAGGACGGCGGCAATAGTCACGAAGATGTCGTTGAAACTGTTGACGAGGCGGAAATTCTCCTCGTCAACCGATGGTGTGGGGTGGGCGGTGCGGACGGATTGGCGCAGCGCCTCGGCAGCGTCGGCGCTGATCGCACCGCTCGCCACTGCCTGGCGCAGGTCGTCTTCGGTATACATGGGTTACTCCTCCCCTGAGATGGGGATGGAGTAACCCCAGTGTATTATCGTGTCAATACAGTAAGGGTGTGCCGGCGTTTGTCCGGAACCCTGCACTAGCGCCAGATCAACGACAGCGGATACAACGCGATCATGTAAGTCAGCGCGCCTAGAACAAGCGGACGTTGCGGGGCGAACATGGCGATCAGCCCGACCGGAAAAGCCGACCAGATAATGACGAGCCGGCGCAAGTTGAACGGATCAGGAATCTCCATCATCGAGAAGATGACGATGAGCAGCGCCAGATTGCAGGTCAGCAGGCTGCCGATCACCGTGGCGCGGTTGCGTTCGAAATGGCCATCGATATCGGCCCAGTCTTCCGCATCCTTGGGGAATATCAGCGACGCCGCGACGTAGGCCACGGCGGTGACGACAAAGCCGCCGAACATGACTGGCCAGGTGACCGGCAAGACCGCCCGCAGCGCCCAGCCGTTCATCCAGAAACTGACGATGTCTAACGACACGAAGGTGCCGAGCAGCGCAGTCGGCCAGCCGATCAGGGTCCGGCGGCGCATGTGGAGTGCATTGGCGAGCCCGCCAAGCCCCTCGGCCAGCGCCAGCCCGAGCAGCAGCCCGAACAATGTCAGCAGGAATTCAAAGCCGTCCACCGCGCACGCCTATCCAACGCCCGCTAACAGGCTCCTGGAGCGTCGTATCGCAATGCTCGAATCGGTCAACCAATGTCGCGGCGGCCCGGACCGTGAGGTCCGGGCTCCGACACGAACCCTCAGCCCCGCGCCGAGCTCGGGCCGGTGCCGGTGACCTTCTGCATGGCCTTGAGGATGTTGGCGCTCTGCTCGCTGCCGCTCTGCGGGGCCATCAGGTTGCTGAAGGCCGAGATCTCTTCCCAGCGGGCTGCGAAGCCTTCCAGGGTGCGCTCTTCCTCGGGCAGCCAGACGGCGTCGTTCATCACCGTCCAGGCCGAGTGGTAACCACCGGCACCGGCGCCGACGATGGCGTTGGTGGGGGCGTCTTCGCTCACCAGGAACAGCGCAGCGGGGACCACGTTCACGGGATCGAACAGCTTGAAGGCCTCTTCCGGGAACAGGTCAGCGGTCATGCGGGTGCCCGCTACCGGCGAAAGGGTGTTCACGCGGATGTTGTACTTGCCGCCTTCGAGTTGCAGCGTCTTGGTCAGGCCCGCGAGGCCGAGCTTGGCTGCGCCGTAGTTGGCCTGGCCGAAGTTGCCGAACAGACCGGTCGACGAGGCTGTCATCAGGATGCGGCCATAGGCCTGCTCACGCATCAGTTCCCAGCACGCCTTGGTGGCCATGGCCGAGCCGGTCAGGTGGACCTTGACCACGAATTCGAAATCGGCCGGTTCCATCTTGGCGAACGTCTTGTCACGCAGCACGCCGGCGTTGTTGATCAGGACGTGCACGCCGCCCCACTTTTCCTTGGTCTTGGCAACCATTTCGACCATCTGGTCGTATTCGGTGACCGAACTGCCGTTGGCGACGGCTTCGCCGCCCATAGCCTCGATTTCCGAGACCACCTGGGCCGCCGCATCGGAGGTGCCGGTGCCATCGCGCGAGCCGCCGAGGTCGTTCACGACCACCTTTGCGCCGCGGCGCGCCAGCTCGAGCGCATATTCCTTGCCCAGTCCGCCACCGGCACCGGTAACGATGGCAACCTTGTCATTGAACGAAATGGTCATGGCATATCCTCCTGGTCGGCCGGTTCCGGCCTTACGTTAGCGTAAATGCGTGTGCCGGTTGGCAGTTTCCCGCGCGCGTTGCAACCGTGCTTTCGTCAGGGCGGGATGCCGTAGGGGCAGGGCGCTTCCTAGAGCGCCTCGAGGGCAGGAATGAGGCCATGCAGCGAATCGATGACGGCGTCCCCGCCCAGTTCGTGCGGCGCTCGGTCACAATAGCCATAAGCGGCGACCACGACCGGTACGCCTGCGCCCTTCGCGGCCGCGACGTCGTAGGTGGAATCGCCGATGAAGGCGAACGTCCCGCCACCACAGCGTGCCCGGGCCTCGATCACCGGGTCAGGCAGCGGCTTGGCGCGGAACTTCCCGTCCGGCCCTTTGCCCAGGCTGTCCCCGCCGATGATCGTGACGAACCGTTCGCTGAGGCCCAGCTGGCCCAGCAGCGCGGTGGCGAATGCTTCGAACTTGTTGGTTACCACCGCCAGCCTGGCCCCGCGCGCAGCCAGTTCGTCCATCGCCTCCAGCGCGCCGGGGTAGGGCACGGTGTGGACCGCGTTGTTCTCGGCGTAGAAACCGAGCATCTGCTTGTAGAGGGCATTGAATTCGGGTTCCGGCAGCCCGCCCAAATGTCCGGTCTGCGCCTCGACCGCGCGCGCCAGCATGACCTTGGCCCCGCCCCCGATCAGGTCCTTCGAGCTTTCGATCGAGACTTCATCGAGTCCGCCGATCCGCAGGGCATGGTTCACCGCTGCGCCGAGATCGCGGAAGGTGTCGCACAGGGTGCCGTCGAGATCGAAGCCGACCGCGCTGAAGGGAAATTGCGTCATCGCCCAGCGCGGTGGCGGATGGTTCTTCAAACGGCAAGCTTTTGGTGGCAAGGCGCCATCCGTTCTAAAGGAGCGTCCATGAGCAAGATTGCCGCCGTCATCCTCGCTGCGGGCAAAGGCACCCGCATGAAGAGTTCCCTGCACAAGGTCCTGCATCCGATTGCGGGCAAGCCGATGCTCGATCACCTGATGGCCTCGGTGGCTGCGCTGGAACCGGCACGGCAGGTGGTGGTGGTCGGCAGCGGGCGCGAACAGCTTGAGGCGGCTCTGGGGGACCGCGCGCTGACCTGCCTGCAGGAGCCGCAACTGGGCACGGGCCACGCGGTGCAACAGGCGGAAGACGCGCTGGCCGGATTTGAAGGCGACGTGCTGGTGCTCTATGGCGATGTGCCGTTCGTGCGGCCGGAGACGATGCAGCGGATGCTCGACCGGCTCCATGCGCCCGACGCCCCGGCGGTGGTGGTGCTCGCCTTCGCACCGGAGGACACGCTGCAATATGGCCGGGTGATCGCGGACGAGACCGGCCGCATCCTCAAGATGGTCGAGCACAAGGATGCGAGCGAGGAAGAGCGCCAGTGCCGGCTGTGCAATTCCGGCCTGATGGCGGCGCGCGCGGCGGACCTGTTTGGCTTGCTGGCGCGGGTCGGCAACGACAATGCACAGGGCGAATACTACCTCGTGGATGTGGTCAACGTAGCCAATGCCGACGGTCGGCACAGCGCGGTGGTGGTCACCGACGATCCGGACGAAGTGCAAGGCATCAACAGCCGCGGCGAGCTGGCCCAGGCCGAAGCGCGCTGGCAGCACCAGAAGCGAGAGTCGATGATGGCGGGCGGCGTCAGCCTGACCGCGCCGGAAACTGTCTTCTTCAGCCATGACACTGAAATTGACGCCGATGTCACAGTCGAACCGCATGTGGTTTTCGGCTCCGGCGTCAGCGTGGCCAGTGGAGCGCGCATCCGCGCGTTCAGCCACCTGGAAGGCGCGACCGTGGGCGAGGGCTGCGAAGTCGGCCCCTATGCCCGCCTGCGCCCGGGATCGGTGATGGAGCGCGGCAGCAAGGTTGGCAACTTCGTCGAGATGAAGAAGACCACGCTCGGTGCCGGCGCCAAGGCCAACCACCTGACCTACCTCGGCGATGCCGAAGTGGGCGCGGGGGCGAACATCGGCGCGGGGACGATCACCTGCAACTATGACGGCTACTTCAAGTACAGGACAGTGATTGGCGAACGCGCCTTCATCGGCTCCAACAGTGCCCTGATCGCGCCGGTGACCATCGGTGCTGACGCGATTGTCGCCGCCGGCAGCGCAGTGAGCCGCGATGTCGGCCCGGGCGACCTGCGGATGGTACGCGGCGAGCAGATCGTGAAGCCGGGCTGGGCCGACCGCTTCCACGATACGATGAAGAAGAAGAAGGCGGCGGAGAAGAAGTGAGTGCGCCCCGTTCCTTGCGAGGCGCCGCAGCAATCCAGGGACCTGCGCTTTGCTTCGCCAGGCCTGGCTCACCATGCCGGATGAAACCTGCTGGCTGTGCGGGCGCCCGTTCGACACGCTGATGCAGGCGCATCATCCCGTGCCAAAGGCCAAGAAGGGCAGGGGCACCGTGCCGGTCCACCCGATCTGCCATAAGGCGATCCACGCCAATTTCACCAACGGTGAGCTCGCTCGCATCGGGGATGACCGCGCGCGATTGCTGGAAAACGCCGCACTGGCGAAATTCGTCGAGTGGGTGGCAAACAAACCGCCCGATTTCCACGCGCCGACCCGCTGAGGCAGAGGAGGGCGGCCATGGCGGCCGCCCCCCAAATACGTGATCTTACTCGCCGCCTGCCGACCCGCCGAGTCGCTGGAGCAGGTAGACGAACTGGAGCGCCTGCAACTGTGCGCGCTGTTCGTTATCCACCCCGCCCGAATGGCCGCCGGTGGTCTCTTCATAATAGTAGTATGGCTGGCCCAGTTCCTTGAGCCGTGCCGCGCCCTTGCGCGCGTGCGCCGGGTGGGTGCGGTCGTCAGCGGTGGAGGCCCACAGGAACGGCGCGGGGAAGTCCACGCCCGCGACCAGCTTCTGGTAGGGTGAGTAGGGCTCGATCCAGGCGCGCTGTTCCGGAATGCGCGGGTCGCCATATTCGCCGATCCACGATGCCCCGCGTCCGATCAGGTGGTAGCGCAGCATGTCGAACAGCGGGATCTGCACGATCGCCGCGCCGAACAGGTCCGGCCGCTGGGTGAAGGCGGTGCCGACCAGCAGGCCGCCCTGGCTGCCGCCCTGGATACCGAGATGCTGCGGGCTGGTGATCTTGCGCGCCACCAGGTCGTCACCGATCGCGATGAAATCGTCCCAGGTCCGCTGCTTGTTCTCGCGGATTGCGGTCTGGTGCCAGTTCGGCCCGAACTCGCCGCCGCCGCGCATGTTGCCGAGCACATAGACCCCGCCACGCTCCAGCCACAGCTTGCCGGTGGTGCCAAGGTAGGCGGGCAGGCGGGGGACCTGAAAGCCCCCGTAGCCGGTCAGCAGGGTCGGCGCGGTGCCATCCAGCTTCATGCCCTTGGGCTTGACCACGAAGTAGGGGATCTTGGTCCCGTCCTTGCTGGTCGCTTCGTACTGGACCACTTCAGCCCCGGCCTTGTCGAAGTACGAGGGCGAGGTCTTCAGCACTTCCGCGGTTGCATCGGTGCCATCGCGGTAGAACAGGCGCGAGGGGTTGAGGAAGTCGGTGACGGTGAACATCACCTCGTCGCGCTCGTCGGACGAGGCGGCAATGGCGATGGTGGCGTTCTCCGGCAGGTCGACCGGGCTCTGCACCCATTTGCCATCGGCGAAGTCGAACTTCACCACCTTGCCGCGCACATTGTCGAGCAGGTTGACGTAGAGGCTTTCCGAAGTGACGGTTGCGCCCTGCTTGGTCTGGCGGTCAGCCGGGGCCCAGACGAGGGTCTTCTTCGCACCGTTGGGGTCGGCCTTGAACGCCTCCAGATCGACCGCGACGAGCGAATCCGCCGGGAAAGTCTGGCCTTGTGTTTCCCAGTCGACATCGGTCGAAAACAGGATGTGCCCGTCAACGATACCGTAAGGCGATGCCTTGAGCGGGATATCGAGCCGCAGCCAGTCACCATCCTTCTGGAAATAGTACTCGGTTTCGTGGAAGCTGACCGCGCGGAAGGCGGTCATGCCGTGGATCACGGCCTTGCCGTCGCGGAGCAGGCTGGCGCCGGACCACACGTCCTTGGGCGAGCCGCGGAAGATTTCCTGCGCCTGATCAATCGACTGGCCGCGCTTCCACACGCGGGTGGTGAAGGGATACTCGCTCTCGGTCTGGAGCGACGTGTCGAAGTTGCGGGTGACCAGCAGCGTGTCGCGGTCGATCCACTGGATGTTGCCCTGGCTTTCCGGCAGTTCGAAGCCGCCTTCCACGAACGACTTCGTGACCATGTCGAATTCGCGCAGCACGGTCGCGTCCTTGCCGCCGTCGCTCAGCGCGATCATGCACATCCGCTGTTCGGGCGGCAGGCAGGTCGAGCCCTGGTAGACCCATTCCTTGCCCTCGGCCTTGGCCAGGGCATCGACATCGAGCACGATCTCCCACTCGGGCTTGTCGGTGCGGTAGCTGGCGAGCGTGGTCTTGCGGACGAGGCCGCGCGGGTTCGCCTTGTCCTGCCAGAAATTGTACAGGCCGTCAGGGCGGATCGAGACGAACGGGATACGGTCTTCGCTGTCGAAGATCGCCAGCGCTTCGGCCTTCAGTTGCTCGAAGCGCGGATCCTTCGCCAGCAGGTCCATGGTCCGCTCGTTCTCGGCCTTGACCCAGGCGAGCGCTTCCTCGCTGCGGGCTTCCTCCAGCCAGATGTAGGGATCGACGTCTGCTTCGGCGACGGGGGTGGAGGCCACGTTTTCTCCTGTCTGCTGGGCGGCGAGGGGGGCTGTATGTGTCATGGCCCCAAGTGCGGTAAAGGCGAGCGAAGCCGCAAGCGCGCGGCGGGAAATGCTGGTCATGCGGTGTGTGCGTCCCTTTGCCATGATTATGGTCGGGCGGGACAATGCGGACAGGTGCCCCGCATGGCAAGGAGGTTCGCCGATGGAGGCAGACCGTTGGTCGATGCTTAGCCGAGCGCCCTCGTCAAGTAGCGGACGGTCTTGCCATTGGCGAGCGCGGCGCGACCTGCTTCGGCAAAGCCCGCCGCTGCATGGAACGCGTCGGACGCCGGATTCGGCGGATCGGAATTGATTTCGCAGGTCACCACCACGTGCCCTGCGTGACCGGCCAGTTCAAACAGTTGGGCGTAGAGCTGACGCGCGAGGCCTTGGCCGCGCGCATCTGCCGCAACAATGATCCGGTCAACATAGACGAAGCGGTTGTACCGGTCCCTGAACCAAAGGAAATTGGGACTGTCGTAATCGGCGTGCTGGTCAAAGGCGATCAGAAGGGCCTGCGCCAAGGGCACGTGCAGCGCCACGAAGGCGGTGCCGACCATACGCTCGAGCCGTGAACGTTCGAGCCATGACGTTTCCACCGCGCTTCGATTGTTGAGATCAAGTAGAGCTTCGCTTAACCCCGGGGAGCATTTAAGCGCTCCGGGGTTAAGCCGTAAACCGGTCAACCCTCGACGTGCTCGGCCAGCACGGTCAGGCCGTTCTCGCCGACTTCGGCAAAGCCGCCGCGCACTTCGATCAGTTCGGGCGCGCTGCCTTCGGTCTTGTAGACCTGCACCGCGCCGTCGCGGATCGTGCTCATGAACGGCGCGTGGCCTTCCAGCACACCGAATTCGCCTTCGGTGCCGGGGACGACCACCATGTGGACGTCCTCGGAGCGAACCAGGCGGGCCGGGGTGACGAGTTCGAAGTGCAGTGCCATTTGATCAGGCGTCCTCAGCCATCTTCTTGGCCTTGGCGACCGCGTCCTCGATCCCGCCGACCATGTAGAAGGCGCTTTCGGGCAGGTGGTCGTATTCGCCGTCAACCACTGCCTTGAAGCTCTTCACGGTGTCTTCCAGCTGGACGAACTTGCCCGGGATGTTGGTGAACACTTCGGCCACGTGGAACGGTTGGCTGAGGAAGCGCTGAATCTTGCGCGCGCGGGCGACAGTCAGCTTGTCCTCTTCCGACAACTCGTCCATCCCGAGAATGGCGATGATGTCCTGCAGGCTCTTGTACTTCTGAAGCGTTTCCTGGACGCGGCGGGCGGTTTCGTAATGCTCCTGGCCGACGACGCGCGGCTCGAGCACGCGGCTGGTCGAGTCGAGCGGGTCCACCGCCGGGTAGATGCCCAGCTCCGAAATCGCGCGGCTCAGCGTGGTGGTCGCGTCCAAGTGGGCGAACGAGGTGGCCGGGGCCGGGTCGGTAAGGTCGTCCGCGGGAACGTAGATCGCCTGCACCGAGGTGATCGAACCCTTGGTGGTGGAGGTGATGCGTTCCTGCAGGTTGCCCATGTCGGTCGACAGGGTCGGCTGGTAGCCCACTGCCGAAGGAATACGGCCGAGCAGCGCCGACACTTCCGAACCCGCCTGGGTGAAGCGGAAGATGTTGTCGACGAAGAACAGCACGTCCTGGCCTTCTTCATCGCGGAAGTATTCCGCCATGGTCAGGCCCGAGAGTGCGACGCGGGCACGCGCGCCCGGAGGCTCGTTCATCTGGCCGAACACGAGCGCGACCTTGGAGCCTTCGCTGGTGGCGTTGCCGTCAGCGTCCTTGGCGATAACGCCGGCGTCGAGGAATTCGTGGTAGAGGTCGTTGCCTTCGCGGGTGCGCTCACCCACACCAGCGAACACCGACACGCCGCCGTGGCCCTTGGCGATGTTGTTGATGAGTTCCTGGATCAGCACGGTCTTGCCCACGCCGGCGCCGCCGAACAGGCCGATCTTGCCGCCCTTGGCGTAAGGGGCGAGCAGGTCGATCACCTTGATCCCGGTGACGAGAATGGCCGCTTCGGTCGACTGATCGACGAAAAGTGGGGCTTCGGCATGGATCGGCGAGGTCTTTTCGGCGCCAATCGGGCCGCGCTCGTCAATCGGCGCACCGATCACGTTCATGATCCGGCCCAGCGTCTTGGGGCCGACCGGCACCGAGATCTGCGCGCCGGTGCTGACCACGGTCTGGCCGCGCGTCAGGCCTTCGGTCGCGTCCATCGCGATGGTGCGGACGGTGTTCTCGCCCAGGTGCTGGGCGACTTCGAGCACCAGCGTCTGGCCGTTGTTGCTGGTTTCCAGCGCGGTGAGAATCGCGGGCAGTTCGCCGGGGAACTGCACGTCGACGACGGCGCCGATGACCTGGCTGATGGTGCCGTTGGTGATCTGGTTGAGGACGGGTGCGGTGGCCATTTTGGTTTCCTTAGCCTTCAAATTAGAGCGCTTCGGCGCCGAGTTCTTGCCGTTGCTACAGCGCTTCCGCGCCAGCAATGATTTCAATGAGTTCAGTCGTGATCGCCGCCTGACGCTGGCGGTTGTAAACGATCGTGAGCTTCTGGATCAGCTCGCCAGCATTGCGGGTGGCGTTGTCCATGGCGGTCATCGACGCGCCCTGTTCGCTCGCCTCGCGTTCGATCAGCGCGCCGAAGATCTGAGTCTTGACGTAACGCGGCAGCAGTTCTTCGAGGATTTCTTCCTCGCCCGGTTCGTACTCGACCACTGCGTCGGTCTCGGTCGCCGTGGCCGGGACAGGGATCAGCTGCACCGTGGTCGGATCCTGCGCCAGCGCCGACTTGAAGGTCGGGTAGAGCAGGTGTGCCACGTCAAACTGACCAGCCTCGAACATGCCGATCAGTTCAGCGGCGATGGCATCGGCTTCCTCGAACCCAGGCTGCTTGACCGTGCTGGTGTCGAACCCGGTGCCAATCTGGCTGGCGAAATCGCGCTTGAGCGGGGCACGGCCCTTCTTGCCGACGAGGTAGAAGGCCACGTCCTTGCCTTCGGCCATCAGCGCGCGGGCGCGCAGCTTGGCTTCCTTGACCAGGTTGGAGTTGAGACCGCCGCACAGGCCCTTGTCGGTGTTGACGACCACCAGCAGGTGGCGCTTGTCACCGCCGGTGCCAGCCAGCAGTTTGGGCGCGCTGTCCCCGCTGACCTTGCCGGCAAGCGAGGCCATCACGGCGGAGAGCCGCGCGGCGTAGGGGCGGGCGGCTTCCGCTGCCGCCTGGGCACGGCGCAGCTTGGCCGCAGCGACCATCTGCTTGGCCTTGGTGATCTTCTGGGTCGACTTGACCGAGTTGATCCGACCCTTGAGTTCCTTGAGCGAGGCCATTTCGGCTCCCTAGTTTACGCTTGGACTCAGGCGAACTGCTTGGCGAAGGCATCCAGCGCCGCAACAGTCTTGGACTTGGCTTCGTCGCCAAAGTCCTTGGTGTCGCGGATCAGGGCCAGCACGTCGGCATGTTCGTTGCGCATGAAGCTGAGCATGGCGGCTTCGTATTCCGTCACCCGGTCGGTTGCCACGGCATCGAGATAGCCGTTGGTGCCGGCGAAGATCGACACGGTCTGCTCTTCGAACGGCATCGGGCTGAACTGCTTCTGCTTGAGCAGCTCGGTCAGGCGGGCGCCGCGGTTGAGCAGCTTCTGCGTCGACGCATCGAGGTCCGAACCGAACTGGGCGAAGGCCGCCATTTCGCGGTACTGCGCCAGGTCGAGCTTCATCGAGCCGGCCACCTTCTTCATCGCCTTGGTCTGCGCGGCACCGCCGACGCGGCTGACCGACAGGCCGACGTTGATCGCCGGGCGGATGCCCTGGTAGAACAGGCCGGTTTCGAGGAAGATCTGGCCGTCGGTGATCGAGATCACGTTGGTCGGAATGTAGGCCGACACGTCGCCTGCCTGGGTTTCGATGATCGGCAGCGCGGTGAGCGAACCGGCGCCTTCGGCATCGTTCATCTTCGCCGCACGCTCCAGCAGGCGGCTGTGGAGATAGAACACGTCGCCCGGATAGGCTTCGCGGCCCGGCGGGCGGCGCAGCAGGAGCGACATCTGGCGGTAGGCGACGGCCTGCTTGGAAAGGTCGTCGTACACGATCACGGCGTGCATGCCGTTGTCGCGGAAGTACTCACCCATGGCGCAGCCGGTGTAGGGCGCGAGGTACTGCAGCGGGGCCGGCTCCGAAGCGGTCGCGGCAACCACGATGGAATATTCCATCGCGCCGTTCTCTTCGAGCTGCTTCACGATCTGGGCCACGGTCGAACGCTTCTGGCCAACGGCGACATAGACGCAGTAGAGCTTCTTCTTCTCGTCGTCGCCCGCGTTGACTTCCTTCTGGTTGATGAAGGTATCGATCGCGACGGCGGTCTTGCCGGTCTGGCGGTCACCAATGATCAGCTCGCGCTGGCCGCGGCCAACCGGAACCAGCGCGTCAACCGCCTTGAGGCCGGTCTGCACGGGCTCATGCACCGACTGGCGCGGGATGATGCCGGGGGCCTTCACTTCGACGCGGCTGCGCTTCTCGGCGACGATCGGGCCCTTGCCGTCGATCGGGTTGCCGAGCGCGTCGACCACGCGGCCGAGCAGGCCCTTGCCGACCGGAACGTCCACGATGGTGCCGGTCCGCTTGACGCTGTCGCCTTCCTTGATCTCGCTGTCCGAGCCGAAGATCACGACGCCGACGTTATCGGCTTCAAGGTTCAGGGCCATGCCCTGCACGCCATTGGCGAACTCGACCATTTCACCGGCCTGGACCTTGTCGAGGCCGTGGATGCGGGCGATACCGTCACCGACCGAGAGCACCGAGCCGACTTCCGAGACTTCCGCCTCGGTGCCGAAGTTGGCGATCTGGTCCTTGATGACCTTGGAGATTTCAGCGGCGCGGATTTCCATGGGTTGTGCCTTCAGCCTTTCATCGCGTGCGCGAGGGAATTGAGACGGGTGCGGATCGAGCCATCAATACGCTTCGATCCGATGGTGACGACCAGGCCGCCGAGCAGGTCGGGGTCAACCGTGGTCGAAATCTTCACAGTGCGGCCTTCGCGGGCCGTGAGCTTCGCCTTGAGCGTTTCAAGCTGGCCGTCGGTCAGGGCGCGGGCGCTGCTGACCTCGGCGGTCACTTCGCCGCGCTGGGCAGCAGCAATGGCGCGGAAGGCGCGGATCATGCCGGGCAGATCGCCGAGCCGGCGGTTGTTCGCCAGCACACCCAGGAAGCGGGTGGTAAGCTCCGACAGCTTGAGCGTTTTGGCGACCGCGCCCACCGCTGCACCCTGTGCCGCACGGCTAAGCTGCGGGTTGGTGGTGGCAGCACGCAGGTCTGCCGATTCGGCCAGCGCCGCAGCCAGAGTGTCGAGGTCCGATTCGACAGCGGTGACCGTCCCGGCCTCGCTCGCGAGATCGAACAGGGCCGAGGCGTAACGCCCTGCCAGGCTAGCCTGAATACCGGCGGAAATCTCCACGCGTCTCTCGTCCTCTAGGTCCGGAAAATAACGATGCTGTGCCCGGGCCGATATGGGTGACCTTAGGTCTCCCCGGCAGGCAGGCGCGCGCCTAGCACCGCCTATGCTGCGATGCAACCCGGACTTGGCCGGTGCTGTGAGGAAACGTTTGATCCGGGCACGCCAGCAGCCCGGATTGGCCAGACGGACGGGTCAGTTGCCTGCCGCCGTGCAGGAATAGACCAGTCGCTCATTGGGCTGGTCGGGCAGCTGGGCGGTGACGGAACCTTGCAGGTCCCCCAGCCGGGCGGCCGCTCCCGCGCTGCCGCAGGATGGCGGTTCGTACTGGCTGCGGGCCTTGCGCGCAGCCGTCATGGCGGTCCGGCCCAGCAGATAGCGGTCGGTGCGGTAGGTCATGCCGTCAGGGTCGAACCGGCTGACTGATACGGCATCATCGTCATTCGGCACGAACACCCGCGCCCATTCGCCTGCGGCAAGACCATATTGTGTGCGCCCGTTGACGCAGCCGTCATCCTGCCAGCCGAATTCCAGCTCCCGGTCAGGTGCGCCTGTAACCCGGCTGCGCGCGAGGTCGAGCGTGCAGAGCAGGGTACCCTCCGGCGCGCTGGCAGATCCCGCAGGGTTTTCGCCAGCGTCCGGAGCGGCCAGGCGGGCCTCGACCCGGCGGTCCACTTCGTCGAGGCCCGGGCGGGTGAACCAGAGCGCGGCAGCGGTTACTGCCGCAATCGCGGCGATCGTGCCGGCCACCATCATCCTCCGCTCGGCACCGGGGTCTGTTTCCCGGTCAGCCGTCCTCGCCCGCCATGCGAGTGTTCCCGATCCTGCTGCGACCAGCACCAGCAGGAAAGCCAGCGCCATCGTATTCTCGCGCTCTGTCTGGACTTCTGCGCTTTCCTCCAGCCTGGCGCGGTCACGCCGTTCGCGCACTTCGTCACGGCTGGCGTCAAGCTGCTGGCGCGATTCCGCCTCCTCTCGCGCCAGCCGGGCCTGCTCGGCCTCGTCGAGTTCGGACAGGCTGCGGCACGGCAGGTCGTTGACCTGGGCTGTTACCCCGTTGGCCTCCAGGAACGGCAGCAATTCCCGGTTCGACACCGCAAAGAAGAACTCCGCATCGGAAGCGTCGCCCTCCGCGCCGAAACTGTTGACCCCAAGCACCCGCCCGCACGGGTCCAGCAGCGGTCCGCCCGAATTGCCTCGTGCGATTGCAGCGGTGTGGAGCAGGGTGTCGAACTGGCGGCTCGGCCGGGACCCGGCCAGCGCGCCGCGGCTTTTGACCGGGGGCTGCGAGCGGAAGATGTCGCCGATCTCCAGCCCCTGTGCCCGGTCGACATTCATCGGATAGCCGACCGCGATGGCATCACCGCTGTCACGGGAAGCGTTCCCGGCAATCGTCAGCGGTGGCAGGCGCAGCGAGCCGGTGAGTTCGACCAGCGCCAGGTCGTTGCGCGGGCTGACGGCGATGATCCGCCCGAACACCGCCTCGTCGCCTTCCGCCGGAACCACCCCGATCCGCAGCGAATCGTCCATTGCCGCTGCCTGCACGACGTGGGCATTGGTCACGATCCGGCGGGGCGAGACGGCGAAACCGGTGCCATGGCTGAGCGGGATAATCTCTTCCCCGTCACTTCCCATGATTACCACCCGCACCACCCCGCGCGCAGCGGCGTCGATATCGGCCGGGTCCGCCTGCGCCAGCGACGGGAGGAAGAGGCCGATCAGTAGGGCGAGGGCGGCAAGGCAGCGGTTCATCGCGCTGTTCTGGCGCGGGCTCGCTTGGACCGCAAGCTTTGGGGCTTTGATCGCAAGCTTCGGGATGAACTGCGTCGTGCGCTGTGGCATGGGCTGGGCATGGAACGGAACCAACAACTGGATGATGAGGCGCGCTGGCGGATTGCGCTGGCCAAGGACCGCCGGTTCGACGGCGTGTTCGTGACCGGAGTCCACTCGACCGGGATTTACTGCCGCCCGTCCTGCCCGGCGCGCGCGCCCCGGCGGGAGAACGTGCGCTTCTATCCCGGACCACCGGAGGCCGAAGCGGCGGGCCTGCGCGCCTGCAAGCGGTGCGCGCCCGACCAGCAGAGCCGCGAGGAAGCCGCGGTGCGCGCCGTCATCGACATGCTCCGGCAAAGCGAAGCCCCGGTGCGCCTGGACCGGCTTGGCTTTGCAACCGGCTACTCCCCGGCCCATCTCCAGCGCCTGTTCACCCGCGCCACCGGGCTTTCCCCCGCCGCTTACCAGCGCGCGCTGAAGCAGGCACGGGCGGACGAGGCGCTCAGCGCCGCCGGGTCCGTGACCGAGGCCTTATATATGGCGGGCTATGCAGCGCCGTCCCGTTTCTATGATGCACGGAAAGGTTCAGGCATGGCAGCAGCGGTATGGCGCAAGGGGGGGGCGGGGCAGGTGCTCCACTGGGCGGTGGTGGAGACGAGCGTCGCCCCGATGCTGGTGGCGGCAACAGACAAAGGGGTGTGCCTGCTTGCCTTCAACGAAGGCGAGGCGGACTTGCGCCGCCGGTTCCCCCAGGCCCGGCTGGAGCCAGCGGGTGAACCTTTCCGCGATCTGTTCGCCCGGGTGGCGGCTGCGGTGGAGCAGCCCGGCACGGGCCACGACATACCGCTCGACGTTCAGGGCACTGCCTTCCAGCAGCGGGTATGGCAGGCGCTGCGTGCAATCCCGCCGGGCGAGACGCGCAGCTATGGTGAATTGGCCGCGCTGCTCGGCAACCCGAAGGCCAGCCGCGCAGTGGGCGGGGCGAACGGCGCAAACCACGTCGCCGTCCTCATCCCCTGCCACCGCGTGATCGCCGCAGACGGAGGGCTGGGGGGGTACGCCTATGGGACGCAAATCAAGGCGGAACTGCTCAAGCGGGAGGGGCGGGAATAGGCAGAGCCTTGCGCCCGGGAGCAAGGCTCTGGCGCTCGCCACACGTTTTCGCACTTGCAGCACAGCCCCCGTGACCGTAAACGGTCGCCGTTCACCGGACCCGGCCTGGCCGGGAGGCTCGGCCCGGCGCCTATCCCCGGGATAACTCTCCAGACCGGCTGTCGCAGCACTGCCAGAGCGCCCCTCCGCCCTTTCAGGGCACTGCGCCGATGTGCGACCGGTTGGTCCGAATCCCCATAAGGCACACATGCCCGATATAACCGCATTGCAGCGCGAGTGGCTGTCCAATCCCCGGCGCGATATTCTCGCCGGGATCGTCGTCGCACTGGCGCTGATCCCCGAAGCAATCGGCTTCTCGATCATCGCCGGGGTCGATCCGCGCGTCGGCCTCTACGCTTCGTTTTCGATCGCGGTGATCATTGCGCTGGTTGGCGGACGGCCGGGCATGATTTCGGCGGCCACGGCGGCGGTCGCCGTGATCGTGGTTCCGCTGGTGCGCGAGCACGGGGTTGAATACCTGTTCGCGGCGACAGTGCTGATGGGCGTGATCCAGGCCATCGCCGGATTCCTGCGGCTGCACCTGCTGATGCAGTATGTCTCCCGCTCGGTGATTACCGGCTTCGTCAATGCCCTGGCGATCCTGATCTTCATCGCCCAGTTGCCCGAGCTGATCGGTGTGCCGGCGGAGACCTATGTTCTGGTCGCAGCGGGCCTGGCTGTGATTTACCTGCTGCCGCGCCTGACCAGGGCTGTGCCCTCTCCGCTGGTGGCGATCGCGGTCCTGACGGCCGTGGTCTATTTTGCCGGTATCGACGTGCGCAGCGTGGGCGACATGGGCGAATTGCCAAATTCGCTGCCCGCCTTCCTGATCCCCGATGTGCCGTTCACGCTTGAGACCTTGCAGATCATCCTGCCCTATTCCGCCACGATGGCTGCGGTCGGCCTGATCGAGTCGATGCTGACCGCACAGATCGTCGATGACCTCACCGATACGCCCTCGGACAAGCAGCGCGAGATGAAGGGCCAGGGCATTGCCAACTTCGTGACCGGTTTTTTCGGCGGGATGGGCGGCTGTGCAATGATCGGCCAATCGGTGATCAACGTGAAGTCGGGCGGCGAGACCCGGCTTTCGACCTTCACCGCCGGGGTGTTCCTGCTGTTCCTCCTGCTGGTGCTGGGGCCGCTGGTGGCGATCATCCCGATGGCGGCGCTGGTCGGCGTGATGATCATGGTGTCGATCGGCACGTTCTCGTGGCGCTCGATCAAGGATATCCGCCACCATCCGTGGCAGTCGTCCGTGGTGATGATCGTGACGGTGGTGGTGGTCGTGTGGACCCACGACCTGGCCCAGGGCGTGCTCGCCGGTGTGATCCTGTCCGGCCTGTTCTTTGCCGGCAAGGTCAGGCAGCTGTTCACGGTGGCGACGGACCTGTCGGCGGATGGCCGAACCCGCACCTACCGGATCGAAGGGCAGGTGTTCTTCGCCTCGTCCGACCGGTTCGTGGAAGCATTCGACTACAAGGAAGTGCTCGACCGGGTGGTGATCGATGTCAGCCAGGCCCATTTCTGGGATATTTCGGCGATGGGCACGCTCGACAAGGCGATCCTCAAGTTCCGCCGCGAAGGCACGGCGGTCGAGGTGCGCGGGCTCAATGAAGCAAGTACCGTCATGATCGAGCGTTATGCCACGCACGACAAGCCGGGCGCCGAAGCGCAGCTGGGAGGCCACTGATGGGAGAGACAGCCATGGAACACGTTCTCGCGGCAATCGACGCCTCGGCCTATGCCGCCAGCGTGTGCGGCTATGCCGGATGGGCAGCCAGGCGGCTGTCGCTGCCGGTGGAACTGCTCCACGTCGTCCAGCGGCAGGACCCGGTCACGGCACGGCGTGACCTGTCCGGAGCAATCGGGCTGGGCGTCAAGAGCGACCTGATGGAAGAGCTGGTCCGCCTGTCCGAGGAAAGCAGCCGGACCGAGATCGAAAAGGGCCGGGTCCTGCTGGCAGCCGGCGAGCAGATGCTGCGCGAAGCCGGCATTGCCGAGATCAGGCCGCTTCACCGCCACGGCGGGGTGGTCGAGACCATCCTCGAACGCGAGGATAACGCCCGCGTGGTGGTGATGGGCAAACGAAGGGTGGGGCATGAGTTCGCCTCCGACCATATCGGCTCGATGATCGAACGGGTGGTGCGCGCCAGCGCCAAGCCGGTGCTGGTCGCCTCGCGCCGCTATGCCCAGCCGCAGCATGTCGTGTTCGCTTACGATGCCAGCCCGGCTGCCGACCGGGCGCTGGAACGGCTGGCCAATTCGCCGCTGTTTTCGGGCCTGCCGGTCACGATCGTGATGGCCGAGGCAGAGGGCGAGGCAAAGCGCGAGGCAAAGCGCGCCCAGCTAGCCCGGGCCGAAGCGGCCTTTGCAGCCGACCACCCCGTGACCGTGCTGCTGGAGCGCGGCAAGGCGGACCAGGTGATCCCCGCCGTGGTCGCCGCGACCGAGGATGCCCTGCTCCTGATGGGCGCTTACGGCCATTCCCCGATCCGGCGGTTGATCGTCGGCAGCACGACCACCGAGATGGTGCGCACGGTCAAGGCCCCGGTGTTGATGGTGCGTTGACGGGCTCGTCTGCATCTGCCGGTTCGTGGCCTGTCAGCCCTGTGACGACCGTTAGCCACATTCGCTATCGCTCCCGCGGATGGGCACTGCGATAGGTTTCCAGCAGAGTTGCGGCATCCACCCTGGTGTAGATCTGGGTCGAGCCGAGCGAGGCGTGGCCGAGAAGTTCCTGCAAGGATCGCAGGTCGGCTCCTGCCCCCAGCAGGTGTGTGGCGAAGCTGTGGCGCAGGGCATGGGGTGTGGCGGTAGCGGGCAGGCCCAGTGCCTTGCGCGCATTTGCCATCGCTTTCTGCACCACGCCCTGGCTGAGCGGGCCGCCCTTGGCCCCGCGAAACAGCGGCCCGGCCGGGGGAAGGGGCCAGGGGCAACGGTGCGCGTAGTCCGCCACGGCATCGCGCACCACGGGCAGGACTGGCACTACGCGCTGCTTGTTGCCCTTGCCGGTTACCACAAGGGTCTCGCCAAGCGGCAGCGCCGCTGCGGGCAGCGCCAGCGCCTCCGCGATCCGCAGACCTGCGCCGTAGAGGAGCAGCAGCACCGCCCGGTCCCGCGCGCCGATCCAGTCCTGCGCCGCGAGACCGTTCACCAGATCGGCCAGATTGATCGCTTCGTCAGGCGTGACCGGTCGCGGCAGGCCCTTCTTGATGCGCGGGCCGCGCACCCGGGGTGCGCGCGCCTCGGGGTCGCCGGCTTGTGCGCGTCCGAATGTGACAAAGGCTTTCAGCGCCGAGAGTTCGCGGGCCGCGCTGGCATTGCCGATCCCTTCTGCCCGTCGGGCGGCGAGGTGGCCGCGCAGCGCCGGACCTTCAATCCGGGCGAGGGCGGCCCACTCCTCAATCCCGCTGGCGTCAAGCAGGTGGGCAGCACAGGAAACGTAGGCACGCACGGTATGGGGCGACCGGCGCCTGCCGGTGGTCAGGTGCGTACGCCAGGCCTCCAGCAGGTCGGCTGCGCTCATCCGGTTACCATTTCGCCCGGCACCAGCGCGTCGAGCAGGGCGTCCAGCAGGGGCATGCCATGCGGGGTCACGCCGATCCGGTCGCCTTCACGCCAGACGAGGCCGCTGCCAGCGTGGAGCCGGAACGCCGCCCAGTCCATGATCGCATCCTGCGGCCGGCCAAATCGCTGCGCCATAGCTGCTATATCGACCCCTTCAGCCAAGCGCAGCCCCATCAGCAGGGCCTCGACGATCTGCTCATTGCGCCCCAGGGCGCGCTCTTCCTGCACGCCGTGTCCGGCGCGGGCCACCGCATCGAGCCAGTTCTCCGGCTTGCGGTGACGCTGGGTCGCCATCCCGCCGCGCCGCCCGTGTGCCCCCGGGCCGATTCCGGCATAATCCTGGTAACGCCAGTAGGCGAGGTTGTGGCGGCTTTGCTCGCCGGATCGGGCGTGGTTGCTGATCTCGTAGGCCGGAAGGCCTGCGGCCACGGTGAGCTCGCGTGTCATCTCGAACAGGTCGGCAGCGGCCTCGTTGTCGAGCGGGATCAATCTGCCCAGCCGGACATCGGTTTCGAAGCGGGTGCCCGGCTCGATGGTCAGTTGATAGAGCGACAGGTGCCCGGTGCCAAAAGCGAGGGCGCGGCTGAGCTGGTCCCCCCATTGGTCCGTGGTCTGGCCGGGCAGGGCATAGAT
This sequence comes from Altererythrobacter sp. H2, assembly GCF_035319885.1. Lineage (NCBI taxonomy): Bacteria > Pseudomonadati > Pseudomonadota > Alphaproteobacteria > Sphingomonadales > Erythrobacteraceae > Altererythrobacter > Altererythrobacter sp. H2. Next base: position 1,581,002 of record NZ_CP141285.1, read on the forward strand.
CAGGTCGAAGCTGACCCGGCGGAAATGCTGCTGCGCCACGGTCAGCGCGGCCATGCCTTCGTGTGCGTCGTGCAGTCGGCCAAGGAAGCGCAAGGCCTCGTCTTCCAGTGATTGCAGCCCGAGCGAAGCGCGGTTGACCCCTGCCGACGCGAGATCGGCATAGGCCGCAGCCTCCACGGACGACGGATTGCCCTCCAGCGTGATCTCGATATCGGGCGCGAAGCCCCACAGTTTCTCGGCTTCGCCCAGCAGCGCCTCGACCAGCGCCGGGGGCATCAGCGACGGCGTGCCGCCGCCGAAGAATATGCTTTCCAGCGGCGCTCCGCCCGCCAGGGCAGCTTCATGCCGCATGTCCGCCAGCAGGGCCCTGCGCCACAGGTCGTGATCCACACTCTCGCGGACATGGCTGTTGAAGTCGCAATAGGGGCACTTGCGGGCGCAGAACGGCCAGTGGATGTAGAGCGCGCGGGCCATGATGGCGTTCTAGCGCCCGAACTGCCTTTTAGCCAAACTGTTCGCTAACCAGCTTGGCGAAGGCATCGGCGCGGTGGCTGATCCGGTGCTTTTCGTCCGGGTCGATTTCGGCAAAGGTCTGCTCGCCGCCAGTCGGCACGAAAACCGGATCGTACCCGAAGCCCAGCTTGCCGCGCGGCGGCCAGGTAAGGGTGCCTTCGCAGCGGCCCTCGTAGACCGCGTGCTCGCCATCCGGCCAGGCAATCGCCAGCACGCAGTGGAAGGCGGCGCTCCGGCCTGTCTCCGGGCCGAGTTCCTGCAGCATCCCCTCGACCTTGCCCATCGCCATGTACCAGTCGCGCCCCGGTGCTCCCTCGAACCATTGGCGCTGCGCCCAGTCAGCGGTGTAAACCCCGGGCCGGCCGCCCAGTGCGTCGACTGACAGTCCGCTGTCGTCCGCCAGCGCAGCGAGACCCGACGCCTGCGCTGCCGCCTGCGCCTTGATCAGCGCATTCTGGACGAAGGTCGTGCCCGTTTCCGCAGGCTCCGGCAGGCCGAGCGATCCGGCACTGATGCATTTGACGCCGTACGGCTCCAGCAGCGCGGAAATCTCCTTGAGCTTCCCTGCGTTGTGCGTCGCAATGACAAGCGTGCCGGAGCCGAGACGGCGGGTCATTTGCGCACGGCATCCAGCTGCGCGGTGAAGATCCGGTCGCATCCGATCCGGGCGAGGCGGAGCAGGCGCAGCAGGCCCTCTTCGTCATATGTCTCGCCCTCGGCAGTCGCCTGAACCTCGGCAATCTTACCGCCCGAAATCAGCACGAAGTTTGCATCGGCATCGGCGCCCGAGTCCTCGATATAGTCGAGGTCGAGCACCGGGGTGCCCTTGTGGATGCCGCAGCTGATCGCAGCAACTTGCGCGGCAATCGGGTCTGCAGCCAGATCGCCTGCGGCAATCATCTTGTCGGTCGCCAGCTTGAGCGCCACCCATGCGCCGGAAATGGCCGCCGTCCGCGTGCCGCCATCGGCCTGCAGGACGTCACAATCGAGCGTGATCTGCCGCTCCCCCAGTTTGCGCAGGTCAACCACCGCGCGCAAGGACCGCCCGATCAGGCGCTGGATTTCCTGTGTCCGCCCGCTCTGCTTGCCCTTGGCCGCTTCGCGCTGTCCGCGCGTGTGGGTGGCGCGGGGCAGCATCGAGTATTCCGCCGTGACCCAGCCTTCGCCCTTGCCGCGCAGCCATGGCGGGGTCCGCTCTTCGACACTGGCGGTGCACAGCACGCGCGTATCGCCGAAGCTGACCAGGCAGGAGCCTTCGGCATGGCGGGTAAAGCCCGTTTCGATGGTAATGGCGCGCATTTCGTCAGGCGCACGGCCGGAAGGTCGCATGGGTTTTCCTGTCTGTCAGATTCGAATCGGCCCGCGTTAGGCGCTTGCCCCTTGAGGCTGCAAGGGTAGTGGCTACAAAAGACTTATGGCATCCCCACCGCTCACTGACCTGACTGACCGCGCGCGGGAGATTTTCCGCCTGGTGGTGGAGGGCTATCTCGACAGCGGCCAGCCGGTCGGCTCGAAGACACTGGCGGGGCCAAGGGCAGATGGCGGGGGCCGTCTGAACCTTTCGCCGGCCTCGATCCGCTCGGTGCTGGCAGAGCTGGAAGTGCTCGGCCTGCTGGCTGCGCCGCACACCAGTGCCGGGCGAATGCCGACCGAAACCGGCCTGCGGCTGTTTGTTGACGGGATGATGCAGGTGGCCGAGCCCACGGCGAGCGAGAGGGAGGCGATTGAGAAGCGGCTCGGCGCGCCCGGCCCGATCGAGGCGGCGCTGGAGACGACCAGCGCGCTTCTGTCCGACCTTTCGGGGGCGGCAGGAATGGTGATGGTGCCGACGCGCGAGCCGCGCCTTGCCCAGCTATCACTTGTCAGCCTTGGGCAGAACCGGGCGCTTGCCGTGCTCGTGGGTGAGGACGGCGGCATCGAGAACCGGGTGGTCGATCTGGCAGTTGCGGCCACTGCGTCCCAGTTGGAGCAGGCGAGCAACTACATCACGGCGCGCCTGGCGGGGCGCACGCTGGCCGAAGCATCGGCGGCGATGCGGAGGGAACTTGCCTCAGGCCAGTCGCAGCTCGATTCGGCCAGCCGCGCGCTGGTGGAGCGCGGCCTCGCAGTATGGAGCGAGGACGCGGCCCGCCGCCCGGTGCTGATCGTGCGGGGGGCATCCAACCTGCTCGACGAGGCCGCGCTGCAGGACATCGAGCGGGTCCGGCAACTGCTCGACGATCTCGAAAGCAAGCAGTCGGTCGCCGAACTGCTCGACAGCGCGCGCGAGGCCGAAGCCACGCGCATTTTCATCGGCAGCGAGAACCGCCTGTTCGCGCTCAGCGGGTCGTCGGTGATCGCCTCGCCCTATCGTGATCGGGAAGGGCGGGTGGTCGGAGTACTGGGGGTGATCGGGCCTACCCGATTGAATTACGCGCGCGTCGTCCCCATGGTGGATTTCACCGCCCGATCGCTGGGCAAACTCATCGGATAGATACGAAAAGACCATGACTGAAGACGACAAGCGGCCGCAAGACGACGCCGCGCAAAAGGAACTCGAAGGCGTGCCCGAACATATGCTGGATCAGGGCGACGACGAATCAGGCGAAAGCTCCGGTCTGGCTGAGGCATTGGCAGCCCTGCGCGCCGATCTGGATGCGGCCAAGCAGGACGTGCTCTATGCCCGGGCCGAAACGCAGAACGTGCGCCGCCGGATGGAGAAGGATATTGCCGACGCGCGCACTTATGCCGCCACCGGCTTTGCCCGCGACATCCTGTCGGTATCCGACAACCTGGCCCGCGCACTCGATGCCCTGCCCACCGACACGCGCGAGGACGACAAGCTGAAAGGCTTCGTGATCGGGATCGAGGCAACCCAGCGCGAGCTGGACAAGATCTTCGGCCAGCACGGGGTTACCCGGATCGCCTCGGTTGGCTTGCCGCTCGACCCGAACCAGCACCAGGCCATGCTGGAGGTTCCCAGCAACGATCACGAGCCCGGCACGGTGGTGCAGGAAATGCAGGCTGGCTACATGATCCGGGACCGCCTGCTGCGCCCGGCCATGGTCGCTGTGGCAAAGAAGCCCGACTGATTACACACAGAAAAGCTGGGGGGCGGGCTATGAGGGCCGGATGGAGCATGATTGCGGCGGCTGCCCTTCTGGCTGCGGGCACGCCCCTGCAAGCCCAGGAAAGCCCTGACGCCCGCCTTTCAGCGCTGGCGGATGCTTACCACACCTACCGCATAGAGCAGTCGGGTCGGATCGAGCAGCCCGATGGCAGTACCGAGGCGGGTGAGCGGCTGTGGTCGGTGACGCCGGAGGCGCACGTGGCCCGGGCCGAACAGGCGAGGGCGTGGCTGGCGGAGCTCGATAGCATCAACCCCGATGCCTTGACGGCAGCGGCACGGATCGACGCGGCCGTGCTGCGCCACCTGCTGGAGACCGAGATCGGCGACGCGCAGTTTCGCGAATGGGAAATGCCGTTCGACAGCGACAACAATTTCTGGAGCTATCTCGCACAGCCCTTCCCGCTCCAGTCGGTGGAGGATTACCGCCGCTACATTGCCAGGATGCGGGATATTCCGCGCTACTTCGAGGAGCAGAAAGCCAATGCTCGGGCTGGGCTCGCGCGGGGTTTCAGTGTGCCACGGGTGACCCTGGAGGGGCGCGAGCGGTCGATCGCCTCCTACGTGGTCGACGATCCCAAGAAGAGCCGGTTCTGGGCCGCGTTTTCGACCATGGCGCCAATGCCCATTCCCACTGGCGAGGGTGTCGCGCTTCAAATTGAGGCGCGGGAGGTCATCGAGCAGGAGGTCATACCAGCTTACCGCGACCTGCTCGACTTTTTCCGCAACGAATATGTGCCGCAGACCCGCGAGACGCTTGGCGCAAGCGAGTTTCCGGATGGCGCGGCCTATTACCGGCAGCAGATCAGGGAATACACCACGCTCGACCTGACCGCCGAGCAGATCCACCAGATCGGGCTCGACGAAGTCGCCCGGATCACCGCGGAAATGGAGCAGGTCAAGGCGCAGGCCGGGTTCACCGGCACTTTGCCCGAATTCGTGCAATTCCTGCGCACCGACCCGCAGTTCGTCGCGCGTACCCCGGATGAGCTGATGGGGGTGTCGTCCTACGTCGCCAAGCGGGTGGACGGGCGGCTGAAGGATTACTTCGGCTTCCTGCCGCGCTACCGGTTTGCGATCCGCGAGGTCGATCCGGCCATCGCCCCGTTCTACACCGCGGGCAGGGGCGGGCTCGAGTACTGCCAGATGAACACCTACGACCTGGCTTCGCGCCCGCTCTACAACATTCCGGCGCTGACCCTGCACGAATGCGCGCCGGGGCACAGCTTCCAGGCCGCGATCGCGCTGGAGCAGCCCGAGGTGCCGCGGTTCCGGCGGCAGGTCTATTTCTCCGGCTTCGGCGAGGGCTGGGGGCTCTACACCGAATACCTGGGTGAAGAGATGGGCATCTATCGCACCCCCTACGAGCGCTTCGGCAAACTCAGCTACGAGATGTGGCGCGCGGTCCGGCTGGTGATCGACACCGGCATCCACCACTACGGCTGGAGCCGCGAGCAGGCGATGGAGTACCTTGCCAGCCGCACCGCACTGTCCCGGCACGAAGTGGGCACCGAGGTTGACCGTTATATCAGCTGGCCGGGGCAGGCGCTGGCCTACAAGCTGGGCGAAATGACCATTCGCCGGGTTCGTGCCAAGGCGGAGGAGTCGCTCGGGCCGAAGTTCGACATCCGCAAGTTCCACGATGTCGTGCTCTCGCTTGGCTCGGTCCCGCTTCCGGTGCTGGAGGAGCGGATCGATGCCTTCATTGCGGATGGCGGGCAGGGCTTGCCGGGTGTCAATTACGACTGACCCCGGAACGCGCAGGCCTGTTCAACCGTATCCGTCCCGACAGGGTAGCAAACGGAGACGTTCAATGACAGGCAAGTTCATGCTGGCCCCTGCGCTGGCCATTTCAACGATGGGTCTTGGCGGGTGCGCCGAGAACTACGCCGTGGAAGGCGGCGCCGCCGGTGCGGCCGCCGGGGCGGGCCTTGCGGCCATCCTGGGTGAAGACATCAAGACCTATGCGCTCGCCGGCGCGGCGATTGGCGGTGTGGTCGGCTACGCTACCGACAAGAATGATCGGTGCGACGGATATTACGGCGATGGCCGTTATGTTGACGATGATTGCCGGAACGTTGACCGGTATAGCCGCTACTGGCCGTAAAGCTCACCCGGTGGCTCCCGGAAAACGCACCAGCAGGTCATAGGCTGCCTTGTCCGCCACCCCGGCGATCCTGATCCCCCGCCGAAGCAGGAAGGCATGGCGGACGATCTCCGCCTGTTGTTCGATGCCGTATTGCTCGAGCGCCCAGCCTGGCTTGAGGCTGTAGTCATAGCGTTCCCACGGCAGGCGATTGAGGATCAGCCACCAGCTGCCGAATGTCTGCACCTGCCAGACGTGCACCATTTCGTGGATGAAGTGCCCTTGCAGCTGCAGCGGCGCGGCGGAGAAATCGTCGCAATAGTTGTGAGAGCGGGGATGGAAATGCAGGTGTCCGCGCGGGGCCATGGTCACCCGCTGCGGCTGGAACGCAAACCACTTGTGCCGCCGGATCGTCACCGGGGCATAATCGATGGCGCTTCCGAACACGCTCCGGGCCAGCGCGATCTCACCTGCCGTGAGCGGACGAGAGCCGCCGACCGGGCACGAATGCGCGCCTTGTGTCACCGCGCCGGATATGATCAGCGCTCGCTACCGGCAGCCTTGATTTCGGCCGGGAAAGTCATCGTGCCGCCGCCCGATACGGTCAGCGTGACATTGGCTGTCCCGCCCTCGGCCAGATCGGGGGAGATGTTCATCGCCATGACGTGCTTGCCGCCCGGTTCGAACGAGTGCCGGTCACCCTGCTTGATCGGCAGGCGAAGCATTTCCTGCATCTGCATCTTGCCGTCCCATTCCGCATATTCGTGGAATTCAGCCTTTTCAGCGCCTTCGACTGCGACCGAGCTGAGTGCCAGCCCGCGGGTTCCGTCATAGGCGACGTCAAAATAGACTGCGGCAGGGTTGCCCGAGACGGCTGGCAGGACAAGGCGCGCGTTGGTGACGCTGAGGCCGGGAACGCCTTCGACCGCTTCGGCCGGGGCTTCATCCGCCTGCTCACCGCACGCGCCGAGACCGGTAACGCCCAGCAGCAGGAAACCTGCCCAAATAACCGATGCTTTCACGACCTGCTCTCCTTCTCGGGTTTCCATTTCCCTAGCGGCAGCCGTTCCCTTGTTCCACCGGATTCCACACCTATATCGCCGTCATCAAACGAGCTGCCGATCCGGCCTGCCTCTTGCAGGAGGTCGCACCGGGCAGTGTCCAATCAACTCAAGTGAGTGGGGAAATAATGGGTAAAGTTATCGGTATCGACCTTGGCACCACCAACAGCTGTGTGGCCGTGATGGACGGGGGCAAGCCCAAGGTCATCGAGAATTCGGAAGGTGCACGCACCACGCCGTCGATCGTCGCCTTCACCAAGGATGGGGAGCGCCTGATCGGCCAGCCGGCCAAGCGCCAGGCGGTCACCAACGGCGACAACACCATTTTTGCGGTCAAGCGCCTGATCGGCCGCCGCTTTGACGACCCGGTGACCAAGAAGGACACCGCCCTTGTCCCTTACACCATCGTCAAGGGCAAGAACGGGGATGCCTGGGTCCAGGCGGGCGGCGAAGACTATTCGCCCAGCCAGATTTCCGCGTTCATCCTGCAGAAGATGAAGGAAACCGCCGAGAGCTATCTCGGTGAAACCGTAACCCAGGCGGTCATCACCGTCCCGGCCTACTTCAACGACGCGCAGCGCCAGGCGACCAAGGACGCCGGCCAGATTGCGGGCCTTGAAGTGCTGCGCATCATCAACGAGCCGACTGCGGCCGCGCTCGCCTATGGCCTCGACAAGGACGACGGCAAGACGATTGCTGTCTATGACCTTGGCGGCGGCACCTTCGACGTCTCGATCCTCGAGATCGGTGATGGCGTGTTCGAAGTGAAGTCGACCAACGGCGACACCTTCCTCGGCGGTGAAGACTTCGACAGCACGATCGTCGAATACCTGGCGGACGAGTTCAAGAAGAAGGAGAACATGGATCTCCGGACGGACAAGCTCGCCCTGCAGCGCCTCAAGGAAGCGGCGGAAAAGGCCAAGATCGAGCTGAGCTCCAGCGCCCAGACCGAAATCAACCTGCCCTTCATCACCGCCCGCATGGAAGGCGGCAGCACCACCCCGCTGCACCTGGTCGAGACACTGACCCGCTCCAAGCTGGAGCAGCTGGTCGCTGACCTGATCAAGCGGACGCTTGAGCCGTGCAAGAAGGCTCTGGCCGACGCCGGGCTGGACAAGGGTGCGATTGACGAAGTCGTGCTGGTCGGCGGGATGACCCGCATGCCCAAGGTGCGCGAAGTGGTCGAAGAGTTCTTCGGCAAGAAGCCGCACACCGGTGTGAACCCTGATGAAGTAGTCGCCATGGGCGCCGCGATCCAGGCAGGCGTGCTGCAGGGCGACGTCAAGGACGTGCTGCTGCTCGACGTGACCCCGCTTTCGCTCGGTATCGAGACGCTGGGCGGCGTGTTCACCCGCATGATTGACCGCAACACCACGATCCCGACCAAGAAGACCCAGGTCTATTCCACCGCTGAAGACAACCAGAACGCGGTGACGATCAAGGTCTTCCAGGGCGAGCGCGAGATGGCGGCGGACAACAAGCTGCTGGGCCAGTTCGACCTGCTCGGCCTGCCTGCCGCCCCGCGCGGGGTGCCGCAGATCGAGGTCACCTTCGACATCGATGCCAACGGCATTGTCAACGTTAGCGCCAAGGACAAGGGCACGGGCAAGGAACAGCAGATCCGTATCCAGGCCTCTGGCGGCCTGACCGACGCTGACATCGACCAGATGGTCAAGGATGCGGAGAAATTCGCCGAGGAAGACAAGCAGCGCCGCGAAAAGGCCGAGGCCCGCAACCAGGCTGACAGCCTGGTCCACGCGACCGAAAAGCAGCTGGCCGAGCACGGCGACAAGATCAGCGCCGATCTCAAGGCGCAGGTCGAAGCCGCCATTGCTGAAACCAAGACGGCGCTCGAAGGCGACGATGCCGGGGAAATCAATTCTAAGGCGCAGGCGCTCACCGAAGTGGCGATGAAGATGGGCCAGGAAATCTACCAGCAGGAACAGGCTTCGGCCTCGCCTGGAGGTGGCGATGCTGGTGCCAGCGAGGAACCGAAGGAGGACGTGGTCGACGCCGAGTTCTCCGAAGTGGACGAAGACAAGAAGGGCTGAGGCTCTTCGGATTGAAACTTCTGCTGTCATTCCCGTGCAGGCGGGAATCCATGGGCATCGTCCTGCGGGGCGGTGAACAACCCCTGGACCCCCGCGCCCGCGGGGGTGGCAGCCGGAAGTAGGGGATACCGCAATGTCTTCGGTCGAAACCGATTTCTACGAACTGCTCGAGGTGAGCCGGGATGCGGATGATCGCACGATCAAGTCCGCCTACCGCCGCCTGGCGATGCAGTTTCACCCGGACCGTAATCCCGGCTGCGCCGACTCGGAGGCGAAGTTCAAGGCCATCAGTTCGGCCTATGATTGCCTGAAGGACCCGCAGAAGCGTGCCGCCTATGACCGGTTTGGCCATGCCGCTTTCCAGAACGGCGGCCCCGGCGGCGGCCATCATGGCGGCGACTTCAGCGACCTGGGCGATATTTTCGAAACCATTTTCGGCAGTGCATTCGGCGGTGGGGGCCGGGCCCAGCCGCGCCGCGGTGCGGACTTGCGCTACGACATGGAAGTGACGCTGGAAGAGGCGTTTCACGGCAAGTCGAGCGAGATCGAGATCGAAGTCTCGCAATCCTGCGACACCTGCCAGGGTTCCGGCGCGACACCGGGCACCAGCACGCGGGGCTGCAAGCTGTGCAACGGTTACGGCAAGGTCCGGGCCAAGCAGGGCTTCTTCGTGGTCGAACGCCCATGCCCCAATTGCCACGGCCGCGGCGAAGTGCTCGAGAGCCCGTGCCGCGATTGCGGCGGGGAAGGGCGGGTCGACAAGCCGCAGGGGCTGAAGGTCGACATTCCGCCGGGCGTCGATACCGGTACGCGGATCCGCCTGTCGGGCAAGGGCGAGGCCGGGCCGCGCGGGGCGCCGCCGGGCGATCTGTACATCTTCATCCATGTGCAGGCGCACGGCGTGTTCCAGCGCGAGGGGACGACGCTGGCAACACGGGTTCCGATCAGTTTCACCACGGCTGCACTGGGCGGCTGCGTTACCATTCCCGACCTGTCTGGTGAGACCAACACCATCGATATTCCGGCCGGCATCCAGTCCGGCAAGCAGTTGCGCCAGCGGGGTGCCGGTATGCCGGTGCTGCAAGGGCGCGGGCGGGGTGATCTCGTGGTCGAAATCCAGGTCGAAACGCCGACCAAGCTGACCAAGGCGCAGCGCGAAATTCTCGAACAGTTCCGGGAAACCGAAACGGGTGATGAATGCCCCGAAAGCCGCGGCTTCTTTGACCGGATCAAGAACGCTTTCGGAACCTAGGCCATCCGGTCTTCGACTTCGGCGCGGATCCTCACCAGCAGGTCGGGATCGGCCTTGAGGCGGCCTTCCTCCTCATCCAGAATAGCGAGGAAGGCGGCGCGCTTGAAGGCGATGCAGGTGGCGCTGTCCGGGGGCGGTTCCACGGTGGAGCAGACCAGATCGATCATCCGCTCCGCGCCGTGGAGCCGGCCCCAGAGGTAATCGTTCTCCCGGTAGCCCCGGTTGAAGAAGGCCCCGAAGTTGTAGAACTCGATGCCCCGCAAGGTCGCCCGCGTGCCGCCATCGCGGATACTCCGAGCATCGTCCGGGCTGATCCGGTCAACCTTGATCGGGTCGAACTCTGTCATCCCCTCGTTGCGCATGAGGGTGAGGGTGGCGATGTCGTAGAACGGGAAGCCGAGGTAGGTCAGCAGCATCCGCCGGCGCAGGTTCTTCGGCATGGCTTCAAGGGCCAGCGCCATCCGCTCTTCCGCCAGAGTGTCGGTTTCGGGCAGCAGTCGCCGGGCCGCCAGCAGGTCGAGCACCCCGCCGGGATTGTCCATCACATGAGCCGCCGCATCCGAAAAATCGGGCCCCAGCCGCGCCATGTCGTCCGGTTCGTGGTAGAGCGCCAGGATGGAGTAGATCGCATCGCGCGCCTGATCCACGGCCAGATCGTCAAGGTCCGGGTCGGCATCCCAGTCCCGCGCAAGGCGCCGCGCCAGCAGGCGCAGGCGGCGAATACGGAAGCCGACATCATGCGCCCGGAAAAACGCGATTGCCTCGTCGCTGGCGCTGCCCGACGGTGTACTCAGGCTGGCCAGCCCGCGATGCTCAAGCTCGGTTCGCAGCCGCACGGCAATCGGATGGGCGTCGGGCAGATCGAGGCCCGGCGCGGCGCGATGGATCATTGCGGCCAGTTGCTCGACGATCCCGGTGAACTTGGCCTGGGCATAGGACTGGAAGGCAAAACCGGCCCGCTCTGCCGCTGCCACCTGCGCCTTGCCCCGCCACGCGGAAAGCCGGCGCGATGTGGGCCGGTCAAGGAACAGGGTGCGCCCGAACAGCCGCTCGACCGCGCTTTCGACTTCCGGGCGCAGGGCAGCGACCATGCGGCGCAGCCGTTCGGCCTCGCGCGATTGCTGCTCCAGCGCGTGGAGGTTGTCACGGATCGGCTGTTCGCGCGGAATGGTCGAGAGCGCGCCGAAAATTGCCCCGAAGAACCCGATTGGCCGCTCGCCAGCCTCGGCTTGTGCCGCCTGCCGGTCAGGCCTGGGATCGATATAGACGAACCGCCGGTCAACCTCGCGCTGCGCCGGGCGGCCGTGCAGCGCCGCCAGGGCGCCATCGAACGGCTTGTTGACCAGCACAGACCCGTCGATCAGCGCCAGTTGCTCGATACTGCCCGCCTTGATGTGCCCGGGCATGATCCGGGCCAGAAATGCCTCTCGCCCCTGCCAGCGTGAGCCGTGCTGCCCGGCCAGAGTGTCAATCTCGCTGATCCGCGCAGGCGGGAATGCGCCGGGAAAGCTGGCCGTGGCCCGGGCAGCCAGTGTCAGTTCAAGCGGATCGGCAAGCGGCAATCCCCACTCGGCCGGCGTTTCGGTGCGGAAACTGATCGGCAGGCGATGCTCGCTCTCTTCCACCACTGGCGGGCTGTTCAGGCGCAGCCGTTCGCTGTGGCCGTGAAAGTCGGTCGCCGTGACATAGAGGTCGATCGGATGGCCGGGCGGCAGCAGGGGCGCCTCGGCCGGTTCCTGTGCCATGGCCAGCAGGGCCTCGTGCAGCAGGGCGGCGAACCCCTGGCCAGAGAAGGGCGGTTCAAACCAGCGCCCGCGCATGAAGTGGGCAACCTTGCGCCGCACTTCGGCCCGGGTTTCGGGCGAGACCGTTTCAGACACCACATTGCCCGGCCGGCGCAGGAACCACGAAATGGCCGGCTGTGCCCACAGCTTGGCAAAGCGCCACAGGGGCCGGGCGTCGGGCGCCATCAACCGGTCCACATCGGCATTCTTCAGCCACATGTCCGTGAGGGGTTCTAGCGATTGCCCGGAATGGATCGCCTGCGCGAGGAAGACCGCGTTGATCCCGCCCGCGCTGGCCCCGGTGAGCACATCGGGCAGAACCCGCAAGCGCAGGCCATCTCGGGTCTCGATATGGCCCAGCAGGTCCCGGTAAACGCCCTGCACCCCCGAAGCGCGGGGCAATCCGGCATGGAATGCCTTGCTGGCACGGGCCAGCTTCCAGATCTCCTTGGTCACCCCGTGCATGTAGACCGCGAGGCTGACGCCGCCGTAGCAGACAAGGGCTAACCGCAGTTCCTTCTGGCGCATCATGCACTTGTGGCGGGGATAGCCGCCTTTGGCAATTGCGTTCCACTAATGTTCCGATTACATCGCGGTGATGGCCAAGACCAAGAAGCGCTATATCTGCCAGGCCTGTGGCAGCGTGTCTCACCGCTGGCAGGGGCAGTGCGCCGATTGCGCGGAGTGGAACACGCTGGTGGAGGATGCTCCGGCCACCGTGTTTTCGCAGAAACATGATCTTTCCGCCGGTGGCCGCCCGGTGCAGTTCGTGGCGCTCGATGCACCGGGGGTGCCGCTGGTCCGACGCTCTACGGGGCTGGCCGAATTCGACCGGGCGCTGGGCGGCGGTCTGGTGCCGGGATCGGCCATCCTGATGGGGGGGGATCCGGGAATCGGCAAATCCACCCTGCTGTTGCAGGCGGCGGCCAGAATTGCCCGGAGCGGCGGGCAGACGGTCTATATCAGCGGCGAGGAAGCATCGGGCCAGGTGCGGCTGCGGGCGGAGCGGCTGGGGCTGGCCGATGCGCCGGTGCAACTGGCGGCGGCAACCTCCGTGCGTGACATCCTGACCACGCTGGGGGCGATGGACGCGCCCGCTCTGCTGGTGATCGATTCGATCCAGACCATGTATTCCGACACCATCGAAGGCGCGCCGGGGACGGTAAGCCAGGTGCGCGGCTGCGCGTTCGAACTGATCCGCTATGCCAAGGAAAGCGGTGCCGCGCTGGTGCTGGTCGGGCATGTGACCAAGGACGGTTCGATCGCCGGGCCGCGGGTGCTGGAACACATGGTTGACGTGGTGATGAGCTTTGAGGGGGAGCGCAGCCACCAGTACCGGATCCTGCGCAGTCTCAAGAACCGGTTCGGCCCGGTGGACGAGATCGGTGTCTTCGCAATGGAAGGGCAGGGACTGGCCGAAGTCGGCAACCCGTCCATGTTGTTCCTCTCAGGCCGCGAGACACCGTTGGCGGGAAGTGCAGTCTTTCCGGCGCTGGAAGGCACCCGGCCGGTGCTGGTAGAAATCCAGGCGCTGATCGTGCGGCTCCAGTCCGGGGCGACGCCGCGCCGCGCCGTGGTCGGGTGGGACAATGGGCGTATGGCCATGCTGCTGGCCGTGCTCGAGGCGCGCTGCGGGCTGAGTTTCAGTTCTGCCGAAGTCTATCTCAACGTGGCAGGTGGTTACCGGCTGAGCGATCCGGCGGCTGACCTGGCCGTGGCCGCCGCGCTTGTTTCCGCGCTGGCGGACCGGCCGCTTGACCTGCGTTCGGTATGGTTCGGCGAGGTCTCGCTGGCCGGAGAAATTCGCCCGGTCGCGCACGGGGCGCTGCGGTTGCGCGAAGCGGGCAAGCTCGGTTTCGAGACGGGGTACGGCCCGGAGGATACCACCGGCCATTCACCCGGTCTTAACTACCGGGGGCTCAAGCAATTGGCCAATCTCGTTGACCGGGTGATGTCGAACCCATAATTGCCGGAGCCCTATGAGCGGTTTCGATCTTATTGTCCTTTTCGTCGTCGGTGTAGCGGCGGTTGGCGGTTTCCTGCGCGGGTTCGTGCAGGAGGTCCTGTCGCTCGCCGCCTGGATTCTGGCGGTCCTGGCAATCCGGTATCTCCATACGGATCTCTACGAGTTCCTGCTTGAACAGGTGGGCGGCGAAACGACCAGCGGGTTGCTGGCCTTCGCCCTGCTGCTCCTCATCCCTTATGCGGGGATGAAGCTGATCGCCGGACGGATGGGTGAGACTTCCCGTTCATCGATGCTTGGACCGATTGACCGGGTGCTCGGGTTCGGGTTCGGGGCGATCAAGGGAACCATCGTAGCCGTGCTGGCCTTTTCCGTGCTTGTGCTCGGCTATGATACGATCTGGGGCTATCAGGGCCGGCCTGACTGGATCACCACGGCCCGGACGTATCCGGTCATCAATGCCGCCTCGAAAGACATGGTCCAACTGATTGCCGAACGGCGGGCGGAATTGCAGGCCGAAGCGGACGCGGAAGCGGCGGCACAGGCTGCTGCCGGGAACTGATGCCAGCCACCTCTGCCGCAAAGCTTTACACGCCGGATATCCTCGCACTCGCAGTCAGTCTGGCGAGCTATCCCACTCTGCCTGCGCCCGCGCTGCACGGGGAAGCGCGCTCGCGCACGTGCGGCAGTGCGGTCGAGGTCAGCCTCCTCCCCGATGGTAGCGGTCTGATCGAACACGTCGGCATGCAGGTGCGCGCCTGCGCCGTCGGCCAGGCCGCAGCGGCGCTGTTTGCCCGCTCTGCCGCCGGAACCGGAATAGTGGAGATTGAACGCACCCTCGACCAGCTGGCCGGATGGCTCGAACAGGATGGCGCCTTGCCCGACTGGCCGGGGCTTGACCTGCTGTCGGGCGCGCGGGCCTTTCCGGCGCGCCACGGGGCGATCCTGCTGCCATGGAAGGCGGCTCAGCAGGCGCTAGGCAAGGCCGTTCCTGCGGGTTAGAGGCAGGCCCTGCACAGAGGGGAGTCTGCACACTATGGCTGAGCCGGGATCTGCCGCTTTGAGAGAGCCGAGCGACAAGGAAATTCGCCTGGTCATCGGCGCGAGTTCAGCCGGCACCATTTTCGAATGGTATGACTTCTTCATCTACGGCACGCTGGCCTACATCCTGAAGGATGCCTTCTACGAGACCGACAACGAAACGCTGGGCCTGCTGCTGGTCTGGTCGACCTTCGCGGTCGGGTTCGCCTTCCGGCCGATTGGCGCAATCCTGTTCGGCTACCTGGGTGACAAGCTGGGGCGCAAGTACACCTTCCTCGTCACCGTCACCCTGATGGGGATAGCCACCGCCGGGGTCGGCATGATCCCCACGGTCGATACCATCGGGATTGCCGCACCGATCATCGTGATCTTCCTGCGTATCCTGCAAGGCCTTGCGCTGGGCGGCGAATACGGCGGCGCGGCGATTTACGTGGCGGAACATTCGCCACCGGAAAAGCGCGGCTATTACACCAGCTTCATCCAGGCGAGTGTGGCGGGCGGGTTCGTGCTTTCGATTGCCGTGGTGCTGGCCTGCCGGTTCCTGATCCCCGAGGACGATTTCAACGCCTGGGGATGGCGCGTGCCGTTCCTGCTGTCGATCATCCTGCTTGGCATTTCGCTGTGGATGCGCCTCAAACTGTCGGAAAGCCCGGTGTTCCAGGCGATGAAGGCGGAAGGGAGGATTTCGGGCAATCCCTTCGTCGAAAGCTTCACCTATCCCGGCAACAAGAAGCGCATCTTCGTCGCCCTGTTCGGCATCACCGGCATCCTGACGACGATCTGGTACACCGCGTTCTTCTCCGGCATGAGCTTCCTGCGCGGGCCGATGCATGTCGATGACCTGACGGTTGAACTGATCCTGTTCGTCTCCGGGTTGATCGTGATGACGTTCTATCTCGTGGTTGGCAGATGGTCCGACAAGGTGGGGCGCAAGAAGCCGATCATCATCGGCGCGGTGCTGACGCTGCTCTTGCTGTTCCCGGCCTTCTGGGGGCTGGGCTCCCTGGCAAATCCCGGGATCGAGCGTGCCGCCGAGCGGATGCCGATCACCGTCGCCGGGCCGCAATGCGTGACCGATCCTTTCGCCGACATGTTTGACCGCGAACAGACCGACTGCGGCAAGGTGCTGGAAGTGCTGACCGCTGCCGGTGTCCCCTATACCCTGACCGAGGGAGCCACTCTTTCGCTGGCGGCGGGCGGTAACGCCATCGCCCTCCCGCCCGAATGGTTCGACGACGGCGCGGCCCGACGCGACGGCATCCGGGCGGCGCTGGGAGAGTACGGATTCGACTTCTCCAAGCAGCGGCCATCCGCCGCAGCAATAGTCGGCATTGTCGCCATCCTGCTGGGACTGGGGATGCTGTCGGCACTTACCTACGGCTCGGTGGCGGCCCTGCTATCAGAGATGTTCCCGCCCACCATCCGCTACAGCTCGATGTCGATCCCCTACCACATCGGCGCGGGCTATCTTGGCGGGTTCCTGCCGCTGATCGCGGGCGTGATCGTGGCGAGCACCGGAGATATCTATTCCGGCCTGTGGTACACGTGGGCGGTGGTCGCGTTCGGCCTCTTGGTGGCGTGGTGGGGCATTCCGGACGGACCGCCGCGTGACTTTGCCGACGATGCCTGAGCAGCCTCCGCCAACCCTGCGGCTCCGCCTGGACACAGAGGCGCTGGCGGCCAACTGGCGGGCGCTGGACCGGATGTCGGGGCGCGCCCAGGCAGGGGCGGCGGTCAAGGCTGATTGCTACGGCCTCGGGGTTGACCAATGCGTGCCGGCCTTGCGCGATGCGGGGGTGGAGCGTTACTTCATCGCTCACTGGTCTGAAGCACCGGCGGTTCTGCGTCATGTGCCGCCGCAGCAGGTGTCGGTGCTCCACGGTCCCGTCACTGCGCAGGAAGCCGAATATGCGGCAGCCGTGGGCTTAAGGCCGGTCATCAACAGCATCCATCAGGCTCAGATGTGGGCCTCTGCCGGTGGCGGGGAGTGCGACCTGATGGTCGATACCGGGATCAACCGGCTGGGCGTCTCCACCGACGAACTGGGAGACCCCGCGATCGCGGCGCTCAAGGTCGGCACCCTGATGTCACACCTCGCCTGCGCCGATGAGGACAGCCCGATGAATGCCCGCCAATTGGCGCACTTCCGGGCGGCTGCCGCGCTTGTCCCGGCGAGGGCGCGCAGCATGGCCAACAGTGCGGGCATTGCCCTGGGCAGCGATTACCATTTCGACCTGACCAGGCCGGGCTTGTCGCTCTACGGCGGCGTGCCCACCGGCGCGCTGGCAGGGCACATCCGGCAGGTCGCATTCCCGCAGGCGGCTGTGATCCAGCGACGGCAGCTCTCGGCGGGTGACAGCGTCGGCTATAATGCGACCTTCGTGGCGGACCGGCCGATGCCCGTTGCAGTCGTCTCGCTGGGCTATGCAGACGGGTTCCTGCGGTGCTGGGGCGGGAAGGGCGGACTTGCCCTTCAGGGGGCCACTCTGCCGCTGCTGGGGCGGGTTTCGATGGACATGGTGGTGGTTGACGCCACCGCCGCGCCGGACCTGCGCGAAGGGGACTGGCTCGATGTCCCGTACGATCTGCCGCAAGCATCGGCCGCCTCCGGCCTTTCACAATACGAACTCCTCACGGTTCTCGGCAAACGGTTCGCCCGCTAGTTTATTCTGTGCCCATGTTGCGCTGCACATGCTGCGCCTGCTAATGTGCACAACGCATTGCAGCATTCCCGAAAGCTTCCCCCATGTCCAAGCGCGATACCAAGCCCGGCGATCCGATCATCATCAAGAAATACGCCAACCGTCGGCTCTACAACACGGGTACCTCCAGCTACATCACGTTGGACGATCTCGCCCGCATGACCCGCGAAGGGGTCGATTTCCAGGTCGTCGACGCCAAGACGGGCGAGGACATCACCCATTCGATCCTGACCCAGATCATCATGGATGAAGAGGCCAGCGGCACCCAGATGCTGCCGGTCAGCTTCCTGCGTGATCTGATCTCGATGTACGGCAATTCGATGCAGTCGCTGATGCCGAGCTACCTTGAGGCCAGCATGGCCAACTTCCGCAAGAACCGCGAGGAACTGCAAGGCGCGTTCCGCGAAGGTCTCGCCAACAACCCGCTGGCCAAGATCGCCGAAACCAACATGGCCATGATGAAGGCCATGGGCGAAGCCTTCCTGCCCAACTCCCGGCAGCGCCCGCAAGAGCCGCTCGCCGGGCAGAAGCCGGCCCAGGATGACGAGATCGCCGCCCTGCGCGAACAGATGGCCGCGATGCAGAAAAAGCTCGACGAGCTGAGCAAGTAACTCTCCTTCTTATCGTACGGAAAACCCACCAGTGTCCCAGATCCGCCATGCGCTGACCAGCAAGCGCGCCGATGACTTTGCCCAATGGTATCAGGAGGTCATCTCCGCCGCCGACCTTGCCGAGGAATCGGGGGTGCGCGGTTGCATGGTGATCAAGCCCTGGGGCTACGGTATCTGGGAACGCATCCAGCGCCTGATGGATGACCGGATCAAGGCGGCGGGCGTGCAGAACTGCTACTTCCCGCTGTTTATCCCGCTCGCCAATTTCGAGCGCGAGGCGGCTCATGTCGAAGGCTTCGCCAAGGAAATGGCGGTTGTCACCCACCACCGGCTGATTTCCGATGGCAAGGGCGGGCTGATCCCCGATCCCGAAGCCAGACTGGAAGAGCCGCTGGTGGTGCGCCCCACATCCGAAACGATTATCGGCGATGCCATGGCGCGCTGGGTCCAGTCGTGGCGTGATCTGCCGCTGCTGACCAACCAGTGGGCCAACGTGGTCCGCTGGGAAATGCGCACGCGGATGTTCCTGCGCACGACCGAGTTCCTGTGGCAGGAAGGGCATACCGCCCACGAAGACCGTGAGGGCGCGCTGGAAGAAACCCACCGCGCGCTGGAAATGTACCGCGCCTGCGCCGAGGAAGACCTGGCCCTGCCGGTCATCGCGGGGGAAAAGCCGGAGAACGAGCGCTTCCCCGGCGCGGTCGAGACCTGGTCGATCGAGGCGATGATGCAGGATGGCAAGGCGCTGCAGGCCGGCACCAGCCATTACCTGGGCACCAACTTCGCCCATGCGGCGGGGATCAAGTACCAGGACCGGGAAGGCCAGCAGACGCTGTGCCACACCACCAGCTGGGGCGTGTCCACCCGCCTGATCGGCGGGATCATCATGACCCACGGCGATGATGACGGGCTGCGCGTGCCGCCTGCCATCGCGCCGTGGCAGGTGATCATCCTGCCGATGCTGCGCGACAAGCCTGAAGATGCCGAGCTGATCGCCTATTGCGAGCAGTTGCGCGCCTCCATCGCCGCGCAGTCTGCACTGGGCGAAAAGGTTCGCGTGCTGCTGGACGTCAAGCCCGGCAAGGCGGCGGCCAAGCGGTGGGACTGGGTGCGCAAGGGTGCGCCGGTTGTCATCGAGGTCGGCGGACGGGACATGGATAATGGCGTGGTCAGCCAGTTGCGCCGCGACGCCCTGTGGGACGAAGCGACCGGCAAGCCGGCCTTCACCGCACCTTCCCGCGAGGAATGCGCCAGCGGGATCGGCGCCGTGCTGGAGAATATCCAGCATATCCTGTTCGAGCAGGCCCGCTTGCGGCGTGACAGCAACATCCGCCGCGATGTGACCACCATGGAGGCCCTGGCGGACCACTTCGAGAATTCGGGCAAATATCCCGGCTGGGTCGAAGTGCAGTGGTCGAAGCCGACCGGCGCAGCCCTGGATGCCGTGGTCGAGCGCCTCAAGGCTCTGAAGCTGACGGTCCGGAACGTGCCCAGGGGTGCGCTTCCGGCTGACGGGGCCTGCCTGTTTACGGGCGATCCGGCAGTGGAGAGAATTCTCGTGGCACGCGCCTATTGAGTTTCGGTCTGCGAGGCGGCACCAAGGGGGAATGAAACATTTCTTTCTCCCGTTCACCGCCCTTGCAGCTCTGGCCGCGCCTGCCGCCGCGCAGGACGATCCCGCCGCAACCGTCTCGGCTGAGCGTCTGCGCGCCGATGTCGAGCGGCTGGTTGCATTCGGCACCCGGCATACCCTGTCGGAACAGGACCATCCCACGCGCGGGATCGGCGCGTCGATCCGGTGGGGCGAAGCGACCTTCCAGGGCATTTCGGCGCAATGCGGGGGTTGCCTTGAAGTGGTCGTGCCGGAACGCCTGGTAGAGGGGGCCCGCATCCCGCAGCCGACCCGCTTGCGCAACGTGGTGGCAATCCAGCGCGGCACAGAGCGGCCCAACGAAGTGGTGATCGTCCAGGGCCATATCGACAGCCGTGTTACCGATGTGATGGATTTCACCAGCGATGCGCCCGGTGCCAACGATGACGGGTCCGGCACGGCGCTGGTGATCGAGGCTGCGCGCGCGCTGTCCCGCCAGAAGCACCCGACCACGATCGTCTATGCGCTGCTTTCCGGCGAGGAGCAGGGGCTGCATGGCGGCCGCCTGCTGGCGGATTATGCCGCGGAGCAGGGCTGGCAGGTCAAGGCCGTGCTCAACAATGATATCGTGGGCAATTCCTGCGGGTCGGATGGCTATTGCGACCCGGTGCACGTGCGCGTCTTTTCCGAAGGGCCGCGCGCCGACCTGACCGACGCCCTGCGCGCCGACCAGCGCCGCAACGGGGGCGAGAACGACAGCCCCGGGCGCAACCTGTCGCGCTGGCTCGACGGGCTGGCGGGGGAGTTTCCGTCCGGTCTCGATGTGCGCCAGATCTGGCGGACCGACCGGATGGGGCGGGGTGGGGACCAGATCCCCTTCCTCGAAAAGGGTTATCCCGCAATCCGTTTCTCCGTGGCGGTGGAGGACTATGACCACCAGCACCAGGATCTGCGCGATGAAGACGGTGTGACCTATGGCGACACCGTGGACGAGATGGACTTTGACTATCTCGCCAAGGTGACCCAGCTCAATGTCCGCGCGCTGGCCCGGCTCACCCGCACACCCATGCCGCCCGCCGTCAAGGTGGCAGCAGCGGTGAGTACCGACACCGAAGTGTCGTGGGATGCCGTCGCCGGAGCGCAGACCTATGTCATCTGGCAGCGGCGCACGGATGAGCCGGCCTGGTGGCCTGAACCGGTCATGCGCATCCCGGCTGTGGGTGCCGACGACGCCGGCCCGGCGCCGCACTATGCCGCGATCCTTGCCGGGGTACGGGGTGACGACTGGATCTTCGGCGTCAGCGCCTGTTCCGCTGACGACCTGTGCAGTCCTGTTTCCAGCGGTGTGCCGGCCGGGGCCTTTGCACCCATTCCTGCCGCGCCTGCTTCCTGACGTAACGGAAACCTTCCGCTTTCGCTCTGCTGGCGGGCGAAACGAAGCGGTGCTTCGCGCGTTTGACCGCTCGACACCAGCGCACGGGACGCATAGGCAGAAACGATGGCGAAACGCCCAGCTAGCAGACCCGCACCCGGCCTCCCCACCACGGACCAGGTGCTCCAGTTCATCCAGACTGCCAACGGTGTCGTCGGCAAGCGCGAGATCGCCAAGGCGTTCGGCCTCAAGGGGCAGGAGAAGATCGCGCTCAAGAAGCTGCTCAAGGACATGGCCGAGGAAGGTCTGATCGACGGCAAGAAAACCGCCTATCACCGCATGGGCGGGGTGCCCAAGGTCACCGTGCTGCGCGTGCTGGAGATCGACGATGGCGAAGCCTTCGCCATTCCCGATGCCTGGACCCCGGAAGATGCCGTGCCGCCGCCGCGCCTGCGGGTGATCGAGCAGCGCAAAGGGCCGGGGCGGATCGCCGCGCTCAAGGTGGGTGACCGGGTGCTGGCGCGCACGGAGGAGGCGGGCAAGGGCTGGATCGCCCACCCGATGAAGAAGCTGCCCGCCCGCACCGAAGGCCTGATGGGCGTGGTCGAGATCGACCGGACCGGCAAGGGCTGGCTCGCGCCGGTCGACAAGCGGGTGCGCCAGTCGAGTCCGATTGCCGACCTTGGCGGAGCGGAAGAAGGCCAGCTCGTCATGGCCGAACCGGCCGGCCGCAGCCCCCGCGCCGGGGTCAAGGTGGTCGAGGTGCTGGGCGACCCGCTCCTGCCGAAGAGCTTCAGCCTGATCGCCATTGCCAAGCACGGCATCCCGCATGTCTGGCCCGAAGGCACGCTGGAAGAAGCCGCGCTGGCCGCGAAACTGCCGCTCAGCGCCGAGACCCGCGAAGACCTGCGCGGGCTGCCGATCGTCGCCATCGATCCCGCCGACGCGCGTGACCACGATGACGCGATCTGGGCCCAGCCCGATGGCGAAGGCGGTTACCGCGCGATTGTCGCCATCGCCGATGTCAGCTTCTACGTCCGCCCCGGCAGCGCGATCGACCGCGAGGCAAGGAAGCGCGGCAACTCGGTCTATTTCCCTGACCGGGTGGTGCCGATGCTGCCTGAAGTGCTCAGCGCCGACGTCTGCTCGCTGAAGCAGGGCGAGGACCGCGCGGCGATGGCCTGCCACCTGCGCATTTCGCCGGAAGGCAAGGTGACCAAGTTCCGCTTCACCCGCGCACTGGTGCGGATTGCCGGCAACATCGCCTACGAGGATGCGCAGGCGCAGGTCGATGCGGGCGAGGCACCCGAACACCTCACGAACCTGTGGGGCGCGTGGAAGCTGCTCGCTGCTGACCGGGCCGCGCGCGATCCGCTGGAGCTGGAACTGCCAGAGCGGCGCGTGGTGCTGGACGAGCAGGGCCGGATCGATTCCGTCGCGGTGCGCGAGCGGCTCGATGCGCACAGGGTGGTCGAGGATTTCATGATCGCGGCCAACGTCGCGGCGGCCAAGGCGCTCGAAAGCAAGACTGCGCCGGTCGTCTATCGGATCCACGAGACGCCGGGGCGGGAGAAGCTGGTCGCCTTGCGCGATTACCTCAAGACCTTCGGCCATTCGATGGCGCTTGGGCAGGTGATCACGCCGGGGCTGTTCAACCGCATGCTCAAGGACGTGACCGACGAGGCGGAAAAGGCGCAGGTGATGGAAGCCGTCCTGCGCAGCCAGACCCAGGCCTATTACGGCCCCGCCAATGCCGGGCACTTCGGGCTGGCGCTGGCGAGTTACGCGCATTTCACTTCGCCGATCCGCCGCTATGCCGATCTGCTGGTCCACCGCGCGCTGGTCGATGCCTTCAAGCTGGAGCAGCCGAAACCGAAGCCGCCGATCCCGGAGTCAACCGGCCTGTCGGACCGTGACCGGGAGGACCTGTCCAAGGTCTCCGAAGCGATCAGCGCCGCTGAACGCCGCGCGATGGAGGCCGAGCGCGATACGATTGACCGCTATGTCGCCGCCTGGCTGGCCGGGCGTGTGGGCGAGGTGTTCGACACCCGCATCACCGGGGTGCAGAGCTTCGGCTTCTTCGCCACGATCGAGGCGCTGGGCGGCGACGGGCTGGTCCCGGTCACCACGCTGGGCAACGAGTATTACCGCTATGACGAGGCGGCCCGGATGCTGGTGGGCGCGGACAGCGGCACCCGCTACGCGGTGGGCGACCGGCTCAAGCTGCGACTGGGCGAAGCCAACCCGCTGACCGGCGCGCTCAAGTTCGAGCTGCCCGACAGCGAAGGCCGGATCGAACCGCGCGGGGAACGGATCGCGGCCAAGCCCAGAGGCAGGCCCGGTGGCAGGCCCGCTGGCGGGCCCAGCGGCAGGCCGCCGTCGGGCAAGCCGCCGGTGGGAAAACGGGGCCGCCCCGGCAATATCCGCCACCAGGGCAAGAAGCGCTAGGCCAGCCGCTCCAGATCGGCGTCGCTCAGCGTGCCGGGCACGACATAGAGCGGGCAGGGCAGAGTGCCCGAATGAGCGGAGAAGTGCGTCACCAGCGGGCCCGGCGTGCCATCGGGCGCGGCGCCCAGCACCAGCGCGGCCACTTCGGGATGGTCAGCCAGGTAGGCCTTGATCACCGCCTGCCCTTCGCCCACCCGCACCGAGATGGTCGGCATCTTGCCGCTTTCGGAGAACAGGTTGCCCGCTGCCGCGCTCGCCAGAACTTCGGCCCGGTCACGCGCTTCCTGCTCGATCGTGGCCTGCACAGCACCGAAGGCGTTGAAGCTCTGCGGCTGCACCAGCGCGAGGATATGGACCGCCCCGCCGCTCGCCGCAGCGCGCCGGCTGGCGAAGTGCAGCGCCTTGCGCCCTTCGTCGGTTTCATCCAGAATTACGAGGTAAACGCGCATCGGCTTTTCGTAAGTCCCCCGGAAAATCCCTTATCCCCGGCCCGCTATCCGCTGAAATCGTATTCGGCGCAAGAACCTTGCCCTTGGCCGCCGGATTGGCCAGAGAATGACGCTACGTAAGACAGAGGGACTCTGCCACCATCATGCCGACACCGATCAAGATGCCCGCCCTTTCGCCGACCATGGAAGAGGGCACCCTGGCCCGCTGGCTGGTCAAGGAAGGCGACACGGTCCGCTCCGGCGACATCATGGCCGAGATCGAGACCGACAAGGCGACGATGGAGTTCGAGGCGGTCGACGAAGGCGTGATCACCAAGATCGAAGTGCCGGAAGGCACCGAGGGCGTGAAAGTCGGCACGGTGATTGCTCTGCTGGCTGGCGAGGGCGAGGATAGTTCCGCCGCAGCGAGCGAGGCACCAGCCGCTTCTCCTGAGCCTGCACCAGCCGCTGCTCCTGCTTCGGCCGGTCCCGCCGCCACACCCTCGGCGCGCAAGCTGGCGGAAGAGAAAGGCGTGGACCTCGCCTCGATCACCGGCACCGGCCCGGGCGGCAAGATCACCAAGGAAGATGTCGAGGGCGCGCCTGCCTCGTCATCCAGAGCCCCCGCGCAGGCGGCGGCCTCAGGCGTCGGCGCGCAACCGACTGCGGCCCCCGCCTCGGCAGGGGCTCACTCAGATGGAGCAAGAGTCATCGCCTCCCCCCTCGCCAAGCGGATCGCCGCACAGGAGGGGATCGACCTCTCCACGCTCAAGGGCAGCGGCCCCAATGGCCGGATCGTCAAGGCGGACCTGGCCGAAGCCGTGCGTGTCCCCGCGCAGGCGGGGACCTCAGGCGTTAGCGCGCAGTCGACTGCGGCCCCAGCCTCCGCAAGCGCTTCCGCGCCTGTAAAGGTGGCGCAGCTCGGCGGCGATCTCGATGCGCCTTACGAAGCGCAGAAGCTCAACAACGTGCGCAAGGTCATCGCGCGCCGCCTGACCGAAGCCAAGCAGACCATCCCGCATATCTACCTCACCGTGGACGTGCGCCTTGATGCGCTGCTCAAGCTGCGCAGCCAGCTCAACGCGTCACTGGAGCCGGACGGGGTCAAGCTGTCGGTCAACGACCTGCTGATCAAGGCGCTTGCCCGCGCACTGGCCCGGGTGCCCAAGTGCAACGTCAGCTTCCAAGGCGACGAGCTGTTCAGCTATTCGCGGCAGGATATCTCCGTCGCAGTCGCAGCGCCCAGCGGCCTGATCACGCCGATCATCCGCGACGCGGGCCGCAAGGGGCTGGCCCAGATCAGCACCGAAATGAAGGAACTGGCGGCCAAGGCCAAGGACGGCAAGCTCCAGCCGCACGAATACCAGGGCGGCACCGCCAGCCTCTCCAACCTCGGCATGTTCGGCACCAAGCAGTTCGACGCGGTGATCAACCCGCCGCAGGCGATGATCCTCGCGGTCGGCGCCGGCGAACAGCGCCCGTGGGTGATCGACGGCGAACTCGGCGTCGCCACCGTGATGAGCGCGACGGGTTCGTTTGATCACCGCGCGATTGATGGTGCGGATGGCGCGGCGCTGATGCAGGCATTCCAGCAGTTGGTGGAGAACCCGATGGGGCTGGTGGTTTGAATTGGCGGACCAACCTAACAGTTCGTTGAGATACTGGCGCGAAGTCAAGAAGTTGACTCGCAAATCGCTTGCCGAAATGGCCGGAGTTTCAGACCAACACATTTACTACTTGGAGCGCGGAGAGCGAGACCTGACGCATAGTATGATAAAAAAGCTGTCAGCTGCACTTTGCATCGAACCGGCAGATTTGATTTCCGAATGCCCCTCTAATGCCACGCGCTTCCCTCAGATCCGGGTCACGGCCATGCCGACCGACCTCAACCCCTATGGTGGGGTGTTCGGCGGGTGGTTGATGAGCCAGATGGCGCTGGGCGCAGGCTCGCTCGCCAGCCGCACGGGGCGGGGCAAGGCGGTGGTGGTCCACGCGAGCGACTTCACCTTTCCCGGCGCGATGCAGGTTGGCGATGAACTGAGCGTCTATTGCGAAGTGACCGCCACCGGCACCACCTCGCTCACCATCGCCGCCGAAGCCGTGGGGCGCGAGCGTAACGGTGAAGCGGAGACCAAAGTGGCGCAAGGCACCTTCAAGTTCGTCCTGCTCGACGAGAATGACCGTCCGCGCGCGGTAGATGGGGTTGCACGTGGTTGACGGGTTGCAACCCCCTCTCCCCGGCCCTCTCCCGCGAGGGGAGAGGGGGAAGAAAGATAACTCCTCTCCCCTTGCGGGAGAGGAAGGGGCCCGCCGCGCAGCGGTGGGAAGGAGAGGGGGCGAGCGCGACTTGCTCGGCCTCGCCAAGCGGATGCGCAAAGCGCCGACTGAGGCGGAGCGGCGGTTGTGGTCCGCACTTCGGTCGCACCGATTGGCGGGGTGGAAATGTGCAAAAGCGGGGCATGGCCTTCGCGATCCTCTTCACCGCACCCCCGCATTCTCCACCCCCGCGAGCGGGCAACTTTTCTTCGCCAGGACTGTGTAACAAGTGGTCCATGTCTGCGACCAAACGAAGGCTGAGTGAGACGAACCATGGCTGACCAATACGACGTAATCGTGCTCGGAAGCGGCCCCGGCGGCTACGTCGCGGCGATCCGCTGCGCGCAGCTGGGGCTGAAGACCGCGATTGTGGAGCGCGAGCTGCTCGGCGGGATCTGCCTCAACTGGGGCTGCATCCCGACCAAGGCGCTGCTGCGCAGTGCCGAGATCAAGCACTACATGGACCATGCCAGCGCCTATGGCCTGATGGTGGCGGGAACGATCGAGGCGGACCTGGAGGCGGTGGTGAAGCGCAGCCGCGGGGTGGCCAGGCAGCTCAACCAGGGCGTCACCCACCTGATGAAGAAGAACAGGATCACCGTCCATATGGGCGAGGGCACGCTGACCGGCCCGACCAGCCTGACGGTGAAGAGCGACAAGGGTGAAGAGACGCTCACCGCCAAGCACGTGATCGTCGCCACCGGCGCCCGCGCGCGCGACCTGCCCTTTGCCCCGGCGGACGGCAAGCGGGTGTGGACCTATCGCACTGCGATGACCCCGCCCGAGATGCCCACGAAGCTGCTGGTGATCGGCAGCGGCGCGATCGGGATCGAGTTCGCCAGCTTCTACAACGACATGGGCGCGGATGTGACCGTGGTGGAGATGCTCGACCGGGTCGTGCCGGTGGAGGACGCAGACGTCTCCGCCTTCCTCGAGAAGAGCCTGGTGAAGCAGGGCATGACGATCATGACCGGGGCCGGGGTGGAAGACCTGAAGGTCTCCGACAAGGGCGTGAAGGCCAGGATCAAGGCAAAGGACGGCAAGGTCAGCGAGACCGAGTTCAGCCACTGCATCGTCGCCATCGGGATCGTGCCCAACACCGAGAACCTGGGCCTAGACACACTGGTGGAGATGGACCGCGGCTTCATCCAGATCGACCCCTATGGCCGGACCATGACCAAGGGCCTGTGGGCCATCGGCGACTGCACCCCGGGCCCATGGCTGGCGCACAAGGCGAGCCACGAGGGCGTGACCGCCGCCGAGGCGATCGCGCAGGAGCTGGGCAACAAGGATGTCCACCCGCATCCACTCGACCGGGGCAACATCCCCGGTTGCACCTACTGCCATCCGCAGATCGCAAGCGTCGGCCTGACCGAGGCCAAGGCGAAGGAAGCCGGTTACGCGGTCAAGGTCGGCAACTTCCCCTTCATCGGCAACGGCAAGGCAATCGCGCTGGGTGAGGCGGAAGGCTTCGTGAAGACCGTGTTCGACGCCCAGACCGGCGAGTTGCTCGGCGCGCACATGATCGGCGCGGAAGTGACCGAGCTGATCCAGGGCTACGTTGTCGGCAAGACGCTGGAGACAACCCAGGCGGAGCTGATGCAGACGGTGTTCCCGCACCCGACGCTGAGCGAGATGATGCACGAAAGCGTGCTCAGCGCCTACGGGCGGGCACTGCACTTCTAGGGCCGGCGGCGAGGGGGGAGCGCGATCATGACCGACTTCCTCGTGATCGCCTTCATGATCCTGGTTGCGGGTATCGTCGCGGTTCCACTCGCCACCCGCTTCGGGCTCGGCTCCGTGCTGGGGTACCTGCTGGCAGGAATGGCGATCAGCCCGCTCCTGCTGGCGCTGAAGGTCGACATCGAAGCGCTGCAGGTCTTCGCCGAGTTCGGTGTGGTGATGATGCTGTTCCTGATCGGGCTGGAGATGGAGCCGAAGAAGCTCTGGGCCATGCGCGGGCGGCTGCTGGGGCTGGGCGGCGGCCAGGTGGTCGCATCCACGCTGGTGCTGGCAGCCGTGGCGCTGGCCTGGGGCCAGGCGTGGCAGACGGCGCTGGCGGTGGGCATGGTGCTGGCGCTTTCGTCCACCGCGATCGTGGTCCAGTCGCTGACCGAGAAGGGCCTTCTCCGGAGCGAAGGCGGGGAAGCAAGCTTCTCGGTGTTGCTGTTCCAGGACGTGGCGGTCATCCCGATCCTCGCCCTGCTGCCGCTGCTGACCCTGCCGGAACTGGCCGGTCTGGCGCACAATGGCGGCAGCGGCGGTGGGCACGGCCACGGCGGGGGATGGACCCTGACTGAGGGAATGCCGGGCTGGCTGGCGGGGGTCACCACGGTCGGCGCGGTGGCCCTGGTGGCTCTGATCGGCAACTACCTGACCCGCCCGGTCTTCCGCTTCATCGCCACGGCACGCCTGCGTGAGCTGTTTACCGCCGTTGCACTGGCCTTCGTAATCGGGATTGCCCTGCTGATGACCTTCGTCGGCCTGTCGCCAGCGCTGGGCACCTTCATCGCCGGGGTGGTGCTGGCCAACAGCGAGTACCGGCACGAACTGGAAGCCGATGTCGAACCGTTCAAGGGGCTGCTGCTGGGGCTGTTCTTCATCACGGTCGGCGCAGGGATCGACTTCGTGCTGGCATCGGAGCGGTACACCGAAGTGCTGTTCTGGGCCGCAGTCGTGATTGCGGCGAAATTGCTCATCCTGCTGGCGATTGCGCGCCTGGCGGACATTCGGCGCGAAGCCGGGTGGCTGGTGGCGCTCTCGCTCGCCCAGGCGGGCGAGTTTGCTTTCGTCCTGATTGCCTTTGCGGTGGCGAACGCGGTGTTTGCCGAACCCCTCGCCGACCTCCTTCTGCTGGTGGTAGCGCTGACCATGCTGGCCACGCCGCTGCTGTTCATCGTCTATGACAAGGTCATCGCGCGGATGTACTGCGGCGGCGCGGCGCGGGACGCGGACAGGATCGAGGAAGAGCATCCGGTCATCATCGCCGGGCGCGGGCGGATGGGCGGGATCGTCGACCGGATGCTGCAGGCCGGCGGGTTCCAGACCACAGTGATCGACTACGATTCCGCCCATCTCGAAATCGTCCGCAAGTTCGGCTTCCGCAGCTACTTCGGCGATGCCACCCGGCCTGACCTGCTCCATGCGGCCGGGATCGAGCGGGCGAAATTGCTGGTCGTGGCGCTCGACGAGCGGGAGCAGATCGACAAGCTGGTCAAGTACGCTCTCGCCAATTTCCCGAACCTGCACGTCACGGCCCGCGCGATCGACCGCAACCATGTGTTCGAGCTGTGGTCCTACGGGTGCCGCGACATTATCCGCGAAACCTATGACAGCTCGGTCCGCATGGGCCGGTCTGCCTATCAGGCGCTCGGGATCGACCGTCAACAGGCCCAGGCCATGTCCGACGCCTTCGAGGCCATG
The DNA here is from genome assembly GCF_035319885.1 of Altererythrobacter sp. H2. Classification (NCBI taxonomy): domain Bacteria; kingdom Pseudomonadati; phylum Pseudomonadota; class Alphaproteobacteria; order Sphingomonadales; family Erythrobacteraceae; genus Altererythrobacter; species Altererythrobacter sp. H2. Next base: position 1,610,750 of record NZ_CP141285.1, read on the forward strand.
GATCGCAGCTCGATGCGGTCGATTGCCGAGCATTATCGCCTCGATATCCCCTACCACGAGAACGAGGCGCTGATCGCGCGGGTGCGCGAGTTGCAGGCTCAGTGGGACCCGGTGCTGCAGGCACAGATGGACGAGATCCTGAAGCGGGGCCGATAGCCGGGCAGCATTCCCCCGGACGATTCAGGATACGCCTACCGCAAAATCGAGAAATGAGACGGTAACCTTGCAATCGCCTCACAGTCCTATATTTCCTTAAGTGCGGGATGGGGGCAGCCGGAGTCGGATGCCCGCAGTTGGGGGTGCCTTTGGGGGGTGCCGAACCGGAAAGCCGTGACAGGGTCGCAAGTATTGCTTCGTGCCGCAGGGCGCGAAGTGGGGTTTGCGTTGGGGGACGACCTTGTCAGGATTTACCGCGTCGCGCAGCATGGCTGCGGCAACAGGCCCACGGGTGGCCCATCCAAAATCGAGCCATCTGCTGTCCACCGCACTGGTGGGCATCGCTCTGGCCATACCCACGATGCCTGCCAGTGCGCAAACCGTGCCCGCGGCGTTGGTTCCGCCGACCCGCGATGAACTCATCCCTCCCAGTCAGATACGCCCGCAGGAGGGCCCAACGCTGACGATCGATGGCCAGATGGAGCGGGCACCCTGTGCCTTGGACCGGGCCGAATACGCAGACATCCGCCTCACCCTTTCCGGCGTTGCATTTGGCGGACTCGATCGCGTTCCGGGCCTTTCCCTGGCTGACAGTTACGCAGGCTATCTGGGGCGTGAGCTGCCGCTCGCCGCGCTGTGCGACATCCGCGCCAAGGCCAGCACGGCGCTGCAGCAGCAAGGATATCTGGCGACAGTCGAAATTCCCGAGCAGAACCTGAGTGACGGGGTGGCGGATTTCCAGGTGGTGTTCGGCCGCCTGACCGCGTTGCGGGTGCGTGGCGAGGCGGGACCATCAGAGCGGCTCGTCGCATCGTACCTTGAGCAGCTGACAGATGAGCCGGTGTTCAACACCAGGGACGCGGAGCGTTATCTGCTGCTCGCGGACGACCTGCCAGGGGTTGATGTCCGCCTGTCGCTCAGGCCAGCTGCAGGGGGCGCGCCCGGCGACCTGACCGGAGAGATTGCGGTCATCCGTCGGCGGGGTTCGCTTGATCTCAATATCCAGAACTACGGTTCGCGGGCGATCGGGCGGTTTGGCGGTCTGCTGCGCGGCGAGATCTATGACATTACCGGCATGGGTGACCGGACTACCATGGCGCTGTTCTCTACGCTGGAGTTCGAAGAGCAGCACACAGTCCAGCTGGGCCACGATTTCAGGGTAGGAAAGGAAGGCCTGCGCTTCGCCGGTGCGGTCACCTACAGCGTGACCAATCCAGACATTGGCCTGCCCGGCTTCGATGTCAAATCGGAAACCCTGCTCGCCTCCATCCAGGCCAGCTATCCCTTGCGGCGCAGCCGGACTGCCAGCGTCGCGGCCGATTTCGGGTTCGACTATGTCGATCAGGATGTTGACGTGAACAGGATCCTGCTGACCAGGGACCGGGTCAGGACATTGTTTGCGCGGGTTGCGGGCGAGTTTACCGATGCTGCGAGCGTGTCCCGCGTGGATGGCTATTCGGCGTATGAGCCAAGGAAGCGTTTCCGGTTTGCGCTCGAGGGCCGGCACGGCATCGATATATTCGGTGCCAGCCCCGATTGCCGCGTCAATCCGCTCGGTTGCATCGTCGGAGGTCAGGCCCCGCCAAGCCGTATCGAGGCGGATTCCACCCCTTTCCTGGTCCGCGCAGAGGTAGGAGCAGAGTTCCGCCCCACACCAGACTGGACCGTGGCGCTGGCTGCCGAAACGCAGTGGAGCGACGACGCTCTCCCGGCTTTCGAAGAGTTTGCTGCCGGCACGTATTCGATCGGCCGGGGCTACAATCCCGGTGCGGTTCTGGGTGACAGCGGCATCGGGCTTTCTGCTGAAATCCGCTACGGCAGCCTTGCACCAAAGTCTGCCAACAAACCCGTAATCCAGCCGTACGTCTTCACCGACATGGCCTGGGCCTGGAACGAGGACCCCAGCCGCAAGGGGCTCAACCCGGATCGGCTGTGGTCAGCCGGGGGCGGCATACGGGCCGTGCTCGGATCTAAGCTGCAGGGGGACTTCTCGGTTGCCGTCCCGCTCAAGCGCCCGGATTTCGCCACCTCACGCGGTGACGTCCGTTTGCTGTTCTCCCTGACCGCCCGCCTGCTTCCCTGGAGTTTCTGACATGGCCGTTGTCTGCAAGAACCGTACGCACCTGCTGCTCGGCTGCGGCGTCAGCGCGCTCGCCGTTTCGCTTTTCCTCGCCCCGGAACGCGCCAGCGCCCAGGCTTTTCAGGCGACACCGGTGGTGGTGCAAGGAAACGCCAATATCGATCGTTCGATACCGGGTGCTGATTCAATCGAGGTGACCACGCCGACCGTGGTGATCGACTGGACCCCCGCGCAGGACGTTGCCGGTAACGCGCTCGACTTCCTGCCCGCTGGCAATACCGCGACCTTCTTCGATGCCCCCGGGCAGGGCGGCTTTGCCGCTCTCAACCGCATTCTCCCGTCCACCAACGGCAACGTGGCAGTAATGAACGGCACTGTCATAACGCGGCTGCAGGACGGGCTTGGCAACCTGGGTGCGGGCGGGGTTGTGGCGTTTTATTCCCCCACCGGTTTCCTGATCGGATCGAGCGCGGTGTTCGACATCGGCGGCCTGATGTTGACGACGCTCGATCCTGACGTGACGAGCTTCAACAACTTCGCGGTCGGAGCCGGGTCGCTGAACCTGATCGGCCAGACCGGAACAACGGCCGGGATTACCATCAATCCCGGCGCCCAGATCATCGGCACGGCCCAGAACAGCTTCTTCATTGCGGCCGCCGCCCAGGTCAATGTGTTTGGCGATGTCAGCATCAACGGCAGCCACGCCTATGTCGCTGCCGAGCAGGTCAACCTGACCTACAGCAATGGCCTGTTCGACATCGTTATCCCGGTGGGAACGAGTGTCGGCACCGCGATGACGCTTGATGGCAACATCGGCGGGCCATCGAGCACCGGCGCGGGCGACAACCATCTGATCTATGCCGTGGCCAAGGGCCAGATCAACCCGGTCTCCATGCTGTTTTCCGGCAATCTCGGCTTCTCGCCCGCCGCCAGCGCCGGCATCGTCAACGGGGAGATCATCCTTTCGGCCGGTAGCGATGTTACCGGCAGTGTCATCGCACCCGACAACGGCATCAGCGCATCGATCACGATCGACAGTGCCGCAATCTCATCCAGCGTGACGGCTTCAGCGAGCAGCGATTTCCAGGCCTTTGCCAATCTCGGCCCGCTCTCGATTGACGGCGATCTCACGGTTGGCGCGCGCAATCTTGTTCGTCTCCATGCGATCAACGGCTCGGATCTTTCGATCAGCGGCTCGCTGCTCGCCACGTCAGGCGGACTGGACACCGGGCCGGACCGTACCGCCGGAACGATTGATTTGTTTGCGCTGACCGGCTCGACCCTGTCGGTGGGTGGCGATGTGACCGCCTATGCGAATGTGCTGGAGGGAGCCGGCACCCGCACCGGCGGGACGGCTATCCTGAATACCGACGGAGGGCTGATCGAGGTCGGTGGTGCGGTTGACCTGCAGGCGATTGCGGTCGGCGGCCCTGGCGGAGACGCGACCGGCGGCACGACGACAATCCTTGCACAGAACAGCGGATCCGTGATCATCGGCAACCAGGCCTTGCTGGACAGTTCGGCGAATGACGATCCGCTTTCGCCCACCAATCCCCTTGGCGGCACGGCCGTCAATACCTTTGGGGGCACCGCCAATATCAGCGCCGCCAGCGGTGCGACCATCTCGATTGCGGGAGAAGTCTCCCTGAACGCCAATGGAAACGGCGGCGATAGCCTGAGTATTGGCAACGGCGGGGGTGGAGTTGGCGGCAATGCCTTCATCGACGCCGATGGCGGGGCGCAGATCGACATTGCTCTGGCAACCGGTTTGAATGCTTCGGGATACGGCGGCGATGGCGATACGGGGGGCCTGGGAACGGGCGGCATTGCCTCTGCAGCGGCCCGCAACGGTGGTACGCTCAATCTCGGTGACTTCATTTCCATATCCGCTGACGGCGAAAGCGGCGACAGCCTCCTGAACGATGGCGCCATCGGAACCGGCGGTTCGGCCAGTTTGAATGTCAATGGCGGAACGATAGCTGTCGCCGGCTACGTGGCGCTATTTGCCGAGGGTGAGGGCGGCAATGCCAACAGCGCGACGGGTGGTGCCGGCATTGGCGGACGCGCGCGGATGTCGACCTTTGGCGGTTCAATTTCAGTTGGCGATTTCTTCGCGACAACGGCTGAGGGCATCGGCGGCGACGGGGTCAGCGGCGGGGACGGGACCGGCGGCATCGCCGGAGCCTTTGCCGGGGTCGGTGCGATCACCATCGGAAGCAGCGTCAGTGCCACGGCCAGCGGTACCGGCGGCAGTGCTGTGTTCGGCCACGGAGGTACCGGTGGTGCAGGCATTGGCGGAAACGCCTTTGTCCAGGCGCAAGGCACCTTGATCGAAGACGGCAGCATTGATGTTGCGGGCAGTGCAGGCCTGGTTGCCGATGGCATCGGCGGCTCCGGGGGTTCCGCTGCGGAATCGCTGGGCATTGCAGCCGGGCGCGGGGGTGACGGACGCGGCGGGGTGCTCTCCACTCCCAACGTGGCCGATCCGGCCTTTGGCAGCGGGGCCTTTGTCCTGGCTTGGGGTGATCGGGGCTCGCTGTCCTTCGGGGGCGATGTCCTGGCAACCGGCAGCGGCTCTGGCGGACAAGGCGGGGCAGGGGACGGACCCCTTGCCGGGGGCGAGGGCGGGACCGGATTTGGCGGAACCGCCCAGGTCGGGCTGTTTGTGGGCGGAGGCGATGGGTCGGTGTCGGCAGGGTCGGTCGAGTTCACCAATGTAACCGCGCGGGCGACCGGCAGCGGCGGGGCAGGCGGGGCCGATCTCGTGCTCGATATCAGGACCGGCATCGGTGGTGACGGGATCGGCGGCAATGCATTCCTGACCTCGCGCCTTGGTACGGTGACGGCTGGTACCGTCACCTTGCAGGGCGGAGCAGAAGGTGGCCTTGGTGCGACCGGCGGTGACGGTACGGGCGGGCAGGCCGGGTTCCTGACCGGAAACAACGGCACGGCCAACGTTTCGCAACTGGAAGCAGATGCGTCCGGAAGCGGGGGGACCGGCTTCGACGGAGCAGGTGGGGCGGGAACCGGCGGCGATGCTTATATCGGCTTCCAGGGCGGAACGACCAATATAACCGGGAACGCGCTGATTACGGCGAACGGCTTTGGCGGCCTGTCCACCAATGCCAACGGCGGCAACGGCGTTGGCGGAACTGCCGACATAGCCAACTTCACTGCACAGACAGGCTCAGCCACGATTGGCGGCGACGCAATTGTCATCGCCAACGGCTTTGGCGGTGGCGCGCTGACAGCGGATTTCACCGGTGGCAACGGTATCGGGGGAGAAGCATTTCTGCTCACCCAGGTCGGCGCAACCTTGCAGCTCGGTTCGGCCCAGGTCGTCGCCAGCGGCCAGGGCGGCAGCGGCACGAGCGCCGACGGGGGCAACGGGACTGGCGGCCTGGCCTACATCGAAGCGCGGGACAGTGGCAGCAGCGTCGTGATTCAGAATTCGCCCCAGACTGGCAACAATATCTTCACCCAGTCTGCCCTGCTCGGCGCCAACGGCATCGGCGGTAACAGCAATGGCGGTGACGGGATCGGCGGCACCGGCACTGGTGGTGCGATCGATATCCTGGCCACCTCGGGCGGATCAGTGACTTTGCCGGCCATCGGTGGGCCAAGCGGATTTGTCCGGCTCCTGGGGCGAGGGCAAGGAGGGGCTTCCAGCGTGGAGGGCGGTGCTGGTGGCACGGCTCTGGGCGGGATTGGCACCATCGATGTGGATGGAGGAACTCTCGTCGGCGGCCCCCTCCTGTTCAGCATGTTTGCCCAGGGCGGATCGAGCGCGAGCCCGACTGCCAACATCAGCGGCGGTGCAGGCTCCGGTGGAGAGCGATATATCGTCGTTCAGAATGGCGGAACCCTGACTGCCTCTTTCCCGGGAGGAATCGTGGGTGGCGCAGGCGGCAACGGTTCCGGCACTGGCAGCGGTGGCGACGGCTCGGGCGGCATTGCCAGCCTCGAAGTGATCGGCGGAACCGCAAATCTCGTCGGTCGCTCGATCATCGCGGCCCAGAATGGCGGTGGCCAGGGAGTGAATGGCGGGGACGCAATCGGCGGACTTGCCAATCTGGTGGTCGATGGGGGCGGGGTCATCAATATCGTTGCCGACGCCAACGGGCTGGCCGAGCTCCTTGTCGGATCGAGCGGCCTAGGCGGTGCAGCAACCACTGGAGTCGGCGGCGACGCCCGGCCGCAATCAGGTAATGCCGTGATTGTTGATGGCACCGTGACTGGCGGTACTTTGACCGTGCAGTCATTTGCCTCTGGCGGATCCAGCGTCTCCGGAACGGGCGGCAATGCGGCTGGTGGTAATGCCAGCCTGTTGATGTCCGGCGGCTCCGTTTCGCTCGCTGCGGTAACGGTCGATGCCTCGGGCGGCGGGGGAGTAAGTCAATCCGGTACGCATGGCAGCGCAACAGGTGGAGCTGCTTCGATCCAGCTGACCAACGCCGCTTTCCAGACGTCTGGCGATACGGTCGTGAGAAGCACAGGCCGAACCGGGCTCGACCCGAACGTGGGTTCGAACTCCGCCGGAGGCGCTGATGCCGAAGGTGGACCGGCCATCGTGGATGTTTTGAGCAATGCCACGCTAAACGCTGGCAAACTTGACCTGAACACCAACGCGACAGCATTTCAGGGTGGCGGCGCGTTTGGCGGAAGTGGTGTCCTTCGCGCGGTCAGTGGTGACGTGACCACTGCGGAGCTGGTCCTCTCATCGGTGGCATCGTCTGCTGGGGGCGCTTTTGCGGCAGGCGGCGGTGTCGCTCTGATCCTGGAAGACTTCGGTGGGGCATCTTCGCTCGACGTGGGACTGGCGACATTGGAGAACGGCGCCACCGGCGCCTCCGGCAACACTGCGGGAGAGGTTACGATCCAGTCGACCGGTTCGGTCGCCTCGTTCGAAACGCTCAATGTCAGCTCAACCGCCAGCGGCGGCGGGCAGGTCATGGAATGGACTGTGAGCGGCGGCTCCATGCCGATCTCGGGCGCTGCCACGGTGAACGTGACCGGCGGCATTGATGTGTCGGCCACCAATGGTGCGCTGATTGGCGGCCCCAATGCAACCACCCCGACTGCGGCGATCACGCTGGAAACCCCCGGAACCATTACGTTCAGCGGGGACAACGATAATGTCATCTCCTTTGGCGGGCAGTCACTGGCGCTGAGGTCTGGCGAGCTCGACATTACTCCCGGGGCCCGGATCGGGGGCGTGACGGTCGAACTTTCGTCCCTTGATGAAAACCACACTGCCATCCTCGGCGGCACAGCCGAGGAAACGGGCTATACGTTGACCAGCGTGGAAGCAGAACGGATCGAGGCTGGCTCGGTCAGTTTCTCGGCACCGCAGATTGCAGGCCTCGGTGCAAACGAACCGGATGTCCTGGTGCGGGATCTGACGATTATCGGCTCGCTCGACGATGGCCCGTCGTCCGTCAGCCTGTTCACTTCCGGTATCATCAGGGTCGAGGGGCTGCTGGTGTATCAGGACACCGCACCGACAGATTCGCTCGAGATCTTCGCGGGCCAGCGGCTTGAAGTCGTAACCCCGGGCGGCATCGGCGTGGTCGATTCGGAGGGTAATCCCTCTGGCAACCTGTCGCTCGCATCGCGCGACATCTGGGTCGGCGATTCTGACCTGATCGGTGATCTTCAGGCCAATCCCGGCTTCGCCGGCCGCAATGATGCATTGATGACGGCCGCAGCTGGCAGCGATGATCCGCTGGGCTACCTTCGCGGTGGATCGGTCACCATCGGGGTCGGCAATTCGCTCTTTGTCCGCAATACGGGAACCGGGAACGAACAGGGCGGCATTCTTGTCGGCGACGGCATCTTGTCGATCTCTGCCTTCACGGAAAGTTCGTCATCGCCCAGTCCCGTCACGGTTTTTGCTTACGGTGCCAAGCGGAACACCGACGGCACACTGGTTATCGGTGAGGCATTTTACGACCTGGTGAATTTCAACCGGACCGGTTCTTTCCCGAGCTCCTATGCGGAAGGGAGCATGTTCAACGACTGCGACATCAGCTCCGGGGAGTGCGTAGGTGGGATGGAGGAAATCATCGAATCCACCCCGCCCGTCAATAACCCCGCCGTGGTCGAAGCGCCGACTTCAGCTGCAGAGGCAGTGCCTCCCGCAGAAGACGAAACCAGCGCAGAATTCGGCGTCGACTTCCCCGGATTGGTGGAAACCAGCGCGATTGCCGAAGAGGGCACGTTTGACGACGGCGTCATGAGCGGTGGAGACAGCTCGCTTTATTCGGCGGCTGATGATCAGGACGATGAAGACGAGGAGAACGAAGGTGCGGAATAATCCTGTGAAAAGCATTTCACTGGCCGCCGCCCTTGCGGGTGTCCTTGCCGCTTCCGCAGCACCGGCAGCCCTTTCCGCCCAGCAGCAACGGCCGATCAGCCTGCGCGACAGCTTTCCGATCGGTTCCAATGGTTTGTGCGAAGCGCAGATCATGGCACCCGAAGCGGGTGCAGGGATCTTCGACCGGCGCTATTCGATCATCTGTCGCGATGCATCGGCTCCGATCGGAACCTTGTGGGTGGTGCGCGGTCAGCGGGTCGGGGATGCGGAGACCCGGTTCGTCGATGCCGGATCACAATGTGCCGCTCAGGAACTCCGACAGCAGCCGGAGGGGCTTGCCGGGACGCGTGCGCTGACCTGTACCAATAGCAACAGCATTATCCGCACGCGGGTGCTGGCTGGCGAAGCCGGAAATCGGACTTTCGCGGCAAGCGGGTTTGCGGCTTACGAGGATGCGCTGCGTCTCGGGCTCGCAAGCCTTGCGACGGACCGGATCGTTGCCGGCACAGTGGAAATCCCGCTTACCCAGGCGAGCGATGCCGCTGCCTTTGCGCGTGCCCAGGCCCAGGCCATTTCGGCTGATCAGGCGCTTTCGGAAGCCTACCGCCGCAGCAACAGCGGCCGCTTTGCCGAAGCGGCTGAATTCTTTGCAGCCTCAGCCAGCTCACTGGGCGGTTCGACCTTGACTGAGGCACGGCTGAACGAAGCCCTTCAGCAGTCCAACCTTGGCAACTTCAGCGAAGCACTCAAGCTGTTCAATTCTGTCCGCGGATCGGCTGCGCCGAGCCCGGTGCTGGCCCGGATGCTGCGCAATTATGAAGCGCTTGACGCGCTCAACCGGCAGAACGGACCGGAAGCCTTGCGCATCATGGAACTGCCGCTGACCGGCGATTTTCCCGATTCCGCGGAGCTGCGCCAACTCACCATTGGCGGCAATCTTGCAGAGCGGCTGTCAGCAGAAAACACATCCTCCCTGGCCAATGCGTCTGCTGGTCTTTCCCCGCTGGAACGAGCGCAGCTTCTCGATGGACAGGGGTACTATCTGCGGGCGGCAGCGCTGCGCCTGATGGGGCGCGAGGCCGACGCCGTCACTGCCCTGCAGGCTGCCGAAAACACACTGTCCGACGTGCGGGACGGAAGGGTGACGTCCGTCATCTGGCTCAGGGCTCAGATTCTGGGAGAGCTTGCAGAGCTTGCCGAGGAGTCCGGCCGGGGAGCCGACTCGGAAATGCTCCATCAGCAAGGCATAGCGCTGCTTGATCTGCATTATCCGGACTCGCCGGTCCTGCAGAGCGCGCGTGCCCAGCAGGCGGGTTACCTCGCCCGCAGCGGGCGGGAGGCCGAGGCACTGGCTGTCTATCGCGATATTGTCGACAAAGCGGATGGGCGGCCCGCGCCGACCTTGCGCAGCCTGCTCTCGCCTTATTTCAGTCTGTTGCTGCGGGGCGGTCCGAATGCCGATGCAGCACCGGACGTTTTCGCTGCCAGCCAGCTGTTGCAACGTCCGGGCCTCGCACAAACCCAGGCCGTGCTGGCGCGCGAACTTTCCGGTGGAAGCGACGAGGCGTCGCAGCTGTTCCGCAAAGCCACGAACGTCGGCCGGGCCATCGAGCGTCTTCGCGGTTCGATCCTTGAAATGGGCAATCCGGGGCAGCTGTCTCCTGAGCTTGCGGCGCTGCATGCTGAACGGACGCTGCGGCTGGAACAGTCGCTCGTCGAACAGGCGGAAGTGCAGCAGCGGCTGGCGGAATATCCCCGTTACCGTGCCGTGTCGGACGGCGCTGTGAGCCTTGACGAGATGCGGGCCATCCTTGCGGATGGGGAGGCCTATGTGAAGGTGGTCAACCTCGAACGCGAAACCTTTGTCGTCTATGCCACGAAAGATGAGGCCCTCGCTTATCGTGCGGAGATTACGCCTGCCCAGATGGAAAGAGCGGTGGATGACTTGCGGGCCAGCATAGCCATCACCGAGGGCGGCGAAGTGCTGACTTTCCCGTTTGATATCGAGCGTTCGCGGGACCTCTACAGCAAGCTGTTCAGTGCCCTGGGTGATCGTCTTCCGGCAAGTCGGCACATCGTGTTCGAACCTGACGGGGCTTTGCTGCGGATCCCGATGAACCTGCTGGTAACTGATGACGCAAGTGTTGAGCGTTACCGTGCAACTGTTGCCGGGGGCGGAGATGAATATGACTTCCGCGGCACGGCATGGCTGGGCCGGACTTCGGAAATCAGCACTTCTGTTTCGCCAGCGGCATTTCGCGATGTCCGGGCATCGCGCCAGTCAAACGGTAGCAAGTCCTACCTCGGGCTGGGCCAGAATGAGCCAATCGGTGAGCCGGGTGAGGGCAATGGCACGCGCTCTGTTTCCGGGGCCGGAGAGGACTGTGTTTGGTCGCCCTCGATCTGGGCCAATCCGATTTCGTCGGAAGAGCTCTACACGGCAGCAGCACGCTTTGGCGGGTTGGCCACCGGGCAGACCGAAGTGATCGCGCGCGAAGCGTTCACCGATGATGCCATAAAGCAGAAAGCGGACCTGAAAGACTACCGCATAGTCCATTTTGCTACCCACGGGCTGGTTACTGCACCCAAGGCGGATTGCCCGCCTCGTCCGGCATTGCTGACATCCTTCGGCGGAGCGGATTCGGACGGCCTGCTGACCTTCGCCGAGATCTTTTCGCTCCAGCTCGATGCCGACCTGGTGGTACTTTCCGCTTGCGACACGGCGGGTAGCGCCACGATCGGAGCAACACGGGAAGCCGGCGTCGTCTCCGGCGGTGATTTTGCCCTCGATGGACTGGTGCGTGCCTTCGTCGGCGCCGGCGGGAGGACAGTTGTCGCCAGCCACTGGCCTGTGCCGGACGATTATAACGCCACGCAGCGGCTCGTCTCCGGTTTGCTGGCAGGTGATGGCAAAGCCACCGCTTCATCACTCAGGGAATCGCAGATCAGCCTGATGGATGAGGCGGATACTTCCCATCCGTTTTACTGGTCGGCATTTGCGATCGTCGGTGACGGGGCCATCAGGTTGGAGCGCTAAGGTTCGTCATGACCCGGTTGGTCAGTTCACGGTCGCCCGGAACCTGAAGGCGAACGACTGCGATGCTGGCAGGTCCGGCGCCAGGCCGATGACGGTGCCTGCGGCAAATGATGCCCCGAACGGATCGGTTTCGTCGGCCCCCGTGTTGTCGTCATCCTCTGCCGTAGTGGCACCGGAGCAGTTTGTTCCTGTCCTGAGGCTGCCTGCCACATAGGTTGTATCCAGCGGCAGGGTATCCGTTGCGATGACAGTTGCCGCGCTGACCGTGCCGGTGTTGCTGACCGTCACGCAATATTCCATCAGCGCGCCCGGCATTGCCTTCGGATTGGTCGTCCCGTTGACCGGATCGGAGATCACGGTGCTGGCCTTGGTGATGTTCAGGGTGGTGATAGGGTGGCAGAAGGTGATGTCGCTCAGGGAAATTGCCTGCTGTCCCGGATTGATGGGAGCGAGAGTGTGGTTGCCATAGCGGATGATGATCGTGTCGATCGGACCGCTGAACGTCGCCACCACCGTGCCATCAGCCGAGTCGTTGTTTGCCGCGGCATCACCGTAGGCGGAGTTGGCGATGACATAGTTGGCAACGCCGTTGGTGAGAGTGGGCGCAACATTGGCGCCGGCAAGCCGGCCTTCGACGGTCACCACATCGGCAAACTGGTTGGCGCCGAAATCCAGATCGTAGATGCGAAACTGTGCACCCTGCATAACCTTGGGCAGGGTAATCGTGGTCACGACCCGCGCGCTCCGGTCTGGCAGGTCGACCAGCTGGACCAGGGATTTCTGGTTCAGAATGCCGCCGTTGACGATGGTCTGCAAATTGGGCGATTGCCCGCCCAGTGCGGCGTTGTTCAGCCAGAGCCCCGGATTGGTGAGGGCGAACCCGATCGAGCCGAGCGTCGAGAGCGGATAGCTGTTGGAAGTGCTGCCCGCGGCCCAGCTTAACGGATCCCAGTCGAACAGGACGTTTCCTGCCGGGCAGATCAGTGTTGGCGGAATCCCTGCAACCCGGGCTCCGGCAACCGTGAACGATACGGAGGCAAAATCATCTTCGGTGGTGATCCCATTGCCCGGCGTGGAGTCGTTATCGATGGCACTGCTTGCAGTGATCTCCGCAGTGTTGGTGATCGTCGCCCCGGCACTCGCGTTGATCGTGCCGGTAATATCAATGCTTCGCGACTGGCCGACCGGAATGGATCCGGCGGTCCACACCCCCGTTGCGGAATTGAAGGTTCCGGTGCCGCTGGCGGAGCCGAACACGAAGCCTGCAGGCAGAATATCTGTCACCACCACACCATCGGCAGCGAGCGCTGACGATGCGGCGTTGCTGACAGTCAGGCGCCAGGTCACGGAGCCTCCACCCGCCGGCACAGTTCCAATCAGCGATTTGCTCAACGACAGATCGGCGGCCGGCGCTGCGGTCAGGATCAGGTCGGCGCGGCGGAACGAGCCGTCGTCGGCTGTGGGAAACAGATCGCAGATTTCCAGGCGCCAGGTGCCATTGGATGGTCCGCCGTTAAAGGCGGTCAAAGCGTTGTTGGGGCGAAAAGTGTTTTGATAAGGCGGCGCGGTGATGGCGTGGTTCCCTGACAGGCTGTCAGTGTTCACTACCTGTGCGGCCGCATCGTCGAGGAGGACGTTGAAGTTGTCTCCGTCGATGTTGTCGATGTCGCCGTTGACCAGTTGTACCCGGGTGCCATCGGGTGACTGGAGGGTGATCTGCAGGTCCCCGCGCCAGGTATGGGTCGCAAGAACGCCGATATTCACGTCGGCCACCGTAAAGGTGTTGGTCACGCTGAAGTTCCGCACCAGCGGGGCAGTGCATGTTGTGCCGCCGTCGATATTGCCCGTCGTCGTCTGCGAGAAGGTGAAGGAAGATTGCGCCATGGCCGCGGGCGCAAGGCCAAGGCCGGCCGATACGACCAGAGCCAGGCGAAGCAGGGCAACCATTACGGTGCGGAGCCGGAGAGTCATCACTGCCTCCCCAGCCCGAGGAAGGCGAAGCTGTCAGCATCGAACTTGACCCGGACCGAGGCGAACAGGCCCTTGTCCGTGCTGCGCGCAGCGGAAAAGTCGGGATCGCGAAAGCCGGTCACGTTATAGCCCACCGTCACCAGCGTGTCCTTTGCCGGACGGAAACCGATTTGCGGGCCGATGGCGAAGCTGGTGGTGCCTTCGTCCAGGTTGGCGCGGACAGTCGCGCTGCCGCCGATCTCGACCCGCTCGCCAAGACCGATGCGTGCATCCAAACCGCCGAGCACGGTTGTGCTGCCCAGGTCAAATCCTTCAAACTTGTCAACGTTGTAGCGCGCTCCCAGGAACAGCCCGATCTCGGTCCGCCGGACCTGTTCGCCATCATCCATGCCGCGTGGCGACCAGTTCGTCGAGAGGCTGGCGATCAGCCGCTGTGCCTTGGCGTCGCCGGTCACTGCCAATGCGGTCCGTCCGGCAGGGCCGGTTTCGCCTGCCACCGCGCCCGCCACGCGGTCGCTGCGGAATTCCAGTTTGGCAAGCGCAGCGAACGGCGATTCGTCTGGCCGGTATGCCATCGACATTGCAGCGTCGAACACTTCGGTTTCCGCGGCAGTGTCCGACAGGGCCCGGGTCCACGTGGCCCCCGAACCGACCACGATACCTTCGCCCAGCTGGCGGATCACGCCGAAGGTCACACCCTTGCGGTCGGCGAGTTCTCCGTCACGATATTCAGCCCGGATTGTTGCCGCCCACTGGTCCTTCCGCCAGCCGGCACCGAGGGTGACGGCAGTGAAGTCTTCGAACAATTGGCCGGACTCGCCCAAGTGGCCGCCCGACGCTGCCGGATGTTCGGAATTGACCAGGTCGAACGGGTCAGCGCCGGCAAGCGCGCGATTGCCATCGACGGTCGCATCAAGGGTGAGGCTGGAGGTAACCTGGAAGTTCTGGGCGAGGCCGAAGGCGGCGTAGCTTCGCTTGCCGAGTTCGTCGACATCCTGCTGGCCCAAAGTGGCGAGCATCCGGCTGCCGCGCCAGGGTGACAGCTCGACGCCGCCGTTGAAGGTGCGCGCGTCCAGGTTCTCGCCATCGGCCACCTCGTAATTGCCGACCAGTCGCAGCCAGTCCGTCATGGCATAGCGTGCGCGAAGCCGGTGGCGGGCGGGGAGGTCGACCGCTTCGGCTTTGTCGATAGCGACGCTGGTCGAGGCACCCAGTTCGAGGCGGTTGCCCAACAGGCGCTGCGTCACTCCGGCCTCGATCACGGTGGAATCACCCTTCGTGCCATCGGGCCGGCTGTCAGCGAAGTGCGCAACTGCGATCCGGGCGTCGGTATTGCCGGTGCGCCAGGCTGCACCCAGCTGGACCGCTTGCCGTTCGCCTGCGTCGGACAGGCTCTGGTCATGCCAGGCGCTCGCCACGAAAGAGAGCTGCTCGCTCGCTGCGAAGCGAGCGTCCACACCGATTTTCCGACGGCCAAGTTCGGCGCCGTTCTGCTGCCCGGTGCCATAATCCTGATCGACTGAGCGAGCATAAGCGAGCAGGTCGATCGAACCGGTCCGGTGCTCCGCTTCGACGAGCCAGCCCGTGGCATTGCCGCCTTCGCGCCGGCTCATGCCCATCTCGGCCCGGACCTCGGTGGTATGACCAATCCGGGCGCGCAGATCGATTGCGCCCAGTTCCGTCCGGGCACCTTCACCGCGGTCAGTGAGGGCGGTGGCACCGAGGCGGACGCTGCCATCCGCGAAAGTGTAATCGGCGCGAACGCCTCCGTTCCAGGTCCTGGCGCCAAGCCCGTCGAGGACTTCGTAATCGATGACGATAAACTGGGGGTTGAGATCGAAGTCCCGGCTCAACACTGGCTCCCGGAAAGTCACAGTCCCTGACAGCAGATCGACATCGTAATCGAGAAAGCGGGTCAATTCGCGGCGCGAAACAATCAGTTCCGGGCGGAACCGATCACGCACTTCAATTGCGATCTTTTCCGAATTGGCCAGGATATTGCGGTCATTCAGGCGATAGGGGCCGGTGAGGCCGCTGCCCTGGATCTCGTCCCGGCGATACCGGCTGGCGGTCTCTGCGGCAAAGGCCTGCGCGTGAAGGTTTCCGAACAGGCCCTCGGCCTTAACGCCGGTGGCGGTGCGTTGGTAGCGGGCCAGAATGGTCTGGTCGAAACCGGTGACGAAGTCCCCGTATAGCGCGTAGAAGGTGCTGCTTTCGATCCGGATGTAGAGCTTTTCCTGGCTGGCAGCGTCGAACCGGCGATCCGAACCGTCAGCAAACACCGTGTAATAGGCGTTCGGATCGATTCCACCGAGCAATTGCTGGTCGTCGCGCTGCTTGGCGCTGTCATAGGCCATCGTCACCAGAAAGCGGCCGAGGATCCGGCCCTTGGCATAGAAAGCAACGCGCGCTTCATCACCCAGATCAGAGTCGAAACGGCCGGTGCGCTCCATATTGTCAGCCACCGTCTTCGCGCCGACGGACCCTTCCGCCAGGCCGACCAAGGTCCAGTCAAGATCACCCGGGACCACCCAGGTGTCGATGTTCTGGATGCGCGCTGCATCGCGATCGGCAAAACTGAAACCGAGCTGCAGCGGGCCGGAAACCATGGTCGGGGCAAGCTCGATCAAGGCAACGCCATCATCACCTTCCACGGTCCAGCTGGAAGACGCAGAGCCCTGGCCGGTCAGTTGGCGCAGCTGGAGTTGGTCGAGCATGGCAGCACTCTGGTACGGCTCGCTGACCGAGACATTGCCGGACATGCCGGCCCGGATCGGCCGGCCCTTGCGGTCCGTCAGGCGAACGGCTGCAACCGGGCGGCTCTTGCCATCTGCGACCAGCTGCGAACGGTCCGCCAGCAATTCAGCGCGCCAGGGAGAGGAGACGAATGCGACTTCGCGGCTAAGGTCTGCGTGGACCTGGCCATCTGCATTGCGGACGATCGCCCTCAACCTGGTGGTTGCTTCCTGCAGGGCCACGCCGCGCCAGATTGATACGGCGTGGGTCTTGCGTTTGGCTGCCTTGACGCCCTCAAAGGCGACCGGATCGACCGGCTTGCCGTCGACCGTCAGTTCTACCTTCTGGTTGACTTCATGGCGCACCACGACCCGAACCGAAGGGGCCCGCGGGTTATGGTCCAGTTCCGGGAACAGGAATTCGGCTGGTCCGTCGCCCAGTTCGAGCCAGTCGGTCTCGCTGCCGGCGGCTTCCTGGTTCGAGCGCGCGCTTGACCCGTCCAAGGGGGCATCGGTCTCGGCTTCCGCTTGCGTGGGCGTTTCAGCCGGTCCGGCCGGCGCTCGTGGGGCCCAGCCGGGGACCTCAGCGGCGAAGTCTGCCACCACCAGGCTGCCGCCCTGGCCAATAACGAAGCGCGAGATCGCACTCCCGGCGCTGCGGGTCGAACGGTCGCAATCGATGAAGCGGCCACCCTCGGGCAGGGTCTGGCGCTGAACCTGTACCACATGGGTGCCGGGAACAACGCCCTCGAAGTGGTAGCGGCCGTCGCGGTCGGTGATGGCGAAACTTCCGTCTTCCAGCATCACCCGCACACCGGGAATGCCGATGCGCCCTTCCGTTACCGAGCACGAACCAGCCGTCACCCGTCCGATTACCGTCATCCGCGAAGCAATCGTGTCGCGGTCAATGCGCACACCAACTTCCGCGACCGATCGGTTGCCACGCGGGTCGACCGCTTCAACCCGATTTAGCGCCTGACCGGCGGGCGCATCCGCCCGAACGACCATCGCGTAGGTCAGCCGGGTTGAAGCGCCCGGTGCAATCGCAGGGATTGCGAAGGTCATCTGGCGTCCATCGGGGCTGATGGTGACCGCGTTGCCGGCGTCAGCACCGTCGATCCGGATCGAGTCCGGGCGCAGGCGAAGCCATGGGGAAGGGGTATCGGTCAGGGTGATGTTCCGCTTGGCCCGCTGGCTGTCGGCATTGCGCACCGTGACAGTGTAGAACACTGCGTCCCCCGGCTGCGCGCGTGTGCGCGAGGCGGACTTGCTGAGGCTGACTGCAACCCCCGGGCGATCAACCGGGATGTCGATGCGCACAGGTTCGATCGTCAGCAGGGGGAAGGGAGCGCCGTATGAGGAATCGGAGATGACAAAGGCGGAACCGTCCGGCCGGGAAAGGGTGGCGAGTTCCGCCCGCGTCGCCACGGACGGCGCGGAATACGGGGCTGGGGGCTCCACTATCACCCGATAGTTGCCGAATGGAGCCAGCGGGAACCGGTACTCGCCGGGCGACATCGGATGCACCGTGCCTGAGCCATCGGTGATCGGCTGGCCGGAAAAGACTGTCGAGGGCCAGGGCGTCAGCCCATCTTCGGCAAAAACCTGTGCCGGAGCGCCGGTGGCAGCGTCCACCAGCGAAACGCGCGCACCGGACACGAGCGAGCCGTCTTCGCTGTCGAAAACGAAGCCGAACGGGTCAGCCAGAACAGATACAACCGTTGTGCTGACCGGTGCGGAGTTCTCGTCATGTGCCACGGAAATCGTGATCGGTTCACCGTTTACCACGCTCAGGATGCAATCGCCCTGCTGGAAGCCGGGCGGAATGGACCGCGTCCGGATCGCACCGGTGAAGACGCCCGAATTTACACCCGTTTCGAAAACGCTGAGGACTTCGCGGTCGCCCCGGGTTGTCGTAATGATCACGGAAACCTGGTCAACTGCGGCCGGATCGCGGTTGGCAATGGCCGCATCGAACCGCACGATGAGGACTTCACCCGCCCGCAACTGCTGCGTTGCCTCTACCGAGACTGCGCCGCCGGACGAACCGTCACCGGGCAGGATGGGCAGGGGGGTGCCATTGCACAGGGACGGAGCAACCGTCAGTGAACTGCTGCTGCTTGCCAACGGGTGGTAGGTCTGGAGGCTGATCGGTGCCTGGACAACCGGGATGCTCACCGTGTTGGAGCCTCCGGCACGCGAAGCGCCGCCTTCGGACCAGGTGGCCCGGGCGGTGTTGGTGATGGTCTGGGCCTGGGCCGGGGTGAGGCCGAGCAGCAGCATGATAAGCAATGCCGCTGCCAGCTCACGGAAAGACTTCAAGCGAACCATAGTGGCATGGCCGGCGCCGGAGCGCCGGCCGGAACCTGTTCTCAGTCGACCGTCGCGCGGAAGACGAGGGCCGCGTGCTGGCCGCCCGTCAGATCAGGCAACGTGCCGGTAACCTCGCCGGCTGCAAACGTGCCGCTGCCAGTGACGGTTGCCGTGCAGGCATTGCTTGCCAGCGCAACCGGACCGGTGATGTTGACCGCGCCCGTCTGTGTGAGGCCTGCCGGAACGGGGTCACTGACGAGAATGTCGGTCGCCGTGGCAGCACCGCCCGTATTGGCAACCACGATGCAGTATTCCACCGTTGCGCCCGGAATGGCCTTGGGGTTGGTGGTCCCGTTGACCGGATCTTCGACCACTGCGCTGACCTTGGATGCGGTCAGATTGGCGCCGGCAATGATCCAGCTGCCGGTATCCGAATGGATGCCGTCCGTGGCAACGTCGCCAGTGGCATCGCCCGCTGCGTCGGCGAAGGTATCTTGGACCGCCATGGGGTCGTCCACGTCCGCAGAATCGTCTGCGGTGATCGCCGTGCCGCCCGAACCGGCAAAGCCGTCGATCTGGGTGACGCCATTGGCAAACTGTGCGGAAAGGATCACGCTGGTTGTCTGGCTGTCGGTCGGCAATACAGCAGGCGGGCCAACGGTCACAATCATGTCCGAAACGACATAGACGGTAGCGTCGTCGCCTGAGGCGAGGTCAGCCAGCGAACTCGCCAGGGTGTCTCCCGCGCTGAATCCTGCGACGCCGTCGGTCTCGACATAGATCCGCACATTGGTGGGATCGAAATCATCCGACGTCACTTGCTCTGCTGCGAGCAGGAAATCGACCGTATCGTTTGACAGGTTGGTGACCAGGAAGGTGGTGACCACGTCGGTCTGACCCGGTGCCACCGAAACCGCGGCGGAATCCTGCCATGTGACTGTGACGTTGAGCTTGCGGTCAACCACGAATTCGTCCGTGGCGGTTGCCTGGGTCTGATCGACCCCGTTGACCCGGTAATCGACGAAAACGGTGTTCTCGATCGATGTCCCGGCGGCGACGCCGACCGGAGCGGCTGCTGCGCCTGTTGCGCCTGCCACGAGCGCAAAAGCGCTGATGGAGGCCAAGAGTATACGCTTACCAGACATTAATAGGTGCTCCCCTGTGGTGCCGTGACCTCAGCCTCGGCGTTAAGAAGTTGAAGTTGGTGGTAGTCAGCGAACCGTTGCCGTGTAGGTCACAGCGCCACTCGCGCCGGGCTCAAGCCGGGCCAAAGTCCACCGGACATGGGTGACGTCTGCCAGCTCGGCTGGTCGACTTGCACCATCCTCCAGCGTCACCGAAAGAGAGGCGAGGCGCCCGAACGTTTTCGCTCCGTCGATGGACACGTCGAAGTCACCGTCTTCCGACAATGCCACTGCGCCGGGGACGGGGTTCGTGACCACGAAGTCCTCGACCAGCTCAGCCGACGTGTTGCGATAATTGGTGGTGAACACCACCCGGTCGCCGGGGATCACCTGACGCGGGTCCTCCAGCACGGTCCGCTGGACGCCGTTTTCCTCGACCGTCCGCGCCACCTTGACCTGGCCGCTCAGTTCGACCGCACCTGGCTGCTGCGCATGGGCCATCGGCACCGCGAGCTGCATTACCAGCACGATGGAAAGCGCCACAAATATCCGGTTTAGCATCGTTCGTTTCCCAATCAGTCGATCGCGACCTGGAAGGTCACGGTATGGGTGGTGCCGGCTGCGACAGTGCCGAGGTCAACAGCGATGCCGGCAGCAGAAGCTTCGCCGATGTCCGCGTCGGCGGCGTCAGTCAGGGCGGCGCTGTCTAGTTCGAGAGTGCCGGTCGCGTAGCTGGTAGATGCCGGAATGACGTCGGTAACCAGCAGATCGCTGACTGAGCCAGTGCCGGCCACGGTGGCGGTAATGGTAAAGGTTACGATAGCACCGGGCACAGGCTGGTTGCCGCCGAACGGATCGACGATTGCCGCGCTTTTGACGAGCGACACGGTGGCGACGCTGGCAATCAGCGAGCCAAGATCATCGTCATCGGCGCCCGTGCTGCCGACAACGGCATCCACGCCGCTGTCTCCGGCTCCTGCGAAGGTCGTCCCGGGCGTGCCAGTGCCTGTCTCGGCTTCGGCAAGCAGGCGGACCTGGCTGGTATCACCGTCAGTAATTCCGCTTGGGCTGCTGAACAGAACGAACACAGTGATCGACTGGTCGGGGTCAAGATTGGCCGAGGTGCCGCCATTGGCGAGCAAAGTGTCGATTCCGGCATCGTATACGCCGTTACCGTTGGTATCGATTGCGAGGCTGTCGATGGTCACGTCGAAGTCGTTGCCGGCAATCGCCGGATCGGCGGTGAGCACGAACGGCTCCGTGCCGTTGCCCGAGTTGGTCACCGAGAAAGTCAGGACGGATGAGGAAGCAACGGGAAGGGCGCCAGCATCCTGGGATGCAACGGCCACATCCAGCAATTCGGCAACCTGGAAGGTCACCGTGTTTGAATCGATCGTCTGGCTCGGCCCGCCCGTGGAATAGGTCGCGCTGGCGGTGTTCTCGATCAAAGTGCCCGCAGGCACGCCTGCAGCCAGCGCCGGCGAGGCAAGGACGATGGCCGATGCGGAACCCAGAAGGGCGGCGAAGCGAAGTGCAGCGTTTGTCATGTGCAGCGTAGTAACCGCAATTGGTTAACGAACCGCTGACGAAGCCTTAAAATTCAACTAGGTATTACCACAGGGGATGGTTGATGGCGGACAGGGTGTCCGCAGAACATCTTCCAAAAATGGGGTTTTTCCGGGGTTTTTCAAGCCCGCACCGGAAATTTGCTCCCACATCCGCTCCCACATATTGCGGAGCGACATCCAAACCATGCCATATTTGAAGGCCTGAACATCAAGCAATTGATGGCCATATTGCTGACCCCGTAGCTTCGTTCTTGGCCCTCCAAATGTTCTGGCCTGAACCATTGTGATCCTTGGGGGCCCAAACACGCTGCGCCTGCTGATGCAGAAAAGCAAGCCGGTGCCATCAACTAGGCCTTCGGCAGGATCGGTTAATCGCCCTTAATCAATGCTCGGCACCGAATGGTTCGCGTGCACTGCCTTAAAACAGAATGACCGCTTCAACACTGATAAAAAAATCTGCCGTTCTGGAATCGACCCCAAGGCGGTCATTTTCTCAGCACATCATTCACACTGAAAGCTGCCAGTCGTTCAGGCTAGCGCCGATGGTGCCCATGATCAGAACTGCGTTTTGAAGGAGCTGGAGACGCTGAACGGCGGGAAATTTGGCTTTTGTAACGATGATTGCAAAAGATCAAAATATTGCGCCCAAGCGAAGTCATTTGTGATCTGATCTGGTCGCTCGAAAATATAGTGATCGAAATCATCGATCCTTCTGGTCACGCGGTAGCGGGACTTTGCAACAGGTGTGACGTAAAGACGGATTGCATAGCGAATATTATTCAGAAATTCTGCTATGTTGCTCGCATGGAAGCCGAGTAAATGTGTGTGGAACCAATCCCAGCAATCTGGGAGTGCGCTATATGCCTGGCTCTCATCGATAGTGACACCATTTTCCGCGAGTATGGTCTGCAAGCGCTTGGCTTGGCCACCAAGCCGGAGAAAATTGTGCTTGCCGATGTCGCCGCTCATCCGGATGAAATCGATCCGCTTGATACGCAGATCGAGTTCGATGGAAATGTTTGCGAGCCAAACGCCCTCGACCTCTGCATAGTCCTCCAACCAATCGCTGAAGTCTCCTACGATCCGAGACAAATGGGCGATATCATTGCCGATTAGCGGGGCGTCGCAGACGCGCTGAAGATAGAATAAGCTGGTGTGATCGACAGCCCTGCCGTTCTCCGGTGGCTTGGGCAGTCCGAAAGGAAGCGGGGCTTTTCCACGTGCATTCACCGGCGAAAGAAAATCACGCAGCAAAGTGCCAAACAGCCTAAGCGATTCCGAGGTTTGCGGGAGCAGGTTCGTATCGTGCAGTTTCTCTCCTAGCGGGCAGAAGATCGCGTGATTGACCATGTCGTCGATCATGCCGATGACAGCACTCAGTATGATGGCTTCCTGTTCGATTGATGAGAATTGCATCGTAATTCCCTTTTGCCCTTTGCCGCATCACGAGCGTAAAAGTATCAGAAACCATCTGCCGCACCGCATTCGGCAACGTTCCGGCGCGCATATATGGAACATTGACGAATGAATGAACGTGTAGAGCTTTCGCAACGTATGCTGGCAGAAGCTGAAATTCGGCTTAGAAATTTCACCGCCGCAATATCGGATAAAAAAATCCCAAGAATCACTGATCTCAGACGGTTTGCGCGGCTACTAGAGACGAGCCAAAGAAATATGAAGTGGGTCATTGAGGCCCCGCAATTTTTCAATCTTCGGCACGAGGATGTTGAGTTCGCTCACAGAATGAATAAGGAATTATCAAACCTTCTCAAGACTATTTACGGTATGATATATGATCTACCTCTGCAAAGATCGAAACGAACAAAAAACCTCGATGATACGCAAAAATTTATCAATGAAGAAGGAAACGGCCTTCTTTCTCAAGCAGAAGTAGATCGCATCGATGATTTGATTGACCTACTCGACAAGGCTCCAAAAATTGACGCTGCCGCACTTTGGGAGAGTTCTAGGGAACAGCGCTCGCAAGAAATTTCACGGATGCTTTCTGAGGGTTTGACCTATGGAGAGGCTACCAATGCGCCGCCGATACTCAATCAGTCGGAAGAGAATTTCCGTACCGAATTGAAAGCCATCAACAACGATCTCGTCGAACAAATAAAGATAATCGAGCACTGTCTTGATCGGTGGTTTTCAGTTGGTGAGGCTCCGCCCCCTTATTATGCGTGGCGTGTCGCTGTAATATTGAGAAAGGCGAAAGAGCATGGGCGCGAACGAGAGTTCCTGCGCGTATATCTTAAGAATTTCCAGAGTCTATTTGAGGGCAGGCGGGACAGAATGTTACGGGAAAGGGCGCAATCTCTTGGCCTCGAACCGCCTAAACATTCTAATTGACGTGCATTGGCCGCGACCGCAGGGAGCGGCAAAAATCCGGGGCGGGCAGGGCGGGCAAACGAAGTGGCCGCCCCGACCGGGGCGGCCTCCATCATCGGCGGCTATGCCGCCTTTTTTACCTCTTCGGGATTGGCCAGTTGGTGAAGATAGGCAACCGCGCGCTCGGCATGGGCTGCGGCCTGAACGATGGCGCGGGTGTCGTTTTGCAAAACCCTGATCCAGCTCGCGATGTAGCTGGCATGATCCGGGCGCGGTTCAAGGGCAAGGCCAAGATCGGCGGCAAGGAAAGCTGCGCCAAGTTCGGCCACAAGCTCCTCGCGGGCATAGCCTTCATCGCCCCATTTCTCGCGGCCAAAGCTGCGGTCAAGGCGGGTCTTGTGGCTGGTCCAGTGCACGGTTTCATGGCCTCGTGTGGCGTAGTACCCCTCGGGCTCGTGGAATGCTGCGAAGGGCGGAAGCTGGATGCGGTCGGCTGACGGCATGTAATAGGCCTTGTCGCCGCCATGCTGCACGGTGGCAGGAAGCCGGGCAAAGAATGCCTCAGCGGCATCGATCCGCTCGGCCTCGGGCGCGGGCTCCGGCACAATCTGAAACCGCTCGGGCAAGCCGTCGATCTGCGCCACATTGAAAACGGTGTAGGTCTTCAGGAAACGGAACGATTGCGCTTTGTCCTCGCCGCTCGCCTCGTCATGCACGGTCTTCTGGCTGTCGCCATAGTAGACAATCGCCGCGCCGGTTTCGCCCTTGCGCACCTGTCCGCCGAAGGCCTGCGCCTGCCGGTAGGTCATCCACGATGGGCTGGCAAAGCCCGATGCCTGCGCCTCCATCCACAAGAGGAGAACATTGATCCCGCGATAGGGCTGGCCGGTGGCGCGCAGGGGCCGCGCCCTGCCTCCTGCGGCCATATCGCCGCCGCTCCATGGTTTGATCCAGGGGCGGGTGCCCTGTTCCAGTTCGGTCAGAATGCGGTCGGTGATCCGACTATGGGGGTCTTGCCTCGTGGTCTGTCTGGTCATGTTGCTTACTCCCTTCCAATCCGCGCAGCGGGTCATGCCGCGCATGACCCCTGCCGACCCGGCGAGGGGCGGAGAGAGTGGGGGCAAGGTCCGGTGCCGGGGGTGGTGCGGGCGCAGCGCAGTGAGCCACGGCCCCAAACCGGCACCTTGCAGGGAGAGAGAGGCAGCGCCTCTTTCTTCCTCGAAACAGACGAAACCCGCGCCGCTGGCGGCGCGCATCAGCGGGCGGGCGCAAGCGCACGCCCTCAATTTGCGTCAGGGATGGAAACCCGAATGGGCGGAAACGGCGACGCCGGTTCCGTTGCGCCAGCAAGTCCAGCCCGGCCCGGAGGGGACGCCCGGGTTATCGGGAGACTTCCTCTTCCGTCCGTAGATGGTAAACTCCACAGCAATATCTGTGAGATCGCGAGGGGCTTGGGGAGTTTGGCGGGGCAGAACATCAAAGCATCGCTGGTCGGGATGCGCTTCTACATGCCGCGCCGCTTCTCCAGCAGGTTGCCACGGCGATAGGCCGCTTCGACCTTGTTCTCGATGGTGTGAGCCAGCGCCATTTCGGCAATTGTTCCGTCGAAGTCGGTTTCCTCGGCCACCCAGTCGCGAAAGCTCGACCTGAACCCGTGCGGCACGGCGGGAATTTCCATGTCGCGGCAAATCTTGGTCAGGGTCATGTCGGAAAGCGGCTTGGCTGACCGCGCGCCGGGGAACACCAGATTGCTGCGCTTTTCGCGGTATTCCTTGGCCTTCTCGAAGACCCTGACGGCGGCATCGGATAGCGGGACAACATGTTCGGGCCCGGCCTTCATGCGGTCGGCCGGAATGTTCCAAAGCTTCTTATCAAGGTCAATTTCATCCCACGTTGCGAGCCGTATCTCTCCGGAGCGCGCGGCGGTCAGGATCAGCGCTTCAAAGGCAAGGCGGGCGGCGCTTTCCTTTTCGCGCAGGCGGGTAACGAATGCTGGCACGTCGGCATAGGGAAGGGCGGTGCGATGATTGGGCTTGGCTTTGATCTTGGGCAGCGAGCGGTTCATGGCCGCCAAAGGCAGGGACACATCGCGATAGCCCTTCGCCACTGCCCAATCGATCACCGTCACAATGCGCTGGCGCAGTCGCCGCGCCGTTTCAGGCTTCTGGAGCCAGATGGCGACCAGAGCGTCCCGCACCATCGGCCCGTCGATGTTGCTGACCGCGACTTCCCCGAAATGGGGATAGGCGTAGGCCTTGAGGGTGTTCAGCCACTGGTCGCGGTGCTTGAGGTTGCGCCAGTTCTTCTTGTTTTCGGCAAAGACCATGTCGGCGGCTTCGCGGAAGGTGGGAATGCCAGCTTCCTTGCGTCGTTCCGAAATCGGGTCGATCCCGGCTTCGATCTGGCTGCGCACTTTGGCGGCGCGCTCACGTGCCAGAGCGAGCGAAACTTTCTTCACGCTGCCAAGCCCGATGTCGCGCCGCCTGCCATCTTTCTGGACTCGGCAGACCCAGGATCGTGACCCGGAACGGCCCACAAGCAGATAGAGTCCATCCCCATCGCCATAGCGTCCGGGGAGCTTTGCCGCCTTGACTGCTGATGCCGACAAACGCCCCATCTTTTGCTCCCACACTAATTACCACACGAGGCGTGGGTTACCATGCATTCGGATGGCACGCAATGGAACACGATTGCGCCGACAAATGGCAGAATTCTGCCGTTTTCGGCACAATTTGGATTTTGTTGGGGAGGGCCGGTGGCGGACAGGGTGGGATTCGAACCCACGGAGGGCTTTCACCCTCGCCGGTTTTCAAGACCGGTGCATTCAACCACTCTGCCACCTGTCCGCTGCACCGGCCCGCTAGCTTCAAGCTTCGCTTTTGTCACGCCTCTATCGTGCAGCGGGTATTTGCCGCTCTGACGGGGGAGGCTGTCGAAAAACGTTTGTTCGCCCCCCCGTCTATGCGAAGAAAGGCCATGCTTGCTCGTCGCCTCATTCTCGCCTCCGCCCTGTTTGCCTTGTCCGCTCCGATGTCTGCTCCGGTGCCAGCCGCAGCGCAGGACATGGATTTCGATGCCTATCTCCAGGTGTTGATGGCGCGTGCCCGCGCTGAGGGCGTAAGCCAGTCCACGATCAGCCGCATGACTGAAGACCTCTCCCCCAACATGCGAGTGATCGAGCTTGACCGGTCGCAGCCCGGAACGCCGACCCGGACGGGATTTCCTGCGGTCGCGCCCTATCTTGACCGCCATGTGACATCGCAGCGGATCAATGCCGGGCGCAATGTCCTTGATGGCAGCAGCGGCACATTGGCTTCGATCGAGCGCCGCTATGGCGTGCCGGGAAGCGTACTGGTGGCAATCTGGGGCAAGGAATCGAATTACGGCAGCTACAAGGGCGATTTCGACCTGTCCCGTTCGCTCGCCACGCTGGCATGGGAAGGGCGGCGCCGTGACCTTTTTGCGCGAGAGTGGGTCGATCTGCTGAAAGTGGCTGACAAGGGCTACCCCCGGTCCAATCTGGTGGGTAGCTGGGCCGGGGCCTTCGGCAACCCGCAGTTCCTGCCCAGCGTCTATCTTCGGCTGGCGGTGGACGGCGACGGGGACGGCCGTGCAGACATTTTCAACAATCGGGCGGACACCCTTGCTTCCATTGCGAATTATTTCCGCGACGCAGGCTGGCGCACCGGGCAGCCGTGGGGTGTGAGGACGACTGTCCCCACGAATTTCGACTGGAACGGGGTCCAGCAGAAGCTCGTAGCGCCGACCTGCAGCAGGGTCCATGAACGGCACAGCCGATGGCTCTCAGTCCGGGAGTGGCGCGCACGGGGGGTTCAGCCCCAGGCTGCGATTGGGGATGATGTGATGGCGACGCTGTTCCAGCCCGATGGCCCCGCCACGCCAGCCTGGCTCTTAACTGCAAATTATAGGGTTATCCTCGAATATAACTGCTCGAATTACTACGCGCTGAGTGTGGGGTTGCTTGCAGATGAGATTGCCAAATGAAGGCCTGATCAGGGTCATCGTCCTGCTGGGTGCGACTGGCGCCCTCGGTGCCTGTTCCTTGCTGCCTGCTGCCAACGGTGGCCTCGTGGGCACCGGGTATCCGCTAACCGCAGCGGAAGCGGCAGGCCCGCAGGGTGACTATCCGATGGTGCTGGGAGACCCGTTCACGGTCGACGGCCGCGAATACGTTCCCGTCGATTCCATGAACTACGATACAGTCGGTTACGCCGTGGCCGATCCCGAAGGCGGGCAGGGCATAACCGTGGCGCACAAAACATTGCCGCTACCCAGCTATGTTGAAGTGACGGAGCTTGTAACCGGCCGGACTATTCTGGCACGGGTGGAGCGACGCGGACCGATGTCGGGCAGCAAGCTTATCGCCCTGTCTCCCGGCGCACAGGCTCTGCTGGGGGCAGCAGATAACGCCCCGGTGCGGGTGCGCCGCGTCAACCCTGCCGAATTTGAACGTGCAGAGCTGCGCGCGGGGCGAATGGCCAGCGACCGGATGGACACGCCCGCCTCACTTCTGACGGTCCTCCAGCGCAAGCTTGGCAGCGGGCCGGTTCAGGTAGCCGCCAGCGCCACTCCACCGCCGCCGCAGGCCTCTGATGCGCAAAGCGGACCGGTTGAGGCGGGTAACGTCGAGGTTGCACCGCAACCGGGCGGAGGCCGCCGTCCAAATACTCTTTATCCACTCGGGTCGGGCAATGCAGCTGCCGCCAGGTCTTTTGCGAGCCAGGAAACGGCGCCTGCATCCCGCCCAGCGGCGGCAGAAACCGCTGTCGTGGGCCAATTCGTCGTCCAGGCAGCAGCGTTCTCCAGCAAGGCCAATGCCGAGCGGGCGGCCAACCGGCTTGGAGGGTTCGTTACCCAGTCGGGCAGTCTGTACCGCGTCCGGACCGGCCCCTATGCTTCCCGGGGACAGGCCGATGCTGCCCTCGCCAAGGTGCGGGAGGCGGGTTATAGCGACGCCCGCGTTTTCACAGCAGGTTAGGCCGTCGGCTCCCGTCCGTCGGCGGGAGTCATGCAAGTCAAAGTAGCATTTGCCTCGATCGCAGCTGGCAGTCTTCTGGTCGCATCCGCCGCCGGCAGCGTGGACCCGCGTCCACCGTCAGGAGCGCGATTTGCAGAAGCGGTTCCCACCGACCCGCAAGTACCGATAGCCTATCTGGTCGACCTGTCTTCCGGGGCGGTACTTCATGCCCGCAATGATACCCGGCGGTTCGTTCCGGCATCCATCACAAAGGTCATGACTCTGTTCGTCGCGTTCGAGATGATCGCAGCCGGCGAACTCGATCCATCCCAGCACTTTCCGATTTCGGATCAGGCATTCAGCGCCTGGGACAATGTTGGGTCGACCATGTTCATAACTGCCGGATCGACAGTGAGTGTCGACAATCTGCTGCGCGGGATCGCCACTGTGTCTGCCAACGACGGCTCGGTTGTTCTTGCAGAGGGAGCGGCCGGATCGGTTGCCGGATGGGTGGCCCGGATGAACGTGGCCGCGCGCGAGTTGGGCATGCGCGACAGCCATATCGGCACGCCCAACGGCTGGGCAGACGAAGGCCGTACCTTCACGTCTGCCCGGGATCTGGCCGTGCTGGGCAGCGCCATGATCAGCCGGCATCCCGAACTCTATGCACGCTACATCGGGCAAGCCGAGTTCAGCTACAATGGAATTTCCCAGCCGAATCGCGATCCGATAAGCGGGTCCGTTAATGGCGCCGATGGCATCAAGACGGGGTTCACCAATCAGGCCGGGCATGGGTTCCTGGGATCGGCCGTGCGTGACGGGCGGCGGCTGATGATGGTGGTGGCCGGGGCAGAATCCAACCGCGCGCGCAACCGTCTGGCGCGGGACCTTATCGAGTGGGGGTTCGCCCGCACCCGCGCGCGCGTGCTGTTCGCCAGCGGGGAAGTGATTGGCCAGGCGCTTGTGCAGGGGGGGGAGGTGCTTTCGGTGCCGCTCATGGCCGGAAATTCACCGATAAGTGCCGCGCAACCTGATGCGTCCGGGAACCCGGACGTGACGCTCACCATACGCTACGATGGCCCCTTGCGCGCGCCGATCGCCGAGGGTGAAAAGGTCGCCGACCTCGAAATCTCGGTTGCCGGGATGCCTACATCCCACGCCCCGCTCTATGCCGCACAGGACGTCGGAAAAGCCGGTTCGATTACGCGGTTTAAAAACGGATTAGCCGGACTTTTCAGGTGGTAGAGCGCGGAACCTTTATTGCATTCGAGGGTGGGGAGGGCACCGGGAAATCGACCCAGGCGCGGCTCCTGGTGGCGGCACTTGCGGAGCGCGGTTTCGATGTCGTCGCTACCCGCGAGCCCGGCGGCACACCCGGAGCGGAAGCAATCCGCACCTTGCTCCTCGCTCCACCAGGGGACGGGTGGTATCCACGCGCCGAAGCCTTGTTGTTTGCTGCTGCCCGCTCCGATCATGTCGACCGCTTGATCCTGCCGGCGCTGGAACGTGGCGCGTGGGTCATCAGTGACCGGTTTGTGGACTCGAGCAGGGCTTATCAGGGCGGTGCAGGCGGGCTGGGCGATGAAACCATTGTTGCGCTCCACCAGTTGGGCAGTGGCGGAGTCCGGCCGGATTGCACTGTGCTCGTCGACGTTGACGCTGGCACCGTCAGCGCCCGGCTTGCCCAGCGAGACGGCGGTGACAGTGACGCCATCGGCGGCCGCGACGCGGCCTATCATGCGCAGGTTGCCGCCAGCTTCAGAGCGCTGGCCCAGGGCGATCCGGGCGCATTCCGGGTGGTAGATGGCAATGGTACGCCGGAAGAGGTTCACAGCCGCGTCCTTCAAGCCCTGGGCCATATGCTGGAACCAGCCGCATGACCTTGCTCGGGCACGAGGACGCCTGGAACCAGTGGCGTGCGGCCATGGCCGGGCCTCGCATGCATCATGGCTGGCTGCTGGCAGGCAAGCGCGGGCTGGGCAAAACCATGTTTGGGCTCGCGGCCGCGCGCGAACTGGTGGCCGAACCTGGCGTCACTCAGCCCAAGGGTGACCACCCGGACATCCTGCTGCTGAGCCACCCTCCGAAAGACGAAAAGGAGGCGAAGAAGCGCGATGAAGGCAAGCCCTTTGAACTCAAACGCAATATCCCGGTCGATCTGATCCGGGCGATGCAGCAACGGCTCGCCACCCGGCCCACGTTGGGTAGCCGGCGTGTGGTGATCATCGATCCGGCGGATGACATGGAGAAGGGCGCTGCCAACGCCTTGCTCAAGAGCCTCGAGGAGCCCCCCCAGGGGACTTTCTTCCTGCTCGTGGCTCATCAACCGGCGCGACTGCTCCCGACGATCCGCTCGCGCTGCCGGGTCCTGCGTTTCTCCGGCTTGCCGGACGATACCATCAATCGGTGGCTGGCAGAGGCGGCGCCCGATGCGGATGTTGCAACCCGTAAGGCTGCGGTCGCTGCCGCAGCGGGCTCTCCCGGAGCGGCGCTTGCCTTTGTCGGGCAGGAGCTCGGCAAGGTGGATGTTCCGATCCGACGGATATTGTCACAGGGCGATCCCGATTTCAGCCTGAGGGGCCAGCTGGCCGGGGAGATCGGCGGTCGCCCGTCGCGCGAGCGGGTTCAGGCAATTCTTGAACTGGCACGCGCTGTCGTGGCAGATGAGGCAGGCCGGACTGAAGGCAGGCGTCTGGCAGCTTTGATCGAAGCCCACAGCCAGCTCGTGACCCTCGCAGGGCAGGTGCCGGTCTACAATTTCGATCCCGGCTTGCTTGCGATGGAAATCGGCACCTTGCTTGCCAATGCCGCGACCGCTAGCGAGCGGGCCGATGTCTGATCCCTATTACATAACCACCGCCATCAGCTACCCGAACGGACCGCCGCATATCGGCCATGCCTACGAGGCCATTGCAGCCGACGTTATCGCGCGGTTCCAGCGGGCGCTTGGCCGAACAGTGCGGTTCCAGACCGGCACCGACGAACACGGCCTCAAGATGGCCCGCAAGGCTGCCGAGCAAGGGAAAACCGCGCGCGAACTGGCTGATGAAATGTCGGCCTATTTCCAGCAGATGTGCGCCGCTCTTGATATCAGTCATGACCGTTTCATCCGCACCGTGGAGGACGATCATCACCGGGCCAGCCAGGCAATCTGGCAGGCGATGGAGGCCAACGGCGATCTCTACCTCGATCGCTACGAAGGCTGGTATTCTGTCCGGGACGAGGCGTTCTACGACGAAAAGGAACTGGTCGACGGCGAGGGTGGAGAGAAACTCTCGCCGCAGGGAACCCCGGTTGAGTGGACGGTCGAAGAGTCCTGGTTCTTCCGCCTTTCGCGCTATCAGCAGCCTTTGCTCGAATTGCTTCGGAGCCCAGGCTTCCTCGAGCCTGAAAGCCGCCGCAATGAAATGGTGGCCTTCGTGTCTGGCGGATTGCGCGATCTCTCGATCAGTCGCACCAGCTTCGACTGGGGTGTCAAGGTTCCCGGCAGTGACGGTCATGTCATGTACGTCTGGGTCGATGCGCTGACCAACTACCTGACCGGGTTAGGTTATCCTGATGATACAGAGCTCTGGCGGACGTTCTGGCCAGCGAATCTGCACTTGATCGGCAAGGACATCGTGCGGTTTCACACGATCTATTGGCCTGCTTTCCTGTTGAGTGCCGGCCTGCCCTTGCCGGAGAAAGTCTTCGGCCACGGCTTCCTGCTCAATCGGGGCCAGAAGGAATCAAAGTCGCTCGGAAATGTGACTGATCCGTTGGCGCTGGCCGAAAGGTTCGGGGTCGATCCGCTGCGCTATTTCCTCATGCGCGAAGTCGCTTTCGGGCAAGATGGCAGCTATTCGCCTGAAGCCATTGTCACGCGGGCCAATGCGGAACTGGCGAACAGCTTTGGCAATCTCGCACAACGAACTCTCTCCATGATTTTCAAGAACATGGACGGGCATATTGAGGCGGGGCTTCCTCTTTCGGAAGCCGATGTCCAGCTTGCCGCTGTTGTCGATGAGGCATGCCAAATTGTCCTTCCGCGGGAGTTCGAGGGGCTGAATTTTTCGGTGGGCCTCGAAGAGTGGATGCGGGCGGTGTTCGCCTGCAACCAGTATGTCGATGAACAGGCACCCTGGGCGCTGCGCAAAACCGACCCCGACCGGATGAATGCGGTTCTGATGACGCTGTTCCGGCAGGTCCGCACCCTGGCAATTGCGGTCCGTCCGGTCGTCCCGGGCTCGGTCGATCGCCTGCTCGATCAGATGGGCGTGCCCGCCAGAGAGCGCGATTTTGCCGCGCTCGCTGATCCGGACTGGCTGGAACGCCTGGCTGCATCAAGCTTCGTGCTTGATAAACCGGAAGGCGTTTTCCCCAGGCTGGACATGCCGGAGGACGAGGCAGCCTGATGTTGATCGACAGCCATTGCCATCTTGAATATCGCGGGCTGGTGGATGACCAGCCTGCCGTGCTGGCGCGGGCGCGCCAAGCCGGGGTGGGGGGCTTCCTCAACATTTCGACCCGCCTGAGCGAATGGGACCGGGTGATCGCAACCGCCGAGCGAGAGCCCGATGTCTGGGCCAGCGTTGGCATCCACCCGCACGAAGCAGACCAGCACGCCGATCTTGGCGCCGAGTCCCTGCGCAAGGCGACCGAACATCCCAAGGTGATTGCCATCGGTGAGACCGGGCTCGACTACTATTACGACAAGTCTGACCGGCAGGTTCAGCGCGACCTTTTCCGGATGCATATCGGCGTGTCCCGCGAGACGGGACTTCCCCTGATTATCCACACACGCGATGCAGAGGCTGATACCGTCGCAATCCTTGAAGACGAACTGGGGAAGGGCGGATTTCCGGCGCTGATCCACTGCTTCACCGCCTCAGCAGGTTTCGGTCGCCGGGTGCTCGATCTTGGCCTGACGATTTCGCTCTCAGGTATCGTTACTTTCAAGAATGCCCGCGAACTGCAGGAAATTGCGAAAGAAATACCCGAAGATCGGTTGCTGGTAGAAACAGACAGCCCATTCCTCGCCCCGGTCCCGCACCGCGGCAAACCATGCGAGCCCGGTTTCGTTCGGGACACGGCTGCGTTCGTCGCGGGCTTGCGCGGAATGGAACCATGTGACCTTGCCGAAATAACCACCCGCAATTTCTTTGCGTTGTTCGGCAAGGCGGTTGCCAACAGGTCAGCCACGTGAAAGTCCTGATTCTCGGTTCCGGCACGTCGACCGGCGTCCCGAGGGTCGGGAATGACTGGGGCGAATGCGATCCGGAGGAGCCGCGGAACAGGCGAACCCGGGTTTCCGTCCTGGTGGAAAGTGCGGCAGGACAGCGGTTGCTGGTCGATACGTCGACTGACCTGCGGCAGCAGTTTCTCGTTAACGGCATCGACCGGATCGACGGTGTGTTCTGGACGCATGACCATGCCGATCACTGTCACGGCATCGATGATCTGCGTCCGCTGCGATATGGTCGCAGCGCCGCTATTCCGGGTTATGGTTCGCAGGAGACAGTCCGGCGGCTGAGGCAGCGGTTCGACTATGTCTTTGCCGGGCAGCATGGATATCCGACGATCGTCAACCTCGACACGCTCGATAGGGTCCGGCTTTGTGCCGGGTTCGGGATCGCCCATTGCCAGATGCCGCATGGACCGACTGAGACGACCGGCTTCCGTTTTGATTGTGACGGAAAATCAGCTGCCTATGTGACGGACTTCAGTGCCATTACCGACCCCATGCTTGATTTGTTGGATGGCGTGGATGTGCTGGTTACCGATTGCCTGCGACGAGAGCCGCATCCGACCCACGCGCATTTGGGCATGGCGCTTGAACTTGCGAAGAGGACGCGTGCCGGTGTGACGGTGCTGACCCATCTGGACAAGAGCATGGATTACGCAACGCTGTCGGGTGAGGTTCCGCCAAATGTGCTGGTCGGCTATGATGGCCTGGAGGTCATCGCATGAACAGCTTTGATGCCTTGCAGGTTGTGTCGCTGGTCGCCGTGCTGGTGCTGGTTGTGAGTGCTTATGCCTCTTACCGGCTCGAATGGCGGGAAATGGTCCGGCAAATGCTGATCTGGGGTGCGATTTTTGCCGGATTGACGCTGCTTATCTCGTTCCTTTCTGGCTAAAAGGGAAGGAGCGATCCCGTCGCCTCGGTTAGGCTATTTAACATAATATGTATTATCAATCTAAGATGTCAGGCCTTACTCATGGCGTGCCTGCCACCCGGAAACACTGCCCCGTTACCCACTCCGATGCCGGCGAACAGAAATAGAGTGCGGCAGCCCCGATGTCTTCTGGCGTACCGAGGCGCCCCGCTGGCAAATTGAGCTGTTGCTCCAGCGCCGGGAAATCCTCGTCTGCCATTTTGAGCGCGATCTTGACGGTCTCTGTCGGTACGAAGCCCGGCAGGATCGTGTTGATCCGGGTTTTCGGGCCGAGTTCGTGCGCCAGCGTTTTCGTCAGCATATTCACGCCGGCCTTTGCCGCGCTGTAATGGCCGCTGCCGGGAAACGGATCCTGCCCGGCAAGCGATGAGGTATTGAGGATCCGGCTCTTGTCACCCAGATGACGAACGGCAGCACGGACGCCGTAGAACACCGACGTAAGGTTCACTGCCATGGTCCGGTGCCATTCCTCTTCCGGCAGTTCAACCAAGGGCATCGACACGGGTGACCCACCAGCGTTGTTGACCCAGATGTCCAACCGTCCGAACTGCCGGACGGCGACATCTGCCAGAGCATCCATGTCCGCCGCGACTGTCACGTCCGTGCGCACGGCAATTGCGCGGTTGGAACCATGGGCCTGATTGATCAGCGCAGCAGTCTCCTCGATCTCGTTTTCGCGCCGCGCTGCGCAGATGACGTAGGCTCCGGCATCAGCGAGTGCCTGGGCGATCCCGCGGCCGATCCCGCGGCCAGCACCGGTAACCACCGCGACGTCACCGGTGATATCGAACAGATTGGGCATCGTTTCCCTTCCTGCGCCTTGACCCGGCGCCCTCGCTTTGCTCCCACAGGGTACCTGGATAGCTGAAAGTGCGCCCCGCGATGCCTGCCAATTTAGACCGCCTTCTGGCGATCATGCGCACCCTGCGCGACCCGGAGACCGGTTGCGAATGGGACCGTGCCCAGCGTTTCGAAACGATCGTGCCGCATACGATCGAGGAAGCCTACGAAGTTGCGGACGCGGTCGCTCGCGGCGACATCACCGATATTCGTGATGAACTGGGTGACTTGCTGTTCCAGGTCGTATTCCAGGCCCGCATCGCCGAGGAAGCCGGGCACTTCGATTTCGACGCCGTGGCGCAGGCTATCGCCGACAAGCTCGAGGCCCGTCATCCCCATATCTTCGGCGATGCGGCAATGCCCGGCGGAATGCGGGAAGAACGCTGGGAGGCAATCAAGGCTGCGGAACGCGAGGCAAAGGGGGCGGCCAGTGCCATGGATGGGGTCGCCCTTGCCCTGCCCGCGTTGATGAGAGCGGAAAAACTGCAGAAGCGTGCGGCCCGGACCGGGTTCGACTGGCCCGATCCCGATGGTCCGGCGCAGAAAGTGATCGAGGAAATGGCCGAGCTGGCCGAAGCGTCGCCGGAGGAGCAGGAGGCGGAGGCGGGCGATCTGCTGTTCGCCGCGGTCAATCTCGTTCGCGCCTATGGCATCGCGCCGGAAAGCGCCTTGCGGGCGGCCAATACGAAGTTCGAGCGCCGGTTCCGGGCGATGGAGAACATGGCGTCAGGTGCATTCGGGCAGCTGACCCTCGACCAACAGGAAATGCTCTGGCAGGCGGTGAAGGCAGAGGAGAAATCAGCCTAACCGAGGATGGCGTGGCCCTCGGCTTCGTCGATCACTTCGGCGTATTTCGCCTGCAAGTCGAACAGGTTCTGCTCATGTGGTCGCGCGTGCCGGTCGGCACAGGCCGCCCCTACTACAAACGGCGCGAAGCCGTTTTGCAGCGCATCGAGAGCCGATGCGCGCACGCAGCCCGACGTGCTGAAACCGCCGATAGTTAGGGTATCAATGCCAAGGGCTGAAAGCTCTGCGGCCAGGCCGGTCCTGAAAAAGGCAGATGCATATTGCTTGGTAATGACCCGCTCGCCCGGGGCAGGAACAAGCTCAGGCGGGAAAGCGCCCAGGGGCGAACCATGATCAAAGGCTTTGAGGGCCGGTATCTTGCGGTAAAACAGCCCGCCATCCGCTCCGCCGGGTTGATAGACGACGCTGGAATAGAACACCGGACGTCCAGCCTGCCGCGCCGTTTTGCGCAATCGCACTGCACAAGCCAGCGCCGCCGCTGCCGTTTCGCAGAAAAACGGTGACGCCGGATCCAGGTAGGCAGCAACCATATCAACCAGCAACAGCGCGGGCTTCCTGCCCGGCAGCAATCGGCCGTCAAACGCCCCTGCATAACTCTCAGCGAGGGCATCGCTGGCCATCAGATGACCCCCTGACCAGCCAGGTCGGCGAGCTTGTCGAAATCCCAACCGAACAATTCGCCATAGACTTCCGCGTTGTCCTGCCCCGGAGTTGCCGGTGCAGGACGGCGGATGGTTGACGGGGTGCGGGAGAATTTGGGGAAAGTCCCCTGCATCTTGAGCTTGCCGCGATGGCGGGTCTCAACCTCGACGATAGCCTCGCGCGCCTTGAAATGCGGGTCGTCCATCATGTCAGCGGCGGTGTAGACGCGGCCGGCAGGGATCGAATGTGCAATCATCATGGCGTCGACCTCGTCGATTGTCAGGTCTGCGGTCCAGCAATTGATCAGCTCGTCGAGCTCGGTCTGGTTCTGGCCGCGCGCCAGATGCGTGGCATAGCGCGGATCGTCAGCCAGCTCCGGCTGCCCCATCGCCTCGGCCAGCCGGCGGAAGATCGCATCGTTATTGGCCCCGATCATGAAGGGCCCGTCCTTGCACGAATAGACGTTGGACGGCGCGATGCCCGGCAAGATGGAACCGGACCGCTCGCGGATGAAGCCGTTCCGGTCATATTCGGGGACCAGCCCTTCCATGACCTGGAGTACCGCTTCATATAGCGCGGTGTCGATTACCTGCCCTTCGCCGGTCCTTTCCCGGTGCTGGAGCGCAGCGAGCACACCCATCGTGCCGTAGGTTGCGCACAGAGTGTCGCCGATCGAGATGCCCATCCGGGCCGGCGGCCTGTCGGGCTCACCGACAATATAGCGCCAGCCGCCCATCGCTTCGCCGATGCCGCCAAACCCTGCGCGGTCCGAATAGGGCCCGGACTGGCCATAGCCTGACATGCGGGCAATGATCAGGCGCGGATTGTCGCGGTGGAGCTCTTCGGGAGAGAGGCCCCATTTTTCCAGAGTGCCCGGCTTGAAGTTCTCGATCAGGACATCGGCATGGCGGGCAAGGTCACGCACGATTGCCTGGCCTTCGGGCACGCGCATATTCGCCGTAACCGAACGCTTGTTGCGGGCAATCACTTCCCACTGGACCTTTTCCGCTCCCTGCCCCCAGATCCGCATCGGATCGCCCTTGCCCGGCGGTTCGACCTTGATCACATCGGCGCCCATGTCGCCCAGGAGCTGTCCGCAAAACGGACCTGCAAGCAACTGGCCAAGCTCCACGACCTTCAGGCCGGCAAGAGCACTTGGATTGGCGATGCTCACTCGGCTGCCTCCGCCTGTGGCTGCCCGCGCCAGACCGGTTGTACTGGCGCCGGAAGGCCGGTTTCGACTTCGCAACTGGCGCGCAGCACCTCTATGCCTGGCCCGTAATCGAACAATTTGCCGCCACCCCTCGTCGCCGCCATTTCGGCGCGCAGGGCCGCCGTGGCGGATTCATCGACCACACCAAGTTCGTTGGCAACCACACCGTACTCGCGCGCGCCGCCGGGTGTCACAAGGCCCTGCCTGATTTCCAGGCCCACCAGGGCCGGGTTGCGGGCCAGTGGGTCACCCCAACCGCCCCCGCCCCAGGTGATGAAGTGGAGCTGGTCACCGGCCTTGACTGCGATATTGTCGATCTTGTTGCCGACGATTTGGGAAGTTCCGTCTGCGTGCTCGAGGATCTTGCGCGCGCGCTTGCCCGGCAGACCATCGTTGACGCCCCAGGGCGGCACAAACCAGCGGTCATCATGGATCGCGATCTCGCCGTCAGCAAGGAAGCGGTACGTCATGTGGATGCCGTTACCACCGCGATGGAGCCCTGCCCCGCCGCTGTCCGGTTCGGTTTCGTAGCGTTCGATCCGGAGCGGGAAATACCGTTCCAGGAACTCGTTGGGGACATTGGTAAAGCCGGGCCAGAGCGAATGGCCGTCCGGCCCGTCCCCCAGGGGCCTGCCCGGAATGCCACCGAAGCCGATCTGGAACAACTGGAACCATTCGCCTTCGCGGCCGGTCCGGTTGTCCCATCCGGAGTAGAACAGATGGGGGGAGGAGCTGAAACCCGCGGCATTGAGGAACTCCGGGGTCTTTTGCCCCAATAGTCCGCCGAGGATGTCAAAGATACGCCCGAGGGCGTGGGTGCGACCCGACAGGGCTGCCGGGAACTTGGGCTTGAGGAGCGATCCTTCGGGAATGCGGACTTCGATCAGGTCGTAGAACCCGTCATTGAACAGGATCTGAGGATCGAACACCATGATCATGTAGATGCCGAAGAACATCTTGAACATGTTCTCGTTGAGGTAGAAATTGATCGAGGCAGCGCTCTGCGGGTCGGTGCCTTCGAAATCGAGCACCACCTTGTCGCCCTCGCGCCACATGGTGCACTTGATGCGGTAGGGACCATAGCCGAGCCCGTCATCGCAGATATAGTCTTCGAAGCTGACCGGCTCTTCCGCCACGGCCATGCCAATCAGCGCCTTCATCGCCCGGTGGTTGCGGGCGAGCAGCTCCTGTGTGGCCGAAACATAGACATCATCGCCGAACCGGTCCGCCATCTCCACCACCCGGCGCGAAGCCACCCGGCATGAGGCGATCAGGGCGTTGAGGTCGGCCTGGCACCAGTCGGGCTTGCGCGTCTGGTGCATGACCAGCTTCATCAGGTCTTCGTTGTATTCGCCCTTCTTCCAGATCTTGACGGGCGGGATGCGGACGCCTTCCTCGAAGATCGATTTGGCGTCGATCGGCATCGAGCCGACAACCTTGCCGCCGATGTCGCTCTGGTGGCCGAACATTGCGGTCCAGGCGAGCAGGCGGCCCTGCTTGTAGACCGGCAGCAGCACCAGCCAGTCGTTCGAATGGCTGATAGCGCCTTCGCAGGAATAGGGATCGGACAGGAAGATCATGTCCCCCTCCTCGATCGTGCCATCGTATCCGCGCAGGAAGCCATCGATGAAACTGCCGAACTGGCCGACAATCATCTTGCCGGTCGGGTCAGCGATCAGGGGAAAGGCGTCCCCCTGCTCGCGGATGCCCGGCGACATGGCAGTGCGGACCAGTGTGGCGTCCATCTCGATGCGCGCATTGCGCAGGGCGTTCTCGATGATGTCGAGCGTGACCGGATCAATCGCGACTTTGCCGAAGGGCGTGGTGTTTTTCTGGATGATCTGCGCGGGCATCGCTTAGCCCTCCTTCGCGGGGTTGATCAGGATATTGCCGACTGCGTCAACGGTGGCGACGCAGCCGGATTCGATGAGCGTGGTTGAGTCCATTTCGGTAACGATTGCCGGACCGGGGATCACGTCCCCCTGCCGCAGCAGCCGCCGGTCGTAGATCACGGCGGCCTGTTCGCGCCCGTCCATCCACAGGGTGTGGTCGCGGATCTTTGCCCCCGTTGGATTGCCATCTCCCTTTGGCAGTTCTGCTGCTGGCAACTGCGGCGCCTCGCCCATGGCGACAGCGCGAAGGTTCACGATCTCGTGGGGCGTATCCATATTGAACGTGAACAGCCGCCGGTGCTCTTCGTCAAACCGCTCGAGGATTCCAGCGATGCCCTTCTCCCGCAGCGTCGCCTGATCGATTGTCAGTGGCACCTCGAACGCCTGCCCGGCATAACGGACATCGACCTCGAATTCGCTGGTCACCTCGTCTCCGGGGATGCCATCGTTGGTCAGTTCGGCCCGGGTCTGAGCCGCCATTTCGTCGAGGATGGCCACCAGTTCGTCAGCATTGGTATTGGTGGCCAGTCGGCTGAAGCTGCGCGCGGTTTCGGTGCGCATCCGGGTGGTCGCGTCGCCCAGAGCGCAGAGCACGCCCGGGGATACCGGTGATATGGCAGGCCAGCTTCCCATCAGCCTGGCGACCGCGTTGACGTGCAGCGGCCCTGCCCCGCCAAAGCCCATCAGTGCGAAGTGGCGCGGGTCATAGCCTTGCTGGACCGAGATCATCCGCAGCGCACCGAACATGTTCTCGTTGACGATGTCGATGATCCCGCGCGCTGCGTCCATCAGCGGAATGCCGAGCGCAT
Organism: Altererythrobacter sp. H2; assembly: GCF_035319885.1. Lineage (NCBI taxonomy): Bacteria > Pseudomonadati > Pseudomonadota > Alphaproteobacteria > Sphingomonadales > Erythrobacteraceae > Altererythrobacter > Altererythrobacter sp. H2. The sequence continues at coordinate 1,651,717 of NZ_CP141285.1, forward strand.
CGGCAATGGTCTGGACCGCTTTCTTTGCCCCATCGCGGTCAAGTTTGAACGAGCCGCCCAAAAGGTCTTCCGGCAGATAGCCAAGCACCACGTTGGCATCGGTCACCGTCGGCAGTTCGCCGCCCTTGCCATAGGCGACCGGCCCCGGCACTGCCCCGGCCGATTGCGGGCCGACCCGCAGTGCCCTGGTCAGTTCGGGAACATAGGCGATAGAACCCCCGCCTGCCCCCACGGTCTTCACATCGAGCGACGAGGCTCGGACGGACAGGTGGCCCACCTCCGTCGTGCGGACCCGGCGCGGGTCAAGGTTCTCGATCAGTGCCACATCGGTCGAGGTGCCGCCAACGTCCAGTGTCAGGATATTCCGGAACCCGGCGTTTTTCGCCACCCACAGCGCGCCAGTCACGCCGCCTGCCGGGCCGGACATCAGGATGTTGACCGGGTGCTCCTCCGCCTTCTGGCTGCTCATCAGCCCGCCGTCGGAGCGCAGCAACGAAAGCTTGCCGGTTACGCCCGCTTCTTCGAGCCGTTTCCGCAGGTTGGATACGTATTTGCCAACGACTGGCCGCACCGAGGCGTTTGCCACAGTCGAAAGCGTGCGTTCGTATTCCTGCATTTCCGGCAAAACTTCATGGCTCAGCGAGACTGGCACGTCCGGCATGATTTCCCGCGCGATTGCGCCGACGCGTTGCTCGTGCACTCCGCTGACATAAGCGTTTATCAAGCTGACTGTGATGGCCTCTACGCCGGAATCACGCAGGGCGACCAGCTTGGCGCGAATCTCGGCTTCATCGAGCGGGCGCACTTCATTGCCATCCGCGTCCATCCGGCCCTTGATCGTGACAGTGTCCTCCAGCGCGGCGAGTGGCTGCGGTTTGGGCCAGACGATCCACGCTGCAAGGCCGCCGGGCACATAGCTGCGCGCGATCTGCATGATATCGCGGTAACCTTCGGTGGTGATCAGGCCGACGCGCGCGCCCTTCCCCTCCAGCACTGCGTTCGTGGCGACGGTGGTGCCATGGAGAAAAAACTCGATCTCGCCCGGATCCACCTCTGCGGTTGCCGTAATAGCCGTGACCCCGTTGAGGATGCCCTCGGAGCTGTCATGCGGGGTCGATGGCGTCTTGTGACGCCAGAAATTGCCTGTCTCGTTGTCGAACAACAACAGGTCGGTAAACGTACCGCCAACGTCGACACCCAGCCGATACCGCATCAGGGTAATTTCCTTTCGTTGTGTTGCGGCTGGGGGAAGCCGCCAGCCTTGCCCACCATTGCGGGCAGTTCCTTCTGCATGATGCCAGCGAGCCAGCGGTTGGTTTCGATCAGGCGGTCAAGGTCCAGGCCCGTCGAAATCTCCGCTCGCTCGAGCATGTAGACCACGTCTTCTGTCGCCACGTTCCCGGCCGCACCCGGCGCAAACGGGCAACCGCCCAGCCCGCCGATCGAGGCGTCGACGATCCGTGCGCCCGCACCGATCGCAGCCCAGACATTGGCAAGCCCGGTGCCGCGCGTGTTGTGGAAATGAACCCGGACCGGCAGCGGACTGATCGCCTTTGACACTCGCTCCACCAACCGAGCGACGTGCGCGGGATTGGCAACACCGATGGTGTCCGCAAGCCCGATCTCGACCGCACCTGCTCGTGCAAGCACCTCGGCCATGGCAAGGATGCGGTCCTCACTGACTTCCCCTTCGAACGGGCAGCCGAAGCTGGCGGCAATTGTTGCCTGGCCGGTCAGGCCGGCGTGCTTCGCCAGGGCAATAATCTGGCTTGCCGCATCGACCGAGCCCTCGCTTGTCTGCCCCTGATTGGCCATGGCGAACGTATCGGTGCTGACTGAAACCGCGCCCAGCTGCCCGATTTTGCCCGTGGCAATGGCCCGCTCGGCTCCGCGGCGGTTCATGACGAGGCCAATGTAAGTCACTCCCTCGACTGGCTCGATCCCCTCGCAGACCTGTTCGGCGTCGGCCATCTGGGGCACCGCACGCGGATTGACGAAGCTGGTAACCTCGATCCGGCGTGCACCACAGGCAATCGCCTGGCGGATCAGATCCAGCTTTGCTTCGGTCGGAATCAGCGCGGGCTCGTTCTGCAAGCCGTCGCGCGGGCTCACCTCGACCATTTCTACGGCATTTGTATACATCATGCCTTCCGCACACCTTTGGTACGCGTGACGGTGTCTATCGGGCTGAGCCCGCGATGGGCGTCAGCATAGGCATGGAATGCTCTGCGGATATGGCTCGCCATGACCGATTCGGCCCAGTCCCCGTCGCGCCGGGTGAACGCTGCCAGAAGCTCTTCATGCTCACCATGGGACCGGCGCAGTTCATCCTGCCCGTACTGGTGTGCGGTTCTCCACACCACCGGCTGCTCGATCAGCGAATTGAGCAGCGTTGCCAGACGCGGCGATGCAGCAACTGCCAGGATGGCAGCATGGAATTCGCGATTTCCCTCAAGAAAGGCGTCTATGTCAGGTGGGCTCTTCGCTATAGCCCTGGCAATTGCAGCGTTGCAGGCGCGCAGGCTTTGCAATGCCGGATCCGTCATCCGTACGGCCGCCCGACGTGCGGCGCGCGCCTCGAGAATCGCCCGCAAGTCAAACACATCCTCGATGTCATCAAGCGACCAGTCGGCGACAAAGCTCCGCTGTGTTTCTGTGCGGCGGACCAGCATCTCCGCTTCCAGACGTCGCAAGGCATCCCGAACCGGTGTTCGCGAAACGCCGCACCGCTCAGCCAGAGCTTCCTCGCCCAGCGCATCGCCCGATGCTAGCTCGCCGGAGATGATCATCTCCCGGATCTGCTCGTAGGCCCTGTCGGAAGCGCGTGACATTATTTCTCCGAGTCATCTTGACCAGCACGTTTTGTATACAATAAGTATGACGGGTCGCAAGATACAAGTGCCCGCATGCGGGCGGTTTGGGGAGTTACCGAGACATGCGCCCGATCAGGACCCTTCTGCTTGCCTCTACCGTTATCCTGCCGCTCTACGCCAGCCCGGCACTGGCCCAGGATGCCGGTGCCGAAACGCAGTCCGATGAAATCGTGGTGACCGCGCGCCGCCAGAGCGAGAGCCTGCAGGATGTTCCGGCATCCGTTTCGGTCCTCACTGCGAGCGCGATCGAGCGCACCGGCGCAACCAGTGCAGACGACTTTGCCCAACTGACGCCCGGTGTGACAATTGTCACCGGCACAGCCGAGGCAGGCGATACCCAGATCAACATCCGCGGGATCAACGGCGCGCGGGACGCGGAAAGTTCGGTCGCGCTGGTGGTCGACGGTATTCTCAAGACCAACACCGCCCTTCTCAACCAGCCGCAAGGCACCCTGCGCCAGGTCGAGGTGCTGAAGGGCCCGCAGGGCGCACTCTACGGGCGCAATGCCGCTGCGGGGGCAATCGTCCTGCAGACCTTGAAACCCGGCGATGTGCTCGAAGGGGCCGTGCGCGCATCCTATGCGGAACAGAACACCTGGCAGACGACCGCACATCTGGCAGGGCCGATCGGCGAGCGCCTCGGTTTCGTTCTTTCGGGTTACTACCGCACCACCGACGGCTTTTTCCGCAACGAATTTCTCGCTGATGCCAAGTCGGTCGACGACCAGGAAGTCTGGGCAATCGATGGCCGGATCGTGGCTGGCCTCGGCGATGCAACAGAACTCGATATCAAGGCGCGCTATTCGGAACTGCGCGGCGCCTCGATCAATTTCAACGCCTCGTTCCACCTGCCCAACTTTGCTGCGGCCAATCCGGCTTTCTACGAAGACGTGAACAAGCACCCGTTCCGTTACTACTCCAATATCCGTCCGACAAATGCGCAGGACAGCTTCGATATCTCGGCCAAGATCGATCATGAGTTCGGCAGCGGCATGACACTGACGGCCTGGGCCCTCTACTCGGATGTGCAGCAGTCGCTTGTCGCCGACGGCACGGCTGCGGACTTTGCCCGCTTCATCGGTGCAGCCGACCCGGCCGGGGCGGCGACGGTCAATGCCTGTTTTGCCAGCACCGCTGCGCTGACAGGATATCCGGTCAACCCGCCCGGCGGCATCGGGCAGATCCCGGTCCCGTTCATTTTCGCCCCGGCGAACGGATCGACCTTTGGCCCCTACAGCCCCACCACCTGTGACGGCACCCAGTTCCAGCTTCGCAACCAGACAGACTTCAGCGGGGAAATCCGTCTTGCCTCGTCCGGTGATGGTCCGCTGGACTGGCAGATTGGCGCCTATTATCTTCACATCGACCGTGAGGTCGGGGTGAGCATCGGGGGTGATACCGGAAACGGGGTTATTCCCAATCTGTATAACTCGCCCAACAGCAGCAACCCGACTTCGCTACTGCTGGCCGACCAGTTCGACACCGATGTCTATGCTGCGTTCGGATCCGTCGATTACGAAATCAACCCCGAGTTCAACGTCGGGGTCGCGCTTCGCTACGACGTGGAGGACCGCTCAACCAGTTCGCTGGTGCCTGACGCAACTGACCCGTTTACCGGCGGCCCCATCAATCCCGGCCAGGCCTTCGGCGCTTTCACACCCCAGCAGGCCAGGTTCAAGCAGCTCCAGCCGAAGGTCAGCCTGAGCTGGCAACCGACTGACGATCTCAACCTTTTCGCCAACTGGGGCATCGGTTTCAAGTCTGGCGGCTTCAACAACCAGGGCTCGCGCGCGATCATCGATTCCGTCTACAATGACGGTGTCACCCCGGGGACAATCGACGCCGACGTCAGCATCACCGACCGGTACCGCAAGGAAAAGAGCTCCGCCTTCGAGGTCGGGCTCAAGGGCAAGGCGCTCAATGGCGCGGTGACGTTCGATCTGGCCGGGTATTACACCGAGATCGACGACATGCAGTTCTTCGAATTCTTCGTAGGAAGTTTCGGCCTGCTCCGCGTGGTATCCAATATCGACAAGGTCGAGGTCAAGGGTGTCGAGGCCAACCTGAGCGCCGAGGTGGTCGATGGCTGGACCTTCTTTGGCTCGGCCAATGTTACCGATAGCGAAATCAAGGCCAACACCGCGCGGCCTTATACCGTCGGCAACAAGTCACCCTACACTGCCGACTGGACCCTGAACCTTGGCACCGAGATTGAGGCACCGCTGAACGACGGGCTCGATCTGGTGGTCCGCGCCGACTATCGCCTGACTGGCCCGACGTGGTTCCATTCCGTGCAGGATGAGGTGCGCCCGACCGTGTTTTCCGGGCTCCTGCCGATTTCCAACCTCGGCTTGCCCGCCTTCGTAGGCGACGCTGATCTTTCGGTGGCGCAGCGTGACACCTTCGGAGTGCTGAACGTTCGCGCCGGGATTGAGGCGGGCAACTTCAGTGCCTTCGTGTTCGCCGACAATGCCCTGAACGAGAACTATTTGTCAGAGGTGATCACGGCCGTCGAGTTCGGCGGATCGTTCATCTCGCCCGGCGCGCGCCGCCTCGTGGGCGTGGAGCTGGGCTACAAGTTCTGATGATCGGGGGTGGCCGACTGGAACGGCCCTAGCTGTCGAGCGAAAGGAACCGTCCGTATTCCTTCGGGGTCAGCCGGACCGTTGCTGTCGTTCCTGGTTGCCCATCCACCTCGCCCGGCGTCTCATCGGTGACCTGGCCGTGCTGGTGCAGCCAGGCCAGCTTCCGCCCATCGGATGCGGCAAGCGCGATCCGATAGGTGCGGGAGCCGCTCGTCAGCAAGGTATCGATGCGTTCGAGCAGCGCGTCAACGCCCTCGCCCGTCAACGCCGAAACCGGAACAACGTCGGGCTGGCTGGCAGCCTGATCCGCCAATTCGGCAGCGCGTTCGGGATCGAGCAGATCGGTCTTGTTCCACGCCTCGACCATGGGAATGGTTGCCTCGTCCTGATCGTCGGCCACAATCCCCAGATCCGCGAGGATTTCGAGTACCTGGGACTTCTGTGCCACTGCCGCCTCGCTTGCCATATCGCGGACATGAACGATAACGTCCGCGGCAGTCACTTCCTCCAGCGTCGCGCGGAATGCGGCGATCAATTGTGTCGGCAGATCGGAGATGAACCCGACCGTATCGGACAGGATGGCCTTCTCGACGCCGGGCAGGCGGATCGCGCGCATGGTCGGGTCAAGGGTCGCGAACAACAGATCCTCCGCCATCACCGTTGCGCCCGTCAAGCGGTTGAACAGGGTTGATTTGCCCGCGTTGGTGTAGCCTACCAGCGCGATCACGGGCCAGGGTGCCCTGCCCCGCCGGTTACGGTGGAGCGCTCGGGTCCGCCGCACCTGTTCCAGTTCCTTTCGCAGGCGGCCCATCCGCTGGCGGATCATGCGGCGGTCTGCCTCGATCTGGGTCTCGCCCGGACCTCCGAGGAAGCCGAAGCCACCGCGCTGCCGTTCGAGGTGAGTCCAACTGCGCACAAGGCGGCTCTGCTGGTAATCCAGGTGGGCCAGTTCGACCTGCAGTCGGCCCTCCGCCGTCGCCGCGCGTTCGCCGAAAATTTCCAGGATCAGGCCGGTCCGGTCTATGACCTTGCGCTTGAGCTTTTCTTCCAGATTGCGCTGCTGGATCGGAGACAAGGCCCCATCGACGATGATAAGTTCTGCTTCGTGCAGCTCGCATTGGACGGCAATGTTGTCGACCTGACCCGATCCGAACAGCGTGTTGGGTCGGCGCTCACGCACCGGCACGACGAAGGCGTGAGCAACGACAATGCCGATCGCAAGCGCCAGGCCGCAGGCTTCCTCAAGCCTGGCCTCGGCGTCGAGTTCGTGCTTTGTGCCCCGAATATCAGGGCAGATGACCAGAGCCCGCGCGCCGCGCGAGACTTCACCTAGGAGGTTGTCGTCGAAGCTCAGTCTTCCTCACCTTCCCAGTCATCGCTGAGGTCAACATGGGTTGCGGGCTGAATGGTCGAAACGGCGTGCTTGTATGCCAGCTGCACGAAACCATCGCGCTCAAGCAGGGTGCAGAACAGGTCGTACGCAGCAATCCGCCCTTGCAGCATCACGCCGTTCACCAGGAACATCGTCACCTGCGCCTGCGCCTCGCGCACGCGGGAAAGAAACACGTCCTGCAAAAGACGCTGCTTGCGGTTGCTGTCCTGGCTGGAGAATTGGCGCACATCGATCGGCTGTCCCGGCATGATTGTCGAAACGGCGTGCTTGTAGACCAGCTGCGACTGGCCATCGCGCCGCAGCAGGATCGAGAAATTGTCAAACCAGGTTACGATACCCTGCAACTTGACGCCTTTGACCAGAAACATGGTCACCGGAATCTTGTTCCTGCGAAGCAGGTTGAGAAACGCATCTTGCAGGTTCTGGGGCTTGCCTTCAGGCGCTGGCGGCTCCGAGGAAGGCGGGGGAGTTCTGGCCGTGAGTGTACGTCCGTTTGACATGCGTCCGGTGTCCTTCTTGCTTTTTGGCCCCTTCCATGATGGGGCATTCTGGCTGTTGGCAGAGCCCACAACCGATATTCTGCGTTATATATATATGGTCCTCTCGCCCCAACGCAAACGTAAGTCTTCGCCGTAATGGCTATTTATCGTGCTCTTCACCGTCATTTTCTGTTCGCTCGTTCATGCCGAGCAGCTTGAGCTTGCGGTGAAGCGCAGACCGCTCCATTCCGATGAAACTCGCGGTCTTCGAGATGTTTCCGGAAAAGCGGCGGATCTGGACTGAAAGATACTCGCGCTCGAAACTTTCACGCGCCTCGCGCAAGGGCGCTCCCATCAGCGCCGCAATGCCGCTGCCCCCGCCCAGTTTGCCGCCGGTGACCTCCGCCGGGAGCATGTCGGCTTCGATGATTGTCAGCCGATCCCGCGGGGTGAGGATTACCGTCCTCTCCACCACGTTCCGGAGCTGGCGGACATTGCCGGGCCAGTCGTATGCCTGCAGCGCTGCCATTGCTTCATCTGAAACCGTGGGCGGGGAAATGCCTTGTTCCGCGGCGTATCGGGTGAAGAAATGCTCGGCCAGTGCGGCAATGTCATCCCGCCTTTCCGACAGCGACGGGACTGAGACGGGCACCACATTGAGGCGATAGAACAGGTCCTCGCGGAACCGCTTCTCCTCCATTTCCTTGTGGAGATCGCGAGAAGATGAGGAAACGACGCGCACGTCGACCCCGATCTGGCGGTTTCCGCCGACGCGGACGAAGCTCTGCTCCGTCAGCACCCGCAGGATGCGCGCTTGAGTAGACAGCGGCATGTCGGCGATCTCATCAAGGTAGAGTGTGCCCCCGTCTGCCATCTCCAGCAGTCCCGGGCGCACAAGCTTGCCATCGGCCTCCTCTCCGAACAGTTCCTGTTCGAACCGTTCTGGAGTGATACGGGCAGAATTGACGATCACGAACGCATAGTCGGATCGCTGGCTCCATGAATGCAGCAGGCGCGCAGCCACTTCCTTGCCTGCCCCTGCCGGGCCGCTGATCAGCACTCGGCTGCCGGTATTCGCCACCCGCTTCAGCGTCGCGCGCACCTGATTGATGGTGGAGGAACTGCCGGTAAATTCCTCGCCGCGAGGAAAGCCCTGGCGCAACTGGATGTTCTCGCGCCGCAGACGTTCGGTCTCGGTCGCGCGTTCCACCAGATGAAGCAGTTTGCTCGCCTCGAACGGCTTCTCGATGAAGTCCATGGCCCCGCGGCTGACGGCCGACACAGCCGTGTCGATATTGCCGTGACCGGAGAAGATGATCACCGGCAGTTCCGGCTCCCGCTTCTTGATCTGGTCGAGCACGTCGAGCCCGTCCATCGGGCTGCCATGCAACCAGACATCGAGCAGGACCAGGCTCGGACGCCGCTCGTCAATTGCTGCGAGCGCGGCTGAACTGTCGCCAGCTGTGCGGCAGATGTACCCCTCGTCGCTGAGGACACCGGCTACCAGTTCGCGAATGTCGCGCTCGTCATCGACGACCAGGATTTCTAGCGCCATGTCGCATGCTCCTCGGGATAAGCCTTTGGGCGGGTCATTCGGCAGCTTCCTTTTTCCGGGCCGGATCACGGGCAAAGCGCAGCGAGACCCGGGCGCCGCCTTCGGGCGCGCTCGAGAATGCCATTTCACCGCCGTGTTCCTCGACAATCTTGTTCACGATCGCCAGGCCCAGGCCCGTGCCCTTGTCCCGTGTGGTGACATAGGGCTCTACGATGCGTTCCCGGTCACTCGGCAGGCCGACTCCATTGTCCTCGATGGCTACGAAGAAATTGTCCTCGTCTGCCGTGACACGCACCCGGATCCGGCCGCGGTAATCGGGCTCTGCATCGCGGCTGCGGCTTTCCACCGCCTCCACAGCGTTTTTCATGACATTGGTCAGAGCCTGCCCGACCTGATGGCGATCGCACATAATGGTGACGGACAGGTCATCATCGCTGCTGAGCTTGAAGTCGATCTGGGAGTGAGCGACCTCCTGCAGGAACATCGCCTGACGCACCAGATCGAGCGCGTTTTCGGGCCGGAAAACTGGCTTCGGCAAACGGGCAAAGGAAGAGAATTCGTCCACCATCTTGCGCAGGTCGCCAACCTGGCGGACAATCGTGCTGGTGAGTTCATCGAACAGTTCGCCATCTTGCTCGATCTGCTTGCGGTACCGTCGCATCAGCCGCTCTGTCGCGAGCTGGATCGGCGTCAGCGGGTTCTTGATCTCGTGGGCGATCCTGCGCGCGACATCCGACCATGCCGCCTGCCGCTGATCGAGCAGCTGGCGGGTGATATCCTCGAACGTAATGACCCGGCCGTTGGTGGTGGCGGTGGCTCTGACCGCCAGCGTCAGCAGGTCGCTACCACGCGAATGGCTGACAATGCCGCTTTCATCGGGCCCCTCCAGCATTGCTGCAATCTGCGGGGCCAGATCGGCCAGCATCATCGGGCCATGTCCGGGAAATTCGTTTCCGAACAGGAGCGACTGCGCCGGGCCATTCATGAGCTGGATGCGGCCCTCCTGATCGACCGAGACCACCCCGGCGGAGACCGATTCCAGCACCGTTTCCATGAAAGCCCGGCGATCATCGAGTTGCCGGTTTGCTCCCACCAATGCATCGGTCTGCCGTTCGATCTGGGCAGTCATCCGGTTGAAGGCGCGGTTGAGCAGGCCGATCTCGTCTGCGCCGGTGCGCCCCTCGACCCGCATGGCGAAATTGCCCGCGCCCACTTCCCGCGCCGCGGCAACCAGATCGGTCAGCGGCTCGACCTGGCGGTCAGCGAACCGCAGCGCGAACCACACGGCCATGCCAACTAGGCCGATGGAGGCAAAGAAAAGGGCGAGATTGAAACGCAGCTGCAGCGCCCGCGCCCGCTTGGTCAGGGTCTCGTAATTCGCGGCAATATCCTGCGCCCGTTCCCACGAGTTGAACGATATCGCTTCCGAATTGCGGGCATTGTAGAGGAAAACCCCGCTGGACAGGTCAATCGGGGCGAGCGCTTCCAGCTTTGCCTCCGTAGCCTGAACCACCACGCCTTGCCCGTCCCGCAACTGGCCGACCATTGCGCTCCCGAACCGGCCCGGTTCGCTACCCTGGGTCAGGTTGTAGGTCGCAACAGTCCGCAGGCTGCCATCCTCTATCGCCTGGAGGATCGCTGTCTCGTTGATGTCGCGCCCTTGCATCTGGAGGTTCACAAAATCGACGAACTCGCGCCCGGTAAAGGATACCTGCCGGGTGTTGTCGAAGTAGAAGCGCAGGTCGCTGGCCATGGTGGTGGTTTCTTCGGCCACCTCCAGCTGGTTCTGCTCGTAATATTCCCGTGCCAGTTCGTTGGCATTGCGCATCAGGCCGCGTGAATCGTCCGAGAACCAGAAATCGACCCCCGATTGGAAAAGGATTGCGGCAAAGGCCGAAACCAGCAGCGTGGGGATAGCCGCCACCAGCGAGAAGAAGAACACCAGCCGCACATGCATCCGGGCCGTGCTGCCGGCCGCGCGCCGGTTGGCTACCCGCCGACCGATCAGCACAACCAGGGCCAGCGCCGGGATCAGGGTCCCGATGAGCAAGGATGCAACCTGGACTGAAGGAAGCAGGCCGCTTTCCGGCGCGGCCGAGAAAGCGAGGTATGTCGCTCCGACCATCAGCACGAAGGACAGTGCCGCCGCCGCCTCGAGCCAGGCGAAGAAATTGGCCCGGCGGAGCGTGACCATGAGCCGTCGCCAGAGGCGCGGAGTGCTGCGGGCGGTCATGGTCTGCGTTTCGGCCATCGTTGCAAGATTACAACGCTGGTGTTGCAAGTATGCAAGGGAAATCTGCCGAACCGCCCGCTACGCCGGTCGGATTTCGATGTCAGATCGAAAACTGGTCTGCTTCGATGGCCAGCTCACCCAGCCGCTTCCGCAGCGTGTTGCGGTTTATGCCGAGCAGACGAGCCGCACGGAGCTGGTTTCCCCCCGTCTGGCGCAGCGCGTGCTCGAACAGCGGACGCTCGAACGCGGCCAGCGATGCATGGTACAGCGCGCCTTCGCGCGGGGCCGCTTCCGCCAACCAGACGCGCAAGGCTTCGGCAAACCCGCCATCGGTGGCGGTCGGTCGGGAAGCGAGCGCATCGCCGATCATTTCGCGGACACTTTGCGCGTCGATCACGTCTTCACGCGCCATGAGCGCGAGGCGGAACACCGCATTGCGCAGTTCGCGCACGTTGCCGCGCCAGGGATGGACCTTGAGGGCATCGACCGCCGAGGGATGAAGCGACCGCGAAGGCAGGCCTTCGGCCGCCGCAAGCCCCAGGAAGTGGCGGGCGAGCGGCTCGATATCCTCCACCCTGTCGCGCAACGGCGGCAACTGGATCGGTACGACGTTGAGCCGATAATAGAGATCTTCGCGAAACCGGCCTTCGCGGATCATCGGAGAAAGATCGCGGTTGGTCGCGGCGACAATGCGCACATCCACCGCGATTTCCTGCCGCCCGCCAACACGCCGGATCTTGCCCGATTGCAGCGCCCGCAGCAGCCGCGTCTGGGCGTCGGCCGGCATATCGCCGATCTCGTCGAGGAAAAGGGTGCCGCCATTGGCTTGCTCGAACTTGCCGATCGCCTGGTTTACGGCTCCGGTGAAGGCCCCCTTTTCGTGGCCGAACAGCTCGCTTTCGATCAGTTCTCCGGGGATTGCGGCGGTATTTACCGCTACGAACGGCCCCGTCTTGCGATGGCCAAGTTGATGGATTGCCTCGGCAACCAGTTCCTTACCGGTGCCGGATTCGCCCAGGATCAGCACGGTCAGATCGTTGCGCAAGACCCGGGTGATCATCCGGTAGACGCCCTGCATGGCCTGACTGCGCCCGACCATGGGCAGGCCCTCGGCCGGTTCCTCGCCCACCACTGGACGATCGGTGCCGCGTTCGGCCGCCTGGCGCACGGCGCGAATGAGTTCGTCGAGATCGAACGGCTTGGGGAAGTACTCGAAGGCGCCCGCGTCTGACGCGCGCACGGCGGTGTCGAGCGTGTTCTGGGCCGACAGGACGATGATCGGCATATCGGCGCGGTCAGCCACGATCCTGCCGAGGCCCTCAAGCCCGTCGCCATCCGCCAGCATGACATCGGTCAGCACGGCGCGGTAGCTGCCGGCAGCCAGCAGCCGGTCCCGCTCGGCCACGCTGTCGCAGCGGTCCACCTCGTAGCCTTCGTCGGCGAGGGCTGTTTCGATGACCGTGGCAATGGCGCTGTCGTCTTCGACCAGCAGGATGCGGTGTGCCATCAGCTCCGCTCCGTCGTTGCGACCGGAAGATGGACCCGGAAGTGGGTGAGGCCGGCGCGGCTGTCGCGCTCATGGCTGATGCGGCCGTTCATGTCCCGAACCTGCTTCTTGACCAGCGCCAGGCCGAGGCCCTGCCCGCCCTTTTTCGACGAAACGAACGGATCGAAGATCTGGCTGGCAATGTCCGGATCGATGCCCGCCCCATTGTCGCTGACCGTGATTTCAACGGGCAACTTGACCGCCCGGCCGAAGCGCACCGCATTCAGCACCAGGCCGCTGACGAAGCGGGTCCGCACGCGGACCATCGGTTCTTCGTCTGCCAGGGCCGCATCGCGGGCGTTGGCGAGCAGATTGACGAGGACTTGTTCCAGTGCATCGCGGCTGGCCAGCACCGGCGGGATCGAGGGGTCGAACTCTTCCTCCAGCACAATTTGCATCCCGCTGCCGGCGCGCAGGCTCTGACAGGCGCTGCGCACCACTTCGTGCAGGTTGAGCGGGGCAACCGGTTCAGGCGTGGCGCTGCCAAGCTGCTGCATCCGGTCGACCAGGCGGGCGATCCGGTCCACCTCATCCGCGATCACTGTGGCCAGCCGGCGGTCCTTGTCATCCAGCTTGCGTGCGATGAGCTGGCTCGCTCCGCGGATTGCGGCGAGCGGGTTCTTGATTTCATGGGCCAGCACGGCGGGGGTCCGCAACACGCCCTCGTTGTTCTCCGCACCGCTCATGTCATCCTGCCGGGCATCCGACAGGGTCACCACCCGCCAGCCCGGATGGGTCAGGATGGGCGACACGGTGAGGTTGATCTCCAGCACCCGGTCCCCCACGCGGATGGTGGTGCCCCGGGCAATGATCCGTGCGTCGCTGGCGGCCAGGCGTTCCATCAGGCGGCGCTCTTCGGGCACCAGCACTTCGAGCAGCGGCATGCCCGCGATCCGCGCCGCGCTCTTGCCCAGCAGTTCTTCGGCGGCATGGTTCGCCTCGATCACCCGCATTTCGGGATCGAGCAGCAACGCGGCGAAGATCAGCCCCTGAAGCTGGGCGTGGCCGTCTGGTGGCAGGACGGCCTCGCTCACGCTGCCTGGCGCCGCAGAAAGGGGGTGTAGAACCGCTCAAGCTCGTCCAGAACGCGTCGGGGATCGTCAACGAAGTTGACCATGTTGCGGAACTCGGCCGAGCCCGGCAGGCCCTTGGTGTACCAGCCGAGGTGCTTGCGCGCGATTTTCACGCCCACATCGTCACCATAGTGATCGAGCATCCGGCTGTAGTGTTCGACCATGACCTCGTACTGCTCGTCGATATCGGGGTCCGCCAGAACCTGGCCAGTCCGCCACCAGTGCATGACCTGGCCGAGCAGCCACGGCTTGCCATAGGCACCCCGCCCGATCATCAGCCCGTCCGCGCCCGACTGCTCCAGCGCGGAGGCGGCATCGGCAATGGTGCAGATGTCCCCGTTGACGATTACCGGGATGGACACCGCATCCTTGACCCGGCGGACGAAAGCCCAGTCGGCCGAACCCTTGTACATCTGGTTGCGGGTGCGGCCGTGGACGGTGATCATCTTCACGCCGATATCCTCGGCAATCCGGGCAAGTTCGGGGGCGTTGAGGCTGTCATGATCCCACCCCATCCGCATCTTGACCGTGACCGGCACGGAGACGGCCCTGACCGTTTCCTCCATCAGCTTCTTGGCAAGCGGCACCTCGCGCATCAGCGCGCTGCCGGCCATGCCATTGGTCACCTTGCGGACAGGGCAGCCGAAGTTGATATCGATCACCTGCGCACCGCGGTCCTGGTTGAGCCGCGCTGCCTCACCCATGCTGACCGGATCACATCCGACCAGTTGCATGGACACCGGCTCCTCCACCGGATCCCAGGCCGCCTTCTGAATGCTCTGCCGGGTTTCGCGGATGGCCGCCTGGGTGGCAATCATCTCGGTTACGTTGAGGCCGGAGCCATAGCGCCGCACCAGTGTGCGAAACGGCATGTCGGTGACCCCGGTCATCGGGGCCAGCACGACAGGTGTTTCGATCTGGACGGGTCCGATGGCAATGGGCCGGAGCGTCGGTGGGGCAGGAAGCGCGGTCATGATCAGGGGTGCCTAAAATTTGGGCAGCGCATAGTCCATTGCAGCGGGTGCTGCAAGCGGCTAGCCCGCGCGCAGAGATGACGCAGCCCTCCCCCTTCCCCTCATTCGCGGCCATCGTGGTTGCCGCCGGCAAAGGCGTCCGTGCCGGTCAGCCCTTGCCCAAGCAGTTCGCGCCTTGGCGGGGCAAGCCAGTGGTGCGGCATTCGGTGGAGCGTCTGCTTGCTGCCGGAGCGAGCCGGGTCGTGATCGCCATTCCTGAAAATGGCCAGCAGGCCATGGCAGAAGCACTGGCGGGGCTTGAGCCGGTGGCGTTCGTGACCGGAGGGCAGACCCGCCAGCAATCGGTCCGGCTTGCACTGGAAGTTCTGGCTTCAGCTCCGCCGGAACGGGTGCTGATACACGATGCTGCCCGGCCGGATCTGCCCCGTACGGTCGTGGCTCGGCTGCTGGTCGCGCTTGAGAGCCATGCCGGCGCGATCCCGGTCCTGCCCGTGGTGGACAGTCTGGCGGTTGCACACAACGGGCTCATGGCCGGTGCCGCCCCGCGCGAGGCGCTTCGCCGGGTCCAGACCCCCCAGGCCTTCCGGTTTGGGCAAATCCTTGCGGCCCACCAGGCTTGGCAAGGCGCCCCCGACGCCGGGGACGATGCCCAGGTGCTGCGTGCAGCATGTCTCGACGTGGCGCTGGTCGAGGGTGACGAGCGCCTCAGGAAACTGACCTTTGCGGAGGACTTCGTGAGTGCTGCCCCGGCCTTCAGGATCGGAACCGGCTATGACGTCCACCGGTTGGCCGCTGGCGAGGAGCTCTGGCTCGCCGGGGTGCGGATAGAGCACAGCCATGGCCTCGCCGGCCATAGCGATGCCGATGTTGCGCTCCACGCTCTGGTCGATGCCCTCCTCGGTGCGATTGCCCAGGGCGATATCGGCAGCCATTTCCCGCCGAGCGACCCCCAGTGGAAGGGCGCGGACTCCGCCCGGTTTGTCGAGCACGCGGCATCACTCGTGCGTCATGCCGGGTACATGGTCGGCAACGTAGATCTGACGATCATTTGCGAAGCGCCCCGAATTGGCCCCCATCGGGACGCGATGCGTGCGAGCATTGCGAGGCTCTTGGCGATCAGTATTGACCGCGTTAGCGTGAAGGCCACCACGACCGAGCGGCTCGGTTTCACCGGGCGCGAGGAAGGCATCGCGGCGCAGGCCGTGGCGACTGTTTTCAAGGAAGGATAGCAGCATGACGTCACTTCGAACCAAGGTGCTGGCTCTCGGTCTCGGGCTTGCAGCCCTTGCGCAGCACCAGGTTGCCTTTGCCCAGGCCGGCGCACAGGCTTGCATCGCGCAGGCCGATGTGTCCGACGCTGTTGTCTATGCCATGCCGATCCTCACCAAGGCTGTGCAGACCAAATGTGAGGGAACGCTGTCATCTTCAGGTTTCATGGCCAGAAAAGGGACTGCATTCGTTGCGCCTTATCTGAAGCAACAGCCTGCGGCGTGGCCGGGAGCGCTGCGGATGCTGTCGCAGTTTGCCGGAACGGACAAAGACGGTGCGGAGATGATGGCGATGTTTGGCTCACTCCCGGCTGAAACCGTCCGTCCGCTGTTCGACGCGATTATCGAGCAGAAGGTTGCCGAGGAAATCAAGGTTGCCGATTGCGGCAAGATCGAGCGCGGCGTGGAACTGCTGGCACCGCTTCCGCCGGAGAACGTCAGCGGGCTGGTGACCTTCCTGATGGACCTGGCCAAGGTTGACAATCCCAAGATCTGCCCGGCTACGAACTGATGTCTGACGGCCTGCTTCCGCCGGAAATTCTCGACCTTGCCCGCAGGGTGGTTGAGGCCAACCTGGCTGCCGGGCGCAAGGTGGCGCTGGCGGAAAGCTGCACTGGCGGGCTGGTGGCCGGCGCCCTGACCGAGATCGCGGGCTCCTCTTCGGTTCTGGAGCGGGGCTACGTGACCTACTCCAACGAGTCCAAGATGGAGATGCTCGGCGTGCCGAGCGACATCATCGAAACCTTCGGCGCGGTCTCCATCGCCTGCGCCTGGGCCATGGCAGAAGGGGCACTCAAGCGCAGCCACGCGGACGTGGCGGTGGCCATCAGCGGCGTGGCCGGGCCCGGCGGCGGGACTCTGCACAAGCCGGTCGGCACGGTGGTGTTTGCCCGCGTGGTGCGCGGCGATGGTGGCAAGCCCGAAGGCGAACTGAAGAACTTCGGCGACCTGGGCCGCGCCGGGGTGCGCTGTCAGGCGACGCTTTGCGCGCTGGAATTGCTATTGCCGTAGAGCGCATCGGCGCGGGCTTCGAATGCGGTCACCATCTTGCGGAAAGCGCGGTCGAAATACTGCCCGGCCAGAGCTTCGAACACCCGGTTGCGGAAGGTGAATTCGACCTCGAAATCGATCCGGCAACCGCCTTCGGGCAGATCCTCGAACCGCCAGATGTTGTCGAGATCCCGCAGCGGCCCGTCGACGTAGATGACTTCGATCTTGCCGGGCCGCTCTTTCAGGACGCGGGAGGTGAAACTCTCCCGCAGGCTCTTGAAGCCGACTACCATGTCGGCAATCATTTCGCTCTCGCTGTCAGACCGGATCCGGGTAGCCACCACCCAGGGCAGAAATTCCCTGTAGTTGGCCACATCGGCGACCAGATCGAACATCTGGGCCGCGCTGTAGGGCACCGTCCTCTGTTCGCGGATGCCCGGCATCAGCCGCGTCCTTTGGCCAGCTTTGTTTCGCGGGCGGCCTTCATCTGGGCGAAATCGTCGCCCGCATGGTAGCTCGACCGGGTCAGCGGGCTGGCTGCCACCTGCAGGAAGCCCTTTGCCCGCGCAATCGCGCCGTATGCGGCGAAGGCCTTGGGCGTGACGAAATCCTCGACCTTGGCATGGCGCGGGGTCGGCTGGAGATATTGCCCCATGGTGATGAAATCGACATCGGCACTACGCATGTCATCCATCACCTGATGAACTTCCAGCCGCTGCTCACCCAGCCCCAGCATGATGCCGGACTTGGTGAAGATCATCGGATCGTGGTGCTTGACCTCTTCCAGCAGCCGGAGCGATGCGTAGTAACGCGCACCGGGGCGAATGGTGGGATAGAGCCGGGGTACGGTTTCGAGGTTGTGGTTGTAGACATCCGGCCCGGCTTCGCAGATCGCCTCGACGGCCGGGCGCATCTTGCCCCTGAAATCGGGGGTCAGGATTTCGATCGTGGTGCCTGGTGTCTCGCGCCGCAGGGCCTTGATCACCTTGACGAACTGCCCCGCCCCGCCGTCTGGCAGGTCATCCCGGTCAAC
The DNA here is from genome assembly GCF_035319885.1 of Altererythrobacter sp. H2. Taxonomy (NCBI): domain Bacteria; kingdom Pseudomonadati; phylum Pseudomonadota; class Alphaproteobacteria; order Sphingomonadales; family Erythrobacteraceae; genus Altererythrobacter; species Altererythrobacter sp. H2. The sequence continues at coordinate 1,669,719 of NZ_CP141285.1, forward strand.
CGACGTGATGACGATGTGCTCGAGACCCATTTTGCCCGCCGCAATGGCGACATTGTCCGGTTCCATGGGATCGACCGTGCGGGGCATCCCCGTCTTGACGTTGCAGAACGCGCAGGCGCGGGTGCAAACGTCGCCCAGGATCATGACCGTCGCGTGCTTCTTGCTCCAGCACTCGCCGATATTCGGGCAGGCGGCTTCCTCGCACACCGTGTTGAGATTGAGATCGCGCATCAGGCGGCGCGTCTCGTGATAGCCTTCGCTGGTCGGCGCCTTGACGCGGATCCAGTCCGGCTTGCGCTGGCGTGCCGGACGCTCTGTTTCGGTCTGGGGTGCGCTCGAGAGGTCGTTCATGCCACGCCATCTAGGCTCGCCAAGGCACTGACGCAATGGTGAGTATGGGGCGCGTATGGGGCGCGTATGGGGCGTTTATCGGGCGTTTCTGACAGGGTGTGGGGAAGAAACCGCCTGCAGGATTGCCGTAACGGCAAGCCTCGATTAGCGGAGCACCATGGACGCGACAGTTATCCAGACTTTCACCTCTCCGGTCGTGCTGTTCTTTGTGCTGGGGCTGCTTGCGGCGTTTGCGAGGTCGGACCTCGCGATTCCTGAGGCCATTGCCAAGGGCATGTCGCTCTATCTCATGGCCGCCATCGGGCTGAAGGGCGGCGTGGCGGTGGCAGAGTCCGGCATTGATTCGAGCGTGCTGAGCGCCCTGCTGATCGGAGTGGCAGCCAGTTTTCTGCTGCCGCTGATTGCCAATGCGCTGCTGCGCGGCTTTGGCAAGCTCGACCGCATCAACGCGGGCGCAGTGGCAGCCCATTACGGGTCAGTCAGTGTGGTGACCTATGTCACCGCGGTCGAGATCCTCACGGCGTCGTCGCTGGTTCCGCAGGGGTACATGGTCGCGGTACTTGCCGCGATGGAGACGCCGGCGATCCTCACCGGTCTGCTTCTGGCGCGCGGATTGGCCAGCCAGCCAGGGCGTGGACGGGGCGAACTGTTCCACGAAGTGTTCCTCAACGCTTCGGTCGTGCTGCTGCTGGGCGCCTTTGCGATCGGCATGATCGCGGGGCCGGATGGCTTTGCCGAGGTATCACCGTTCTTCAATGCGGGCTTCAAGGGCGTCTTGTGTCTGTTCCTGCTCGACATGGGCCTGATTGCCGCGCGGCGGATGATGGCCTCAAGATCGGTCACCTGGCGGCTCGCCACGATTGCCATCGCGCTGCCCCTGGTCAATGGCGCGCTCGGAACGCTGGCGGGCCATGCGATCGGGCTGGACCTGGGCTCGACCGCTGCCTTCGGGGTCCTGTGCGCCAGCGCCAGCTATATCGCGGTGCCGGCGGCCATGCGCCTTGCCCTGCCTGAAGCGGATCCGGGCATTTACCTGACCATGTCGCTCAGCATCACTTTCCCGTTCAACATTCTCGTCAACATTGGCCTCATCACTGCATTTGCGACCATGCTGGCGGGAGAAGCCGCACCATTCCCATGATAGAAGCTGCCCCATGATCGAAACCGTCATCCGCAAGCGGATCGAAATCCTCGCCGATTCGGCTCTCGCCCGCCGGGTGACAGACGCGATCGACCGCGCCGGGATAACCGGCTGGACGGTCACTCCGGTGACCTCCGGCAAGGGGCGTGACGGGCAGTGGCGCGAAGAGCGGGTGCTGGGCACCGACAAGGTCTTCGTCCTCACCATTGCGCCGCAGGAAAAGGCCATGGCGCTGGCGGAAGACCTCGCCCCGATCCTTTCCAGCCATGGCCTGCTGCTGACCATGTGGGACGTCGAGGTTATCCGGGGGGAGCGGTTCTGATGCCAGAGTTTTCCCAGCTTCTCGAAGGTTACCGCCGGTTCCGCGAACACGGCTATCCCCAGCAGCGCGCCCGGTTTGACCGCCTTGCGGCAGAAGGACAGAGCCCCAAGTTGATGATCATCGGCTGCTCGGACAGCCGGGTCGATCCCGCCCAGATATTCGACGTCGATCCGGGCGAGATTTTCGTGGTCCGCAATGTCGCCGCACTGGTCCCTCCATTCGAGACTTCACCGGGCCTGCACGGCGTTTCGGCCGCGCTGGAATTTGCGGTCCAGGTGCTCAGGGTGCGGCAGATCGTGGTCATGGGGCATGGCATGTGCGGCGGTTGCCGCGCTGCGCTGACTCAGGAACTGCACGGCGCCCGGCCCGGCGAAGGCGGCTTCATCGCCGACTGGATCCACCTGCTCGACGAGGCGCGTGCTCCGATTGCAGCCATGCACGGAACCGAAGGGCGCGAGGCCGAGCGGGCGATGGAACTGGCCGGGGTCCGGGTCAGCCTCGACAATCTGCGCACCTTCCCTTGCATCCGTGAGAAGGAGGCGAACGGAGAGCTGAAGCTGCGCGGCACATTCTTCGCGATTTCCGAAGGCGTGCTGCACGTGCTTAACGATGACACCGGGGATTTCGAGCCGGTCAGCTAACGTGCTTGCACTCTGAGGGTGTCGCAGTCAGGAGTAACCGATGGCTGAAACTTCCCTCAAGAATATCGCTCTGCTGATCGATGCCGACAACACCTCGCCCAAGGGCATCGACCCGGTGCTTACGGTCATGGCCGAACTGGGGCAGGTGAACATCAAGCGGGCCTATGGCAACTTTGCCAAGAACAACCTGGCCCGGTGGGACCAGATCACCCACAAATACGGAATTAGGCCGCAGCAGCAGTTTGACCTGACCGCAGGCAAGAACGCGACTGACATGGCGATGACCATCGACGCGATCGACCTGTTGTATCAGGGCAAGGTGGACGGGTTCGGGATCATGAGTTCTGACAGCGACTTCACCCCTCTGGTGACGCGGCTGCGGCAGGATGGCCTGATCGTCTACGGCTTTGGCAGCAAGGAAAAGACCCCGGTCGCGTTCCAGTCCGCCTGCACCCGGTTCATCGATATCGATGCGCTGATACGTGACGCCAAGGACGAACCCGAACCGGGCAAGCCGGTTGCCACACCTGCCAAGGCGGTGATCGATGAAGACCTGATCGAATTGCTTGGCACGGCCTGGAAAGCGGCCAAGCGCGACGAGAACGGCTTTGCCTCGCTCAGCGAGATCGGCAAGATTGCCGGCAACCGGTCAAGCTTCGACGTGCGCAACTTCGGCTACAAACGCCTGTCCGATCTGTTCGCGACGCTGGACCAGTTCAAGGTGGAGCGACGGGAGAACGGCCACTATTACGCGCGCCGCCTGCGCTGACACGAAAAAGGGGCACGGGACCGATTGCCCCGCGCCCCTCTTCGGTTTTTACCGCTTGCTCAGCGGTCAGGTTGCCGGAGCGGACTTCTGCTGAGCGTAGAGCGTCCAGAGATCGGCGATGTTTTTGCGCGAGCCATCCACCTTGGCGAAGGTTTCGATCGCCTCGGCTGTCTTGCCCTGCTCAGCCTGAGCAATGCCGAGCCGGGTCAGCACACGGCCAAGGTCAGCCCCGGGCTTGGTCGCAGCGATGGAATACATCGCTTCGGCCTTGGCCCAGTCCTGGTAGCTGAGGAAAGCATCGCCCGCAGCCGTTGCCGTCAGGGCGGTCGAACCCGGCTTCATGGCGTCGCGCTCAAGCGCCGGCATGTCTGCCCGGTCTGCGGCAATCCGCGCATTGGCAATCGTGCTGGCTTCGTTGACGAACACATCACCCGAGGTGAGCTTGCCGGACGAAACACCCGCCTCGACTACCCGCTTGACCTCGCCCGGCAGGCGCCTTGGATCGGCGGCCTCGATGTAATCGACATAGGACCGGGTATCACGCAGGGCGTTGGTGCGCGCGGCAAGGCGAAGCAGGTCCAGCGTGTGCTGGGCATCGTAATCGACCATGTTGCGCTGGATCGCGATTGCGTCGCCCCAGCTGGTGTCAGACGGGAAGTGCCTCACGAACAGCGTGCCGAATTCGACTGCTGAGTCGGCCTGGCCGTTGGTGTAAGCCACCGACAAGCCGCGGGTAATCCACGATTGCGGCACCGGTTGGCCAGCGGCCACGCGCTGGGCAATCTGCTGGCGCAGGTAATCGAACCCGCCGGCATAGTTTTCTGCATCGAAATAGGTCTCGGCCATCATGCCGCGCATGTCGTCAGGGCCGAAAGTGCGGGTCGTCCCGTCTGTCAGCTTGCCTTCGAAAGTATGGCCGAGGTCGATGGCGGACGCGAGATATTTGCGAGCGGACTCGGCATTTCCGGCCTGCGACGCCAGCTGATAGGCGATGTAATTGAACTGTCCCAGCTTGGCCGGATCGGTCTTGCCGCTGGCGATCATCATTTCCACGCCCTGCATCTGCAAGGCCTGATCGGACAGGGCTGCACCGAGATTGAACACCAGGCCGCCTGCCGCATTGCGATCATCATCGGTTTCGATGGCGGCCAGCACCGTCGGCACCTGGGCCTTGGCACCCTGGTTGTCGCCAGACTTGGTCAAAGCCTCCGCCGCAGTATAAGCGGCAATGAAGCCCTTGGAATAGTTGGGCTTGCCCGAGGTATCTTCCTTCTTCTTCTTTTGCGCGGCAGCCGGCGCCTCAAGCGCGACCATGCCGAGCGCGCTGCCGCACATCAGGGCAAGGGCGAGCGCCGCACTGGCTCCCGGACGGCGGCTGGTGTTGCGGGTAAATGCGAACATCTGGGTGTCTCCCAAGGGTAGTTAAAAGGTGTGTCTGGCAGGGTCGTAGCCTGGCGACTTGCTAGTGCCGCGTCAGCCCCCGCATTGCAACGGCCTATCGCCGCCCCGGGCTGAACGCGCTTTGAATGGCCTGTGCAGGTGCGGTTCGGACCGGGCGCTTCGGCAACCCCAGCGAGGTGTGGAAAAATTCGCCGCGTGCCAGCGATTTGGCAAGACGAAGGTGGCGATTTGCGCCCCCTTCACCTAGGGTGGATTTTCGCAGGAAAACCTGTCCGCAATGACGGAAATGGAACTATCTTGACCGACGCCACCGATACCCTTTCCCCGCCATCCGCGCCTGACGAATTCGAACGGATCGATATCGTCGACGAGATGAAGACCAGCTACCTCGATTACGCGATGAGCGTGATCGTGAGCCGCGCCCTGCCCGACGTGCGCGATGGTCTGAAACCGGTGCATCGGCGCATCCTGTTCGCCAGCCAGGAAGGCGGCTTTGTCGCCGGGCGGCCCTATCGCAAGAGCGCCAAGATCGTTGGTGACGTGATGGGTAACTACCACCCGCACGGCGATTCCGCGATCTACGAAGCCTTGGCGCGGATGACGCAGGACTGGTCGATGCGGGTGCCGCTGGTCGATGGTCAGGGCAACTTCGGCTCGATGGACCCCGATCCGCCGGCCTCGATGCGTTACACCGAAGCGCGCCTCGCCCGCGTCGCCAACAGCCTGCTCGACGATCTTGACAAGGACACCGTCGATTTCGCTGAAAACTATGATGGTTCCCGGCAGGAGCCGACCGTTCTGCCGGCCCGCTTCCCCAACCTGCTGGTCAATGGCGCAGGCGGGATCGCGGTCGGCATGGCGACCAATATCCCGCCGCACAACCTGGGCGAAGTGATCGACGGCTGCCTCGCCTATATGGAGAACCCGTTCATCACCAGCGAGGAGCTGTTCCAGATCATTCCCGGCCCGGACTTTCCCACGGCCCCGCTGATCCTGGGTCAGTCTGGCGCCCGCTCTGCCTATACCACCGGTCGCGGCTCGATCATCATGCGGGCGCGCCACATGATCGAGAAATCGCGCGGTGACCGCGAAAGCATCGTGCTGACTTCGATGCCTTACCAGGTCGGCAAGTCCGGCCTGGTCGAGAAGATCGCGGAAGCAGCCAAGGACAAGCGGATCGAAGGCGTTTCCGACATCCGCGACGAATCCAGCCGCGAAGGCGTGCGGGTGGTGGTGGACCTGAAACGCGACGCGACGGCAGAAGTCGTGCTCAACCAGATCTGGCGCTTTACCCCTGCCCAGTCGAGCTTCCCGGCCAACATGCTGGCGATCCGGGGCGGTCGCCCCGAAACGCTGACCCTGCGCGACATCATTCAGGCGTTCATCACCTTCCGCGAGGAAGTGATCACCCGCCGTACCAAGTTCGAGCTGAACAAGGCGCGCGAGCGGGCGCATATCTTGCTGGGCCTGGTCGTGGCAGTGTCCAACCTTGACGAGATCGTCGCGATCATCCGCGGGTCGTCCAACCCGGCCGAGGCGAGGGGCAAGCTGCTGGTGCGCGAATGGCCTATCGGCAACATCGCCCAGTACATCCGCCTGGTCGAGGCGATCGAGCCCGATGCCGAACAATCCGGCGGTACCTACCGTTTGAGCGAGCGGCAGGTGAAGGCCATCCTCGAACTGCGCCTCCATCGGCTGACCGCGCTGGGACGCGATGAAATCGGCGACGAGCTGAAAGTGCTGGCCGACGCAATTGCGGAATATCTCGCCATCCTGGGTGACCGGGTCAAACTCTACGCGGTTATGCGAGAGGAGCTGATGGAAATCCGCGAGCTCTACGCTACGCCGCGCGTCAGCGAGATCGCCCCGGCGTGGGACGGGCTGGAAGACGAGGACCTGATCGAGCGGGACGAGATGGTCGTGACCGTCACCCATGACGGCTACATCAAGCGCACGCCGCTTTCGACCTTCCGTGCCCAGCATCGCGGCGGCAAGGGGCGCAGCGGAATGGCCACCAAGGACGAGGATGCGGTGCGCGAGATGTTCGTCACCAGCACCCACAATCCGGTGCTGTTCTTCTCCACCCACGGCAAGGTCTATCGCCTGAAAGTGTGGAAGCTGCCCGAAGGCGGGCCAACCACGCGGGGGCGCCCGATCGTCAATCTTCTGCCTGCGCTGGACACCGGGGAGACCATCCGCACTGTCCTGCCGCTGCCGGAAGACGAAAGCACCTGGGGTGCGCTGTCGGTCGTGTTCGCCACGGCTAAGGGCAATGTCCGGCGCAACAGCATGGATGCCTTTGCCAACATCCCGTCGAACGGTAAGTACGCGATGCGTTTCGACGATGACAGCGACGATCGCCTGATCGGCGTTGCCCTGCTCGATGCCTCGGACGACGTGCTGCTCGCCACCCGCGCGGGCAAGGCGATCCGGTTCGCCGGGGACGAAGTCCGGGAATTCACCTCGCGCACTTCGACCGGCGTGCGCGGAATGCTGCTGAAGGGTGATGACGAGGTCGTCTCCCTGTCGATCCTGCACAAGGTCGGCGCCGACAGCGAAGAGCGCGAGCAATACCTGCGCTTCGCCCCTTGGAAGGGCGACAAAGAAGGCGAGCCCGAGCTTGCGCCGGAACGCTACGAAGAACTGGCGGCGCGGGAACAGTTCATCCTGACCGTCTGCGCCAATGGTTACGGCAAGCTTTCGTCCGCTTATGAATACCGCCGCACCGGGCGTGGCGGGCAAGGCATTACCAACATCGACAACATTGCCCGCAACGGGCCGGTTGTCGCCAGCTTCCCGGCGACCCCGTCGGATCAGTTGCTGCTGGTGACCGACCAGGCCAAGCTGATCCGGATCGGGTTGCACACCTTGCGGGTAATCGGGCGCGGCTCGGCCGGTGTTCGCCTGTTCGATGTGTCCGACGGCGAAAACGTGGTCAGCGCGGTTCGGATCGACGAGCAGGAAGAACCGGAAAATCCGGCTGAGGAAGCCATCGTCGAGGAAATGGCCGGACGCACGACCGACGCCATCGTGCCGGAGGCTTCAGCATCTGGCGATGACGCAGGCGGTACAGACGGCGAATAAGCGCTGGAATGCAGTGGATTTCAGGCGGCGCGCGGGGTGTGCCGCCTGAGGGCCTGCACCACTCCGGTCGCAATCAGGAACTGCCCGGAATAATACAGCGGCCAGATCAGCCAGTCGGCGAGCAGGTTCTCCCCGATGGGCCCCATCCGGGTGAAGATCAGCCAGTCGGAAACCACGAACAGCACAGCGCCCGTTCCCACCCGGTAGCGGCCGAACCGGCTGCTCCATGCAGCCGCCGCCATGGCCCCCAGTGCCACGGAATAGAGCGCAACTGCGGCATCACGGCTGAGCAACCAGGCGATCAATGGCGTAGCCACCAGCAAGGCGACAGCCGCCAGACGCTGGCTGGCCGTCGTCTGGGCCCGCCGATTGCGCAGGTACAGGCCGATTGCGACCAGATGCCCCAGGAAGAATGCGCTGCCACCCGCAATAAAGCTGACCTCGATCGCAGCGTCACCCACGGCGCCCAGTGCCATCACGATAGCAATCAACCGGCCATCGTGACCCGGAGCCCGGCGCAGGGCATAAGCCGCGAGGAAAGCCACCCCGAGCGCCTTCAGCACCATCAGCTGTATGCCGCCCAGTGGAGCGTCCGAGAGGGCGTAATAGGCTACCGCAGCGACAATGCTCGCGAGCAGCCAAGGACGGTGTTCGATCAGTGCTGCGCGCGACATTTTCCCTCCTCCCGCGCTCCTAGGGCTTGATGGTGGTGCGACACAAGCGGTAGGTGTCCGGGATGACCCATGACATACACGTGATCGGCGGCGGACTGGCCGGATCCGAGGCTGCCTGGCAGCTGGCGCGGCGCGGCTTTCGGGTGCGGCTGTCGGAAATGCGCGGCAGCGGTTCGGGCACCCCGGCCCATGAAACCGATGGTCTGGCCGAACTGGTCTGTTCCAACAGTTTCCGCTCTGATGACGATACCAAGAATGCGGTCGGGCTGATGCACCATGAGATGCGGCGGCTCGACAGCCTGGTGATGCAGGCAGGCGAGCGGGCGCGGGTGCCGGCCGGATCGGCCATGGCGGTCGACCGTGAGGCGTTCTCCGCCGAAGTCGAGCGAATGCTTGGCGCACAGTCCAACATCACTGTTGTGCGAGAGCGGATCGATGCCCTGCCCTCTTCCGGCCCCGCGATCATTGCCACCGGGCCGCTGACGGCCGAAGCGCTGGCGCAAAGCATCGTTACCGCAACCGGGCAGGACCGGCTGGCCTTCTTCGACGCCATTGCCCCGATCGTCCATCGTGACAGCATCGACATGGATATCTGCTGGATGCAGAGCCGCTGGAACAAGGTCGACAGCATCGGCGGCGACGGCAAGGACTATATCAACTGCCCGATGACGAAGGAGCAGTACCTCGCCTTCCATCAGGGCCTGCTCGACGGCGAGAAGACCGAGTTCAAGGAATGGGAAGCGAGCACGCCCTATTTCGACGGGTGCATGCCGATCGAAGTCATGGCGTCGCGCGGTGTCGAAACCCTGCGCTACGGCCCGATGAAGCCGGTCGGGCTGGACAATCCGCGCGATCCAACGCCCGAGTTCCCGCAAGGGCGCTGGCCCTATGCCGTGGTCCAGCTGCGGCAGGACAACAAGCTGGGCACACTGTGGAACATGGTCGGCTTTCAGACCAAGCTGAAACATGCCGAGCAGGTGCGCCTGTTCCGGACCATTCCCGGCCTGGAGAATGCGGAGTTCGCGCGGTTGGGCGGGCTCCACCGCAACACGTTCCTCAACTCGCCACTGGTGCTTGACCGCCAGCTTCGCCTGAAAGGGGCGGAGCATATCCGCTTTGCCGGGCAGATTACCGGCTGCGAGGGCTATGTGGAAAGCGCCGCCGTGGGCCTGATGGCAGGGCTGATGGCGGCGGCCGAGCTGGCCGGCCGGGCATGGACGCCCCCTCCCCGCACCAGCGCATTCGGCGCCCTGCTCGCCCATATAACCGGGGACGCCGAGGCCGAGACATTCCAGCCGATGAACGTCAATTTCGGCCTTTTTCCGCCGCTCCACGAAGTGCCGAAGAAATCGCGCAAGGAAGCCTATACCGAGCGGGGCAAAGCCGATTTCGGGGACTGGCTGGCTGAAACAGATCTGGTCGAGCCGGTGCTGGCTTAGCAGCGGCAGGCAGGCCGGTTGGGTCGCTTGGGTGCCGTGGTGGCGAATTCTGCTGCCGAGAGTTCGCCGTTCCCATCCTTGTCCGCCCCTTCAAAACGGTCGACAGTGGTCACCGCCCATTCCTCGAACGTCAGCAGGTTGTTGCCGTCTTTGTCCAGCGCGCGGAAAGCATCCGTCCGGGTGGACAGCATCTCGTTCCGGCTGATCTTGCGGTCGCGGTTGCGGTCATAACGGAAAAAGCGGCGCTCTTCTCGGGTGAGCTCCGTCGCTTCGGGTGGAGCAGGCCCTCGCAGCCCGGCAATATCGGCAGCCGGAAGGCTATCAGGTGCCGGTTCTGTGGCGACCGGCTCAGGCGGCGGGGCGCCTTCCTCGACCTGGGCCCGGCCCTGCCACCAGAACAGGCCCACCCCGGCCAGCACCAGCGCGCCGACTGCCCCCAAGACCACCTGCTTCATGCCTGCGCCCCCTTATCCTCCAGGAGCTTACCTCATCTTCCGAACATGCCAACCCGCATTGCAACCAGCGCGTCGATCCGGTCGGAGAGAGGCTCGATCCCGCCTCCGCCAATCGAACGGCGGCCAAGTGCGGCGAGGACCGCGAGCGGCCGCATGGCGCGCGGCAGTGGTTCCGGCCTTGTCGGGAGTGCTGTGGCCAGCGCCCCCGCCTGCGCCCGCTCTTGCAGATCGCTCAATCGTGGCAGGGTGTCGCCCAGCACCCAGAAGCGCGCAGCCTGCTCCGCAGCGGCTTTGCCATTACCGTGTTGGTCTTCAGGGCAAAGCAGGGTGTGCAGGGCGGCATAGGCAGCAGCCCGCTGCGACAGATATTCCCCGAGGACTTCTTGCGTCACAGGCGGCTCGGCCAGCATCACTTCCCAGGCTGCGGCCATCCCCACCAGCGCATCCTCTATTCCGCGCAATTCCTGGCTGAGGGTGTCGAGCAGCGTGTCGCCGCGAGGCCGCATCTCGGGCGGCAGGGCGAGTGTGTCGCGCCACCAGGCCAGCCGGATTTGCGCCAGCATCGGCTCGCGCGCCTGGGTGATGACGCCGGCCAGCCGCACGTCGAAATGCAGCAGTGCCGACCATGCCCCGCGATCCCCGACCGGGGCATAGCCCAGGGCAATACGCTGGGCCGGCGGCAGGAGGTCGGAATCGGGCATGGCGCTCCCCTGCGCCCCGCAGACAAAGCGCGTCAAGACCGGGATTGGCGGCTATCGTGATTTTACCCTTGGTTAACCATGAGACTTGGCAATCCCGTTACCACGACCCTCTATGTCGGCATCCGAGACTTACTGTACCCAGAGGAAAACCAACGCCATGGGGGCATTTTCGGACTTCTTCGGCAAGCTGCGCCACAGCCGCAGCGGCAACGCGACACTGCTGGTGGCCCTTGGGGCGCCGGCACTGATCGGCGCGGGCGGCTTCGCCATCGATACGGCGCAGTGGTACATGTGGAAGCGCGAATTGCAGCACTCGGTCGATCAGGCCGCCTATGCCGGGGCATGGGCCCTGGCCCGCGAGGAATCCGAGGATACCTGGTCCACGCGGGCCCTGCAGGAATTCGACGCGAACATCTCCAAGACCAGCGATTTCGTCTCGGAACCTTCGGTTTCGGTTCAGGATTATGCGGGCGGTAGCGCCAACAGCGTGGTGGTGAGCGCGACGGCTTCCAAACTGCTGCCGTTCAGCAGCTTTCTGACTGGCAGTGCGGCCACGGTACGCGCCACTGCGCAGGCGAGCTTTGCGGAAGGGTTGAACTACAACGCCTGTCTCATCTCGCTGACCGACGAAGGAACCGGCACCTCCATCGGCGGGAACGCCACGGTTCGCGCGCAGTGTGGTCTTGCTGCCCTGTCCTGTGACGAAAACGCGATTGTGATCGATGGCTCGGCCAATGTGTCGACGGATTCGATTGCCGCTTGCGGCACGGTCGACGTGCCGGACGAAAACGAGGACGTTACGGCTGAGGGCGTACGCGGCCTGGAAGACATCTACGCCGAGCTTGAACCGCCGACGAATGATACGAACCGCACCTACAAATGCACCGGTAAGGGCAAGAATGCCCAGGCATCACTGCTCCCCGGCACCTATGCGGGCCTGGTGGTCAGCTGCACCACGGTGCTCGCCAGCGGCATTTACGTCATCGACGGTGGCACGCTCGACCTCGCGGCGAACTACAATGTGACCGGCTCCGGGATCATGTTCGTGCTCAAGAATGGCGCAACGATGCATTTCGGCGGCAACGGCAACAGCAACTCCATCCGCCTGACGCCGATGTCGGCCTCCGATTTTCTCGGCACGCCTTATGCGGACCAGGCCGACCAGCTGTCGGATATTCTGGTGTTCGAACATCGTGACAACAGCGTGCCGAACCCGGGGCATACCTTCAACGGCAACTCCGATTCGCTGATCGAGGGGCTGATTTACCTGCCCTCGAGCAACCTGCGCGTGCTCGGCACCGCGGATGTGAGCGCGCAGTGCCTGCAGCTTTCGGCCTACACCATTGAAATCCTGGGTAATGCCATGCTGGAGACGCTGTGCCCGACCAATGAAGCAACGTCGGTCGGCAGTGCCCTGGCCGGGGTCAAGCTGGTCAGATGATCGCCATGGCGCATCTCTTTTCGGCCTTCCTGCGCGACCGGCGCGGCTCGATCGCGATCGAGACGGCGCTTGTTGCGCCCGTTCTCGCGGTGCTCGCGCTGGGCAGCTTCGAGGTCGGCAGCCTTGTGTCGCGCCAGCATGAACTGCAGACTGCTGCGGCCGAAGGCGAGGCGATTGCGCTGGCGGCGGCCAGTGGCGCTACCGTCGAGCTGGCGACGATTTCCGACATCCTCGAGACCTCGCTGTCGCTGGACGAGGACCAGATCACCCTCACCCGCCAGTTCCGTTGCAACGCGGAAACCACCATGCGGTCGGCACCAAGCCAATGTGACGAGGATGATATCGTTAGTTCCTATGTCCGGATCGTGGTGACAGACACCTATGATCCGGTCTGGACGGACTTCGGCGTGGGCGCACCCATCGCCCTCAATGTCGAGCGGACGGTGCAGGTTTCGTGAGACGCATCAGATCCCTTCGCCAACTGCTGCGCGCGCGCGGCGGCTCGGTCATCATCGAGTTCGCCCTCTTGGCGCCTGTCATGTTCATGCTGATGTTCGGCGTGTTCCAGGTCGCAATCTATGTGCAGAACTACAATGCGGTGCGATCTGTGGTGTCCGATACGGCGCGCTTCGTGGCGGTCGAATACCAGAAGGGCAACGACCTTGCGCCGCTGGAAATCCATGCGGTCATGGTCAGCATCGCCACGGCTGCCCCCTACATGCTCGATTCCGACAGGCTGGAGATCGACATCCAGCCTGTGGTGACCAGCCGGGTGGCCGGGGCCAACGAATTCAGCATCGACGTGGACTATACGCTGGAAAGCTTCCTGCCCTTTGCAGACCTGGGCGCAGCTACGTTAACCTACGAGCGGCCGGTCTTCGTGGTCGCCCCAACCGCGCCGTAAGCAAGCCTGCCTGGTGCAGATCACGCGGCCGGTTTAACCCGCAGTTTACCATATCCGTTTGCGAAACATTGCTTGCACCGGTGCTAGGCATTTTGCGTGGATATTCAACGCCCCGCAACCATAGCCGCATCAGGCGAACGCAGCTGTCCGGCCGGACCGCCACCGTTTCTGCGCCGGCTGGCGCAGGACACCTCCGGCAACACCCTGATGCTTATGGCTGCGGCCTTGCTCCCGCTGATGGGGATGATTGGCGGCGGCGTGGACATGAGCCGTGCTTACCTGGCCGAATCCCGGCTGCAGCAGGCCTGTGACGCCGGGGTGCTCGCGGCGCGCAAGCGGCTCGGCTCGCAAGCCGTCGTCACCGGCGTCGTGCCCGACGATGTGGCCCAGATCGGCGACCGTTTCTTCAATCTCAACTTCCGTGACGGCAGCTACGGCACTGAGGACCGCTCGTTCCAGATGTATCTGGAGGAAGACTATTCGATTTCCGGCGAAGCCGCCGTGACCGTGCCGACCGCCGTCATGTCGATCTTCGGGTTCGAGGAAGTCCAGGTCGACGTGGAATGCGAGGCCGTGCTCAGCTTCCAGAACCTCGACCTGATGATGGTGCTCGATTCCACCGGGTCGATGAGGACCACCAACTCCGGCGACAGCCAGACCCGCATGGAATCGATGAAGCAGGTGATCCGCGATTTCCACGCCGAGATCGAAGGCAACAAGCCGCCGGGTGTCCGCATCCGCTATGGTTTTGTGCCTTATGCCACCAACATCAATGTTGGCCACTTGCTGAGCAACAACTGGGTGGTGCGCAACTGGACTTACCAGTCGCGCGAATCCGTCGGTTCAAGCACGAGTGTTTACGAGCGCGACTACACCGAGGCCTGGACGTACGTGTCTGGCGTAGCAGGCACGCCGACCACGATCAGAACCTATGCCCCAACCTGGAGGCCTGGCACGCCACCGACCGGGTCAGGGTCCGTCGATCAAGGTCCCAGCGGTGGCACGTCCGGTTATTACACCTGTGACGGAGCTGTTCCGGCAAGTGATTTCACCGCCAAGTATGAGCTGATTTCCTCCAGGACGGAACCGTACGTCGGGCCGCCCGCAGGCACCAAAAAGATCAATCACAATCGGATCACTGAGAACGGCAGCTATTATTACAACCGCTATGACGGCAATTGCCACCTTGAGCGGGTCACATACGACAACCTGGTCCAGACGTATGACCACATCTACCATCCGGCTTATAGCGGAGCAGTGACCGAATGGCGTTATCGGCCGATATCGATGAGTGTGACAGGTTGGCGCACCCAGACCGCCGGTTGCATCGAAGAGCGCGACACCTACGAAATCGACGACTACGACAATGTCGACCTGACCCGCGCACTCGATCTCGATATCGATCTTGTTCCCCGGGCGAACCAACCTGCCACCCAGTGGCGTCCGCGCTACCGCGACATGATCTACGTCCGCTCAATCCGTGGTACCGGCTGGGGGACGATTACGCCCGAAGAAGTCACTTCGACCCAGAATTTCGCCGATACCGGGCGCTGGTGGTTTTCGGGCTGCCCAGCTCCAGCCCAGAAACTTGGCGAAATGGATTCAAGCGCACTCAATAGCTATCTGGCCAAACTCTCGCCTGAAGGAGCGACCTATCACGACATCGGCATGATCTGGGGCGGCCGATTGCTGTCGCCAACGGGCCTGTTTGCCAGCGAAAATGCCGACGTCTCTGTCAACAAGCCGACTAACCGCAACCTGATCTTCCTGACCGACGGCCAGACCGAGCCCTATGACCTGGCCTATGGCACCTACGGCGTTGATGCGCTCGACCAGCGGCGGTGGAGCCAGTCTTCGCCGCTGACGCTGGCTGAGACGGTAGAGCAGCGTTTCCTGACCGCCTGCAAGGAAGTGAAGAAGCGCAACATTACCGTGTGGGTGATTGCCTTCGGAACCGAGCTCAATCCGGTGATGACCGAATGCGCGGGCGAGGGCCGCTATTTCGAGGCCAGCGATGCCGCGCAGCTGTCGCAGGCGTTCGAGACGATCGCTGCCTCACTCGGTGACCTCAGGATTTCGCAATGAGGCAACTCAGGCTCCTGAAGCGCGACCAGCGCGGTGCTGCACTCGTCGAGTTCGCTCTGGTTGCGCCTGCGGCCATGCTGCTGATGATGGGCGTGTTCGAGCTTGGCCATACGATGTATGTCCAGGCCATCGTCAACGGTGCAATCCAGGAAGCCGGACGGGATTCGACGGTCGAGCGGGCGACGCTGGGCCGGATTGAAGGGGCGGTTCGCAGGCAGGTGGGACGCGTTGCACCCGATGCGCAAATCACCTTCAAGCGGGCCTTCCATACCAAGTACGCCACGATCGACCGGATGGAGCCGTTCACCGATCTCAACGGCGACGGCGAATGCAACGATGGCGAACCCTACGAAGACGTGAACGGGAATGGGACCCGCGATCGTGCCCGCGGCAAGGATGGCCAGGGCAATGCCCGCGACGTGGTCGTGTTCCAGGTTGACGTGGTCTATGATCGCCTGTTCCCGATGCCATCGCTTGCCGGATGGTCGGAACAGAACACGGTTGTCGGCCGGACTATGCTGCGCAACCAGCCCTTCCGGCAGCAGGACAAGCAGAAAAAGGTCCGCAACTGCAACGGCGGGGGCGTGTGATGAAGTTGTTCCGCAGGCTCCTTGGTGACCAGCGCGCCGTCGCCATTACCGAGATGGCGCTCGCCGCCCCGCTGGTGCTGACCGCTGCTCTGGGCGGTCTGGAAGCGGCCAACCTTGCCGTCACCCATATGAAGGTCAGCCAGGCAGCGCTGATGATTGCGGACAACGCTTCGCGCATCGGGGATGACACGGCCCTCATCAACCGGCCGATTACCGAGACCGACATGATCGACCTGTTGATGGGGGCCGACCTCCAGGCGGGCGGGCAAATCAACCTCTACCGTTTCGGCCGGGTCATCATCAGCAGCCTGGAGACCGATCCGGACGATCCGAGCGGTTCGCAGCAGTGGATCCACTGGCAGCGCTGCAAGGGCATTTTCCCGGCGGAGTCGTCCTACGGAGAAGAAGGCGACGGCAAGGGTGACCCTTCCTTCGTGGGAATGGGGCCTGAGGGGGAGGAAGTCCTGGCGATGCCGGGCGATGCGGTGATGTTCGTCGAGGTCGTGTACGAATATCAGCCCCTGATCACCGATGCCTGGGTGGGCGACCGGATGATCCGCACCTACGCCTCCTTCACTGTCCGCGACAGCCGCGATCTGACCCAGATTTACCAGGAAGATCCGTCCAGCCCGGCCGAACCAGCCACCTGTGACAAGTTCGACCAGTTCCGCGACGATATGCCGGCCCGCCGCGCCAGCGGTGGCTGGAACTGGAATTTCTAGCGGCGCCTAGTCGTGATAGCTGACCTTCCTGACCGCCTCCACGATCCGGCCTGCATCGATGAGCGCCAGTTTTTCGAGATTGGCCGCATAGGGCAACGGGACGTCTTCGTTGCAGACCCGCAGGACCGGCGCATCGAGATCATCGAAGCCCTGCTCCATGCACACGGCCATCACTTCGGATGCGATCGAGCAAACCGGCCAGCCTTCTTCGGCCACTACCAGCCGGTTGGTCTTGGCAAGGCTGGCGAGGATCGTTTCCGTATCGAGCGGGCGCAGGGTGCGCAGGTCAATCACTTCGGCCTCGATGCCCTCGGCCGCTAACGTTTCGGCAGCATCCAGCGCCAGCCCGACGCCGATCGAATAGCTGACGATGGTCACGTCGCTGCCTTCGCGCATGACCCGCGCCTTGCCGATCGGCAGCACGTGATCGTCAAGCTCGGGCAATTCGAACGTGCGCCCGTAAAGCAGCTCGTTTTCGAGGAACACCACCGGATCGTCGCTGCGGATCGCGGCTTTGAGCAAGCCCTTGGCATCGCTCGCATCATAGGGCGCGATCACGATCAGACCCGGAACGCTGGCATACCAGGGCCCGTAGTTCTGGCTGTGCTGTGCGCCAACACGGCTCGCAGCTCCGTTGGGTCCGCGGAAAACCACCGGGCAGCGCATCTGGCCGCCTGACATATAGTTGGTCTTCGCGGCAGAATTGATAATATGATCAATCGCCTGCATCGCGAAGTTGAAAGTCATGAACTCGACCACCGGGCGCAGGCCACCCATCGCGGCACCGGTGCCTATCCCGGCAAAGCCATATTCGGTGATCGGGGTATCGATCACCCGCTTCGGCCCGAATTCGTCCAGCAGGCCCTGGGTGACCTTGTAGGCACCCTGATACTGGGCCACTTCCTCGCCCATCACGAACACGCGGTCGTCACGGCGCATTTCCTCGGCCATGGCGTCGCGCAGGGCCTCACGCAGGGTGATGGTCTTCATGTTGGTGCCGTGCGGCACTTCCGGATCGGACTTGGGCTGTGCCTTCGGTTTTTCCGGTGCGGCCTGCTTTTCGGGTGCGGCCTGCTTTTCGGGTTCAGGCGCCGGTTCGGCAGTGGCTTGGGGTGCAGGTGCTGGCGGAGAAGCGGCGTCTTCCCCCTCGCCCGCCATCACCGCAATCACGGTTCCCACTTTCACGCCCTCGGTTCCCTCGGCCACCAGGATCTTGCCCAGCGTCCCTTCATCGACAGCTTCGAATTCCATCGTCGCCTTGTCGGTCTCGATCTCGGCGATCACATCGCCTGACCGGATCTCGTCCCCCTCCTGCTTGAGCCAGCGGGCCAGGGTCCCTTCTTCCATGGTCGGAGAAAGTGCGGGCATCTTGAGTTCGATTGCCATAGCTCAATACTCCCCCACCAGAACATCGGTGTAGAGTTCACCGGGCGCAGGCTCTGGTGAATTTTCCGCGAAATCAGCCGATTCAGCCACGATCTTGCGAATGTCCTTGTCGATCGCCTTCAATTCGTCCTCGGTCTTGCCCTGCTCCAGCAGGGTCTTCTTCAGGCCTTCGATGGGGTCGCGGTTGTCCCGCATGTCCTGCACTTCCTCGCGGCTGCGGTACTTGGCCGGATCAGACATCGAATGTCCGCGATAGCGGTAGGTGACGCATTCGAGCAGGACCGGCCCCTTGCCGCTGCGAACGTGGGCAAAGGCGATTTCGGCGGCCTGGCGGACCTGGAGCACGTCCATCCCGTCAACTTTCATGCCCGGAATGCGGAAGGCGGTGCCCCGGCGATAGAATTCGGTTTCCGCGCTCGAACGGCCCACGGCAGTACCCATGGCATAGCCATTGTTCTCGATCACGAACACGATCGGCAGCCCCCACAGGGCGGCCATGTTGAAGGTTTCGTAGACCTGCCCCTGGTTGGCTGCGCCATCACCGAAGTAGGCCAGGCAAAGTCCGCCATCGCCGCGATACTGGTGTGCCAGAGCGAGCCCGCCGCCCAGCGACACCTGCGCGCCGACGATGCCGTGGCCGCCATAGAATTTGTGCTCGGTGCTGAACATGTGCATCGAGCCGCCCTTCCCCTTGGAGATCCCGGCCTGGCGCCCGGTCAGCTCGGCCATGATCACCTTGGGATCGATTCCGTAGGCCAGCATATGGCCATGGTCGCGATAGCCGGTGATCACGCTGTCACGCTCGTTATCAAGCGCCGATTGCAGGCCGATCGCCACCGCTTCCTGGCCGATATAGAGGTGGCAGAAACCACCGATAAGGCCGAGGCCGTAAAGTTGCCCGGCCTTCTCCTCAAACCGGCGGATCAGCAGCATCTGCTCGTAGAAATGCAGCATTTCTTCGGCGGTCGCCGGATATTTTGGCGCTTTTTCATGGGCATCCTGCAGTGAATGCAGAACGAAGGAACCATCGGCGGCAGCGGCTTTCTTGTCAGCCGGAGCTTTGCGGGTGCTGGCGGTCTTGGCCAAGATGCAACGATCCTTGCTTGGCCCGGCCCTGGGGAGGAGGCGGGCAGTTTTTGCTGCGCCAGCTATAGGCACAAGCCGTTACGGCACGCAACGTTTGCGGCCAGATGCATACGATTACAGCAGGTCGCCTCGCTTGCCGCAGCCCCTCAGGGTTGTGGTGCCGGTTCCAGCGGGAGAACCACCTCGTCCGGGTGAACCACGTTCAGGTTCTGGCGCAGCAGTTCGCCGGTCAGGTCGGGATCGGCATGGTCGGGATGGAGCAGGTCAATGCGGTTGCGCAGGACGTCCCGCTCCTCGCTGAGCGCCGCGATATGAGCCTCGCGCCGCTCAAGCAGTTCGAGGTTTTCCCGCCACGACAGCAGACCTCCCGGGCCGGCGATTACGAGACCCCCCATGACCAGCAGGGCGCCAAGAGCCAGCAAGTGGACCAGTTGTTCCCTTGGCAGACTTATCTGATGTCCCTGGCGTGTCATGACGTCATCTGAATCACATGCAAATCAGGCGGTCAAGCGGGAACTTCACATTCGTTAGTAAGAACGCGGCAGACCGAGTACGTGCTCTGCCAGATAGCTGAGTATCAGGTTGGTCGAGATCGGAGCCACGGTGTAAAGCCGCGCCTCGCGGAACTTGCGCTCCACGTCGTATTCCTCGGCAAAGCCGAAGCCGCCGTGGGTCTGCACGCACATGTCGGCGGCGGCCCAGCTGGCCTCCGAAGCGAGCATCTTGGCCATGTTCGCTTCTGCCCCGGCGTTGCCGCCCCGGTCGAAGACTTCGGCTGCGTGATAGACCATCAGCTCGGCAGCGCGCATCTGTGCATAACAGCGCGCGATAGGGAACTGGATTCCCTGGTTCTTCCCGATTGGCCTGCCAAACACGCCGCGATCGTTGGCATAGGCGGTAGCCCGCTCGATGAACCACTTGGCATCGCCGATGCACTCGGCCCCGATCAGCACCCGCTCGGCATTCATGCCGGACAGGATGTAGCGGAAGCCCTTCCCCTCTTCGCCTATCAGCGCACTCGCCGGAATGCGCATGTCGTCGAAGAACACTTCGGTGGTGGAGTGGTTCATCATCGTGCGGATCGGCTTGATGGTCATGCCGTTCCCCAGAACCTCGCGCATATCGACCAGGAACAGGGATAGCCCCTCGGTCTTGCTGGCTGCTTCCTCGCGGGGTGTGGTGCGGGCGAGCAGCGCCATCAGGTCGGAATGCTCGGCCCGGCTGGTCCAGATCTTCTGGCCATTGATGACATAGTGATCGCCGTCGCGCACTGCCCGGGTCTTGAGCGAGAGCGTATCGGTGCCGCTGGTCGGCTCGGACACGCCGAAGGCCTGCAGGCGCAGTTCTCCGCTGGCGATGCCGGGCAGGTAGGCCGCTTTCTGCTCTTCGCTGCCATACCGCAGCAGAGTGTTCATCACATACATCTGCGCGTGGGCCGCAGCGCCATTGCACCCGGCCGCCTGGATTTCCTCCATGATGACACAGGCCGCGTCGAGCTTGAGGCCCGAGCCGCCATATTCCACCGGGATCAGCGCGGCGAGAAAGCCGGCCTTTGTCAGGGCATTGACGAATTCGCCCGGATAAGCGCGGTCGCGGTCTTTCTCGCGCCAGTATTCGCCGGGGAACTCATTGCACAGCGCGCGCACTGCGCGGCGGATTTCGGCCAGGTCTTCGCGGGTGTCGTGCATTGTGGTACCTTGGGTTGTGCCGGATATGGCCCAGCCTTGCCGCGAAAGGTTGCAGGCTGCAATCCATCATCCTGCCAGTCGTCCGCCGCCCGGAAGACTTTACACCTGCCGCAATCAGGAATATAGTTTCGCCTGAAACCAGTTCATCGAGGATACCCCCATGGCCGACCTGTTCGAAAACCCCGCTGGCCTTGATGGCTTCGAATTCGTCGAGTTCTGCGCCCCGCAGAAGGGCATGCTGGAGCCGGTCTTTGCGGCGATGGGTTTCACCCATGTCGCCACCCACCGCAGCAAGGACGTGCAACTGTGGCGTCAGGGCGGGATCAACCTGATTGCCAATTACGAGCCCAAGAGCGCCGCGTGGTACTTCGCCCGCGAGCATGGCCCGTCAGCCTGCGGCATGGCCTTCCGGGTTCGGGATGCCCGCAAGGCTTACCAGCACCTGCTCGACAAGGGTGCGGAGCCGGTCCAGGTCCACACCGGCCCGATGGAACTGCACATCCCGGCAATCCGCGGCATCGGCGGCGCGATCCTCTATCTGGTCGACCGCTACGAGAACGAAGCAGGGGAAGGCCTGTCGATCTATGACATCGACTTCGAGTACCTGCCGGGGGCAGACAAGCACCCTGTCGGGGCCGGCTTCCAGCTGATCGACCACCTCACCCACAACGTCTACGGCGGGCGGATGAAGTACTGGGCGGACTACTATGAAACCCTGTTCAACTTCCGCGAGATCCGCTTCTTCGACATCAAGGGCGAATATACCGGCCTCACCTCCAAGGCGCTGACCGCGCCCGACGGCAAGATCCGCATCCCGCTCAACGAGGAAGGCGAAGGCGGCAAGGGCCAGATCGAGGAGTTCCTGCGCGAATTCAACGGCGAAGGCATCCAGCATATTGCGCTGATCTGCGAAGACCTGCCCGCCTGCTGGGACCGGCTCAAGGCACTGGGTGTGCCGTTCATGACCGCCCCGCCCGCCACGTACTACGACATGCTGGCCGAGCGCCTGCCCGGTCACGGCGAAGATGTGGACCAGCTCAGGATGCGGGGCATCCTGCTCGATGGAACCACCGAAGGCGGGCAACCGCGCCTCCTTCTGCAGATCTTCGCCCAGGCGCAGGTCGGGCCGGTGTTCTTCGAATTCATCCAGCGCAAGGGTGACGACGGCTTCGGCGAAGGCAACTTCAAGGCCCTGTTCGAAAGCATGGAGCGTGACCAGATCCAGCGCGGCGTGCTGGAAGTGGAGCCGGCCCAATGAGCACGCACCCGATCGCCCTGGGCGGCATCCACCACACCGCCTATCGCTGCAAGGACGCAAAAGAGACCGTGGAGTGGTACGGCCGCGTACTTGGCATGGATTACACCACCGCCTTTGCCGAGGACCATGTTCCGTCGACAGGCGCCTATGATCCCTACATGCACGTGTTCCTCGATGCCGGGAATGGCAATGTCCTGGCGTTCTTCGAGCTGCCCAACCAGCCCGATATGGGCAGGGACGAGAACACCCCGGCATGGGTCCAGCACCTCGCCTTCCGGGTCGGTTCCGAGGATGAGCTGCTCGCCGCCAAGGCCCATATCGAAGGCCTCGGTATCGACGTGCTCGGTCCGACTCATCACGGCATCTTCAAGTCGATCTACTTTTTCGATCCGAACGGCCACCGCGTCGAACTGGCCGCCGATATCGGCACGGATGAACAGTACGCCGAACTCAAGCGTGTCGCCCCGATGATGCTGGAAGAGTGGAGCCAGACCAAAAAGGCACCCCAGCACGCTGCCTGGCTGCATGAACTTGCCCGCAAGGAGCACGGCGTCGGTTAGACTCCATTGCCGCGCCTTCAATCGCGCCCTCAATATTGTGAGGCCCGGGACGCTTGGCATCGGGCGGGAACCTGATAGCGCGTCCCGGTGGACGAGCAGGCAACCCCGATCAAACCATCCGGACTGACGAAACGGCAGGAACACGCCCTCGCCGCGGTGACCGGCGTCACGGTTGCCAATGCCTATTACATCCATCCGATCGTGTCGGAGGTGGCGCAGGACTTCGGGGTCAATGCGGCTACTATCGGCTTGGTGCCGGCGTTGAACCAGATTGCCCTGGCACTGGGCATCTTCCTCCTGCTGCCGCTGGGTGACCGGTACGGTAACCGTACCCTCTGCGTGATCTTTGGCTTTTGCCAGGCGGCAGCGCTGGGAATCATGGCCCTCGCCCAGCAATTCTGGCTGTTCCTGGCCGCTTCGACCGTGCTCGGCTTCTTCACCATCGCCCCTTATCTCCTGCCTGCCTATGCCTCGAAACGGGTCGGCCCTGAGCGCCTCGGCCATGTAACGGCAACTCTGACGGCGGGGATCATCTTCGGTATCCTGATTGCCCGCGTCGGCGCCGGGGCGATCGCGGAGTATCTCGACTGGCGGCTGGTCTATGTCATCGCCACAGTCCTGATCGTCGGCACCACCATGGCCCTGCCTTTCCTGATGGAGCCCCGCCGCCCCGCGTCCACACCGGCAGCTGACATGACCAGTTATCCGGCCTTGCTCGGGTCGATCTTCCCCTTGCTGGCGCGCCATCGCGAGGTGTTGCTGTCAGGCCTTATCCAGTCCCTCAACTTCGGCATTTTCCTGTCCGTCTGGCTGGGGCTTGCGCTTCACCTGACCAGCGCGGACATGGGATACGGCACCGACGTGGTCGGCTATCTCGCCGGGATTGCGGCGCTGAGCATCTACGTCACCCCCCGGCTTGGCCGCTGGTCTGACCGGATCGGCCCGCGCAAGGCACGTTTCCGGCTCGCCTGTGTGCAACTGGCAGGCGTGTTGCTGCTGTGGCCGCTGGGCCATTCTCTGGCCTTGCTGCTGGCTCCGATTGTCCTGATGAACGCCGTTGGCCCGTCGATCGATGTTACCAGCCGGATGACCTTTCTCGGGCTCGACCCCGCCATTCGCACCCGGCTGATGACGGCGTTCATCGTGATGATGTTCGTCGGCGGCGGGATTGCCAGCTGGGCGGGAACGGCGATCTATGCGGTGGCGGGATGGAGCGGCATTGCGGTGCTGGCTGCGGCACTTTCGCTATGCGTGGTCCTGCTCAGCCGACGCGCCATGCGCCTGGGACGGTAAGCCTCTGGTGCGCCCGACAGGATTGTGCTGCGCTTCGCTCCGCACGTCTTCGCCGCTGCGCGGCTCCGACTCCGAACCCGGCGCGATCCTGAAGCGGCCCACCAAAAAAAGCCGCCCCCCGGCGGGACGGCTCTTTTGGTGCGCCCGACAGGATTCGAACCTGTGGCCCCCAGATTAGGAATCTGATGCTCTATCCTGCTGAGCTACGGGCGCGCCGGTCGTCCCAATAAGGCGGCGCTGCGATTCCTGCAATCAGTTGAGTTTATCGGGCTCCGCCACTGGAAATGGCAGCGGTGCCACCTCGATACCCTCGTCCAGCAGAGACTTGGCCTCGGCGAGCGTCGCCTTACCGTGGATGATTTCCAGGTCCTTGTCGCCGTAATGCATGGCACGGGTCTCGTCGGCGAAACTGTCACCCACCCAGCGGCTGTTTTCGAGCGCCTTGGCCTGCGCTGCGGCCAGCGCCCGCATCGCCCGCTCGACTTCGGGCGGGATTGGCGTGTTGGTCAACTGGCGGCCATCGTTCCTGTCGTCACGGCGATTGCCCTTCGTCGGCACGGCTGGCGCCATCGGTGCCTTGCTGATGTCGTGGGATCCACACTGGGGGCACGTCACCAATCCGCGCGACTGCTGCGCGGCATAGTCTTGCGAGGATCCGAACCAGCCCTCGAACGGGTGCCCTTCGGCGCAGCGCAAGTCGAACACGATCATGGCCTGGCGCCCTTCCCGATATCCCGCCGGTTGGCAAGGCTGGGGAGCTGCCGCCGGACGGAGGCAATGCGTTCCGGCTCGATCTCGGCAAAGGCAAGGCCGGGCCTGTCGCCGCCCATGTCAATCAGCGGCTCACCCCAGGGGTCGATCACCAGACTGTGGCCGTAGGTCTCCCGCCCATCCTCGTGCCGGCCGCACTGGGCGGCCGCGACGACATAGGCACTCGCCTCGATGGCCCGCGCCCGCTGGAGCAGGTGCCAGTGCGCCTGGCCGGTCGGCCGGGTAAAGGCCGCGGGAATGGCGATGATATCGCAGCCCGCCCGCCCCAGCGCTTCGAACAGGGCCGGAAAGCGGATGTCATAGCAGACAGTCAGCCCCAGCCTTCCGACGGGCGTGTCCACTGTGACGACTGCATCGCCGGGCTGGTAGGCACTGGATTCCTGCCAGCTTTCGCCGCTGTCGAGGCTGACGTCGAACATGTGGATCTTGTCATAGCGAGCCGCGACAGCGCCTGACCCGTCGATCACCAGCGAGCGATTGGCCAACTTGCCGCTATCCCCGCGCACGGCAATCGAGCCGAGCGCGACCCATATTCCGGCGCGACTGGCGGCTTCGCGCACGGCTGCCAGGACCGGATCGCTTGCTTCGTCAACAATATGGGGCGCGGCGCGGGCCCGGTCGCGATCAAGCAGGCCCGACATCTCCGGCGTGAACAGCATGGCCGCGCCGCCCTCGGCCGCGCGACCGATCGCTTCGGACAAGGCCGCAGCATTCGCCCCCGGGTCGATCCCGGAAGTCATCTGGAGAACGGCGATCCGGGTCATTCAGCCTGCCAGCAGCGCGTCGAGCTTGCCGGCGCGGTCCAGCGCCTGGAGATCGTCGGAACCGCCGACGTGGAGGTCGCCGATGAAGATCTGTGGTACGGTCCGGGCCGAGGGGGCACGCTCCATCATCTCGGTGCGCTCCTTCCCGCCAAAGGTGATGTCATGCTCGTGATACGCTGCACCCTTGCTGTCGAGCAGGGCCTTGGCGCGGACGCAGAAGCCGCAGCCGAACTTGGTGTAGATGTCGATCCTGGGGGCAGCCATGAAAAAATCCTCGCGAATCGTAAGGGCGGTTGTGGTTGAAACCGGATGTCTGTCACTTATCTGGGCATTGGACGCGAGCGCCGCAACGGGTTCGTGTCCGGCAACCGCCGGGTGCCCCATCGCGGGGCTCGGCATCTGACAAATTGCTCATGAAGAGGATTTGAATCATGTCCCGTTTTGATCTTACCCCATATCGCCGCTCCACCGTGGGCTTTGACCGCCTGTTCGACCTGCTCGAGAACCAGGCTCGCCTCAACGGCGGCGACAATTACCCCCCGTTCAACATCGAAAAGCGGGGCGAGGACAGCTACCGCATCACGCTGGCCGTGGCGGGCTTCCGCGCCGCCGATCTCGACATCACCGCGCAGCAGAACCTGCTGGTCGTGCAGGGCAAGAAGCGCGAGGAAACGGTTGACGGAGAGATCCTGCATCTCGGCATTGCCAATCGCGGGTTCGAGCGGCGCTTCGAACTGGCGGATTATGTGCGGGTCGAACACGCAGACCTGGCTGACGGGCTGCTGGTGATCGATCTGGTGCGCGAAGTGCCGGAAGCGATGAAACCGAAGAAAATCCTGGTTGGCGGGCAGCGTCCGCTTGAAGTCGTCAAGGATGACACGTCCAGCGCAGCGTAAACCAGGCTGCGCTTGCCCCTGAACATGAAAAGCCCGCTTCGCAGGAAGCGGGCTTTTTCGTGGAGCCCTCCAGATGCTGAAGGGTATGGAGGCGGACCGTGGGCCCGCCTCCGCGACGCTAGGCCGCCTCGTTTCGGGTCTGACCGTCCGGGTCGCAGAAGACGATCAATCCCGAGACAAGCTCGTAATCTGGCAGGAAGGCAACGGCGCCAATTTCCGCCCCGCCCCCTAACGGATTGCTAGTGCGGCAAAACTATCAAAAGATAAAGTGTAAGCGTCAAAAAATCACTATAACGCTGTTATCCGTAGTTCTACGGACCTAGACCAGCCTCGACTGGCGCAGGGCGGCGGCGATGAAGCCGGCGAACAATGGATGCGGCGCGAAGGGCTTTGACTTGAGCTCAGGGTGGAACTGGACGCCAATAAACCAGGGGTGATCGGGACGTTCGACGATCTCCGGCAGCAGGCCGTCGGGCGACATCCCCGAAAACACCAGCCCGTCACGCTCCAGCGGTTCCCGATAGGCCGCGTTAACTTCGTAGCGATGGCGGTGCCGTTCCGAAATGCGTGCTGCGCCCCCGTAGACGCCGGAGACATGGCTGTTGCCCGTCAGCACGGCTTCATAGGCGCCGAGCCGCATGGTGCCGCCCAGGTCGCCCCCGGCCTCGCGCTTCTGCAGGCCTTCCGCCGTCATCCATTCAGTGATGAGCCCCACGACCGGCTGATCGGTCGGGCCGAACTCGGTCGAACTGGCATTGGCGTTGCCCGCCGAACGTGCCGCTTCGATGCAGGCCATCTGCATCCCCAGGCAGATCCCGAAGAACGGGACATTGCGTTCCCGAGCGAACCGGACGCTGGCGATCTTGCCTTCCGAGCCGCGCTCGCCGAACCCGCCGGGCACCAGGATCGCGTGCATCGGCTCCAGTTGCGCCGCGATGGCGTCGTCATCCTGCTCGAACACTTCGGCGTCGATCCATTTGATCTTCACCTTGACCCGGTTGGCCATGCCGCCGTGGACCAGTGCCTCGTTCAGTGACTTGTAGGCATCCTGCAGCCCGACATACTTGCCCACCACCCCGATCGTCACCTCGCCTTCGGGATTTTCGTAGCGATCGACGATATCATACCAGCGCGACAGGTCCGGTGCCGGAGCATCGGTGATGCCGAAGCCGCGCAGGACCTCATCGTCGAGCCCTTCGCCGTGGTACTGAAGGGGCACGGCATAGATCGAGCTGGCGTCGAGCGCCGGGATCACCGCTTCGGGGCGCACGTTGCAGAACTGGGCGATCTTGCGCCGGTCGCTCTCCGGGATCGGATGCTCGGCCCGGCACAGCAGGATGTCAGGCTTGATACCAAGGCTCGCCAGTTCGCGGACCGAATGCTGGGTCGGCTTGGTCTTCAACTCGCCCGCCGCGGCGATGTAGGGGACCAGCGTGACATGGACGCTGAGCGTCTGGTCCGGCTCCAGCTCGTTCCGGAGCTGGCGGATCGCTTCCATGAAGGGCAGCGATTCGATGTCTCCCACCGTGCCGCCGATTTCGCACAGGATGAAATCGTGATCGCCCTGGTCAGCCAGAGCGAAAGCCTTGATCGCATCGGTTACGTGCGGGATCACCTGGACGGTGGCGCCGAGATAGTCGCCGCGCCGCTCGCGGGTGATGATCTGCTGATAGATCCGGCCGGAGGTGACGTTGTCGCTCTGGCGGGCGGAAACACCGGTAAAGCGTTCGTAATGGCCCAGGTCGAGGTCGGTTTCGGCCCCGTCGTCGGTCACATAGACCTCGCCATGCTGGTACGGGCTCATCGTGCCCGGATCGACGTTCAGATAAGGGTCGAACTTGCGAATGCGGACCTTGTAGCCGCGCGCCTGAAGCAGCGCGCCAAGGCTGGCTGCCATGAGACCCTTGCCGAGCGAGGAGACCACGCCGCCGGTGATGAAAATGTACCGCGCCATGGGATTTGGGCCTTAATCGTCTGGTGTGAGTCGGCGCAAGCGGATTGGCGCGGCGAACGGCCGCCCATCCACAGTGCTGTGCGCGTGGTTACTGTGCGGCGGGTGCAGGCTCGGCCGGAACCGGTGCGGTTTCGACCGGCGGAGTATCAGCCACCGGGGCCGCCAGCGGATCAACCGGCGCGGCCAGCGGATCGGCCGGTGCCGCCGTGTTGCGATCCAGCGTTGTCGTGATCTCGTCACCGCTGGTGGCCCCGACCGCGACCACTGCAAGCGCAATCGACAGGGCCACAAAGACCACCGCCAGCCACTTGGTTGCGCGGGTGAGGAAATCGGCTGCGCCGCGTGCGCTCATCATGCCGTTCGGGCTGCCACCGATGCCGAGCCCGCCACCTTCGGACCGCTGCATCAGGATTACCCCGACCAGAGCGGCGGCGACGATCGCCTGGACTACCGTGAGAAAGAGGAAGAGCGACATGGAGCTACTTTCGGCATGGATTGTTGCCCGCGCATGTAGGCGCGCGGAGCGATGGAGGCAAGGAGGGGGGTGGCAAGCCGGTGCGGCCGCTTCAGCTTTCGACCGGCTCAGCCGCCGCCACGACGATGCCGAGGAAGCTTTCTGCCGTCAGGCTGGCGCCGCCGACCAGCGCACCGCCCACTTCCTTTGCGGACAGCAGTTCGCGGGCATTGTCGGCGTTGACCGAGCCGCCGTAGAGAATGCGGACCTGGGTCGCTTCTTCCGCCCCATAGAGATCAACCAGCACGGCCCGGATGGCGCCATGCATGGCCCCGATATCTTCCACAGTCGGGGTGCGGCCGGTACCGATTGCCCAGACCGGTTCATACGCCACCGTCAGCGATTCCGCCGGGCTTTCCAGCGTGGCGGGCAAGGACGCCTTGAGCTGGGCGGTAACAAACGCCTCGGCTTGCCCGTCGTCGCGGGTTTCCTCGGTCTCGCCCACGCACAGGATCAGGCGCATCCCCGCCTGGAGCGCGGCAACGCCCTTGCGCGCAACCAGTTCATCGCTTTCGCCGTGGTCGCGGCGGCGCTCGCTATGGCCGATGATGACGAATTTCGCGCCGGCATCCGCCACCATGGTGGCGGAAACATCGCCGGTGCAGGCCCCGTCTGCCCCCGGATGGCAATCCTGCGCGCCGACACCGATCTGCTCCACTTCGCGATGGACCGCGTGCAGCAGGGTAAAGGGCGGCGCGAGCGCGACCTCCACTTTCATCATGTTCTGGGCGGCGCGGTCAATGGCACGGGCTTGCGACAGCATGGCGCGCGTCCCGTTCATTTTCCAGTTACCGACGATATAGGGCCGAGCGGCCATAGGGGTCATTCCTGCAATGGTTGTGAATCGCGTCCACGGCCTTAGCGGTGGCGACGCCTGGCCCGCTACCCGTATGTGTGCGGATAGTCAAAACACCTGCGCACCTGTTGCCGCGCGGTCGCAGGGCCGATAAAGCGCCCTACGATTGACCGCGGTACGCCGCACAGCCACCGGATTCGCATCGCACCATGATTTCCTTTTTCCGCAGGTTCTTCAATTCCAAGCTCGGCGTGCCGGTTTCGCTCGGCTTCCTCGCGCTGATCGCCCTGGCCTTTGCCAGCTCGGATATTACCGGGACTGGCATGTTCGGCGGCGTTTCGGGCGGGGATCGCGTGGCGGTGGTGGGCGACGAAAAGATCGGCACTGCCGATCTCAGCCGCGCGGCCACCAATGCGCTGGACCAGATGCGGGAGCAGAACCCCACACTGACCATGGCGGCCTTCCTGCGCGACGGGGCGATTGACGAAGTGCTTGAGCAATTGCTTGACCGCACGGCCATTGCCCGGTTTGCCGAGGACATCGGCCTGCGGGCGGGCGACAACCTGCTCAACAGCGAAATCCTGGCCATCCCGGCATTCCGGGGGCCGGATGGCAATTTTTCCGACGAAGTCTATCGCGCTGCCATCGGCCAGCAGGGGCTGACCGACGCCCAGGTGCGGCTGGACCTTGGGCAAGGCATCCTGGCCCAGCAGCTGCTCGTTCCTTCGGCCTTCGGCGCGAAGATGCCGGACAAGATGGTAAGCCAGTATGCCAGCCTGCTTAAGGAACGGCGCACCGGCACCATCGGGATCGTTCCCAGCGCCCTCTATGAGCCAGCCAGCGGACCCAGCAAGGCTCAGATACAGGCCTATTACACCGCCAACCGCGCCGACTATATCCGGCCCGAGCGGCGGGTGATCCGGTTTGCCACGTTCGATGCATCGGCCGTCGCCAAGGCTTCGGAGCCGACCGAGCGCGAGATTGCGGCCCGCTACGAAACCAATCGCGAAATGTTCGCCGCCAGGGAAACCCGCCGGCTCAGCCAGCTGATCGTGCCGACTCAGCAGGCTGCCAACGCGATCCGTGACAAGGTTTCGGCCGGGGGCTCGCTCGAAGCCGCCGCGCGCGAGGCCGGGTTTGCACTGTCCACTGTCGGGCCGATCGAACGTGAAGCGCTGACTTCGCAGTCGTCGGCAGCGGTCGCGACGGCGGCCTTTTCTGCGGCGCAGGGCGCAGTGGCCACGACAGCACGGAGTGGTCTTGGCTGGCACGTGATCCGGGTGGATGCCATCGAGCGCACGCCGGGTCGCAACCTTGAACAGGCCCGCGGTGATCTGGTGACCGCCTTGCGCGCGGAAAAGCAGCGTCAGGCAATTGCCGATATCTCTGCCTCGATCGAGGAACAGCTCGATGAAGGCGTCGGCCTGGCCGATGTCGCCAAGACGGTCTCGGCCGAGCTGACCACGACCCCGCAGGTGACGGCGGACGGCCGTATCTATGGGACGGCAGGGGAAACCGTGCCGCAGGTCCTGGGTCCGGTGCTTCAGACTGCATTCCAGATGGAAGAGGGCGAGCCCCAGATTGCCGAACTCGTTCCGGGCGAGCTTTTCATCATTTTCGAAGCCAGCGATATCACCCCGTCGGCAACCGCTCCGCTGGCCGAGATCGAATCCCAGATCATGGCCGACTGGAAGCGGGCCGAAGGTCTCAAGCGCGCCAAGGCTGCGGCGGACCGCATTCTGGCGGCACTCGGCAAGGGGGCCACGCTGACAGCGGCGATGCGGGCGGAAAATGCCCGGCTGACCAATCTCGATCCGATCAATCTTTCGCGCGAGCAGCTGGCCGCAACCGGCCAGCGCGTGCCCCCTCCGCTCGCGCTGATGTTCAGCATGGCGCAGGGGACATCCAAGAAGCTTGAGGCACCGAACGACTCCGGTTGGTTCCTCGTCCAGCTGGACCGGATCGAAGCGGGCACGATCGCGCGTGATGATCCGGTGTTCGCCCAGGCCAAGCGCGAACTGGGCCAGACGCTGGGGCAGGAATATGCTGCGCAGCTGCGCTCTGCCTTGCGGGCTGACGTGGGTGTGGAGCGCAACCAGGCCGCCATCGACGCCGTCCGCAAGCAGCTCACCGGCGAAAACTGAGGAGGCCGCCCTGCCCGGCCCCGCGCCCGAGAATGCCGAATCCGCTGCCCAGGCGCTCGCCCGGGGCGAGCCGGCGCTCGTCTGGCGCAAGGTCATCGCCGATACCGAAACACCGGTAGGCGCCGCCCGCAAACTGATCGAACCGGGCCGGGGCGACTTCCTGCTGGAATCGGTCGAAGGCGGCGAAGTACGCGGGCGCTACAGCCTGCTCGGTCTGGACCCCGACCTGCTGTTCCGCGCACAGGGCAACACCGCCGAGATATTCCGCCACTGGCAGACCGACCGGTCCGGCAGCGAAGCGGTGCCCGGCAACAGCCTTGATGCGCTGAGGGCGTTGGCCGCCGCCTGCCGGATCGACGTGCCCGATGCCTTGCCGCCCGCGCTCGCCTGCCTGGTCGGGTACTTCGGGTACGAAACAATCGGCCTGGTCGAAGACCTGCCGCGCGCGCCCGCCAGCCCGGTCGGCCTGCCTGACATGGTGTTCGTCCGCCCCACCCTGATTCTGGTGTTCGACCGGCTGACTGACGCGCTCTACCTGGTCGCTCCCATCTGGCCCGAAGGCGGCGATCCGGCCCGCCGGGTAGCCGATGCCGGGGAGCGGATTGATGCGGCGCTGGCGCGGCTCGCGCAAGCACCCCCGCCTGAGCCACGCGCTTCCGCCCTGCCCGACATGGCGCTTGAACCGACCATCTCGCAAGACCGGTACTTCGACATGGTCGCGCGGGCGAAAGATTACATCGCGGCGGGCGACGTCTTCCAGGTGGTGCTCGCCCAGCGCTTCACCTGCCCCTTCCCGCTGCCGCCGTTCGAGCTGTATCGTGCGCTGCGGCGGGTCAATCCCTCGCCTTTCCTCTACTTCCTTGACCTGCCTGGCTTTGCCGTGGTCGGATCGAGCCCGGAAATCCTGGTCCGTGTTCGCGATGGCGAGGTGACCATCCGCCCGATTGCCGGAACGCGCCCGCGCGGCGCCACGCGCGAGGAAGACGACGCCAATGAGGCGAGCCTGCTCGCTGACCCGAAGGAACGGGCCGAGCACCTGATGCTGCTGGATCTGGGGCGCAATGATGTCGGCCGGGTGGCGGCCAGAGGGACAGTCACGGTCACCGACAGCTACACCATCGAACGCTATAGCCACGTGATGCATATCGTCAGCAACGTGGTCGGACGGCTCGATCCTGCGCATGATGCGCTCGACGCGCTGTTTGCCGGGTTCCCGGCCGGCACAGTCAGCGGTGCGCCCAAGATCCGCGCCTGCGAGATTATCGCTGAACTGGAGCCGGAGGCGCGTGGCGCCTATGCTGGCGGGGTCGGCTATTTTGCACCTGATGGCTCGGTTGACAGCTGCATCGTGCTGCGCACCGGCGTGGTCAAGGACGGGGTACTCCACGTTCAGGCCGGAGCCGGGATCGTCGCTGACAGCGTGCCCGACTACGAGCACCGTGAATGCCAGGCCAAGGCGGGGGCGCTGCTGGCCGCCGCACGCGAAGCGGCGCGGATCGCGCAGGAACCGGGGTTCGGGCAATGAGGTGGCTGCTGTGCACCGCGCTGCTCGCGCTCGCCGCCTGCGGCCAGGAATCGGCCGGCGAGCCGGTCATGCGGACCGAAATCGGCAGCGGCGAGGCGGATCAGGCGGAGGCATTGCCCGAACCCGCGCCCACGGTTGCTTCGGCCTGCCGCACCATCGTGTTCGAGGAGGTGAGCTTCACGCACTGTGTGGCCGATCCGAAGCAGCACCGGATCGCCACCGACCTCGGCCCGGATGACGGCGCGCCCTATCGCAGCCTCGCCAACCTCGCCGCGGGCCGCCCGGCCGAAGCCGCGCCGGTCGCCTTCGCGGTCAACGGCGGCATGTTCGATGAGGAGGGCAAGCCGATCGGCTACTATGTCGAAGCGGGCAAGCGGCTCAAGGAACTGAACCGCAACGATGGCAGCGGCAATTTCCATCTCAAGCCCAACGGGGTGTTCTTCGGCACCGGCTCCAGATGGCAGGTCCGCACTGCGGAGGATTTCTACACCAACGTGGGCGACCGGCCGGAATTCGGCACGCAGAGCGGGCCGATGCTGGTGATCGGCGGGAATATCCACCCGGAAATCACCGAGAACGGCCCCTCGCGCACGATCCGCAACGCGGTCGGCGTGGACGCGGCGGGCCGCGCGCATTTCGTGCAGTCGGCAGGCGCGGTCAGCTTCGGCGTGCTGGCGCGCCTGTTCCGGGATGAGCTGAAGACGCCCAACGCGCTCTATCTCGATGGTTCGGTCAGCTCGCTGTGGGATCCGGCCAGCGACCGGCTTGATACCCGTGCCCCGCTCGGCCCGCTGATCGTCGTGGAAACCCGATAATGCCCCTCACCTACGCCCGTACCCTCTACCCCGAGATCGAGCCCTACGAGAGCGGGATGCTCGACGTTGGCGAAGGCCACTCGCTCTATTACGAGCGGGTTGGCACCCCCGGCGCAAAACCGGCGGTGTTCCTCCACGGCGGCCCTGGCGGCGGCATGGCGCCCTCGCACCGCCGCCAGTGGGACCCGGCCCGCTATGACGTGCTGCTGTTCGACCAGCGCGGCTGCGGCAAGTCGCTCCCCTTCGCCGAAATCGAGCACAACGATACCTGGCGGATCGTGGCGGATATCGAGCGGCTGCGCCAGATGTGCGGGCACGAGAAATGGCAGGTGTTCGGCGGCAGCTGGGGCGCGACGCTCGCCCTTGCCTATGCCCAGACACACCCCGATCGGGTGACGGAGCTGATCCTGCGCGGCGTGTTCCTCGCCCGCGAGCAGGAGAAGAACTGGCTCTACCGCTACGGCGCAAGCGAGATCATGGCCGAGCAGTGGGCCAGTTTCAGCGGCCATATCCCCGAGGCCGAGCGCGGCGACCTGGTGCGTGCCTATCATGACCGCCTGACCAGTGAGGACGAGGCCACCCGCCTCGCGGCGGCGAAGGAATGGTCGCTGTGGGAAGGCTCGGTCGCCACCCTGCTGCCCAATCCGGACCTGCTGGCCGACTTCGCCGAGCCGGCCAAGGCGCTTCCCTTCGCCCGCATCTGCGCCCGCTATTTCCTCAACGATTTCTACCTTGAGGAAGCGCAGCTGCTGCGTGATGCGCACAAGCTGAAGGGCATTCCCGGAATTATCGTGCAGGGACGTCACGACATTTGCTGCCCGCCAACCTCCGCCTGGGCGCTCAAGCAGGCCTGGCCTGAAGTCGACCTGCGGATCGTCCACGACGGCGGCCACGCCGCGAGCGAGCCGGGGATCGTCGACGGCCTGGTGCGGGCGACGGATGAGTTTGCGGCATGATCCTCGTCATCGACAATTACGACAGCTTCACCTTCAACCTGGTCCATTACCTGATGGAACTGGGGGCCGAGGTGCGGGTGGAGCGCAATGATGCGATCAGCGCCGGGCAGGCGGTATCGGGCGGGGCAAAAGGCTGCCTCATATCCCCCGGCCCGTGCACGCCTAACGAGGCGGGGATCAGCCTTGATCTCGTCGCCGCCTGCGCCGGCGCGCGCCTGCCGCTGCTCGGCGTGTGCCTGGGCCACCAGTCGATCGGGCAGTATTTCGGCGGCAAGGTGGTGCGCGGCGGGTTGATGCACGGCAAGACCAGCCCGGTGACGCACGATGGCACCGGCTTGTTCGCCGGGCTCCCCAGCCCCTTCACCGCCACCCGCTACCATTCGCTGATCGTCGAGGACATCCCGGATTGCCTTGTGGTCAACGCGCGCTCCGACGATGGCCACGTGCAGGGTTTCCGCCACGTCGAGTTGCCGATCCACGGAGTCCAGTTCCACCCCGAATCCATCGCCACCGAGCATGGCCACGCCCTGCTCGCCAACTTCCTGCGCCTGTGCGGGATCGTACCGGAGCCAATCCGATGAAATCGCTGCCCGGCGCCGATGCCCACCTCAATGAAACCGAAGCCGAGGAAGTATTCGGCTGGATCCTCGACGGCGAAACCAGCGAGGACGAGATCGCCCGCTTTCTGATCGACCTTTCCGACCGGAGCGAGACGGCGGAGGAAATCGCCGGAGCCGCCCGCGCCTTGCGTGCCCGCCTGATCCCGATCGCCGCGCCCGCCAATGCGGTCGACTGCTGCGGCACCGGCGGCGATGGGCACCATACGCTCAATGTCTCGACCGCCGTCAGCCTGGTGGTGGCGGCCGCGGGCGTGCCGGTGGCGAAGCACGGCAACCGCGCCGCCAGCAGCAAGGCAGGCGCCGCCGACACCCTTGAAGCACTCGGTCTCGACATGGAAGCAGCCGGCCGCACTGCCGAGAAGACTCTTGCCGAAATCGGCATCTGCTTCCTGTTCGCCAAGAACCACCATCCGGCGATGGGCCGGATTCAGCCCATCCGCCAGCGGCTGGCGCGCCGCACGATCTTCAACCTGATGGGGCCGCTGTCCAACCCGGCCGGGGTCCAGCGCCAGCTGATCGGCATTGCCCGCCCCGCCTATGTGCCGATTTATGCCGAGGCCAAGGCAAGGCTGGGCACGATCCGTACCTTTATCGCTTCGGGCGACGAGGGGCTCGACGAGTTGAGCCTGGCCGGCGGCAACGAACTGGCCGACGTGCGCGGGCGCAATTTCGAGATGCGGCGGGTCGATTGCACCATGGCTGGCCTGCCCCATTCCCCGGTCGAGGCGATCCGGGGCGGCGATCCGGCGCACAATGCCAAGGCGCTCAAGGCCCTGCTCGATGGTGTTCCCGGACCCTACCGCGATGCAGTGCTGTTCAACGCGGCCGCCACCCTGCTGGTGGCCGGCGCTGCGACCAGCTGGACCGACGGCGCCGCCCGGGCCGCCGAATCGCTCGACAGCGGTGCCGCAGCCAACCTGCTCACCCGCTGGATCGAGATTGCCCGATGAACAAGCTTGAGGAAATCTGCGCGACCAAGCAGACCGAAGTGGCCCAGCGCCGGGCCGAGCAGTCGGTAACGGCGCTCGACCATCTTGCAGCCGGGCAAACGCCGCCGCGCGGCTTCGAGGCTGCCCTGCGCGCCAAAGCGGCTGATGGTTTTGCCCTGATCGCAGAAATCAAGAAAGCTTCGCCGTCCAAGGGGCTGATCCGGGCTGATTTCGATCCCGCTGATCATGCACGTGCCTATCAGGCCGGCGGCGCTGCGTGCCTGTCCGTGCTGACCGATGCGCCCTATTTCCAGGGGCACGAGGACTATCTGGTCGCTGCCCGCACCGCCTGTAACCTGCCGGTCCTGCGCAAGGACTTCATGGTCCATCCGTGGCAGGTGGCCGAAGCGCGGGCGATCGGTGCCGATGCGATCCTGATCATCGTCGCCGCGCTGGAAGACAGCGCGATGGCGGAAATCGAGGCGGCTGCGATGGAGCGCGGGATGGATGTGCTGGTCGAAGTGCATGACGAAGCCGAGATGGAGCGCGCCCATGCGCTGAAGTCCCGGCTGATCGGAGTAAACAACCGCAATCTCAAGACTTTCACCACCGATCTTGCCACCACCGAAAGGCTTGCCCCGCTCGCCCCTCCCGGCACTCTGCTGGTCGGTGAAAGCGGGATCAACAGCCATGCCGATTGCGAGCGATTGGCCCGCAGCGGCGTCCGGACTTTCCTCGTCGGGGAAAGCCTGATGCGGCAGGCCGATGTAGAGGGCGCGACGCGGGCACTTTTGACAGGACGAGCCTGACGCGCAGACACTGTCCTACAAGGTGCTCGTCTGGCATAGAGGGCGGATGAGCATGAGTGCCACTCCGTCCGTTTTCCTGCCCCCGTCTGGTGAGATGCACCGCCCGGACTTTTTCTCTCCAGGACTGTGTAACATGTGTAACAGGTCTCCGGATTCCAGGCACTTGCGGGGACCCGGCCAATGAGCCGTTTGACCCATCTCAACGAGTCGGGCGCAGCGCACATGGTCGATGTCGGCGGCAAGGCCGAAACGCAGCGCATGGCCCGGGCCGGGGGCGTGATCCGCATGAGCGAGGGGGCGCTGGCGGCGATCCGGGCTGGCGACGCGCCCAAGGGCGATGTGCTCGGCACCGCACGGATCGCCGGGATCATGGCCGCCAAGAAGACGGCCGAACTGATCCCGTTGTGCCATCCGCTGGCGCTGACCTCTGTGGAAGTCACGTTCGACTACATCGATGGCGGGGTCGCGGTCACGGCCACAGCCTCGCTCACCGGCAAGACCGGCGTGGAAATGGAAGCAATGACAGCCGCTTCGGTGGCGCTGCTCACAGTCTATGACATGGCCAAGGCGCTCGACAAGGGCATGGTGATCGAGTCGGTGCGGCTGCTTGCCAAGAGCGGCGGCAAGTCGGGTGACTGGGTGGCGGAATGAGCCTGCCTGCGCTCACCATCGAGCAGGCGCAGGCGCGGATGCTGGCCCTGCTCGCGCCGATGCCGGCGGAGGCGGTGCCGGTCGAGCGGGCGCTGGGCCGCTACCTTGCGCAGCCGCTGGTGGCGGCGCGGACCCAGCCGCCGGCCGACCTTTCGGCGATGGACGGCTACGCGGTGGCGGGCACAGGCCCGTGGCAGCGATTGGGCGAGAGCCGCTGCGGCGAGCCGTTTGGCGGGCCGATCGCAGCGGGGCAATGCGTCCGCATCTCGACCGGCGCGATCCTGCCCCTTGGGGCGGACCGCGTGCTGATCCAGGAAGATGCCCTGGTGGCGGGCGCGCAGGTCTCCGCCACCGTCGATCCGGCCGCTGGCAAGCACATCCGCCGCAAGGGGTTCGAGTTCGCGCCCGGCGCTCTCCTCCTGCCCGCCGGGCCCTGGATCGGCCCGGCGCAACTGGCACTGGTGCGCTCTGCCGGCCATGCGACGGTGCCCGTCCACGCTGCGCCGACCGTGGCCGTGTTCGACAGCGGTGACGAGCTGACCAGCGACCCTACCTCCTGCGCTGTCCACCAGATCCCCGCCAGCAACGGCGCCATGCTCGGGGCCATGGCGTCATCGCTGCCCTGCACCGTGCGGCAGGGCGCACCCCTGCCCGACCGGCTCGATGCGATCGTCGCCGCGCTGGAGGACCATGCCGATGCCGACCTGCTGGTCCTGACCGGCGGCGCCTCTGTGGGCGTCCATGACCTGGCCCGGCCTGCGCTGGAGGCAGTTGGGGCAGAGCTCGACTTCTGGAAGGTTGCGATGAAGCCCGGCAAGCCGCTGATGGTCGCCCGGCGCGGCCGCCAGGTCGTGATTGGCCTGCCTGGCAACCCGGTTTCGGCCTTCGTGACCGGCTTCCTGTTCATGCTGCCTGCGCTGCGCCGGTTGCTGGGGGCGGCCGAATGCCTCCCGCAAACCGTATCCATCCCCCTGGCAACCGACTGCGCACCGGGCGGACCAAGGCGCGAATTGCTGCGCGGGTCGCTCAGGCCGGATGGCGTGATGCCATCGCGCGAGCAGGACAGCAGCGCCTTGCTCAGCCTCGCCCGGTCTGACGTGCTGATCGACCGTCCCGCACACGCCGATGAGGCTAAAGCGGGAACGCCTGTTCCGGTCTACCTGCTCGGAAACGGCTGAAATGCTTGACTCGTGAAACGGGGTTGCCTACTTGTTCCACATTCGTTCGCATGGCGCGGGCGGAACAGGAACGGCACAGGGAGCCTCCGCGATGCTGACAGCCAAGCAGCATGAACTGATCCGCTTCATTCAGGTTCGCCTGGAAGAAACCGGCATTTCCCCCAGTTTCGAGGAAATGAAGGAAGCGCTCGATCTCAAGAGCAAGTCCGGCGTTCACCGCCTGATTTCCGCTCTGGAAGAGCGCGGCTTCATCCGCCGGCTGCCCAACCGGGCCCGCGCGCTGGAGGTGCTCAAGCAGCCGGAAGACGTGCTGTCGGTGCCGAAAGCAGCGCCCCGTGCAGCCAATGATCCGGTCAGCCTGGCCCGCGCACCTGCGAAGCAGGCGCCGCGCCCGGCCAACGATGTGGTCGATATCCCGCTGCATGGCCGGATTGCCGCCGGTGCGCCGATTGAGGCTTTCGAGGAGCACAGCAGCCTGCCGGTCCCCGCCGCCCTGCTGGGCCCGGGCGAGCATTACGCGCTGGAGGTTTCCGGCGATTCGATGATCGAGGCAGGCATCTTCGACGGGGACTTCGCGCTGGTCCGCCGGACCGATACCGCGCGTGATGGTGAAATCGT
This sequence comes from Altererythrobacter sp. H2, assembly GCF_035319885.1. NCBI lineage: Bacteria > Pseudomonadati > Pseudomonadota > Alphaproteobacteria > Sphingomonadales > Erythrobacteraceae > Altererythrobacter > Altererythrobacter sp. H2. Next base: position 1,709,650 of record NZ_CP141285.1, read on the forward strand.
GGTCGCGCTGGTCGACAACGAGGAAGCGACGCTGAAGTACCTGCACCGCGATGCGGGGATGGTGCGGCTTGATCCGGCCAATGCGAGTTATGACCCGCAGGTCTACGAACCCCATCGGGTCCAGGTCCAGGGCAAACTCGCGGGCCTCCTACGGCGCTATCACTGAGTTAGTTGGCTTCGCAGGCGTCCGGTCGGGCGGCTTGTGCCACCAGCCATGGTCGCCCTGGCTTGCGGCAACCGTTTCGATCCGCTCATCCGGGAGGTAGATGGCGAGGCCGCCGGTTTGCTCCAGCATCTTGCGGTCGGCCTTGAGCCAGGTCGGGCGGCAACTTGCGGGCAGCCAGCGGTCGGCAATGACGATGTCGGCGCGTTCGCAGGCAGAAGCCAGTGCACGCTCCTCGACCCGCTCGCGGTTCAAGGCCATCAGCAAGGCCCACTTGCGCCCATCACGTTCGATTGCCAGGGTGCAGAAATCGCGGCTGCATTGCGCGCCCGGCCAGTCCTTGAGGGAAATCGGCTCGCCGGATAGGCCGGCGGTTTCCAGCAGGTTGTCGCGCACGTACTCGCTCCGCGTCTCGCGCAGCATGAGGAGGCGCTCACCTTCCCCGGTGATGCCGACCTGTCTGCCGTCTGTCGAAACCAACACGTCGGGCACTGGGGTCATCACCAGCGCAACTGCCGCTGCAGCAACCGGAACGAGGCCTAGCAGCCGGACCCGCCCATGCCACAGCGCGAGCCAGATTCCGCCCACGACAAACAAGGCAAAGGTGCCCGCGCCCATTTGCGGCATCAGCTTCACCGCACCCGGCTGGTCAGCCGTCCAGTGGGCAATCGCCAGCAGGGCTTCGAGCGACTTCTCGCTCACCCACCACGCCGGCCGTCCCAGCCCGACGGTGTCGAGCAGCAGGCCGAGTGCAATGGCTGGCATGGATATCAGTGTGACCAGCGGGATGGCGATGACGTTGGCGAAAGCTCCGTAAAGGCCCGCGCGGTGAAAATGGAACAGCACGATCGGCGTGAGCACCGCTTCGATCACCAGCCCGGTGGCCAGCAGCATTGCCAGCCTGCGCCCCTGCCGCGCCAGCCAGCTTTCCTCTCGCGCAGCGAGGAAGGCCTTTACCGGTCGGCTCTCGTGCAGCGCAATAATCGCCAGAACAGCGGCAAAGCTCATCTGGAAACTCGGGCCGATCAGCGCTTCCGGCCAGACCAGCAGCACCAGAAAAGCCGCGGTTGCCAGCATCCGCACGGACAGGGGCTCCCGTCCAATCGCCAGGGCAGTCAGGACCAGCAACGCGCCTATGCAGCTGCGCACCGTCGGCACTTCGGCACCTGTCAGCAGGGTGTACCCGACACCGGCCAGTGCCCCTACCCCCGCCGCCAGGACCGGCAGGCGAATTCTCAGCGCCAGCCAAGGTGACAAGGCCAGCAGCTTGAGTGCCAGCAGGTACCCTGCCGCGATCACTGCGCTGACATGGACCCCGCTGATCGAGAGCAGGTGAGTCAGCCCGGAATCGCGCATGGCTTTTTCGTCACCCAGGTCGATCGCGCCCCGGTCACCGCTGGCAAAGGCCGCTGCGATCGTACCGGCTGAGCCATCGACCTGCTCCCGGACATGGGCCGCAAGGCGGCGCTGGACCTGCGCCAGACCGCGCACCTGCGGCGCGTTCTCTACCACCTCGACCGGGCCCAAGGCGGAGCCGGTTGCAGCAAGCCCGTCAAACCAGGCGCGGCGGGCGAAGTCATATCCTCCGGGAAGCATGGGCGGCGCAGGCGGCGAAAGTCTCGCGCGTAAACGCACCACCGCGCCCTCGGTCATGGCTGGCGTTGCATCGGCAGCGGGCAGGTTTATCCGGATCTTGCGGGCGATGCCTGCCTCGGCATCGCGAATGGCCAGAACCAGGCGGATACGCTGCTGGGCGGGCTGTTCCTGCCGGTCAAGCACGCGGCCAACGATGATCGTGACGCTCGTCCGGGTAATCGGCTCCGCACCAACCAGGGCCGACCTTGCCCACACCGTCCCCACCCCTGCAGCGAGCAAGAGACTGGTGGTGATGACTGCCAATTGCAGGGCAGCGCGATTCCTGTCACCGCGCCAAAGGGCCGCAGCCGCAATCGCTGCGATCAGGCAGGCCCCGATAAAGGCCGACCATTCCCACGGCGCATCTAGTGCAAACCACGCCGCAACGCCCGCAGCGAAGGCAATCGTGAGCCAGGGAGCCCGCTCAAATCCGGCCCTTCCGACAAATTGCTCGCAGGCATCGGCAAGGCTGGACAAGCGGACGGCCTTGGGCCAAGTGCGCTGCACTGCAGCATCGCGCAGCTTCGCGGCCGGCTCCGGCTCATCCCCCAGGGGTACATGCGGCGCGGTGCTGGTCGCCATTCGACAATAGGAAAGGAAACCGGCGTTCATGGCAAGCGATAGCAGCACCGCGACCAGCCAGGTGGTGACCCGCTTCGCGCCCTCGCCGACCGGCTACCTCCATATTGGCGGGGCAAGAACCGCCCTGTTCAACTGGCTCTACGCCCGCCACCATGGCGGCAAGGTGCTGCTCCGGATCGAAGACACCGACCAGAAGCGCAGCACCCAGGATGCGATCGACAAGATCCTTCAAGGGCTCGACTGGCTCGGGCTGGATTTCGACGACGCACCAGTTTTCCAGTCCGACCGGGCGGAGCGCCACGCACAGGTTGCCTGGCAACTGCTAGAGGCCGGCCACGCCTACAAATGCTTCGCCACCTCCGACGAACTGGAGGCCATGCGTGACGAGCAGCGCCGCAACAAGCAGCCCCTTCGCTATGACGGGCGCTGGCGGGATCGCGATCCGGCAGAGGCGCCTGAAGGCGCGCCTTTCACCATTCGACTGAAGACCCCGAACGAGGGTGAAGTGACCATCCATGACCGGGTGCAGGGGCCGGTCACCGTCCAGAACAGCGAAATCGACGATTACATCCTGCTGCGCGGCGACGGCACGCCAACCTACATGCTGGCGGTCGTGGTTGATGATCATGACATGGGCGTCACTCACGTCATCCGGGGCGACGATCATCTCAACAATGCTTTTCGCCAGCTACCGATCATTCGCGCGATGAACGCGATCGAGGGTGGATGGCCCGATCCGGTCTACGCCCACGTGCCGCTGATCCACGGGCCGGACGGCGCGAAAATGTCGAAGCGGCACGGGGCCGTGGGGGTCGAAGCGTATCGAGACGAGCTGGGCATCCTTCCCGAAGCGCTGTTCAATTACCTGCTGCGGCTTGGCTGGGGCCACGGAGACCGCGAGGAAATCAGTCGCGATGAAGCCGTGGCGCTGTTCGATCTCGACGGTGTCGGACGCAGTCCGTCGCGCTTCGACATCAAGAAGCTGCAGCACCTCAACGGGCACTACATTCGCGAAGCTGATGACGCGCGCCTGGCGGTGCTGGTCGCCGGGCAAATTGGTGAGGGAGCCGATGTTTCCTTGCTGACCCAGGCAATGCCGGTGCTCAAGCCGCGCGCGAAAGACCTGCACGAACTTACGGAAAGTGCGGGATTTTTGTTTGCGACGCGTCCGCTTGCGCTGACCGACAAGGCTGCGGCTTTGCTGGATGAGCCGGGCCGCGCCATTCTCGGACAGGTGGCAGCCCGGCTTGAGGCGGAAAACGACTGGACAAGCGATGCGCTGGAAGCCACTACCAAGGCCCTTGCCGAGGAGCTGGAATTGGGCTTGGGCAAGCTGGCGCAGCCGATGCGCGCGGCGCTGACCGGTACAACGACGTCGCCCGGTATCTTTGACGTGCTGGTCCTTCTGGGACGGGAAGAATCGCTCGCGCGGATCACGGCCCAGGCGGCCTGATCCACACCCGGCGAGCAGGGGAATAAAGGAGAAGCAAGTTGGCGGACAAACTGGCGAAACTCGAACTGGGCGGGCAGACTCACGAATTCCCGGTCCTTGAAGGCAGCGTCGGGCCCGATGTGGTCGATATCCGGAAGATGTATGCCGGCACCGGTGCCTTTACCTTTGACCCGGGCTTCACCTCGACCGCCAGCTGCGAAAGCGCGCTTACCTATATCGACGGTGAAGAGGGTGTGCTGCTGCACAGGGGCTATCCGATCGGGCAGCTTGCCGAGCAGTCCAGCTTCATGGAAGTCTCCTACCTGCTGCTGAACGGCGAACTGCCCAGCGCAGACGAACTGTCCGACTTCGAGAACACCATTACCCGCCACACCATGCTGCACGAGCAGCTGGCGACCTTCTATCGTGGTTTCCGCCGTGACGCCCACCCGATGGCAATCATGTGCGGTGTGGTCGGCGCTCTGTCAGCGTTTTATCATGACAGCACCGACATCTCCGATCCGAACCATCGCAAGATCTCGAGCCACCGCCTGATCGCCAAGATGCCGACCATTGCGGCCATGGCCTACAAGTATTCGGTCGGGCAGCCGTTCCTCTATCCCAAGAACGACCTCAGCTATACCGGCAACTTCCTGCGCATGACCTTCGGTGTGCCCGCTGAAGAGTATGAGCTGCATCCTGCGGTCGAGCGGGCGATGGACCGGATCTTCATCCTCCATGCCGATCATGAGCAGAACGCTTCGACCTCGACCGTGCGTCTGGCTGGCTCGTCGGGCGCCAATCCTTTCGCCTGCATCGCGGCCGGAATCGCCTGCCTGTGGGGTCCGGCGCATGGCGGCGCGAATGAAGCTGCGCTCAACATGCTGCAGGAAATCGGCACGCCCGACCGGATCCAGCACTACATCGACCGTGCCAAGGACAAGAACGATCCTTTCCGCCTGATGGGCTTCGGCCACCGCGTGTACAAGAACTACGACCCGCGCGCGACGGTGATGCAGAAGACGGTACGCGAGGTGTTCGATGCGCTGAAGGTCACCGACCCGGTGTTTGAAACCGCGTTGCGGCTCGAAGAGATTGCGCTGAGCGATCCCTATTTCGCCGAGAAGAAGCTGTTCCCCAACGTCGACTTCTATTCGGGCATCATCCTGTCTGCGATCGGTTTCCCGACAACGATGTTCACCGCCCTGTTCGCGCTCGCCCGCACGGTTGGCTGGGTGGCGCAGTGGAACGAAATGATTTCCGACCCCGGCCAGAAGATCGGCCGCCCGCGCCAGCTCTACACCGGGCCGACGGAACGGGATTACGTGCCGATCGGCCAGCGGTAAGCAATTGCCGGTTACCGGGGTTTCGTGCGCCGGTCTTCGAGGGCGGGGAGTGCCAGCGTAAAGCGGGCACCCTCGCCCTCTTTGCTTGATACGGTCAGGTCGCCGCCCATGGCGAGCGCGAGCTTGCGCGAAATGTACAGGCCCAGCCCTGACCCGCCGTCACCGCTGCGGCCAAGCCGTTCGAACTTGCGGAACACGGCGTCCTGCTGCTCGCGCGAGAGCCCGGGGCCACTGTCGGCCACGGTTGCGAATGACTCGCTTCCAGCGCTGGAAAGGGAGATGCTTACGGTCGACCCTTTTGGCGAATAGTGGATGGCGTTGCCGATCAGGTTGAGAAGGACCTGCAACGCCCGGCGGAATTCGCCGATCGCCAGAACCGGCGCAGTGCCGCCTTCGATCTCCAGTGTAATCTGGCGTTCGCGTGCCCTGACCCCGAGGATGCCGGTTGCCCGTTTGACAATATCCATCAGGTCGATCCGGTCGGGTGCGGTGCTGAAGCCCTCGGATTCGACGACTTCCAGATCGGCCAGGTCGTCAAGCAGCGAGAGCAGATGCTGCCCCGCCGAAGCGATGTCGGCGGCGTACTGGCTGTATTCGTCCCCGAGAGGGCCCGCCAGGCGCGAACGGATCGTCTCCGCATTGGCAATAATCCGGGCGATCGGCTTGCGAAGGACCGGTGAGAGTTCGCGCCCGATCCGGCGGTCGACCAGAGGAGAGGGAGCCACTTGCGCCGCTTTGACCCGGATCAGAGGACGGTCGGCGACGAGATAGAGTTCGAACCCGGCGCTCCCCGCCATCGGGCGGCCAAGCGGCACCAGCGAAACAGTCCATTCGCGCTGTGATCCTGTGACCGTGCAGCGGGCCCCGTCAAGCAGGCGCCAATGCATGGGTTGCCGATGGTTGTTCTGCACCAGTTCGACAAACTGGGTCCACGGCTTGCCGATACCGGCACGCATTGCCGTAGCCGCTTCCCGCAGGTCGGCAGCGTCGGCCTCGACCGTCAGCAAGCGCTGCCCCGGGTCGAGCCGGGCGCTCAGTTCGGCAGTTGCGCGGTCGATTTCGAGCCGTCGCCGCGCGGCGACCTGATCGGATTCGGGGGGCAACGGGCTCGCCTGCCAGCTCGCAACCGCGATGTCGCAGCCGGTCTGTCCATTCTGGCTGTACGGGGCAATCTCGACCCATGCCTCGACCCGTTCGTCCCCGTCGAGGGCGCCGACCAGTCGGGCGAGACGTAGTCCATACTGGCGCGATTTGCGCACCAGTGCGAGCAATTCGGGGATTGCCACCGTGCCGGGCAGCTCGCCGCCGCATCGCACCTGCAGACCGGCGAGCAGTTCATCAGCCTCGATCAGCCGGTCCTCCCCGTCAGTGCGGGCGTGCGCGAGCGCGGTCTTCTTGCTGGAAGCCATGGCCTAGCCCGCAGACCGCCGTACGGAAGATGCCAGCAGGCCGGCCGCCCGATCCCCGCGGAGAAAATCGAATCCATCCGGCAGGGCCACCTCGGGGTGGAGGTAGAGGAACTGCTCTTCCACGTCCTTCGACCGAAGGCCGGCGGCACGCAATGACAGCGCCATTCGTGCCAGCTGGCTGTCATTGGTGGCAAGCACGGTGAGATCGCGTTCCTGCCGCGATGCATTTGCAAGGGCGGTCAGAAACAGGGCTGTGCCGGCATGGCTGATGGACAGGGCAGCGGTCACACCGCTCCCCAACCCGGAAATCAGCCTTGCCAGCAGACCAAGGCGGCTGGCGCCCTCGTCATACGCATTTCGCAGGGTCTGTTCAGCCCCATCGGCCGAATCCCCGTCACCTGTGCCGGATATCGTCCGCCATATCGTCAGGGCAGAGTGGAAGAGGTCTGCTGGCAGTTCTCCCAAGGGCAGCTCCATCCTTCGCTGCTGCTGCATGAAGCGGGCCTGTGCGGCGAGCGCGGCCATACCTGTCGTAGCCGTCGCCGGATCGTCCGAAGCAATCAGCGCCTGCATCAGCGGCGAGAGAACAGGATCGATCGCAGACCGCTCCTCAAGGCGCCGAGCGAGCTGCGCCTCGAGCGCCATGGCATGGCAATGCACGAGGAAATTCATGTTGCCCGCGAGAAGAGCGGCCAGCCGCGCCTCGAGCGGGCTGTCGACTTCCGGCATGGTCGCGGCAGGAGCCTCTTCACTGCCCTGAACGGTCAGGATCTGATGCGCCACGTGCCTCGTCATACCCCGCACCCGGGCGACGATCTCGTCACTGAACAGGGAATGGTCATGCTGTGCCAGCAAGTGGCCAAGGATAGGCCCTATCGTGCCGAGCACGATATCCCCGTGCGCGAGCTCCTCGCGGAGCACCGCTTCCACGGGCATCTCGTCTGCCGGATCGGTGGGGATGCTATCCATCTGGCCGCCTTAGCGTGTCTGTGGTTAAGCGCGGGTTAGCCTAGCCGTATCGGGCCGGGCGAAAAGAAACACCAACAAAAGCATCGCCAGTACCTGGATTGCGATTTCCAGCCTGTTGCCTGCCGTAGCCACCGCAAGAACCACGAACAGCAGCATGTGGTCATAGGCAATCGATCGCGCCCAATCGCGCCCCCGCTTGCGTGCAAGATTCAACAGGCCAACCAGCATGACCAGGGGAAACGCAAGCGAGGTCCAGTCCCGCCCTGCCCCAGCCAGCAGAGGCGCGGCGACCACCGCAATGTCCAGCGCCAGAACGGGGCCATCCCGGCGCAGCGCACTGGCATCTTCGCCCAAACCCTGGCGCAACTGATCAACTGCCATCCAGGCCCGCACCAGCGCCGCTGCACAAACAAGGATGGCAAAGCTCGCTACCAGGAAGCCAGCTGCTGCGCTGATCAGCCCGAGCCCCAGAGCCAGAAAGCCCCCGCCCAGCACGAACGACACGCTTGCTGGCTGGCGCAACGTTGCCTCCGCACGGATACCCATGACACGGTCGACAAGGGCGTTGCCCGGGGCGAACCAGCTCGACGGCCGGAGCAGGGTCTTAACCATGCGCCGGCCCAATTCGCGCGCCGACCTTGCCGAGTCGACCAGCCGCCAGGAGCCATGTGCGATATGTTCCGGTGACACTTCGATCCGGGGACGTCCTGATTGCAAGGCCGATCGCATAAGCGCCGAGAGCGCATCGATGTCAGGGGGAAGCTCGGCCAGCCGTTCAAGGTCTGCTCCGCCGCACCTGAGCACGCCCGCCCAGGCCTCCGCCCGATCAACCCGTTCGAACCCGGCAGCTATCCCCGCCTCCACGGGGAAGGTCAGCACGCCTTTCCGGCGACCGATTGCCTCGGCAACGCTCTGTTCGTCCGGAATGACGCCGTCGGCGATGATCACGATTTCGTCAGCGGCGGTTATCAATCCGTGCAGCGCCTGTCGGCCGCTGACGGCATGAAACCTGCGCCCGGATCGTTCGACCCGGTGCTGGACAGCAACAAGCTCGGGCGAAAGTCCCTCAGCCAGGCAGATCACGCGTTCGCAGCCCAGTTCCAGCGCCATTTCCACCTGACGTGCAATTACTGTATTGCCGGCCATCCGCAGGAAGGCGCGAGGACAAGAGGCGCCGTCGGTTGCGCGCTCCAGGGTTGAGAGAAGGGCAACCAGCAAGGCAGGGTTCCTCGAAGCGGTGACCCTTGAGTCTAGGCGGTCGATCCGTCCAAGCCAAGCATGGCTGTCAGTTTCGGGGAGTGTTGAAGTGCGCTCGGAAGGTTTCGAGGCGGCGTACGATCACGGGATCGCCCGGGGCGCTGGCCAGTGCTTCATCAGCCAGCGTGATGAGTTCAGCCGCGTGGAACGAAGCTGCGAGCCCCTTCAGCCGCAGCGCGGCCATGGTCCAGTTCCCATCGCACCGTGACCGCCTCAACAGGTCGATCTGGCGAGCCAGGCTGTCCGCGAAGGCCAGACGTAATTCGGCCAGCAGGGCGGGATCCTTGCCTGCAGCAGCCGTCAATGTGGCATCGAAAGAACCGTTGTCGAAAAGCCTCGTCTGGCCACTGTAATGCCGGCTTGGTTAAGACAGGGTTTAACATGCAGCGAAACGTGGTAGCTTCCTGACCATGAGCGGGGGATCAAAGATCAGGGCCATCGGGCCACAGCAGCCGGAAACGGCAGAGTTGCATGATGTGGATGGCGTTGTGGCACCGCAGCCACCTCAGTCGCAGGAAGAGGATTGGGATGACGCCGATGCGCCGGCCAGGCGCGTGCCGACCTGGCTGATCCCTGCTCTGGCCCTGCTCGCAATTGCCGGGTGGACGGGTTTTTATGGCTGGGCGCTGCGCGATGCCCTTCTGGCTGGTGGTTCTCCGCAGCAGTGGATCGGATGGGTCGGCGAGTGGGCTGTGCCAACCTTGCTCATCATTGCCACATGGCTCCTGATGGTTCGCAACAGCAGCCGCGAGATGGAACGGTTCGGTCAGGTCGCCCATTCGCTTCGGGAAGAATCAGCCGCGCTTGAAAGCCGGTTGGTCACGGTGAACCGGGAACTCAGCCTGGCCCGGGAATTCCTCTCTGCGCAATCACGGGAATTGGAATCGCTGGGCCGGGTCGCGAGCGAGCGCCTCTCCGCGCACGCTGACCACATCCAGTCACTCGTTCGCAGCAACGGCAGCGAGATCGAGGCAATCGCGTCGGTCAGTACCACTGCACTGGAGAATATGGGCCGCTTGCGTGACGACTTGCCCGTCATCGCCAATTCGGCCCGCGATGCCGCCAACCAGATCGGCAGTGCTGGCCGCACGGCCCAAGGCCAGATTGCCGAGCTTGTTGCCGGATTCGAGCGCCTCAACCAGTTCGGCCAGGCCAGCGAACGGCAAGTCGGCTCATTGCAGTCACGAGTGGATGCCGCCATCTCAGCCTTCGAAGCGCAGTTCGATCACATGGGCGATCTGACGGGGGCACGGTTCGATGCCCTTCGTACTGCAAGCGAGGCGTTCCGGGTTGAGCTCGATGGTCGCGAGGTCGAAGCACTTGCCGCCCTGCGTCGCCGCACCGAAGCACTGGAACAGGAAGTCGCAACAACAAGGAACGCACTTGACGAGACCGAGGCGGAAGCTTTGCGCTCGATGCGTGCGCGGGTGATCGCCTTGCAACAGGAAGCGCGGCAAGTTGCCGGTGTGCTGCGTGACACAGAGGCGCAAGCTAGTGCGCTCTGGTCGAAACAGATTGAGGCCCTGAACGCCCGACTGCTCGGCGCAATCGACGAGATCAAGGGGATCGATGAGGCCGCACTTGAATCGGCCAATCGCAAGCTCGAAGCGCTTCGCCACGAAGCGGAAAACGTTGATCGCAACATTGCGGAACGCGATGCGCGCCTCTTTGCAAAGATTGCCGAGCGCCAGAGCGCCATGGCGAAAACCGAACGCGAGACACTTGCTGCACTGGAAGCCCGGATCGAGGCGCTGGACAGCCTGCTCGCCAGTCGGCGCGAAACCCTGCGCGAGCAGACCGAAGTGCTTGGCGCGCAGGGCCAGGCCGTGGCTGAAAAGCTGTGGGAGCTGCGCGGAGACATGCGGGCCATCGCCGAGGCAGGCGAGGAGACCGAAAGCCGTCTGGCGGGCAGTATCGCTGCGCTGGCAGAAAAGCTGGCCGAGAGTCGTATGGCTTTGGCCGGCACTGATGAGGCCGTGGCCGAACTGACTGACGCCAGCATCCGATTGCTGGAACTGATCCAGGCCAGCGCCCAGCATTCACGGACCGAGCTGCCGGCGGCGCTCGAAGAGGCAGAGTCGCGACTTGGTACACTCGGCAAGGAAACGGACAGCCTGCGCGGCGTGCTCGATGATGCAGCCCGAAAGGGCGCTGACCTGTCAGCCTATGTCATTGCCACGCGCGAAGACAGCGAAGCCGCAATCGGCCGGATCGCGGAGGTGCAGACCGAGCTGGATTCAAGCACGGCGGCAAGTCTTTCGCGGATAGACGGTCTGCGGAGCGCCCTGGCTGGCGCGAGTGTCGAAAGCGACGCCTTGGCCGCCAAGGCAACCGGCGCCTTGCGGGATGCGATTGCCCTGCTCGAGCGGAATGCGCGTGAGGCTATCGTTTCGGTGGAGACACTGAGCGCCGATACCGTGCGGTCACTCGCAGAGAGGATTGCGGACCGGTCAGGCTCTGCCATCGAACAGGCACTTGCTGACAGCACTGAAGGTGCGCTTGCCGGGCTCGAACAGGCCAGCGCAAGGGCCACCGCCGCTGGACGAGAGGCGACCGTGCAACTGCGTGACCAGCTGGCACGGGTCAATGAACTGGCCGGAAATCTCGAGATGCGGGTGGCCCGGGCCCGCGAACTGGCAGAAGAGCAGGTCGACAACGATTTCGCCCGGCGTGTCGCGCTCATCACCGAAGGCCTCAATTCGACCGCGATAGATATTGCAAAGGTCATTTCGACCGATGTCAGTGACAGTGCCTGGACTTCGTACCTGCGGGGGGATCGCGGTATCTTCACCCGGCGTGCCGTCCGCCTGCTTGACAATACCCAGGCTCGCGAAATCGCCGAGCTCTACGATGCCGACGTCGATTTCCGCGATAACGTCAGCCGCTACATTGCCGATTTCGAAAACATGCTGCGCACCCTGCTTTCCACCCGGGATGGCAAGTCCGTCAGCGTGACCCTGCTCAGTTCAGATATGGGCAAGCTTTACGTGGCGCTTGCGCAGGCGATCGAGCGGCTGCGCGCCTAACCGATGTAATTGGTGATATCGAGCGCCTCGACGCCGATCCAGCCAAACTCGAAATTGGCGATGTAGAGGCCGGTCAGAAGGGCGGCCAGAATGGTTGCACGGAGGGCCACCCGCCCGGGCCGGAAATTGACCGGTGCGCTGTCTGCTTGCCCAGGCACTTTGGCAACACCCGCCTCGTCAGCCGTTTGCACGCCGAACGGCAGCATCAGAAAGGCGCACATCACCCATACGAGGAAGTAGATCGCCAGTATCGAAGTCCAGCCCATTTGATCAGTCCCTTGCCAGCATGACCATGACTTGCGGCTTTTTACCCGACCAGCGTTGCGCCGCGCGCCGCGCCGCAAGCCGGGCAGCCTCGGTCACTTCCGCCGGATCGGCAGCCGCCTTGCCTTTGAGTTTTCTAACAGCAGTGGCCACGTCGGCTTCCGCTTCGGTGACGAAATCACCGTAATCCTCCACCAGCGGCAAGCCGAGTCCACTGACCTGTGCCTGCCCCCCGCCATCGAGGGACACCATCACGACCCCGTTATGGGCCAGCCTCCGGCGCATCACGATGGCCTCGCCGTTGGCCGGCACGATCATGTCACCGTCCAGCACGAGGCGCCCGGATTCGACCCGGGCAATCCGCTCAGGCTTTCCGGGGGCGAGCCGGACAATATCACCATTCTTCTGGACGACATTGTGGGGAATCCCGTGCGCCCGCCCAACTCGCGCCTGTTCCTGCATGTGGCGCATCTCGCCATGGACCGGCACGAGGATCTCGGGCCTGAGCCAACCGTAAAGCGCTTCAAGCTCGGGGCGTCCGGGATGGCCCGAAACGTGGATGGCCGACTGGCGATCTGTCACCATGACAATGCCGCGCTCGGCAAGCTGGTTCTGGATCCGGCCAATCGCCAGCTCATTTCCGGGTATCTGGCGGCTTGAGAACAAGACAACGTCACCTGCCACCAGATCGATCTGATGGCTGCTGTCGGCGATGCGGGCCAGGGCCGCACGCGGCTCTCCCTGCCCGCCAGTTGCCAGGATCAGCACTTCCCCGCGTGGCAGGCCCATGGCCGTATCGAAATCGACTGTTTCGGGAAAATCGGCCAGATAGCCGTTGTCCTGTGCCACTTCGATGATGCGATCGAGCGAGCGCCCGGCAACGCAGAGCTGCCGCCCTGTTTCCCGCGCAACTTCACCAAGGGTCTGGAGACGGGCGACGTTCGAGGCAAAGGTCGTCACCAGCACACGCCGCCCCGTGTGGAGGCGCACCTCGTCCATCAGCGCCTGATAAACAGCTCCCTCCGAACCGCTGGCTTCGGGGTTGAAGACATTGGTGGAATCGCACACCAGCGCCAGCACGCCCTCGTCACCAATCGCGACGAGTTCCTCTTCGGTCGCCGGCACGCCGACAATCGGATCTTCGTCCAGCTTCCAGTCACCGGTGTGGAACACCCGGCCATAGGGCGTGTCGATTACCAGGGCGTTGCCCTCGGCAATCGAGTGCGCCAACGGGATATAGCGGACGGTGAAATCGCCGAGGCGAATGGTGCCGTGATCATCCTCGATCACATGCAGTTTGACCCGCCCGGCCAACCCGGCCTCTGCCAGCTTGCGCTTGACCAGATCGGCCGTGAACGGGGTGGCATAGAGTGGCACGCCAAGCTCTTCCGCGAAGTAGGGTACCGCCCCGATGTGATCCTCATGGGCATGGGTCAGCACAATCCCCAGAAGATCTTTCCGCCGGTCCTCGATGAAAGCCAGGTCAGCAAAGACCAGTTCGGTGCCGGGATATTCGTTGGCACCGAATGTCATGCCAAGATCCACCATCAGCCACTTGCCGTTGCAGCCATAGAGATTGACGTTCATCCCGATCTCGGCGCTGCCGCCCAGTGCGAGGAACAGCAGTTCTTTTTCGGGGGTGAAATCCTTTTTCATCGGGCGGCCCGCTCAGCAAGGATTGCGAGCCCGTCCAGTGTCAGGTCGGCATCAACGGCGCCGAACATCCGGGTGTGCTTGTCAAACAGGATCGCCAGCCCACCGGTGGCAATGACCATTGCAGGGCGGCCGATCTGCTGGCGCATCCGCTCGATCAGCCCCTCCATCATGGCGATATAGCCCCAGAATACGCCGATCAGCATCTGGTCCTCGGTGTTGCGCCCCATCACGCTGTCGCTCTCGGGGGAGCGGATCGCGATGCGCGGAAGTTTGGCCGTATTGCCGACCAACGCGTCGAGCGACAGGTTGATCCCCGGCGCGATGATCCCGCCCTTGTATGCGCCGTTGAAATCGACCGCATCGAAGGTCGTTGCCGTGCCGAAGTCGACCACGATCTTGTCACCGGGATACTTTTCATGCGCTGCAATGGTGTTGAGCGCACGGTCCGCTCCCAGTGAGCGGGGTTCGTCCACGTCGATCAGGAAACCCCATTCAGCGGCTCCCTCGCCTGCAATCAGCGGCGTGATGGAGAAATACTTCTCGGCGAGAACGGTAAGGTTATGGATCGCCCGCGGCACCACCGATCCGATGATGATCTGCGTCACATCGGTCCGTGCAAATCCCTCAATCTGGAGCAGTTGCAGAAGCCAGACCGCATACTCGTCTCCGGTGCGCCTCGGGTCGGTCGCAATCCGCCAGCGCGCCTTGATCTCGCGCCCCCCTTTGCCATCCATGGCGTACAGGGCGAAAACCACATTCGTGTTCCCGACATCGGCGGCAAGCAACATTATTCAGGTTCCTTGGTCTGCGATCATGACATCGCCAGCGTGGATAGGACGGGTGGCACCATTGGGCAGAAGGAGCAAGAGCGAGCCGTCCTCCGCCAGCCCTGCAACCTTGCCATCCACCGCAACTGCGGTTCCGTCGTGAACTTTGAGCGGTGTGCCTTTGGGCAGTCCTGCAGCCTGCCATCGCCGCAACAAGGGCTCCAGGCCATAGGTGCGCCATCGCTCCAGTTCCCGAGCGAACATGCCTGCCAGCGAGCCAGCGAACAGATTGCGGTCAGGAGCCGGCCCGAACGCGGCGAACGACAGCGTCTCGCGATCGGGCAGGTCCGGAGCCTCTGCCAGATTGACACCGATACCGACGACGACCGCATCCCCCTGCCCTTCCAGCAGGATACCGGCAAGCTTGGCCTTCATGTAAAGCAGATCGTTGGGCCACTTGAGGTGCAGACGACTGGCGTCAGGCACGAGCGGCACGGTTGCTTCGTGCAACGCCATGCCTGCGAGCAAGGCGAGCGTCGGCGCAGGCGGATCGCCCGGAAGGCGATGGACCACGGTCGAACCCATGAAATTACCCAGGCCACCGTTCCATCGCCGCCCCTGGCGGCCCCTGCCAGCAGTCTGCCGATCGGCAACCAGCCACTGGCCTTCGGCAATGCGCTCACCTGCCTTCAGTCTTTCAAGCAGGTCACTGTTGGTCGATCCGGTTTCGGCGATGTACTCAATCAAACCGGCAACCTCGGGTCCGCAGAAGCATCAAGGTAGCAGGAACAACGCACTGGCTGCCTTGTCGGCCAGATCGCCAAGGGAACGATTGAGAAGGTAACCGAGCGGCGAGACGATCACGGTCGTGATGATCAGCACAGTCCAGTGCGCCCTGGTGCTATCGGCAACCGTCGCGTCGGAGGGAGCGTCGAAGAACATGACTTTGACGAACTTGATGTAGTAGAATGCACCGATCACGCTTGCTGCCACCCCGATGGCGGCCAGCAGGACCAGGTCTGCCTCGATTGCCGCCTGGAACACCACGAACTTGCCCCAGAAGCCGAACAGGGGCGGAATTCCGGCCAGGCTGAACATCATGGCGAGCAGGCACCACGCCAGCGCAGGGCGCTTTGCCGAGAGGCCTGCAATGTCATCGAAGGTTTCAAGCGCGCGGCCATCGTTGTCATAGAGCATCATCAGCGCGACGAAGCTGCCCAGTGTCATTGCGACATAGATTGCCAGATAGACGAACATCGCGCTGGCTCCCGCTGCATTGGCGGCAGCAAGGCCAATCAGGATGAAGCCGACGTTGTTGATCGAGGAATAGGCCAGCAACCGCTTCAGGTTGTTCTGCCCGATGGCACCAAGTGCGCCCACGACGATTGAGGCAAGAGCGGCAAAGATGACGACCTGCCGCCATGCATCGACCTGGCTGCCAAATGCGTCCATTGCCACGCGAGCGGTTAGCGCCACAGCCGCCACCTTGGGGGCGGTAGCAAAGAAGGTCGTGACCGGGGTGGGCGCGCCTTCGTAAACGTCCGGCGTCCACATATGGAAGGGCACGGCCGAGATCTTGAAAGCGAGGCCCGCCAGCACAAAGATCACGCCAAACAGCATGCCGTTCGACATCTCGCCTTCGAGCGCCACCCGCAGGCCGGCGAAGCTGGTGGTTCCGCCAAATCCGTAGAGCAGGCTGATGCCGTAAAGCAGGATGCCGCTGGCCAGTGCGCCGAGCACGAAATATTTCAGGCCCGCCTCGGCGGAGCGGCTGTCATTGCGGAGGTAGGCCGCCAGCACATAAGCGGCGAGGCTGTTGAGCTCCAGCCCGAGGTAGAGCGTCAGCAGGTCGCTGGCCGAGACCATGAGGCTCATGCCCAGTGTCGCCAGAAGCACCAGCACCGGGTATTCGGGCTTCATCGCCTTGAGGCGCCCAAACCAGTGCGGCGCGACGACAAGACAGCCGATGGCGGCGAGGTAGATGAGCGCTTTGGCGAAGCCCGCGAAGGCGTCTGCGCGAATGAGGTCTCCGAATGCGTAGGTCTCGGGGCCGACCTTGCCAAGGTGCAGCACCGGCCAGAGGAGCATCCCAGCGCCGAACAGCGCGGTTACTGCCAGGATCGTGACAAGGCGGGCGGCCTTGTCGCCGCCCCAGGCCGAAGCGAGCACCAGCAGCAGGCTGGAAACCGCCAGCAGCAGTTCAGGCGCGATCAGCGCAAAAGAGGCTGCGGTGTTCATCAGTGCGCTCCCTCTTTTCCGGTCTCGTGCGGCAGGGGCGCAACCGCATTGGCGGCCTCCGAACGTGCCTCCCCGGCGGCAAGCCGGGCATCGCCTTCAGGCGCAGCACGCGCCACGCGCGCTTCAAGTGAGGCAATGTCCTTGCGCATGGGAGCGAGGAAGCTCTCCGGATAGACACCCATCCACAGTACGGCAGCGGCGATCGGGGCGAGCATGGCCCATTCGCGGGCGTTGAGATCGGTCATCGCCGCAGCGTCAGCGTTCTTCTGCACGCCGAAAGCAACCCGCCAGTAGAGATAGAGCATGTAAGCTGCGCCCAGAATGATGCCGGTGGTGCACACCAGCGTGACCCAGCTGGAAACCTGATAGATCCCGGCAAGGCTGAGAAATTCTCCGACGAAACCGCTGGTGCCCGGCAGGCCGATGCTGGCCATGGTGAACAGGAGGAAGAACAGCGCATACTTCGGCATGTTGATGCTGAGGCCCCCGTAGCGGCTGATCTCGCGGGTGTGCAGCCGGTCGTAGATTATGCCGACACACAGGAACAACGCCCCCGATACAAGGCCGTGGCTCAGCATGACAATCATTGAGCCTTCGAGCCCCTGCACATTGAAGGCGAACAGGCCGATGGTCACGATCGCCATGTGCGCAACCGATGAATAGGCAATCAGCTTCTTCATGTCCTGCTGCACCAGAGCAATCAGGCTGGTTACCACGACCGCGATCATGCTGAGCGCGAACACCAGCCAGGCAAACTGCGCGCTCGCTTCGGGGAACATCGGCAGGCTGAACCGGATGAAGCCATAGCCACCCATCTTCAGCAGCACACCGGCGAGGATGACCGAGCCGGCAGTCGGCGCCTGCACGTGGGCGTCAGGCAGCCAGGTGTGGACCGGCCACATCGGCATTTTCACCGCAAAGCTGGCGAAGAATGCGAGCCACAGCCAGGTCTGCACTTCCGGCGCGAAGTCGTACTGCATCAGCGTGGGGATATCGGTCGTGCCCGCCTCATTGACCATCCACAGCATCGCCACGAGCATCAACAGCGAACCAAGCAGGGTATAGAGGAAGAACTTGTAGCTGGCGTAGATGCGGTCTGCCCCGCCCCAGATGCCGATGATCAGGTACATCGGGATCAGGCCGGCTTCGAACATGATGTAGAACAGGAACAGGTCCTGCGCCGAAAACACGCCGATCATCAGCGTTTCCATTACGAGGAACGCGGCCATGTATTCGCCGACGCGCTTCTGGACCGCTTCCCAGCTGGCCAGGATGCAGATCGGCATCAGGAACACGCTGAGCACGATCAGGAGCAGCGCAATCCCGTCAATGCCGAGCGCGTAGGTGAATCCGGCGAACAGGTCGGCCCGCTCGGTGAACTGCCACTGGGCCCCGCCGATGTCATAGTTGACCCACAGCAGGATGCCGAGCGCAAGGTTGACCAGCGTCGCTGCCAGCGCCGTTAAGCGCGCCTGCGGGGCGCTCAGGAACAGGCAGGCAATCGCCGCAACAAGCGGCACCGCCAGCATGACGGACAGGATGGGAAAGCCCCCCATTACATCAGCACCCAGGTAATCGCGGCGATCAGGCCCAGCAGCATGATCAGCGCATAGCTATAGAGATATCCGGACTGGACCTTCTTCGCGAGGGCCGCACCCTGCACCACCAGCGAAGCCACGCCATCGGGTCCGAAGCGGTCAATCAAGCCCTTGTCGCCCTTTTGCCAGAAGATCCGGCCGAACCAGAAAGCAGGTTTCACGAACAGCAGGTCGTAAAGTTCATCGAAGTACCACTTGTTGAACACGAACCGGTGGACGAAGCTGAACTGCTCGACAAACTTGGCCGGGATAGAGGTATCCTTGATATACGCCAGCCACGCTCCGAACAGGCCAAGCAGCATGACGAACGTGGCCGTCAGCTTGACCCAGTAAGGCACGGCATGGAGCCGGTGGATCAGGTTCTCGTTGTAGAAGATCGAACCTGCCCAGAACGCCTCGCTGTCGATGAAGGCGTCCTTGAACACAAACCCTGCGAATACCGCCCCAAGGGTCAGCACGCCGAGCGGCACGAGCATCGACCACGGGCTCTCATGCGGATGATATCCGGCCGTGCCGTCGGATTCCTGCGGCGAAGGGACTGAATGGGTCACGTCCTGTCCCGCATCTTCCTGGCGCGGCGGATTGTGTTCGTGGGGATCATCATGTCCATGCGCCACGGCGTGCTGGATGTGCTCGCTCAGCGCCCAGCGGGGCTTGCCCCAGAACGTCAGGAACATCAGGCGCCAGCTGTAAAAGCTCGTGAGCAGGGCAGCGACCGCACCGGCCCAGAAGGCAAAGTGCGCCAGCCCGGTTTCGCGGGCGTAGGCCGCCTCGAGAATGGCATCCTTCGAATAGAAACCCGCAAAGCCGAACACGTAGAGTACGCCAACGCCCGTAATGGCGAGCGTACCCGCAAGCATCGCCCAGAAGGTCAGCGGGATGTGCTTACGCAGGCCTCCATAATACCGCATGTCCTGCTCATGGTGCATCGCATGGATGACCGAGCCTGCGCCCAGGAACAACAGAGCCTTGAAGAAGGCATGGGTAAACAGGTGGAACATGGCCGCGCCATATGCGCCCACACCAGCTGCGAAAAACATGTAGCCGAGCTGCGAGCAGGTCGAATAGGCGATGACCCGCTTGATGTCCCACTGTGTGGTGCCGATGGTCGCCGCGAAGAAGCAGGTTGCAGCGCCCACGAACACCACCATGCCGAGCGCGACCGGTGCGGTCTCGAACATCGGCGAGAGGCGGCACACCATGAACACGCCGGCGGTCACCATGGTCGCAGCGTGGATCAGTGCGGAGACCGGGGTTGGGCCCTCCATTGCGTCAGGCAGCCAGGTGTGCAGGCCGAGCTGCGCTGATTTGCCCATCGCGCCGATGAACAGCAGGATGCACAGCACGTCCATCGTCGCGAGGCGATAGCCGAGGAAGCCGATCGTACTGCCGCTCATCGCCGGGGCCGCTTGGAGGATTTCGGTGATCGAGGTCGTCTGGAACACCAGATAGGTGCCGAAAATCCCGAGCATGAAACCAAGGTCGCCGACGCGGTTGACCACGAAGGCCTTCATCGCCGCCTTGTTGGCGCTCGGCTTCCGGAACCAGAACCCGATCAGCAGGTAGCTGGCAAGGCCCACCCCTTCCCAACCGAAGAACATCTGAACGAGGTTATCGGCGGTCACCAGCATCAGCATGGCGAAGGTGAACAGGCTGAGGTAGGCGAAAAACCGGGGCTGGTCCGGGTCTTCGTCCATGTAACCCCAGCTGTAGAGGTGGACGAGCGCGGAAACGCTGTTGATGACCACCAGCATGACCGCCGTCAGCGTGTCGACCCGCAGCGCCCAGTCAAAGCTGAGCGTGCCGGACTGGACCCACTTGAGCACAGGCACCACAGTCGCCTGCTCGCTTCCGCTGAGGAACCCGAGGAAGATCGGCCAGCTCAGCGCGCACGAGATGAACAGCGTGCCAGTGGTGATCGACTTGGCGACCGTATTGCCGAGCGCACGGTTGCCCAGCCCCGCCACAATTGCAGCGAGCAGGGGCAGGAATACGATTATCAGGATCGAGGTCGAGGTCACGTCCGTCACCCTTTCAGCCGGTCGACGTCGTCAACCGCGATGGTGCCGCGATTGCGGAAATAGATCACCAGGATGGCAAGGCCGATGGCTGCTTCGCCCGCCGCCACCGTCAGCACGAACATCGCGAACACCTGGCCCACCAGATCGCCGAGGAAGGCGCTGAAGGCCACCAGGTTGAGGTTCACGCTGAGCAGGATCAGCTCGATCCCCATCAGGATGATGATCACGTTCTTCCGGTTGAGGAAGATGCCGAGCACGCCCAGCACGAACAGGATCGCGCTGACGACGAGGTAATGTTCGATCCCGATCACAGCTCGACCCCCTGCCCCACGGTGGGCTGCTTCATCACTATGGCCTCTTCCGGATTGCGAGAGACCTGGCGGGAGATGTTCTGGCTTCCCCGCGCGCTCTTGGGCGGACGATGGGTCAGCACGATGGCCCCGATCATCGCCACCAGCAGGATCATGCCGGCCACTTCGAACAGGATCAGGTAGCGGCCATACATCAGGGCGCCGAGGCTGGCCGTGTTGCTCATCCCCTCCACCGGAGCGGCCAGGCCATCCGGCGTGCCAAGCGCCAGTGACCCTGCCTGATAGGCACCGATCCCCAGCACTAGCTCCGCCAGCAGCACCAGCGCAATTGCGATGCCGAGCGGGAAATTCTTGATGAATCCGGCGCGCAGTTCGGCGAAATCGATGTCGAGCATCATCACCACGAACAGGAACAGCACTGCGACTGCGCCGACGTAGACGATCACCAGCAGCATGGCGATGAACTCGGCGCCGACGAGCACCATCAGGCCGGCGGCGTTGAAGAACGCGAGGATCAGCCACAGCACCGAGTGGACCGGGTTCCGCGCGGTGATGACGAACACCGCGCTGGCGATCATCATCACCGCGAAGAGGTAAAAGGCGAATGTCTGGATCATAGTGTCATAGCGTCCTGGGCGCGGCCCCTAACGGTAGGGCGCATCGGCTTCAAGGTTGGCAGCGATGGCACGCTCCCACTTGTCCCCGTTGGCCAGCAGTTTCGCCTTGTCGTAGAGCAGTTCCTCGCGCGTTTCCGTCGCGTATTCGAAGTTCGGCCCCTCGACGATGGCATCGACCGGACAGGCTTCCTGGCAGAAACCGCAGTAGATGCACTTGGTCATGTCGATGTCATACCGCGTGGTGCGGCGGCTGCCATCTTCGCGCGGTTCGCTCTCGATGGTGATCGCCTGCGCCGGGCACACCGCCTCGCACAGCTTGCACGCGATGCAGCGCTCTTCTCCATTGGGATAGCGGCGCAGCGCATGCTCCCCGCGGAAACGGGGCGACAGCGGGTTCTTCTCGAACGGATAGTTGATCGTCACCTTGGGCTTGAAGAAGTACTTCAGCGTGAGGGCGTGCGCCTTCACGATCTCCCACAGGGTGAACGACTTGATGAACTGGGCGACCGAGGTCATGCAGCGGCTCCATAGTGGCCGGTGGCCATGAGATAGCCAGAGACGAGGACGACGAAGAGGAGGCTCAGCGGCAGGAACACCTTCCACCCGAGCCGCATCAGCTGATCGTAGCGGTAGCGGGGAACCGTCGCCATGACCCAGCTGAACAGGAAGAAGAAGAACAGGATCTTGCCGAACAGCCAGACGATGCCCGGGATGTCGAACCACGGGATCAGATCGATATCGAGCGGCGGAAGCCAACCGCCGAAGAACAGCAGCGCGTTGAGCGTGCACATCAGCAGGATGTTGGCATATTCGCCCAGCCAGAACAGCGCGAAGGCCATCGAGCTGTATTCGGTCTGGTAACCGGCCACGAGCTCGCTTTCCGCCTCGGTCAGGTCAAACGGCACGCGCTGCGTTTCCGCCAGGCAGGAGATAAAGAACATCACCCACATCGGGAACAGCAGCAGGTTGAAGACGTAGCCGTTGACGATCCCGAACCCGTGGCCGCGCTGCGCCTCGACGATTTCGCTGAGGTTGAACGTGCCCGCCCACAGGACCACGCAGATCAGGATGAACCCGATCGAGACTTCATAGGAAATCATCTGCGCGGCAGCGCGCATGGCGGAGAAGAAGGGGTACTTTGAGTTCGATGCCCACCCGCTCATCACCACGCCGTAAACCGACAGCGAGCTGATCGCGAGAATGTAGAGCAGGCCGACGTTGATGTCTGCCAGCACCACCCCTGCGTCGAACGGGACCACCGCCCAGGCGGCCAGTGCCACGATGAAAGTGACGATCGGGGCGAGGATGAAGATGCCCTTGTTCGCCGCGCTGGGGATGATGGTTTCCTGCAGGAACACCTTGATCCCGTCGGCAAACGACTGGAGCAGGCCGAACGGCCCGACCACGTTCGGCCCGCGCCGCAGGTTGATCGCGGCCCAGACCTTGCGGTCCATGTAGATGATCATCGCCACCGCAGCCATCAGTGGCAAGGCGATGATGAGGATGCCGGAGACGGTGGCAACGGCCCATGCCCATTCGTAGGACATGCCGAGAGACTGGAAGAACCGGGTCATTCCGCAGCCTCCGCAATGTCTTCCCCGTGGAGCAGTTCGGCCGAGCAGCGCTGCATCACCGCGCTGGCGCGGGCGATCGGGTTGGTGAGGTAGAAGTCCTTGATCGGATAACCTTCGATCACATCTTCCACCTTGGTCTTCGCATTCCCCTTGGGCAGCGCGCCATAATTAGCGAGCCCCTCTTCGCCGAGCGCAGGCACTTCAGCGATCATCGCGGCCTGCAATTGGTCAAAGCTGTCGAAACCGACAGTCACGCCCAGCGCATCTGCCAGCGCGCGCAGGATCGTCCAGTCTTCGCGCGCGTCACCCGGCGCGAACACGGCCTTCTCGGCGAACTGCACCCGGCCTTCGGTGTTGACGTAAGTCCCGTCTTTCTCGGCAAAGCTGGCAGCGGGGAGGACAATGTCCGCCGCGTGCGCGCCCTTGTCGCCGTGGTGGCCGATGTAGACCTTGAGGCTGCCGGTAAAGGCCGACCAGTCGACTTCATCCGCGCCCAATGCCAGCACCACCTTGGGCGAGGCCTTGGCGATGTCGCCAATTCCGCCAGCTTGCGCATATCC
The DNA here is from genome assembly GCF_035319885.1 of Altererythrobacter sp. H2. Classification (NCBI taxonomy): domain Bacteria; kingdom Pseudomonadati; phylum Pseudomonadota; class Alphaproteobacteria; order Sphingomonadales; family Erythrobacteraceae; genus Altererythrobacter; species Altererythrobacter sp. H2. Next base: position 1,733,075 of record NZ_CP141285.1, read on the forward strand.
TAGCATCAACCCGCCCATGCGGCTCGCCGCCATGTGGAGGACGTTGAACCCGTTCCAATCGTCACGGACCAGTTTGAGCTTGTCGGAGAGCGCCAGGCACGCACCCAGTGCGCCCTTGGCCAGCCCCGCCCCGCCGAGGATCAGCGCTGGCCGCTCGGCGCCCTTGAACGCTTCCGTCACGTCCTTGGGCAGCTTGCCCAGCACCGAAAGATCGTTGCCCAGGAACGTCACCGGATAGGTCGGTTCCCATTCAGGGCCGACGATGAACACCTTCGCCCCGCGCTTGGCCGCCTTGCGCAGGCGGACATTGACCAGTGGCGCTTCCCAGCGGACATGGCTGCCGACGATCAGGATCGCGTCAGCCGTCTCGATACCGGCGAAAGTGCTGTTGAAGTTGACCGCAGCGAGATTGCCGGTCTCGTAGGCAAGGCCGGTCTGGCGCCCTTCGAGCAGGTCGGACCCCATCGCCCGCAGCAGGGCTTTGGCGGCGAACATCGTCTCGCAATCGACCAGATCGCCTGCAATCGCAGCGATACTGGCACCGGGCTTAGCGCCCGCAATGGTCTTGAAGGCTTCGTCCCAGCTCGCGGGCTGGAGCTTGCCAGCGTTGCGGATCCACACCTTGTCGAGCCGCCGCGCGCCGAGCCCGTCGACCATGTAGCGGCCCTTGTCGGAGAGCCACTCTTCGTTCACGTCGTCGTTGACGCGGGGCAGCGCGCGCATCACTTCGCGCCCGCGGCTGTCGAGGCGGATGTTTGCGCCCACCGCATCGCTCACGTCGATGCTCAGTGTCTTCTTCAGTTCCCACGGCCGCGCCTCGAAGGCATAGGGGCGCGAGGTCAGTGCGCCGACCGGGCACAGGTCGATCACATTGGCCGAAAGCTCATGCGCCGCCGCCTGTTCGAGATAGGTGGTGATCTGCATGTCTTCGCCGCGATAGAGCGCGCCGATTTCGTCCACGCCCGCGATTTCCTCGCTGAAGCGGACGCAGCGGGTGCAGTGGATGCAGCGGGTCATGATCGTCTTGATCAGCGGGCCCATGTACTTCTCGGTGACGGCGCGCTTGTTTTCCTCGTAGCGGCTGCCGCCCCGGCCATAGGCCACGGCCTGGTCCTGCAGGTCACATTCACCGCCCTGGTCGCAGATCGGGCAGTCGAGCGGGTGGTTGATGAGGAGGAACTCCATCACCCCTTCGCGCGCGGCCTTCACCATCGGCGTGTCGGTGCGGATTTCCTGTCCCTCGGTGGCGGGCAGCGCACAGCTCGCCTGCGGCTTGGGCGGCCCGGGCTTTACCTCGACCAGGCACATGCGGCAGTTGCCGGCAATGCTCAGCCGTTCATGATAGCAAAAGCGAGGGATTTCCTTCCCCGCCAGCTCGCAGGCCTGCAGGACAGTGGCCCCGTTGGGGACCTCGATTTCCTGGCCGTCGACAGTAACCTTAGGCATCGTTTTCCACCTTCTGGGCGGCAAGCAGGCGATAAGAGGCGGTTGCCAACATCGAGCGCAGGCCGAGCGCGGAGGCTTCCAGCTTGCCCTTCTCGCCCGAGCAAATGTCCGCAACTGGCTGGAGCTCGGCCAAAGCTGCGCGTTCTTCCTTGCTGGCGACTTCGGTCGTGAGGGCAGCAGCCACCATGTGCGGCGCACCGCGGGCAATGCACATGGCCACGCCGTCAGTCCACGAATAGCTGGCTGCGGCCGGGCCGAGCGCGGCCATGGACAGCCGCTTCAGCAGCGACTCCTGGTCCTGCTCCAGCATTTCTTCGGCCAGCGCACCTGCGAACGGCAGGTTGCCCATCCGCATCCGCCCGGAAAGGCCGACCTTGCGGGCACAGCCTTCGTTGTCACGCGACAGGTTGCGCAGGCCATTGCGGTACTCGGTCGTGCGGAAATCTCGCACCAGCACATCGGAGACCTTGGCCGGGCTGGCAGCGACCACGCATTCGGCAAAACTGGCCATGGTGCGTCGCGCCTTTTGCTCGTCCTCGGGCACTACCGGCGCATCGCCGCGACCCATTTCCCGCTCGGGGTTGGGCCACGGGGCAGGAAACGGCTCGGGCTGCTGCTGCGCCGGGGGCGCCGCCTGCAAGGCCAGCAGGAGAGACGCGAGGATCATTCTGCCGCCTCTTCGTATTCTGGCGCAAACTGCGCGTTATGCTCGTGAATGCGCCGCTCCAGCTCAGGCCGGAAGTGACGGATCAGGCCCTGGATCGGCCACGCCGCCGCATCGCCCAGCGCACAGATGGTGTGGCCTTCGACCTGCTTGGTAACCTGCTGCAGCATGTCGATTTCCTCGATCGCCGCGTCGCCGGTACGCAGGCGCTCCATCATGCGCCACATCCAGCCCGTGCCTTCACGGCAGGGGGTGCATTGGCCGCAGCTTTCGTGCTTGTAGAAGTAGCTGAGCCGCGAAATCGCGCGGACGATGTCGGCCGACTTGTCCATCACGATCACTGCCGCTGTACCAAGCCCGGAGCCGACATCCTTCAGCCCGTCGAAGTCCATCGGGGCGTCCATGATCTGCGCCGCCGGAACCAGAGGCACGGAGGACCCGCCGGGGATCACCGCCAGCAGGTTGTCCCACCCGCCGGTAATGCCGCCGCAATGCTTCTCGATCAGTTCGCGGAACGGGATGCTCATCGCTTCCTCTACCACGCAGGGCTTGTCCACGTGCCCGCTGATCTGGAATAGCTTGGTGCCCTTGTTGTTCTCGCGCCCGAAGCTGGAGAACCAGGTCGCGCCCCGCCGCAGGATCGTGGGGACGACCGCGATGCTCTCGACGTTGTTGACCGTGGTCGGGCAGCCATAGAGGCCAGCGCCGGCCGGGAACGGCGGCTTGAGGCGCGGCTGGCCCTTCTTGCCTTCGAGGCTTTCTATCATCGCGGTCTCTTCGCCGCAGATATAGGCGCCCGCGCCTCGATGCATGAACACGTCGAAGTCGTAACCGGACTTGGCCGCATTCTTGCCCAGCAATCCCGCCGCATAGGCTTCGTCGATCGCCGCCTGAAGCGTCTCGGCCTCGCGGATATATTCGCCGCGAATGTAGATGTAGGCAGCCCGCGCGCGCATCGCGAACCCGGCGACCAGCGCGCCTTCGATCAGCTTGTGCGGATCGTGGCGGATGATCTCACGGTCCTTGCAACTGCCCGGCTCGGACTCGTCGGCGTTGATGACCAGAAAGCTGGGGCGGCCGTCCTTGCTTTCCTTGGGCATGAACGACCACTTGAGGCCGGTCGGAAAGCCCGCCCCGCCCCGTCCGCGCAGGCCGGAGGCCTTGACCTCGTCAATGATCTTGTCCTGCCCGAGCGCGATCAGGGCCTTGGTGTTATCCCAGTCCCCACGCGCCTGCGCCTCTTTCAGGTTCCAGGGCTGGAACCCGTAGAGGTTGGTGAAGATGCGGTCTTTGTCCTGAAGGCTCACTAACCATTCCCTCCCGACTTGTTGCGGGCAAAAACCCCGAACCCGCCGAACAGGAAGCCGAGGATCAACCAAACGACCCAGTCATCGCCTTGCAGGAATTTGAAGGCCGCAAGGGCAAGAAAGATGATGCCGACCACCGGCAAACCCTTTTTACCGATTTCGCCCATCACCATTCCCCCCGGTAATCATGGTTGGCATCGACCATCGCCTTGAGCGTGCTCAGCGCGCCCGCCGGTTCGCTGGTGTGGCGGCCCGGCTCCTGCGTGCCTGCCTTCGGCGTCTGCCCGCTGGCAAGCGCATCGAGCACTGCATCGAGCCGCTCAGGAGTCAGGTCTTCATAATTGTCGTCGTTGATCTGGACCATCGGCGCGGTGGCGCAATTGCCCATGCATTCGACTTCGGTGAGTGTCCACAGCCCATCGGCGGAGACATGGCCCTTGCTCATCCCGCGCTTCTTGCAGGTGTCGAACAGCGCGTCCGAGCCGCGCAGCATGCACGGGGTGGTGCCGCACACCTGCACGTGGAATTTGCCCACCGGACGCAGGTTGTACATGAAATAGAACGTCGCGACTTCGAGCACCCGGATCACCGGCATGTCGAGATACTTGGCGACATATTCGATCACCGGCAGCGGCAGCCAGCCCTGCGTATCGGTCTCGGCGCCGACCTGTCGCTGGGCGAGATCGAGCAGCGGCATTACCGCGCTTTTCTGGCGGCCTTCGGGATACTTGGCGATGTGCCAGTCGGCCTTCGCACGGTTTTCGTCCGTCCACGCGAAAGAACCCCAGCGGGCGCGCAGTTCGGGAGTATCGGGTGCGGGGGAACGGTCAGCCATTGTCGTTTTTCTTCTTCAGCGAGGCGGCCACCGCGATGAGCGATGAGCCGATGGCAATATTGGCCGCTCCGATCACCACATTGCCGATAATGAACATGACGACAGCCGATACGAAGAGGACAATCGAAAACCCGATCAGCAATCCGTGCATTTGCTCCTTATTCACCGGTCACACTCCCCGAACACCACATCGATTGCGCCGAGGATGGCCGTCGCGTCGGGCAGCATGTGACCCTTGCTCATCATGTCCATTGCCTGGAGGTGGCTGAACGCGGTCGGTCGGATCTTGCAGCGGTAGGGTTTGTTCGACCCATCCGACACCAGATAGACTCCGAATTCGCCCTTGGGGCTTTCGGTCGCCACGTAGACTTCACCCGCAGGCACGTGGAAGCCTTCGGTGTAGAGCTTGAAGTGGTGGATAAGCGCTTCCATGCTCTGCTTCATCTCGCCGCGCTTTGGGGGCGAGACTTTTCCATCGGTGCTCGCAATCGGACCGCTGGGCATTTGCGCCAAGCACTGCTTGATGATCTTCGCGCTCTCGTAGACTTCCTTCACGCGGACCATGAAGCGGTCGTAACAGTCCGAATTGGTGCCGACGGGAATGTCGAACTCCATCCGGTCGTAAACGTCGTAGGGCTGGCTCTTGCGCAGGTCCCACGGGATCCCAGCGGCGCGGATCATCGGGCCGGAGAAGCCCCAGGCAAGCGCGTCTTCCTTGCTCACCACCGCGATATCGACATTGCGCTGCTTGAAGATGCGGTTGTCGACCACCAGGCTCATCGCGTCGCCGAACAGTTCTGGCAGGCGCGTGTCGACCCAGTGGCCGATGTCGACCAGCACCTTCTCGGGAATGTCCGTGTGCACACCGCCGGGGCGGAACCAGGCCGCGTGCATCCGAGCGCCGGAAACGCGCTCATAGAAGTTCATGCAGTCTTCGCGCAGCTCGAACATCCACAGGTTGGGCGTCATCGCGCCCACGTCCATCACGTGCGCGCCAAGGTTCAGCATGTGGTTCTTGATGCGCGTGAGTTCCGCCATCAGCACCCGCAGGTATTGCGCCCGCAGCGGCACCTCGATGTTGAGCAGCTTCTCCACCGCCAGAACGTAGGAATGCTCCATGCACAACGGGCTGCAGTAATCGAGCCGGTCGAAATAGGGCAGCGCCTGCAGGTAGGTCTTGTGCTCGATCAGCTTCTCGGTGCCGCGGTGGAGCAGGCCGACATGGCAGTCGATCCGTTCAATGATCTCGCCATCCAGCTCCATCACCATGCGCAGAACGCCGTGCGCGGCCGGGTGCTGCGGGCCGAAGTTGATCGTGTAGTTGGTGATCACCTCGTCGCCGGTGGTGGGCGACTGTTCGAGCTGGAGGCTCATGACGCCTCTCCCTTGGGCTTGCGGGTGCGCGGCTTGGCAGCGGGTTTGGTGGCTGCCTTGGTGTCCTTCGTGGTGCCCTTGCGCGGGGCACGCTTGGGCCGGCTTTCGGTCGGCTCGGGCGCGTGCGGCTCTTCCGTGGAATCCTTTTCCGCAGGCGCGCCGGAAGAAACCTTTTCTGCCGCCTTGGCGTCAGTCTTGGCGCCGGCGCCGGTGTCGGACGGCTTCTCGGTGGTCTTGGGTTCGGCGACCGGCGGCATGGTGGCTTTCTCGTCACCCGGCAGGACGTAATCCGCGCCCTCCCATGGGCTCATGAAATCGAACTGCCGCAGATCCTGCGCCAGCTGCACCGGTTCGTAGACGACCCGCTTTTCCTCCTCGGAATAGCGCAGTTCGGTATAACCGGTGAGCGGGAAATCCTTGCGGAACGGGTGCCCCTCGAAGCCGTAATCCGTCAGGATGCGGCGCAGATCGGTGTTGCCGGCAAACAGGACGCCATAGAGATCGAACACCTCGCGTTCCAGCCACCCCGCATTCGGCCAGATGGTCGTGACGGTGGGAACCGGCTTATGCTCGGCCGCCGTAACCTTGAGCGTGACCCGGTGATTTCGCGTTACGCTGAGCAGCATGTAGACAACTTCAAACCGCTCGGGCCGGGATGGATAGTCGACCCCGGCAATCTCCATCAGCTGCTGGTATTCATGCTCGTCACGCAACAGGCGCAGCGCATCGTCGATCCGATCACGCACAACGGTGATGACGATCTCGCCGAAGTTCTCGTTCGACGACAATACCATCTCGCCGAGCGCGCTGGTCAGCGCCTCGCGTACGCCTTCGTTGGAGGCGAACCTTGGTGCGGAATGCAGCACGTTCATCGTTCAATCGTTCCCGAGCGGCGGATCTTCCGCTGCAGCTGCATAACGCCATAGAGCAGCGCCTCGGCAGTGGGTGGACAACCGGGGATATAGATGTCCACCGGGACGATCCGGTCACACCCGCGCACCACCGAATAGCTGTAGTGATAATAGCCGCCGCCATTGGCGCAGCTGCCCATCGAGATGACGTACTTAGGGTCCGACATCTGATCGTAGACCTTGCGCAGCGCCGGGGCCATCTTGTTGCACAGCGTACCGGCTACGATCATGACGTCACTCTGGCGCGGGGATGCGCGCGGGGCGACGCCGAACCGCTCCATGTCATAGCGCGGCATGTTGACGTGGATCATCTCCACCGCGCAGCAAGCGAGGCCGAAGGTCATCCACCACAGGCTGCCGGTGCGGGCCCACTGGAACAGGTCCTCGGTGCTGGTGACGAGGAAGCCCTTGTCGTTGACCTCGGTCTGGAGGGCACGGAAATAGTCCGCATCGGGCTGGCGGATCTCGCCGCCCTGCGCCGCTGCGGGAAGCAACTGGTTCACTCCCATTCGAGCGCCCCTTTCTTCCATTCATAAGCGAAGCCGATCGTGAGGATCAGCAGGAACACCATCATGCCGATCCACCCGGTCCAGCCCGTTTCGCCCAGGCTGACCGCCCAGGGGAACAGGAACGCGACTTCGAGGTCGAATATGATGAACAGGATGGCGACGAGGTAGAACTTGACGTCAAACTGGCTGCGCGGCTCCTCGAACGCAGGAAAGCCGCACTCGTACTCGCTGAGCTTGTCAGCAGTCGGGTTATGCGTGCCGGTCAGGCGCGAGACGCCCATCGGCAGGAACACGAACAGGGCCGAAATTCCCGCTGCGATGAACAGGAATATGAGGATCGGCAGATACTGGCTTAGATCGACCACGAACGATTCCCTTGGGGGGCGGAGTTGGGCAAGCCCCTAGGCCTCTCGGCCTGATGGTGCAAGGCCGGGAACGCCGCATTTCCCGCATGATCCGGTGCATTTTCCGTCAGGACCGGCCAGCGAGCCGGCAGGCTTTCGACTGCCTATTTCATCATCGTCGCAATCGCCTTGTCGGTCGCCTTGCCGTAGGGCGGCTTGAACCCGCCCAGTTTGGCGATGTCGATCTTGGGCTGATGGTAGACCGCCCGGGCATGGCTGAACTCGCGGAAGCCCTCGATCGCATGGTAGGAGCCCATACCCGAAGGCCCGACGCCGCCGAACGGCAGGTCTTCCATCGAGACATGGAAAATCACGTCGTTGGTGGTGACCCCGCCGGAAATGGTGCGGGTCAGCACCCGCTCCTGCTCGCCCTTGTCCTCGCCGAAGTAGTAGAGGCCGAGCGGGCGGTCATGCTCGTTGATATAGCCGATCGCCTCATCGACCTGCTTGTAGGTCTTGACCGGCAGGACCGGGCCGAAGATCTCCTCCTGCATCGCCTGCATGTCGTCGCTGACGTTGCGTAGGATCGTCAGCGGCATCTTGCGCACGTTTGCGTTGCCGAAGTCCTCGTTTGCGGGATTGACCTCGATCACCTCGGCCCCCTTGTCACGGGCATCGGCGACCATCGACTGGAGACGGTCGAAGTGGCGATCACTGACGACAGAAGCATAGTCATCATTGTTGAGCAGGGTCGGATACATGTTGCGCACGCCCAGTTCGACCGCGGCAATGGCGCCGTCCTCCATCTCCTCGGGCACCATCAGGTAGTCGGGCGCGAGGCAGATCTGCCCCGCATTCATCATCTTGCCCAATGCAATCCGTTCCCCAGCCCGGGTGAGATCGGCGCTCCGGCCCAGGATCACCGGGCTCTTGCCGCCCAGTTCCAGCGTGACCGGGCACAGGTTCTTCGCCGCAGCCTCCATCACCCGGCGTCCGGTAGCGGTCGAGCCGGTGAATACGAGGTGGTCGAACGGCAGGCTGGAAAAGGCCCCCGCCACTTCCGGCCCGCCGGTGAACAGTGCGACCTCTTCCTCGGCAAAGTACTTGGCCACGGCCTCGCCCATGATTGCGCTGGTCCGCTCGGTGAACTCGCTCGGCTTGATCATCGCCCGGTTGCCCGCCGCGAGCACCTGCATCAGCGGCCCGAAGGCGAGCTGGACCGGGAAGTTCCACGGGCTGAGGATGCCGATCACACCCTTGGGTTCATACCGTACTTCGGCCTTGGCGCCGAGCAGGCCGAGCGGGAACTGGACCTTGCGCTTTTCTGCCCTTGCCCAGCTGTCGATGTGCTTGAGCGCGTGCTTGCCCGCGCCGACCGTAGCGGCGATATCGGTGAGCATCGACTGGTGCACGGACCGGTTGCCGAAATCGGCCGCCATGGCCCGGGCCAGTTCGTCGCCCCGGTCGGTCACCATCGCCATGGCGCGCTTGATCCGGTCCTTGCGGACCGATACCGGTTCCGGACGGGAGGCAGTGAAGGCATCACGCTGCTTCTTCAGCGTCGCTTCGAGTTCGGGTTTGCGGTCGTCGGCCATGGCAGTTCTCCCGTGAGTTTCGATTTGCGACCGTTTTCCACTATAGCAGCGGCGATGACAAGCGCGCTTTAGCGGGGGTATGGAAAGGCTGTGCCCTGTGGCGCATTGCCATTGCCGCAGTGCAGCATTAGATGCTGTTCACACCCTGTTACCCCACGGAAGGTTTCCCATGGCCCAGTTTTCCGCTGCCGATCCGGTTGTCATCCTGTCCTACGCCCGCACCCCGATGGGCGGCATGCAGGGCGCGCTGTCCGATGTCAGCGCGACCGATCTGGGCGCGACGGCGGTCAAGGCAGCCGTCGAGCGTTCGGGCGTGGCGCCTGACGCCTTTGACCGGGTCTACATGGGCTGCGTGCTGCCGGCGGGACTGGGTCAGGCCCCTGCCCGCCAGGCCACGATCAAGGCGGGGCTGCCCCGCTCGGTCCAGGCGACCACGGTCAACAAGGTCTGCGGCTCCGGCATGCAGACCGTGATCATGGGCGCCGAGGCCCTCGCCAGCGGCACGGTGGACTATGTCGTCGCAGGCGGGATGGAGAGCATGACCAATGCCCCATATCTGCTCAAGAAACACCGTTCCGGCGCGCGCATCGGCCATGACACTGCCTATGACCATATGTTCCTCGACGGGCTGGAAGACGCCTACGAAGCCGGGCGTGCCATGGGCACCTTCGCGCAGGACACTGCCAACGCATACCAGCTGACCCGCGAGGACATGGACGGTTATTCGATCGAGTCGCTCCGCCGGGCCAATGCCGCGATCGCCTCGGGCGCCTTTGCTGACGAGGTCGTGCCGGTGACCGTGGTGAGCCGTGCGGGTGAAGTTGTCGTCGATACCGATGAACAGCCCGGCAAGGGCAAGCCGGACAAGATCCGCACCTTGCGCGCAGCTTTTGCCAAGGACGGCACGATCACCGCCGCGACGTCCAGTTCGATCTCGGACGGTGCCGCCGCCGTGGTGCTGACCCGCGCCAGCCTGGCTGCCGCCAACGGGCAGACCCCGGTCGCCAGCGTCGTCGCCATGGCCGCGCACGCGCAGGAGCCCAAGGACTTTACCGTCGCCCCGGTCGGCGCGATCCAGAAGGTGCTCGACCGCGCAGGCTGGTCGGTTGAGGATGTCGACCTGTGGGAAGTGAACGAAGCGTTCGCCTGCGTCGCCATGTTCGCCATGCGCGACATCGGCATCCCGCATGACCGGATCAACGTCAACGGTGGCGCAACCGCGCTGGGCCATCCGATTGGTGCGAGCGGCACGCGGATCATCGTCACCCTGCTCAACGCCCTGAAGAACCAGGGCAAGAAGCGCGGCGTGGCCAGCCTGTGCATCGGCGGCGGCGAGGCGACCGCGATTGCGGTCGAGCTGGCCTAGTCTTTCTGGTCCAGTTCCTCGTTGAACCTCAAGCTCGCGCGCCAGAAGAAGAACGCCGGGATGAGGCCGAGGAAGGCTGCGCCGTAGAGCACGTAGCGCACGCTCTCGGCGCCGAAGCTTGGTTGCAGCCAGTCTGACAGCATGCCGAAGAACAGCGGCCCCAGCCCCAGCCCGATCAGGTTCTGGAAGAACAGCAGCGTGGCCGCTGCAATGGCGCGTGAGCGGATCGGCACCAGCCCCTGCGCCGCCGAATAGACCGGCCCGTAGTAGAGCGAATTGCACAGCGTCGGGATCACCAGCAACGCCAGGGCGATTGGCCAGGTCGGAGCCTGGTAGGCCAGGAACGCAATCGGGGCGGCAATCGCCATCCCTACCGCCGGGGCGGTCAAGACGTGGCGGCGATTGATCGCGCCGTATTTGTCTGCCAGCCAGCCACCGAGGAACGTCCCCGCTGCGCCCGCGACGCCGTTGATGACCCCGAACCAGAAACCGACTTCACCCGGTGTCAGGTCATGGGTGCGCTGGAAGAAGATCGTGGTCCAGGTGGTCTTGCCATAAGACAGGAATGCGGCGGTCGAACCGGCAAACAGCAGCAGCACGAAAGCGCGCGAGCCCAGGACCGAGCGCACCGCCTGCCCGAGCGGAATCTCCGGCGGCGAATCGGCCTTGGTCGGCTTGAGCAGCCCTTCGTAGCGGGGTTCGCGCAGAACGAACCAGACCACCAGCGCGAGAGCAACACCCGGCAGGCCAACCGCCAGGAAAGCCTCTCGCCAGCCCAGCCAGTCGGCCAGCACCCCGCCGATCACCATACCCAGCAGCGATCCGATCGGAATGCCCAGCGAATAGAATGCCAGCGCCGAACTGCGTTTCTCCGGGGGGACCATGTCGCTGATCAGCGAGTGGGCGGGCGGCGTGCAGCCAGCCTCCCCCACCCCGACACCAATCCGGGCCAGCAGCAGCTGCCAGTAATTCTGTGCCAGCCCGCACAGCGCTGTCATCAGAGACCAGGTTGCCAAGGCCACCGCGATCAGGCGCGGGCGGTGGGTCGTCGCCCGGTCAGCATAGCGGGCGATGGGCAGGCCGAGCGCGGTATAGAACAGGGCGAAAGCCAGCCCGGTCATCAGGCCGATTTGCGTATCGGACAGGCCCAGATCGCGCGCGATCGGCTCAGCCAGGATGTTGACGATCTGCCGGTCGATGAAATTGAAGATGTAGACGATCAGCAGGATCCACAACGTAACCCTGACTGTCTTCGGCGCCGCAACGACTGCCGCCTGCGGTTGTGATGCCATCAGCTGAAACGCTCCCATCTCACGGGTCGCGCCCGCATATTTTCTGCTGATGCCATGCTTGCTGACGAGGCGAGCGGGGTCAAGCGCCGATCAGTAAATCAGGTATTCCCGGACCATGGCGATCCAGCTTGCCTCGTCGGCACTGGCGAGGTTGTCGAGTTCGTGCGGCGTCGCATTCGCATCATCCACCCATTCCCGCAAGGCCGGGCCGCCGTTGATGACATCAATGGCGAGCCGGTCGAACTCGTACTCGTAGGGAAAATCGCGCCAGAGCGGGTAGTCCGGCCCGAGATTGCGGATGGCCTTGAAGGCGAGCGCCTGCAGACGCCACGGCCGGAAGGCATGGTGGCTGTAAAAGCTGCCTTCAGCATGGATCATCAGCGCGCTGCACAACTGGCCCGAATGCTTGTGGAAGGTCGGCGTGAACCAGCATTCCCGGATTGCGCAGCCAGCCAGCCACTCTGGTGCCAGACGCGCCATTTCGACCAGCACGCCGCGCGCATCGACGTCGGGAGCGCCGAACAGAACTTCCAATGGCCGGGTGGTGCCGCGCCCCTCGCTCAGGGTAGTCCCTTCCAGCATGACCGTGCCGGCATAGGCCCGCGCCATGTTGACGTTTGCCGCGTTGGGGCTGGGATTGATCCATACCCGGCTTTCCGGCCAACCCTGGCCCGGGCCATCCGGCTGCCAGCCGTCCATGGCCACGACCCGGTAATCGAGGTCCAGTCCGAAGTGCTCCACGAACCAGTGGCCCATCTCGCCCATGGTCAGCCCGTGCCGCATCGGCATCGGCGCGGCGCCTACGAAGCTCTCCTGCCCCGGCACCAGCAGGGTGCCTTCGACCGGGCGCCCGGCAGGATTGGGGCGGTCCAGCACCCAGACGCTCTTGTCCGCTTTAGCCGCCTCTTCCAGCAGGTAGAGAAGCGTGGTGACGAAGGTGTATATCCGGCAGCCCAGGTCTTGCAGGTCAAACAGGAAGACGTCCGCGCTGGCCATCATCTGCGCGGTCGGGCGGCGCACTTCGCCATAGAGGCTGAACACGGGGATACCGTAAAGCGGGTCGAGCTCGTCCTCGGTCTCGACCATGTTGTCCTGCTTGTCGCCCTTGAGCCCGTGCTGCGGGCCGAAGGCGGAGGTCACGTTGACGCCCGCCGCGATCAGCGCATCAAGGCTGTGGGTGAGGTCAGCCGTCACCGAGGCCGGGTGCGCGACCAGAGCCACCCGCTTGCCCTCCAGTTCGCCGAGCATGGCGCGGTCGCCCAGCAAGCGGTCAATTCCGAACAGGACGGTCATGCCCTTTCCTCCAGTCTGATCGTCCGGCATGCCTCTGCGTGGAACTCGGGCCTGCCTTCCGGGAATGCCAGCGCCCAGTATTGGATGTTGCCGCCCGCGTCCTCGATAATCGCGTTGAGGGCCACCTGTGCGGGAAGCAGCAGGGCAGATGCGATTGTTGCCTCAAGCACCATTTCCCGGTCGTGCTGCGAACAGGCAACCGCAATTGCCTCGACCGGCCCGTCGCGGCTGTTCAGCCGGAAATCGTCGAAATCATAGCAGGCCCAGCGACCGGACGGAGAGAGGTTGAATTCGCGATAGCCCGGCCCGCCGTCTGGCCGCCAGAAAATCTCGCAGCAGGTTGTCTTCCACAGAAAATCCGTGCGTTCACTGGCCGCGTGAACCGGCACCTTGATCCGGGCGATATCGCCTTCGAAGCGGAACCGGGCGCGGCAGCCGGCCGCAGTCGGCGTGACGGAAGCGGAAACGGCGGTTATCGGCCCGGGTGCGCAATCGGGATGGAGGACAAGCTGGTGCATCGGACCCAACCTTTGGCCCAAGGGCACCCCGCTCGCAAGGCACTTGGGAAAGCGGTTCCGCGCTGCTAGGGGCGCGCCATCATGACCAGCTACCAGTCCGACCTGCTGCGCCTGCTCGACGAGCGGGGCTATATCCATCAGACGACCGATGCCGAGGGCCTCGATGCCCTCGCCAGCACGGCGATCGTGCCCGGCTACATCGGTTTCGACGCGACGGCCCCCAGCCTGCACATCGGCAGCCTGGTGCAGATCATGATGCTCCGCCGCCTCCAGCAGACCGGGCACAAGCCGGTGGTGGTCATGGGCGGCGGCACGACCCGGATCGGCGATCCGACCGGACGCGACGAGAGCCGCAAGATGCTGACCGATGAGGCCATCGAAGCCAACATCGCCGGTATCCGCACCGTGTTCGAAAAGCTGCTGGTGTTCGGAGACGGACCGACCGACGCGGTCATGGTCAACAACCAGGACTGGCTCGGCCAGCTTGGCTATATCGAGATGCTGCAAAAGGTTGGCACGCATTTCACCGTCAACCGGATGCTGTCGTTCGATTCGGTGCGGCTGCGGCTCGAGCGCGAGCAGCCGATGACCTTCCTCGAGTTCAATTACATGATCCTGCAAGGGTACGATTTCCGTCACCTCTCGCAGGAAATGGGCGTGCGCCTGCAGATGGGCGGCAGCGACCAATGGGGCAATATCGTCAACGGGGTGGAACTCGGCCGCCGGATGGATGGTGCGGAGCTGTTCGGCCTCACCACGCCGCTGCTCACCACGGCAGACGGTGGCAAGATGGGCAAGACCGCCGCCGGTGCGGTCTGGCTCAACGAAGCGCAGCTGCCCGGCTACGATTTCTGGCAGTACTGGCGCAACTGTGACGACCGCGATGTCGGCCGGTTCCTGCGCCTGTTCACCGACCTGCCGCTTGACGAAATCGCCCGCCTCGAAGGGCTCGAAGGGGCGGAGATCAACGCGGCCAAGATCATGCTCGCCAACGAAGTGACAAGCCTGGTGCGGAGTCGCGACGTCGCTGACTTGGCCGAGGCCACCGCTCGCGAGACATTTGCCGGGGGCGGCGCAGGCGAAGGTCTTCCGACGCTTTCCGTGGGCAGCGAAGGCATGCGGATCGGCGCGATCCTGACCGAGCTCCGCTTCACTGCGTCCAACGGCGAGGCCAAGCGGAAGATCGGGGAAAATTCGGTGCGGCTTGACGACCAGCCCGTCAGCGATCCGGCCCTGCTGGTAACCGTGCCGGCAGGCGGCGAGGTGAAGCTCAGCCTGGGCAAGAAGAAACACGCCATCCTCACAGCCTGAACTCACAAAAGTTAAGCGGTCAGAGCTTTCCTTTACCAAATCGCAGCCTTTCGGGGGCATTTGCGGAGTTCGCAGTCGTCAGCCAGGAGGACCTTTGCCTGTGACAGTTGGAGCAAGCCTGAGCGTTACCGACCTGCGCCGAGCGGCGCGGCACCCGGTCGATTACCCGGTGATCGGGGAGCACCCGAGTCGCGGTGATATCAAGCTGCACATCTGCAATATGTCGGCGCATGGCTTCATGGTCGATGATGCGGCCGATCTTTCCCGCGGCGACCGGGTTATCATCCGCCTTCCCGTGGTGGGACGGATCGAAGCCTATGTGATCTGGGCGCGTGACGAACGCGCCGGCTTCCAGTTCGAACGGATCATCCGGCTGGACGATTTCATGCTGGTAATCGACCAGCTCCAGCCCAATCCCAGGCTGCGCCGGACGCGCTAGAAGTCCTTTGGCCGGTCAAAGTACCGGCTCCTTTCCATCAGCCTTGCGCCCTGCCATGGACGGGTGGTGAACGAACCAACCCATCCCCTGCGCGTCGCGAATTTCCGCGCCTACCTGATTTCCCGGCTGAGCATGACGCTCGCGCAGTATGCCATGCTGCTGATCATCGGCTGGCAAACCTACAACATAGCGCGTGACGCCGGACAGGGAGTCGCTGCGGCGTCGGGGCAGCTGGCGCTGATCGGGCTGCTCCAGTTCCTGCCGCTGTTCGTGATCACCCCATTTGCGGGCCTTGCCGCCGACCGGCTCGACCGGCGCAATGTCGCGCGGGCGATGATTGTCCTGCAATTGTTCGGGGCGGCGGTCCTGCTCTGGTTCACCTGGCAGGACGCGATGACCCTGCCGGTGCTTTATAGCGTTGCGATACTCCTGGGCATCGCGAGGGGCTTCGTCGGCCCGGCCCTGTCTGCCCTCGCCCCCAATCTGGTGCCCAAGGCGATCCTGCCCAACGCCATCGCCCTGTCCTCCATCGCCTGGCAGACGGGCATGATTGTGGGTCCGGGTCTGGGGGGCTACTTTTACGCGATTGAGCCGGCCCTGCCTTATGCCGCAGCCGTTGCCCTGTACGCCATCGGCCTCATCGCGGCCTACCAGATCGGCGCCGTGCCCAAAACGGTCATTACCGGGGCGCAGCGCCCGATCGGGCAGATCATCGACGGGCTGCGCTATGTCGTGCGCAACAAGATGGTCCTCAGCACGATCACGCTGGACCTGTTCGCGGTGTTCCTGGCCGGGGCCACAGCGCTGTTTCCCGTCTATGCCCGCGACATCCTGCAGGTGGGGGCAACCGGGTTGAGCCAGCTTGCCATGGCCCCCGCCATCGGCGCTGCGCTGACGGCGCTGTGGTTCAGCTTCCGGCCGCTCAAAACCAATGTCGGCCCCAAGATGCTGGGCGCGGTGGCGGTGTTTGCCGTGGCTACCATCGTGTTCGGGCTTTCCACATCGATGCCGCTCAGCCTCATGGCGCTGTTCGTGATCGGCGCAGCAGACATGTTCAGCGTCTATATCCGCCAGTCGCTGGTTCAGTTGCATACGCCGGATGACAAGCGCGGGCGGGTCTCCTCGGTCAGCCACCTGACCATCAGTGCATCGAACGAATTCGGTGACTTCTTTTCGGGCAGCCTCGCCTTCGTGATCGGGCCGGTCGCCGCCGTGGTGATCGGCGGAGCCGGGGCGCTGGTGACAGTGGTCATATGGTCAACAATTTTTCCGGTCCTGCGGACCACGCGGACCTTTGACCCACCTGACGAATTGGTAGAGAAAGACAACGACCCTCATTTCAGGAGCCCGCCATGAAGGCCGACAGCATCCTCGCCACTATCGGCAATACGCCGCACATCCGCCTGTCCCGCCTGTTCCCGGATCACGAAGTCTGGGTGAAGAACGAGCGCGGTAACCCGGGCGGATCGATCAAGGACCGGATCGGGCTTGCCATGATCGAGGATGCCGAACGCAGCGGCGCACTCAAGCCGGGCGGCACGATCATCGAGCCGACCAGTGGCAACACCGGCATTGGCCTCGCCATGGTGGCAGCGGTCAAGGGGTACAAGCTGGTCCTGGTCATGCCCGAAAGCATGAGCCTTGAACGGCGGCGGCTGATGCTGGCCTATGGTGCCAGCTTCGATCTGACCCCGCGTGAAAAAGGCATGAAGGGGGCCATCGAACGCGCCTCTGAACTGGTGGCAAGCACACCCGGAGCATGGATGCCCAGCCAGTTCGACAATGACGCCAACTGGAAGGTTCACGTCGCCACCACAGCAAAGGAAATTCTCGCCGATTTCAGCGACTCGCCGATCGACGCGATGATTACCGGGGTCGGCACCGGCGGCCACCTGACCGGCTGCGCTGAAGAACTGAAGCGCCAATGGCCGCAGATGAAAGCCTGGGCAGTCGAGCCGGAGCTTTCGCCCGTCATCAGCGGCGGCCAGCCCGGCCCGCACCCGATCCAGGGCATCGGGGCCGGTTTCATTCCCGGCAACCTGCACACCCAGGCGATCGACGGGGCGATCCAGGTGGATGCCGAATCGGCCAAGGACATGGCCCGTCGCTGCGCCAGCGAGGAAGGGATGCTGGTCGGGATTTCGAGTGGCGCAACGCTGGCAGCCATCGCCAAAAAGCTGCCCGAATTGCCCGCCGGTTCGCGCGTGCTCGGCTTCAACTATGACACCGGCGAACGTTACCTTTCGGTGCCGGACTTCCTGCCAGTCGAATGAGCTTCGAAGCTGTCGATTACCGTGACGGCGGTCTTTCGCTGTCAGGGAAACTCGTCCGCCCACAGGGAACGCCGCTGGCGGCGGTCGCCGTGTTTCCGACGATCATGAATGCGACCCCCGCAGTCGAGGCAAAGGCGCGGGCTCTGGCCGAGTCCGGCTATCTGGCCCTGATCTGCGATTTTTACGGGCACACTCCGGCCAGCTTCGAGGATGCGCTGGCCCTGGCGAACGGATTGCGCCGTGACAGCCGGGTATATCGCGCACGCTTGCGCGCCGGGCTCGCTGCGTTGCAGCAGGTAGCCCCGATAAGCCCTTGCTCGCAATTGGCTTCTGCATGGGCGGGCAGGCCGTGCTTGAGCTCGCCCGTGACGGGGCTGACCTCGCCGCAGTTGTCAGCTTCCACGGCCTGCTCGACACAGCTGCGCCGGCTCAACCGGGTATGGTCAGGGCGCGCATCCTGGTCTGTCACGGCGACGCAGACCCGCTGGTGCCGCGCGAACAGGTGATGGCGTTTTGGCAGGAAATGGATCGCGCAGGAGCCGATTGGCACTTTCACAGCTACAGTGGGGTCGTTCACGGTTTCACCAACCCGAACCCGCCGCCGGGCAACGCGGCGGTGGCCTTCAACGCAAGCGCCGACCGCCAGAGTTGGCAATCGGCGCTTTCCCTGTTTGAGGAGGTACTTGGCGGTTAGGCCGCTGTCTGGAACGCCTCCTCGCCCAGCGCCATCATGCTGTCCGCGCCCGCTTCCAGCTTGCGGCGTAGAGCGCCGGCGTCGGGGATGAAGCGGTCCATGTAATACTGCGCCGTCGCAATCTTGGCTTCGTAGAACGCCTTGTCCTCGCCGACTTCGGCCAGCCTGGCCTGCGCCACTTTGGCCATCCGCAGCCACATCAGGCCGAGGGCCACGATGCCCATGATGTGCATGTAATGGTGCGCGCCTGCGCCAAGGTGGTTGGGATTGGCCATGGCGTTCTGCATGAACCACATGGTCGCCGCCTGCTGCTCGCCGAGCGCCTTTTCCAGCTTTTCTGCCAGCGGGCCGAGCACGGCATCACCCTTGGCGGCGGCGATCTCTTCGCCCACCATCCTGAAAAACGCCTGCACCGCCGCGCCGCCGTTCTGGCCCAGCTTGCGGCCGCACAGGTCCATCGCCTGCACGCCATTGGTGCCTTCATAGATCATAGCGATGCGGGCATCGCGCACGAACTGGCTCATGCCCCATTCCTCGACATAGCCATGCCCGCCGAACACCTGCTGCATGTTGGTGGCGACGTCATAACCCTTGTCAGTGCCGTAGCCCTTGATCACCGGCGTCAGCAGCCCGATCAGCGCATCGGCATCGGCCCGTTCCTGCTCGGTCGGAGCCTTGTGGCTGAGATCGACCAGCAGCGCGCCCCACAGGCACAGCGCCCGCATGGCTTCGGTGAAAGCCTTGCCGTCCATCAGCATGCGGCGCACGTCGGGATGAACGAAGATCGGATCGGCCTTGGCCTCAGGCTCTGCCGGGCCGGTCAGCGCGCGGCCCTGCCGCCGGTCGAGCGCATAAGCGACTGCGTTCTGGTAGGCGACTTCGGCCTGGGCATAGCCCTGGATGCCGACGCCGAGGCGGGCGGCGTTCATCATGATGAACATGGCGGCGAGGCCCTTGTTTTCCTCGCCCACCAGCCAGCCTTTCGCGCCGTCATAGTTGAGGACGCAGGTCGCATTGCCGTGGATGCCCATCTTGTGCTCGATCGAGCCGCAGGAGACGGCGTTGCGCTCGCCCACCGAGCCGTCGGCGTTGACGAGGAACTTGGGCACCACGAACAGCGAAATGCCCTTGGTGCTGTCAGGTGCACCGGGGGTCTTGGCCAGGACCAGGTGGACGATGTTCTCGGTCAGGTCATGCTCGCCCGCCGAGATGAAGATCTTGGTGCCGGTGATCGCATAGCTGCCATCGCCGTTCGGCTCTGCCTTGGTCCGTATCATGCCAAGGTCGGTGCCGCAATGCGGCTCGGTCAGGTTCATGGTGCCGGACCATTCGCCCGCAATCATCTTGGGCAGATACATCGCCTGCTGCTCGGGCGAACCCTTGGCCAGCAAGGCCGCCGACGCGCCCGCAGTGAGGCCCGGATACATGGCGAAGGCCTGGTTGGCGGTGCCGGTGAACTCCTCGATTACCATGCCCAGAACGTGCGGCATGCCCTGCCCGCCAAAGGCCTCTGGCTGTGAAATCGTGCCCCAACCGCTTTCACGGTACTGGCGGTAGGCTTCCTTGAACCCTGTCGGGGTCGTCACGCTGCCATCGGGATGACGGGTGCAGCCCTCCAGGTCGCCTGTCTGGTTGAGCGGAGCGAGCACTTCGCTGCAGAACCGGCCGGCTTCGTTGATCACCGTATCGATCATGTCGGGCGTGGCGCTCTCGAAGCCGGGCAGGTTGCCGTAGCTGGCAAGATCCAGCACCTCGTTGACGATGAAGCGGGTGTCGCGGGTGGGGGCGGTATAGGTGGGCATCGTAATGTCCTTGGGTCAGTCAGGTGTGCGGGTCAGCTGTTGCCGGGTGTGAGCTTTTCGATGAGCTTCACGAACTCGGTCAGTTCCTTGATCGACGAATCGATATCGGCGCGCTGGCGCTTGAGCTTGGCGATATGCGTGCGGCATTTCTCGACCGTCACGCGGCGCTGCTCAGCGCGGCCATCGCCCAGATCGTACAGGTCGATCATCTCGCGGATTTCGATCAGGCTGAAGCCGACGTTCTTGGCGCGCATGATCCACGCAAGCCGCGCCCGGTCCCGCTTCGAATAGACGCGGGTGAGACCGATGCGTTGCGGCGCGATCAGGCCTTCGTCCTCGTAAAAGCGGAGCGCACGCGCGGTGCAGTCAAACTCTTCGGTCAGGTCTGAAATCGAGTACTGTTCGCGCTCAAGCTTGTCAGGGCGATCAAGGTGTGCGCCCTTGTGCTGGTCGTTCGCTTGACCGGCTTCGGCTGGACTGGCTGGACTGGGGCTGGCTGGCGTCATGCCATGTTGATAACTTTCCTTTACGTAAACGTCAAGTGGCCACCCGGACCAGCCGGCCCTGCTCCAGCCGCCGGTAGAAGCAGTTGCGCGCGCCTGTGTGGCAAGCCGGCCCCGCAGGCCGGCACCGCAGGACCAGCGCATCCTGATCGCAATCCACCAGAATCTCGATCACTTCGAGTACGTGACCGGAGGTCTCGCCCTTCTTCCACAAGGCTTGCCGCGAACGGGACCAGAAGTGGGCCACGCCGGTTTCCTGCGTGAGCGCGAGCGCCTCGGCGTTCATCCAGGCCAGCATCAGGGGAGACGAATCGTCCGCGTCAACCGCCATGGCCGCGAGCAGGCCCTGGCCGTCGAATCGAGGCATGAAGGCCTCGCCCTGTTCGCGTTCCATTGTTTCAGCTTTGGAGGACAAATCGGATTACCTAGGAGAATGTGACGGGCCGCACTTACCGCTTGTTGCACAATAAGCACAGATGGGCTGCAAAATCGGTCGCATGGTGCGAACCGTCTTTAAACATCGGACCGCGAGTGGGAAACGTTTCATCGCGGCCTTCGGGCCGCCCGCCAAGCCAGCGGCGTCATCAGAGCGCCAGGTTCAGGGGGCCGGAGTGCTGCCGGCGCAAGCCAGGCGCCTCCACACAAGATGAGGGATCGGACCCTGGCGACTTCATGGGGGTGGGGTCGCTTTTGCCGCAAGGCGGGTTCAGACAATTTCGTCACGTGGGCGCCCGGAGTCTCAAGACTCCGGGCGTTTCGTTTGGGCCCACTTCCGTGAAGGGTCCTATTCCGTGAAGGGTAACGCCTCGTCCAGCACGCGGGCGAAGCAGGCAATCACCACGGATTTCGCACCAGCCTTCTGGAGTGCTGCCACGCAGGCATCGGTGGTTGCCCCGCTGGTCAGCACATCGTCCACCAGCACGATCCTTGCCCCTCTGATGCTCGCTCGGCGAAGCGGATTGACCACCAGTGCGCCAGCCAATGCGCGCTTTCGCTCCTGCTTGCCAAGCCTGCCCAGCACAGGCGTCGGGCGGGTGCGGAGGAGGCCATCGACCAGCACCGGCTGGCCGGTCCTCTGCGCCAGGGCGCGGGCCAGCAGGGCGGCCTGGTTGTACCCCCGCCGCCATAGCCGCCACCTGTGGAGCGGGACCGGCACGAACAGGCATCCCCCTTCAAGGCCTGGCAGCCTTGACGCGATCAGGCCCGCCATGAGCGGTGCCAGCGCAATCCGCCCGCCGTGCTTGAAGGCCAGCACCAGTTTGCGCGAGGGCCCGTTGTAGAGCGTGCCCGCAGCGATCCCGTTATGCCGGGGAGCATGGGCCATACAGGGCGCGCACTGGGCATCCCCCTCCCCCGCACTCTCCGGCAAAGGGCGCTGGCAGCGCGAACAGAGCGGAGCGGCCGGAATGACCAGCGTACTCCAGCACGCCGCGCAGAGGCCGGTCTGCTGCCCGATCCCCTCACCGCAAAGCGGGCAGCGCGGCGGGAATACGAGATCGACCAGCGGGGCGAGGGATTCGCGCAGGAAGGCAGCGTGCGACACGCGGCGATGCTGGACTGCTTGCAAGCGGCTGACAAGGCAGGCAGTGATTGACGGATGCAGCCGCCCGTCACCGTCCCCCGGATCTTCTCGCCCGAGCGCCGCCGCAGCCGGTGGCAGCGTGCGGCCGCGCGGCAGGGAACAGGCCACGCTGCCGGGTTCCTGTTCGAAGTCTTCGCCGAGGAAATCGAGGACCGGCTCGGCTTCATCCGGCACGAAGCGCGCACCGGGTTGCTGATCGGGGACCCGAGTGCCCAGGCGGCCCGGCTGCTGGAATCCCGCATTCCCCAGCTCGACTATGCCAGCCCGGTGACGCTGGACGAGGAGGCCGTGCTGCCGGGCCGGTATGACCTGCTCGTCAGCCTCGGCCTGCTCGACACGGTCAATGACGTGCCCGGCGCCCTGCTCCATATCCGCCACGCGCTGGAGGCGGACGGGCTGGCCATCATCGGCCTGCTGGGCGCGGGCAGCCTGCCTGCCCTGCGCGAGGCATTGTATCAGGCTGAGCCGGACCGCCCGGCGGCGCGGATGCACCCGATGATCGACATCCGTGCTGCTGCCGCCCTGATGCAGCGCGCCGGCTTCCGGCGGCAGGTGGCAGACCACTTCCCGCTCAAGGTCCGTTATGGCTCGCTCGACCGGCTGGTGGCGGACCTGCGCGACCAGGGGCTGACCAATGCGCTGGCTTCCGCCCCACCCCCGCTCGGCAAGGCTGCGGTGGACCGGGCCCGCGCCGCCTTCCTGGCCCGCGCCGATGCCGACGGCAAGGTCACCGAGACGTTCGAGTTGATCGTGCTGACCGGCTGGGGCTAGCCGCCTTTCAGCGAAGCCTGCGCTGCTGCCAGCCTTGCAATCGGCACGCGGTACGGCGAGGCGCTGACGTAATCGAGGCCGACCTTTTCGCAGAACGCGATGCTGGCCGGATCGCCGCCATGTTCGCCGCAGATGCCCAGCTTGATATCCGCCCGCGTCGCCCGGCCCCGCTCCGCCGCCATCTCGACCAGCTGGCCGACGCCTTCGATGTCGAGGCTGACGAACGGGTCACGCGCGAAGATGCCCTTGTCGACGTACGGCCCCAGGAACCGCGCCGAATCGTCCCGGCTCACGCCCAGGGTAGTCTGGGTCAGGTCGTTGGTGCCGAAGCTGAAGAACCGCGCTTCCTCGGCAATCTCGCCCGCCATCAGCGCGGCGCGCGGCAGCTCGATCATGGTGCCGACGAGGTACTCCACGGTCCGCCCGCGCTCGCTGAACACGTCCTGCGCTGTCCGGTCGACCAGAGCCCGCAGCAGTTCCAGCTCGCGCCGGGTGGCGACCAGCGGGATCATCACTTCGGGCACCGGAGCCTCGCCGCTCGCCTCGGCGACGTCGCAGGCAGCCTCGAAAATGGCGCGTGCCTGCATTTCGTAGATTTCGGGATAGGTGATGCCGAGCCGGCAGCCGCGATGGCCCAGCATCGGGTTGAACTCGTGCAGCTCGCCCGCGCGGCGCTTGAGGTGGTCGACGCCCAGCCCGGTGACATTGGCCAGTTCCTCGAACTCGGCATCGCCGTGCGGCAGGAATTCGTGCAGCGGCGGGTCGAGCAGGCGGATGGTGCACGGCAGGCCAACCATGACCTCGAAAATCTCGCGGAAATCGGCGCGCTGTTCGGGCAGCAGCTTGGCCAGCGCCGCGCGGCGACCGGCTTCGCTGTCGGCCAGGATCATCTCGCGCACAGCGCTGATGCGGGAAGCATCGAAGAACATGTGCTCGGTCCGGCACAGGCCGATCCCTTCGGCGCCGAAGCTGCGCGCCATGCGGCAGTCGGCGGGGGTTTCGGCATTGGTCCGCACGCCCATCCGGCGGTGGACATCGGCCCATTCCATCAGGGTGCCGAAGTCGCCCGCTAGTTCCGGCTCGATCGTCTTGACCTCGCCGCGCATGACCTGGCCCTTGGCCCCGTCGAGCGTGATCGTGTCGCCTTCGCGCATCTCCAGCGAGCCGATCCGCAGCGTCCGCGCCTTGAGGTCGATCGATACGGCGGATGCGCCCGAAACGCAGGGGCGACCCATGCCGCGCGCCACCACGGCCGCGTGGCTGGTCATCCCGCCGCGCGCGGTCAGGATGCCGGTTGCGGCGTGCATGCCGTGAATGTCCTCAGGGCTGGTCTCGACCCGGACCAGGATCACCTTCTCCCCCCGGCCGGACCACAGCTCGGCGGTGTCGGCATCGAGCACGATCTTGCCGCTGGCCGCGCCGGGGGAAGCCGGCAGGCCGGTGGTCAGCACCTCGCGCGGGGCATCGGGATCGAGCGTGGGATGGAGCAGCTGGTCAAGCGCCATCGGATCGACCCGCAGGATCGCCTCTTCCTGGCTGATCAGCCCTTCGCCCACCATGTCGACCGCCATCCGCAGCGCCGCCCTGGCGGTGCGCTTGCCCGAACGGGTCTGCAGCATCCACAGGTGGCCGCGTTCAACGGTGAACTCGATGTCCTGCATGTCGCGGTAGTGGCGCTCCAGCAGGTCGAACACGCGGGCCAGCTCGCCATAGGCATCGGGCATGGCCTCTTCCATGCTCAGCGGCTTGGCCCCGGCCAGTTTGCGGGCAGCGCGGGTGAGGTACTGCGGGGTGCGGATGCCCGCCACCACGTCTTCCCCCTGGGCGTTGATCAGGTACTCGCCGTAATAGGCGCGCTCGCCGGTGGCGGGATCGCGGGTGAAGGCGACGCCGGTGGCGCTGGTTTCGCCCATGTTGCCGAACACCATCGCCTGCACGTTGACCGCGGTGCCCCAGTCACCCGGAATGTCGTTGAGGCGGCGGTAGACCTTGGCCCGATCGCTGTCCCAGCTGTCGAACACGGCGCGGATCGCGCCCCACAGCTGCTCATCGACATCCTGCGGGAAGTCCCGGCCCAGTTCGCTTGCGACGATGCCCTTGTACTGCGCGACCAGCGCCTGCCAGTCTTCAGAATCCATCTCAGTATCGGCGTAGAGGCCCTTGTCTTCCTTGGCGATTTCCAGCGCCTCTTCAAACAGGCCGTGATCGATGCCTAGCACCACGTCGCCGTACATCTGGATGAAACGGCGGTAGCTGTCCCAGGCGAAACGCGGATCGCCGGAGACGCGAGCGAGGCCTTCCACCGTCTCGTCATTGAGGCCCAGGTTGAGGACGGTGTCCATCATCCCCGGCATCGAGACGCGGGCGCCGGAGCGGACCGAGACGAGCAAGGGGTTGTCCTTGTCACCGAACCGCTTGCCCACGGTTGCTTCGATATGCCGGAGCGCAGCGGCAACGGCAGTGTGGAGGCTGTCAGGGAAAGCCCCGCCTTCGGCCAGGTAGCGGACGCATTCCTCGGTCGTCAGGGTGAAGCCCGGGGGGACCGGCAGGCCGATGCTGGCCATCTCGGCCAGGTTTGCACCCTTGCCGCCGACCACGGTCTTGTCCTTCTGGCGCGGGTCCGAGTGATCCGCCGAGCCACCGAATGTATAGACCGTCTGCACCGGATTGATCCCCTTATGCTTGACGAAATTGACACCGTGTCAAGTTCAAGTAACCCAAATATCCTGCTGTAATATTGGCGCTTTTATAGCGCCGGCAGGGCCCGGCTTGCAGGTATGCCCCCCCCCGGGGGGGTTACCCTTCGATCCGGCTGAAGTCCGCGACCCTGTGCACCGCATCCCGGAACCGGGCAAGCAGCGCGAGGCGCGAGGTGCGTTTGATTTCTTCATCCGCATTTACTGTCACTTCATCGAAGAAACGGTCGATCGGTTCCCGCAGGCTCGCCAGCGCCGCCATGGCCCCGGCGAAATCCTCCGCCGCCACGGCAGCCCCGGCCTGCGGCTCGGCCGCATCGAGTGCGTCGAGCAGCGCCTTTTCCGCAGCTTCGGGGGTGTAGGAAAGTTCTTTCGCATGGCGCTCGGCCATCTTGGCCTCGACCACCGCCTTCATGTCGGGATCATCGACCATGGCCAGCGGGTCTTCCTCGCCGGTGCGGGAAATCTCGCCCTCCAGCCCGTGCCAGTCTTCCTTCTTGAGGATGTTGGCGGCCCGCTTGTAGCCCGCGAGGAGGTTGGTGCCGTCCTCGCTGGTCATGAAAGCCTGCAGCGCATGGACGCGGGCGAGCAGGCGGACGAGATCGTCCTCACCGCCGAGCGCGAAGACCGCATCGATCAGGTCGTGGCGAACACCGGCTTCGCGCTGCTGGACTTTGAGGCGGTCGGCGAAGAAGTCGAGGAGCGTTTGACCTTGCGCGGATTCAAAGTTCTTCAGCCGCCGATTTAGCCAGAAACTGATTGCCGTTTGCGATTGCGAAATTCGAACATTTCTTACGGTTCCTGCCGTGCTGATGGTAGCGACGACATCCGACCAAGGCTGGTCTGACGAGAAAGTGACGAGATCATCGGGGCCAGCCAGATTTTGACGCTCTGTCGGAGCTACGACTTCATCGAAGTGGCGCCACAATTCCTCAGCGCGTGGCTTCAAACCGTCAAGACAAAGGGCAATAACGGGGGCAAGTGGCAGTCGTAGATTTAGCGTACTAAGCGTGCTGATAACGGCGAGAGCCGCGCGACGTAGCGCAAAAGGATCTCTCGATCCGGTCGGGACTTCATCTACGGCAAAAAATGAGACTAACGTATCCAGCTTGTCCGCCAGCGACACCGCCACCGTCACCGGCGCAGTCGGCACTTCGTCGCCCTGCCCGACCGGCTTGTAGTGATCGCGGATTGCGTCGGTCACGGCATCGGGCAGACCCTCGGCGCGGGCGTAATAGCCGCCCATCAGGCCTTGCAGTTCGGGGAATTCGCCGACCATGTCGGTGACGAGGTCGGCCTTGCACAGCCGTGCGGCCTGTTCGGCGAGGTCGGCGAGGCGCGCACGTTCCTCCCCCACCGGGGGAGGGGGACCATCCGCAGGATGGTGGAGGGGCACCGTCTGCCTCGCGGAGGGTGCCCCTCCACCAGCTTCGCTGGTCCCCCTCCCCGTTTCGGGGAGGATTATCCCCTCCTCGCACAGCCAGCGCGCCAGCTTGGCCACCCGCTCCACCTTGTCGGCCACGGTGCCCAGCTTCTCGTGGAAGGTAATCCGTTCGAGCTTCTTCGCGTGTTCGGCCAGCGGCGTCTTGCGGTCCTGCTCCCAGAAGAACCGCGCATCGGAAAGCCGCGCGGCCAGCACCTTGCGGTTGCCATCGACCAGCGCCGCCCCGCCATCCTCTGCGGTGATATTCGCGGTGCAGACGAAGGCGTTGGCCAATGACTCCCTCTCCCCTTCAGGGGAGAGTGTCGGGGAGAGGGGAATGGCGGAACGGTCATGTCCGTCCCCCTCTCCCAACCCTCTCCCCTGAAGGGGAGAGGGCTTT
This sequence comes from Altererythrobacter sp. H2, assembly GCF_035319885.1. NCBI lineage: Bacteria > Pseudomonadati > Pseudomonadota > Alphaproteobacteria > Sphingomonadales > Erythrobacteraceae > Altererythrobacter > Altererythrobacter sp. H2. The sequence goes on from NZ_CP141285.1 coordinate 1,760,423, forward strand.
GTGCACACGAAATACTTCTGGTTCACCCGCGCGGTGAGCTGGATCACTTCGGGCGGCACGTCGAGGAACGCCTCGTCGAACCGGCCGAGCAGCGGCACTGGCCATTCGGTCAGCCCGGCGTTCTCGATCACCAGCCCCTCGTCCGCGACCAGTGTCAGCCCGGCCTCGGCAGCGGCGCTGGCGGCACCGGCGCGGATCATGTCCTGCCGTTCAGCGTGGTCCACGATCACGTGGCAGGCGCGCAGCTTTTCCTGATAGTCGCCGGCCGAACCGATGGTGATCTCGCCCGGGCAGTGGAACCTGTGGCCGAGCGTGGCATAGCCCGAACGCACATCGCCGACTTCACACTCCACCAGATCCTCGCCGAAGATGGCGACGATGCCGGACAGCGGGCGGACCCAGCGAGGGCTTTCCGTGCTGACCGAGGCTGCGCCCCAGCGCATCGACTTGGGCCAGGAGAAATCGCGCACGATCAAGGGGATCGCTGCGGCGAGCACATCGCTGGTCTTGCGGCCGGGCTTGTCGATCACCGCGAACCAGGTTGCGCGGCCCTTCACGTCGCGCGCCTCCAGCTGATCGCGGGTGACGCCGTTCTTCTTGCAGAACCCCTCCACCGCCGCATCGGGCGCACCGACCGGCGGCCCCTTGGCTTCCTCGCTGACCGCTTCGGTCGCCAGCGGCAGGCCGCGTGCGATCAGTGCGAGGCGGCGCGGGGTCGACCAGACGGTGAGGTCACCCACGGCAACGCCGGCGGCGTTCATCTCGCGGCGGAACAGCTTTTCCAGTTCTGCCCGCGCACCTGCCTGCATCCGGGCGGGGATTTCTTCGGAGCGAAGTTCAAGCAGGAAGTCTGTCACTTGACCCACTCCGGATAGGTTTCGGCCCAGCGCGGCGCTTCCTTGGCCATGTGCGCCTCGCAGCTGCCGCGGGCGAGATCGCGCACCCGGCCCATGTAGCTGGCGCGCTCCTGCACGCTGATCACGCCGCGCGCCTGGAGCAGGTTGAACAGGTGGCTGGCCTCGATCGCCTGCTCGTAGGCAGCGATCGGGACGTTGGCTGCAAGCGAGCGCTGGCATTCGGCCTCGGCCCGGCGGAAGCCCTCGAACAGGGTATCGGTATCCGCCACCTCGAAGTTCCATTTCGACATCTGGCGCTCGTTCTCGAGGAACACCTCGCCGTAGCTGACGCCCTGCGTGTTGAACGCGAGGTCATAGACGTTGTCGACGCCCTGGATGTACATCGCGAGGCGTTCGAGGCCGTAAGTCAGCTCGCCTGCCACCGGCTTGCAATCGAACCCGCCCATCTGCTGGAAATAGGTGAACTGGGTCACTTCCATCCCGTCGCACCAGACCTCCCATCCCAGCCCCCAGGCGCCCAGTGTGGGGCTTTCCCAGTCATCCTCGACGAAGCGGATGTCGTGCTTGAGCGGATCGATCCCGATCACGCCGAGGCTTTCGAGATAGAGGTCCTGGATATCGGCCGGGCTCGGCTTCAGGATCACCTGGTACTGGTAATAGTGCTGCAGCCGGTTGGGGTTCTCGCCATAGCGCCCGTCGGTCGGGCGGCGGCAGGGCTGGACGAAGGCGGCGTTCCACGGCTCCGGCCCCAGCGCGCGCAGGGTGGTGGCGGTGTGGAACGTGCCCGCCCCCATCCGCATGTCATAGGGCTGGAGGATCAGGCAGCCCTGCGCGCTCCAGTAGTCATGGAGGGCAAGGATCATGTCCTGGAAGGACTTCGACGGGTCGCGAGGTGGCGGCGTGAACATGGCGCGCGCCATGGCCCAAGCCCCGGAAAGGGTCAATGCCGGAGCGGGCGGACCCTACTCGGCGGCGACGGCTTCCTCCGCCCGCGCAACGGTCACCGGAGTGCCGTTAAGCACCGCATTGCCCGACAGGCGGCAATAGCGTTCCGGATCGGTCAGGTCGTTGAGCGAGACACCGGCATGGGCCGCGGCGGTCTGCCAGCTGACCCCGGCGCGGTTATGTCCCCACCCGTGCGGCAGGCTGACCACGCCGGGCATGACGTCCTGCGTCACCTCCACCGCGACCTCGACCGCGCCGACCCGGCTGGCCACCCGGGCGAGGTCGCCATCCGCCAGCCCTCGCGCGGCGGCATCGTCAGGGTGGATCATCAGGGTGCACCGGTCCGGTCCCTTGACCAGGCGCTGGCTGTTGTGGAGCCACGAGTTGTTGGAGCGCACGTGCCGCCGACCGATCAGGCTCAGCGCGTCGGACGGCGTCGCATCGAGCGTCATGGCGAACCGTGCCGCCTCCTCCAGCAGATCATCGGGTGCCGCGTGGAGCAGGCGGTTGTCCGTCAGCAGCCGGTCCTTGAGGCAGGGTTGCAGCGGGCCGAGGTCGACCCCGTCATGACGCTGTTCGACTTCGGCCAGCGTCATCCCCGCAGGCGAGGCGCGCAGCATTGCGTCGAGCCGTTCGCGCGGGGTTTCGAAGTTGGGCACGCCCTTGCCCCGCGCTTCGAAAATTGCGGCGGCGAGCTCGCTGGCGATTTCCCAATCGGCCTTCGCGCCTTCCTCCATCGGCAAGGTGGGGGCGGAATAGGCGCCGAAGTTGCGCACCGCCAGCGGGCCGAAAAAGAACGAGAAGTGGTCCTTCTCCAGCGGGCCGCACGGGGGCAGGATGTAATGCGCGTGGCGGCTGGTCTCGGTCACATGCATGTCCATCGCCACCATCAGGTCGAGGCCGGCGAGCGCGGCTTCGGTCCGGGTGCCATGCGGCGCAGACAGAACCGGGTTGCCGGCGATCACGAACAGGGTGCGGATGCGCTGGTCATCCTGCCGGGTCAGCTCGTCGGCAAAGGCGATGGTCGGGATTTCGCCCATGACCGAAGGCAAAGTGCCGCGCGCGGTTTCCACCGTCTTCACGCCCCCGCGCCCGACCTGCCCGACGAGGTCGAGCAGTGGCTGCGGGAACATCGTGCCGCCTTCGCGGTCCAGGTTGCCGGTGGCGAGGTTGATCAGCTGGATCAGCCACTGGTTGAGCGCACCAAATTCGCACACCGAGACGCCCATCCGGCCGTAGATCGCCGTCTTCTCGCCACTGAGCTCTGCCGCCAGTGCGCGGATTGTGTCGACCGGGACGCCGCAATGTGCCGAGAGGCGGTCGAGGTCGAACCCGTCGACCAGCGGCTTGACCCGTGCCCAGCTGGCATCAACCAGTTCAGCGAGGCCAGGACGCAGCGTGTCACCCTCTGCCAGAACGCACTGGAGAATGCCGAGCAGCAATGCGGTGTCGGTCGCCGGGCGCACCGGCACCCATTGGTCGGCCTCCTTGGCGGTCTCGGTCCGGCGCGGATCGACCACCACCAGCCTGCCCCCGCGCGCCTGCATTTCCTTCACCCGGTTCCTGAAATCGGGCACGGTCCACAGGCTGCCGTTCGATGCCATCGGATTGCCCCCGACGATCACGATCAGCTGCGACCGGTCAATGTCAGGCACCGCCGCAAGGCTGACGTGGCCGTACATTTCGTATTGCACATAATGGTGCGGGATCTGGTCGAGGGTGGAGGCGGAGAACGTCCCCCGCGCCCCGACCGCCCGCTGGAGATAGCCTGACTGGGTCGACAGGGCGTAGTCATGCGCGCCGGGATTACCGCGATAGAACGCCGCGCGGGCACCGTCGTTCTGCAGCGCCACCACCCTGGCGGCGATTTCCCGAAAGGCCGTCTCCCAATCGAGTTCCTGCCAGGTGTCGCCGACCCGCTTGACCGGGCGGCGCAGCCGGTCGGGATCATCCTGCAGGTCGGCAATCGCGGTCGCCTTGGGGCAAATGTGCCCGCGGCTGAGCACGTGATCGGGGTTACCCTTGATCGACACGACCTTGCGCCCGTCAAGCTCCACCAGCACGCCGCAATTGGCCTCGCAGATATGGCAAGTGCGCCGATGGATCGTGGTGTGGATCGTGGTCATGGCTTGCTCTCCCTGCCCCCGCGATACCAGACCAGAACAGGCCGCGCTACCGGGCTTGGTGTCAGACAGGTGCGACTTTTTGTAAGGTAGTGTTGACATAGTCAGCGAATCACGACATTAAGTAAGGGAAACCTGACATCCGGCACTTGGCCGGCCGATTGGTCCGTTTGGCGAGGGCAACAGTAATGGCTTACAATCCGAATTATCGCGACGCCGAGAAAGCGCGGCAGGACCAGCGCGAGCGGGTCTACGCACTGACCTTGCTCAGCGGAATCGGTAACATCGCGGCGCTGTTCCTGCATATCAACGGCATAGCGACGATCATGCTGGGCTGGCTTGTCGGCGGAATGGTTGGCGCACTTGTCGTTGCCGGCATCCAAGGTCGAACCGACGACTACTACAACCAGCTTACCAGCTCCGGCCTGCGCTTGATGGCGCTCGGGCTCGGCACCCTTCTTTTGCTGCTGTGGGCTCAGACCGAGACAGCGTTGGCAGCCCGCTGGATCCCCGGCCTGGCCGTACTTGCGCAGGATGCCCTCCTGCTGGCGATGATCCTCACCCTGCTGTTCCACCTCGGCTACGCCTACTCTTACCTGCGCGACCGGTGGGCGGCAGGAGGACCGGAATGAACAACCGACTCAAAGTGCTGCGCGCCGAGCGCGACTGGAGCCAGGCAGAGCTGGCCGGTCGTCTCGATGTGTCCCGCCAGGCGGTCAACGCCATCGAGACCGGCAAGCACGACCCATCCCTGCCGCTCGCCTTCCGCATCGCGCGGCTGTTCGACATGCCAATCGAGGAGATTTTTAATGACGGTGAATGATACTGCCGCGCCTGTGAGCGGTGAAGCACGGCTCAAGGCCCGCCGCTCGGCCTTCTTCCGCTATGTGGCTCTCGCCCTGCTCGCCGGCTTCGTCGCCGGCATGATGAGCGGCGTGGCCGCAGCCTTTGTTGCCGAGGGTATCCTGCCCGGTGGCCTGCTGATCGCGCTCTGGGCCGTCGTCATCCTGGGATTTGCCTGGTTCACCCGCGATTACTTCCGCCGGATCGACGAACTGGACCTGCTCGATAACCTCTGGGCCAGCACCATCGGGCTCTACACCTACATCGTCGTGTTCGGATCGTGGTACCTGTTTCACGATGTCGGCCTGGCTTCGGAGCCGGACCAGTACGCGGTCATGGCCGCCACCCTGATTGCCACAACAATCGCCTACCTGGCCCGCAAGGCCGGATTACGCTGACCCTTCGACGCTGATACACTCCCCAAACCAAAGGAACCGACCATGAAGAAACTCTTGTCCACCCTCGCCCTTGGTACTGCAACCGTCACCCTGTTCCTCGGTGCGCCCGCCTTTGCCGAGGCTACCGAAGCTGCTCCGGCAGCCGCACCGAAAGCTGCGGTCAAGGCCAAGCCTGCCCTCTGGAAAGTGGCTGATGAAGATACCACGATCTACCTCTTCGGCACGGTCCACATCCTGCCAGAAGGCATCGAATGGTTCACCGGCTCCGTCAGCGATGCGCTCGCCGCTTCGGATGTGCTGGTCACCGAGATCCCGATGGGCCCGCAGGCGGATGCCGAAATGCAGCAGATGGCGATGCAGAAGGGCATGCTGGGCCAAGGCGGCAACCTGCGCGCCCTGCTCAGCGAGGAAGACAAGGCCGCCTATGAAGCGGCACTCGCCAAGCTGAGCATTCCGGCACCCGCGTTCGATGCGTTCAAGCCGTGGATGGCCGGGCTTACGCTGACCGTCATTCCGCTGCTCCAGCAAGGCTATACGCTTGACGCCGGGGTCGAGAAGCAGCTGATGAAGCTGGCGGGCCCGGAAAAGGCCACCGGCTCGCTCGAAACGATCGCCTTCCAGCTCGGGATGTTTGACGGCATGCCGCAGGAAACCCAGATCGAGTTCCTGATTGCCGCTGCGTCCACAGCTGGCGATATCGTGCCGACGCTCGACACCATGGTGGCCAAGTGGGCCGAAGGCGACGATGCCGGCCTGGCCGCGATCATGAACGAGGAAATGGGCGATCCCGCAGTTGCCGAAGCACTGCTCTATTCGCGCAATGCCAACTGGGCCGAATGGATCGACACCCGCCTCGATGCGCCGGGCACGGTCTTCATGGCGGTCGGCGCAGGCCACCTTGCCGGTGAGCGCAGCGTGCAGGATCTGCTCGCCCAGCGCGGCATCACCACCGCGCGGGTGCAATGACCGGGGCACTTCGGCTTGCTTTCGGGCTGATGGCAGCGTTGCTGCTGTCAGCCTGCGGCAAGCCGGACCCTGACGCGCCGCCGCCCTCCCCGATCCTCTACGAATTGGCTTCGGCAGACGGATCGGTGGAGGGCTGGCTGTTCGGCACCATCCACGCGCTGCCGGACGACACCGAATGGCAAACGCCCGCGATCGAGCGGGCAGTCACTGAAGCGGACCTGCTGGTGGTCGAGATTGCCAACCTGGAAGACCGCGCTGGGGCAACCGCCTTGTTCAACGCAAGGGCGGCTGCGCAAGGCCAACCCCATATCCTCGACCGGGTTTCCGCCGATATCCGCCCTGCCCTGGCCGAGCTGATCGACCGGAGCGGGTGGAGTGAGGAAGAGCTGCGCAAGGTCGACACCTGGGCTGCGGCGCTGATGCTGGCCCAGTCATTGCGCCACGGTGACAGTGCCAACGGGATCGACCGGGCTCTGCTGCGCCAGTTCCGCGGGCGTGAGGTGGTGGAGCTGGAGGGCCTGTCGGCTCAGTTTGCCCTGTTCGACACCCTGCCCGAACAGGACCAGCGCGACATGCTGGCTGCACTGGTTAAAGATCACATGCGCTGGCAGGACGATCCCGGCCATCTTGCCCGGGCCTGGCTGGCGGGCGATATCGAGCAGGTGATCGACCCCGGTCAGTCCGCCTTGCTGGCCGATCCCGAGCTGCGCGAGACCTTGCTGACCCGGCGCAATGCAGCCTGGGCACCCCGGATTGCCGCCATGCTGGATGATACGCCCACGGTTCTCGTCGCGGTCGGCGCCGGGCACCTGCCCGGGCCTGACGGGCTGGCGGCCCTGCTCGAAGCGCGCGGCTTCACTGTCCGCGCCTTGCGGTAAGCGCGCTTGCATTTCCCCCTGCGCCCGCTATAGGGCCGCCCTTCGGCGCCATGGTCATCCCTGGAGGCGTGGCGGACCGAGACAGGCACAATCAATGCAATCCGAAAGGCAAGACCCATGAGCGACGCTCTGACCCTGCCGGCCGAGACGCGCGAACGGGCTGGCAAGGGAGCCTCCCGTGCACTGCGTCGCGAAGGCCGCGTTCCCGCCGTTATCTATGGCGGCAAGGAAGAACCCATCCTGATTCATGTCGAGGGCAAGGAACTGTTCCGGCAAATGATGACCGGGCATTTCATGAACTCGATCGTCACGATCGAAATCGGCGGCAAGCGCATCAACACCCTTCCCAAGGATGTGGCGCAGCACCCGGTCAACGACCGTCCGCTCCATGTCGACTTCCTGCGCCTGAACAAGGACTCGAAGGTCGACGTGCAGGTCCCGGTCGTGTTCATCAACGAAGAAGCCAGCCCCGGCCTCAAGAAGGGCGGCGTGCTCAACATCGTCCGTCACGAACTTGAACTGGTGTGCGATGCCAACCGCATCCCGTCCGAAGTCACCATCGATGTGACCGGCAAGGACGTGGGCGATTCGATCCACATCAGCGAAGTGACCCTTCCCGAAGGTTCGCTCAGCGCCATCACCGACCGCGATTTCACCATCGCCACGCTGGTCGCCCCCTCGGCGCTCAAGCGGGCTGAAGGTGCGGCAGCCGCTGAAGGCGAAGCTGAGGCCGAAGCGGAAGGCTGATAGCCTCACCGTTTTGACAGATAGCGAAAGCGCCGGTTCCCCTCGCGGAACCGGCGTTTTCTTTTGGCCGGGGCACAGCTAGGAGCGGACCCATGCAAATCTGGGCAGGCCTCGGGAACCCCGGTCCGCAATATGCGATGCACCGGCACAACATCGGCTTCATGGTCTGCGACGTGATCGCGGAGATGCATGGCTTCGGCCCGGTGCAGAAGAAGTTTTCCGGCTGGACCCAGGAAGGGCGGATCGGCACGCACAAGGTGCTGCTGCTCAAGCCCGCCACCTTCATGAACGAGAGCGGCCGCGCGGTGGCCGAGGCGCTGCGCTTCTACAAGCTGGAACCGGACGCGCTGACCGTGTTCCATGACGAACTCGACCTCGATCCGTTTCGGGTCAAGGTGCGCGTCGGCGGCGGGCTGGCCGGGCACAACGGGCTGCGCAGCATCAACCAGCATCTGGGTCCTGACTTCCGCCGCGTGCGGATCGGGATCGGGCATCCGGGGCACAAGGACCGGGTCACCGGCCATGTGCTGGGCAACTACGCCAAGGCGGAAATGGACGACCTTGCCGCCATGCTCGGCGCCATCGGCGCGGAGGCGGAATGGCTCGCCAAAGGCGACGACGCGCGCTTCATGAACGAATATGCGCTGCGGATGCAGGGGTGAGGCGTGAGCGGCAAGGTGACTGTCATCAGGATGCGCTGGTGGGGGCATCTGCTCTTCGTCTTTCCGCTCCTGTTCCTTCCACCAATCGGCGTTGCCATGGGATCGGCCGGGATTGATCTGCTGAACGAGCCGGGCGGGTGGTGGAAAGGCCCCATCATCATCGCTGGCGCCGGCGTTTTCCTGTTCGCTGGCGTCCTGATGCTGAATCTTCTGTGCACCTTTCGCCTGGAGATCGACAGCCGATCATTGCGTCTGGTCGGTAATCTCTGGACCCACGACATAAGCTGGCGGGAAATCACCCGCATATCGAGAGTCCACAACCCCAGGGGCATCGGTTATCACGTGCTGATCGAGGTAGATGGATCGCGCTTGCCCCGCCGCCACTGGCACCGCTTATGGTTGGCAGGCTATCAGATCCCCACCCCGATGGAGAAACACCCGACAGAGCTGGCCGCTTACCTCAAGCGCAAATGGCGTGAGGCGCTGAGGCGCCAGCAGGCGGAAGCGAGCGCCGAATGAACCGCGTCCTCATCATCGGCCCCTGCGGTTCGGGCAAGAGCACCCTCGCCCGCGAACTGGCGCCGCGCATGGGCCTGCCGCTGGTCCACATGGACCAGCTCGGCTGGCAGCCCGGCTGGATCGAGACGGAAAAGCCCGAACTGCATCGCCGGATCGGTGAGGCCGTCGCGGGCGAACGCTGGCTGATCGAGGGCAATTACGGCAGCACGCTGGGGCCTCGGCTCGAACGGGCGGATACCGTGCTCTACCTCGATTTCCCGATCACGCTGTGCCTGTGGCGGCTGGTTCGCCGCATCTGGACCCATCGCGGCCGGTCCCGCCCCGACATGCCGCAGGATTGCCCTGAACGGTTCGACCTCGCGTTCTTCCTCTACGTGGTCAACTGGAACCTCGGCCCGCGTCCCCGCACCGAAGCAGCCATTTCCCCCTGGCTTGGCAAGGTTGTGCGCCTGAAACACCCGCGAGAGCTTGCGCATTGGCGAAAGCTGCATAACCTCGGCTGATCCCATCAGCAGCCGAGGATTTCCCCATGCCCCAGCTTGACCGCCGCAGCCTGCTTGCCGGTGCTGCCGCCGCTTCCGCCCTTGCCGCCACCTCTGCGGCCCCTTTGCGCGCTGCTACCGGCGAACCCGACCTCACGGGCAAGGCGATCCTGATCACGGGCTCCTCGTCCGGTTTCGGGAGGCTCGGGGCCGAGTATTTCGCCCGCCGCGGTGCCCGGGTTTTCGCCACCATGCGCGGCCTCCCTCGCCCGGAAGGCGAGGAACTGCGCGCACTGGCCGCAGCGGACAGACTCGATATCCACCTGATCGAAATCGATGTCCTGTCGGACGAACAGGTTGCCCCCGGGGTGGCCGAGGCCGAACGGATCAACGGCGGCCCGCTCGATGTGCTGGTCAACAATGCCGGGATCGGCATCACCAGCCCGGTTGAGGTGCAGGACATGGAGGCGACCCGGCTGATCTTCGATACCAACGTGTTCGGCTGCCACCGCATGGCGCGCGCAGTCCTGCCCGGAATGCGGACGCGCAAGTCCGGCCAACTGTTCCAGATATCAAGCCAGCTCGGGCGCGTAATTGCGCCATATTCTGGCCATTATTCCGCCACAAAGTTTGCGCTGGAGGCGATGAGCGAACAGCTTGCTTACGAACTTGTGCCGCACGGGATCGATGTCACGATCATCCAGCCCGGGGGTTATCCGACCGACGTATGGGTCAATCGCAACGCCTATTCCTCTGCGCTGAAAGCGCGCGCGGAAGCGGCGCACGCGGCCGGCTATCCGGAGCAGGTCGCGCGGATGGGCGTGGAAGACGGCTCCGGACGCAGCGCCGACCCGATGGACGTGCCGCGCGAGATTGCCCGGATCATCGCCCTGCCCGCCGGAACCCGCCCCTTGCGCGTCCCTGTCCACCCTGGCCCCAAGCCGCAGGTCGCGATCAACGATGTGAGCGCAAAAACCCAGGTCGAATGGCTTGGCCGCTCGCCCACCCTTGGGCCGTTGGTGCGCGCGGTGCATAACGTCTGACTGGCGTTGTGCGCGGCAGGCGGCTAAGGGCCGCCGCCAAAGCTATCACCGGAGTTTTCGATGGGTTTCCGTTGCGGAATTGTCGGACTGCCCAATGTCGGCAAGTCCACGCTGTTCAATGCATTGACCGAGACGCAGGCCGCACAGGCTGCGAACTATCCGTTCTGCACGATCGAGCCGAACGTCGGCCAGGTCGCCGTGCCCGACGAGCGGCTCGAACGGCTGGCCGAAATCGGCAAGTCGGCCAAGGTCATTCCGACCCAGTTAGCCTTTGTCGATATTGCCGGCCTGGTGAAGGGCGCAAGCAAGGGCGAAGGCCTGGGCAACCAGTTCCTCGGCAATATCCGCGAAGTTGACGCGGTGGTCCACGTGCTGCGCTGTTTCGAGGATGATGACATCCAGCACGTCGCCAACAGGGTCGATCCGATTGCGGACGCTGAAGTGGTCGAGACAGAGCTGATGCTCTCCGATCTCGAAAGCCTCGAAAAGCGGGTTCCGGCCGCGGCCAAGAAGGCTGCCAGCGGTGACAAGGAAGCCAAGGCCATGGCCAGCGTGCTGGGACAGGCGCTCGACCTGCTGCGCGAAGGCAAGCCAGCCCGCCTGACCGAGCCGAAGGACGACGAGGAAGCCCGCCTGTTCGCGCAGGCCCAGCTCCTCACCGCCAAACCGGTACTTTATGTCTGCAATGTGGCAGAAGAAGACGCCGCGACCGGAAACGCCATGTCCAGACTCGTGTTTGCAAAGGCGCAGGCCGAAGGGGCCGAGGCAGTCGTCGTCTCGGCCGCTATCGAAAGTGAACTCGTCACCATGCCGGTGGAAGACCGGGGCGAATTTCTCGAAGCGCTCGGGCTCACCGAAAGCGGGCTCAGCCGGGTCATCCGGGCAGGCTACAAGCTGCTCGGCCTGAAGACCTTCTTCACGGTCGGCCCCAAGGAAGCCCGCGCCTGGACGTTCCCTTCCGGGGCCAAGGCTCCGCAGGCGGCCGGCGAAATCCATACCGACTTCGAACGCGGCTTCATCCGCGCTGAGACCATCGCCTTTGACGACTATATCACGCTTGGCGGGGAAGCCGGCGCGAAGGAAGCGGGCAAACTGCGCCAGGAAGGCAAGGAATACGCGGTGCAGGATGGCGACGTGCTGATGTTCAAGTTCAACGTCTAGGAGCCAAGTGCGGCCTGCTGCGTTACCCCTCAAACCATAGGGGATACGCGTGCTCGACAAATCGGAAAAGTTTCGCTGGCTGGTGCGGCTCGGCTATTTCAGCCGGGCCGTTTTTTACACCATGCTCGGCTTCATCGCGCTCACCAACGTGGCGCAGATCAGCCAGGGGGTGGATGGCATCTTCGAAGCGATCGAGGGCTTCCCGGGTGGCACTGCCCTGCTCTGGGTCATGGCGCTGGGACTGCTGGGCTACGCCCTGTTCCGGTTCTGCTCCCCGCTGTTCGACGTAGAGAATGAAGGCAGCGATGCGCATGGCTGGGCCAGGCGGATCGGTCATGGCGGCAGCGCCATCGGCCACCTCGTGCTCGCCTGGTCGGCCTATCGCCTCGCCAGCGCCGACGTATCCGGCGCCGGCGACGGCGCGCAGGAAGCGGCGGCCGGGGTGCTGTCGGTGCAACTGGGCGGCCTGGTAATCGGCGTGCTCGGCATCGCCTTTTTCCTCGCAGCGATCTCGCAGGCAAAGAAGGGCGTGAGCGGTTCCTTCATGGCGCGGATTGGCGCGGGCGCGCCCGAGGGCACGCGGGTGCTGGGCGCAATCGGATACACTGCGCGGGCCGTGGTTTTCCTCGTTATCGGCTGGTCGCTGGTGAAGGCCGGTTTCTACTCGGGCGATGCCGGAGAGGTGCGGACACTGGGTGATGCGGTTACTTCGCTGGCGGGGAACCAGATCGTCTTCCAGGGGGTCGCGCTCGGGTTGCTGGTGTTTGGCCTGTTCAGCTTTATCCTCGCCCGCTACCGCATCGTTCCTGACCTGGCGCCGGACGGCCGCAAGCCGCGCTACCGCGCCTGAGCGATTGCATCCCGGTCCGCCTTGGGCCAGAGGCGAAGCGGATTTGGCGGGAGGCGGGATGCTGTACTTCGAAGACCTCGTAATCGGTTCCAGGCAAAGCTTCGGGAACTATGTTGTCACGCGCGAGGAAGTGCTGGAGTTTGCGGGCAAGTACGATCCGCAGCCATTTCACCTGTCAGATGAGGCCGCTGCGCAGACACATTTCGGCCGTATTTCGGCCAGTGGCTGGCATACCTGCTCGATGACCATGGCGATGATGGTCGAGAACATGAAGACCAATGCGCAGGCCGGGCTCGGCTCGCCCGGGGTCGATCAGCTGCGCTGGGTCAAGCCGGTCTATCCGGGAGACACCTTGCGGGTCGAAAGCGAGATCCTGGAAAAGCGGCGCAGCCAGTCGCGCCGAGACATGGGCATCTTCAAGTCACGCAGCCGGACATTCAACCAGCATGGCGACGTGGTGCTGGAAATGGTCTCGAACGGCCTGATCCGCGTGCGCGAGCCCGACGCACCGATCGACTGATCAGCTCGGGCACTGGGCATAGCCGGACGCGCGATAGACTGCGCGGTCGGCCCCGTCCCGGACTTCCAGCGTCGCTTCGTAGCGTTTGCCGCCCGGCTCTTCAGGCTGCTCCGCTCCGAGCCCGAAATGGATGGAGTAGGCCAGCCCATCATACCTGGTCCAGGCCACCCCCGGCCCCTTCTGCACGCCATTGTCCGGCGCAAATTCCGCAATGTCGCCGGACAGCCTCATGACAGCGCGATCTTCCATGGCCAGCAGGACAGGGGCCATGCCGCCGCCATCAGGGGCAAAGGCGCAGGCCGGGTCGGTCAGCGCGTGCTGCTCGATATCGGGATAGAGGATGGGCTCAGGCTTCAGCGGCACAGCCACCCCTTCATTGGCCTGTTCGATCTCGGCCACCTTCGCCGCAGCGTCTCGCCGGTCAGCCTCGCTGCCGCATCCCGCAACTGCCAGCACCGCCATGATCAGCACGAACCGCATCAGTGTCTCCCGAACAGTTTCTCGACGTCATCCATCTTCAGCTTAACCCATGTCGGGCGGCCATGGTTGCACTGGCCTGAACGCGGCGTGCGCTCCATCTCGCGCAGAAGCGCGTTCATCTCTGCCACGCTGAGGGTCCGCCCTGCCCGCACCGATCCGTGGCAGGCCATGGTAGCCAGCACCAGATCCAGCTTCTCTCCCAGGAGCAATGCCTCACCGTGGAGCGCCAGGTCGTCAGCAATATCGGTCAGCAGCTTGGCGGGATCTGCACCGGCCAGGGCATGGGGCAGCGAGCGCACCAGCATGGCATTGGGTCCGAACCGCTCGATCCCCAGCCCCATCCCGGCCAGCTTGGGCGCGGCCGCTTCGAGCCGGTCGCAGGCCGGCTCATCCAGCTCGACCACATCGGGGATCAGCAGGGCTTGCGCGCGGGCCACCGCCTCTCCCGCCCCGGCGGCGCGAAGCCGCTCCAGCACCAGCCGTTCGTGCGCCGCGTGCTGATCGACCAGCACCAGCCCGTCAGCAGACTCGGCAACGATGTAGGTCCTGGCAACCTGCCCGCGCGCGATGCCGAGCGGAAACTGCGCAGCATCGGCGGATGCAGGTTCCGATTCTTCTGCCCTTCCGTGCGGTTCCGCCAGAGGGGTATCAGCAGGCGCGCGCCACGCGGCCGGCTGTTCCCGCAGGGCGGCATGGGAATCTCCCGCGCCCTGTCCTTCGAACATGGATCGAAATGCGGGAGCCACTGGTTCGGCCTGCCACCGCTCCATTGCCTGCCGGTCAGGCCCTTGAGATGATCGCCGGTCACCTGTGCTCAGCGCCTGGCGTAAGCCCCAGACGATGAACCCGCGCACGGCCGCCGCATCACGGAAGCGCACTTCGGTCTTGGCCGGGTGTACATTCACGTCGACATCTTCCGGCGGAAGGTCGAGAAACAGCGCCAGCACCGCTTGCCGGTCTCGCGCCAGCATGTCGGCATAGGCTCCCCGCACCGCGCCGGTCAGCAGCCGGTCCTTCACCGGGCGCCCGTTGACGAACAGGTACTGGTGGTCGGCCACGCCCCGGTTGTAGGTCGGCAGCCCGGCCACGCCGGTCAGGCGCATGTCGCCCCGTTCCAGATCGATGGCCACGCCATTGTCGGACAGTTCGCGCGCGATGATGCCCGACACCCGCTCCGCCACTGTCTCGCCGCCTTGCGCGTGCAGCACCCGCCGCCCGCCATGCTCGAGCGTAAAGGCCAGGTCAGGCCGGGCCATGGCGAGACGGCGCACCACATCGAGGCAGGCGGCATATTCACTCCGCTCGCTGCGCAGGAACTTGCGCCGCGCGGGCACCTGGGCAAACAGCTGCTCGATCCGCACCCGGGTGCCGGGGGGCAGTGCGGCAGGCCCGTCCGCCGCGAACCGGCCGTGATCGACCACCTTGCGCCAGCCCTCCCCCGCATCGTGGGGCCGGCTCTCGAGCGTGAAGCGGGAAACGCTGGCAATCGAAGGCAGGGCCTCACCCCGGAAGCCCAGCGTGGTGACCTGCTCGATCGCGTCATCAGGCAGTTTCGAAGTGGCATGGCGTTCGAGCGCGAGCGACATTTCGGCCGGGCTCATGCCGCACCCGTCGTCGGTCACTTCGATCAGGCCAAGGCCGCCCTCGACCAGCCTGACCGCAATCCTCCGCGCGCCCGAATCGATGGCATTCTCGACCACCTCCTTGAGTGCCGCAGCCGGGCGCTCGACCACTTCGCCCGCCGCAATGCGGTTGACGAGTTCTTCGGGAAGGCGGCGAATGTGGGGCATGGCGGGACGCTAGCGGTGATATGCGCCGGATTCGAGGTCGGCAGTGGAAAATACCCCCGCCTGTCGACACAATTTTTTGGCGTTTTCCCCACGCATTCGTTAAAGGGCGGTCACTTCCTGCCAGCTCAGGGTAGAACGCCCTCCGGGAAACCGGAGCGAAACCCTGTATCATCACGGATTGCCCGTCGAATGACCTTTTTGTCCAAGCTCTTCAAATTCGGTTCGCGCAACATGGCTATCGACCTGGGGACGGCTAACACGCTGGTCTATGTCGATGGCGAAGGCATTGTCCTGAATGAGCCATCGGTGGTGGCAATCGAGACGATCAACGGGATCAAGCGGGTCAAGGCCGTCGGCGACGATGCCAAGATGATGATGGGGAAGACCCCTGACAGTATCGAGACGATCCGCCCCCTGCGTGACGGCGTGATTGCCGACCTCGACTGGGCCGAGGAGATGATCAAGGAATTCATCCGCAAGGTGAATGGCCGCAAGACGAGCATGTTCCGCCCCCCCGAAATCACCATCTGCGTCCCCAGCGGCTCGACCTCGGTTGAACGCCGCGCGATCCGCGATGCTGCTTCCAACGCCGGTGCCAGCCAGGTCTACCTGATCCTCGAGCCGATGGCCGCTGCAATCGGGGCTGACATGCCGGTGACCGAGCCGGTCGGCAGCATGGTGGTCGACATCGGCGGCGGCACCACCGAAGTGGCAGTGCTGTCGCTGCGCGGTCTGGCCTATGCCACCTCGGTCCGCACGGGCGGGGACAAGATGGACGAATCGATCGTCTCCTACGTCCGCCGCCACCACAACCTGCTGATCGGTGAATCGACTGCCGAGCGCATCAAGCGCGATTACGGCGTCGCCATGGCCCCCGAAGACGGGATCGGCGAGATCATCACCATCAAGGGGCGTGACCTTGTCAACGGCGTGCCCAAGGAAATCACGATCAACCAGGGCCACATTGCCGAAGCGCTGGCAGAACCGATTGGCGCCATCGTCGAAGGCGTGCGGATCGCGCTGGAAAACACCGCGCCTGAACTGGCCGCCGACATTGTCGACCAGGGTATCGTGCTGACCGGCGGCGGGGCCCTAATCAAGGGCCTCGATGTCCACCTTCGCGAGGAAACCGGCCTGCCGGTCTCGGTGGCGGAAGATCCCCTGTCCTGCGTGGCAATCGGTACTGGGCGAGCGATGGAAGATCCGATCTATCGCGGCGTCCTGATGACCGCTTAAGTCCGGGTAAGGCGATGGCGCCGCCCGACAAACGGCGCTCCAGCACTTCCCGCAGGGCGCAATACGGCTTGTTCACCGGCTATGTGCTGGCGGCGCTCGGCGTGCTGCTCGGCGCTTTGCTGCTGGCGATCTCGCTCTGGCGTCCGTCCACCTTTTCCGGGCCGCGCGGCGCGGCCCAAACCATGGTTGCGCCAGCCACCGCGCCCACAACGGCAGTCCGGACCGAGAGCCAGTCCGTGCTGGAAACCCTGGCAGGGTTCTGGCGTGCGGGCAGCCAGAACGCCGCCTTGCGCAAGGAAATGGAGCTTGCCCGGATCCGGCTCGCAGAAGCCGCTTCCGTCAAGCAGGAGAATGCGCGGCTCAAGCGCCTGCTGGGGCTCGCTCAGGCCGATACGGGTGCCGCAATCACGACCACCCAATTCATTGGTTCGACCGCCTCCAGCGCCCGGCGCTTCGGCTATATCGCAGCCGGAACAGGCCAGGGCGTGCGCGCGGGGATGCCTGTGCGGAGCGCCCGAGGCGTGGTCGGCCGGGTGATGGAAACGGGCCGGTCCAGTTCCCGGGTCCTGCTGCTGAGCGATACCCAGTCCGTCTTGCCTGTACGGCTCGCCCGCGAAGATGTGGTGGCCTTCGCGGAAGGGCGCGGTGACGGCTTCCTGCGGATCCGCCTGATCAACCTTGGCATCAACCCGGTGCGCAAGGGCGATCTGTTCGTGACCAGCGGAACGGGCGGCTACTTCGCCCCGGGCATGGCCGTGGCAGTGGCGACCGAGATTACCAGCGACGGTGCCCTGGCCCGGATGGTCAGTGATCCGGCAGCCACGGATTATGTCGCCGTCATGCCGCTCTGGCAGACGGAGCTGGTCCGGGTGGCCGAAACCCCGGTGGAGCAGGCAGTCACCGAATGACCGAAAAGCTCAATCTGCAGGCCAGGCGGGACCGTTACGGAAGCCGGATCAATCGCACGCACTCCCCCGTTCTGGCCAGTTCCGTTCCATGGATATCGGTGCTGCTCGGGTCATTTCTCCAGATCCTTCCGGTTGCCAGCGCCGTGCCGCTGGTTCCTCCGACCGGCTTCGTCATCCTGCTGTGCTGGCGCCTGGTTCGGCCCGGTCTGCTGCCGGTCTGGGCCGGGGTTCCGCTGGGGATGTTTGACGACCTGCTGAGCGGACAGCCTTTCGGCAGCGCCATCCTTCTCTGGTCCCTGGCACTGCTGGCAATCGAGCTGATCGAATACCGCCTGCCCTGGCGTGAATTCACCCTCGACTGGCTGCTCGCCTGCGCCATGCTGGTCAGCTATATCCTGCTGGCGGCGCTTTTTTCGGGCGCACGGATCGGTTTGCCGGGGCTGGTGGCGCTGGGGCCGCAAGCCTTGTTCTCGATGCTGCTCTATCCCATTATCGCCCGCATGGTGGCATTCCTCGACCGGCTTCGCCTGACCCGCTTCAAGGTGGTTGATTGATGGCGCGCCCCAAGTCTCGCACGATCGTCAGCACTGCTATTCTCAAGAATTCTTTCGATCGCCGCAGCATGATTGTCGGTGCGGTCGGAGGCGGCATCGGCGTCCTGCTGGCCGCGCGCATGGCCTATCTCGCCATCGCGGAGAACGAGCGGTACACGCTCGAGGCCGAAAGCAACCGGGTCAACCTGACGCTGGTACCGCCCCGGCGCGGCTGGATTCTGGACCGCAATGGTGCCCCGCTCGCGTCCAACCGGGCTGACTTCCGGGTCGATCTGATCCCCGAACGGCTGGGTGACCTCGACCGCACGCTCAATGTCCTGGGAGAAGTGCTGGCGCTGGAACCCGTCACCCTGTCGGACTTGCGGGACAAGATCGACAAGGCGCGCGGATTCCAACCGATCGAAGTTGCCGCCGGGCTCAGTTACGAGCAGTTCGCCGCCCTCAGCGTGCGCCTGCCTGAGCTGCCGGGCGTCCTGCCCCAGCAAGGCTATTCGCGCTTCTACCCGACCGGCCCGGCAGTGGGCCACCTGATCGGTTACGTCGGGCCGGCATCGGCCGAGGAATACGAGGCCGATCCCATACCCCTGATGCTAACCCCCGGATTCAAGTTGGGCAAGGACGGGGTGGAAAAGCAGTTCGAAAGCGTCCTGCGCGGCACGCCGGGCGCCCGGCGGGTGGAGGTCACCGCTTCGGGCAGGATCGTGCGCGACCTCGATTCGCGCGAAGATATCCAGGGCAAACCGGTCCAGCTGACCATTGACGGGCCGTTGCAGGATTATGCCGCGCGGCGGATCGGTCTCGAATCCGGCTCGGTGGTCGTGATGGACTGCAACACGGGCGATATCCTGTGCATGTCATCCATGCCCAGCTTCGACCCGAACAGCTTTTCCGACGGGATCGGCCGGGTCGAATATGCCATGCTGCGTGACGATGACCGCGTGCCCTTGCGCAACAAGGTGCTGAAGGGGCTCTATCCACCCGCGTCCACCGTCAAACCGATGGTGTCGATGGCACTGCTTCAGGCAGGGGTAAGGCCTGACGAGACGGTGTTCTGCGGCGGCGGCCTGCGGGTCGGCAACCGGGTTTTCCGCTGCTGGAACCGGCGCGGCCACGGCCATGTCGACATGGCGATGGGCGTCTATCAGAGCTGCGACGTCTACTACTATCACATGGCCCAGCGGATCGGGATGCAGCCGATTGCCGATATGGCCCGGGTCTGCGGCATGGGCGAGGAATTCGACCTGCCCGTGCTGAGCCAGTTCTATGGGACCGTGCCCGATCCGGCATGGAAGATGAAGAAGTTCGGCCAGCCCTGGGCCGCGTTCGACACGGTCAACGCGACCATCGGCCAGGGCTACATGCTTTCCAACCCGTTGCAGCTGGCGGTTATGTCTGCCCGGCTGGCGACGGGCCGCCACATCGAGCCCAACCTGATCAAGGGCAAGGCCAGGCCGTTCGTCGATGTCGATTTTCCGCCTGATCACGTGGCCTATGTCCGCCAGGCCATGAGCGATGTTGTCAACGGGCCCGGTACCGCCGGGCGCGGGCGCCTGCCCATCCCCGATATTCTGATGGCCGGCAAGACCGGCACCGCACAGGTGGTTTCGCTCAATATTTCGGACGGCAAGTCGGGCCCGTGGAAATACCGCGACCATGGCCTGTTCATCTTCTTCGCGCCGTTCGACAAGCCGCGCTATGCCGGCGCAGTCGTGATCGAGCATGGGGGCGGCTCGGGCGCGGCCTATCCGATCGCGCGTGACGTGATGACCTTCATGTTCGACCCGGCCAAGGGCATGGAGGCTTTGAGCGCGCTGGAAAAACAATGGGGCGGCACCGCGCAGCAGCGCCTCGCAGCGAAGTACGCCGCCTACGCCGCGCAGGCCGGCGAGATTACCCGCACTCCGCCCCGCCGCGAGGCCGACATCTTCAACCAGGTCGATGCCGAAGCCCGGGCGGCTGCGGCCCAGCCCGCTACCTCCGCCACCGACGCCGCCATCAACCGCTCCGAGAATGTCGACAGCGCACCTGTGGGCCCTGAAGAATGATCTCGATCATCCCCGCCCCGCTGGCGCGCCAGCCCTGGCAGATGCTGGTGCCGATGCTGCTCCTGGCAGGGTTTGGCGCGATGGTGCTCTATTCGGCTGGCGGCGGCGCGATGCAGCCCTATGCCCTGCCCCATCTTGTCCGTTTCGCCGTGTTCCTGGTCATTGCCCTGGTCATTTCCCGCCTCAGCCGCGAGCTGATCATGCTGCTGGCATACCCGGCCTTCGCCGGGGTATTGCTGATGTTGCTGGGGGTGGAGATCGTAGGCGCCGTCAAGGGCGGCAGCCAGCGCTGGCTCGAGCTGGGCTTCATGCGGTTGCAGCCGTCAGAGCTGATGAAGCCGACCATCTGCCTGGTGCTTGCGACCTACTACGCACGCCTCCCGATTGGCCTGATCCCGACTTTCAAGGCACTGATGCCCGCGTTCGGGTTCATCCTTCTCCCGGTTGCCCTGGTGCTGATGCAGCCTGACCTTGGCACCTCGGTCGCGATCGTGTTCAGCGCCTTCATCGTCATGTTCCTGGCCGGGTTGCCGCTCTGGTGGTTCATGAGTGCTGGCGCGGCCGCCGTCGTGCTGGCCCCGGTGGTGTTCTTCTTCGGCCTGCACGAATACCAGCAGAAGCGCGTCACCACATTCCTCGACCCCGAAAATGACCCGTTGGGGGCCGGATACCACATCAGCCAGTCCAAGATCGCAATCGGCTCCGGCGGGTTGTTCGGGAAGGGTTTCAACGAAGGCTCGCAAAGCCACCTCAACTACTTGCCGGAACCGCATACCGATTTCGTCTTCTCCAGCATGGCCGAGGAGTGGGGCCTGGTTGGCGGCCTGTTCGTGCTGCTGATGTATGCCCTGATCCTGCGCTGGGGCCTCCAGGTCGCCCGCGCTTCGAAGGACCGGTTTGGCGGCCTGCTGGCCGGCGGCGTAACCGCGACGATCTTTTTCTACATTGCGATCAACCTGCTGATGGTCATGGGCCTCGCCCCGGCCAAGGGCATGCCGCTTCCCTGGATGAGCCACGGCGGTTCCTCCATGCTCACCGCAATGATCTGCATCGGTACGCTGATGATGGTCCACCGCTGGAACCGCGAAGCTGCGCGCGGGGGGATGCGGGGCTGAACCGGCCAAGTGGCCAACCTCCCCCTTTTCAGGCGCAAAACTTCCGCTATATGCAGCGCCTCTCCCGATTCGGGAGCTGCCCGTTCGGCAGTGTGGACGCATAGCTCAGTTGGTAGAGCAGCTGACTCTTAATCAGCGGGTCCTAGGTTCGAGCCCTAGTGCGTCCACCACTTTTCCGTTATATTATAGTGAGTTATGTAGACCGCTGTGCACGGTAAACTTGGCGGAAATTTCTCTAGGTAGCTTTCTAGGTAGCTTCTGTTCTGCTTGACCTTTTTGGTCATCATGCTCGAACAGGAGGGAAATGCGGATCGGTGAGGCCGGAAGGTCCCCACTACCCACTAAGCGTGATTCGGGTGCCCCTCGAAGAGCGTCAAGAGCGCAATCCGTATTTTCGCCATCACGTACCAGGTCGAACCGACACACGCTTTCGAAACAGAATCAACAATGCTGCTACTCCTGCAAACCCGCCACCCACGATGAATGTCGCCGACGGCCCGGCATAATCCCACAACGCTCCCGCGAGCACGCTAGAGGCCAGCATCGTGATACCGGTTGCAAGGTTGAATAAGCCAAAGGCGGACCCTCGCAACGCCTCGGGTGCGCGTTCGGCGACTAGTTGGGCCAGCAGCCCTTGGGTCAATGCCATGTGCGCCCCCCACAGCGCGATGCCAACAAAGGTGCCGACAAGGCCAAGGGGCGAAGCCAGAAATATGTCTGCGGTGACGAGGCAGGCCAGGCCGCAAAGCAAAGGTCGTTGGGCTCCTCCATTGTCACCGAGGGCTCCGGCTGGATAGGCACCGAGCGAATAGACGAGATTCATGGCAACCAGCACGAGCGGTGCCAATGCCATAGGCAAGCCGTCGTCATGGGCTTTCAGGATAAGAAACGCTTCGCTGAACCGGGCCATTGTGAACATCACGCCAATGCCGACCACCGCCCAAAAACCACCACTCAGCTTTTTAAGGTCCGCAAATCGCAGAGGTAGTCGTGTTTTGGCATGCGCCAATTCGCCACGCTGTCCCTCAATACCGACGATGACGAGCAGCACTGCGACAAGCCCAGGAATGACGGCTACCCAGAAGACCGCGCGGATGTCGTCGGAAAACAATGTCATGAGGCCAATCGCCGCAAGAGGGCCGACGAATGCGCCCACCGTATCAAGGGATTGCCGTAGTCCGTAGGCTCGGCCCCGTATCTCCAGCGGTGTAACGTCAGCAACCAATGCGTCGCGCGGAGCACCGCGCATCCCCTTGCCGATCCGATCGACGAACCTGGCGCCTAGTACGGGCACAACACCAGTCGCGAGCGCAAACAACGGTTTGGAGAATGCGCCGAGACCATAGCCAAGCAGGATCAGCGGCTTTCGGCGCCCGATCCGATCCGACAGGTATCCTGAGAAAACCTTCGAAATTGATGCGGTCGCCTCGGCAATGCCATCAATCACGCCAACGAGGGCCACGCTGGCCCCCAGGGTCACCGTCAAAAACAGTGGCAGCAAGGCATGAACGATTTCCGACG
Organism: Altererythrobacter sp. H2; assembly: GCF_035319885.1. Taxonomy (NCBI): domain Bacteria; kingdom Pseudomonadati; phylum Pseudomonadota; class Alphaproteobacteria; order Sphingomonadales; family Erythrobacteraceae; genus Altererythrobacter; species Altererythrobacter sp. H2. Next base: position 1,783,066 of record NZ_CP141285.1, read on the forward strand.
AAATATCCATGAACATGCTGACGAGTCCAAGGACCCAGACTGTGCGGGGAATCGTCGGACGCTTCATGTTGGCTGGCGATGGCACACTGTGTCCTTCCCTTACCCCGGGGAGACCAATGGCCCAGCGCCATCTGACTTGGCCGGCACACGTGAAATCGCGAGGATTAGTGTCGGAAACACGAGGAGCACGAGTGGAACGGCCGCAGTCAGACCGAAAATGATGGCTGTCGCCAGCGGCTGCTGCAGGCCAGCCCCACGGCTGATCCCGAGAGCCAGCGGACTCAATGTCAGAATGGCGATAAGCGCCGACATCAGGATCGGGCGAAGGCGCTTGTCACCCGCCTCCGTGAGCGCTGCCGCATCCGTTGGTGCCGCCGCATCGAGTTCCGAGAGGTAGAACACGATAAGCTCGGTCACCATGCCCACTACCATGGTAAGCCCCATCAGGGCCGAAACATCGAGTTCGATACCGGAAATCCACAGGCCGCAAAATACAGCGGCGGCACTGAGCAAGACTGTCACCAGCGCGGCAAGCGTCCAGGCAATCCGTTCGAAGAGCAGGGTGAGCAGTAATGCCGCCAGCAGGAGGGCCGCTACGAACACCATCGTCATGTCCGCGAAGCTTTGGCGCTGCTGTGCATAGAGGCCGCCATAATCGACCCGGATCGAGCTCGGCAGGTGCAGACCTGCCACAGTGCCACGAACGTCGGCCATCGCCGAGCCCAGATCGCGTCCCTCAAGTCTGGCCGTGACGTCAATGAACGGTGCAAGGTCTTCGCGTGTACGCTGCTTCTGACCAGCCATTATAGAGACGTCGGCGATCTGGCCTACTCGAACCACATGCCCATCGGTTGCGGTCAGCGGCAGGTCGGCGACCTGGGCCGCCCGCTCGCGAATATCCAATGGTCCGCGAACGCGGACCGCGATGAGTTGCTCACCGATCCGCAGGCTCGTGGCCTGACTGCCTCCGACCAGTCCTTCCACCTGACCGGCAACCGTGGCCGGATCGAGGCCGTGCTGCTGTGCGACACCAGGCCGCACCCGCACCGAAATGGCATCGCCCGCCACGCGCAGGCCGTCGACCACTTCAACGACGCCATTGACCTTGCTGATAGCCTCCGCGACCCGTTTGGCCACCTGCTCGAGTGCCGCCGGGTCGTCGCCGAACAGCTTGATCTCGATCGGTTGTGGCACTGCGGTCAGGTCACCGATCAGGTCTTCCATTAGTTGCATCGTCTCGATCTGCAGCCCGGGCACCTTTGCTTCGATCTGCTGGCGGATCTCGCCCATCACCGCTTCGATGGGACGGCGCGAACCGCCCTTGAGGCGAATGAAGTAGTCGCCTTCGTCGGCTTCGGTCAGCCCGCCGCCCAATTGGAGACCGGTTCGCCGCGAGTAGCTGGCGACCTCAGGGGTCTTCTGGATAATCGTCTCGACCTGGCGCAAAAGCCGATCCGTATCGCTCAGCGCAGCACCAGGCTGGGCCTTGTAGTCGAGGATAAAGCCGCCTTCGTCCATCTTCGGCATGAAACCCGAAGGGACGTTGTACCAGGCCAGCGACCCGGCCACTGCCAGAGCCGCGCAGACAATGAGCGCGAAGCGGACAGGGCGTTCGAGCGCGTGACCGATCGCCCGGTGATACTGCCTTGCCAGCCTCCCCAGCCAACCAGCCGCACTTTCCGCAGCCTCGGCGTCGCTGGGTCGCAACCAGTGGGCGCAGATCAGCGGAATGAGAAAGCGCGCAAAGAGGAGCGATATTGTCAGCGCTGCGACCATGGTCACCGCAAGCGCCTTGAAAAACCCTCCGCTGACGCCGGATATGAAGGCGAGCGGCAGAAACACGACGATGGTGGCGCCAGTTGAACCGAACAGCGGCTTTGCCATCTCTGCCGCAGCGCCCAGGATCGACGGCGTGTCACGGGCAGTGCCTTCCTGCATCCGGCGCATGACATGTTCGAGCATGACCACGGCATCGTCAACGATAAGACCGACAGCAGCAGCCATGCCACCCAGCGTCATCATGTCAAAATGCATGCCCATGGCGAAGAGGATCAGGCAAGTCCCTGCGAGAACAGCCGGCAGCACGGCGGCCGTGATCGCCATCAAGCGCAGTGAGCGAAGGAACAGGAACAGCACCAGACCCGCGAGCACCGCGCCCAGCAGGATGGCATCGCGCACCGCGTTGGCCGCGCCGACAACCAGTTCGGACTGATCGTAGAATGGGGTCACGACGACGCTAGGCGGCAATCCGAGCCCCTTGAGGCGGGCATCGGCATCGCGCACGACCTGCACCGTATCGCCGCCCAGCGCCTGCCGGACGTTGACAAGCACCGCGCGGCGCCCGTTGCTTGTCACCAGTGAGTAATTTGGCTGAACAGCCGGACGAATCGTGGCGACATCACCAATCGTAACGATCCCCGCGCCGCCTGCCGTGCCGGCCTTAACCGGAGTCGCTGCGATATCGGCGGCGGATGCGAGACGATTTTCGACCAGCAGCAGGTAGAGCCTGTGCCGATCCTCGATGCGTCCGGCCCCGCGCACGACATTGGCCTGAGCAAGGGCCCTGACGACGTCATCCGGCGACAGGCCAAGTGCGGCGAGCCGCGCGGGCTCGAGATCGACCGAGAATTCGCGAGGCGAGCCGCCCAGAACATCGACGCCGGCGACGCCGGGCACGGCTGTCAGCGCCGGACGGACCTTTAGCTCCGCGAGCTGGCGCAAGGCCTCCTGATCGAGCGAAGTCGACGTGAGCGCGATGCCAACTACGGGAAAAAGAGTCGGGTCAGAACGGCGCACGTCGAAGGCCGTGCCTTGCGGCAGCGAAGGCAGGACGGTCGCCAGCGCACCTTGCGTTGCCAGCGTCGCCGCGGTCATGTCGTGGCCCCAATCGAAGTTGAGCGCGACTTCCGCCGAACCGCGACTGGTGGTCGAGCGCAGGTGGCTAACGCCAGGCACCGAGCGCAGCGCGATCTCGATCGGCCGGGTGATTTCCGCTTCCATCTGGGCTGGGTCACGCTCGCCCGCGTCGATCGCCACGACGACGCGGGGATAATCAATGTGTGGAAAGAGGCTGACCGGCAAGCGGAGCGCACCTGCGATGCCCCCAAGAGTGAGGAGCAGCATCGCCAGCCACAGGCTGCGGGCGTGGCGGGAGAGGCTGGCTTTCACCTCGTGCGGACCTTCATGCCGTCTTCGACGCCGGTCGCTCCATCGGTGACGACCAATTCGCCATCGGACACGCCCTTGAGGATTGCCGCTTGGTTGCCATCGCTGGCGCCGGTTTCCACATCACGGCGATGCGCAACACCGTCCTTGACCACGAAAACGAACGGCTGCCCGCCGTCATCGAGCAGCGCGGCATACGGCACCGTCACGGCAGCGCTCGATGTGCGCGTGACCACCCGGGCCGAGAGCGGCTGTCCCGCAGCAAGGCCGTGTTGTGCCGGTATTTGGACCAGAATCGAGGCCAGGCGCGTCTGCACATGGGCGACCGGGCTGATGCTGGTGATCGGAACGACAAAAGGTGGAGATCCATCGCCAGGATGAACTTCGATCGGACTTCCAGCCGCAAGTCCGCGAGCCCGTGCTGGATCGATGCCGAACCGCGCCTTGACTGCGCCGGAGCGCGACAGGGTTACTATCGTCGCACCGGGCTGGACAAGATCGCCGGCGCTTGCCCCGGTCGCATCGACAAAGCCGGCACTAGGGGCGCGCAAGGTCAGACTGGCACTGCGCTCCTTGAACGATGCCGCCAGCGCGGAAGCGGCGGCGGTGCGTGACCGGGCAGCTTCAACATCGGCGTCGCTGGCAAGGCCATCGGCCCGCAGACGCTGAGCCCGGGCAAATGCCTGCTGGGCGGCGGACGCATCGGCTGAGGCGGCACGGAACTGTGCCTGGCTTGCCGGACTGGCGCGAAGGCGAGCAAGGACCGTTCCGGAGGCGACAGCCGAACCGGCTGGCGCATTGATCGAGACTATAGTTGCCTCAACCGGCGCCGAGAGCACAATCTGGCTATCCCCTCCCCGCTCGATTTCACCGTAGAGTGTGACCGACTGGGCAATATTGCCAGTCGCCGCCTTACCCAGCGACACGAGTGCAACAGGCGTAACGCCGGCGGTTTCGTCGACATTCCTGGCTGAACAGGCGGCGAGACCAAGGAGAAATGGCAGGAAGATTGCGGCTCGGGTCATTTCCACCCCTCGGTTAATTCGCCGCTCAGCAGTTCGAGGGCAATTGTCTGTTCTTGAATGGCCAGTCGGGCCTGCGCGATAACCAGAATGCGATCGCGCAATTGCTGGCCCGAATTCATCGCGACAGCGCGCGAAAGGTCACCTCGGCGGGCAGCGCGGTCGCTGACCGCAGCCTGGTGCCGCAGAGCCGGCAACCCGGCCTCAGCATCGGCGAGTTGCCGCCGCGCGAGTTCGATGCCCGCCCAGGCCGCAGAGATTTCCGCCCGGGTCTGAAACAGGCGAGCCTCGTATTCGGACTTCAGCGCTTCACGTGTCGCACGCTCCACGGCAATGCCGCCGCGATTGCGGTTCCAAAGTGGGAGGGTAAAATCAACCGTAGGCCCGAGCAGGAAATTCCCGGCGGAATCCCGGTTGCCGGTAACCGTCAGGTTGAGTGTCGGAAACTGGTCAAGAACTGCCTTGTGTAGGGCCGCTTCCTGCATACCATAGCCGGCGCGCAGCGCGGCAAGATCGGTTCGACCAGCCTTCGCCAACGTGAAGAGATGCTCGGCCGACGGTGGCTCCGGTGGTAGCGCAAGCGTCGCAAGCGCCAGCTGAGTATCAGGCAGGAGCCCCAGCAGCTTTGCCAGTCCCTGCCTGGCGGCGAGCAGATCCCGCTCAGCGATTCGCAGCCGATCCGCGGCATCGAAAGCGGCAATACGGGCGCTTTCGGCGTCACTCCCAGTGAGATCGCCACGCGCCGCTGCCCGAGCCGCGCGGCCGAGCTGTGCTTGTGCGACTGCATTTGAATCCCGCGACAGGTCGGCAATCTCGGACAGCCCGGCGATCCGGACCGCCTGGATCCGTGCCTGACCAGCTGTCTGCCACTCTGCCCATGCGAGATCGAGCCGCACCTGTCGCGCCTGCGCACGAGCCTGTTCACGCCTGACCGCTCGCTTGCGCAATGCATTGATGTCGAGGCCGAGAGCGCCCGCGACGTTGAGGACAGTGTCGGGGCCGCTCAGCACCTTGTCCGCGCCGATACTGAAGGTTGGATCGGGCAGGAGCCCCGCGGCAAATGCCTGCGTATCGGCGACGTCGGCGCGTGCGCGCAGGGCGACGAGATCAGGATTGTTGACGACAGCCAGCGCGGACACTCCTTGCGTCGTGAGCGGTGAAGACAGATCGACCGGCGTCGGTTGGAGCCAGGGGCGTTCGACAGAACTTGCCGAGGCTTCCAGGATCGCGGAAACAGGGGCAGCGAGAACCGCCGGATCATCCGCCAGCGGAGCCGGCGCATAGTGGGCGCAGCCCGCCGCCAGAAGCAGCACGAGCAAAGCCGGTTGAGCCTTCACAGTGCCCCCCTTTGCGGAAATCTTAGTTCAGCGACGAGGCCGGGTTCGGCGTCGCCGAGTACCAGGCGTCCCCCATGCGCTTCGGCAATCGCTCGCACGAGACTCAACCCAAGCCCATGGCCCGGGGTTGATCGCGAAGATTCGAGACGGACGAAGCGTTGCTGGACGCGCTCATGCTCTGCCGCAGCAATGCCCGAGCCGTTATCCTGGATCCGAATTACGATGTGTCCCCCGTCAGCACCTATGGCACAGATTAGAGGTTGTGATTTAAGGAGGATTTGGGCTTCGTCGTAGTGACGAAGGAACGAAGATGAAGCCCAAATCCTCAAAGCCCAAATTGCCTGCCGAGCAGGTGGTGAAGGACATCCGCCGCAAGACCCGTCGGCATTTCTCTGCTGAAGACAAGATCCGCATCGTGCTCGATGGCCTACGCGGCGATGACTCCATTGCCGAGCTGTGCCGCCGTGAAGGGATCGCACAGAGCCTGTATTACACCTGGTCCAAGGAGTTCATGGAGGCCGGCAAGCGCAGGCTTGCTGGCGATACAGCCCGTGCTGCTACCACCGACGAGGTAAAGGATCTGCGCCGTGAAGCGCGCGATCTGAAGGAATGCGTGGCGGACCTGACGCTGGAGAACCGTCTGCTCAAAAAAAGCATGATCGCGGATGGGGGAGACGACGAATGAGGTATCCCGCATCCGAGAAGCTGGAGATCATCAGGATCGTCGAGCAGTCGCACCTGCCCGCCAAGCGTACGCTGGACCAGCTCGGCGTGGCACGGCGGACCTTCTATCGCTGGTATGACCGCTACCTCGAAGGTGGGCCGGAGGCGCTCCAGGACCGTCCTTCAGCGCCGAGCCGGGTGTGGAACCGTATTGGGCCCGAGGTGCAGGACCAGATCGTCGAGATGGCTCTGGAGCAGACCGATCTCAGTCCCCGCGAGCTGGCGGTGCGCTTCACCGACGAGAAGCGCTACTTCGTGTCCGAAGCCACGGTTTACCGGCTGCTGAAGGCCCATGATCTGATCACCAGCCCGGCCTACACGGTGATCAAGGCGGCAGAGGCGTTCCACACGCAGACCTCTCGACCCAATGAGATGTGGCAGACGGATTTTACCTACTTCAAGATCATCGGATGGGGCTGGGTCTATCTCTCGACCGTGCTCGACGATTACTCACGCTACATCATCGCCTGGAAGCTCTGCACCACCATGCGAGCCGAGGACGTCACTGACACGCTCGATATGGCGCTGGCAGCTTCAGGCTGCAACCACGCCAACGTGCTGCACAGGCCCCGCCTGCTGTCGGACAATGGCCCCAGCTACATTGCCGGGGAACTAGCCGAATACATCGAGGCAAACAGGATGAGCCATGTGCGCGGCGCTCCCTTCCATCCGCAGACGCAGGGCAAGATCGAACGCTGGCACCAGACCCTGAAGAACCGCGTGCTGCTGGAAAACTACTTCCTGCCCGGCGATCTCCAACAGCAGATCGAGGCCTTCGTCGAGCACTATAACCACCAGCGCTACCACGAGAGCCTGGACAATGTGACACCCGCCGATGCCTACTTCGGCAGGGCTGCCGCCATCATCAAACGAAGAGAAAGGATCAAGCGAAAGACACTCGAACATCGGCGCTTGCAACACTGCAAGCTCGCCGCCTAAACATCAATCCGAGACGAGGCCCACACTCCGCTGATCTACGCCGCGAGTTGTGCCAAATGTTCTGACGACGGACAGACTACTCACATGCTCAACGACCTCATCCACCGCGCCGCTCCACCCGAAAGCGACAAGCATCGCAGCAATGCCGTCATCGGCAAGGCGGCCTACGGACCACGCTTACGGCGCAGGGGCATCTCGCCAAGATTGTCGCAATGGTCGGAGACGATCGCGATGCGCTGGAGATCGCGCAACAGCTTCAGGCCGTTGTGAGTGCGCTCGATAAGGCCAAGACCTTCCTCGTGACGCATCATATCGAACACCATCTGGAGGAAACGGTCGGACCGCTTCCCGAGCACACGCGAGCGAAACTCGGGCGCCTTACTGAGCTGGCCAAGTATCTGTAGTTAAAGGCTGTGCTGCCATCTGCACTGATGATCACGCTTGGCGAGGCCAGCGTTGTAGCCGCTACGAGGGTGCGCTCTCCGCCAGTGTGCTGATCACCCGCGAAAGCTTTGCTCGGACTGCCTGAGCGGCCTCCTTCAGATCGGCATTATCAATTGCCTGCATAGAAGCCACCGGATCGATAGCCGCAACTTCAATGACGCCAGACGAGACCTGCTGAACAACGACGTTGCACGGTAGCATTGCCCCCACCTTATCCTCCAGCAGCAAAGCCTCATGTGCCAGTGCCGGATTGCACGCCCCCAGGATTGTGTAGGGTCGGAAGTCCACGCTAATCTTCGATTTAAGGGTCTGCTGGATATCAATCCGGCTGATGACACCAAAACCTTCCCCCTTGAGCGCAGCCTCGGTACGCGCGATGGCATTGTCGAACGGAACAGGAAGCGTGGTCGCCATATAGTATGTCATCGACTGGCCTTTTACCTCGAATTGCCAACTTAACCCGTCGCCTTCATTCTGGCCATAATGTTAGAGCGCAGAAGACATGGCTACAAGGGCAAGGCGCCCACGAAGACTGTCATTCGACAGCGCGTGGACGCAATCTTGGAAACAGTTTTTCGCCGAAGCCTTGCATCCTTGCTCCAGCTTCAGCGCGGTGGATGAGCTTCTTCCGGCCCCGCGGCAGGAAGGCTGTCGTCTCCACTCTTGCGGTGGACGAGTGAATAAAGTGCCGGCAAGATCAAGAGCGTCAGTATGGTCGAGGAAATGATCCCGCCTATGACGACAGTCGCGAGCGGACGCTGAACTTCCGATCCGGCACCGACGTTGAGCGCCATCGGCACGAAGCCAAGCGAAGCCACGAGCGCGGTCATCATCACCGGTCGCAGGCGTGTCAGCGCGCCTTCTCGCACAGCCTCCAGTGCTCCCAAACCGCGTTCACGCAGGTCGCGTACGTGTCCGTCCCCGAAACCTATGCGGCGAGGAGCATCAGCTTCTTCGCCACGACCAAGAAGGGTTTCGTCTACAAGATTGCCTGCCAGGTCGAGAGCATCCCTGCGGCTCAGGTTTTCATCACCAATCCGTCAATCGCCAAGAATGACGCGGCCCGCTGGGAAGCCGAGACCCCGCTCGCCACGAGCGCGGTTCGCCTCGTCCAGGCGATGGCCAACAATCGGACCATCGAAGGCTTCGAGGTACGGCAGTCCTCGGCCGTGCCCAGCCGCATCGGCGATATCGAGGTCCAGCTCGTCGCCGACTATCGGGGCGCCAGCCTCGCCGGGAAGGTCATCCGGGTCACCAACCGCGGATCCAAACGGCTGAACCTCTCCGAGCGCGACCTTGCGCCGAAGGACAGCCTCGCCGTCTCGATCGCCAATCCGGCGCTCGACCCCGGCTCCAGCACGACCGCCTTCGTGGTCGGCATGAACGGGGAGAGCAGCCATGACTGACACGCACGACCTTCAGCCTCCCCTGCAGGCCGAACCTGCTTCGCCGTCGGAAGCGGCCGGTCTCAACGCCCGAACCGCCAAACGCCAGAAGCTGCTTCTCGCCTCCATCGGCGCGATTGCCCTGACCGGCGGCAGTTGGCTCATCTTGGGCGGTGACGACAACGCGAAGTCGAACGATCCCGACGCGGCCCGTACCATCGACACGGCCGGGCTCGTCAACCGCGATCTCTCGCAGCGCGAATTTGTCGCCACCTATGGAAACCGCCTCGACGCGGTGACGCGCGAGCAGAAGGCGCTCAAGGACGCGGCTGTCCCGCGAAACGAGGTTGAGGCCCAGCTCGCTGCTCTCAAAGCGGAGAACCAGGCCATGCGGGTCGATGGTCAGGCCGCGATCGACGCGATCTCGGCCGAGAATGCGGACCTCAAATCCCGGCTTGCCGCGCAAGGTTCCGCCCCGGCACCGTCTTCCACCGCACCGGCATACGGGCCGCAGGCGGGTGGGTATGTGCTGTCCGCCATCATGTTCATGACCAGCCAGGCGATGACCCGCAGCCCTCGCTCGGTTCGGAAGCTGCTGCTGATCGACGAGGCGTGGTCGATGCTGAAGGGCGGCTCGATGGGCGAGTTCGTCGAGACCTATGCCCGCACCTGCCGCAAATACGGCGGGGCGCTCGCCACCGCGACCCAATCGCTCAACGACTATTACAAGTCCGATGGCGCGACCGCCGCACTCGAAAACAGCGACTGGATGCTGATCCTCCAGCAGAAGCCGGAAACCATCGCCGACTTCAAGGCATCGAAGCGCCTCGATATGGACGACCGGACCGAGACCTTGATCCGCAGCCTCAAGCGCTCGGGCAGCGACTATTCGGAGGTCTTCATCAAGGGGCCGGAGACCGAGGCAATCGGCCGGCTCGTCCTCGACGATTATTCGGCGACGCTCTTTTCTAGCTCTCCGCAGACCTTTGCCGCGATCGACGCCGAGATCGCCCGAGGCCACCAGCTCGCCGACGCGATCGAGCGGATCGCCTTCGCCAATCGCTCCTGAAATCTCCCTTCATTCAAGGATTTTTGTTTCCATGCCTTTTCATGTCGTCACTCCCTTCGATCGGGCTCACGAACCCCAGCTGGACGAAGGCCTCGATCTTCCGCCCGGGCCAACCTGGCGCCGGCACGCCGCGGATGGGCGACCCAAGCACTCCTCGATCTGCGGAAGCGCGAGACCGCCTTCAGCGAGGTCGATCAGGCCTCGACCAATCTGCAACGGCAGTTCGGGCTTTCGCGCAAGGCAGCGGACGACATCACCGTAGCTTGGTTCTTGAACGGGGAAGCTGGCGCGAGCGCTGGCGTGACGAACGGAGTCGCTTCCGCCAACATCGGCGCCAAGGGAGGACGAAACCAAGCGTGGACCGACAGCGACATTGGCATCGCGTCGGAGGACCGCTCGCGGATCTTCGGCAGCTTGGCCCAGATGTCCGACAGCAGGAATTGGTCGAGCACCCGCGACGGGTTCGTTCGGTCGGTGAGCACCTCGAGCAGTTCCTCAATTTCGAGCACAGCAAGCGGCATGAATGCGTCCCTCACCGAAGCGCAAAGCTACAGTCGCGAGGCAAGGCGCGCCGAGGAACTTGCCAACCGCCTCGAAAGCCAAGCGTCGTTCTTCAAGGGCGACAGCGCAGCAGGAAGCCTCAATCTGTCCCAAGCCTACCGCGAATGGGGATTGGCCGAGATCGAGCGCAACCGAGACTTCTACGGCAACGTGCGGTTCGATGACGTGACCTTCCAGCTCAGCCCGGAAGGCCAAGCGTTGCAGGCCAAGTTCATTGAAGGTTATGCCGAGCAGCTTCGCGACGGGATTGAAGAACGCCTCGTCCTGGCCCCCGGACAACCTGTATCCCGTCCGGCTATCTCTGGCGCCGGATCAGTACGCGGGAGCGCGCAAACCGGTGGAGGCGGATTGGGCACAGTGCCACAGGTGGACGCCGGCAATATCCATGACGAGGTTCAGAGGGCTCAGGCTGCCGGTCGCCCGAAGATCAGCGGATCAAGAGGACGTCTGGATGCCGTCACAAAGGGAGCGCAGGGCGCAAGTGCTGAGGCGGCCGATGATGTCAAAGAGTGGTGAAGCGTCAGCCCTTCAAGACATCCCAATAGAGCACAAAGCCGGCGAAGATCGCGAGCAAAAGGAGGACTGCAACCGTCAGGGCTCGCGACCACGGATCGGCCCATGACTTCTTGATCCGATATTCCATCAGGCGATTATCGCGGATCGCCTGATCGATTTCAGACAGTCCTTCCCACTTGCGGGTTCCGCGAGCCTCGGCATTTTCAATGTCGAAATTCGTCATGATGGCGTTCATCTCGTTTCTCCTCAGAACATAGGGGAAACACTCACGCTGGGCTAGGAAAATTCGACAGACGCCCATGGGTTCCCAGCAAGACAGAGCATTCTCTTCTCTTGACGACAGGAGCGTAGACATAGCGCACAGGCCGCCTGCGGACAGCCAAGCGCTGGCTCTGGCCACTGGCCCGGTTATCAGATAGTCGTCGGATGACCTGTCGATGTTGCGCTACTCATTTTGGAGTTCCGGCTCTATGCAGGCTGGGATAGGAACAACTCATGAACATGCGTGGCACCGATGATCCCCCACCGATCTACCTAGACGGGTTTGCCTCGCTCCCCCTTGCCCCTGAAGCGCGGGCCGCAATGCTCGCGGTCTGGGAAATCCCAGGCAATGCTGGATCCCCAAATCAGTCGGGTGAGCGGGCCGCCGCCATTGTTGCAGAGGGTCGAGCTGCGGTAGCCGAATTGATCGGTGCGGCACCAAGCGAAATCGTCTTCACATCGGGCGCCACCGAAGCGAACAACCTGGCGATTGTAGGCGTCGTGACAGCCGTCGCAGAACATCAGCCGCATCGCAGGCGGATCGTGCTTTCGGCAATCGAGCACAAGGCGGTGATCGAACCCGCGGAGCAGTTGAAGAGACGCGGTTTCATCGTGGAGTTCGCACCTGTCGATCGTAGCGGAATACTCGATCTCGAGGCGTTCAGTCGGTTGATGGGGGATGACGTCCTGTTCGCGTCAGTCATGCTCGTGAACAATGAGACTGGGATTGTGCAGCCCATCCGAGAGGCGGCCGAACTCGCGCACTCCTGCGGAGCGCTGTTTCACTGCGACGCTGCCCAAGGGGCGGGGAAAATTGCGGTCGACGTACTCGATCTCGATGTCGATTATCTTAGCCTGTCCGGGCACAAATGTTATGGGCCGATGGGGATCGGCGCGCTCTATGTGTCTGCGGGAGCACCGAAGCCGGAACCGCTGATATTCGGCGGCGGACAGCAGGCGGGAGCCCGCCCGGGAACTGAACCGGTCGCGCTCATTGCGGGTTTTGGAGCCGCCGCTTCGGTCGCGCGGTCTCGACTGGTTGAAGACCAAAACCATGGGTCTGCGCTGATTTCCAAGCTGCTGGAAGGTCTCCACGACCGGCAGGTTCGCCTCGCGACAGTCAACGGACATGCGCCCACTGTGCCAGGCGGCATGGCCGTAGCCTTCCCGGGCGTCGACGGGGACGCACTATGCTCAATGATCGCGCGTCACGTCTCACTGTCTACCGGTTCCGCTTGCACTGCCGGGCAGATTAAGACGTCACATGTTCTTGAAGCGATTGGTTTTTCTGCTAGTGATGCGCGCTCCGTTGTTCGGATTTTTTGCAACCGGTACACCACGGGTGTGGAAATCGACAAAGCGGTCGACGCAATTTCAGACGCTATCAAGCGTTCACAGCTTGCTACTGGAGAGGTTCGCCAGTAGCTTTCCCTCATGACGAGGGATGCTCTAAAACTTGATTCGAAGGTGCAGTTCGCGGGGCATGAGACGTTCCCCCTGCGCCTCTTGTGGCTGAAGAAGGCCTATGACGCAGTAGGAGCCGAAGCTCCCATTGGAACATTCCAGGAACAGGAAGCCATCGCACGCTTTGGCGTGGGGCGCAATATGGCTGTTTCGATGCGGTATTGGGCGACTGCATCGGGTTTTTTTGAAGAGGCCGACCGGGTTATCCGGCCCACGACGCTAGGCCACGCCATTCTATCCGATGACGGCCTCGATCCGTATTTGGAGCAGGCAGCGACGATTTGGCTGGTCCACTGGCACATCGCCAGCTCCCAGATGAAAGCTACGACCACATACTACGCGTTCAACGTGCTGAACGCGATCGAGTTTGACCCTGCCACCCTGCTCGACGAGCTGTTCGGCGTGGTCAGCACCCGAGGATGGCGGGCTACGCGTGGCACGCTGAAGCGCGATATCGAGGTCTTTCTGCGCAGCTATGTGCGCAAGGGTGAGACTTTCAGCGAGGATGCCGCGGAGCCCCTTTTGGCGGAACTTGCCCTCATCCGCGAAGCTCGCCTAGGCGGCTGGTACGAGTTCGTGCGTGGCCCCAAGCCGACCCTGCACGATGCCGTGTTCGCATATGCCCTTGGCAACTTCTGGGAGCGAAATGGGGGAGCTACGACGATGACGGCGGAGCAAGTTTGCTACGCAGCAGGCTCGCCTGGCCGCGTGTTCAAGCTCGACGAAGACAGCGTCATCACACGCCTCATGCGTATTGACGACGTTACGGAGGGCGCGTGGCAGTGGGTCGACACGGCCGGATTGCGGCAGATTCAGCGGAAGCATGAGATCGACGCGACGGACCTGATACCCGCAGCCTATACCAAGCGCGGATCGTGGAGAAGCGCGGCATGACGCTTCTTTCGTCCAAGGTTGCCATCGATCGAAGGTTCGCGCGGTCTGCGCGCCTGGATGCCGATCTCAACGGCACACCGCCTCTCGTCGGATATGTTCTCCAAGCGACCGTGGCGAAGGCATTGACGCTGCTTGCCGAGAGCCAGATTGAGAGCCATCAAGGCGCCTTCACTTGGACTGGGCCGTATGGCGGCGGGAAATCCAGCGCAGCCCTGCTGCTGGCGAACCTGGTGGCGGGCGGGCGCGCAAACCGCAAGATCGCGAAGGATCTGGCAGGCCCCGCGCTGACCGAACTTTACGCCAAAGCCTTTCCTAAGAGCGTCGGCGAGTGGAGCGTCGTTGCCGTCACCGGCGGACGAGTTCGGCTGCGCGACGCGATAGCCGATGCTGCGGCGAGTGCCTTTGACTGGGACCAGCCCGCACGAGAGCGCTTTGGTGCCAATGACGAGGCATTGATCGGCGCATTGGTACCCGCAGGGAAAGCTGCAGGCGGCACGCTTGTCATCCTCGATGAACTCGGCAAGATGTTGGAGCACGAGGCGCTCGAAGGCGGCGACGTGCATCTGCTTCAGGATATCGCGGAGCGGGCCTCTCGAAGCGATGGCCGGCTTGTCGTTATCGGCATCCTTCACCAGTCATTCGAGCAATATGCGGCTCGGGCTGCGCGCGATGCGCGCCAGGAGTGGGCTAAGGTCCAAGGCCGCTATCAAGACATCGCCTTCCTCAGCGGCGCGGACGAGACCGTAGCCCTCCTTGGGCGCGCAATCGCGAGCGACCCGCCTTCGTCGGCGCAGGCCGAGGCCGCCGAGGTCGCGGAAGCAATTGCAAAGCGGCGGCCAACCGAGGTCGCGGCACTCGCCAAGGCTCTGGCGGAGACATGGCCTCTGAATCCTGTGACCGCGCTGCTGCTCGGCCCGGTTTCGCGCGCGCGCTTCGCCCAGAACGAGCGTAGCGTCTTTGGCTTTCTTAGCTCGGCCGAGCCGGCCGGCTTCCAGCAATTCCTGTCGGCGACCAAGGTCGGTGACGGTACCTACGATCCGTCGATGCTGTGGGATTATCTTTCGGCCAATTTCGGGATGGCACTGGCGAGCGGGCCAGAAGGCAGCCGGTTCAGCCTGGCCTTCGAAGCAATTGAGCGAGCGGGTGCGAAAGGCGGTCCTGAACATGTCGCGCTGACCAAAGCCGCCGCGGTTATCGAGTTCTTTCGTAACGGATCAGGCTTGGCGCTGGCAGACGACGTGCTCGCTTCCGCTCTGCCGTCCATTCCCGACGAGGTCCGGACATCGGCGATCAAGGACCTGCTCGATTGGGCAGTGCTTATCCGCCAACCGCGTCTTGGGGGCTACGCGCTGTTTGCCGGGAGCGACTTCGATCTCGAAGACGCTATCGGGCGCGCAATAGCACCCGTCGGAAATCAGCAGCTCGAAGAAATACCGCAGCGGGTTGGCTTCGGCTTTGCAGCCGCGAAGCGGCACTACTTCCTGACAGGCGCCCTGCGGACGTTTGAGATCGCGCTACAAATTGTTGGTACGGATGATACCGCCGACCAACTGGCCAAGTCTCTTCTCAATCGGCCGAAGCGAGGTAGCGGGTTGCTCGTACTGACGCTCTCGGACGGCTCTCTCCAGGCATCGGACGTCGATGCCCTCGCAAAGGCGACCGCCAAGAAATTGAAGGGTGAGGGAATAATTGTCGCGATCGGCGCCGCCGCCGACAGCTTTGCGCTCCGTTCGACTGCGGCCGAGCTGCTGGCCGTTGAACGGGTCATTCGCGACCACCCGCAGCTCGAAGGCGATCGCATTGCGCGTCGAGAGATCGCCGCCCGTCAGTCTCAGTGCATCGATCAGCTTCATCAGACGCTCGAGGCCTCCCTGGAGACTGCGCGTTGGTTTCTGGCCCCCTCCCCTAACAAAGGCCTGCGCGAACCGCTGGCGGTGGTCGCGAGCGCTCTCGCCGACGCAGGATACCCTTCGGCTCCGATCCTCAAGAGCGAGTTGCTGCAACGCGATAAGCCGTCCTCGAACGCGATGGCCGCGCTGCGCGACCTAGCCCACGCGATGGTAACGCGCTTCGCCGAAGCGGACTTGGGCATCACGGGCTATCCGGCGGAACTCGGACTCTATTTGACGACGTTGAAGCCATTCGGTCTGCACCATCAGCTCCCGTCTGGGGCGTTCTCCTTTGGCGAGCCTGACGGCAGCGACGGGGGCCAATCGCTCCAACCAGCTTGGGACGTGCTCGACGAGCTAGGTACGGAAGGGCTCGACGCGGTCTTCAAGCAATGGGCTCTCCCGCCGTTCGGTCTCAAAGCGGGCGTCATGCCGGTCTTGACCCTCGCTTACATGCTGGCCCGTAAAGACAGCGTCGCGGTCTACATCGACGGCGTGTACCAGACGGCGATCGATGACGTTGTAGTCGACAAGCTGCTGCAAAAGCCCGGCGGCTTCCGCCTGCGCCGGATTGATCGATCGATCCGCGAGACGGCGTTCCTCAGCGGGTTGGCGGAACGTCTCGCCACGGAGGCCAGTGAAGGCTCACTGCCCGTCGCGGCCGCTCTGTTCCAGCGTTTCGAAGCCCTGCCCGCTTTTTCGAAGCGGACCCATAGGCTGGATGAGGACGCGCGCGCCGTCCGCAGCGTCGTGGTGAAGGCCGAGGATCCCGAGGCGCTGCTGTTCGATGCTCTTCCAGAGGCATTCGGCGAGAGATTGACGCCGGACCTCGTGTTCAAGGGACTGCTCGCATGCGAGGCAGCATATCCATGCCTCCTCGTGGAATTGCGCCAAGCGCTCGCGCGAGCACTCGGTGTCGAGGTGGAATCCTTCAGCGGTATTTCCGATAGGGTCGCATCGGTGAGGGGCCTCACGAACGACTATGCATTCGATGCGTTCGCGGACCGTGCGGCCGCGATCGAGCAGGGAACTGGCGACCTCGAAAGCCTGGTCAGCGTTCTTCTGCACCGACCCGCCCGGAACTGGTCTGATCGCGACCGCGAAGAGGCCCTGACGGAGATTGCCCGCTTTGGCCGGCGTTTCAGGGAGCTAGAGGCGCTAGCGGTTGTGCGCGATCGCCAGTCGCATACCGAAGCCCTCGCCTTGGTCGTTGGGCTCGATCCGAAAACTCCGCCACTGCTGCGCCGCTTCGTTCTGAACGACAAGGAAAAGAAGGCGGCGGCGAGCTTGGCGGACCGTGTCGTCGCCGACCTGCGAGCCGACGAAAAAACGGGACGGCTTCGCCTTGCGGCGCTCGCTCGGGCAGTCGCGATGCTGGCGGCCGAGACGGACGACGAGGTGGAAGCCGCATGAGCCATGAGCGCCACATTCTAGGTCTTTCGGGCGGCCGGGACAGCGCCGCGCTGGCGGTCTACATGCGTCAATATCGGCCCGAGCTGCCGATCGAATATTTCTTCACCGACACCGGCAAAGAGCTACCCGAAGTCTACAAGTTCCTCGACAAGCTGGAGGGCTTTCTTGGCCGCCCGATCGAGAGGCTGAACCCCGATCGCGACTTCGATTTTTGGCTCGAGGAATATGGCAACTTCCTCCCATCACCACGCACGCGCTGGTGTACCCGCCAGCTCAAGCTGCGCCCTTTGGAACATTGGCTCCGCGCCGATCTCGACAGTGGCACTATCGTTCATTCCTACGTTGCGATCCGCGCGGACGAACCAAGCCGTGAGGGGTATCAAGCCACGCATCCAAACATGCGGGTTCACCTCCCGTTGAGAGACGCCGGCATCGATCGACCGGGTGTGCTTGAGATCCTCGACCAGTCGGATGTCGGCGAACCTGAATATTATCAGTGGCGTTCACGATCGGGCTGCACGTTCTGCTTCTTCCAACAGAAGATCGAATGGGTTCGGCTTTCCGAGGAACATCCGGACCGCTTTGCCGAAGCCGTAGACTACGAAAAGACCGCACTTCGTGATGGCTCGCCTTTCACCTGGAGCCAGGGGGAGAGCCTTACAGAGCTCATCGAGCCTGCGCGGGTAGAGCAGATCAAAAGCGACTATCAAAAGCGGCGCGAGCGACTGTTCCGCAATCGTCGTGTAAACCCGCTTTCGGCCAACACAGCCGAAACGATCGATGACGTCTACGGCATCGATGAGGGATCGAGTAGCTGCGTCATCTGCCACAAGTGATTACGCGCCGACTGCAGCCTCAATTGCTGCTGCAAATGCGACACCATCGGCCGGGCGACGTCCTTTACCGTGCTGTAGCGCCTGTTGGATCGGAGAGAACAACCACTCAGGCCCAGTCCAGTCATCCTGAGTGATTATTCCGCTGGGATGACGACCGGTGGCAACATACCAAAATACCGACGCCAACTGATAGACGTCGGACGCGGGGCAGATCACGTCACCCTGCCCGAGCCGACGATTATGGGCTTCCGGTGAGAGCCAATATTTTGGACCTATCGCCTGTTCATTTGGCGTAAGGTCGAGCTCGGGCCGGTCAGAAAAGCGACATAGCCCATAGTCACTGAGCAGCCATCGATCGCCCGAGATCAGGATATTCTCTGGCTTGATGTCACGATGCACTGCCTTCGCGTGGAGATCGGCCAACCCTCTCGCAAGTCCGCGGAACTGACCCACGTAGATTTCTGGGGCAATTGGGGAACTCTTGGCAAAATCGGACAAACTGCTTTCCGCCAGCTCCATGACCAAGAACGGACAGCGAATTCCACGGGAGTTTTGGATATGACGCGTTTTGCCCGTTCCGCGGTAGCGCACAATGTGCTCGTGCTTCAGCTCCTTGAGGAGCCTGACCTCACGGAAGAACCTTTGCAGGACCTTTCCACGGGGGAACATAAGGAACTTCACCGCATATTCCGTGCCCGAGCTTCGTTCGACGCACCTGAATACCGAACCGTTGCCGCCACGAGCGAGCCAATCGCCGAGAATGTAGGTGCGGCCGTCCTCGGCGACTAAAGTGTCATCGATCTCAAAGTAGCGGCCTTGCTTAAGCTCGTCGGGATCAAAGTAGATCAGGCTGGTCATCGTCGGCCTCGGAGGGGCGATGGATTACCCGCCAACCCGGTTCAGTCGCACAATCGGGATGAATCCAGCAAACATTGTAAGTCTGGAAGACCACCTCTCCGTCCCCCCAGGCAAGAAGTGCCCCGTCATCTTGATCGACGGCTTCATTGCATGCGGGACAGTCGTGCTCGGTGGGCGGGCACATTCCGCCGCCATCCGCCTTCGTGTAGTCATCCATTATACGATAGAAAATCTTACGCTCGTCACCAGTTGGTGGGGCGGCACGATAGGTCCCTCCGATGACGGCCTTCAAGAAATCTGCGCGCCAGCGACGGCTAGATGCGGAATTGGCTTGGGAAACACACTTGATCGCATATTCGCTCAGGATATCGACGTCCGCCTCTGGCCGTATGCCATCGTCGAGCCCCCGCAGGTCATTGATCAGGGCGTCGAGAGGCTTTTCCCCTAGCGCATGACCATCGCTTAGAAGCTCGTCGATCGCGACAAAAAGGCTATAGAAGTCCGCCTTTTGTCGGAAGCGTGTGCCCTTAATGCCACCTCTCCAACCCTCGAAAATCTTGGAGAGATCAGCGATGACGGCCTTGAACCGCTTGATGATCGCCTTGCGGTCGTCGGCCGGCCAACTGGTATGTGTGATATAGAAGTCGTCTAAGGTATCCTTCTTGTCCTGGATGCCGCCGATGAGTGCCGCCAGGATCTCCGATACATACTCTGCGTCCGCATAGCGCCTGCGATCCGTCGCCGTGAAAACGCCCGCGTCCTCAAAAAATTCCGCTACGGACAGCTCTTCAGCTACATCTAGGAAATCCCCCGGATAGTCAGCCCGCCGCAGCTCCTGGCGTGTGAGCGGCACCGTGTATTTGTTCACGCGCATGTAGACGTCGCGCACCTCACGGTCGCTTGGGTTATCCGCTTCATTAAAATCAATGCGGTAACGCAAGAATTTGTCGGTCTCGTCTTCGTTAAAGTCTGAGAAGCGTTTGCCGAGGAATGGCCCAATGTAGGGAGATTCAAGATGAAACTCATCCCGCAGGAAAGCCAGGATTGTCGAAATCCGTTGCTGTCCATCGATAACGACGCGGTGGACGCTCCCACCCTTGATCGTCTTGGCGAGGAAAATCTTAGGTAGCGGAATGTCGCTAAGTATTGAATCGATGAGCATTATCTTGGCGCTTTGCGCCCACACTTCGCGGCGTTGGAAATCTGGTTGCAGCTCAAGACGGCCTGCATCGCTCCAATCGCGCACGTCTGCAATTGGATGGGGGCTGATGTTCCAATGAACCATCTATCGTATCACCTGTCTGCTGGTCTCATTTTTCCGAGTGCTATGCATTTCCTTCACTCGTGATGATCGCTTCGACGACGGCATCGATGTCGTCATCCGATAGGAACGGCGCCTGCGCATAGATGATCGAAGGTTCGCCGCTCAATCGGGCCGCCAAGTGACCGAGGCCGAGCAACTGCTCGGCGCCTTTGACGCCAAGCGCGATCTCCGACGTGCCCACGCTTGCGACCTTGAGGATCAAACGGTTGCCGAGATTATCGCGCAATTGCATCGGCATGACGTTTGCGTCGGGCCTCTGCGCAGCAAAGATAAGATGCATACCGGCAGCGCGTGCCTTCACGCCAAGCCGCGACACGTTCGCGGTCACCGCCGCTTTGTAGTCCTCGGTGAGCATCCACTCAGCAAACTCATCATGGACAAGGAACACGTAGGGCAGCCTGTCCGCAGCGGTGACCTTGGTGTTGTAAGCGCGGATGTCTCGGGCGCCGTTTGTGCGGAACAGCTCGTAACGCCGCTCCATTTCGGAGACGAGCGCTTCCATCACCTCGACAGCGCGGGTCTGATCCACGATGACCCCGCCCTGCAGATGAGGGAGCTGCTCGATCGCTGCGTAGTCGACCCCCATCTTCGGATCGATCAGGTAGATATGCGCCAGCGCGCTCGAATTGGTGGCAGCGATGTCGAGCAACAGAGCCTGGATAAGAACAGACTTGCCCGAGCCTGTAGCGCCCGCAACGAGCGTGTGGGGTTCGTGCGGTTGCCCGCCGGCAAATGCCCCACCTAGATTAAGATAGAGAATGTCCCCGTCGAGCTCCTTCAGGCCAAGGACGAAAGACGTGTTTACGCCGGCTGCGTTGCGGTTCACTTCACGCCTGCCCCAAACGTCCCA
This sequence comes from Altererythrobacter sp. H2, assembly GCF_035319885.1. Lineage (NCBI taxonomy): Bacteria > Pseudomonadati > Pseudomonadota > Alphaproteobacteria > Sphingomonadales > Erythrobacteraceae > Altererythrobacter > Altererythrobacter sp. H2. The sequence goes on from NZ_CP141285.1 coordinate 1,804,016, forward strand.
AAGCGACACCACCTGGCGCTGAGGCCGAGCAACACCGACGACGATTTCGCCGGGAAGCGGCGACACCGAAATTAGACGAAGCCCATGCGTGGTAAGCAAGGCCGACTGCTTCGCCTCGATATCTTCGACGCGCAGACGGTCGCTTCCCATGAAGCGGATCAGCGCCGCGTTTGGCGTCAGTCTCGTCCCGAGGACCTTGGCCTGTAGATTATAGCCCATGAGCGCCGAGCGGAGCTTCTGAGCGGTAGTATCGAGCCAGGTCTGCTCCTCCGCGGAGTCCTCGTGCGCCTTCTGCGCGTGCGCCGCAATCAAGTCATCGATAGTCGTCGATCCGGCCGCAGGCGTTGGCGACGCCGGGGGGACGATCGTTTGGTCGGGAGCTTGGGGCGTGAACACTACAACTGGAGTCGGCTCCGAGATCGATTGGATTGGCGCGGGCGGTTCAACGATAACAGATGGTTCGGGTGATTGGGCGACGGGCGCCGCCGCCACCTCCTCATCATCGTCTTCGTCGTCGTCATAGTCATGCTGGATCGGCTTGGCCGAGACCGCAGCCTTTGGCTCGGTGGCAACTTCCTTCGTCCAATCAACGCGCGGCGCCGGGTCACGATACTCAGGGTGGTCCCAGCTATCAGTTCCGCCCAGGCTGGCGCGCAGTGGCTTCAAGGGCTGTCCTGCCTCATAGGCTTTGAGCAACTGCCGGAGACCCTCACGGGTGAAGGTCTCCTGTAGCCCTCCATTCACATCGGGGACCACATCCTGCTCGCCGATCGAGCTTCCATCGGTCGCCGGGCCGGAAATGAAAATGTGCGAGTAGCCGCGTAGATCGATGGGAACGTCGCCGCGCCGAATACCGTCGCGGACCTGCTCGAGAAGACTAGTCTGTCCAAGCGCCGCGGTCCCGTCGAGCAGTAGGTCGGCAATCCGAGAAAGCCAGAGGTCGCGATCTAGACGCCCCGGATCGCCAAACAGGGCGTCGTCGATGCGCGCCACGGTCTGTCGCAGTTGCTGGCGTGACTTCCGGCTCGCTTCGGCAGACCCGCTTTGGTCGACATATTTTGCCTCGGTGACGATTGCCCGCAAGTGCGGTGCCCCGCCCTCCCCCACAACCAGACAAAGCGCGAGGATGTCTGCAATCCCTTCCTCGCGCTGCCCAAGCCATTGCGCGTAATCGTCGAGCAGGAACCACGCGACGGCTGCATGACCGCCCAACTCCTCCGCGACTAGTGCCCGGCTAAGGACGAGGCCGATCAGCTCGCCGGCGGAAACGCCGCGCTTCGCGGCGCGAAGCACGATATCGCCGGAAATGGTGTTGGCATCGTCTATTAGGCGCTTGGCGAGTTTCGAGAGGCGCTCATCATCCAGACCGAGCGAGAGTTCCGTCAATCGGCGGCGAACAAGGACATTGAGGATCCGCAGTTCAGACGTGGACGAGACGACCATATTGCGGCCATGCGTCCGCTGCCTACGGTAGCGGATGACATTGATGCCCTGGGCAGCAAGCTGTCGCTTGTCGAGCAGGTCGTCATATGTAGCGACCCATTCCGCGAGCTCGTGGACCTCGTCGAACATGGCCTTCAGGCCCGAGTCCTGGAAGGATATCTGCCGCGCCGGCAGGTAGTGCTCTTCGGACGCATGCGACTGCCGGCGGATCACGTTCGCGACCGCATCGACATAGGCCCAGCCGGCATCGGGCTGGCGCGGACAGGTCAGGTAGACCGTCGCCTTAAGCTCATCTTCGGTCGTAACGCGCCGGTAGGACCACCGAGCCGGGACATGCTCCAACAGCGACGGGTTCGTAGCTGTGGCAGGCACCGGGAACCACTGTTCACGCGCCTGCCGAGACACCACATCGTGAAGGAAGGCGATGTCAATTTCACGGGCCGCATTGCTTGGCCGTATGGCACCGCTGTCGAGCATCACGCCAATGCGCAGCTTCGACATGAAATTCCGAGATGTCTCGCTCACGACGACGGCGTCCGGGTCCCCTTCGGAGCGATCCAGCAGCTCACCGTAGACATGGGATAGGCGCGAGCGATCACGATGGCGGACGAGGACGTTGCAATGAACCTCTTCTTGGTCCTGCACCGAACTCAGGGCGTTTACGGTGGCCAAAGGCAGACCGGCGGCATCGCAGTTGAAGAGCATGATGCTAAGATTTGACCGCTCATGCGGCTGAAGCTCTAAATATCGCTCCAACAGGCCGCGGATCTGGCGCGATGCCTCCGCAGGATCGACATCGGTCGTCGCTTCGGACGGATCACGGACTGGGCGCTCCAGCAGGCTGTAGTCATTCACCGTGCCCGTCTCGGTCAGTAGAACGGCTTCGCTTCCGTCATAGCCGACGGCGATTTCCGGATAGAGCGGATGGGCAAGCTCGTCGCGTAGGTCGGAAAAGAAGAGGCGTGAGTCGCCGAAGTTCACGTCGACGTCGGAGAGGAGATAGTCCGCAAGCCCTGCGACCGAGCGCATCTTGATCGCGCCGGCCGCGAGGCGAAGAGGGTGCCATGGAGCAACGATCGCCGAGGGAGCACTTCCCGTAACCGGGATCACGCCGAGGCTGAGCACGGGCTCCCAGAGATCGCGGCGATTGAGGTCGCCTGGTGCATGTATCGAAAGAGCTCGGAGAAGCGCTCCATAGGCCTCCGCCTGAGAAAGCAGGCTAGGCGACGCATAGCCCGACGATTGGAGCGCGCCGAGCGCTTCGACATATTCCGCCTGGAAAGTCGACCAAGCCGCCTCAATCGCCGAAAGCCCCGCAGGATCGATGCGGCCGCCCTGCCCCGCGACCTTGAGCGCCTTCGGGAAGGTCTTGGCGACATCTTCACCCGCGGTGGTCCTCGGCACCAGCGTACCCGCATCTTGCCCGAACGCGGGCTGCAGCGTCCCGACATCGGCGAGCGACACCGACTGGAGCGCGCCCTTCCGGCTGACGGGCAAGCGAGCGACGCTGCTGCGGGTCAGCGGTCGCTTTAACAGTCGACCAAGGTCCTTCGGTAGTTCGAGACCGATGGCGTTGGGCTGCGCGATCCAGATGAGCTGGACGGTCGCTCGCTCCAAACCCGACTCGAGTACAACGTCGAACTTGATCTGCAGAGCGGCGCGGGACGTCGATTCATTGCGCCGATATTTTTTCCGCTTCTTGGCCTTGTCCAGGACCTCTTCGTATTCGAAAAGATGTGGCGTATCCCAACTGATAGCCGATCCCGTCAGCGATCGCAGACCCCGATAACGAAGACCAAAGGCGAGCCCGACGTCGGCGTTGATATCGAGCCATTGCGACCGGTTTCGGCGCGCCGAGCGGATCGTCAGGGAGCGCTTGCCACCGGCAAGGTTGACCTGCCCGAATAGGCGTTCCAGCGCCCGCAGCAGTCCTTCGAGAAAGTCGTGGCACTCGATGGGGCGCCCGAAGATGAAACGCTCCCATTTGACGCGGAGCGCCTTATCCTGGCCGATGTCATCGCGGTGGGCCTCGAAGAACTCCCGGTCATCGTCTCGCGTTTCTTTGAGCGACCGCGCCTTTAGCGCCTCGAGATAATCCACATCCGCCGGGCTGAGCCGGTCGGGGAATGTGAACTCGAAATAGGTGAGCGTTTCCTGCGGCAGTGTCGTTTTCTTGAGCTTGATGCCCGAGAAAAGCTGCAAGACGCTCTGGCCCTCCCATTCGAACAGCGACAGCGCGTCGGCTGCGTCGTTCCAGCCCGGTGTGGCCGTGATGAACGCTTCGATCGCGGGATGGACCTCGACTGGAATATCTTCCTGTACCACCTCGAATTGCGAGCGCAGTTCATCTCCTTCGATGATCTGCCGGTTCGGCCGCTGCTTGGCGAGCAACGGTTTCCGGTCGGAGACAAGCTTCTCGAATTGGCGCTTCCAGCGGCGGGACTGCTCCAGTTCCTTGTCCCTAATGCTTAGGAAGTAGCCGCTGTCGCGCGGGAGATGGAGGGCGGGAAGAGCCCAACCGAGCGCATCTGGCACGGTCGTAGACTCCGTTGCGATACGCTCGCGAGTTAGAGCGACATAATTCGAGATTTGATGAAGGGTCCAATCATCGGCTGTGTTCAGTCCCTTGAGCGCCGCCTTCCATGCCCCAATCTGACTGTCGGGAAGCCCCAAGCCTGATGCTGCCGCCTCGACCCAAGGATCAGCGTCCTCGGTAAGCTGCTTTGCACCGATAAGCGTCACATCGCCGAGCGAGGCGCCCTGATCGTCGTCTGTATTCGCCAGCAGCAATGCGGGGCGATTGCACTCAGCGTGTCGGACCGCGACCGTTCGCTCGTCGGTGACGACGTGGTCCGGCAGGCCAAAATCGCCGATCAGGTTCCGCGGCAGCGCGATCTTGATGAGCGCTTCAGTCGCGGAGTCCTCCAGTAGCGCACTTGTAATCGCGGCGACCTGCTCGCCGGTCAGGCGGTCGAGCAGATACCGCGCTACCCCGTCAGCTTCGGAGAGCGAAGAGAGGCGCTGGCGGATCGAAGCGGCGCCGGCTGCGCCAATCAGGTCTGATGGGGTCACGCGGCTTGGGCTCGTTCGAAGGGGTTTTCAACATAGGCGCAGGAATCAGAGAGGCGCTTTAGCAGGCCGAGGCTTGCAAGCCGTTCTTCCAGTCGCCGGGCATTATCGGAGAAGTCTTCTTGGTCGGCGTCGCCGCTCGCGATGAACGAACGAGCTTGGGCGTCACCAATCACGATGCCATAGCGATCATGCAGAAGCGCAAGGAAATCGCGAAACTCGAGGCGCTTTCCGACGCAGCATACCACAAGCGTTTTCAGCAGCCTGTCGGTCGGTGCGTAGCGAACGCGGCGGCTGGATCGCCGGGACGAGAGCCCGATGGCCCGCGCCCATGTCATATGGATCTTGCCGATATGCTGCTTGTGTCGGCTTATGGCGCGATCGGCGAGCTGGTCGATCAACGCAGCTGGATCAGGCGCGATGTCCTCATCATCGGTATCCGGCCATCCATAGGCATTCTTGAGAATGTCTGCGGCGTTGAGAATGGGGTCATCCGACTCGACGGCCGACGTCCATTTTTCGGTTTCGGTGACCTGCCTGACAAAGCGTTCTACCGCCTGCTGGGGCAGACCATTGTTTCGCTGATAGGAGTCAGCAGAAAGGTCGCGAACCACCGATTTACGGGGCGAAACAATCTCGCAGACGAGCTGGACTGGATCACCATTAAGAACCTCACGCGCGCGCTCGAGTTGATAGAGCGTGAGGTTGAGGCCGGTCATGGCGACCAAATGAGGGATGGCATCATATGCCGGGATTGGCGAGCTGAGGATTGCAAGCCAGTCCTCCGCAAGGCGATCGAAAACCAAATGGGATGAACAGGGTAGGTAAGCCCCCGCACGCTCTGCCTTCGAGAACTGGGGCTCGTTCTGGAGCGCCCGGGCCATGCTGTCATAGGGAGCGGGGTTTTCGAGGAAGCGCGACACCAGAAGACCACGAAGCTCATCCGCGACACTGCTTCGACAGAGCATCAGGTAGAGAAGCTCGCCGGTGCGGGCGAAAAACCGGCGGTCGTTCGACACGCCCCCACGGGGGTTGACGTTGGCATCCTCGTACAGAGCGTTCGGGCCGAACGGGAAGACGAACTTCGAAGACCAGCGCTTATTGCTAGAGCCTTCGATGGCCGACCCCTGAAGGAAGCCGATCACTGCTGCGAAATCCTGGAAACTCTCGAACCTGTCGCGCAGATAGGAGAAGTCCGTGTTGTCCAAACCGCCGGCAGTCTCCGCCATCTTGCCAAGCCATATCGTCCACGCGGCTTCGTCTGCGCGGTCCTCGGTGAGAACGGTCATGATGTGCGGATTGTTGAAAACCAGGTTCCGAAGCCTCAGCTGGAGCTGCGGCCTGTAGGAGAGGCTGTTGAGCGTTTCCTCGCGGAGTGGACGTCCAGCGCGGTGTTCTGCAAGCAGGACGGTCATGAATTCGAGGAACGTGAGCCAGGGGGTTTGTTCGTCATAGAGACGATGGCCCCAGATCGCCTCGTCGATCCAGAAATCAGGGCCAGTGCGATCGTCGAAGCTCGTAGGGCGGGCCAAAATTTCCATGATTATACCCGCACAATTACGCGGCGGGCGACGGCGCGGCCGTCGCTGCCTAGTTCGATGAAACGGAGCATCAACTCACCATCGGTAATCTCGTCATCGCCATCGAGCTTGCGGCGATTTTCGGTCTCTCGGAGCAACCTCGCTTTGAAGGCCAAGAGATCTTCATGGCATTCGAGCGAGAAGCTGCTCGGTAGAGCCCCTTCGGCGACGCGCCCGAGAAATTCGAAGCGGGTTGGCGAGAGCGAGAGCGTGACCGGCGGGATCTCATTCCCGCGAACGAGCTTCACGGAAACACAGAAGCCACCAGCGCCATCTGGCAAGATCGAGACCTCCTCGCCGCCTTGCCGCGGGACGGAAATCAGCTCGTCGAGCAGCGGGCTGCGCTTCGATTGTGAGTAGCTTCCGGAGGTGGCGAGGACGAGCTCATCCTGATTTTGCGCCAACATGCCGGTGAAGATGCGATTGAGTCCACGAACAACCATTGTGATGGCTTGGCGCGGGACCGCCTGCTTGGCTGCGACCTTCGTCTCAACTTCAAGGTAAAGACCGGCATAGCGAAAGACAGTCAGGTCCCAGAGATCATACTCCGCAGCGAGCGCCTCCGGCATTGTGAAAAAGAGCCGCTGACGCTGGGATCGAAGGGCCGTCAGAAAACCCGCCCGATCGCTACCCTCGGCGCCTTCGAGATAGACCCGCTGGGCCGTCACATAGGAAGGTGTCGCGCCATAAGTGGGGTCAGACAGGACGAGCTTCGCATAGTCCTCAGCATAGGCCGGATCATCGGCACCATAGACGAGGAGATTGTCCACGCGATTGCTGGTTTCCGCACCGATCCCGAACGCGTTTAGTTTACGGAAGAGCTCCGTCTTTTCGGCTTTGCTCGGCCGGAGGTTCTCGCCAAATATGTTGCGATAGATGCTCGCAAGGTCAGCACGTCCGCTTTGGACGATCGAGGGCACCTCCGCACAGTTCATCAATCCATCACGCGCATCGGGATGGCCGAGGATGCTATTGGCCACGAGCGCCAGCAACTGGCGTACCGGGAAATGGCTACCGTTACGCTCGCTGAGTTCGATAAGCGCCGTGATGCGCTTCTTGAAGGGATCGCCTGATCCTTCGCCGATCAACCGGCGGCGGTTCTCGTAGATCGGGCAAACATTATCGCCTATGTTGGCGGCGCAGGAGCCGCAGCCCTCCCACCCTTCATGCGCCGAGATCTCGTCGATGATTCGCATCACCGTGTCGGCGGCCGGCGAACGGCTGAGGTCGTCGAGGTCGACGGCGATCGCAATGTCCGGGTTGTTGCCGGTGACGAGAAGTTCTTCGACGGCAGCCGTGACGCGCTCGATCTCCTGACTGTGCGGCGCGGATTTGAGCTTCTCGAGCAACTGGCCGTGATTGGCGGCCAACAGATATGTCGTCGAAGCTTGTGGGTCGGCGACATCTCGCGCGAAAGCCGCGATGAGCGTCGCGCTCTCGTCGTCGCGAAGTTCGCTCAGGTCCTTTACGATCACCAGCGATCGGGTGCCGATCGTCAGCGTTTGTACCTTTTCGCCGTTGTTCCAGACCGCCGGGTCTCCCCCGAGTTTGGTCCACACCTCGCGGCAGTGATACGTCTTCCCGTCGCCCGCAGTACCGGTGATGATGTGCGAGACGGGCGCATCGCTTCCGAAATTCTCAACCAGGCGCTCCACGAGTGGCGCAGGCAGCGTAATGGGGACGATCTTGCCGCGCTTAAGCGCCCGCTGGATCGACTCATCGTACATATTGTCGTTGGTCGGAATCGGCCCATAGTTTCGCAGGAAGCGAACCCAAGCCGCAGCAGACGGATGTGCCGACAAACTTCCCCCCTTTCCCCAGCGTTTTAGCTTCTAGTGGATGGTCGGCTCCAATCAATGAAAACCGACGATCGTGGATCTAATTGGCATTCTTTAGGATTAGTGACGCCAGCAGGTGGTAATTATCTCGCCATCATTCGCGACCACGACGTAGACGCTACGATAACGCTCAAAATGCCGGGCTTCCAGACCGAGATAGGTAGCAAAGCGACGCCAGCTTTTCTTGGTGAAAAAGCAGACCTCGGCACCATTGCCACCTGGCATACGCTCACCGAAGTCAAGCAGAGCCTCTACAATTGACTGCGGAATGGATCGGTCTTTCATGCGCTGCCGCGCATGTCTGCTCAGACTCGGTCCTCGGCGACTACGGACGCCAGCCTCGTCGATATCGAACGTGATCATAGCAGCCCCTCCATTCCGAGCGACGCGAACCAGGCCTTCGAGCGCTCTTCATTCTCCACGCGTTTCTTCGCGGCCCAAGCCACTCGTTCGGCCGGTTCTGCGGCGCGAACGTCACGGGGCATGTCACTGATGCTGAAGCGGCCGCCGACGAAGTCATCTGCGGCATCTTCGTCGCCGCCAAACCATTCGAGGGCCTGCTCGCGGCAGATTTCGTAGCGGACGCCGGAATAGGAGTACCAGCCCTCCAGCTTGTCGGTCGCCTCGACTTGTACGGCTTCGAGGCGTTCTCGAAGGTGGACGACAAAGGGATTGGCCTCGTCGTCTTCATATTCGAGGGGGCGACTGTCCGTCACGGAATCACCGTCATCGAGGCGATCACCCCGAAGATCACGGGTCGCGATGGAGCGCGCCTCCATCGTTTCGAGGTTCTCAGCGTCCCAATCGTTCACCAGGCGCTCGGTGATATGCTTGAAGCACCCGCTGAACGCTTCGACACCTGCGCGGGCGGCCCGGAGCTGCTCGAGCCGCATAGCCCGATCCTTCAAACTTTCACAGGCCGCGAGGTGGAACAGGAATGGTGCGAACTCGATCACTTCGGTCGGCTTCACACCGTAGCGAAGGCTAACCAGTGCAAGCGCGTTGCGGACCTCAGGGGTGACTCGCATGTTGAGCTGTGCCCTTGGGAACAACTCGTCGGAAGGCGGTTCCATGCCCTCAGCGTCAGCCGCAGTGAGTTGAGCAGGCTCGATCTTCAACGATTTGGACAGCGCCTCTATGACGCGTGCACCGTTGCGCTTGGTTTTGCCGGCTTCGATCCGAAAGATCGTGCCCTTGTCGATGCCTGATTGACCGCTGAGGTCGTCTTGGCTGAGATTTTGCTTCGTCCGGTAATGGCGACGTCTCAAAGGATTGATGCGAGGCATAAGCGTCTCCAATTCCGATGGGACGAATATGCCTATATAATGATAGCATCTCTACAGGCTTTTCAGTGCCTACAATCCCTGAATGGCGGTATTTTCCGGATCGAGCCCTCCATATTCGCCGCTAAATACGCCTACGATGATACTTGGTAAGTCCGATGCCCAATTGCTGATCCGCCACCATGCCTACAAACAAGATTTGATCGGCGCGACCCTACCTTCAGACACCTGCGATTCGCGCAGTCGGCGTCGCGACCGCAGATAGCAGTTGCAGGGATCGGCAGCCTTCGTTCGCCCCGGGAAGGTTTCGATTGCCGGGCTAACTAGCGCTGCCTTCAGCAGAGAGGTACTGCTTCACACGATCACGGGTTTGACGTCTCGGGTTTCGTCCTGAACGGAGATCCACGACGAACCTGGGGTCGCCGACCGCCAACCTCCCGAATGTGCTGGGCGAAACGCTGCTACGTACCAAATATGCCTCTATCTGCTCCAATAGCTCCATCGCCTTCGACTCGCTTTGCGCTTGCGTTCTTGTTATGTTCCTACTAGGAAGGCTTCCTAGAGTCTAGGATCGAATTTCCTAGATGGATGCGATAGGACTGCCAGCGATGGAAGACGCACGTAGAGCTCTGGACGAGCTGATCCAGAAGCGAGGGGTTAATTACTCCTCGATATCGCGCCTCCTGGGACGCAATGCCGCCTATATCCAGCAGTACATCCGGCGCGGCAGCCCCAGGCAGCTAGACGAACAGGATCGCGCGGTGCTCGCCCGTTTCTTTGGCGTCGATGAGAAGGTTCTCGGCGCCCCGGAACGGCGTTCAGGACCCGTTGTCGAACTGGTCCATGTGCCCGTTCTCGCGGTCGAGGCTTCCGCCGGTCACGGTGCGCTTGCGGAAATGGAAGCGAAATGCGCCCAATTCGGATTCGATGAAAAATGGCTGCGACGGCTGACAGCCAGCAAGGCAACGAACCTGTCGATCATCGCGGTTCATGGAGACTCGATGGAACCCACCTTGCATGACGGCGACGAAGTGATGGTCGATCTGGGCGACGGCCAATCGCGCCTGCGCGACGGAATCTATGTGATGCGCATGGATGACATGCTCAACGTCAAGCGCGTGGCGATCGAACCGCAAGGCAAGCGGGTCTCGGTGCTGAGCGACAATCCCGCCTATCCCAGTTGGCGCGGTCTCGAAAAGCGCACCATCAATATCGTCGGCCGCGTTCTTTGGTTCGGCCGAGCGCTGCGCTAGGCTCACCATCCCGATGTTTGTAATTCTTGCCGCCTCGATTGTCGCCGCCGGGCAGACCTTCACTTGCACGCCTACCCATGTCTGGGACGGCGATGGCCCCGTCTGGTGCGCAGAGGGACCGCATCTCCGCATCGCGGGGATCGCGGCGCGCGAAATGGACGGCGCATGCCGCTCCAACCAGCCCTGCCCCTCTGCCTCGGCGGTAGAAGCCCGTGATGCGCTGGTAGGCCTGCTGGGCGGGCCGCGCGGTACCATCCCGACAGGTCATGTCGTCGTTCGAGGTCCGAGGCTGACATGCCGCTCCGAAGGGTCTGCCGGAGGCAGCAGGACAGCCGCCCGGTGCCTCCTGCCTTCGGGCGCCGATCTCTCCTGCGCCATGATCCGCACGGGGACGGTTCTTCGCTGGGATCGCTATTGGAAGGGTCCGGCGTGCCGCTAGGCGCCGACCTGCATCTCACCGGATACCTGGAAGAAGGACCATATGGCTTGCTTCTTCGTAGCGGCGGCGGCGTGTGGGAACTGGACGCGCGCCGCCCGTCGCGTCGTCTGATCGACTGCGAGGTCGAAGTCACGGGCCAGCGTACCGGGTTCAACGGGATCGTCTGCGATCAGATTTGGCCGGCAGGACAGCCCCGCCCCCGTAGACTCAGGCGCCGGCTCAGGCTCAACATCGAATATCTGCTGACCGCAGCATTCGTAGGCTACGGCTTCATAGCCTTGCTATTCGGCCTCGCCGGACAATTCCGCTGATGCTCAGCGAGTGGGAACTCTGGGCTTGTGCCAATCAGGTGCTGACGACGCATGGCGACAAGGCCCCGCTCCATGTCGCCGAACAGATTGGCGCCCTCGCACTGGCCGGAGACGAGGCAGGCATCCGCACCTGGCAGGGTATCGCCAAACGCATTGCCCAACTGACCGGAAGCGATGGCGATACCACGGTAAGCGTGGTCTGAAGACCGCAGCTCAGGCTGCCTGAGCGATGGGTTCATCGATCGGTCGTTGCCAATTCCACGGCATCAGTTCGTCCCAGCGCGCGGCGGGCCAATCGGCGGCGATCTTGCCGATGATGTCGGCAATGTAGGCCTGCGGTTCGAGGCCGTTCATCTTTGCCGTCTCGATGACGGAGTAGATCGCGGCGGCGCGGGCGCCCCCCGCCTCCGAGCCGGCGAACAGCCAGTTCTTCCTGCCGATCGCGATGGGGCGGATCGCGCGTTCGGCGATGTTGTTGTCGATCTCGAGGCGACCGTCATCGAGGAAGCGAGTGAACGCGTTCCATCGCTTGGTGCCATAGCGGATGGCCTTGGTCGTTGGCGACTTGGGCGCGAGCTTCCTGAGCGCGTCGTCGAGCGCGGCGCGAAGCGCCGTCACCAGCGGTCGCGACCGCTCCTGGCGGATGCTTCGTCGGATATCGGGCGGCTGGCCGCGTATCTCGGCCTCGATCGCGTAGAGCTGTCCGACCCGGTCGAGCAGATCGGTGGTAAGCGCGGTGGGCTGTTGCTTGTGGCGCTCGAACAGCTCGCGTCGGAAGTGCGCCCAGCAGGCGACCTCCGACACGCGATTACCGGCGTAGATGCCGCTGAATCCGGAATAGGCGTCGGCCTGGAGGAAGCCGGCGAACCCGGCGAGTTCGCGCTTGGGATGGACGCCGGCGCGGTTGGCGGTGAACCGATACCAGACGAGCGGCGGCGCGGTGGCGCCGCTTGCGCGATCGTCGACGACATAGGCCCAGAGTCTTCCGGTCGCCGTCTTGCCCTTCCCGGGCTCGAGCACCTTCACCGGCGTGTCGTCGGCGTGGATCTTGGTCGCCTTGAGGCCTTCCTCGCGGATGCGCTTGACGATCGGGTCGAGCAGATGCGCAGCCTGGCCGGTCCATCCGGCGAGCGTCGATCGATCGATATCGACGCCCTGCGCGGCCATCATCTCCGCCTGGCGGTAAAGCGGCAGGTGGTGATCGAACTTGGAGACGACGATATGGGCGAGCGTGCCAAACGTCGCCTTGCCGCGCGCGATCGGCTTGGGCGGCGTCGGCGCCTGGACGATCTTCTCACAGGCGCGGCAGCTATACTTGGGCCGGACATGGCGCACGACACGCCAGCTGACCGGCACGACGTCGAGCTGTTCGTCGGCGTCGGCGCCGAGGCGGCGCAGCTCGCCGCCGCACGAGGGACAAGCGCAGGCACCGGTGGCGGGCTCGTGGACGACCTCGTCGCGCGGCAGGTGCGGCGGCAGCGAACGGACCGGCGTTGGCCGTTCGGGCTTGATGACGATATCGGGTGCGCGCGCGTCCGCGACGGCCGCTTCGGCCTCATGCTCTTCGAGCGCCAGCTCCATCTGGGCGATCTCGCGCGCGAGCTTCTCGGACGACGTTCCGAAGGCCATCCGGCGCAAGCGGTCGAGCTGGGCGCGGAGCATCGCGATCACGTGATCGCGAGCGTCGATCTGCGCTTCAAGGCTGGCGATCAGCGCGTCCCGATCGGGGGTGGAAGCGGCCTCATCCGACACGCAAAACTTGTACCGGACCGGCAACGAAAATGCCAGCAAAAACCCCTGAATCCTGCCGATTATCAGCCCGCCAACGCCGGCCGCCAGGTCCGCTCGGGGCGACGCCAGTCGACGCCTTCCAGGAGCATCGAAAGCTGGGCGGCGCTGAGGTGTGCGACGCCCGTCTGGGTCATCGGCCACACGAACTTGCCGCGGTCGATCCGCTTCGAAAACAGACACAGGCCCTGGCCGTCATACCAGAGCAGCTTGACGAGATCGCCGCGCTTGCCCCGAAAGGCGAAGACGGCGCCAGAGTGCGGACTCTGCTTCAGCACCTCCTGCGCCATCACCGCGAGCCCGCACATCCCCTTCCTCATATCGGTCGCGCCGCAGGCGAGCCACACTCTCGTCGTGGGTGGCAGCGCGATCACCGCCCAAGCACCGCGAGCACGCGACTGAGCGCCTCGGCATCGACCGACGCATCGACACTCAACCTGACACCGCCCGGTAGCTCGATCCCGATCCGACCGGGAACCTCCAGGACCGACGGTAACAGGGAGGGCGTCTGCGCTGGCGGCGGGATCGCGACCGCATCCGCGATGCGCACCTCGGCGAAGGAAGGGCCGGGCTCTGCTGCAGGATGTGGCAACGTCTTCAGTGGCGGATCGAGCAGCAGGCCAGACATCGCCTTGCGGCGCCAAGTGTAGAGGAGCCCGCTCGTCACCTCGTGGCGCTCCATCGCCGAGCGCACCGATCCACCCGGACCGAAGGCATCGCGCAGCATCGTCAGCTTCTGCTCGACGGTCCAGAACCGCCGCCCCGACACACGGGCGATCACCTCGATACGACCAGTCATACGACTGCTCGTATGACTACTCACATGCTCAACGACCTCATCCACCGCGCCGCTCCACCCGAAAGCGACAAGCATCGCAGCAATGCCGTCATCGGCAAGGCGGCCTACGGACCACGCTTACATACCACGCAACAATGACCCGATCATCGAACCCTGACTGCCCGATAGGCGCGAGCTCGCCCGGAAATAGGCAGGGCTGTCTCCCTCTTTCGCATAGCCCTCGCCCTGTAACACGACAGATCAATTCGGGTGATGCGATATGCTCGCGGATCGAGGGCGTGCAGTCCGGCGAACTTAGCCGGCAGGCACCTCCCGAAGTCGCGAACTGCAACATTCCTGAATCATGTTTGCCCGTCGGCAAAACGAAGGGTGCGCCTGTTATTTATCTACGGGGACGACATCCTGCTCTCCTGCGCCATCCTCCATCTTGTCCGATGACGGCGGCACTATCAGGTTTTGTTTGAGCATGTCGCCGAGCTTGAACGCTTCTGCATTCGCGTAGAGCAGCTCACCAGCACGCTCCAACACGCGAGGGTCGAAGCTGGCAAAACCAAGCGGGACCGGCAGGCCCGACTGCTGTCCGATAGGCGCATGAACAGTCGCCGCGACAAAGGCACCGGGAACGAGCAGCATCTCGAAGCCGCCTGGAAACACACGGCCATCTGACCCGTGCTCGCGCGTGAAGGCTTCCTTGACCCATCGCTCAGGGCGCTGCGCGGTCAATGCGATCGACTCAACATTCTGCCGGTGGGCGAGATCCTCGTTGGTACGGATGATCCGGTCGCGGAACTGCTCGATCGCCTCGGCCATGATCGAGGTGCTGCCCCACAATGGTGCCTGGGGCACTACCCAGTAGACTGCGCCCGAGGCATGGCGAGTTTTGCGCAGGCCGTAGCTTGCGATTTCAAACAGCCGACGGGCATTTTCCATCGTGAACAAGCTACCAATGATCGGCACTGTAGGGCGATCGGCGCGAACGTCGCCATGGCTCGTGAAGGCATGCCGATAGAAGCGCTGCACGCTCAACCCGTCGCGGCGCGTCCATTCTTTAAGGTATTCGGGCGCGAGGTTCACCAGGAGTTGATAGGCTTCGCCATCGTCCTCGCGCCGCGGCACTGCCATTCGTTCAACGATCTCGGCGACTGCGCGCCCTACGGCCTCACGATCCGACAGATCATAGTCCGACTTCCATTCGGACAGGTCGATGTCGGGCATGGTCGGCTTGAGCCCTGAAGAGACCAGCCGAACGCGTACGAGTGTCGAGAAGCGTTCCTCGGCGGCGACGCCATCGATCGAATAGAGCGTGCGTCGCACCGTCGACGTGGGATCAATCTTGGGCGCGAATTCGCGAAAGAAACGGCGGAAGGACGATGGCACCCGCTCCGTCGCCGAACTCACCCGCTCGACATCGGCAAGCGGCAGCTCTGGAAGGCTGCGCTCGAAATAGCTCAGGAACTTCTTCTCGGCAGGGGCCAACGATATGAGGTCGAAACCAACGCGCGCGGTCTTGCGCTCGACCTCGTAGATCAACGGCTCCTCGACGCCGGGCCGGAACAGCGACAACCCCGTGGGTGTAAGTGTAATGCGCCCCTCGACGCGATGGACGTAGTCGGCGTCCTCCACCTCGTGGACAACATATGCCATCTCGCGACGGCTATAGCCGAAAAAGGACTGGACGGCTTCCTCGGTGCACGTCCCCATGGCCCGCACGAAGCGAAGCAGAAATTCAGCCGTGACCGATACCTTACCGACATCGGCTACCTTGTGCTCGACGAGGAATCGGCGGCAGGGCAGCGTCAGGTCCAAGGTGGCCAGTTGGAGCGGGCCATCCTCGGTCTCGCCAACAAGACCTTCTCGTATGGGCGCGATCGTCAGCTTGTTGCGTGGCTTGTCAGTCATTGCACTGTCTCCAGCGCGCCATCGGCGGCGTTGGTGCCGGCGCCATTCTCAAGCAGCGCCAAGGCGTCGACCTCCCTTGCATGCCCGGCCTCAATGTTGCTCGCGAAAGCGCGCGCGATCCGGTCCATCGGCCCATCCATTTCCCATCGCTTCAGGCTGCCGACGATCACGAGTCGGTCCATCGCGCGGCTGATGGCGACGTTGATGCGGTTGGGCTTGGCAAGGAAACCCGGCCGAATGGTCTTCGACCCGTTTTGCATGGGTCCGTCCCAATTGTTGCGGACGAGCGAAACGATGACGATGGGGTTTTCCTTGCCCTGGTAGCTGTCGATTGTGTCCACCTTGAGCGCCACGCGAAGCGACGGGTGGATCGGTGCTTGGGCGATCTTACGTCGGACAAGGTCGCGTTGGGCCGAATAGGCGCAAATGATGCCGATACCGTGGGCGTGCGACGTCTGCTGGCCGAGCCAGTCGAGGAATGATTGGCAGTCGCTCCACCGCTTGAGAAGAGCCACGATCACGTCGGCCTCGACCGCATTGGTCAGGCTCTTGCGATGATTGGGATCTGCCTGGCGCGCCCGCTCGCCGAACGGCGCCGTGTCGAACCAGGTTACCGGCGCACTGAGGTCGGTCGGAAGGGCCATCGGGTCAATGATTGGTGTCGCGCGGCCATGCTCAAGCCGCTTGCCATAGAATGACTTCGACACGATCTCCCCGATCGGCGGGAGCATACGGTATTGTCGGCGCAGCGTATGACCCGCAGCGGCGCCGTACGGCGTTTCGAAGACGCGCTCAAAATCGCTCCGCGCGACCTCGGCAACTCCTACCCCTAGGCGCTCGGCAACCTCGTCGACCACGAATTCTGGATGTTGCGGCTCGAGCTGCTTGTGGTCGCCGACGAGGACGATCCAAGCACCTGCCTGGATGGGGACTGCGAGCTCGCTCGCGGTGCAGCGCGCCGCTTCGTCAACAATGACAAGGTCGAAGGGCGTCGAGGTCAAGCCCAAGGCCGATCGGCCAAGACCGACGCATGTACCTGCGACGATCTGGCGGGTTCCGGCGAGGAAAGTCTCAAGGCTTCGCTGTTCGGTAGACACCGTCCCCACGAAGTCGCGAGCCAGCGCGGCGACCTCCTGGAACCTCGCGACACGATCGGCGCTCGGTCGACCGTCCTGCGGCAACGCCTTTAGGCATGCAGCGACAATGGTCGGTACGATCTGCTCGGGCGGCATGTCGGCAGAAAGCATTTCGCCAAGGCCGAGGGGCACGACTTGCTGATCAATCGTCTCGCGCAGCGCGGTCTTGCGTTGCGCGGAGTTGTCGTCTTCGCCCAAGGACGCGAGTCGGGCCGCAACAGGGCGCACCGCGAGTTCGACATGTATCAACGCGTCGGTCAGCTCCTCAGGGATAGCCAGGCCTTGCGCCGCGACGGCAAGGCGCTCACGCATCTCGGCGCGAAACCGGTCCTTCTGGAGTTGCTCGACGCGCTCGACGTGAAACGGCAACAGCCGATCGGACACGACACCCTCGTTGCCGACGCGCAGGATGCTCGGCACCTCGCCAGCGCGCGCAAAGAGCTTGAGCACCGCCTCAGCAGCATTGTTGACAGCCTCGTGCGCCTGGCTTGCGAGCAGGACGTTGCGTGCCAGCCCGGAGGTAAGCGCGGCATGCACCAGTGCCGCGATAAAGACAGTTTTGCCCGTGCCGGGCGGGCCCTGGACAAGGGCAAGGGGACGAGTCGCGAGCACTGCCGACAATGCTTCGGCCTGCTGGTCATTCAGCGCGTACTGTTCCTTCAATCGGTCGACCGGCTGACGATCGGGGAGCGATTGCGGGCTTGCGGAGGTGCGAGGGTCGAGAATCCCGATGAGGTTGCGCGTGCGCGAGGTCCGACCCACGATCCGCCTGACCGCAGCTTGGCGGCGATCGAGGCTGGTTTCCTCCATGCGACTGCGAAAACGAAGCTCGTCGCCCTCATCGACTAGCGGTGGAGCGTTCCGCTGGTCTGGCCGCATGCTTTCAAGAAACAGCGTGTCGGGCTTGGATCGTTGGAGGTCGAGTTGGCCAACGGGCCGCCAGTTGCCCCGGCGATCCTCGCGCTCAACCATGACCCGGTCGCGTCGATTATAGTCAAACGAGCCGCTCAGAAGATCGAACTGGACCTTGTGTCGGCTGATATTCCTATCGAAAACGCTGTCTTCGGCGACCTGTCCGTAGGTAACCAGCTCCCGTTCGGCGTCGACGAGGATTTCCCAGAGCCTCGCTACATCTACCTGTCCGTTGGGCGGCGGCTCGGCAGCGATCGCCTCGATCAGGTCGTCTTCGGGCGGCTCTCCGGGAACGACGTCTCGCTCCTCGGCAGGTTGTTGGTCGTCCTCGTCAGCTTCCGCCTCGTTTGCCTTGGGCCGGGCTGGTGCTAAGGCCGAGACGACGTCGTCGCGCTCGAGCACCGGAGTGAGGTCTTCGAGTCGGCTGGCAGGACCATCTTCGACGACGATGGCAGCCTCGAGCGAGCCGAACTCGAACCGCTGGTAAAGCCTGATCCGGGACTGCTCGACCGCGCGCCGGTTGAGCCGGAACGGCTTGCCGTCCGCATTGATACTGACTTCAAGCTCTTCGCAGGCGCCGCGGATAATCAACGTTCGACCCCAGGGGGGACGACGCAGGAAGTAAAGACCCTCGTCGGGCAACAGGGGGCCTGCGGCGACGTGGGGGCTGGTCAGCCGAATTGTCGCGACGTCGGGGTCGGCAGGTTCGCCGGCTGCGAGCACGTCGATCAGGGGAAGCAGGGTCGCGTTGACCGGTTCGTCATTCCGCACCTTGGCGGTCGCCTCGCGCAGTCGGCTTGCTATCTTTGACGTGCTCGCCGCGAGGAGTTCCTCAGCGATAGCCGCAACCGCGAAGCAATCGCGCTCGTATCGCCCACCGCTCTCGGGCGCGTAACGCGCAGTGACCGTGTCGCCCTCGGCCTCTGTGGTGAAGTCGCTAAGGTCGACGATGACAGGGTCGCTCGGCGCCGCGGGATCGACGAGGATGTTGGCGGGCTTGAGGTCACCATGGGCCAGCCGAAGTGTATGCAACTCCTCAATCCGCCTGGCGAGCGATTCGATCAGGATGAGGCGGGCCTCCTCGCCGAGCTCGCTTGGCCGTTGCGCGAGGACATACGCAAGGTCGGGCCGGTCTACCCATTCCTGAACCATGACGATCGCGTCGCCCAGCCACATCGCCCCCAAGATCTTCGCGCAGCCCTCAGGCTCGATCGCCGAAAGCTCTGCAAGCTGGTCGAGGAAGTCGAGGATGCGAGGCCCCTCTTTCTTCTGATCGCCCCAAGAGGCGCGCTTCCAGACCTTGACCAAGAGTTCGCGCCCGTCCTTGCTGGTACGCCACAAGGCGCGCATTTCGTCGTCGCGCAGAACTTCGACAGGCGGGTAAGCTTGGAAGAGCGCCATCTGGCTCTTGATCACACCGCGATGGCGCTCAAGCCCCTCAAGAACTTCAGCTGGTGTTGGCCGGACGGCTACAGCCGCGTTGAAGGCGGTCAGCGCATCGCCGGCGTCCTTGAATCTTTGCGACGGGTCGGGTGCGAGCGCCGTTGCGAGCCATTCGTGTAACTCTAGATAGTCCAACGTTTTGTCGGCCGCGTTATCCCATTCGGGAATTCCGCTGGAAACCGCCGGGGCAGTGCCTAGCAAGATGCGGTGGACCGCAGAAGCGGCGAGGAAGACGTCTCGACGTTTTGGGGTCGATTCTACGCCGAAGAGATCCTCGGGCAACTTGCCCGTCGACAGGAATTGGAACCGCGAGTCTCCGAGCGACCTGACATCGGGGTAACTTGCCGCCATCAAGTGCGAGAGGCGGATCGTGGACGGTCGCTGCACCCAGACGCTGTGCGGTCCAAGATCGAGGTGCGCAGCCTCTGCGAGGTGGAGCGCATCAAGTGAAGCGAGCAACTGTCGGGCAAGCTCGATACGGTCGGAACGACCAAGATCTGCCAACTCTGTGCTGGCGAAGTCAGTCAAGCGGTGAAGCCGCCGCCGACGGTCGTAAACCTCCCAGTATCGAACGCCAAAGTTGGGATCGCGTGTCTTACCGTCCACGATGACACTGTCGCATTGCTCGCATCGGTCCTGAAGGTATGCAATCACCTCCTGCTCGCGACCGGCGATCTCGCTGCGACCTTGCTCGGTTTGAAAGCGCGTTTCCGCCTTGGAAAAGTCCCATAGGCGGAGCACGCCGAGGGTTGGCGATTGTCGCTCGTCGCTCGCCTCGAATTCGGCGAAGATGCCCTCGGGATGTTCGAAAACAGGGGCCGCGGATGTTGCGTAGAATCCGCCATAGGTTCGTCGGCCTGGGACGAAGACGCCCTTGGTGACATTGAAGAACTTTGACAGCTGGTCCTTCCATTCGGCCGAAGTCAGCACGCCGGCTGGCGGTGCTTTACCGAACACCTCGATGCGCTTTGGGACCGACTTAAGAGTCGAGGTGAACGCGGCCACTGGCATCACCGCTTGGCGCTCGGTCTCCGAGATACCAGCAAGGTCCGTAGCCTTGGTGAGGACCACTAGACCCTGCACCCTTGGGACGATCGGCTTGGTGCCCTTGGCGTGGCGCTTGAGGTGGGCCTCGAGTTGGATGAACACCTGACGGGAATTTGCCGAGATTTTAGCTACCGGCGACGGACCATGGTCGCGGCCAGCGTTGAACCAGTGACCCTCGCGGCTTTCGATCGGGCCGAACCAGTCCTTGAGATCGACCACGAGGATGCGGTCGTCTGCCACAATGATTACATCGATCTCGCGGCTTGCCCCGGGGGCAGTGGCAAGATCGAGGTTGGTGTATGCAAACCAGTGCGGAGGTAAGGAGGCGAGGCTCTCAAGGCCCTTCACCTCGCGTTCGTGTAGGCCCTTACCGCAATTGATAATTTTCAATCTAATCCCCTAGGTACTTTTAGCCCAATCAAGCCGAATGTTAGCCTAGGATTTTGCACAGGCAACTTCGTATGGGGGTATTCGCATCAGAAAGCGAGTTGATGATTCCGAACACATATTGCCCAAAATTGGCCCCGCCTAGATTCCGATCTCGAAAGGCTTGGTGAGCGAGCGGTCCAGTTCCGGCGGTTCGCGCGCAGGTGCTGGTGCCGGCGCCCGGTCCTTCGCCTGGCCTCGCGCGGCGGCGTCGCGCAGGAGATCGACGGTCTCGAGAGCCGAGCGCTTCATTCCCGGATTGCGTTCGACTGCGGCCTCGAGCTTGCCGGCGTTATCGACGAACAGCGTCAATCCATCGCGCAAGCGGGTGACCGTCACCAGGAAGGTTTGCTGGTTCGCCAGATTACGCTCCCGGCTGTCCATGACCGCGATCCCCCGATCGGACGTCAGGCCCTGTGCCATATGGGCATTGAGTGCATAGGCGAGATCGAGCCGTTCGAGCATCGGATCTTCCTCCGCGCAGGCATTGGCGAGCAGCGAGCGAACCCATTCGCTCATGCTGATCCCCTTGGCTTTGGCGGCCTTGCGGATCAGTGAACTGAGCTCGCTGGAGATGTAAACCTGGAGACAGATTGGCCGTGTCATGCACGGACTCCTTGTGGTCAGGAGCCCGGTGCGCACTGCGAAAGGCAATGCAGGGTCTAAGTCATTCCTAAGAACATGTCAAGAACATCGAGAGGCGCGCGCTTCCGCGGTTGCGCCGGGAGATGCGGTCACTTCCACGTAAGGCGAAGGAGCCACGTCATATCTGACGGAGAAGCTGCCCTTTTCGATTTGGAGAAAAAATGACCGCATTTTCAGTGATATGCCTGCAAAATCCACGGCGACCTGTCGCGTACGGTGTGCCCCCTGTTCCCCGCTTTTGGAGTAAGACCAGCAAGCTGATCCGACCTATCCCGCAGCCCCAAGGAACGATCTTCCAGCGGAATGGAAGCGCCATCCTGCACGTGAAGGATTGGCCTGATCGACGCTGGGCTAGATGCGAAATCCGGGGTATGATCGCGGACAACTTCCACCGTCATGGAGAGCGACAATGGCCAGTGTGACCTTGTCCGCGACACCCAAGGGCAACGGCTTTCAGGCGACCGTCAGCTATGACGGCTGGGTCTCGATCAGCTCCGCCGAAACCTATCCGACGATGGCCGAGGCGATCTCGGCGGCGGCGATCAAGATGCTCGACATGCCCGAGAGACTCGAGGCAATGGACCGCGAGGACCAGACGGTCTGATCATCGCCTGGCGCCGCGATCAGGTCGCCGAGCATAAGAAAAGGAGGAAGCCCGGTGCGGACTTCCTCCTTTCGAATGTGCTCAAGCTTCGTCGCTCAGCTTGCTCGGTACGGTGTCGATGACCCGGTCCAACATCCCGGCCGGAAGTGCGCCGTAATCGCCCTCGTCGACCGCGATGTAGCCCGCCTCGTCATCGGTCAGGACGTACTGCGTGAAGTAGCTGTGAAAGGACCGGGCATGGGCCTGATCCAGTGCGGCAACGAAGGCCACCTGATCGGCGTGGAAACCCCCGTGGGCAATGTTCATCGAAACGTACATGTCAAAACCTCCTGATGTTCGATGCGTCGCATCAGGAGCTGCGTGGATGTGGGCGACGGGCCGGGTCAGGGACCGCGCGGCACGCGCGGCCGCGAAGCGGCGATGGGGGTCACGATTTTTTCGGGCTTGCCCGGAAAAATGGTGGGGCCCCGTCGTCCTTGACGCGGCCCCAAAGCCCACATCACCATCGGACTTCTGCGAGAGAGACCTCTCCAACCTCTCCGCCCAGGCGCACGATCAGCGCAGAAACCGATTTCCTACAGCGCGGACGACTGACATTGTCGGCGGCGGAGGGGACCCACGGCCACCGAAAGGAACACTGATGGCCAGGTCCAAACCGAGTGCTCGGGATGCACTCAAGAAACTGCGCGAACAGCGTCTCGAACTCGACGCGCAGGAGGTCCGGCTTCGCGATGAAGCCGCGACTGAACTCGGCAAGATACTCGTCGAATGCGGCGCCGAGACGATCGAACCGGCGCAGCTCAAACGGGTCGTTCAGGCGTCGATGACCCTCGGGATCGACGAAACTCTGAAGCGTCTGGCGGCGAGGTAGTCGGTCACCAGCGGCGGCGCGCGGGCTCGATGCCCCGCGCCGCCGCCAATGCCGGCGAGCAAAAGAAAAGGCCCCGATGGCGGGTGCCACCGGGGCCTTGTCGTCGGGCATAACGATCAGTCCTCGTCGATGTCGGGCGCCCCTTCATTGCTGCTCGAGCGGCCACCCTTCGTGAGGAAGTCGACCTTGTCGGCGATGATCTCGCAGCCGTAGCGCTTGGTGCCGCTCTGGTCCTCCCACTGCGTGTAGTGGATGCGGCCCTCGATCGTCACCAGCTGGCCCTTGGTGCAGTATTTGGCGACGTTCTGGCCGAGCCCGTTGAAGCAGGTGACGCGATGAAATTCGCTGTCCTTGACGGTGTAGCCGTTCTCGTCCTTGTAGGTCTTGCCGTCCTTGCGGGCGGGCCGATCGGTCACCACCGAGATCGACGTGATGCTGGTTCCGCCCTGGGTGGTGCGGGCTTCGGGGTCGCGAGCGATGCGGCCGACGAGGATAACGAGATTGGTCATGGGTCTTCTCCTGATCGAGCACTCCGGGTCCATCCCGGCTGCAAACCCGACGAAGAAGCGGCCCACGGCGAAGCGCACCAAAGGGAAACCTGGATCTGGTTCGGGTGGTGCGGGCAGCCGGGCGTAGCCCGGCAACTCGGCCGGACCTGATCCGGGTTGCGCGTCTCGACGGGGCTGCTTCAGGACAGGTTTGCCCCAGAGCCGGATTGGTCCCGGACACCTTGATGGGAACCTGACCCAGCCCTTGTTTATTCCCGCGTGGCCAAAGCCGAAGCGGCCCATTCCACCACCGGCGGTAGCTCATATTTCGACCCGGACCGATCGCCCCGTCTTGGTAGGACTGCTTGACGGAACTGCGCCGTCATCGGCAAGATCTTCGCCGATCACCGGATCCGGTTCGTCCAGGCGATTTCCACGCAGCATCCAGGCTTGCGGCGTTATCAGGCGCGCCCAGTCGGCGAAGGAGGGGATCGAGCCCAGGTCTTCCCGCACGTGCTGCTCGCCAACCAGACGCACCGGCACGATGCGGCCGTCGGCATTGACGATGGTTGCCCCGAAGAGGGTTTCGAGCATGAAAATGCCCTCGGCATGGTGTCGCAGCGCACGGTGCCGGGGATCGGCGAAGATGGCCTTGGACTGATCGAACCACTGGTGAAGCGCGAGGTAGTCTTCGACCGCCCCGCCCCACTTTCGGACCGAGGACAGGGCATGGTAATAGCAATGTGCCATGACGACCTCCTTCACAGTTCGGTGTAGTGGTCGTCGTACGCCGTGTAGCGCAGCTTGCAGTCGAGCATGAACGTCTCGGCCGTCACGTCGATCTCGAGCGCGCCCCCCGCACCGTCGTTGATTTCCCAGCCTGGGTGATGGAGTTCAAGCGCGGCATAGGCGAGGTCCTCGAGCGCTTGCTTGAGGGTCGTCTGAACTGGATCGGCCCCGTCTTCCTCGACGCAAACCGAGAACTCTTCAGGTAGGTCGACGGCCGTGTCGCTGGCGTCCCGACAAGCGATGTCCTCGATAGCGCCGCTGTCGCCGCATCCGTCGAAAGCGACTTCCACCGAGACAATGCCATGGTGACGCAGCGGTGCGATCACCGCGCGCTTGAGGCGGTCGATTTCGCTGGTGACACGGGCGCGATTGGTGGCCTGTTGCTCGGTAAATTCGGCAAGCGCGATGCTGGGGCTGATCATGAAATCCTCCTGTGCTGTACGGTCGTGCGGCCCTCCGCATGATCCACCGGCACAAGGGCTCACCTCCCCTCTTCAACAGCTACGCCAGCGCCGCCGGGGCGCTGGCGCAAAGGCCAATCGACCTTCAATTGGGCGAATGGGCTCCCGACTTGGGGCTGGTGCCGAGCGGACCGCGGCGATCGACGACGGTGATCCGCCGTGACTTGGCTTCGATGACCAGGCGTTCGAGGACGCCATTGCCCGGAAAGGCGACGACGTACCTCGGATCGAGCGAAAGCATGCGCTCGTTGCGCTTGAAACCCGCGCGGGCACCAAGCCGCATGTCGAGCGAGAAGGTCACCTGGGGAATGTTGCGCCGCTCGGCCCAGCTCGACGCCAGGCGATCAACGCCCTTGGTGTCGCCGCCATGGATCAGCACCATGTCGGGAACGCGATCGCGAACCTTGTCGAGGGTCGCCCAGATGTTGTTGGCGAAGGCGAGTGCGTCGGCTTCGCTGGGGTGACGGGTGCGTCCACCGGCAAACACGACCGGCGTGCCCTCGGGCATCGCCGCGCGGCGCTTGGCCTCGGCCCGGGCGCGCAGGAAATCACGCCCCTCGACCAGCGCCGAGGTCAGCATCGCGCCGTGGTTGAAGCGTGAACTCGACACTGGCTTCCAGGACGAGCCGAACTCGTTGAGATAAAGGCTTGCCGCGATCTCTCGCATCTCTTCGAGCGCCAGCATGGCGGCTTCAGCGCATTGCGCACACTCGACCTGAGTTTCGAGTTCGTGGGTGTGGATTTCGGAGCCATCGGCGGTTGCGATGAGCGCCCGAACTTCGTCGGTGGCGCGGTCGAGCGCGGTCGATTTTCGCTCGGCGGAGCGGTGGAACAGGTTGACGAAAGCCCAGCCAAGATCCTCGGCGTCGGCCTCGAGCGCGGTCCCGGAAACAAGCGCGAAGAGATCTGACCAGACCGCTTCAAGCGTCTGAACGACGGCTTCGCGAACTGGAAAATCGCTGCTCGAAACCGGGGCGGGACCGATCGAAAAACCGGCGAGATCGAGACCGGCGAGCTGGTCGGCAAAACTGGCATGCATGGGCGTGTCCTCCTGACTGGCGTGAGGCTGACGCGGGCCGCTCTTGGCTGCGCCAGCGAGAGCCCATCAGGGCCAGCTTTGGGCGGACACGCGCACCGAAGGGAAACCCGCTTGGACAGGCTGGCGCGGGCAGGCCGCGTCCCGCAGGGACCGGTCAACACGGGCCTGGCCAAGCCGGGTTGCGCGGGCGCCGCCGGCTGGCCCAGGGCCTCTCTCGCATGGTGCGAGCCATGAGCTGCGCTGTCCCGCCAGGATCGGGAGGTGCAGTGCAAACGCTGGTGCGACCGGCTCGGTGTCAGGCGGCACGTTTGCGGTAAACGCCCTCCCCGTTCGACATATGCCCGAGGCAATCGCAGTCGCCGAACAGCGCGTCGAAGTGGGGCGCGATTTGGCGAAGCCATTGCTGCGCCCGGGGGCTCCGGGCGGTGCGCCATTCATCGTCCCAATAGGCCCCGTCATCGCGTTCAACGACCCATACGGCAACGAGACCACCGTAGACCGAGACACCGAAGTCGGCGAACGCATTGCGCCTGAGGATCCGGTCCTCACGGCCACGCCAGCCATCGTGGGCTTCTAGCGACGGAAAGGCTGCGGCAGCGCGCTCGCTGAGGTCCGCGCGCAGCCATTCATATTCGAAGTCCCAGTCCTCTTCGTCATCGACCTCGAGCAGGGTGAACGCGACGATGGCGCCGCTGGGATAGCTGACCGATCGGCCCATGGTGTCCTCCGTCAGGCTGCGAGTGCGACGTCTTCGGGTTCTTCGGCGGCATCTGCGATCATTCGTCCGCCTAGCTTAAGCAGCAGGCTTGAGGCTTCCTCAGCCTTGGCCGCAGCAGTGAGAATTGCGCGGTCGTCTTCGCGCAGGAGCTTCAGCCAATGCTCGATGTAGCTCGCATGACTGTCGAGATGCGTCACCGGCAGACCGAGTTCGGCCCCGAGCATCGCGCTTGAGAGTTCGGCGACCAGTTCCTCGGCGGCGTAGGCCGCCGTGCCGAAGCGGTTCTTGAGATCGCGCGCCAGGCGGCTGGAATGACCCGTCCAGTGCGACAGCTCATGCGCGAGCGTCGCGTAGTAGTGGTCGAAGCCGGAGAAAAGGCTGGCGGGCGGCATGGTCACACGGTCAGGGGTTGGCTCGTAGTATGCCTCGCAGCCCTGGAGGCGCAGATTGACGGGGATCGCGGCAAAGAAGGCATCGAGCTCCGCCTCGCGCCCCTGGGGTTCGACCAGTTCGAGCGAGACGGCTGGATGAAACCGCTCGGGCAGGCCCTCGACCTGATCGGCGTTGAACACCGGATAGGCCTTCAGCACCCGGCGCGCCTGGTCGCTCTTCTCGCCGGTATCGGGCGCTTCGACCTCCTTGGTGTAGCTCTTGTAGAAAATGGCGATGGTCGACTTCTCACCCTTGCGGACCTGGGCGCCGAGGATTTTGGCCTGGTTGTAGGTCATCCAGTACGGCGAGGCGTAGCCGCACATGTCGGCGACCATCCACAGCCAGAATACGTTCATGCCGCGATAGGGAATGCCGCAAGCACGCAAGGGTCGCGACACGGGCACGCCGCGCCAGGGCTGGACCCACGGCTTGGTCCCGGCTTCGAGTCGGGCGATGATCTCCTGGGTGATGCGGGTCGCGGGCGACAATCCGCCGGGCGAGGGTTTGCGATAAGCCATGAGGTGTCTCCTGATGTGGTCTGCCGGCAGGTTCGCCGGTCAGCTCCGCTCAGCCTCGAGCTCCCTCCGCTCTCTTCCCAAGAAGGAAGCGGCCCCTTGGGCGAAGCCAAGGGACCGCTTCAGAGGGGCGAGTCGTCTACCTGTCAGGAGGAGGTCAGGCAGCCAGCTCGCGAGGGGTCTGATTGTCGTCGTTGGCGCCTTCGGCACTCGAAACGGCTTCGCCGGCGGGCTCGGGGATCTGCGCATCGTCCGCTTCGACCTCGACGGTTCCGGCGCCCGCAAAGCGCATGACCTCGGGCACCCAGGCGAGCGCGCGTTCGCGCACCTCGACTTCGGTGATGTAGGTCCCGGCGAAGACGCGCTCGGCGCTCATCGCGAGATCACCCTTCTTGACCGAGGCGAACCGGCTCGACAGGTCCGGACCGCCGACCGCAGCCAGCGCGTCGAGGATCACCGCCTTCGACACCCGGTCGAAGTAGTTCACCGCGGTCGGGCGCCACCAGGCGGCCATGTCGATGCCGATGAGGGTGGCGAGATGATCGTGGAAGTCGATCCTGCGTTCGCCGGCCATGTTGAGACTTGCTTCCAGGGTGCGGCCGACGACGTGACCGAGCCAGGCGGCACGGGCTTCGTCGGAAAGCGCCCGGAAGCGGTCGAACCGCTCCGACACGTCCGCGCCGCCACGCCAGTTCTCGTCGAGGCCTGACTTGAACTCGGCGAGCGAGGCGCTTGCTGCGGCATCTTTTGCCTCAAAACCGATGATCGGGCCGGAAGGTGTGCCGCCCCGCAGTGTCGTTGCCGAACGCGCCCGGTAGTCGAGCGTATCGGCGTCGGCGAGCGTGAAGACCATCAGGTCGAGCGCGAGACCGGGATCGGACGCGACATGGAGCGCGAGGACGTCGCGGCGCTGCATCGCAAGTTCGTCGACGAGGCGCTTCGACAGCGCCGTGCGGCGCTTGCCCTCCCCGACTTCGCCCGACACGATCTCGACCGCGTCATCGTTTCCGCCGTCGACCTCCCGTTCGCCGTAGTACACCGGCTGGAGCACCGGCGTGCCATCGCGCGACAGTACGAGGATCATCCCTGCCTCAGACTTGAGTTCGGACGCGATCACCGGCGGACGAGCCCGGATATCCTGACACTCGCGTTCGATCGCCTCGATCGCCGCTTCCGCCGCGGCCACGGCTTCCTCTGCACTGTCCTCATCTTCGAGGATCGCGGCATGTTCGTCATAGGAAGTGTCGAGTTCATCGAGCCGGGCGAGTTCGGCTTCGGTGAGTGGCGCAGGTTCGGCCGGAAGCCGTACGAGGCCATCGACGAGATCATGGCTGGCGTAGGGATCGAGCGTCGGCTTGACCCACGCGAGGCCCTGCTCTTCGGCAAGGACCTTGGCCTGTTCCTCCATCTTTGCCGCGGCGAGGGTCTCCAGCAACGCAACATCGGCCCAGGCTTCGCTGTCCTCGTCATCGAACAACTCGCGCTCGATCAGGCCACCAGCAGCGATATAGGCATCGCGCCCAACGAGCCGAGCACGGGGGTCGCTGCCTCGCACCGTGCCCGAGAGCACCATGCGGCGGATCGAGTCCGGGTTCGGGGCATAGTAGCCGGTCGAGACCTGTTCGAAGACCCGGGCCTGGATTGCCTGGTCCGAAGTGGCACCGTATGCCTTGGCGAGGTCGAGCGTGATTTCGCCCGAAGCCAGCGCCTCGAACACGGCCGGCGCGAGCTTGGCGAGGCGCAGACGGCCTTCGACGAACCGGACGGTCAGGCCGAAGCGGCGCGCCACATCCTCGATCGAGGCGCCCACCTCGATCAGCGATGCGAAGGCCTGGGCCTCGTCGGCCGGGTTCATCGCCAGACGGTGGAAGTTCTCCGCCAAGCTGGTCTCGATGGCACTTTCGGAAGTGTCTTCGAGCACGAGGCAGGTCACTTCCTGATCCTTGGGCAGGACCTTGTCGTCCGCCAGCGCCAGCATCGCCTTGCGGCGGCGCTCGCCGGCCTCGACCTCGAACTTGCCCTTGGCACCCGGGCGCACGATGAGGTTCTGCAGCAGGCCTCTTGCGGCAATACTGGCCTTGAGCTCGGCGTCGGCCGCCGGGTCACTATGGCGGCGAACATTGCGTGGCGAAGGAACCAGCTTGTTCAGCGGGATCGTCTTGATCATGGCACATACTCCTGATTGCGAGCCCAGCGCATCGACCATCGACGCCCAACCGGCTCAATCAGGGCAAAGCCTCCTCCCCTCTCTCTTAGTTCTCCAGTTGGACCCTGGCGGATTCGCAGTTTCAAGTTCTCGACCTAGAAAGGCTTGGTCCTTGGCTGTTTGCTGGTCACGGCAGCTTCCGACCAGGTTGTGCCATTCGAAGTTTCCGAATGAACGGCAGATATCGCGGGAAAAGCCGCCGATCTGCTTGATGCCGTGATGGTACCTCAACCAAGGCCATGATTCAGCGCAGCCGTTCGGTCGCCGTGCATTACCCGGTCGCGTTCAGATTGACCAAGGACGCGTGCGCTCCGGATGGCGTCGCCCGTGCGCGATCCTCCTGCTCCCGCCAAGCGCGACGCAGCTTGTGAAGCGAGGGCGCAAAGCATTCCGGTAGGATCGTTGCTGATGCGATCCTGTCTGACCGGAAGTTGCGAAACGCGCCGCGCAGTTCGCACCAGCCGACGATGAGGCGCACTTTCTCGAAATAGCCGATATGAATCGGCCAGACGATCCGTTCGCTGGTTCGCCCCTGTTCGTCGCGGTAGCCGATGGCGAGCTTGCGGCGTTCGGGAATGGCGCGGCGCAGGGCCTGCATGTCGATGGCGTCGGATACCATGCCGCGCGCGTCGCCCGCTGCCAGTAAGCCCGATCCGTCGGCCAGGCTGCGCAGATCAGCCGGCAGGATCGCATGCAGCTTGGCGACCAAATCGCGCGCTCCGCGTGCGAGTGCGGCGTCGCCGCGTTCGATCACCCACTGCGCGCCGAGCAGCGCCGCCTCGATCTCGTCGGGTGTCAGCATCAGTGGCGGCAGGTCGTAGCCCGCCTCCAGCACATAGCCCACGCCCGCCTCGCCGCGCACCGGGACTCCGCTGGCGAGAAGGTCCGCCATGTCGCGGTAGATGGTGCGCGGATCACGCTCCAGTTCGTCCGCCAGTTCGCGCGCCGTGACGGGGCGGCGGCTGCCGCGCAGGATCTGGATGATCTGGAACAGGCGGTCCGCCCGGCGCATCGTTTCTTCCGACTTCCTATGCCGCCATGGCTCCTTCCATCAGCCCTTCGGCCGCGGCCACGCCTTTGAGCGCTGCCATGCCATCATACCATGCGCAAATCGAGGGCATAGCAGGCCGTGCCTCCACCAGTCCCAGCTGCGAGAGGCAGGAGAAGACCGCGAGGTCTGCGATCGTCGGTGCGGGGCCAGCGACGCAGGCGGACTGGGAGAGGTGCGCTTCCAGAATCGGTGCCAGCACTGCGAGCAGATTCCGCCCGCGTGCGATGGCACCTTGATCGGCCTGATCGCCTGCGAACATCGTGTTGAAGACGATGTCGGAGGTTGCCGGCGCCAGCCGGCACTGCGTCCAGTCCAGCCATTGCTCGACTAGTGCGCGCGCATGGGCATTGGCAGGATACCAGTCGTCGAGGCCGTTCGCCCTGCACAGATGGCGCAGGATCGCGTTGCTCTCCGCCAACGCCAGGTCGCCGTCGATCAGCACCGGTACCTGCCCATTGGGATTGAGCGCGAGGAAGGCGGCGGAACGATGCTCGCCCGCCATCATGTCCACGACGCGCAGCTCATGGGGAATGCCGCACCCGGTGAGCAGGGCGATCACCCGGCGCGAATAGAATGACCAGGGGTTCATGTGGAGGGTGTACATGGGACGTCCTTTTCTGCTGCTGTGCGACCGAGGACTAGCGAGGTGCTGCTGACAGCATGATGTCAGGACGTTCGGACCAGCCTTGCGGATGGAGGCCGCCCGGCGGCATAGGCTGGCCATGGAGCGCATCGAACATACCGGCACGCTGCGGCGCTGGTCGGGGGAAAGCGGGAACTGGTTCTTCCTCACCATCGATGGCGCGGCCGGCGAGGCTCTTTCGGCCACCCGGCTGATGCGGCGTCTGGAGTCAGGCGCTGCTCGGGGGTTCGGTTCGATCAGGGTGACGGCGCGGGTCGGCGAGAGCCGCTGGCTGACCTCGGTGTTCCCGCAGAAGAGCGGCGGCTGGCTCCTGCCGATCAAGGCGACGATCCGCCGCGCCGAAGGGATCGGCGAAGGCGATGCGGTGGAGTGTCTGCTGGAGTTCTGAGGCGGGACACCGCCTATTTTTCGGCCTCCAACTGCCTTGCGAAGAAATCCAGGATCGGCTGGTTGTATTCATCCTGCCAGAGATGGTTCATCAGGCTGCGCCGTCCGCCTTTCAACAGAAAGTCCGGCTCCCCCGGATAGCCATGCGCGCGCAGCTGCCGTCCCGCCTTTTCCGCGCAGGAGGCGTCGTTGATGCCATCCATCTCATGATGGAACAGGCGGTATGCCGGCTTTGCCTTGGCTCCGCCGTCATCCCAGGGGGCTTCGTTCGGATAACTCCCCGCCTTGCAGGAAGCAGGTTCGATGATCTGCTTGCCGGTCTCGTTGTCATAGCCCGCGCCGTTGACCTTCGCGCGCGGCGAAAGGCCTGCTTCGCACACCCTGCGCCAGCCATAGGGATCGCCGCTGGAGACCGGCGCGAAAGCAGTGACCAGCCCGTTGAAATGCGTGGCCGCGCGCACCGTCATGTAGTCGCCCGAGGAAAGGCCCGTGAAAAAGATCGCCTCCTGGCTACCCGCCGGCCGCGCCTGCGGAATCGTGCGTTGCATGATTTCCCCGATGAACGGCAGGTCCAGATTGGCGCGGTCCCGAACCTCATCGTCCCAGATCTTGCCGCAGACGCGCCTTTCGTTGTCGGTCACCCGGTCGGAGGAATTGAGCAGAAAGACGGCAAAGCCCTCCGCAACCGCCTGCTCGCTGAACCGGACCTGCGGCGCCACTATGCGGGCATTGGCCACGCACCACTGGAAATGCTCGCCGCCGCCGCCATGCATGAGGATGATGGCGCCCTTGCGCCAAACACTTGGCGGTCCCTTCCACAGCAGTTCGCGGGGCTGGCCGGCGACGTTCACCGTGGCGCGGTTCCAGCCGCGCTCCATGCACTGGCGTTCCTGGAACGAAGCCGAGGTCGGGATCGCGGCAGCATCGCCGGCGCCTGCCGGTGAAAGCCAGATCGTCAGCGCGATCAACAGCACAGCGCTGATCGGCAACCAGGACTTGAGGTGACGCATTTTTGATACCCCCGGCAACCTGCCAGCTGTATCGCCGGTCAGCATGAGCCTGTCATGGCCAATCCGCTCTGACGGCCACGATACTGCCGTGTTTCAAAATCAGCCGGGGCGAACTCCCGATGGTCGGCGTGAAGCACCTTGAATCTCGCTACCGACTCTCCGACCGCGTTCGTTAGCCAGCGCGTGAACCGCGCTTCCGCGGGCTTGCGGACGAGGCGATTGACGGGCCTGAACAGGCGATAGCTTTCGCCGAGCGACCGCGCCGGTCCGGCGCAGGGAATCAGTCTGCCGGAATGAAGGAAGGCCTCGCCAATGAGCGGCAAGGCGTGGGCTACACCGATGCCGGCGAGTGCGGCTTCGTACATCAGTTGCAGTGTCGCGTGCTCACGAGTCTCCAGCCGGCTCGGCGAGAGCCCCACGCTGGCGAAAAATCGCGGCCACAACCCGGCGGGCGCTTTCACCGTCAACAACGGATAGTCACGCAGTTCGGCGTCGGTCGCGGGAGGAGGCCGGCCATCGGCCAGCCGCGGCGCGCAGACGGGCAGCGCCGGGGCATCGAACAAATGCTCTGCGATCATGTCCTCGGGCGCATCGAGACCGCCCCATATACCGATCTGCGCTTCGCCAGAACGAAGGACGTCGAACGAGCGGGTCGGCACGATCTCAACTTCGATGCCGTGATCGTGCCGAAGTTCGGCAATGCGCGGCATCAGCCACGTTGTAGCGAAGCTGTGCGAGGCCGCCACCGTAAGGCGCCCGGATTCGCCTTCGCGCAGGGCGAGCGTCGCGCCCTGGATCGTCCGCATCGCCGGCTCGACGAGCGCGAGGTAGCGCTTGCCCTCCGCCGTCAGCGCAGGGACCGTCCCGGATCTATCGAACAGAGCGGCACCGAGGAAGGCTTCGAGCGCGGCGATGCGCCGGCTTATGGCCGATGGGCTCAAGGCGAGGCCGCGCCCCACCGCGCGAAAGCTCTGCCCGCGTGCGGCCGAGACGAATATCTCGATGGATTCGAGCGACGGAGCATTGCGCAGCATGGACCGCGCATAGCCCCTCCATGTCACAGAAATGCGACAGTCGCGTTCAGGCAATGCCGGGTCTGCCGTTCTCGATCGCGTGCCGGCCGATCGAGAAGCACGGCGATCGCCGGTCGGCGAGGTTCGCCACCACCCGCAGATCTATCTCAATCCGCTCGGGCGCGACTGCGAGCAGCACATAACCGGCGTGGGCGTTGTCGTGAAAGCGAACGTGCGGGTTGAGCGCTTTCGCCGTCTCGAACAGCGCGGCAGGCCCGTTTCGCGATGCGAGGCAAGAGGTCACGACTTCGGCGGCCACCACGGAGGTGCCCGGATCGGCGAAATCGCGCTTCACGTCGTTGAGCCAGAAGGAGTGCACGTCGCCGCCGAGCAGCACGGCATTGCGAACGGCGGGATGCGCAAGGCTGGCGAGCGTGCGCTGGCGCGTCGCGGCATAGCCGTCCCAGATGTCGGTGTAGAGCGCTCCCTCGCCCTGCGGCAGGAAAAGCCGGGAGAAGAAGGTCTGCTGGGCGATCAGGCTCCATCCCGCGCGTTCGGATGCCAGCACGCGCCGTAGCCAGGCTTCCTGCGCGGCGCCGAGCATCGTTTCGGCCGGCGCATGTGCTTCGGGGCAATCGACCGCCACGCGCGCGCCGCGCTCCGCCACGGCCGGGCATGGGCGGCCGCTGCGATACTGGCGCGTGTCGAGGACATGAACGGAAGCAAGATCGCCCCAGCTGAAGCGGCGGTAAAGGCGCAGTTCGCCGTCCGCGCGCAGGGCCGAGGGGCGCAGCGGCATATGCTCGAAATAGGCTTGGTAGGCTGCCGCCCGGCGCCGCAGGAACGCCACTGGATCGGCCGTCACCCCGCCGCCTGCGCCGGCATAGTCGTTCTCGACCTCGTGATCGTCGAAGGTGACGATGAACGGCATCGCGGCATGCGCAGCGGCGAGATCGGGATCGCTGCGGTACAGCGCGTGGCGTGTGCGGTAGTCGGCGAGCGAAACCGGGTCGGGCGTGCCGAAGGCGCGAACGTCGGGACCGGCGCCGAAGGACTTCTCATAGATGTAGTCACCCACCTGCAGGACGGCCTCAGCGCCTTGGGCGATCATGTCGCGGTAGCCGGTGAACCAGCCGTGCTCCCAGTGCTGGCATGAGGTGAGCGCCAGTCGCAGGCGCTGCGGCGCCCGCGCGATCGTCGCGGTGCGTCCGGTCCGGCTGACAGCCCCGGCGAAATGGAAGCGGTAGAAAAAGGTGCGCCCCGAAGGCAGCCCGCCGATCTCCGCGTGGACCGCGCCGCCGCGCGCGACGGGAGCAAGCGCCCGCCCCGTGCGGATGATACGCCGGAAGCCCTCGTCGTCTGCGATCTCGTAGCCGACCTCGGCATCTGCGCCGAGGCCCGCAAGGCGGGTCCACAGCACGAAGCCGTGGGTGGCGGGCTCGCCCGAGGCGACGCCGAGAGCAAAGGGATCGCCGGCGAGCCGGACCGGCTGCGCTGCCGGTCGCGCCGCCGCCGCGCCGATGAAGCGGCTCGCCGCCAAAGCCGCCGCCGCTTTCAGCAGGCTGCGCCGATCAGGCATCAGAACCGCGCCGAAAGCCGCAGATACCAGGTCCGACCGTTGAGCCCGATCGGCGTTTCCTCACCCGTCGGAAAACTGCCGCCGGTCGCGGCGATGAAGCTGGCCTGCTCATCGATCTCGTCGGGCCGGGCATCGAACAGGTTCTGCACGCCTGCGGTCAGGCGCAACGCAGGCAGGATGGCATAGCCCGTAGCGACATCCACCGTCTCCTTGCCGCCGAAGGTCTGGGCGTTGGCCAGCGGCGCCGACGTATAGGTGCCGAAAGCCGCCACGTTGACCGCAGCGTCAAACGGGCCATGCGTCAGCTTGCCCTGGAAGGTGAACTTGCTGCGCGGCTGCGCCTCGGTCAGAAACAGGATCGACTTCCGGCTCAGCAGCGGAAGCGAGGGCAGCACGGGATTGGGCCGCAACCGATCCAGCCGGCTTTCGAACCAGCCATAGCCTGCGGCGAGCGCCAGGCGGGTGCCGGGTGCGAGTTCGCCCTGCCAGCGCGCCGTCGCCTCGACGCCGCGCGTGGTCGTATCGACGGCATTGGTGAAGAAGCGGGCCTGCTGAAAATTGGTGATCCCGGCCCCGGCCAGGATCGCCGCCACCGCCGCGCCGCCAAGCTGCTCGCTCAGCGCGATGCGGTCGCGGATGCGGATATGGAAATAGTCGGCGGTGAAGGAGAATCCCTCGATCGGGCCAAACACGACGCCCGCCGTGATGTTGCGCGATCGTTCGGGCTTGAGGTCGCTGGCCCCCAGCGCCCGTGCAACCGGATCGGCGACCGGCAACGTCCCCACGGTGACGAGCTGCCCGGCGCTGAGCGCGCCCTGGACGGCGCTGAAATACTGCTGCTGCAGCGACGGCGCCTTGAACCCGGTGCCGATCGTGCCGCGGATCGCCGCGCCCTCGGCCAGGTCCAGCCGCGCGGTAGCGCGCCAGGTCGCCTTGCCGCCGAAATCGTCATAGTGGTCATAGCGCACCGCGCCGCCGAGCAGCAGCGGCCGCACCGGGCGCAACTCGACGTCGAGGAAGGCGGCATAAGCGTCGCGTCTGGCGTCGGTCGGGTTGCGCGGGTTGAAGCCGGCGAAGCCATCGGCGCCGAGACCGAACCAGGCATCGCGTTCGCCGTTGCGGATCTTGTAGCTCTCGTGGCGGTACTGCCCGCCCACGGCGACGTTGCCGCCTGCCAGGACGCCGTCCAGCGGAAGCGCGAAGGTCAGGTCGCTGACATATTGGCGATAGGTGACGCCGCCCGAATCGAAGTCGGTGGGGCTCGCTGCGCCGAGCGAGACGTTCGCGGTGTCGAACACCCGGAAATCGGCCTTGTTCGATCCGAAGCTCTGGCTGAAATCCGCCCTGACCGGGCCGATCTCGCCGCGCAGCCCGATCGTCGCGCCCGCGTCCCAGATCTTCGGCTCGATGATCGGCAGGAAGCCACCAGGATGGATCGGCGAGAAGCCGGGGATGCGAAAGCCCGCCGCGTTGTTCGACACCTTCCGGGTCAGCGTGCCGAAGGCATAGAGTTCGGCCGCGCCCAGCGGCAGCGCGGCGTCGAGCGCGAGGCTGGCGACGGTCGCCTTGGGATCGCCGATCCGGTAGGTCACGCGCCCGAAACGCTGGTCGACGAAGGCGCGATTGGTCGCCCGCTGATGGCGCGCCGACGCGCTTACCGTGAGATGCCCTTCCGGACCCAGTGCGAACCCCGCGCTGAGGCTGGCGAGCGCGGTCTCGCCGTCGCCCTCCTCGGTCACGCTGCCCATCAACTCGCCGGCGCCGCCCGACCTGTCGGACTTGAGGATGATGTTGACGACCCCGGCGATGGCGTCGGAGCCGTATTGGGCGGCCGCGCCGTCGCGCAGGATCTCGATCCGGGCGATGGCGTTCTCGGGAATGGTGTCGAGATCGACGCCCGCCGATCCGCGCCCGATCGAATTGTTGACGTTGAGCACGGCGTTGGCGTGACGCCGCTTGCCGTTGATCAGCACCAGCGTCTGGTCGGGCGAAAGGCCGCGCAGGGTCACCGGCTTGGTGTTCGCGGCAGTGGCCGTGGTCGCGGCGCGGGCAAAATTGATCGATGGCTGCAGGAAGTTGAGCGCACGCCCGAGATCGGGATGGCCGCTCTCGGTGATCGCGTCGCCGCTGACGACATCGATCGGGGCGGACGAGGCGAGCGCGGCGCGGCCTTCGGTGCGCGTGCCGGTAACGATGATCTCGTCCGCCCCCGATTCGGTGGGAGCGCCCTGCGCGAAGGCCGCTGTGCTCGTACAGGTGGCCAGCCCGGCCAGTAGAATGCGCTTCACCAAAGTCCCCCTCGATCGGTTCGGGGGGCGCTTAGCGGAGCCCCGATCGGGACCGGTATCGATCATTGGACAACGGGTGTTGCCCTCAGCGCAACGGCAAAAGGGCGACTGTCGAAAAAGCATCGCTGAGGCTATCGTGTCGGCTTTGCCGTCGCCTCTGCGTTCACTGCCGCCTATCGTCGTCATTTCGGGCTTGTGCCGTCCGCTGAGCAATAAGCCATCCAGCGAGCAGCGTGGAATTGCGTCAGTAATAGTCAGCCGTCAGGAGAGATGTAGCCGATGGATGATCCCATCGATTACGGTAATCGCGGTCCTGCCTCTCGCAATGCGACGGATCGGCTCGCTACCGCTCGCCTTATTCTCAAGTATGGATCCTATGCACCAAGCTGACCAAGCGTCAAATGTCCGCTTCCGGCAATCTCTGCCGTTTGGAGCATGGCCAAGGAATGGTAGCAAAGTCCCGAGGCTGTGTAAAAACGCTGGAATATGCTATGGTTCTCTCGCGTTTTGGGAGGCTTTGGAATGGGCCGTTTCATCCAAGGTGAAGACCGCCGGCAGGACTATTTGCTGCCAGCATCGCTCGATGATTACGTGCCGGAAGACAATCCTGTTCGTGCAATCGAGGCCTTCATCGATGTGCTCGATTTGAACGCGCTGGAGTTCGCTGGAATGATGCCGGCTGAGACGGGCCGCCCCGCGTATCATCCAGCGACGATGCTCAAGATCTATCTCTACGGCTATCTGAACCGGGTCCAGTCGAGCCGACGCCTCGAGCGTGAAGCCCAGCGGAACATTGAGTTGATGTGGCTCACGGGGCGATTGGCGCCCGACTTTAAGACAATCGCCAACTTCCGCCGGGCAAACGGCGGTGCGATCCGATCTGTGTGCAGCCAGTTCATCGTGCTGTGCCGGCAATTGGGTCTGTTCACGCGTGCGGTCGTGGCGATAGACGGCAGCAAGATGAAGGCGGTCAACAACCGCGACAAGAATTACACCGCCGCGAAGGTCACCTCGCGGGTGAAGCAGGTGCAGGACAATATCGACCGGTATCTCGACGCGCTTGATCGTGCGGACCGCGACGAAAGCGACATTGCCGAGCCGAAGGCGAAGCGCCTGACGGAGAAGATCGCCCGGTTGCGTGCGCAACTGCGGGACCTGGCGGCGCGCGAAGAGGAAGTCCGGAATGCGCCGGACCAGCAGGTGTCGCTGACCGATCCGGACGCGCGCGCCATGGCGAGCGCGGGCCGCGGCACAAGTATCGTCGGTTACAATCTGCAGGCGGCCGTCGATGCCGAGCACCACCTCATTGTCGCGCACGAGCTTTTGAACACCGGCTATGATCGCGGGCAACTCTCACCCATGGCGGCGAAAGCCAAGGATGTGATGGGCGTGGAGGCTTTGGATGCCATTGCCGACAAGGGCTACTTCAAGGGCGAGGATATCCGGACCTGCGAGGGCATGGGCATCACTGCCTTTGTGCCCAGACCGCTTACCTCCGGTTCAAAGGCGCAAGGTCGCTTTGGCAAACCGGACTTCGTCTATCTGGAACAAGAGAACGTCTATCGATGCCCCGCCGGCGAAGATCTGATCTATCGCTACACGTCGGTCGAGGACGGGTTGACCATGCACAGCTACTGGAGCTCGAACTGCCAGACCTGCACGCTCCATGATCAATGCACGACCGGCAAGGAGCGGCGGGTCAGACGATGGGAGCATGAGGCAGTCGTTGAGGCAATGGAGCGCCGCCTCGATCGTAGGCCAGAGGCCATGCGGATCCGCCGACAGACGGTCGAGCATCCGTTCGGCACACTGAAATCCTGGATGGGCTCGACCCACTTCCAAATGAAGACACTGAAACACGTCAGAACGGAAGCCAGCCTCCACATCCTGGCCTATAACTTCAAAAGGCTGATCGCCATCCTCGGCGTTCCAGCGATGATCGCCGCAATCCAGAACTGAGGGTCAACTGCAACCTTCCGCGCAAATCCGAAACCAGCGCCGTTCGTCTGCCAACGCGTTTTTACACGGCCTGTCCCAATGTCGGTCGTCTAGATCTCGCCAAAAAAACCTCAATGGCTCAGGCAGTATCAACCACGCGAAAGACCGCACCCGTCCCCGCATCGCGCACCAGATCGACGCGCATCCCATCCCAATGATAGTCGAGATGGCGCCCCTGAACGGGTTCGGATGCGCAGTCAGGATAGAACAGTCCGACGCATTCCGCTCCCGGATGCCGGATGCTCGGATAGACTATGCCATCGGCCCCACCCGCTCTAAGGGCT
Source organism: Altererythrobacter sp. H2 (assembly GCF_035319885.1). NCBI lineage: Bacteria > Pseudomonadati > Pseudomonadota > Alphaproteobacteria > Sphingomonadales > Erythrobacteraceae > Altererythrobacter > Altererythrobacter sp. H2. Next base: position 1,843,703 of record NZ_CP141285.1, read on the forward strand.
GCCGCAAGCCTCTGGGATGCCACATAGCTGTCGGGATCAAGGGCTGGATTGGCGGGCTCGGTTCCTCTCAGGTCGTGCAGATCGGCACTGACCGAAAGAACAATCTCGCGGAATTGAGAGGTCCAACCGGGCTCTTCGGCGGTGCGGGCCATGAACCGGGCATGGTGATGGATGGTCTCGAAGAGAGCGGTTTCGAAGGCATTTCCGACATAGAGAACGCCATAGCTGCCATCGGTGAAGCGGCTTGGCCGGTCCGTGCTGACATGGGTGAACGGCGCCATCAGATAAGACGCACCGTTTCCGCCGACCCTCCGGTCCGCTGGCACAAGGTCCAGATTGCCGATGGTCGCCATGATCCGGGGATTGGTCTTTTGCTCTGCCGAGATCAGCAGCGGCCAGTCAGCGGGGTCGGCGATGTCCTCGAACAGGTCGATCGGCGGAAAGGCGCTGCGGAGGATCCGGACAGCGCCTTTCCACTCAACATGGGAAACAGGGCCTTGCTCTGGATCCGTCACCAGCCACCGCGCTCGGCGTCGAGGTAGCGGCGCACGCGCATGATGTCGGTGAGTTCACCGCCGAGCATGACATCAAGTGCGCTCGATCCGGCGAAGGCGCTATTTCCTGCCTTGATCCAGGCATAACCGCGCTGGGCGTCCGAAAAGACGATCCGTAGCGCCTTGTGAATGCCCATCAGGTTGGAAAGGCGAGCCGCGCCATCACGCGAAACCCGGCCGGCCCCTTCAGCCTTCCAGCGCCGATAGGAGCGCACCGGCATATCAAGCAGCGTCGCCGCCTGTTCGTCGGTAAGTTCCCACTTGCCAAAGAGGTTGAGAACCGCCCTGAACATAGCGGCAGCCTCGCCCTGGGTAATCGGATCCGGACGAAACGCCGGAGCAGCAGTATCAACGGGTTGCAAAGCCAGCATGGCAAGTCTCCATATGGCACTATATATTCCATTGGCTGCCATTTGGCAATATGCTTCTTAGCTACTGGCCAAGCCGCGCGAGGATAACCGCAGCGCCTGTCGTCGGCACGAACAGCCGCGTCTGATAGCGGATGATCTCGGTAAAACAGCCTTGCGCCTTATACCAGTCAAGCCGCGCCACCGACCAACCGGCAAGCTCGAGCCGCTGAGTCCCGTTCTAGCGCCAATTCTCCAGCAGAAATCCCGCAGGCCCGGGCCGCGAGCCAGGCGATGCGGGGCGGCGTTGCGAACTGTTGCCATTCGATCTGCTCGTCGCTGCGAGTGGTCTGGCTCGGCACCAGCGCTTCCAAGCGAGAAAAGGTCCGATCGGCCAATTCAGGCGACACAGCGGTGACGAGCTCGGACTTGTCAGCCAAGAATAGCACCTGGGCCAATTCGAGCGCGGCATGGGCATCTCGCACCGACCAGCGGCCTTCGGCATCGCTGCCGCCGAAATGCTCGCGCATTGTGGCGTTCAGCACGGCGCGGGAGATAGCCTGATCGGCACCGATCCGGGCAGCCAACGACCTTGCCGCGGCCAGAACCTGCGGTTCGGCGGGGATGGTAAAGGCGAGAGCGGGAGAAGCATGGGACATTGGAAACCTCCTGACGAGGCCCAAGTCCGTCTGGGGGCCTCAAAAGGCCCCAAGCCCACTCTCCTCTCTGCTTGGCTCAAGCCGCCGCGCGAATCCGGCGCATCAGCACGTCGTTCCAGTCGTCGCCGGGTCGCTCGGGCCGCCGGGTGACGATCCGGCGCCCCTTGCAGGCATAGGCTTCACGCGCGCGATCCTCGGCGAGGAGTCCACCGGCGTCGTTGTCAACGAAGAGATGCAGCTCGCGCACCGATTCCGGGATCGTGACCAGGCCGAACCGCTCGTTGCCCAGCGTCGCCCAGCAGGAAATGTCGAACATTTGCATCGCCGAAAGCGCGGACTCGTTGCCCTCGGCGAGTCCGAGCCTGCCATCGCGCGGATATGCCAGACGTACGGCTCCCGAGCCCGGACTGCCGAGTGAGCGCTTGGGCTGCTCAAACGAGGCGAGGCGGTCACTGTCGGGATCGAGGAACGTCCGGTTCAGCGCCAGGATACCGGCGTCGTTGCGTACCGCTGCCACCAACGCCGGTAAGAACCGCACGGCGCCCTTGGGCCCGAGCGGCATGCGCGGATGAAAGCGCAGGTCGGAAGATGAGATCGTAATGCCTCTTGCCGAGAGGTAGCGGGCGGCCGGGCTGCCTGCGAGTAGCGAGGCCTCGCGCCACAGTCTCAGCGCATTGCGATCGGCGACTTCCTCGCGTGGCTCCGAGGCGACCGGACCGCCTCGACCGTCGAACAGGTCCGAGATCCGCACGCCAAGCTTGGCCATGCCGGCGATGACCGCCTCGTTGGCGCAACCGGCGAAGCAATGGACCAGGATCGCACGCTTACCGAGCGTGATGCTCAGCGAGGGGGTGCGGTCTACATGGGCCGGACAGCAACACATGCCTCGCGAACGCGACCAGGTGCCACCTAGTGCCTCGACGATCTTCCTGGCGCGAGCTTCGAGTGACGCGTCGTGAACTTGGGACATGAGGCAGCTCCATCGTGACATGCCTCCACCCGCGCAGCCTCCGCTCTGCGCTGCTGCCAATGCGTTTTCCTACATGAAGTGTTCTATATATGTTCTCATCCGATTCGGCCATAGAAGGAATCGAGATATGAGACTGAGATGGGCAGCGATCACAGCGGCGCTGGCGGGATTGGCGTTCGTCGTCCCGGCTCAGGCGCAGGAGGAAATGGCTGCTGAGGCTGCTGCTGCACCTGAGATGCGACCTGACGGCTTCCGCATTGCCGAGGGGGCGAACGGTTTCCAGCTGGTGGAGCATGGGATTTGGCGCCAGCCCCTAGTTGTGAGTTCCGGTCGAATACGCGTGTCGGGAATGCTGAGCCGCGGACGACGCGGAATGATCCTGACCACGAAATCGGACGAGGTTTGGATCGTCGAAAGCGAGGAAGTTACCGACGATCTCATCGGTTCGAACGTGACTGTTGAAGGCGTCGTTGCAGGCATGGATCGCCTACGCGCCGACTGGATTGGCGCGGACTGTCATCCTTCCTGATTCTGCGGCGGATATTTCGCGACGAGTTGGAGAAGCTCCCTGCCCCACAGTGCGAGAGCTTCGCGCTTCTCATTGGTGTACTGATGCCGATGATAAACCCCGGCGACACCGGCCATTGCCGAGCCCGACTGATGATTGAGAACAGCTTCCGAAACGACCAGCGGTATTCCAAGCCTCTGCAGCCCGGTTGCCACTGTCCGACGAATGTCATGCATGGTGAAATGACCGGCGTCATAGCCAAGATTCTCGTCCACGCTTGCCCTAATCCGCTTCCAGGCTTTTGAGAGCCCACTGACACTGTTTGTGTTGGTGACCTTGGACGCCAATAGAATTTGGGACTGCTTGTGGGCGTCGTCAGGAGCGATCCCCGCGGCCGCGAAGATGTCGGTGACGACTGTGAGTGCCTGGGCGGACAGCGGCACGACATTTGCCTTGCCGTTTTTCGCTCTGTCTCCTGGGACGGTCCAAACCTTCGCCTTGAAATCGAACTCGTCGCAAGTGGCGTCGAGCACCTCTCCCCGGCGCTGGGCTGTGAGAACAAGCATTTGCACGAGATGACCGAACGGATAGCCATCCTCGACAGCGGCTTGCCACAGTGCGGCGAGCTCTCGATCGCTGAGTACGCGGTCGCGAGGCTCACTTCGCTTCGGACGCCATGCATCCCGGCAAGGATTGGCTGGCAAATGCTCGAGTCTGGTGAGTGCCCAAGTGTAGAAAGTCGAAAGATGGCGATACACGATGCGCGCCATCGTCAGGGTTTCCTTGCCCCGCTCGAAGGCGATCTTCTCGACAAAGCGGCTCACGTCGCTTCGAGTGATGGAATCCGCGAGACGGTCACCCAGTTCGGGTTCGATGTACTTCCGGAAAACCCGGTCGAACTCCTTCGCGCTCCGTTTTTTGCCCTCGATCTGCTGAGACAAATAAATCTCGTAGAGCTCAGCGACCGTCCCGACGCCCTTCGATCCCTTCCTTTTCGCGCCTGGCTTTCTGGCGATGTTCTTGCCCTGCTCAACATCGACCAGAAGGTCTCGCGCCTTCCGCCGAGCATTGGCAAGAGTGAAGCTCGGGCCATGTCGGCCGATCGTGACATTCAACCATTTGCCTTGAACGCGCTTGCGCAAGATGTACGTCTTGATGCCGCTTGCACCCATCCGAAGCCGGAGCCCGGTCACGATGCCATCAGCAAGCTCAATTTGCCCGGTGGCAGGCGCCTTCAAGCCTGCGATCCGAGCGTCCGTCAAACCAACTTTGTTCGCCATATGTACCTGCTACCTTAGGTAGCTTTTGGTACTGGATACTGGCGAACATTTCAAGAACAATACGGACTATGAATCGCAGATTTCGGCCATTTTTGGACCCATGCGGATGCGCTGGGACCCTCTGATTGCAGCTCTTAATCAGCGGGTCCTAGGTTCGAGCCCTAGTGCGTCCACCAAAACTTCCCAATAAATTCAAGTGGCTAGTGGGGCAACTGCGACCAAGCCCGTGCTCTTTGGAGCCTAATTTTCATTATAGGCTCCATATAGGCTCCACCTCCTCTGTTGGCGTGATTCGCTTCAAGCTATCCACAGATGTTGGTCGATAACCGCCAGTAAGAACCCTGGAGGCATTATTGGAGCGCGCTGAAGCGCCCATGTCCCCTACCCCACATTGTCCTCGCGGTCCCAAATTGCTACGATTGGTCAATGGGAATGGGCATCGCGGAACATCGGCGATGTCGAGGTGGAAGTGCGCAGCGCGTCGGACAGCTTCGAGACCGGGCCACATAGCGGGCGCACGTCGGTCGGCAGCACCCGCGTGGTGCGCCCGGCCGTGATCGAAAGCGACCTGCGTCTGCAGCCGCACCACGGCTTCCTGCAATTGCCCAATGCCTTGCCAGTGGGGCGGATCAAGCTGACGCGGGAGCACATTGATGCGCGGGGACCAGCACGCCATCCTGCCTTTGTTCCGGCCCATATCAGCCGGATGCTGTGGAACCGTATGCCGAAGAAGGCTGACAGCGGCGCGGCCAAGGATGATCCCGCGACCACCCTGAAGGGGCCGGTCTGATGGTCGCCACCATCGGCGCGATCGGCAGTTCGGCAGCCGCCTCCAGCTACTATGAGGCCGACGATTACTACGCCGATGGTGGTATCTCCCCCAGCGAATGGCAGGGCGAAGGTGCCAAGGCCTTGTGTCTGTCGGGCGAGGTCAACCGCGAGACCTTCCGCGCCATCCTTGATGGCGCGCTGCCTCATCTGCGCCATGCCTATGTCCAGACCGCCCACGCAGCCCAAGGCCAGACCGCCGAGCGCGTCCTGATCCATGCAGACAGCCGCTCCGCCAATCTGGTCGATCAGAAGATGCTCTATGTCGCGCTGTCGCGCGCGAAGTCCGAAGCCATTGTCGTAACCGACGACAAGGCGCGGCTGATCCGCGCCATCCACGAACGCGCGGGCGAGAAGCAGACCGCCATGGAAGTCAGTGCTCCGGAAGCCGCGAAGACGAAGTCTCTGGGGGCTGGTCTCGGCTGATCGCGTGATGCGTGACTACCGGGCCATGGCATCCTTCGCCCCGCTGTTGGAATGAACTGCTCCTTGAGTGACAGGCCGTGCCGGGCGGGATCAACAGCCGGCCCGCTCCTTCGGGCTTCGCCCTCCCGTGTTGGCTGTTCCGCGTACCGCTGACCCGCCCGGCCATCCGGCCCGTCCCTTCATCCGCGTTCCCAACGACAGGACGAAGGATTTACAACCATGGCCACCAACGCAGCAGCCAGCATCTACGAAACCATCACCAACCAGATCATCGTCGCGCTGGAGCGTGGCACCGGCGATTACACCCTTCCCTGGCACCGCAGCAGTGCCCCGCTGACCCGGCCCGTCAATGCGGTCACCCGCAAGGCATATCGCGGCGTAAATGTCCTCGCCCTCTGGGCCAGCGCCGAGGCGCAGGAGTTCGGGCATGGCCTCTGGGCGACCTATCGCCAGTGGCAGTCACTAGGCGCGCAGGTCCGCAAGGGCGAGAAGGCCTCGCCCATCGTGTTCTACAAGGTTCTGGACAAGCCCGGGGACAGCGATGACGAGGCGCGCGAGGGCGCGGGCCGGATCTTCGCGCAAGGCTCGCATGTGTTCAACGTCGCGCAGGTCGAGGGCTATGCCTTGCCCGAGGTGCCGGACGCCGAGGCCTTTGATCCCATCCCCGATGTTGAGGCCTTCATCGCGGGCACGAAGGCAGCCATCCGCATTCAGGGAGAGAGCGCCCACTACACGCCCTCCACCGACACGATCACCATGCCTGACCGTGAGCGGTTCTTCACTACCACCACCGCCAGCGCCGAGCAGAACTGGTATGCCATCCTGCTCCACGAGCTGGTCCACTGGACCGGGGCCGATCACCGTCTCGCCCGCACCTTCGGCAAGCGCTTTGGCGACGAGGCCTATGCCATGGAAGAGCTGGTCGCGGAGCTTGGCTCAGCCTTCATGTGCTGCGATCTTGGCCTGTCGGTCACCCCGCGTCCGGATCATGCTTGCTACCTCGCCAGCTGGCTGAAAGTGCTCAAGGGCGACAACCGGGCGATCTTCACCGCCGCCAGCGCGGCGGCGAAGGCGGCGGAGTGGTTGGGGGAGGCATAGCGGTTCTTAGCGCAAACTCCCCAAGCCACTGAAAACGAACAAAAGAGGCAACTTGCAAAGACATCCGAATGGCTTAAGGCCGATCTCGCAAGAGCAATTTGTCGCTCCGTGTTTGCGGCTTGAGGGGTGACCAACCTTGAACGCTTCAGGTAAAAGGCCGCGACAAATTGCGACTCTTGCACCAGGATCGTGACGTGTTTCCCCTTCGCTTAAAGGCTGAACTGCCTTTGAGCGATCAAGCGGGCTGACATATCGAAAGACATTAAGCAGTGTACTGTCTCCGAATAGAAAGTCGCACGTGAACGAGCATCTCGGATTGGACCGATGACGACAGCCGAAAGTACCATTGAACGGGAACTGATTTCCAAGCTTGAAGAGCTCAAATACGAATATCGCCCAGATATCCGTGACCGGGCGGCGCTGGAGCAAAACTTTCGCCAGAAGTTCGAAGCCCTCAACCGTGTCCGCCTCACCGACACCGAATTTCAGCGTCTGCTGGAGAGCATCACCACACCCGACGTGTTCGCCGCCGCCAACATCCTGCGCGGGTACAGCAGCTTTGAGCGCGATGATGGCACACCGCTCAACTACACCTTGGTCAACATCAAGGATTGGTGCAAAAACACCTTCGAGGTGGTCAACCAGCTCCGCATCAACACGGATAACAGCCACCATCGCTATGACGTGATCCTGCTCATCAACGGCGTGCCTGCCGTGCAGATCGAGCTGAAGACGATGGCCGTCAGCCCCCGCCGCGCCATGCAGCAGATCGTCGATTACAAGACCGATCCGGGCAATGGATATGGCAAAACCCTGCTTTGCTTCATCCAGATTTTCGTCGTCAGCAACCGCACCGACACCTGGTATTTCGCCAACAACAACGCGCGCCAGTTCAGCTTCAATGCCGATGAGCGGTTCCTGCCGATCTATCAGTTCGCCAGCGAGGATAACAAGAAGGTCACGCATCTCGACAGCTTTGCCGAGAAATTCCTGGCGAAGTGCACGCTTGGCCAGATGGTCAGCCGCTACATGGTGCTGGTCGCCAGCGAGCAGAAGCTGATGATGATGCGGCCCTACCAAATCTATGCCGTAAAGGCGATTGTGGAGTGTATCCACCAGAACTGCGGTAACGGCTATGTCTGGCACACCACCGGCAGCGGGAAGACGCTGACATCCTTCAAGGCCTCTACCTTGCTCAAGGATAACGATGACATCGCCAAATGCCTGTTCGTCGTAGACCGGAAGGACCTTGACCGGCAGACGCGGGAGGAATTCAACCGCTTTCAGGAAGGCTGCGTTGAGGAAAACACCAACACCGAAACTTTGGTGCGCCGCCTGTTATCGGACGACCGGGCCGACAAGGTCATTGTCACCACCATCCAGAAGCTGGGCTTGGCGCTCGACGATACCAATCGCCGCCAGTTCAACAAGACCCAGACCTACAAGGAACGGTTGGAGCCGCTGCGTGACGAGCGCATCGCGATCATTTTCGACGAATGCCACCGCTCGCAGTTCGGGGACAATCACAAGGCCATCAAGGAGTTCTTCCCCAAAGCCCAGCTTTTCGGGTTCACCGGCACGCCCATTTTTGAGCAGAACGCCAGCTATCAGCAGGTTGAGGGCGAACAGGGCAGCTATCGGACCACGGACGACCTGTTCCAGCGCAGCCTGCACCAATACACCATTACCCACGCCATTGAGGACCGCAACGTCCTGCGGTTCCACATCGACTACTATAAGCCTGAAGGGGAAAAGCTGCCCAAGCCCGGCGAGGCGTTGAAAAAAGAGAAGGTCATCGAAACGATCCTGGCCAAGCACAACGCCGCCACCGCCAGCCGCAAATTCAATGCCGTGCTGGCCACCAGCTCGATCAACGATGCCATCGATTACTATGAAAAGTTCGCGAAGATTCAGGCGCAGCGCCAAGCTGCCGATCCAGAGTTTCAGCCCCTGAAAATTTCCTGCGTCTTTTCACCGCCCGCCGAAGGCAACAAGGACGTGCAGCAGATTCAGGAAGATCTGCCGCAGGAAAAGGCCGACAATGCCCAGGACCCGGAAGCCAAGAAGGCCGCGCTGAAGGCGATCATCAGCGATTACAACGACCGTTACGGCACCAATCACAAGATTGGCGAGTTCGACCTGTATTATCAGGACGTGCAAAAGCGCATCAAGGATCAGCAATTCCCCAATGCCGATTTGCCGCACAAGGGCGCGGAGAAGATCGACATTGTCATCGTGGTGGACATGCTGCTGACCGGCTTTGATTCCAAGTTCCTGAACACGCTCTACGTGGACAAGAATCTGAAGCACCACGGGCTGATTCAGGCATTTTCGCGCACCAACCGCGTGCTGAATGACACCAAGCCTTATGGCAACATCCTCGATTTCCGGCAGCAGCAGGCGGCGGTGGAAGAGGCGATTGCCCTTTTTTCCGGCGAGAAGATCGATAATCCCAAGCAAATCTGGCTGGTCGATCCCGCGCCCAAGGTGATCGAGAATCTGCAAAACGCCATGCAGACGCTGGGCGCGTTCATGGAATCGCAGGGTCTGTCCAACGCGCCGGAAGACGTGCCCAACTTGAAGGGCGATGCCGCGCGCGGGCAGTTCATTACCTTGTTCAAGGAAGTGCAGCGCCTGAAGACCCAGCTCGATCAATACACCGATCTGAGCGAGGAGCAGGCGGAAGCGATTGGCCAGGCTGTGCCGACCGATGCCTTGCAGGGCTTCCGCAGCATGTATCTGGAAACCGCCAAGCGGCTGAAGGAAAAGCAGGACAAACCCGGCGGCGCAGACGATCCGGTGGTGGAGCAGCTCGATTTTGAGTTCGTGCTCTTCGCCTCTGCCGTCATTGATTATGACTACATCATGGGGCTGATTGCCCGCTATACGCAGAACTTGCCCGGCAAGATGAAGATGAGCCGCGAGCAGCTAATTGGCCTGATCCAGTCCGATGCCAAGTTCATCGACGAGCGCGAGGATATTGCCGAGTATATTCGCGGCCTGTCCGCGGATCAGCCGCTGGACGAAAAGGAAATCCGGGCCGGTTACGAACGGTTCAAGGCCGCGAAGAAGGTGCAGGCGCTGACAGCGATTGCCGAGAAGCACCGGGTGGACGCGGCAGCGCTGCAAGCCTTTGTCGACGTCGTGCTGCGCCGCCGGATTTTCGATGGCGATGGTCTCAGCGATCTAATGGCCCCGCTGGAGCTTGGCTGGAAAGCGAGGACAGAGGCCGAACTGGCTCTGGTGGAAGACCTTGCCCCCTTGCTCCACAAGCTGGCCCAAGGCCGCGAGATTTCGGGGCTGAGCGCATATGAACAGTAAGGGCGCGGGCGCGGTGACGGGCGAGCAGGATCGGAAGGGCGGGTTTTTGCCGAAGCTGCGTTTTCCGGAATTCAGTGGTGATTGGAATCCAACGGAACTGACGCCCTATCTGAAGGAACATAGCGAGCGTGTTCCTTCGTCAACAAGCGTACCGATTTACAGCTCTACCCGGTCTGGGCTTAAGCCCCAGAATGAGTATTTCGACGGGGTAAATCTGGCCAATGATGGCGAATATCGTATTGTCCCAGAGGGTTATTTCACCTTTCGACATATGAGCGACGACGGTACGTTCAAGTTCAATGTGAATAACACGTCGAGTGCCATCGCCGTGAGCAAGGAGTATCCCGTTTTCACGGCAGTCGGCCTATCTGCTGAGTTCCTGCTGTATATTCTGAACAATAGCGCTGATTTCGCTCGATTTGCATTGATGCAGAAAAAGGGCGGGACCAGAACAAGGCTATATTTAAGCACTCTGCGAACGTGGACGCCGTTGCTCCCCTCCATTGGCGAACAGAAGAAAATCGCCGATTGCCTGTCGTCTATCGATGCGCTGATTGCCGCCGAGGCGGAGAAGCTGGAGGCGCTGAAGGACCACAAAAAGGGCCTGATGCAGCATCTTTTCCCCGCCCCCGGCGAAACCACCCCCCGCCTCCGCTTCCCCGAATTTCGGGACGCGGCAGATTGGCACGACAAGCCGCTCGATGCAGTTTGTGAAATGAAGGCTGGGAAGTTCGTGGCAGCAGCGGATATCTCTGAACAACCAAAAGATGGCCTCCACCCCTGTTATGGGGGGAATGGATTGCGTGGTTACACGCGGACGTACACTCATTCAGGACAGTTCTCGCTCATTGGCCGCCAGGGAGCGCTATGCGGCAACGTTAATTTTGTGATGGGTGAATTTCACGCTACCGAACATGCCATTGTCACTAAGCCTAAAGCGGGGATTCTGGGCGACTGGCTCTATCACGCGCTTGTGCGTCTGAACTTGAATGATTTCGCTACTGGTCAGGCTCAGCCCGGCTTGTCGGTTGATGTGCTAGAAAAGGTTTTGTGTCCGACCCCTCGAGACGAGCATGAACAGCAGCTTATTGCTACGTGCATGTCCTCTGCTGATAGCGTGATCGCCGCACAAGCTGACAGGGTCGCGGCGCTAAGAGTCCACAAGAGTGGCCTGATGCAACAGTTTTTCCCATCTCAAGATAAGACCGAAGCATGAGCCACCTAGACATCGCAACAGAAATTCGAGACGCAAAAGAACAAATTTTCGTGGTCTACGCGTTCAACGCCACAGGTAAGACGCGGCTATCCGTAGCCTACAAGGACGTCACTAAGGAGGAAAGCGGATCTCATACTGGCGTCTACTATAATGCCTATAGCGAAGATATTTTCATGTGGCAGAACGATTCGGCGAACGAGGGTGCCCCGATTCAACTAGACATTCGGAAAAGTAGCTTGAATAAATTTCACGCTTCGCTTTCCGAGGACGATATTCGTAATAAATTAAACAGATACAAACCAAGCTATCGGTTTGAGTTCATAAATTACGAAAATCCCGAGGATGGTATTCAATCTATACTGTTCTTTTATGAGGAGGCTGATCCTGACGATCCAAATAGCATATCTAAGATTCCTATAAAAATTTCCAGAGGTGAAGAAAGAATTTTTATTTGGTGTTTCTTTCTTGCACTGTTTGAGGTTGAAGGTTGGGCGGACAGGCAATCATCCCACTTTTTCATAGATGATCCAGTTTCCAGCTTGGATGATCATAATATATTCATTACCGCCTCGACATTGTTTGATCTGATCGAAGAAAATTTCGAGAAGCGAAAGCTGATCATAACAACTCACCATATTGGTTTCTTTGCCATTCTGGCCGACTGGCTGACAAAAGGAGAGAAGGCTAGCAAGTTCAAGAAGCTAGCAAAGGTATGCATGTTGAGCGCGAAGGATGGAGAAATTTCTCTAGAAAAGAGCACCAATGACGTATTTCTATATCATTTGCGCCTACTTCAACTGCTAGAGCAAGCACAAGCAAGCAATCAGGTGAAGGCCTTTCATTTTGCCTTGCTACGGCAAGCACTTGAAAACATTGCATCCTTCTTGGGGGTTGGCCAATTTGGATACGTGCTTCGACAAATTGGAATTGATGATGATGCGAAATTGGCCAACATCATAAATACCCTTTCTCACAAGAAAGTATATTATTTCGAGAGCGACGAGCTAAATCCGGACAATAGAGATATGTTCGATGAAGTCTTTAACAGGCTCAAGGAAAGGTACAATTTTGTCCTCCATGCACCCAAGCAGGTAGCCGTCCAATGACCGACCAAGACCAAAAGCAACTGGGAAGGACGCTTTGGACCATCGCCGACACATTGCGCGGGGCGATGAACGCGGATGACTTCCGCGATTATATGTTGGCGTTCCTGTTCCTGCGCTACCTGTCGGACAACTACGAAATAGCATCCGCGAAGGAACTGGGTTCGGACTATCCCAAGCTGAAATTCGAAGACAAGCGCACGCCTCTTTCGATCTGGTATGCGGAAAATCCCGAGGACACGGCAGCTTTTGAAAAGCAGATGCGCCGCAAGGTGCATTATGTCATCCGCCCGGAATATCTCTGGACCAGCATCGCGGAGCTTGCGCGGAAGCAAGACGTAGAGCTGCTCGACACCCTTCAGAAGGGGTTGGAGTATATCGAGACGGAATCCTTCGCCAGCACGTTCCGGGGCCTGTTTTCGGAAATCAATTTGGCGTCGGACAAGCTCGGCAAGGTCTATGCCGAGCGCAATGCCACCCTATGCAAAATCATTACCGAGATCGCCAAGGGGCTGAGGGAGTTTTCGACCGACAGCGATACGCTGGGCGATGCCTATGAATATCTGATTGGCCAGTTCGCCGCAGGCTCTGGCAAGAAGGCGGGGGAATTCTACACCCCGCAGTTCGTGTCTGACATCCTATCGCAGATCGTCACGCTGGACGGGCAGGAGCCAGCCACCGGCCCGCGCGTCCACATGGACAGCCTGATGGATTTCGCCTGCGGCTCGGGCTCGCTGCTGCTCAACGTGCGCCACCGGATGGGCACGCACGGGATCGGCAAGATTTTTGGGCAGGAAAAGAACATCACCACCTACAACCTGGCGCGCATGAATATGCTGCTGCACGGGGTGAAGGATACCGAGTTCGAGATTTTCCACGGCGACACGCTGACCAATGACTGGGACATCTTGCGCGAAACGAACCCGGCCAAGATGCCGCGTTTCGATGCCGTGGTCGCCAACCCGCCGTTCAGCTATCGCTGGGACCCAACTGAAGCGCTGGGTGAGGACGTGCGGTTCAAGAACTACGGCCTTGCGCCAAAGTCCGCCGCCGACTTTGCTTTTCTGTTGCATGGCTTCCACTACCTCAAGGCCGATGGCGTCATGGCCATCATCCTGCCCCATGGCGTGCTGTTCCGGGGCGGCAAGGAAGCTGAAATCCGCAGGAAGCTGCTCCAGGACGGCCATATCGACACCGTCATCGGTCTGCCCGCCAACCTGTTCTATTCCACCGGCATCCCTGTGTGCATCCTGGTGCTGAAGAAGTGCAAGAAGCCTGATGACGTGCTGTTTGTCCCCCGTCAGCACCTATGGCACAGATTAGAGGTTGTGATTTAAGGAGGATTTGGGCTTCGTCGTAGTGACGAAGGAACGAAGATGAAGCCCAAATCCTCAAAGCCCAAATTGCCTGCCGAGCAGGTGGTGAAGGACATCCGCCGCAAGACCCGTCGGCATTTCTCTGCTGAAGACAAGATCCGCATCGTGCTCGATGGCCTACGCGGCGATGACTCCATTGCCGAGCTGTGCCGCCGTGAAGGGATCGCACAGAGCCTGTATTACACCTGGTCCAAGGAGTTCATGGAGGCCGGCAAGCGCAGGCTTGCTGGCGATACAGCCCGTGCTGCTACCACCGACGAGGTAAAGGATCTGCGCCGTGAAGCGCGCGATCTGAAGGAATGCGTGGCGGACCTGACGCTGGAGAACCGTCTGCTCAAAAAAAGCATGATCGCGGATGGGGGAGACGACGAATGAGGTATCCCGCATCCGAGAAGCTGGAGATCATCAGGATCGTCGAGCAGTCGCACCTGCCCGCCAAGCGTACGCTGGACCAGCTCGGCGTGGCACGGCGGACCTTCTATCGCTGGTATGACCGCTACCTCGAAGGTGGGCCGGAGGCGCTCCAGGACCGTCCTTCAGCGCCGAGCCGGGTGTGGAACCGTATTGGGCCCGAGGTGCAGGACCAGATCGTCGAGATGGCTCTGGAGCAGACCGATCTCAGTCCCCGCGAGCTGGCGGTGCGCTTCACCGACGAGAAGCGCTACTTCGTGTCCGAAGCCACGGTTTACCGGCTGCTGAAGGCCCATGATCTGATCACCAGCCCGGCCTACACGGTGATCAAGGCGGCAGAGGCGTTCCACACGCAGACCTCTCGACCCAATGAGATGTGGCAGACGGATTTTACCTACTTCAAGATCATCGGATGGGGCTGGGTCTATCTCTCGACCGTGCTCGACGATTACTCACGCTACATCATCGCCTGGAAGCTCTGCACCACCATGCGAGCCGAGGACGTCACTGACACGCTCGATATGGCGCTGGCAGCTTCAGGCTGCAACCACGCCAACGTGCTGCACAGGCCCCGCCTGCTGTCGGACAATGGCCCCAGCTACATTGCCGGGGAACTAGCCGAATACATCGAGGCAAACAGGATGAGCCATGTGCGCGGCGCTCCCTTCCATCCGCAGACGCAGGGCAAGATCGAACGCTGGCACCAGACCCTGAAGAACCGCGTGCTGCTGGAAAACTACTTCCTGCCCGGCGATCTCCAACAGCAGATCGAGGCCTTCGTCGAGCACTATAACCACCAGCGCTACCACGAGAGCCTGGACAATGTGACACCCGCCGATGCCTACTTCGGCAGGGCTGCCGCCATCATCAAACGAAGAGAAAGGATCAAGCGAAAGACACTCGAACATCGGCGCTTGCAACACTGCAAGCTCGCCGCCTAAACATCAATCCGAGACGAGGCCCACACTCCGCTGATCTACGCCGCGAGTTGTGCCAAATGTTCTGACGACGGACACCACCATGACCGCGGTGAAACCCTTCTTCTGGTTCGAGAGCGCACGGGTGCGCAGCCAGTTGTCGAGCGACGGCTTGCCGCAAGAAAATGACGTAAGATCGTGCGCTTCGCTGAGCGGCTCGGGTGCGGAGATTGGCACGGCGCCGGCCTATTCGGCAGCAGGCTTTGATTCCCACGGAGCAGGCCGATTCAGCAACTCGACCATTTCCGGCACGGGCTTCGCCGGGCGGTCGAGCATGTCGACGAAGGCGGCGAAACCTTCGGGCGACATGCGAATGAGCGTGTTCTCCATGATCACCTCTTCTGCCGTACGCACCGCCGCATCGCGCATGAATTCGGTGCGTGACCGCCCCCGCAGGCTCGCCGCGCGGTCGATGATCGCAATGTCGGCATCGGCAAGCCGCATCGAAAGCGGATGATCCTTGCGCTGTGTCGCGTGAGCCATGGTCAATCTCCTTGAGGCTGATCTAGCGCAATGTATCGCATTTTGCAATACGGAGTCAGTGTTGATGGCCGGTCTGGGAGACGGCAGTGCCCCGCCCTTCCCTTTGGTGTGGCGACTTCGTTTTTGCACCCGCACTGGCCGCGCGCGGTCGAGGGTCAATGTCCGGCCCGCGCCGGTTCCCCGGCCTTCGCCGGGGTCACCCGTGTAGGACATGACCCTGCGACCTGTGCCGCGCGGCCTTTCTGTTCGGTGCAACGCGCCACCAACACGAAAGGAACATCTCATGGCCCGCACGTCCCAAGCACCCGCCCCTGCAACCGCGCCCGAGCCCAAGGCTCCGGATTTCATCGCCTGGCATGTCAGCAATCGCGGCGACAAGGCCTTCTGGACCAAAGTCGGAGCCGCATGGTTCCACCGCGACCGCAAGGGCTTGTCGCTCCAGCTTGAGGTCGTGCCGATCAATGGCCGGATCGTCCTGCGGACCCCGCTCGACGATGAGAGCAAGGAGGTGCAACCGGGCGCTTAGCGCCCGGCGATGCCGCTTACCAGACTTGGCGAGGGGCATTGGGTTCAGTTTGAATTCTAGCCTGCAATCATGGCGGATTGTTGCTATACTAGGGACATGACCGCAAAAGATCGATGGGAAATGAACCTAGCCTGCCCCGAGTGCGGAGCGTTAGGCACGGCTGACGTGTTTCAATATGATGGTTGGTCGTTCAGCAGTGACAGCCGAACTCATGTGTCGTCGGTGTCGCAGGGATTCAGAATTCATGGTGCAAGGAATGATCGCGAGCAAGACAGGGTTTTCTGCGAAAAATGTGAAGTCCAAGTCAAATGACTAATCCTAAGCGCCCACGTGATGCGAGCCAGCTTGCGAAGCTGATGGTCGATATCGCGACTGGCGAAAAAGCCGGCGAGGAACTGACACCTACACAGGAAAGGGCTTCAAAGGGCGGGCAAAAAGGCGGAAAGGCCCGCGCTCGCGCGCTTTCACCAGCCGAGCGGTCAGAAATTGCCAGCATCGCCGCACAAGCGCGCTGGAAGAAGACCAGCTAAGCAGCTCGCTTCCCATCCCAGAACCGGCGCTCCTCAACGTCATCGCGAAAATCGAGTAGCATCGGAAGCGGGGGCTGATCGGGGTTCTGGTCGTTGTAGACTTCAACGTCCGTCGCAAGCTGAACGCAGTCGCCGACGATCTGCTGTCTGCGCTGAATAAAAGCCTTCTGCATATGATCACGCGGAGCATGGCCCAAAATGGCCCAGAACGTGTGCTGCACGCCCCCTTTGGTGACGCGAACAGCGTGGTTCTTGCGATAACGACGCCCCAACCTGTCAGTCGCATATTCCTCGCGAAGCGCCCGCGACATGTCGTCTGCCAACTTGTCGAACGGGTCAGGGGCCGGAACTTCGATCATCCCTCGCTGTGCACCCCAGACCACTGCATCGCGCGGACGGGCGGGGAGATACCCGTGCTCCTTCTCGTATTCGTGCCAAATGTGCTGCAACTGCTCATTGTAAGTCATCGTAAACTCCTAAAGCGCGACAGGCGCTGGTTCACCCCAGCCGTCCACGACAGCATAGGGTGCGATATGATGGCGAACCTTCACTTTAAGACGTGCCAAATACTCAGGCCGATCTAATCGACGCTGCACTTGGCCCGTAACGATGCCCGGATGCCGCCCAATGCGACGGGCGAATCCAACAATATCCTTCTCAGAAATATAAGGCGCCTTCCGCATAATGAAGGAATCCAACTGAACTTTTGGAACGCAGAAATCCGCCGCCTCAGCGTTCGCCTTTAATTCGCAAGGCGGAAGCCCGTCATTTTCAAGCTTCAGGTCAATATCGACTTCAATCTCTTCGTCGGGAATACCCTTCCCATCACCATTGAGGACATGTTCAATTTCATGGCGCAAGACGAACCAGAAATTATCAATGCGATCAAAGCGAGTGCTCATGCCGATCACCGGTGAATTGTCATCAAGCCAAAAGCAGACGCCGTCGATCAAGGCTTTGGGCAACGTCTCGACAATCGCGAAGCGCACACCGCATTCAGCCAAGATGCGGGGCACATGGCGAACTTCTTCGGGATCCATCATGTGCCGAGGCAAAAGTTCGCCGACTGCTTCTCTAAGCCTCCGCTCCGAATACGGTGCCAATACCATTTCAGAACAAATCTGCTTTACGCGGAACAGCCACGCCAGCTGCGCCATGTTGGCCGGTTCATCGTAGCTTTTCTTCTTTGCAGCATGAGCGAGACCAGGAATGTCCCGGACATCGTTCTTCCGGAAGAATCGCATCAGCTGCGCTTCAAGAAGGGGAACAGGAGTATCCTCCAACCAGCCGCGCTTGATCATTTCTCGAACAGGGTAAGCACTCTGGAAGAGAGCCCTTTTCGCGATGCTCGGGTCTGGCGCACTTGCGCGAGACATCTCATAAGCATTCTGCAAGTTCGAGAAGAAAATGGGCGATACATCGAAGGCCTCCCCCAATGCCTTCGCCATCTCCGGGCTGATGCCCCTCTTGCCGGAGATGATCATATTGATCCCCTGTTCGGGGACGCCCAGAATGTATGCGAGATCGCGCTGGAGCCACCCACGTGCCTCCAGCTCTTCCGCGATAAACTCTCCGGGATGGGGAACGTCGGTCAAGCAAGCTGCGCTAGTCATGGCCCGGCCCTCCTCAGTGTGTGTCGTCAATTTCCAAAATCCTAATCGCTGGTGGTCTCTCGTCTTCAAGCAGTTCAAACACGATGCGGTATTGATCGTTGATCCGAACTGACCTTTGACCCTCCCTGTCTCCGCTGAGTTTCTTGTAGTTCAGCGACTTCCAGTTCCGCAGCGTCCGCTCATCGGGCGCTTGCTCCATGAGGATGAGTTTCCTCTGCGCTTGGCGGATAACAGCGATGGGCAGCCCGAGCTTGTGGGCCTCAGGTGTGCATATCCGTGATAACCGCTCATCGGCATATTCAATCCTCATGTGGATACACGGTATAGACAGGACGAAGGAAAGTCAACAGGCGACTGAACGCTATGCGTTAAACTGACCCTTTATGCTTGTCTTAATGCGGAGGGTCAGTATGGTGGCCGAATGAACAAGCTGACCATCGAACAGCGCACCCAGGTTCTCCAACTCCTCTGCGAGGGAATGAGCATTCGCGCCGTTAGTCGCCTCACTGGCGCCAGCAAAAACACCATCGCCAAGCTGCTCGTTGATGCAGGTAGGGCTTGCGCTGCCTATCATGACGCCCACGTTCGCAACGTGAAGGCGACGCGAGTGCAGGTCGATGAAATCTGGTCGTTCACCTACGCCAAGCAGAAGAACGTCGCGTTGGCCAATTACGCACCGGAAGGCGCTGGCGACACGTGGACTTGGACCGCCGTCGACGCGGACAGCAAGATGATCCTGTCTTACCTCGTGGGCGGTCGCGATAGCGAATACGCGATGGGGTTCATGGACGATCTGGCTTTGCGCCTTGCTCACCGGGGCCAACTGACCGTTGATAGCGACAAGGCGTATTTTGAGGCGGTCGAAGGTGCGTGTGGCTGCGACGTTGACTATGCGCAGCTTGTGAAAATGTATGGCCCCGCGATCACAGCACCGGGGCGCTACAGTCCCGCCGAATGCACTGGTATTGGCAAGCGCAAGGTGGAAGCTCACCCCGACGCTGACTACGAATCGACCAGTTACGTTGAGCGCCAGAACCTGGCCATGCGCATAGACATGCGCCGCTTCACCCGCCTGACCAACGCTTTCTCAAAGAAGGTCGAAAACCACGTTCACGCGGTCGCGCTGCACGTGATGTATTACAACTTCGTCCGCAT
Organism: Altererythrobacter sp. H2; assembly: GCF_035319885.1. NCBI lineage: Bacteria > Pseudomonadati > Pseudomonadota > Alphaproteobacteria > Sphingomonadales > Erythrobacteraceae > Altererythrobacter > Altererythrobacter sp. H2. The sequence continues at coordinate 1,863,084 of NZ_CP141285.1, forward strand.
CCATACGGCGCTGCGCGTTACTCCCGCTATGGCTGCTGACGTTGCTGACCGCCTTTGGGAGATTGGTGACATCGCGTTGCTTGTAGAACAGGCCGAGGTGAAACCCAGCAACCGTGGTCCCTATGGAACGAAGGGTCAGATTTTAAACTGACCCACTACCTGTAGTTCCATTCGCGAACCCGCCCGCGCCGCCGCCTCACGTTCGATCATTGCGGCCCAGTCGAGCATCACCTGCTTACGCCGGTCGAACAGCTCGGACTTGTTGTAAATCCGCATGATCTTTGAGGTGGTGGCAGTGGCGACGTGGTTCAGGATGCGATCCGCTACTGCAATATCTACGCCGAGAACCTCCGATGCCAATGTGCTGAATGTGGTGCGAAGATCATGGATGGTCCAGTGCTCCATGTCGACCGGCTCCCGCCCAGCCTTCTTTGCAGCAGCAATCCGCCTTTCGCGGATGATCCGGTCAAGCCGCCGCTTGGCCTTGGCATAGCCGGACACCGAGGTATCGCCAGTCATGCTGAAAACGAACGGGCTGTTCTTCGGACGATCTGACGCGGCCAGCGCATCGTTGATCAGCGACACGGCAAGCGGCGATAGCGGGACCCGAAGTGAGTTCCCGCTCTTGGTTCTGTGACCCGGCAAGGTCCAGACTGCGTTATCGGGATCACCATCGGCGGCGAGGTCAAGCTCGGTAACCGGCATCGCGGCCACTTCCTCGCGGCGCATGGGCACCACGATCAGCAAGCGATAGAGCTGACCAAAGGGATAACCGAGCTCTCCCATGGCATCCCAGATTTCCAGCAGCTCATCGAGCGAATGGAAACGGTCGCGGGTACGCTCCTTGGCGGGCTTCTTGATATTCGCCGCCGGATTGGCCTCCAAAATTTCCTGATCGACACACCAGTTCATGAAGGCCTTCACATATGCCAGGTTGCGGTTCGCAGCCATGGGGGCCTTCTCCGCATGTTTGCGCACGGCATCCACTATGTCGGACCGTGTGATCGATGTGATGTCTTTCGAACTGAATTGCTTCAGCACCCCGGACTTTCCGTCGAGGGCGCGGCGGCATTGCGAACCGCGGCGCAGTTGCGAGAGCTTCAGGCGTTCGTAATCGTCAAGCACATCAGAGAGTTTGCGCTGCATTCGCGCCGCCCGGATTGCTTCGCGCTTCGCCTCTCGCTTCTCCTCGTTGGGATCAACGCCTTCGACAACTTCAATGTGCTTGACCCGTGCTGCCTCTCGCGCGTCCGAAAGGCCCATGCCCGGCCAGGCTCCCAGTTTGATCCGGGTGCGCTTGCCATTGCGCAATCGGGTACAAAGGAGCCATGTGGCCGACCGCTCTCCGGCCCGGATGCGCAACCCCGCAACGCGATCATCAGCGAGCTCCAACTGCTTGCCCTTGACCGTTCGAGCCCGTGTGATCAGTGTCTCGATTGCCTGCCTGTTAAGCGGTTTCACCATAATTCGCGCCAATGCCTTTTCGCTATAGGCTCCATATAGGCTCCACTTTGCGGAAGGACAACGCTCGTCAGGATCGTACCCTGGTGAACGAATTTTGACAGGACGCGATGACTAATATCGACTTTATATCATTATATTAGGTGGCATATCTTCGAACGTTTCTAGACAAATTTAAACAGCTCTGAACATCCCAAAAATGGCCCCCTGATCAAACTCTTAATCAGCGGGTCCTTGGTTCGAGCCCAAGTGCGTCCACCACCTTTTCGACATTCCTGGACGGTAGAGCTGCCATATCAACTGGAAGCGGATACCCGCTGCTTCGGTGGTTGAGCCTGGCCGGCCCTCGTCGCCTCAGCTTGAGCAGTTGGGCGGGCAGCTCTGTCCGGGACAGATCTCAACCCCGGCAGTGTCAACCATGCCACCAGACCCGGCCGGTTGTCATCGAGCGTCAGCCTGCCGTTATGCAGATGCGCAACCGCAGTAACCAGCGCAAGGCCAAGTCCCATCCCCGGAACTGAACGGGCGCGGGAAAGGCGCTGATATTTTGCCAGTGCCTCGTCATGCCGTTCGCGTGGGATACCTTCGCCCCGGTCGGTCACCGAGACGACGACCTGACCGTCCGAGGCCGAAGCGCGCAGCGCGATTTCCTTCCCCGAAAGGCCATATTTGAACGCATTTTCGATCAGATTGGCGATCGCCCGGGTGATCAATCCCTTATTGGCGAAGAGAGGCAATTCCTCCTCGCAATCCATTGTCAGATTGACCCCCTGCACATGCGCCAGGGGAAGATACATCTCGAACAGGCCGCGCAGGACGAGCCCGATGTCGAAATATTCGAAATGCTCCCGCCCGATACCTGCCTTGGCCCGGCTGATTTCCAGCGTATCCTCGATCATTCGCAGCATGAGGGCGACTTCCTGCTCGATCGCATGAAGGCTCCTGTTCACCCCTTCTTCCTCGGCGATCCGGCCGGCTTGCTCCAGGCTCGCGCAAATGCGGGTCAATGGTGATCGCAAGTCATGGGCGAGGCCGTCGGTCATCGTGCGATTCTCTTCGACCAAGGTCTCGATACGCTCGTGAATTCGATTCAGTGATGCTGCCACACAATCGAGCGGATCGAGCGTGAAGTTCCGTGGAGAACGCCGGGACAGGTTGCCATCCGCAATATTCGTCGCCGTATGCGCCACCACATGAACCATCCGGTTGAGGTGGCGGCGAATGACCAGGCTCCCGATTGTGGCAAGGAGCATCGCCAGCAGAAGGGCCACAAGGAACGCCTTTGTCATGGCGGCGCGCACCTCTTCACGGTCATCGAGCAATCCCGAAACCAGGAACTTGTGACCATTGGGCAGCCGCGTCACGGAGACCCCCTGCGCGCTAGACCTGCGAAATGACAATCAGGAGACAAGGCTGTGCGGTTCCAAGCCCGCTTCGCTTCCCGGTCGGGACATTAAGGAAACCTAATGGAACTGACCCAAATCTGACTTCACCCGGAGGTAGCCCGCCGCTTGCTGCACTGCAATACAGGGGTTCCCGTGGTTCGTATCTCCACTCTCATCGTCGGTACTGCTCTTGCCCTCACTGCGCCCGCCCATGCGCATGTCGGCAACCATGCGCCGGAACAGGCCCCCTGGCAGCAAGCAACCGGCTGGCCCGACCGGATCGTGGCCACCATCGACAGCGATCCGGCGACGACCATCAGCGTCAACTGGCGCACAGAGGCTTCGGTGACCGTGACCAAGGCCGAGATCGCCAGGGCCCTGCCCGATGCGCGCTTCGACCAGCTGGCGTCCAGTGTCGTGGCGCACAGCGAAATCATCGATCTGGCGGCAATTGAAAAGGCGGGTGTCCGGATCCCGGTCGAGCACAACGAAGGGCTTCCCGGAGCGGCTTACCATTCTGCGCGCTTTGACGGCCTCGAGCCCGACACGCTCTATGCCTATCGGGTCCAGGGCGCCGAAGGGAAATGGAGCGAGTGGTTTCAGACCCGCACGGCCCCGCGCAAGGGGCTGGTGCGGTTCATCTACCTGGGCGATGCGCAGAATGGACTGGATTCGCACTGGCCGCGTACGATCCGCGCCGCGTTCCAGTCCGCACCTGATGCGCGCTTCATCCTCCATGCCGGCGATCTCGTGAACCGCGGCTCGCGCGATCTGGAATGGGCGCAATGGTTCCGTGCGGGCGGCTTCATCCACGGCATGGTGCAGACCATACCTGTGGCAGGAAACCACGAGTACGAAGCCATCCCCACACCGCTGTTTGGCAAGGACGGGCGCTATTCGATCCGGCAAAATGCCGAAATGGCCCGCAGCTTCGGTTTGTCCTGGATGGTGTCCACCGATCACGGCGGCCCCAATCATTCGCAGATCAACCACGACATTGCCTATCCCGCACTGCTGGAATCCCGCACTGCCGTGCCTGAGGTTCTGCAGTTCTTCGGCATGGAATTCGACACGCCCAATGGCGACCATTCCAGCCTTATCATTCCGCGCAGCGACAGCGAACGCAGCCAGCTGTTCGAGATCGAAAAGGGCTATTCCCGCCGCGATCCGCACCCGGCCGATCCGGCGCGGGACGAACCGGAACGCATGATTGCTGCCCTCAATGCAATGAAGGCGCAGCCGCTGCCGCCGGTCCTGTTTGCCAACCACCCCTCCCGTTCTGCTCCGGAAGCCGGCCAGTATGGCCGCTACGACCCAGCCGAGTTCCGCAACTGGAACGACACCGCCCCCAAGGTTGCGGTGGGCATGGAAGGCGCCCCCGGGCACCAGGCCGGAACGCTCAATCCCGATGGCAGCCCTGATCCGGAAGGACGGCGCGGCGGCTATCGCAAAGTCCCGACCATGGGCGGCTTCGATCCGATGGCCGCGAGAGTTGGCGGCCTGTGGGACTCGATGTTGTCCGAAGGGAGACGTTGGTGGGTAACGGCAACGTCCGATTCGCATCGCCACTGGCGCGAAGGGGGCAGCGACTTCTGGCCGGGTGAATACTCCAAGACCTATGTGCTCGCCAGGCGCGACCACGCTGACATCATGGACGGTCTGCGCCACGGGCGCATGTTCGTGACGACGGGCGACCTGGTGTCCGCAGTCGACGTCAAGGTGACGGGCTTGCGGTCAAACGACATGGCTGCCGGGCTTGGGGACGAACTGGTCATCCGCCCCGGCGAGAATGTCATAGTGGAGATCCGGGTGCGCGATCCGCAAGCGCCAAACAGCGCCGGGCAGACGCCCCAGGTTGCCCGGATCGACCTGATTTCGGGCCTTCTTACCGGCCCGGTCGCCGATCGCGACACTGATCAGGCACCAGCCACCCAGGTGCTTCACCGGTTCACCCCTGCGGACTGGCGAAAGGATGGCGAAGACCTGATCATGCGCCACAGCATCAGCAATGTGCGCTCGCCGCTGTACCTGCGGGTGCGGGGCACCAATACCGCTGAACTGGAGCCGTCAGAAGATCCGGCGGGCGAAGATCCGTGGGGCGACCTCTGGTTTTACGCCAACCCGACGTTCGTAACGCTGCGTCCCTGACGCTGACCACAGGGACTTGCAGCTGCCGGCCAGTCCCCCCCATCCGGCACAAAGAAATTCACTGATGCGATATTCGAGATCTGGCGTGTCCGTCGGTGGCTGCCTTGCGCTTTGCCTCGTCCAACCAGCATGGGCGCAGGAATCCGATGCCGCCCCTGGCGATGCTGCCGAGGAAATCGTGGTGTCGGGAAAGTCGGTCGCAGGCCGGGCACAGGGTGTTCTTCCACCGGAATTGCAACTGGATGAGGAGGAGGTCGCATCCTATGGTGTCGGCAGTGTCAGCGAACTGATTGCAGAATTGGCGGTGCTGACGCGCAGTTCCCGCGGCCGCGGGGGCAACCGGCCGGTCATCCTCGTCAACGGACAGCGCACCGCCAGCGAAAACGAGGTGCGCGAACTGCCGACCGAAGCCATCCGGCGGGTTGACGTCCTGTCCGAAGAGGTAGCCCTGCAATATGGCTACAGCCCTGATCAGCGCGTTCTGAACTTTGTCCTGCAGAACGACTTTCGCGCCCTGACCATGCGCGCGGACGGCACCATCGCGACGGATGGCGGACGTACAGGCAAGCGGGCCGAAGCCGGGTTTCTGACCACGTCCGACACAGGCCGGTGGAGTGTCGGCGTGGACTATCGGCATGATACGCTGCTGCTGGAAAGCGAGCGCGCCATAGTCCAGCCCGCCGCAGACATACCTTACGGGTTGGGGGGCGTGTTTGTGCCAGTCGCTGACCGGGCATCGCTCGACCCGGCGCTGGACCTGGCAGCAGGCACACTGGTCCGTTTTGCCCGGGTGCCTGACACAGCGGCGATCGTTGCCCCGGGTTTGTCCGACCTGCTTCCGTTGGCCAATCGCGGCGAGGAAATCGATGCGGGCTCTTTCCGGTCGCTGCTGCCAGACCAGAAACAGCTACGTCTCACATCGACACTCAATCGCAGGATCGGGTCCGGCACTTCCCTTACCATCAGCGGCCTGTTCGAGGAGCTGAAGCGGCAGTCTCTGCTTGGTCTGGCCGATATCAGCCTGTTGCTGCCTGCCGGTAATCCGTTCTCCCCTTTCTCGCAGGACGTCAGTTTCCTGCGGGTGGCCGCGGTGCCTCGCCAGCGCCAGGTAACCGAACGCACGATCGACCTCGGTGTGGCGCTCAGCGGCAACTGGGGGGCATGGCAGTGGAGCGCAAACGGGCAGTACAACCATCTGCGAACTGACCGCCAGACGTTGCGTGGCTATGAAACCGGCGCGGTCCAGGCGCGGGTTGCCGGCGCGGATCCGACGTTCAACCCCTATGCGCGCTGGTACGGAAGCGGCGCTGGGCCCGTGTCCATCGTCGATGACCTGGTCAAAGCGAGCCGCTGGAACGTCGACTTCGTCGTGAACGGGCTGGCCCTGAGCCTGCCGGCCGGTGACGTGACGACTGCCCTGCGGCTCGGCTTCGATTCCGCGCGCCTGTCCCGCATCGATGACGCCGGCATAGCTTCGGGCGCGCTCCGGCTGAAGCGGGACCGGCTCCTCGTGCAGGGTAATCTGGACGTGCCCATCCTCGCCGAGGGAATGTCACGCACGATCCCCGGTGATCTGACACTGAATGCCAACGCCGAATGGCGCAACGTGTCGGATGCTGGCAGCTTCGTGAGCTATGGCGCCGGTATCAATTGGCAGCCCTTGCAGGCTGTCCGGCTGATCGCATCGTTCAACAGCGAACAAGCGGCGCCCGATCTGGCAGACCTTGGCAACCCCATCCTCCTGACCCCGGGATACCGCCTTTTCGACTACGTCCTTGGCAGCACTTCTGAAGTCCTGCGGATCGATGGCGGCAATCCGGGCCTGACCAGTGACAAGCGCAAAGTCTTCAAGCTCGGGCTGGTGGCTGAGCCGTTGAGCGATGCTGACCTGACGCTCACGGCAGACTATGTCCGGCAAAAGACCATCAACCCTGTGCGCTCTTTCCCGATTGCTACCGCAGAGATCATGATGGCGTTCCCCGACAGGTTCCTGCGCGACGCCGACGGCGAGCTCGTCGAGATCGATGTACGCCCGATCAATCTCGCCAGTAGCGAGCGTGAAAACCTGCGTTGGGGTGCAACCTGGCGAAGCCGGACCAACAGGCAATCCGGTGCCTCAGGTGGAAGCCCGCGCAGTTCGATCCCCGGCCGGGATCGAGGAGACCGGTTGCAGTTTTCAATTTTTCATGTCCTGAACCTCAAGGACAGGCTGACCGTGGCGGCGAATGGTCCGGTATTCGATTATCTGGGCGGATCGGCGCTGAATGATCGCGGGGGGCAACCGCGTCACGAAGTTCAGATGAGGACAGGCATAAACAGGTCAGGCCTGGGGCTCCGGCTGGAAGCGGACTGGCTTAGCGCAACGCGGGTCACGGGAACCAGCGCCAGCGATGACCTGCGCTTTGCTGACTATCTGGTGATGAACGCGCGACTGTTCGGCAATATCGAGCGGATGATGCCCGCGGACCAGAACTGGGCCCGGGGCATGCGCATATCGCTCGAAGCGCGCAATCTGCTCAACAACCGTCCTGAGGTCACTGCGGTTTCCGATGGCAAGACGCCGTTGGCCTATCAGCCAGCCTATCTTGATGCCCTGGGTCGCAGCCTGCGCCTGAGCCTGCGGAAGCAGTTTTGAGGAGGCGGTTTTTTTCGACATGCTGGCACATGCGTGAGGCAGCAGCAGCCCTGACCTTTGCGTATGCTGATTTCCGGCCTTGGGGTGAGCATCACCTTCCCCTTCCATCCATTCACCGCTAACGCGCGCTTCCATCTTTAGGCGGAGAGTAATTCATGGCCCGGTTCCTGATTGTCGAAGCACGCTTCTATGACCACCTGAACGATATGCTGATCGACGGCGCGCGCGAGGGGCTTCGCGGGGCGGGTCACGAGGTCGATGTGCTCACCGTACCGGGTGCACTGGAAATACCGGGTGCAATCGCTCTTGCTGACGAGAGCGAGCAGTATGACGGCTACGTCGCGATTGGGGTGGTCATCAGGGGTGAGACCTATCACTTCGAAATCGTTGCCGGCGAGAGTGCACGCGGGATCATGGCCCTGACAATGGACGGGGTCGCCATCGGCAACGGCATCCTGACGGTCGAGAATGAAGCGCAGGCTCTGGTCCGCGCAGACCCGGCCCAGAAGAACAAGGGCGGCGAAGCGGCCCAGGCCGCCCTGGCCCTTTACGAACTTCGGCAGCGGTTCGGCTGATCCTCAGGCAGGATCGGCCAGCCCCTTCAACCCCAGCGGCGCATAATCGCCGATGGCAAGCTGCTCGAACACGCCAATGCCCTGCTCGCCCCCCGGGCCGGTCACCCGGCTCAGCATCTGGACGTGCAGGTTGTCAGGCCGCGCAGGATCGATGGTGTCGAGCGCGATATCCTCGCGCTCGACCTCCAGCGTGCCGTGGTCGAGCCCGTGGTTCCATTTCGGCGACGTGTAACCCAGTCCGCGCATCTGGAACCGGGCGACAGGCTCGAACCGGAACTCTTCCTCCCCTATCGCGAGCACGCCGCCAACGGGCCAGCGGGTGCCGGGGGCGAGTGGTGCATCCATCCGCGGCTCGTGTGCTTCGGTGAAGGCTTCGGGTCCGTTGCCATCGGGCGCGATCACCGCACGGGTGTTCCATGGCGTGCCATCAGCGTGGGCATTGAGGTGGAAGAACAGGCTGCGCCCCGGCAGGTTGACCGGGGTCCACTGCCAGAAGAACTGCGGCACTCCGCCGCCGAACTGCGGGTCGGACGCGCCGACCGGGCGCACCCCCCAGCTCCGGTCGCGCGTTCCGGCCGTGCCGGAGGCGAGCGCCTGCCGCTTGCCATCCACCTCGATCCAGCCCTCGTAATGCCCGTTCTGGGTCAGGCGAGTATAGTCCATCGCCGTTCGCGGGCCGACGCGCCAGGTGAAGCGCGGCTCTTCGATCGGGAAGGCGCGACCGGTGAAAGTCAGGTCGGCGGCGATGCCCTCGCCTTCCACGATCACGCGCAGCCGCTTGAGCGGCTCGACGATTTCAATCCGCACCGGCCCGCAGGCCAGCTCCATCCGCTCCATGCCCAGCTTGCGGCTGGCGTGGAGGCAGTGCTGCACTCCGTCGCGGATGACACAGAAATGCGCGTCGGCCACGTCGAGATGGGGATATATCCCGAACGCGACTGCGAAGAACCCGCTGCCATCAGGAGCATAGCCGTTGAAGAAGTACCGGTCGTAGAAATTGCGGTCAGTGCCGGAATAGGCAATCGGGTCCGCTGTCTGATGGATCGGGTAATCGTCGCCGCGGGTCAGAACCATTGCGTCATCCTTCTTTCAAGAGCGCGAGACTGCCGTGTTCGAGGCAGAGCGCACAGGCGCCGCGCGCCATGGACAGGAAATTGGCGTCGCCCCGCTCTGTGCGCACCACGAAGGCGGCGCTGAAGACGGCCGTTGAAACGCCGTGCAGTGCGCCGATCACATAGTCCCGCCAGATCTGGTCGACCGTCAGCGGCACGCCGCGTGCGGTCATTTCCGCGCAATAGAGTTCGAGCAGGTCGCACTCATGCGCCCGGCGCAATGTGTCGCCGATCCCGCAGCCGAGGAAGTAGCCGATATCTGTCAGCCCGTTGCCGATGCCAAGCGTCTGCCAGTCCAGCACGGCGATCGGTTCCGCCCCGCCCTGCACGTCGAACAGCATGTTATCGAGGCGGAAGTCCCCATGGACGAGGCTGACGGTCTCCGGAGTACGATCAATCGCCGCTGTCACCTCCGCGAGTTCCTCGCACAGTGCCATATATTCCGGCTCAAGGCTGTCGGCATAACGCTCGCGGAAGACGGCCTGGGCTTGCGGATAAAGCGTCTTGACCTGCGCCGCGGCCTGTTCGTTTGGCTGCAGCCAGTCGAGCGACAGAATTTCAGCATTGTGCCAGCTTGGCCCGTGGAGCGCGGCAGCCTGCTTCACGCCCTCGCGCGCATCTTCGAGCGAGCAGCCGGCCAGTTGGTTACCGCCCCGCGCCGGGCCGAGATCTTCGAACAACAGCAGGAAGCTGGAACCGTCCTCGGAAACTTCAGCCGCGTGGACCAACGGGGTGCGGACCGGCAGGCTAGGTGCTATCTCGCGATAGAACGCCACTTCCTTGGCGTAGAGCCCCAGCATGGCGGCCGTGCCGCGGCTGGTCGGATCGGCAGCGGCGAACTTGCCGGCCAGCGTGGCCGGGCCGGTATCGTCAGGAAAGTCGAGGTGAAAACGGACGCTGTCCCCCACCTGGCCGGTGCCGATGGATTCCCAGCGCCACCGGCGGGGCATCTGCCCAATCACCGAATCCCACCACTCGCCGGTAATCTCGTCCGGATGCGCCGGAAATTGCCCCATCGATGTTCCTCTCCGTGAGGAACCTTATGGCGCACCGCGCGCTGCTGCAACGATGAACGGACTCCCCGAATGGATAGCCGCGTTCGGCGCGGTGATTGCCGCTGCCATGATCGCCTTCGACCTTGGCCGCAGGGCAACAGCCTGGGGCTTCGTGCTGTTCTGCGCGGTGTCGATCCTGTGGATCGTCACCGGCCTGCTCGACAACGCCATGCCGATCGTGGCGATGAACGCAGTGCTGCTGCTGATCAACGCCTGGGGGGTGTGGCAGTACTGGTTCCACCCGAAGAACCGGGCGGAAAGTACCTAGCGACCGAAGCAGCCTGTCCCGGCATAGCGGGCGCTGGAGCCGAGTTCTTCCTCGATCCGGATCAGCTGGTTGTACTTGGCAAGCCGGTCGGACCGGGCCAGCGATCCGGTCTTGATCTGGCCGCAATTGGTGGCGACCGCCAGGTCGGCAATGGTCGCGTCCTCGGTTTCGCCCGAGCGGTGGCTCATCACGGCGGTGTAGCCTGCACGGTGCGCCATATCGACCGCTTCCAGCGTTTCGCTCAGGGTGCCGATCTGGTTGACCTTGACTAGTAGCGAGTTGGCCAGGCCGCGGCCGATGCCGTCAGCCAGACGGCGCGGGTTGGTCACGAACAGGTCGTCGCCGACCAGCTGGACCTTGCTGCCGATGAGGTCGGTCAGTGCCTTCCAACCGTCAAAATCGTCTTCACTCATCCCGTCCTCAATCGAACGGATCGGATAGTCGTTGCACAGGTCGGCAAGATAGCGCGCCATTTCATCGGGGCTGAGCGAAATCTGTTCACCCGCCATGTCATAGCGGCCATCGGCAAAATACTCGGTCGCGGCGCAGTCCAGCGCCAAAGCGATATCGCTGCCCGGCTTGAACCCCGCCCGCTCGATCGACTGCATGATGAAATCGAGCGCCGCGCGCGTGCTGCAGAGGTTCGGGGCAAAGCCGCCCTCGTCCCCCACCGAAGTCGCCAGACCCTTCTCCGACAGGCCTTTCTTGAGAGTATGGAAAATCTCGGCGCCCCAGCGCACCGCCTCGGCAAGGCTGTCCGCGCCGACCGGCATGATCATGAATTCCTGAATGTCGATCGGGTTGTCGGCGTGTTCGCCGCCATTGATGATATTCATCATCGGCACCGGCAGAACATGCGCCGAAACGCCGCCGATATACGAATAGAGCGGCAGGCCCCGCGCACTGGCCGCCGCCTTGGCCGCTGCCATGCTGACGCCCAGGATCGCGTTGGCCCCCAGGCGAGCCTTGTTCGGCGTGCCGTCGAGCGCGATCATGGTGTTGTCGATATCCCGCTGGTCTTCGGCATCAAGGCCCAGCAGAGCATCGGCCAGTTCGCCGTTCACCGCTGCCACGGCCTTGGTCACGCCCTTGCCGAGGTAGCGGGCCTTGTCGCCATCGCGCAGCTCGACCGCTTCATGCGCGCCGGTCGACGCGCCGGAGGGAACTGCCGCCCGGCCGAAGCTGCCATCTTCCAGCAGGATGTCCACTTCGACCGTGGGATTGCCGCGGCTGTCGAGGATTTCGCGTCCGTGGATATCGATGATGGCGGTCATGGCAGGTGCTCCGGTTTTGACGCCCCGTCGGGCTGCTGGATTGGTGTTGTAAACGCCTAAGACACTCCCATATCGGGAATGCGCGCGCTCTATGCGCCGGAACAACTTGGTGCAAGTTGCATTGGGTGCATGAGTGCTGCAAATATGCAGCGAAAGAGGTCCGCGCTGAGCGGAAAGACAATGGAGCGAGACATGGCCGAGACGAGCAAGACCACTCCCAAGAAGACGACCGCCCGCAAGGCAGCCCCGACAAAGACCGGAGCCACTGCGGCCGCGCCCGACAGCAACACCGCCGAAGCCAAGACCCGGTTCAACGCGGCCCTGGAAGAAGCCAAGGCCGGAGCCGCCGCGCTGAAGGCCGAGGCTTCCGGCAAGGCCGTCAACCTGCGCGAACAGGCCAAGGGCAAGGGCGAAGACTGGGTCAGCGAAGCCAAGGCTTACGGTGAACAAGCCAAGGGCAAGGCGGGCGAACTGGCTGTCGAAGGCAAGACCAAGGCAAGTGACGCCCTGTCGTCGCTGGGCAAGATGGTGGCCGACAACGCCCCCGCCATCGACGAGCGTTTCGGGACGCAGTATGGCGACTACGCCCGAAAGGCATCGCGCACCCTGCATGAGACCTCGGCCAAGCTCGATAACAAGAGCGTTGAGGAAATCGGTGACGATGCCCGCAAGTTCGTGCGCGAAAGCCCGGGCCTTGCCGTTGGTCTCGCCGCAGTCGCAGGCTTCCTGATTGCGCGCGTGCTGCGCGGCAATCGCGACTGATCCGGTACACAGACCAGCCACGTGAGCACCTCAACGCAACAGGAGCAGGCATCACGCGCAGCCGGTCCGGAAGGTCCGGCAGCGCCTGACCCACAGGCGCCGCCGCCGCTTACGGATGATCTGGCGGCGCTGCTGGATGACGGACGGCTCTATCTCGAAGCAGAGATGGCCTTCCAGAAGTCACGGGTTTCTTACGCCGCCGGGCAAGGCAAATCGGGGCTGGCGATGGGCGTGGCGGCGCTGGCCCTGATCCACCTTGCACTGATCGCGCTGGCGGTGGGCCTGGTGATTGCACTATCGCCCTATCTCTCGCCCATCGGAGCGACGGTAGCGGTGGCGTTTGCCCTTCTGGTCCTTGCTTTCCTGCTGGGCCTGGGTGCCCGCAAGCGGTTTGGCGGCATCGCCCGTGCTTTCGCGAAGGACCAGCAGACATGACGGACCGGATGCGGCTGGCGGAAGATCGCGCCATGCGAGATGCCGCAAGGGCGCTGGTCGATGCAGATCTGGCGCGCATCAAGGCCGGTCTGGCAGAGCGCAGCGTCCCGGCCCGGGCAATGGACCGTGCTGCTGAAGGCGCCGTGGACGTGCTTGAACAGGTGACGGAAGCGGCCAGCCGGAACAAGGGATTGCTCGCTGCGTTAACAGGGGCAGCAGCGATATGGCTCGCCCGGCATCCCCTGCTGGCCTTGCTGGACGATACCGACACTCCCCCTTCGGACACACAGGATGACGCCCATGAACAGCCCCCTCAAAAACGATGAGCAACGCGATATCCTCCGCAGCCGGATCGAGGCAGCCGAGGAACGCAATGCAGCCCGCGATCTGAACGACCGCGCGCGCAAGGCCGCTGAAACGGCCAAGGAATTTGTTCGTGAGCACCCGCTCGCCACGGTCGCCGGGGTTGCCCTGCTGGGGCTGGCGATCGGCGCGATGACCAAGCGCGGCCGCCGCGCGGGGCGGGTAGCTGGCTCCAGCGCTGGCAAGTGGATCGGTTATGCAACCGAGCTGGGCCTCGCCTATGCCGCCACCGCGCTCGACCAGGCCGGCGACGCAGCACGGGCGGGCCAGGACAAGCTCGGAGATCTGGGCGATACGCTGGGAGACAATGCGCGCAGCCTCAAGCGGCAGGCCGCGCACCGGGCAGGCGACACACGCGACGCTGCGCACCGTCTGACCCGTGACCTCGGCAAGCAGGCCAGCCGCTCGCTGCGGGACATCAAGGCCCGCGCCAAGGGCTGAATCACCGGCACCAGACCAATGTAGCACGCGGCGGGACTTGTCTGCCGCGTGCTATCCGCTATGTGCCGCGCCATTCTCCTCCCCCGAGACAGACGAGCAGCATCATGAAGGAAACAGAAAGCAAGCAGCGCCTCCACCTGGTCATGGGTGGTCGCGTGAAAGATCCCCGCACCATGGAGTTCCAGGACCCGGAAAGCCTCCATGTGGTGGGCGTATTCAGCAGCCATGATGCCGCAGTAGAGGCATGGCGCGCCAACGCCCAGCGCACGGTTGACGACGCGGAAATGCGCTATGTGGTGGTCCACATCCACCGGCTGCTTACCCCGGAGACCTGAGGCGCCAGGCGGGCGGCCAGTGCCTGAGCCCGCCAGCCCGGCCGGTCAGATGAATTCGATCTTCTCGACCAGGTAGAACTTCTCGCCCGAAGGCACGGTCACTTCCACGTCCTCGCCCACCTTCTTGCCGATCAGGGCCTTGCCCAGCGGCGAGTTGTAGGAAATCCGGCCGCGCTTGGCATCGGCTTCGGTCTGGCCGACGATCTGGTAACGGACGGGCTTGTCGTCCTCATCCAGCATGGTCACGGTGGCACCGAACACGATCCGGTCACCAGACAGCGAAGTGGGGTCGATAATCTGCGCACGGCTGACCCGATCTTCCAGATCGGCGATCTGCGCCTCGATCTGGCCCTGCCGTTCCTTGGCGGCGTGATATTCCGCGTTTTCAGACAGATCGCCGTGCGCGCGCGCTTCCTCGATCGCGTCGACCACCTTCGGCCGCTCAGCCCGGAGAACTTTCAGTTCGGCGGTGATCTGCTCGTACCCCTCGGCGAGCATCGGAACCTTTTCCATATTCCCCAATCCGTCTTTCCATGTCTGCCCGGCCGGAACAACTGACCTGTCCGCCGCGTGCCTGCGCGGCTGGCAGAGAGGCAGGTTGTCCGGGAGAGCCTGTTCAGTCCGGGCTATAATAATCCTGCAGCGACCGCACTTCAAGCTGTGCCGAGTCGCCCCACCGGATTGCCTCGGCCGCAGCCCGCGAAGCCGCCGCCGTGGTGTAGTAGGGAATCTTCTTTTCCAGTGCGGTAGCCCGGATCGACTTGGAGTCGATCAGGCTCTGCCACCCCTCGGTGGTGTTGATGACAAGATCGACCTCGCCATCAATCATGGCATCGACCACATGAGGCTGGCCCTGGGCCACCTTGTTGACCCATTCCACCGGCACGCCTTGCTCGGTCAGGAAACGGTGCGTGCCGCTGGTCGCAATCACGCGGAAGCCCTGTTCGACCAGCATCTTCACCGCCGGCAGGATCTGGGGCTTGTCGCCGTCCTTGACTGAGACGAACACTGTGCCGCTGCGCGGAAGGACCATGCCTGCACCCAGCTGGCTCTTGAGGAAGGCGGGCGGGAAGGTCGCGTCGATCCCCATCACTTCGCCGGTGGACTTCATCTCTGGCGAAAGCGCCGGGTCCGCCCCGGGGAAGCGGGCAAACGGGAACACCGCTTCCTTCACAGCCATATAGGGAAATTCACGCCGGAACGGCGGGAAGTCGGCCAGCTTTTCGCCTGCCATCACCCGCGCCGCGATCTTGGCGACTGGCTGGCCGATGGCCTTGGCCACGAACGGCACGGTGCGGCTGGCACGCGGGTTGACCTCGATCAGGAAGACCTCGCCCCCCTTCACCGCGAACTGGATATTCATCAGCCCGACCACGCCGAGCGCATGGGCCAGCGCTTCGGCCTGGCGCTCCATCTCGGCGATGATCTCCGGCGCCAGCGAATAGGGCGGCAGGGTGCAGGCGCTGTCGCCAGAGTGGACCCCGGCTTCCTCGATGTGCTGCATCACGCCGGCGACACGTACCTCGGTCCCGTCACACAGGGCATCGACATCGCATTCGACCGCATCGCGCAGGTACTGGTCAACCAGCACCGGGCTGTCGCCCGACACATTGACCGCGGTCTTGATATAGTCGTCGAGCTGGGCCTCGGAATCGACGATTTCCATCGCCCGCCCGCCCAGGACATAGGATGGGCGCAGCAGCACCGGATAGCCGATCCGCGCCGCTACTGCCGCCGCTTCGTCACGGCTGTAGGCGATGCCGTTGTCCGGCTGCTTCAGCTTCAGCTTGTTGACGAGGCGCGCGAACCGCTCGCGGTCTTCGGCCAGGTCGATCGCATCGGGGCTGGTGCCCAGGATCGGGATGCCCGCATCCTCCAGCGCCTGTGCCAGCTTGAGCGGGGTCTGCCCCCCGAACTGGACGATCACCCCGACCAGTTCGCCGTTCTGCTGTTCCACCCGCAGGATTTCCAGCACGTCCTCGGCCGTCAAGGGTTCGAAATAGAGCCGGTCGGAGGTGTCATAGTCGGTGCTGACCGTTTCCGGGTTGCAGTTGACCATGATCGTTTCATAGCCGGCCTCTGCCAGCGCGAAGCAGGCGTGAACGCAGCAGTAATCGAACTCGATCCCCTGCCCGATCCGGTTCGGCCCGCCGCCCAGGATCACGATCTTGCGCCGGTCGGTGGGCGCGGATTCGCACTCCGGCTCACCAAAGGTGGGCGCCTCGTAGGTCGAGTACATATAGGGCGTGATCGCCTCGAACTCGGCGGCGCAGCTGTCGATCCGCTTGAACACCGGATGGACGCCCAGCTTGCGGCGCAGGGCGCGCACTTCGTCCTCACTGGTGGCCCCGGCCATGGCGCGCAGAGCATCGTGCAGCAGGCCGGAACGGCGCGCCTGCGTTTCGGCAAGACCGCCCGCCACCCCGACTGAGCGCACCGCCAGCGTGGCGAGGCGCTTGTCGGAAAAGCCCATTGCCTTGTAGCGGCGCAGGGTCTGGGCGTCGTTCGGCAAACCGTTGGCGCCGATTTCAGCCTCGGCGGCGATGATGTCCTCGATCTGGCGCAGGAACCACGGGTCATACCCCGTGACCGCGTTGATCTCCTCCACCGACAGCCCCTCGCGGAAGGCCTGGCCGACCTTGAGCAGCCGGTCCGGCGTGCGCTTGCTGAGCGAGGCGGTGATTTCCTCGCGCGGGCGGCCTTCCAGCTCGACCACGCGGTTGAACCCGTCAAGCCCGGTCTCCAGACCGCGCAGGGCCTTCTGCACACTCTCCTGGAAATTGCGGCCAATCGCCATGACCTCGCCGACCGATTTCATCGCGGTGGCCAGTTCAACCTTGGCGCCCTTGAACTTCTCGAACGCGAAGCGCGGGATCTTGGTCACGACATAGTCGATAGTCGGCTCGAAGCTGGCCGGGGTCGCGCCGGTGATCTCGTTCTCGATCTCGTCGAGCGTATAGCCGACCGCCAGCTTGGCCGCGACGCGGGCGATGGGGAAGCCGGTCGCTTTCGAAGCCAGCGCCGAGGACCGCGACACGCGCGGGTTCATCTCGATCACGATCAGGCGGCCATCGGCCGGATTGACCGCGAACTGGACGTTGGACCCGCCCGTTTCCACCCCGATCTCGCGCAGCACGGCAATGCTGGCCGAGCGCATGATCTGGTATTCCTTGTCGGTCAGCGTCAGCGCCGGGGCGACGGTGATGGAATCGCCGGTGTGGACGCCCATCGGATCGACGTTTTCGATGGCGCAGATGATGATCGCGTTATCCTTGCGGTCACGCACCACCTCCATCTCGTATTCTTTCCAGCCGAGCAGCGATTCCTCGATCAGCACCTCGGTGGTGGGGCTGGCATCGAGCCCTTCGCGCACGATCCGCTCGAACTCGGCCTTGTTGTAGGCGATCCCGCCGCCGGTGCCGCCCAGGGTAAAGCTGGGGCGGATGATCGAGGGCAGCCCGGTCCGTTCCAGCACGGCAAACGCCTGCTCGACCGTGGTGGCGACCCCGCTGCGGGCAGATTCCAGCCCGATCTTGTCCATCGCCTCGCGGAACCGCTGGCGGTTCTCCGCCTTGTCGATCGCATCGGCATTGGCGCCGATCATCTGGACGCCGTACTTTTCCAGCGTGCCATCGTCCGCCAGCGCCAGCGCGGTGTTGAGCGCGGTCTGCCCGCCCATCGTGGGGAGCAGCGCATCGGGCCGCTCCTTGGCGATGATCTTGGCGACGATCTCGGGCGTGATCGGCTCGATATAGGTAGCGTCGGCAAATTCCGGATCGGTCATGATCGTGGCCGGGTTGGAGTTGACGAGTACGACGCGGTAGCCCTCCTCCTTCAGCGCCTTGATCGCCTGCGTGCCGGAATAGTCGAACTCGCACGCCTGCCCGATAATGATGGGGCCTGCGCCAATGACGAGGATCGAGGAGATGTCAGTGCGTTTGGGCATTAGAATTCGATCCCAGTCTTGTCTTTAACTAGCCGCTTAATGAGGTCGACAAGCAATGACCAAGCAGTTGCCTTGCCAACCCTTTCAAGGGCCTTACCCGCATCCTCGACAGCCATCACAACCCCAACTCGGATTTGGATAACCTTCAGTTCTAACGAGGCCCAATACTCAGCCGCTGCACTGAGGGAGCGCACGATGCGCTCACGCTCTTCGACAGTCTCACCGACCGCGTTATTGCCCCTTACATCATTCAACAGTGACGTAAGGCCTTCATCAATCTCTTTATATTCGGCCGAATTGTGATTTAGCGGGACAAGCCGGTCGGAAGCGGGAATGGCTTTAGCTTCAAAATGGTCTGAGAATTTCAGGCCATTCGCTTCTTTACCAAAAACTACTTCGATAGTCTCTTCCGCTTCTATCGCTTCCTCTACCTTCCGGGCTCCCTCAGCAGAAATCCGGAAACTCCAGCCTCCGTAACCGCCCGACACCTTTGACACATCTTTGAAATAGGAAAATTCCCAGTCATCGGCCAAACGCGAAATCCAATGAGGTTTAGGCGCTAAGCTATAATTAGCGAGGAGCTTTTCGGCAGCATGATACTCTTGCTCGCTCTTTTCAGTTTCTAGATAAAGAGCGCGCAGGAACGCTTCGGCAAAATCATCGTAGGCGCTCACCCCAGCCCCCCCACGAACTTCTCGAACAGGTAGAAGCTATCCTGCGGCCCCGGGCTTGCCTCGGGGTGGTACTGCACCCCGAACGCGCGCTTGCCTGAAATTGCGATCCCGCAGTTCGAGCCGTCGAACAGGGAGACGTGGGTCTGCTCCACGCCCTCCGGCAGGGTGTCGGCATCGACCGCGAAGCCGTGGTTCATCGAGGTGATCTCGACGAGGCCGGTGGTCTCGCCCCAGCCCTCGCCCACGCGCTGGACCGGGTGGTTCGCGCCGCGGTGGCCCTGGTGCATCTTGACCGTCTTCGCGCCCGCCGCCAGCGCCAGCATCTGGTGGCCGAGGCAGATACCGAACAGCGGCACGTCCCGTTCGAGCAGCGCCTTGATGACAGGCACCGCGTATTCCCCCGTCGCCGCCGGATCGCCGGGGCCGTTGGAGAGGAACACGCCGTCCGGCTCCAGCGCCAGCACCTCGTCCAGCGTTGCCCTGGCGGGCAGGACCGTTACCCGCGCCCCGGCGCGCACGAGGTTGCGGAAGATGTTGTCCTTGCTGCCATAGTCGATCGCGACGACGTGCGGGCGGCTGTCACGCGGGGAGCGGGCATAGCCCTTGCCCAGCGTCCAGGCGCCGCCTTCCCAGCCTTCCGCCTTGCTGCGCGAGACGCGCTGGGCGAGATCCATGCCCTCCAGCCCGGCCCATTCGCGGGCGCGGTTGAGCAGGGCGGGAATGTCGAACTTGCCCGAAGGTTCGTGCGCGATCACCGCATTGGGCGCGCCGGCCATGCGGATGCGGCGGGTCAGCGCGCGGGTGTCGACCCCGGCCAGCCCGATCTTGCCGTTGGCCGCCATCCATTCGATGAAATCGCTGGCGGAGCGGAAGCTCGATGGCCTGGTCACGTGTTCGCGCACCACGCAGCCGACCGCACCTTCCACCTTGCTCTCGATGTCTTCCGGGTTGGCACCGACATTGCCGATGTGCGGGAAAGTGAAGGTGACGATCTGCGCGGCGTAGCTGGGATCGGTCATCACTTCCTGATAGCCGGTCATGGCGGTGTTGAAGCACACTTCGCCCACGGCGCTGCCGGTGGCCCCGAAGCCCCGGCCCCAGATCACGCTGCCGTCCGCCAGAACGAGGATTCCGGTCGCGCCTTTGGGTTGCGCAGGCGTAAAGACGGCAGAAGCCATAGGGGCGCTCCGGTTACAGGATTCCAGCGATGGGTGCTAAGTCCCAGCCGCTAGGCCCCATGGCGCTATCAGTCAACCTATCGCTGCCGACAAATTGCCGCTATCGGGCGCGCATACGCAACCATCCACAGGAAAGCACCGCTCGCCCATGTCTCCCC
This sequence comes from Altererythrobacter sp. H2, assembly GCF_035319885.1. Taxonomy (NCBI): domain Bacteria; kingdom Pseudomonadati; phylum Pseudomonadota; class Alphaproteobacteria; order Sphingomonadales; family Erythrobacteraceae; genus Altererythrobacter; species Altererythrobacter sp. H2. The sequence goes on from NZ_CP141285.1 coordinate 1,883,289, forward strand.
AGGCTACGCTCCGCGACCAGATCAAAGCCGCCACCATCGCTGCCATGAAAGCCGGCGAAAAGGACCGCACCGCCGCGCTCCGCCTGATCGGGGCCAAGATCAAGGACCGCGACATCGAACTGCGGACCGGTAAGGCGCCCGACGATGACGATGCCATGGTGGTCGAAGTGCTCCAGAAAATGGCCAAGCAGCGCCGCGAATCGATCGAGATGTATGTCACCGGCGGGCGGCAGGAGCTGGCTGACAAGGAACAGGGCGAACTCGCCGTGATCGAGGAATTCATGCCCCAGCAGATGGGCGAGGATGAAACCCGCGCCGCGATCGAGGCGATCAAGGCCGAACTCGGCGCATCCGGAATGAAGGACATGGGCCGCGTCATGGCCGAACTGAAGGCGCGCCACGGTTCACAACTCGACATGAGCAAGGCCAGCGGACTGGTTAAGGCGGCGCTTTCCTAATACGGCTGCGCGATGCTCTCACCGCAATGGCTTGACGAACTGCGCGCACGGGTGACGCTTTCCGGCGTTATCCAGCGCACGGTCAAGCTGCAGCGCGCCGGGCATGAATGGAAAGCCTGCTGCCCGTTCCACAACGAGAAAAGCCCCAGCTTCACCGTCAACGACCAGAAGGGCTTCTACCACTGCTTCGGCTGCGGCGCGCATGGCGACGTGATCCGCTGGATGACTGACCAGCAGGGCCTGGCGTTCATGGACGCGGTCAAGGAACTGGCGGCGCAGGCGGGGATGGAAGTCCCCGCCCCCGATCCGCGTGCTGCCCAGCGGGCGGAGCAGCGCACCACGCTGATTGACGTTACCGATGCGGCACAGCGCTGGTTCGCGGGCAATCTTGCCAGCACCGGCGGCGCGGCGGCGCGGGCCTATCTCGCCACTCGCGGCTTTTCCGAAGGCGTGGTGCGCGAATTCGGGTTCGGCTTCGCCCCGGGTGAACGCCAAGCGCTGAAGGGCGCGCTGAGCCAGTTTCCGGAAGAACTGCTTATCGAAGCCGGAATGCGGATCACAGTGGAGGGCAAGGAGCCCTATGACCGGTTCCGTGACCGGCTCATGCTGCCGATCCACGACGCGCGCGGGCGGGTGATCGCGTTTGGCGGGCGTATCCTGAGCAAGGACACTGATGCGCCGAAGTACCTGAATTCGCCTGAGACTCCGCTGTTCGACAAGGGGCGCACGCTCTACAACCTGCACCGCGCAGGCCCGGCCAGTCGCAAGAGCGGGCGGATCGTGGTGGTCGAAGGCTACATGGACGTGATCGCGCTGGCCAATGCGGGCTTTCCCGAAGCGGTCGCCCCGCTCGGCACCGCGCTGACCGAGCAGCAGATCGAACTGCTGTGGCGACTGGTCGAGGTGCCGGTGCTGTGCTTCGATGGCGATGCGGCGGGGCAGCGCGCCGCCATGCGGGCGATCACCCGCACCTTGCCCCTGCTGCGACCGGCCCATTCGCTCGCCATCGTGCGCCTGCCCGCCGGGCTCGACCCTGACGACCTGATTCGCCAGCAGGGCCCCGGGGCAATGGCCGCTCTGCTCAGCCAGCCGGCCAGCCTGCTTGATACGCTGTGGGATCATGAGCGCGAGGCGCAGCCGCTGCGCTCCCCGGAAGACAAGGCCGGGCTCAAGCAGCGCCTGATGGACCATGTCGAGACCATCCAGCACCCTGATATCCGCGCCCTCTACAAGCGCGAACTGATGGACCGTTTCTCCGCGTTCGCCTTTCCCCCACGCGCCTTTCCCGCCCGTGAACGCAGTGAATGGAAGCCTCGCGGGGAGCGAGGTCCGCTCCGCCCGGAGGCGTCTCCCGATGGCGGCGCCACCATGCGGCGGATCATGCAGGGCAACGGGCAGGATGCGCTGGCTGGTGCGGTCCTTGCCGGGCTGGCCCGCTATCCCGATGTGGCGCTGGCCCATGCTGACACGCTCGCCCGGTTTGCCGAGGCGGAACCGCGCCATGCCAGCACCATTGACGCCCTGCTCGATGCGGCGGAGGGGGTTGATTCGGCCAGCCAATTGCCCATATCGAACGAGCAAGGCCCAGGCGCGCCACCGGATAGCACCCGTTTCGTCTTCCTGAAAGACACCACCGATCCGGCCACAGCCCGCGTGATCCTGGCCGAAGCCATCGCCCTGCTGGTCGAAAGACCTGCGCTGGAGGCTGCGCTGAAGGCAGCCACGGCGCGGTTTGCCACCGACCCCGAAGGCGCGTTTGCCGAACAGCAGCGCCTTGCGGAACGAAAGCTGGAAATCCAGCGGCGTCTGGGGCAGATGGCCAGCCGAGGGGCCGCACTTGCGGCCCATGATGATTCAGCACATCCGGCAGCGGACAATCCGCCGGATGACAGGAAGACGGATTGAACGGGACCTATGGCCACCAAGTCTGACGGGCACGAAAAAGACGATGCACCGCTGATCGACCTCAACGAGGCATCGATCAAGAAGCTGATCAGCAAGGCAAAAAAGAAAGGCTACGTCACCTATGACGAGCTCAACGAAGCCCTGCCGTCAGACCAGATGAGCCCGGACCAGATCGAGGATATCCAGACCGCGCTGTCCGAAATGGGTGTGCAGATCGTCGAGAATGACGACGATGCCGACGGCGAAGGCGAATCCGACGCCGAGGATGATGTCGAGGAAATCGTCGGCGAAGATGACGATGATGAGCGCAAGGAAGCGCGCAAGGCCTCTGCCGCCGCCACCAAGAAAGCCATCACCGGCGAACGGACCGACGATCCGGTCCGCATGTACCTGCGCGAAATGGGTGCAGTCGAACTGCTCAGCCGCGAAGGCGAAATCGCCATCGCCAAGCGGATCGAGGCCGGCCGTGACATGATGATCACGGGCCTGTGCGAAAGCCCGATCACTTTCCACGCCATCATCCACTGGTCCGAAGCCCTCAACAACGAGGAAATGCAGCTGCGCGAGATCCTCGATCTCGATGCCATGCTGTCCAAGGAGCCGCCCGTCGACAAGATGGAGGAAGGCGCCGAGGATGACGATGACAACGGCGAGATTTCCGAAGCCACTGCCGGCCCGACCATCCGCGAGGATGACGAGGTGGAAGAAGAAGAATCCATCGACGGCGACGAAGATGGCGAGGACGGCCCTGCCCGCCGCCGCGAGGAAGAGGACGAGGAAGACAACACCATGTCCCTCGCCCAGATGGAAGCGGCGCTCAAGCCCGATGCGCTTGAGCGGTTTGCGCGGATCACCCAGCTGTTCAAGGCGTTCGAGAAGCTCCAGGGCGAACGCGTGGAAACCCTGGCAGCCGGGAACGACTTTCCCAAGGCCAAGGAAAACAAGTACGAAAAGCTGCGCGAAGAACTGACCGCCGAAGTCGAGAGCGTGCAGTTCCATGCCTCCAAGATCGAATTCCTGGTCGACAACCTCTATGCCTTCAACCGCCGCCTGACCGCTCTGGGCGGCCAGATGCTCCGCCTGGCCGAGCGCCACAAGATCAAGCGCAAGGACTTCCTCGAAGCCTATATCGGCAAGGAAATGGACGAAGCCTGGCTCGGACAGTGGGCCAAGAAGGACAAGAAGTGGGCTGCTTTCGCTGAAAAGGAAGGCGAAGCAATCGAGCGCATCCGCGTGGAGATTGCCGACATTGCCAGCCAGACCGGCATGAGCCTCAATGAATTCCGCCGCATCGTGAACATGGTGCAGAAGGGTGAACGCGAGGCGCGCATCGCCAAGAAGGAAATGGTCGAGGCCAACCTGCGCCTGGTCATTTCCATCGCCAAGAAATATACCAATCGCGGCCTGCAATTTCTTGATCTTATTCAGGAAGGCAACATCGGCCTGATGAAGGCGGTCGACAAGTTCGAGTACCGCCGCGGCTACAAGTTCAGCACGTATGCCACCTGGTGGATCCGGCAGGCGATTACCCGCTCGATCGCCGATCAGGCCCGCACCATCCGTATCCCGGTCCACATGATCGAGACGATCAACAAGCTGGTCCGCACCAGCCGCCAGTTCCTGCATGATCAGGGCCGCGAACCGACCCCGGAAGAGATGGCCGAAAAGCTGTCGATGCCGCTGGAAAAAGTCCGCAAGGTGATGAAAATCGCCAAGGAACCGATTTCCCTCGAAACGCCGATCGGCGACGAGGAAGACAGCCACCTGGGCGATTTCATCGAGGACAAGAACGCCATCATCCCCGTCGATGCCGCGATCCAGGCAAACCTCAAGGAAACCGTCACCCGCGTGCTGGCCTCGCTCACCCCGCGCGAGGAACGCGTTCTGCGGATGCGCTTCGGCATCGGGATGAACACCGATCACACGCTGGAAGAGGTCGGCCAGCAGTTCTCGGTCACCCGCGAACGTATCCGGCAGATTGAGGCCAAGGCGCTGCGCAAGCTCAAGCACCCGAGCCGTTCACGCAAGATGCGCTCGTTCCTCGATCAGTGACGGGCCTCCAGGGCTGCTCCAAGCAAGGTACGATTGCGGGTCACTGCCAGACGGTTACGCCCAGATGGGCACGAGGCATTGAGCGAACGGCGCGATTGCCATTGCGTGGGCGCCCCCCTACCATCGCGAAGTGAGCTTTGAAGTCATCTTCGCGATTGCATGGGCCGTCATCCTGGGCGGGGCAGGCGGTCTGCTGACCAATATCGGGCCGTGGTATCACAACCTGAAGAAGCCGAGCTGGCAGCCGCCCAACTGGCTGTTCGGCCCTGCCTGGACGATCATTCTTGGCCTGGCTGGATGGGCGTTCGTGCTGGCGTGGCGAGGCACTGTCACCGAAACCGAGCAGACGTTCCTGATCGCGCTCTACGCCATCAACTTCGTCTGCCACCTGCTCTGGTCGCCGCTGTTCTTCAAGCTGGAGCGGCCGGACTGGGCGCTGGTCGAAGTGCCCTTCCTGTGGGCTTCGGTCCTGTCCTTGGCCATTTTTCTGCGCGAATGGTCCGTCCTGGCGAGCTGGCTGATCGTGCCTTATCTCATCTGGGTCAGCTTCGCCGCTCTGCTCAACGCGAAGATCGTGCAGCTGAACCGACCGTTCGGAAGACGCTGAGCCGGCGTTCCAGCGGGCCCATACGAAAAAGGCAAGGACACTCGAAGGTGCCCTTGCCCGTTTTCTCAAGTTTCTCGATCATTTGATCAGTACACCCGCTTCTTTGGCTTGATGTACTCGATATCATCGGTCAGCGTGTATTCGTGCACCGGGCGATAGTCGATCTTGACCCCGCCACCCTTGCCGCCCCAGCCTTCGAACCAGGCAACCGTGTGCTTCATCCATTCCTTATCGTCGCGATCGGGGAAGTCTTCATGCGCATGGGCGCCGCGGCTTTCCTTGCGGTTGGCGGCGCTGGCAATGGTGACGTTGGCCTGCGCCATCAGGTTGTCGAGTTCGAGCGTCTCGATCAGGTCGCTGTTCCAGATCAGGCTGCGGTCGGTGACGTGGATGTCCTCCATCCGCTTGTTGACGTTGCGCAGCAGCTCCACCCCGTCAGCCAGCAGCTTGCTGTCGCGGAACACGGCGGCGTGCTTCTGCATACCCTTCTGCATGTCTTCACGCACGCGCGCAGTGGGCGAGCCGCCCTTGGCGTGGCGGAAGTGATCAACCCGGCTGAGCGCGAAGTCTGCGCTATCGCGCGGCAATTCATCATGCGCGGTGCCGGGCTTGAGGTTCTCCCGCAGGTGAATGCCGGTTGCCCGCCCAAACACGACGAGGTCGATCAGCGAGTTGGAACCGAGCCGGTTCGCGCCATGCACGGAAACGCAGGCCGCCTCACCCACGGCGTAGAGACCTGGCACCACTGCATCCGGATTGCCATCCGGGCCGATGGTGACGACCTGGCCGTGATAGTTACAGGGAATGCCGCCCATGTTGTAGTGGACGGTCGGCGTCACCGGCAGCGGTTCGCGGGTCAGATCGACCCCGGCGAAAATCTTGCCGCTCTCGGTGATGCCCGGGAGGCGTTGGGCCAAGGTCTCGGCCGGAATATGGTCAAGGTGCAGATAGATGTGGTCGCCTTCCGGCCCCACGCCGCGTCCTTCGCGCATTTCGAGCGCCATTGAGCGGGAGACGACGTCGCGCGAGGCCAGGTCCTTCGCCGACGGAGCATACCGCTCCATGAACCGCTCGCCTTCGGAGTTGGTCAGGTAACCGCCCTCACCTCGTGCGCCTTCGGTAATCAGCACGCCCGCTCCGTAGATCCCGGTCGGGTGGAACTGCACGAACTCCATGTCTTGCAATGGCAGGCCAGCCCGAAGCACCATCCCGCCACCGTCACCGGTGCAGGTGTGGGCGGAAGTGGCAGTGTAATAGCAGCGCCCATAACCGCCCGTCGCCAGCACGACCGAATGGGCCTTGAAGCGGTGGATGGTGCCATCATCGAGGCACATCGCGATCACGCCGACGCAGCGCTTGTTCGGCCCTTCGCCGCGCATGATCAGGTCGATGGCGAAGTATTCGATGAAGAAATCGGCATCGTACTTCAGGCTCTGCTGATAGAGCGCATGGAGCATGGCATGGCCGGTGCGGTCGGCAGCAGCGGCCGTGCGCTGGACCGGGGGGCCTTCGCCCATGTTCTGCATGTGCCCGCCGAACGGGCGCTGGTAGATCGTCCCGTCCTCGTTGCGGCTGAACGGCACGCCGGCGTGCTCCAATTCATAGACCGCCGCCGGGGCCTCGCGGGCGAGGTATTCGATCGCGTCCTGGTCACCCAGCCAGTCAGACCCCTTGACGGTGTCATACATGTGCCAGGTCCAGTGATCCGGGCTGTTGTTGCCCAGGCTGGCTGCAATGCCGCCCTGCGCCGCCACGGTGTGCGACCGGGTGGGGAAAACCTTGGAGATATTGGCCGTCTTGAGGCCAGCCTCGGCCGCGCCCATAGTTGCGCGCAGGCCCGAACCGCCGGCACCCACCACCACGACATCGTAGGTGTGGTCGATAATCTTGTATGCCGGAGCGGCGTTTGCAGCGGTGGCCATCAGGCGGCTCCTCCCAGAGCGAGGCGGGCGACGCAGAACAGGCCGAACGCGGCCCCGCCCAGCGTGGCGAGATTGAGCAGGGTAATCACGGCAAACTTGTTGCCGGGGGTATGGACATAGTCTTCGGTCACGACCTGAAGGCCGAGCCGCGCATGCCAGAACACCGATACGATCAGCAGAGCCATGGCCGTCGCCGGCAGCGGCTGCGACAGGTAACCGGTCACCGTTGCGTGGCTCAGGTCGCCCAGCAGGATCAGGCTGGCGACAAACCAGAGCATGAGCACGAGATTGCCGATCGCCGTAAAGCGTTGCAGCAGCCAGTGATGTGCGCCGTGGTGCGCGGAGCCGAGCCCCCGCACTTTCCCGATCGAAGTTCCGTTACCCATTGCGATCAATCCTCAGCGAAGCAGAACAAGGGCCCAGAAGCCCGCCGTGAGCAGAACACCGATCACCGGCGACGCGATAGACCAGGTGCGGTTGGTCTGGAGCTCATAACCAGCCCCGATATCCATCACGAAGTGGCGCACCCCGCTGCTCATATGGTTGAAGAAGGCCCAACTGAGCCCGACCAGCACCAGATAGCCAACCGGCGAGGTAATCAGATCAGTGAAGGTTGCGTAATATTCCGGACCGCTGGCAAGCGCGCCCAGCCACCACAGCAGGACGAACAGCCCGACCAAGGCCATCCCGTCCCCGGTCACCCGGTGCAAGATCGAAACCAGCATATGCGGGCCCCATTTCCAGATCTGGAGATGGGGTGAAAGAGGGCGGTTGGCCATGGCGGTAATTCTCGCTTCTTCCCTGTTTGGCCCTCCCCTTAGCGAACGTGGCGCTTCTGGCAAGAACGTGCGGCCTCGACTTCGCTTGCAAAGTTTCGGATAGCGACTTGCATGACCTGCATTCTCGTAACCGGATCGAGCCGAGGTATCGGCGCTGCCATTCGCGAACAGCTTGAATCGCGCTGCATTCGCGTGATCGGCCACGGGCGCCTTGCCTATGATGAACAGACCATCGGGGCCGACCTCGCCGACCCGCAAGGCCCGGCCCTGTTGTGGGAAGAAGCGCTCGAACGTGCGGGCGGCGAAATCGACGTGCTGGTCAACAACCACGGCCTGTTCGAAGCCAACCCGCTCGACCGGTCGGACATCGAATGGCTCGATGCGTGGGAGGATACCCTGCGGATCAACCTGACCAGCGCCGCACAGCTCAGCCGGTTCGCAGTGCGGCACTGGCAGGATCGCGGTGTCGGCGGACGGATCGTCCACATCGCCAGCCGCGCCGGCCACCGGGGCGATTCGCCCGCGCACTGGCACTATGCCGCGGCCAAGGGCGGGATGCTGGCAATGCACAAAACCATTGCGCGGCAATATGCCAGCGACGGCATCCTGAGCTTCGCGATCACCCCGGGCTTTACCGACACGGCGATGGCGGGTGACTACCTCGCCAGCCGGGGCGGCCCGGGCCTGCTGGCGGACATCCCGCTGGGCCGCGTGGCCGAGCCGGAGGAGATTGCCCAGATCGCCGTGTTCTGCGCGCTCGACGCCCCTGAAAGCATGACCGGCGCGACCATTGACGCCAACGGGGCGAGCTATGTCAGATAAGTTCGTGGCAATGCTGCCGCTTGCCGCCGCTATTGCGCTCGCTGCCTGCACCCATGCGAGCGACCCTGCACCACTGGCACCGGAAGAAAACCGTTCTCGATGGGCGGCGACTTGCGAGGATTGGGACGAGTGGGACAAACCGGCCCCGCCCTATCGCATCCACGGCCAGACCTACTATGTCGGCACCTGCGGCATCAGCGCGATCCTGATCGTGGGCAGAGACGGCCTGGTGCTGATCGACAGCGGAACGATGAAAGGTTCCGAAGCGGTCGAGGCCAGCATCGTTGGGCTCGGCTTCTCCATGCGCGATGTAAAGGCGCTGCTGGTGAGCCACGAGCATTACGACCATATCGGCGGCATGGCACGCCTCCAGCGCGTCAGCGAAGCTCCGGTCTATGCCGGGGTTGATGCCGCGCCTGTAGTGCGCACCGGCAAAGACGATCCGCGCGATCCCCAGCACGGGCTGCATGACCCGATGGAACCGGTAACCGGCAGCATCCGAGCCATGAAAGATGGCGAAATTGTGGAAATCGCCGGGGTGTCGATCACGGCCGTTGCCACCCCCGGGCACACGCTGGGCGCGATGAGCTGGGCATGGCGCAGCTGCGAAGGACGCGAGTGCCTGACCCTTGTTTACGGCGACAGCCTGACCCCGGTGAGCGCGGACGCATATCGCTTCAGCGATCACCCTGACTATGTGAGCATGTTCAGACGCGGGATTGCGCGGCTGGCAGGGCTGGACTGCGATCTGCTGATCACTCCCCACCCTTCAGCCAGCGACATGCGTACACGGCTGGCAGAGCAGGCACCGTGGGTCGATCCGAATGCCTGCCGGGCTTACGCCGCAAAGGTCGGCAAGCGGCTCGATGACAGGCTCGCCGAAGAGGCAAAGGGCGGCAATGCCCGATAGCTGGAAACTCAGCGCCTTCGCTCCCAAGGGGAAGGTCCAGGCGGCCCTGCTGGCGCAGGAGGATTCGCCCGACTGGGACTGGGGCGTTGTTCTCTCCGGCAGCGAAGTGGCTGAAGACAAGCCCGATGACTGGGTGCTGGAAGCCTACTTCCCGCGCAAGCCGGGCAAGGCTGACCATACCATGGTCGCGGCGCTGTTCGGGCCGAAGCCGCCCAAACTCGCCGCCGAGAAGCTGCCCGATGCCGACTGGGTCACGCTGAGCCAGCAGGGGGTCGAGCCCATCCGAGCCGGTCGCTTCCATGTCCACACCCCGGATTTCCCGCCGCTCGGCCAGCCTGGCGTGCGTGACCTTGCCATCCCGGCCAGCCAGGCGTTCGGAACCGGCCAGCACGCGACCACCTCCGGGTGTCTCGCCATGCTCACGGCCATGCGCCAGCGCGGCGTGGTCGTGCGTAATCTGGCCGACATCGGCACGGGCACCGGCCTGCTTGCCTTCGCCGCGCTTGACCTGTGGCCCGGAGCGGTGGCCACCGCCAGCGACATCGACCCGGTCTGTACCGGCGTGGTCGAGGACAATGCTGCGGCAAACGGCTTCGCGCTCGGCCCGCGCCGGGGCGAACTGACCATGGTGATTGCCGACGGCATGGCCGATCCGCTGCTCATGGCGCGCGGCCCCTACGATCTGTTGATCGCCAATATCCTCGCCGGGCCGCTGGTCGAACTGGCACGCGACTTTGCCGACGCAACGGCACCCGGGGGCCAGTTGCTGCTCGCCGGCCTGCTCGAAACGCAGGAAGCGCGAGTCCGCCAAACCTATCGTACAGCCGGTTTTCGCCTGCGCGCAAGGCTGGTCAACGGCGACTGGTCGATCCTGTGGCTGGTCAAACGTCGGGGCAGGTGAGCCCCAACGCCTCAGCCAGCAGACCCAGCGCGGCGCGGGTGAAGGCTTCCATATTGGCAATCCGGTCATCGCTGCCAGTCTCGGTCACCAAGGTCTGCGCAAACCCGTCCGGACCGACCACCGCCGCGCAGCTTCGGCCCGACACCACCCCTAACGGGTGTACGCTCGATCCTGCGGAGCCGCTTTCCGCCAGCCCCCAGTCTGCACCCAGATTGTCGCGGATCGCCCGCGCCTGCAGCAGGGCGTAGTCCTCGCTCGCCGAACGCATCCCCTTGTAGGCCTCGCGCGGCAGGGCAAACAGCAGATCGCGGGCGCGGAACGAATAGACCACCCCGCCCCCGACATAGAAATCGAGTGCGCCGGGCACCGTCAGCAGGCTCGCCGCGAGCAACCCGCCCGTCGCCCCGTCCGCCACCGCGATTTTCTCGCCTCGCGCGCGCAGGGCGGTGGCAATGCGAAGCGCCTCGGGATGGAGCTCACGCAGCATCGGCGGGCCCTTCGGTCTTTTTGCTCCTGCGGGTCCATGGATAGAGGAACTGCCCGCCGTAGCCGCGCGGTACATCCTCCGGGATGCCGTAATTTTCAGGCCACCGCCCGGGCGGCAGATGAAAGGTGCCGAACAGCTTGTCGATCCAGGGGAAGTGGATCGCGAAATTGATGTCGAACGCCTCTCGCTCCAGCCCGTGATGCCAATGATGGAAGCGCGGGGTGGCAAACCAGTGGCCCAGCCGGTCAAAATCGCCTCCGACGTTGGCATGAAGGAGAGAGGACCACACGTAGATAAAGCCGAGATAGGCCTGCATCACGGTCGGGCTGAAGCCGAGCGTGAACAGCGGCAGCGAAGTGACGATGCGCAGCAGAACGACCTCCAGCAGGTGCATGCGTGACCCCGCGAGCCAGTCCATCGATTTGGCACTGTGGTGGATCGCGTGGAAGCCCCACAGGAAGGGCACCTGGTGGAACAGGCGGTGGTACCAGTATTGGGCGAAATCCGATGCCACCAGCACGATCGCGAACTGCACCAGCCACGGCAGGTCCGCCACCATGGCGCGGAAGGCCTGCCAGTCCGTAGTGTTCTGGTTCACGATCGCCGAAGGTGCCAGCGTGAGGAAGGTCAGGATCTGCACGAACATGGTGCTGACCAGGAAGTAGAACAGATCCTCGCGCCATTCGTTTCGGAACAGGCGCTGCTCGCGTCGGCGCGGTACCCAACGCTCCAGCGGTGCGAACATGAAACCGCTGACGAGCAGGTTCACGATGAAAAAATCGAGACCGAAGAACATGCCCCAGCTGCGGGTTTCCTCCGGCTGCACACTTGCCCCGCCCAGCAGGGCCGCGCCGAGCCCGATCCCCAGTGCCGTCATCCCCAGCACCTTGCGCGGTCTCAGCAGCAAGCTGAGCAGCGAGAGGGCGTAACTCGCCAGCAGGATCAGATGCAGCGCGCCGCGAAACCCGCCCCAATCGCGCACCAGCGCCAGTTCCGGCGTAGTGAACCATTCCGGAAAGCGCAGAGCCAACACCATGCCCAGCCCGCTGATCGCCAGCAGCAAAGCGAAGAAGCCCGAAAACCAGCCCGAACCGAAGCGGCGGACCTCGACCGGCGATTCAAGATCACGCATCAACCTGGAGAGGTAACCCGCCATTGCCCGATCCCCCGTCAGACCGCTGGTCTGGCGCGCAATCCGCGGGCAGTCATCGCCGCCCCGAACCCCAATTCCACCAGCCCGACCCACATTGCCACGCCCCCTGGCAGCGGAAGAGCGCGGTAAATCGCAGCCACGCCGAGCAGCGTGATTGCCGCGCCAAGCAACCAGAATGTGCGCATCCCGTAAGCGGTCTTGAACACGAAGTAATGGACCCCGACAGCGATTGCGGCGAGTGGGAAGACTTTTGCCTCGTCAAACGGCAAAAAGAGGTAAGCGGCGAACAGCATGGCGATCATCGCCACGGTGCATTCCAGCACCAGCAACCCGAACGGATTTTCGGCGGCTTCACGCTGGCGCCGGAGCAGTACGCGGTTGACCAGCAGGGCAAGCGGGAAAATCAGCATTCCGCCAAAGAACAGGACCACGAATCCTGTCGCCACCCCGCTGCGAGACAGCACCCAGGCCGCCGCCAGCCAGACCAGCCCGGATACGATCACGCCTGGCCCTCCATCGGTGTAAGCACGTCGCAGATCGGCCTGTGCTTCGTCGATCTTCATTTCCCTGCCTTCCGCCATTCTGCCCTCCCCCATTTGACCCTCGGCCTATCCGGCCGCGCGAACGATCTCCGCCCAGGCAGCCTCGTCTATCACCTCGATGCCGAGCGCCGCGGCCTGCTTGAGCTTGCTGCCTGCACCCGGCCCGGCAACCACCAGGTCGGTCTTCGCGCTGACACTCCCCGCCGCCTTGGCGCCCAGGCGCTCGGCCTGCGCCTTGGCCTCGTCACGGCTCATGGTTTCGAGCTTGCCGGTGAACACCACCGTCTTGCCGCTGACCACGCTGGCTTTCGTCTCGACGATATATGGCGGCGGCGAGACTTCGCTCAGCAGGTCGTCCCACACGTCGCGGTTGTGCGGTTCGTGGAAGAAATCGCCCAGCGCCTCGACCACCGCGCTGCCGATCCCGTCAATTGCGGTGAGCGAGGCGCGCGCTTCCGCATCCTCCGTGTGCGCGCGCTCCGCCATATCCTTCAGCACCGGCAGTTCGTGAAAGTTCTTCATCAGGTCGCGCGCGGTGACCGCGCCCACATGGCGAATGCCGAGTCCGAACAGCAGGCGCGCCGCGTCCGGCTGGCGCTTGGCTTCGATACTGGCGAGCAGGTTGTCGACTGACTTCTCTTTCCAGCCCTCCAGTTCCAGGATCGCATTGCGCCGCTTGCGCAGGCGGAAAATATCGGCCGGGCTTTCCAGCCAGCCGAGGGCAAAGAACTGGTCGATGGTCTTCTCGCCCAGCCCCTCGATATCGAGCGCGGCACGGCTGACGAAGTGTTTCAGCCGCTCGGTCCGCTGGGCCGGGCAGATGAGGCCGCCGGTGCACCGCACATCGACCTCGCCTTCCTCCGCCACCGCCCCGCTGCCGCATTCGGGGCAATGATCCGGGAACAGGAATGCGGAACGCTCCACTTCCGGCGTGAGGTTTCTAACCACTTGCGGGATCACATCGCCTGCCCGCTGGACCATCACCCGGTCCCCCGGACGCACACCGAGCCGGGCAATCTCGTCGCGGTTGTGCAGCGTAACGTTGGTCACCGTCACCCCGCCCACCAGCACGGGGGCCAGCCGGCCGACCGGCGTGAGCTTGCCAGTACGGCCAACCTGAATATCGATCGCCTCCAGCGTGGTCTCCGCCTGCTCGGCCGGGAACTTTCGCGCGATTGCCCAACGCGGTGCCTTGGCGACGAAGCCGAGGCGCTGCTGGTAGTCGAGCCGGTCAACCTTGTAGACCACACCGTCGATCTCATAGGGCAGGTCGGGCCGGGCGGCGTTGATTGCGGCGTAAGCGGCAAGCATCTCGTCCAGTGTATCGCAGCGGCGGAAATGCGGGCTGACCGGCAGGCCCCAGGCCGCGATCCGGGCCACCAGTTCTTCCTGCGTCGCGCCCGGAACCTCGCTTGCCGCGCCCCAGCCATGTGCCCAGAACCGCAAGGGGCGCTTGGCAGTCACACCTGCATCTTTCTGTCGCAATGAACCCGCCGCAGCATTGCGCGGGTTGGCGAACAGCTTGCCCCCCGCTTCGAGCTGCGCAGCATTGAGTGCAGCAAAGTCATGCTTCGCCATGTAGACTTCGCCGCGCACTTCAAACACGGCCGGGGCTTCACCGTTCAGCCGCTGCGGGATGTCAGCAATGTGGGCGACGTTGGCAGTCACGTCCTCACCCACCTGCCCGTCCCCGCGCGTGGCGGCGCGGACCAGCACGCCGTCCTCGTAGCGCAGCGAGCATGACAGCCCGTCGATCTTGTCCTCGGCGGTGAAAGCCAGCGGCTCGGCCTCGGGCAGGTTGAGGAATCGCCGCACCCGCGCAACAAACTCCGCCACCTCTTCGTCGGCAAAGGCATTGTCGAGGCTCATCATGCGAACCTCGTGCGTCACCTTGGCCAGCGGCGAGGACGCTACAGCATGGCCAACCTTGCGGCTCGGGCTGTCGGCCCGGACCAGATGCGGAAAGGCCGCCTCCAGCTCCGCATTTCGCCGCACCAGCGCGTCATATTCCTGGTCAGTCACCTCCGGCGAATCTTCGGCGTGGTAAAGCCGGTCATGCCGGGCAATGGCGCGGGCCAGCCGCATCAACTCGTTGGCGGCCTCGGCTTCGGTGTTCGGCAGGTCAGGCATGGAAATCCTATTCGCCTCTCAGCACAGCAAGCATGGCCTGCTCGTTCGCATCGTGGATCGGATCGCCGGGCGTAATGATGGCAAAGTGGCTCGCGCCGGGGTTCTCCTTCACCTCCACCCTGGCCCCGCCCGCACGAAGGGCCGCAAGCGCGGCGGTGGGCGGCGTAGGCAGCTTGGCCTGCACGAACAGGACGTCCGCCAGACGAGGAGCCCTGGTCATGGGTGCCAGCGCGGCATAGCGCGAAGGCTCCGCCTCGGGCGCTCCACCCATGAACGGATCGACTGCGGAAAACTGGCACAAGGCATCGAACGCCCCCCGCTCCGCGCCAAGATCGGCCGGACCGTCCAGAACGATCGCCGCGCGCGCCGCCACCGGCTCGCGAGCGCCGAGCGGACCATCAGGCCCTTGCGCAGTGGCCAGCCACTGGGCAGGCAGCGCCCCTGCCGAATGACCGATCAGCGTCACCCGCGCACGATCAACCGGATGCTGTGCCACCACGTCGTCGATGAGGCGCGCCGCAGCAGCCCAGTCCTCGAATGAGCCCGGCCAGCCGCCGCCATCGCCCACTTCGCGGTAATCGACATTGAGCGTGGCAATCCCCAACTGCTGCCAGCGCGTGGCGAGCGGGGCCATGTAAGCCTGGCTGGCAATCCCGGTCTTCCAGCATCCGCCGTGGAAAATCACCGCCAGCGGGTGCGGGCCTGCTCCGTGCTCGGCGGCGGCAGGCAATCGCAACTCGGCAAACCCGCGCGGGTGACCAGCATAGCGCAGGATGAAATCGGGCGGCGATGGCCGCACGGCAGCATCGGTGCCGTACATCGCATTGCCGGGAGCAGTCTGCGCCCCGCCGGATGCGCCGGTTGACGCACATCCCGCAGTCATGGCCAGCACCACGCCCATTGCCAGTGCTCGCACACGATATCCTGTCCCACTGCCTCGAACCATGGCACCCGAAATGCGCGAGCCTGCCGCTGCAAGCAAGGGTTAAGCGCATGAATTCCGCTTGCGCCGCAGTGTATCATATGAATAATACACTTTGCATTCAGGGAGGAAGGCGTGCGAACAAGAAGCAAGGTGATCATCGGGTTGCTGGTGCTCGTCGCGGCAGGGATCGGGTTCGGTGCGTGGAACTGGTTCAATCGCCCACCTCGGCCAATCATCGTGGCAGAAGCAGGCTGGGGTGGAGAACGCGTCATACTCGGCACGGCCCCGGCCAACTTCTACCCTGGCGCAGGCGATGGCCCACGCCCCGCGATCCTGCTTCTCGGCGGATCGGAGGGCGGGCTAAAGGATTACCGCAACGCCTATGCCCGGCAGCTGGCGGCTGAAGGTTACGCGGTGATCTACCCCGGCTATTTCGAGACTCGCGAAGCGAACCGCTCGTTCGAGAATGTGCCGCTCGAAACCTTTGACGAAGCGCTGGCCTGGCTCGCTGCCCGACCGGACGTTGATCCGGAGCGGATCGCGGTAATCGGCCATTCCAAGGGCAGCGAAGGGGCTCTGCTGGTTGCCAGCCGCCACCCGGAGGTCAAGGCCGTGGTCGCCGCCATGCCGAGCGACGTCGTGTGGCAGGGCTTCGACTTCAACCGTACCGATGTCGAGGCCATGGGCTCGTCGTGGACTGCTGAAGGCAAGCCGCTACCTTTCGTGCGCTACGTTGTGCCGGCATGGCATGAGTGGATAACCCAAGGCCAGGGCGCACTGGCCCGGATGTATCGCAACAGTTGGCAGGCGCGTGCCGCATATCCCGGAGCCACAATTCCGGTCGAGAGGATCAAGGGCCCGATCCTGCTCATCTGCGGCGGACAGGACCAGGTCTGGCCTTCATGCGATATGGCCCGCGCGGCAGAGGCCCGCGCGCCGGATGCGCGGCTGCTCAAATATGACAGCGCCGGCCATTGGGCGTTTGGTCCAACGCAAAACCTGACCACGCGGGATCGCAAGATGCTCGGAAAGCTGGGGGGCACGCCCGAGGCCGACATGGCGGCGCGGCGCGACCAGTGGCAAAAGATCAGGGCGTTTCTTGACCAGGCACTCGATTAACGGACCTCACGCTCGCTCGAGTAACCGCTCAGCCTGTGCCCGCGCTTCCGGCGTTACTTCCGCCCCGCTGAGCATCCGGGCGATTTCTTCCTGCCGGCCGGCTTCGTCAAGCAGGGTCACGCTGGTGCGGGTGACCACACCCCCATCCGCTTTGGCGCTCGACTTGGCGATCAGGTAATGCGTTTGCCCCCGCGCAGCCACCTGGGGCGAGTGCGTGACGGCGAGCAACTGCCCGTCGGCAGCAAGGCGCGCGAGCCGGTCACCGATGGCGCTGGCCACTGCCCCGCCGACACCGCGGTCAATCTCGTCGAAGATCACCGTTGCCGCACCGCCCTGCTCCGCCAGCGCGACCTTGAGCGCCAGAATGAAGCGTGACAACTCGCCGCCGCTGGCGATCTTGCCCAGTGGTGCGAAGTCAGCGCCGGGGTTGGTCGCGATCAGGAATTCCACGCTGTCGCAGCCATGCGGCCCCCAGCGCTCGTCCGGCAGCTCGACGACTGCGGTGCGAAAGCGGGCTGCGTCCAGCTTCAGCGGAGCCAGCTCTGCCGCCACGGCCAGATCGAGCCTGGTGGCAGCCTCTACCCGGAGTCGGTGCAGCGCAGCTGCCTGTTCGCGATAGCGTGCGCCCGCTTCGGTGGCGGCCGCCTCCAACGCATCCAGCTCCGCCTCGCCCCCTTCGATCGCGTCCAGCGCAGCGCGCATGGCCCGCATCTTCTCGGGGAGTTCGTCCACCTCGCAGCGGTGCTTCCGGGCAATCGCACGCAGTTCGAACAGCCGCGTCTCCGCCACTTCCAGTGCGGCCGGATCGTGGATCAGGGCTTCGGCGGCACGGGCCAGTTTCTCTTCCGCTTCCCCCGCCTCTATCACCGCCCGGTCAAGCGCTGCGAGCGCTTCAGAAAGAAGGGTGTGTTCGGAGGCAATCCGGTCGAGCCGGCGCGCCGCAACCCGCAAGGCTGCGAGCGGCGAGTCCGAGCCTTCCCACAGGTGGCGCAGCTCCTCGAGATCGCCAGACAGTCGCTCGCCTTTCTGCATCGCCGTGCGGGCCTCTGCCAGCCGGGACTCCTCGCCTGCCTGCGGTTCAAGTGCCGTCAGTTCGGCCAGGTGGGCCAGCAGCAGATCTTGCTCTTCCCGCGCTGTGTCGATCGACGCGCGGGCCTGCGCCAGTCGCGTCTCGGCCTTGCGCCATGCGTCCCACGTTCCTGCCAAGGCAGCCGGGTCCGATCCCGCATAGCGGTCAAGCAGGACGCGGTGGCCGGACGGGTTGACCATGCCGCGATCATCATGCTGACCGTGCAATTCGACCAGGGCGGGCGCAACGGCCCGCAACAGGGCAACGCTGGCGGGCTGATCATTGATGAACGCCTTGCTGCCGCCGTCAGCCTTGAGCTGGCGCCTGATCAGCAGAGGCTCCCCGGCCTCGATCTCGATCCCGGCATCCTCAAAGGCCTCGGCAACCATCGGTGGCAAGGCGGCGAACTCGAAGCTGGCGGTGGCGCTGGCTTTTTCCTCCCCCGCCCGCACGAGCGCGCTGTCAGCCCGGTCACCCAGCACCAAGCCGAGCGCATCAAGCAGGATCGATTTGCCAGCGCCTGTCTCACCCGTAAGCACGCCCAGCCCGCGCCCGAAGGTCAGGTCGAGCGCCTCGATCAGCACGATATTGCGGATGGAAAGCCGGGTGAGCATGGCTGGCCGATCTAGCCGAAGCGAAACCGCACGTCACGCCTTGTGCAGGCGATTATCCCGAGCCGGACGGGTTCATGGCAGGACGGCGTCAACCCGCCATTAACCGTAACGCGGCACAATACTGCCAATGCGCCAGTTTCCCCGCCTTGCCTTTGCAGCCTGCACGGCCCTCGCCGTGGCGGCCTGTGGTGCCGTACCTGAAGGGCGTGGCAGCGGTCCGCGGAGTGCCGGGGCTGTAAGCGCCATCCCGGTCAATCCGGAAGCTCGGCAATGCCTTGCCGAACTTGGCGGGGCGGGCGTGCGTTTCAACGCGGTGGCTGACCGGTATGATGGCGGCGGGTGCGGCCTGCGCAACGCCGTTTCAGTGGCCGCGCTGCAGGGTGATACTGCCTCATTCGAGGTTGCCCGCCTCGGCCCGGTTGCCTGCCCCACGGCCCAGGCTTTCGCCGCCTGGGCCCGCTTCGGCGTAGACCGCGCAGCGCGGCAACTGCTCGGCAGCCCCGTCGTGCGGGTCGAAACAATGGGCAGTTATGCCTGCCGCAACGTAGCCGGAAGTGCGCGCCGCTCCGCCCACGCCAATGCCGAAGCGATCGATATCGCTGCGTTCGTGCTGGCAGACGGCAGGCGGGTAAGCGTGCTTGACCACTGGGACGGCGGAACAATGCGCGAGCGAGAGTTCCTCCGGACTGTCCAGGCGAGCGCGTGCAAACGTTTCGGCACTGTCCTGGGGCCGGATTATAACGCTGCCCACCGCGACCATTTCCATCTCGAGCGAGGCGGATCGACCGGGTTCTGCCGATAAAGATTTAAGCTGGGGGGCGGCGCGGAAGCTGCCCGGCAGGCTGCTACATGCGCGCTTCCAGGCTTACCCGCACCGCATCGGCCGGATGCCGGGCACCGAGTTTGTCCATCATCTTGGCGCGGCGGATTTCCACCGTGCGCGGACTGATCTCCAGCGCGCGGGCAATGGCCTTGTTGCTGTTGCCTTCGACGAGACGGTCAAGCACTTCGCGTTCCCGCACGGAAAGCTTTGACAGCCGGTCGCGCGCTTCGATCAGCCGCCGCCGGGCGTCCGACTGCATGGCCGCCTCATCCAGAATCAACCTGATCCGCTCCGCGTCGTCATCAGACTCCAGCGGGAACACCAGGTAATCAAACGCGCCCGCCTTCATCGCCGCAACAATCTGCGGTGCTTTGGGTTCGATACCCGTTGCGATGACCGGCAGCCAGATCCCCTGATCGGCCAGAAAGTGGAGTTGCGCCTCGAACGACTCGCTCGAATGCGCATCGTCCAGCATGATCACCCCTGCCTGAGGCCGGAATGATATTAGCTCTTCGACACTGGAGTAGACCTCAGCGTGATAACCGATACCCATCAGGGAACGGAATTTCTCGTGACGGGTTTGCTCGACGCTGTCGACGATGTGGGTTATGCGTGCATTTGCCATACGCCTGAATCTGGCACCGGTACGACGGTATGTTCAGGGTGGAACGCTTGCGAAACGGAGTGAATCTATCGCCATTTCGGAGAAGTGATTTTACCGGAATGGATGAAATCGGGCGCCCCGTTCTTCAGATTCGGCCATCACCTCAATCGGCGTTTCAGATTATGTCCTGAACGGGATATTTTTGTTTCTCCACAACGGAGCGAGATTCGGTCCGAATGGGTCTGATCTGCTGGCAGGCCCGGAATTCCTTGGGTGCGTGGGGTGACTGATTGCCTTCTGCAATCGTGCGACTACCGGGACAACCCCCTCGTTGCCCCGACGTCATCCCAGCTCAGGGCGAGATCCACTGCCCACGCTCGCCCTCGAACACCGCTCGGCGGTGCCCGCTGTTGGCAAGGTGAAACCAGTCAATCGTCGCAAACCGCACAAGCAGGACCGCAAAGTTCTCACGGGCTACGATCAGTTCATGCTCGTCCGGCTCGATCCCCTCGAAGCGGGCGGGCAGGCCGGAGGTTGGCTGATCCGAGAACGCGCCTGGCCCTTCGCCCAGATAGCATCGCCGGGCAAAGCGGGTGCTGGTGGCCCAGGCTGCATCTGCAACCGGCCCCTCGCGCTCGATCCGGCCCGTGCCGCGGCAGCGGATCTGGACCTTCTCCTCGCGATCGTAGAATAGCACACCGACCGGAGCACCCGCGCCAATCAGCCCAGCCTTGGGAGCCCGGGCATCGGTGTGGAAACGGGCCGTCCAGGTGGCGGTATCGTAGGCCCGCAGCACCATCACCCGCGCATCAGCGTCGGCAGTCGCCACCACCGGCGAATGCATGGGGCCGTGCCGGCTTTGCGCAGCGCGGGTCAGACGGGCGTTTATGTCTGCGCGGACATCAGCGAGGCTTTCGAACATCAGCACGCCTTCGGGCGAGGCGACCCGCCTGTCAATCGATCAAAGGTTCAGCAACATGCGTTAAAAGATGAACGGAAGGCTCTGCTACTGGTTCAGTTTCGGCTCATTCGAATCAGGCTATCCCAATAAATCCACAGGGGGCCGCAAAGGTGGGCGCGGCGTTCTGTACCGACGGAGACCCCACACGATGAATACGATCAGCTTGATGAAGGGAACGACCCTCTCTGCCCTTGCAGCAGTCATGGCCCTGACCGCACTTCCCACCACCGCCATGGCGCAAGACCGTGACCGCGGCGACCGCGAACGTCCGGAGCGTTCCGAACGCGTCGAAAGGCCCCAGCGGCAGGCTCCGCGCCAGCTGCGCGATTTCAGGCCGCAGGCGAGCCAGCCAGCCCGTCAGGAACGCGCCGCACAGCGGCAGGAGCGCGCAGCGCAGCGGCAGGAATGGCGCCAGCAGGTGCAGCGCCCTGCCCCGGCAGCACCGATCCGCGCCGAACGACCGGCCCGGCCCGATACCCCCCGCGCCAATGCGCCGGTGGTGGCGGAGCGGCGCGTTGCCGAGCAACGCCGGTTTGCCCTTGATCCCAATCGCGGGGCAGCGCAGCAGCGCCAGGAAACCCGTAACGACGCCCGCAATGTTCGGCGCGACGACCGCCGTGCGGACCGCCGGGAAGATCGGCGTGATGATCGCCGTGCCGACCGACGGGACTATCGCGATGACAGCCGCCGCAGCAGCGATGGCCGGTTCGCGCTGGACCCCAACCGCTACACCGGGGACCGCAACCGGACCTATCGCGATGGCTATCGTGACGGGCGGCGCACCGATGCGCGCGACGACCGGCGGGATACGCGTCAGGCCTACCGCAGCGGTTATCGCGAAGGTCGGCAGACCGGCTACAGCGATAACCGCCGGTGGGACCGGCGCTGGCGCGACAACCGCCGCTATGACTGGAACGGGTATCGCACCCACAACCGGAGCATTTACCGGCTGGGCCGCTACTACTCGCCCTATCGCGATTACAGCTATCGCCGCCTGAGCATCGGCTTCCGCCTGGACAACCTGTTCTTCGGCAACCGGTACTGGATCAACGATCCGTGGCAGTATCGCCTGCCAGAAGTCTATGGCCCTTACCGTTGGGTGCGCTACTATGACGACGTCCTGCTGGTGAACACCTACAGCGGCGAAGTTGTCGATGTAATCCACGACTTCTTCTGGTAAATACTTCTTCTGGTAAATACAGCGAGGACGGGCCGGGTGGCAGCACCCGGCCCGTTTTTGCGCAAGCGTCAGTAGCTTGCGTACACCCGCTGTCCAAAATCGCCGAACGCGATGACCTTGAAGGGTTGCTTGCGCCCGCCGGCTTCCATCCCGGGCGAACCGAGCGGCATTCCGGCCACTGCCAGCCCGCGCACGTCCCGAGGGCGCTCCTTCAGCAAGCGGGTGATTTCCCGCGCCGGAACGTGGCCCTCGATCACATAACCTTCCACCAGCGTGGTATGACAGGAAGCCAGTGACGCAGGCACGCCCAGCTGCCGCTTCACGCTGGCCATCGGTACATCTTCCCGCACGCGAACTTCTGCCGCCAGTTTGTCGCGGGCGTGCGCAGCCCAGGCCATGCAGCACCCGCAGCCTGGATCGCGGTACATGACATAAGGGGCTGCCTGTGCGGCGACCGTGCAGCCCGCTGCCATGATCGCGGCGGCCAGCGCCAGCCCTCTTCGAATTCGCGACGAAATTGATCTCATGTTCTGCCTGCCATTGGGGTCGGACCATTCCAGGCCGATGATGCGCGCTGTGGCGAACCCGGTCAACGCCCTGATGCCGGGGTCGACGAACTCACGAGTCCGCTCGGCCCGCCGGATTTTCGGGACCCGGGGCCGGCCTGAGCGTTGTCAGGACATGCTTCATGACTCGCTCCCGGACCTCATCCGCGTACTCATCGTATCAACTTTGGCATACATCGGCCTGGTTCTGATCCTTCGTAAGGCCGGGAAACGGTCTCTGGCCAAGCTCAATGCATTCGACCTTGTAGTGACAGTCGCGCTTGGCTCAATCCTCGCGACGACGCAGCTCTCCCGTGAGGTTTCACTTCTCGAGGGCCTGCTTGCAATCACCCTGCTCGCCCTGCTCCAATGGACGGTGTCGCGCTTTTCGATCGTGTCTACCCGGTTTCGCAAGCTCGTGCGCAGTGAGCCCCGGTTGTTGCTGGAAAACGGTGTGTTCCGCGAAGATGCGATGCGGGCCGAGCGGCTCACTCGGTCTGAGATTGAGGCCAGCATCCGCTCTGCCGGGATCGGCCGGATCGAAGATGTCGCGGCCGTGATCATCGAGAGTGATGGCAGCCTCAGTGTCATTCCCGAACGCGGCGATGAACTCACCGTTCTGCGAAGCGTCAAGCGCTGAATTGTCGGAGCCGAGACCTATGTCCCACCATGACGAAACCAAAGACGAACTGGCCCACGACCGGACCGACCTTGCCGAAGACAGGACTGTCCTTGCGCATGAGCGCAGCTTTGCAGGCTGGGTGCGGACCGGAATGGCGGCGGTGGGGATCGGGTTGGGATTCAACGCCCTGTTCCAGGCGCTCAGCCCGGCCTGGGCGGCCAAGCTGATCGCCACGATCTTCCTCCTGATTGCCGTCTGGATCTTCATATCGTCGGAACGCCGCGCCTGCAGGGCGATCTCCCGGCTTGAACCGCACAAGGTTGAAGCCCTTCAGCCAATGCGCCTCAAGCTGATGTCGTGGTCGCTGGTCGCCGCGACTGCCGCCTTGTGCATCTCCATCTGGGTGCTTGCCTGAACGGGCCTATCCACAAAATGTGCACCGAACACCGCTTCAATGGAACCGGGGGCCGCAAGTAGTCGTTCCTGCAGCATGACTGCCATTGTTGATATTGCCGCCCGGGACCGCGCTGCCCCGCCTCATGCCGTTGACCGCGAAGAACTCGAACGTTCCCTGCTCACGCACATTGCGGAGCGGGATTTCCCCTGCGTCGGTGCCAAGTCAGCGCTGGCCAAGGGCAGCTTGCGCATTGTCAGCGCCTGGTCCCTCGCCAGCGCATGGGACGATCTGACGATCCATCGGGAACTGCTTGAGTGGAGCGCCGCGTTCAATCGCGACCCTGACGGGTTGCGCAGCCTTGCAGTGGTGTTCGAAGGGCCAACCGATCTGAACGAGGTCCAGTTCGAACGGCTGATGTGGGAACGCCTCCAGTCCCTCGCCAACAAGGACGAGTGGCTCGGCCAACCCTATGATTCCAAGGTCAGCCCCGATCCGTCCGATCCCCATTTTTCGCTGAGTTTCGGCGGCCAGGGCTACTTCGTGGTGGGGCTCCATCCCCATGCGTCGCGGCCCGCGCGGCGGACGCCATACCCCACCCTGGTGTTCAACCTGCACGAGCAATTCGAGCAGCTCCGCGAGGAAAACCGGTACGAACGGATGCGCGAACGCATTATCGAGCGGGATGTCGCACTGGCCGGCTCCCCCAATCCGATGCTGGCCCGTCACGGCGAAACCAGCGAAGCGCGGCAATACAGTGGCCGGGCGGTAGGCGGAGACTGGGAGTGCCCCTTCGCCGATCCGCGTCTGCCATGATTCAGCGCATCGCACCGCGATCAGGGACTGCCATCGAACTGGAAGCGGGGGACACTCTCACCGTCATTGACCCGGATGGCGGACAGGTCAGCGATCTGGTCGCCTACGCGCGCGATGACCCGCGCGAGGTCATTTCCAACGGCCGGACCTTTGATCTCGAGGAAACGATCAGACTCACGAAGGGCAACACCTTGTGGTCCAATCGGTCCCGACGAATGCTCGAAATCATCGAGGACACGGCCGGCGTGCACGATTTCCTGCTGACTCCCTGCTCGGAAGACACGTTCCGGCATTTCTACCCGGACAAGCCGGTTCACCGGGGATGCTTCGGCAACCTTGCCGCAGCTCTCCGCCCCTACGGAATTGACGAGGATGCCATCCCGACCGCGTTCAATATTTTCATGAACGTGCCCGTTTCGCCCGAAGGAAAGGTCTCGGTCCTTCCACCCACAACCAACCCCGGCAGTCTCATCCGGTTGCGGGCCTGCCTGCCGCTGATCGTGGGAGTTACGGCCTGTTCCGCCTATGCATCGAATGGCGGCACATTCAAACCCATCGACATTTCGGTCGAGAGAGTAAGCTGAGGATTTGGGAGAACGGCCCCGGCAAGGGCGGCGCCGGATTTCATCGCCGCCTTGCTCAGTGCCGCGGCAACACCGGGATGACCTGTCTGGTCAGGCGACCCGCGCAAAGTTTCCGATCTGGCCGAATGACAGCAGGTTTTGCACTTCAGCCACTGTCAGCGGTTTGCTGAACAGGTATCCCTGGATATTCCCGCAGCCTTCGCGCTTGAGCACTTCGAGCTGGCCGGTTTCTTCGACCCCTTCGGCCAGTGTTTCCATCCCCAAAGCGTCCGCCAGCGTCGTGATCGCCCGGATGACGGCGTGGGCGTTCGAGCTGCTGTTCAGGTCCTGAACAAAGCTGCGATCGATTTTCACTTTGTCGAACGGGAAAGAGCGCAGGTAGCTGAGCGAAGAATAGCCCGTTCCGAAGTCGTCCAGGGCGATCCGGACGCCGAGGGCACGCAGGCCATGCAAGGCAGCCAGGGTCTTTTCGACATTGGCAATGAAAATGCTTTCCGTGATTTCCAGCTCAAGCCGCTCAGGTGCAACGCCGCTGGTAAGCAGCGCCTGCATGATGCACTTTGACAAACCCGCCGCCGTAAACTGCTTCGGGGAGATGTTGACTGCAACGCCCATGTTGTCGGGCCAGGCCGAGGCCTGCCGACATGCTTCCCGGATAACCCATTCTCCGATCGGAATGATGAGACCGGTCTCTTCAGCGAGAGGGATAAACTCGGCCGGGCTGATCATGCCCAGCGTCGGGTGGGGCCAGCGCAGCAGCGCCTCGAAGCCTTTGAAGCGATCTTCTGCAAAATTGTAGAGCGGCTGAAAATGCAACTCGAACCCGCCGTCCCGCAAGGCCGTGCGCAAGTCGAGTTCCATCTGCCGCCTGCGGCGGGCTTCCTCGTCCATGCCTGGCTCGAAAAAGTGGTAGGTGGATTTGCCGTCTTTCTTGGCGCGATAGAGCGCAAGATCGGCATGTTTCATGAGGGCAATGCCGTCGCCCCCGTCGCCGGGCCCAACCGCCACGCCCAGACTGGCAGCAGAGGATGCTTGCTGGCCGTCAAGGATAACCGTCCTTGCGAAACAGGCATGAACCTTCTCGGCAAGGGCAGACATCCGGTGCTGGTCCTCGATATCCTCGATGAGAATGGCGAACTCGTCCCCGCCAAGCCTTGCTACCAGGGCGTCAGGCAGTTCCTCCCGCAGATGCGCCGCCACGGTGCGTAGGAGCGCGTCGCCTGCAGGATGTCCAAGCGTATCGTTAACAACCTTGAAATCGTCGAGGTCGGCATAAATGACCATCAGCTGCCGCGCCCCGCGCAGCCGACCGACCGCCTGGTCGAGCTGCTCCACGAAGAGCTTGCGATTGGGCAGGCCCGTCAGGCCGTCGTGCAGCCCGACATGGACGATCCGGCGTTCGCGCTCTTCGATGGCGCTGACCATCTGGTTGAAGCTCCTCGCAAGGCGGCCAATCTCGTCATCGGTTTCCACCCTCAGCTCGATATCGCGCCCTTCCCCGATCAGCCGGGTCGCTTCATCGAGCCTGCTCAGCGGCGCAGAAATGGTGCGGGCAACCCGCCAGCTGAGGGCAACGACAAAGGCTACAGCCGCAAGCGCCAGAGCGATCAGCAGCCAGCGGAGCGACTGATACTGCTCCAGCGATTTCGTGAGGGAGTGATGCAGGACAAGGCGGGGTTCCAATCCTTCTTCAAGGGCCGCAATCCGGGAGAGGTGGTAGAGGAAGTGATCGCCATCATGGCGCGATACCACTTCGCCTTCCCTGACAGTCTTCATCCAGGGAGCTATGGTTGTCGACGTTTCCACCTTTGCTTCGAGGTCGACCGCTGCAAGCTGCTTCAGACGCTCCATCTCGGTAGAATCAAGCCGCTGCGCGAGAACCAGCCAGCCGATCAGGTCAGGTGTCTCGATCGGTGAAGCCGCTGCCAGAGCGAGCTCTCCTCCGAGGCGGATCATCCCGCGCTGCTGCCCTTCGTCCAGCGGGCCCCACAAAGCCTCAGGGGAGTCCACCTTGGCCGCACCACTGGTGACCAGAGCGCCATCCATTCCGACCACAAATGCGGCGCTTACGCGGGACCGCCCTTTCAGGCTTTCCAGCGCGCTGTTGATGGTTGCCGCGTCATTGGTGGCAACGGCTTCCCGAAAACCGAAGTCCCGCGACAGGACGTCTGCCGAGCCACGCAACTGGCGCGCCCGCAGTTCCAGCAACTCGTCGAATACGCGGGCGTTTGCTGCCAGATCGCGCGATGCGCTTGCTTCGGCGAAGCGGGCAAGGCCCCCACCGGCGATCAGCAGGATGGCAGACAGGACAACGGCAAAAAGTCCGGCATACAGTACCGCAATCCGCATTCGCAGAGAGCCGAACCGGAACAGGTCCGCGTTGACCAGACTGTTCGTCATCGCAGCTTGACCGTGATCTTGCGAGCCTGCTTGCCGGACGCAATCTGAAGTGCTTGCACAAGCTCGTTGGCCGGCGATCGCAGGCGTGGATGCCAGACGGTCAGACGGGCTGCCCCCACCGGCACGGCATTCAGATCGACGTAGCCGTTCAGATCCGTCCTGGCAGCGTGGGGTGTGTCAGTGACCCTGATGTAGCCCCGCATATTGTCATGGATGTTGCAGCCGAGCGAAACGGACCCGGGCACATTGAACGTATGCGTTCGCGTCTGATCGCGGCCATAGAGATCGATCTTGAATCTGGCCGGCTTGGAGAAGCTGTAGATCGAATGGCGGACCTGATCGAGATTGGGAAACGCAACGGTTGAACCCTTCGCCACCACGATCGTGCCCGGTGTGAACTCAAGGTTCCTCTGCGCCATTGCGGCGCGGGCCGCCGGGCGAAGCGCCACGTCCTTGCCGGAAGAATGAAGCTCGATGATGGCATCCCGCAGCGGCATGCCCCGCTCATCCACCACCTGCACGCGCAGCGAAGTTCCGGCCTGGGCATGGACATAGCTGGCGATACTGGCCAGCAAAACCGCCATTGCGAAGGTGATCTGCTTGCCCATCAGGGGGCGCTTAACAGCGGGCCCCTTAAGATTTGGTCGTGCAGCGCTTAACCTGAATTTTACCGTAACCACGCCATAGGGTGATCATGCGCTGGTTACTCATCGGAAGCCTGTGGGCGACCTTCCTCACCAGCGCACATTCTGCGTCCGCTGAAGAACTCGACTGGTTTTCCGGCGACAAGCTGGTCCTGACCAATGGCGTTTCGACAATAGAAGGCACCAGCGGCGGCGGCCTCGCCACCTGGGCCACCATCGCCGGGCGGGCAACAGATGCCGGCGTGGGTATATCCGGGCACGTTACCGCGATTGAGCTGGCTGACTTCCGCTGGCAGAGCCACGGCATCGCCATCGGCATCGCCAACCGGATCGAGCTGTCTTACGCCCGGCAGAACTTCGACACGCTCGACGCAGGCACCACGCTTGGGCTGGGGCGCGGATACACTCTCAATCAGGATGTGTTCGGCGCCAAGGTGCGGATCGCCGGTGATCTGGTCTATGGCAGTCCTGCCCTGCCGCAGATTGCCATCGGGCTTCAGCACAAGCGCAACCTCGATTCCCCGGTGACGCAGGCGGTTGGTGCTGCCACGCACCAGAGCACCGACGTGACCATAAGCGCGACCAAGCTGATCCTTTCACGAAGCCTGCTGGTCAATGCAACCTTGCGCCTGACGGAAGCCAATGAAGGCGGCCTGCTCGGCTTCGGCAGCACCACCGGGAAGGGTCACTCGGTGCAGATCGAAGGATCACTGGGCTATCAGTTGTCCCGCCGCGCCCTGATCGGCGCCGAGTTGCGGACCAAGCCGGACAATCTGGGTCTCGGCGAAAGCAACTGGTTCGACCTGTTTGCGGCCTATGCCGTGACCGACAATGTCACGGTGACGGCAGCTTATGTCGATCTGGGCAAGGTTGCGACGTTCGAAAAGCAGCACGGCGCATTCCTTTCCGCGCAAGTGGCATTCTAGGGGCCAACCACCATGTCATGGATCATCCTTGCGTTACTGGCCGGGCAGCCTGCGGCCGTGCCGGAAATCGACTGGGACAAGGAATTCGGCGTCGAAGCCAGGGTGCCGGATCCTGTCACCGGTGAACTGCCGGTCGATCCCTATGTCCGGTCAAACGATAACGCAGGTTCAGCCCCGTTCAGGGGTGACCGGATGGCGGCCGCCTTCAAGGGCAAAGACGGCATCCGCCGCATTGTCGAACGCACTGTTGAGCTGAGTACGGCCGATCCGCGGATTGCTGACATCTTTGCAGCGCATGACATGATCCGCTTGCGCAGAACGCTCTTCGAGCAGTTCTGCTTCGTGCTGAACGCGGGGTGCGACTATACCGGGCGTTCCATGAAATCTGCACACACCGGCATGGGTCTGCGCATGGCAGACATGAATGCACTCGTAAAAAACCTGCAAGTGGCGATGAAGGAAGAGGGCGTGCCGTTTGCTGCGCAGAACCGTTTTCTCGCCAAGCTCGCGCCCATGTCCCGGGATCTGGTGGAACGCTGACAGGCTTGGATTGCCGACAACGTAGCCCCGGTCAATCGGCCTCCCGCTCTTTTCGCTACGCATCCGCAACACCCTCATGACCGGCAACGTCTCGGGCCCTGAGCCATCCCGCCTTGATGGCCTCCAGGCGCCTTGCTCTGCCAGGATGCGTGGCTGTGTCTTGCTGCTGCGCCAGGGCAGCGGTCGATCTCTGCGCCTCTTCGAGCGTGGCACCCATGCGGTACAACACGAACCCGGAAAACTCGTCAGCTTCGATTTCGAACTGATGATAGTCTATGTCGACGCCTCTGAAAATGTGGCCCTGGAGATGATGACCGATCTCATGGGCTGTAATGTCCATAATGCCCCAGTCCTTGCAGACATTATCAAAAACGTCTTCCATGAACATCGGGTTGTACAGCAGCAGTCGACTTCCATCCCGCCCGATATAGGCCAGGGCATTGGCCACATTGGCCGGCGCCACGGTGAAGTTTGACTTTATTCCCGTATGGCTGACGATTTCATCCGCGGCTTGCTGAACCCTCACATCCAGCATACTCGGAATATTCTGTAGCAGCGAAGCCGGTTCGTAGCGCTCGTCAAACTTTTCGGACTTATCGCCTGACAGCCAGGGAGTTCCGATCGTTCCAGTACAAATCGGCCCAGACTGAAGTAATATGGCCGCATAGATCAAACCTGAAGAAGTCATTTTTGATCCCCAGCCAAGTTTTTTCATCGTCGGTCAAGTTATCCTATTAGAAATCCCTAACCATACGGGAATCCAACCAAGATTTATTGACATATATCAAATATCATCATGAAGCCTTCCGGTCAACGATATTGGTCGCGAAAAATCGGGCCTGTTTGAGCTGGAGAACCCCGCCTGATTGGATAAAAAATCGGCGCAGCTGGCCACGATTGGGAGCCACGCACCGCCGCGTTTATCGAAGTTTCTCATGGGCTTGCTCTGCGAGCATGCGAACCTGGCAAACGCCGGACATCATCCCTTACCGCCCCCGCACGTCAGCCCAAGGCTGTGCAAAAGTGTGCCGCACAGATGTGGGGGGCACGCTGAACGCAGTGGCTGCGATGGATGGACCAAGCGTTGGTAGCGGAGGAGGAACATATAGCGAACATATAACGTTCTGACATTACTCGTTTTTTCCGCCCAACTCTTGGAAAATACCCCCACCGATACCCCCAGAATCCCGAATTTGCGCCAAACCGTTACAAGGGTGCGATCGGCCGACTAATGTTCGAAAATTGGCAGTTCAACCGCCTCATTGAACGGCGGAAGTTGGGCCGTAAGCGGTCAGTCCGCTCCCAGGTGCCGCGACGACCAAGGCCGACGTTCCGCAAACGACGCCGTTGCGGACGTCGGACTTCGATGGAATAGTCGAAGGATGCAGTTAAGATTAGAAATATGAATCCGCGTAAATTGATCGGCGGAACAGCCTTCTGCATGCTCCTGCTTTGGGGCTGGGCCGCCAGTTACATTGGAGGAATTTCCCAAGACGATTGGGGACTCCTCTGGCGATTAGCATATGTCATTTGGTTATGCGTGACCTTTGTCATGGCATTCTATGACCGGAAGAACCTTCCAGAGAAAGCATGGGATTTTAACCCGAAGCGAGGCGTTCTATATTTCTTTCTGGGTTGGATCATCTTCCCGGTGCTTATTGGAGTGGAGGCGCTATCTGGAGCCGACTTCACACTAAGTCGAATGTTGGTAGGCACGCTTGCGATGTCGGTGCTGATTGGCATCCTAGGCATCTTCACGGAAAACGTTGGGGTTTAAGCAACGAATGTCTGTTTCCCACCCCCTTCTTGCCTCTAATGGCGAGTGCGGTTCGTACCAAAAGCAGACTGACCGAGAGCGACGCCATTGCAGACTTTGAGCCGTCTGCTAGGGCGAATTGTGTGAATTCAGGGCCAAGACGCGTCTAACTATCTGTAAAGCCCACCCTCCTCGAACCACGATCGCGAATCTGGGAAAACCGAAAAATGTTCGATCAATTTCTCGCCCAGGATCGCTTCGATTTGGTGCCCCATCTTGTCGCCATCAGCATCGCCTACATTCTAGCATTACCGATAGGTTGGAACCGAGAGAAAGCGGAGCGAAGTGCGGGTCTGCGAACTTTCCCCTTGGTCGCTGTGGCAAGCTGCGGTTTCATCCAAGCTGCGGAGGGGATCACCGCTGACTCACCGGAAGCAATGGCGCGAATAGTGGAGGGATTGATCACGGGTATGGGCTTCATCGGTGGCGGGGCAATCCTGCGGAGGAATGACTCGGTCAAAGGTACTGCCACTGCTGCCAGCCTCTGGATCACAGGCGCCATTGGCGTCTCGGTAGCGTTGGGGAGCCTAGATGTTGCAGTGATGTTGTCTCTTATTACTGTGGGAACGCTATGGTTCATGGCACCATTGAAACACGGCAAATCAGATCGCACTACGGCTAATGAAGTCGACGCTAGCGGCGGAATTGACGCCGACGTTGGGCCCTAAAGTCATATATCCCGAAACCGGCTTTGGTGGACGTCGAATGCTACTGTGTGCGGCTCGTCAGCCGCGCATAGGGAAACCTCCACCATACAAAGCCGACGCCCGCGCGGGATCGTCGGAATCCGTCACGCACAGCAGGTGCAAACCGTCCTCGGCAGCCTGAGCGGCAATGCCCTCTACTTTAATTGGTGGGTCGAGCGGTTGGACCGCGAGCAAGTTGAAATGCCAGTCCAACTCCGCAATTGCCGCGCCCAGCAACGCGCCGTCGGTGTAGCTGTCGGCGGTCGCCTCGGCGACGGCAGAGAGCAGGATATGACCGTTGTCCAGTGCGCAGGCATCGGTGACGGAGAGCGGAACGCCCGACACCATTGGCAGCGACAGTTCCGCACGGAGCGATACTGTGACCGGCCCACCTTCGACCACGGCCGCGAGCGATACCTCCAGGATATGCGACGCCGGGAATTGCATGTTGCCACGATTGAACAGCAGCAGCCGGTCGCCCCACAGCACCGCGCCCTCGAGGTTGATCTCGGCCACCAAGGGGGCGAGCGAAGCAAACAGGGGTCGCAGGTCTAGATGGCGAACGCCAGGCGCTTCGCCTAAAGCGGATAGATCGACGATCGCCCCGCGCATTCGCGTTGACGTCGATCCCGAGCCCAATACCAGCAGTCGGCCCACGCCCGCGCCGGGGAGCGCCACCAGTATTTCGAAATCGGGCTTCGCCCTTTTGCGCTGCGCAGCGTCCCTTGGCAGGTCGCCCTCGATCAGTCTGACCAGCTTGCCGGGCGCCGAATCGTCGAGCGCGAACAAGGCGAGGCAATTCACATCATCGCCGATCACGAACAGCTGATCGCCGCGCACCACCAAGCCGCTTGCCGCCGACAAGAAGGTGTGCCCCGATGCGAGCGCTGTTTCGACTGCCAGGTCGCGAATGTGAATCAGTCGCATCGGCCCCCTCGCTTTATCTGACCGCCGGGCCACTGCGAACGTGATCGTTGACGCGGTGCGCTCCAACGGCCGAAATCGAGCACGTGCGCGCACCTAGCCGCGAGCACAACGAGATTCACATGTTGGAATGGGAATGACAGCTTTCCACCCTCTCTGCGGTCATAAGCGGGAACGCACCGCGATCCTGACACCTGCCGGGCCGCTTCGACGGATTTCTCGCCAGAAGCGGAAATTCGCAAACCGACCCCCTTTTGGCCAGAGGACTTGGTCGATCCTGCCGGGCAGTCGCCTTTGTATCACGATCATGACGCGTGGCCCGCTCCGCGTTCGATGTCGTGGAGCAGACCGCCGCGGCGGTTGTAGACGAACCACGTCAGCGCGGCGCAGCTGGCGTAGAAGATCAGGAAGCCCCACAAGGCCGCCATCGGCGATCCGGTCGCCGCAATAGCGCTGCCAAAGCTCTTGGGGATGAAGAAGGCGCCGTAGGCCGCAATCGCCGAGATGAAGCCGATGATCGCCGCCAATTCCCGCTCGGCCTGCCGCAGCGCGGCATCAGGGGCGAGCTCGGGCATCAGGTGCGGAACTTCCTGCCGCATGATGTTGGGGATCATCTGGAAGGTGGAGGCATTGCCCACCCCGGTCATGAAGAACATCAAGATGAACATGCCCAGGAAGCCCCACCAGCTGGCAGCTTCAAGGAAATACATCACCCCCAGCACGCCCAGCATCATCAGCACGAACACCCAGAAGGTCACTCGCGCACCGCCCCACTTGTCCGACACCCAGCCGGTCGCCGCCCGGCTCAGCGCGCCCACCAGCGGGCCGAGGAACACGAATTGCAGCACGTCCACTTGCGGAAACTGCTGCTTGGCGAGCAGCGGCAGGCCGGCGGAAAAGCCGATGAAGCTGCCGAATGTGCCGGTATAAAGCCAGCACATAAGCCAGTTGTGCTTGCGCTGGAAGATCACCGCCTGGTCGGCAAAGCTGGCCTTGGCATCGGCAATGTCGTTCATCCCGAACCATGCGAGCAGGGTGCTGGCGATGATGAACGGCACCCACACAAAGCCTGCGTTCTGCAGCCACAGCGGGCCGCCATCTGCCGTCTGCTGTGCAGCCCCGCCGAGCGCGCCGAACACGCCTGCGGTGATGATCAGCGGCACGGCGAACTGCATCACCGACACGCCCAGATTGCCCAGCCCGGCGTTGAGCGCCAGCGCGTTGCCCTTCTGCGCCTTGGGGAAGAAGAAGCTGATGTTCGACATCGACGAGGCGAAATTGCCCCCGCCAAGCCCGCACAGCAGGGCTACCACCACCAAGGTGGTGTAGGGCGTATCAGGGCTGCGCACCGCATAGCCGATGCCGATGGCCGGGATCAGCAGGGACGCGGTGGATATTGTGGTCCACAGCCGCCCGCCGAAGATCGGCACCATGAAGCTATAGACGATGCGGAAGGTCGCCCCCGAAAGGCCGGGCAAGGCCGCCAGCCAGAACAGCTGATCAGTGCTATAGGCAAACCCGACCTGCGGCAGTTTGGCCACCACCACCGACCACACCATCCACACCGCAAAGGCCAGCAGCAGGGCGGGGATCGAGATATAGAGGTTGCGCCGCGCGATGCGTTCGCCCTGGGCCTGCCAGAAAGCGGGATCTTCGGGTCGCCATTGCGTGAGGCGATGTCGATCGCTGCTGTGTTCACCTGGTTGCAAAAGCCTTGCCCCGATCATGTCCGGCACAGTGCCGACCGCGATACCACAGGCGTAACCGGCTTCTGACTATCGGCAAAGCTGCTTGTTTTCGCGCAATCGGGGTGCAATGTGGCCGTATGAAGATCGCCATCGTCGATGAAAGCTCCATACGCGCTTCGATCATCGAAGAAGGTCTGGGCCAGCTCGAAAATGCCGAAATCTTCACGCTCACGCAGCGCCACGGGCTGCTCGCCGCGATTGAACGGATCGCGCCGGATGTGGTGCTGATCGACCTCGGCAACCCGTCGCGCGATGTGCTGGAGGAATATTTTGCGGTCAGCCGCGCTTTGTCGCGCCCGATTGCCATGTTCGTCGATGAAAGCGACGATGCCTCCATCGCCGCCTCGATCGATGCGGGGGTTTCGGCCTATGTGGTTGATGGCCTCGCCAGTCACCGGATCAAGCCGCTGCTCGATCTGTGCATCAAGCGGTTCCACGCCTTTGCCCGGCTGCAATCCGATCTGGCCGACGCGCAGGGCAAGCTGGCCGAGCGCGACCATATCGACCGTGCCAAGCGGATCCTGATGCGCAGCCGCAGTATCACCGAGCCGGAAGCCTATGCCGAATTGCGGCGCAAGGCGATGTCTTCGAACAAGCGGATCGCCGAAATCGCCGAAGCGGTCGTGACCGCGCATGATCTGCTGGGAGGGGACTGACCATGGCCGACGCGACGCTTACCATCGGGTTTCTGCCGCTGGTCGATGCCTGCCTGCCGATTTTGGCTCACGAACATGGCTTTGCCGCTGACGAGGGCGTGGCGCTGACCTTCGTGCGCGATGTGAGCTGGGCCACCGTGCTAGACCGGCTGCTCTACGGCCATACCGACGGCGCGCACATGCTGGCGCCGCTGACGATTGCCACCACGCTGGGGCTGGGCCGCCCGGCGCAGCCGCTGGCCGCGCCCTTTGTGCTGGGTCTGAACGGCAATGCGATCACCTTGAGCAAACCACTGGCCGCGATGGTCGCATCGCCGGGCGAATATGGCGATCCGGCGGCTGTCGGCGCGCGGTTGCGCGAAGCGGCGATGGCGGCCAAGGCGCAGGGGCGGCGGCTGCGGTTCGGGGTGGTGCACCGCTTTTCCAGCCACAATTACAAGCTGCGTTACTGGCTCGCCGCCTGCGGTATCCGGCCTGATCACGATGTCGAGATCGTCACCATCGCCCCGCCGTTTGTCCCCGATGCGCTGGCCAGCGGGGAGATCGACGGGTCTTGCGTGGGCGAACCGTGGAGTTCAGTCTGTGTCGAGCGTGATGTCGGCACAATCGTGCTGGCTTCCGCGCAAATCTGGCGGCGCGGGGTGGAAAAGGTGCTCGCGGTGCGCGAGCCGGTGCTGGCCGACAAGGCCGAAGCCTTTGCTGCACTGATCCGGGCCATGCGCCGGGCGGGCCGCCATTTCATCGACCCGGCCAATTTCGCCGAGAATGCCCGCATCCTTGCCTCGCCCCCCTATCTCGATGCCAACCCTGCGCTGGTGCTGCGGGCGATATCGGACCGCTTGGTTCTGGCCCACGGCGCTGCGCCGGTGCACCTGCCTGATCTGATGTTCCAGCACAGCGAGGCGGCCAATTTCCCGTGGATGAGCCAGGCCGCGTGGCTCTATTCGCAGATGGCGCGCTGGGGCCATACCGCCTTCGATCCGGCCGATGCGGCGCGGGCGATGCGGGTGTTCCGGCCCGATATCTACCGCGCTGCGCTGATCGATACCGGCGATGATCTGCCCAATGCCAGTTCCAAGGTCGAAGGCAGCGTCACGCAGATGACACAGGTCGGCGCGCAGCAGGGCACGCTGACGCTGTCGGCCAACCGTTTTTTCGATGGGCTGACCTTCGATCCTGACCAGATTGAAGCCTATCTCGCCAGCTTGCCCTGAGTTGAAAAATTTGCTGCGCTGCAAAAAAGGCCTTTACGAGGCTGCACAAGCTGGCGTAGTCTTCGCGATGTTGCTGCTGGGTGATCCAATGTCGGACCCGCAATACGAGCAGCCACCCACGAATTCTTAAGGCAACGACGCCGCCCGAGCCGCTTCTGAAAGGTAGCGAATCGTGGCGGCTTTTTTGATTTCCGGCGTCGGCCCTGGCTGATGCTTCATCCGGCGGGCAACGGCGCTCGCCTCTCGTGGCCGGTCATGGTCCGGCTTTAGCCAGAGAGGTGATCCATGCGCGCATTTGCCTACTGCCTGTTTGCCCTGTCAGCATCCGCCACCAGCGTCCCGGCGCTGGCCACTCCCGGCGACCCGATTACCCTCGCCGAAGGCGTGACGCTCGACCCGATCCTCGCCCTAAAGGTGCGCCGCGAGACGGTTGACGAGGACAAGCCGATTGAGCCCGCCAATGCACTTACTGCGCGCCTTCATGCAGGGTTTGAAATCGCCAGCGGTGCGGTCTCGCTGCTGATCGAGGGCGAGGCAACAACGGAGCTGACCGACAATTTCAACAACACCATCCCCGGCAATGGCCGGACGCGCTTTTCGGTGGTGGCCGATCCTGAGAACCTCGAACTCAACCGCGCACAGATCGCCTGGCGCGATGGCGCAAGCAGCGTCACGCTGGGTCGTCAGCGGATCATTCTTGATGATGCCCGCTTCGTCGGCAATGTCGTGTGGCGACAGAACGAGCAGACCTTTGATGCCGTGCGCGGGCAGACCGCGCTCGGCCCGGTCCGCGTGGATGCAACCTATGCCAGCGCGGTGCAGACCGTGTTTGGCGCGGACAGCCCCAATTTCCGCTATGACGGCGATCTGGTGTTCCTCAACGCCGGGGTGAAGCTGGCCCGCGGCGAGATCACTGGCTTTGCCTATCTTCTCGATTTCGACACCCGCCTGAACGCGTCAAGCAACACCTTCGGCGCCAAGGCTGCGTTCAAACTGCCTGTCGGCCCGGCGACCCTGACCGCCAGGGCGACGCTGGCCACCCAGTCCGATACCGGTGGCAACCCGGTCGCCTATACCGCCCATTACCTGCAAGGCGAGCTGGGTGCGACTTGGGCCGGATTTTCGCTGGGGGCCGGGGTAGAACAGCTCGGCAGTGATGGCGGGCGCGGCGCGTTCCAGACCCCGCTGGCCACGCTGTTTGCCTTTAATGGCTGGGCCGACCTGTTCCTGCGCACGCCCGATGCCGGGCTGACCGACACTTTCGCCCGCGCGGGCAAGAAATTTGCCGTGAAGGGCCTCGGCACGGTCGATCTGCTGGCCGTTTACCACCGCTTCGACAGCGATTTCGGCAGTCGGCATTACGGCGACGAGATCGATCTGTCCGCCGGCCTTGCGGTGGGCCGCGCATCCTTCCTCGCCCGCTTTGCCAGCTACCGGGCCGACGGCTTTGCCGCCGACACCCGCAAATTCTGGCTCCAGACCGAAATCGCATTCTGACCTCAAGGAGACGCAATATGGCCTATCTTGCCCCAAGTGAATTCGTGCCCAAGCTGATTGAAGCGGGCGAATCCAAGATCATGATGTCGACCAAGGACACGCTGATCCGCGCCTTCATGGCAGGCGCAATTCTGGCGCTGGCGGCGGCGTTTGCGGTGACGATCAATGTTCAGACCGGCCAGCCACTGGCGGGCGCGGTGCTGTTTCCGGTGGGGTTCTGCCTGCTCTATCTGCTGGGCTATGATCTGCTCACCGGCGTGTTCGTGCTCGCCCCGCTGGCGGTGTGGGCCAAGCGGCCCGGCTGCACCTGGGGCGGCGTGCTGCGCAACTGGGGACTGGTGTTCGTCGGCAATTTTGCCGGTGCGCTGGTGACAGCGGTGATGATGGCGATCTACTGGACCTATGGCTTTGCCGCAGAGGTTGATCCGGTCGGCCAGGCGATGGCGATCACCGGGGAAAAGCGCACGCTGGGCTATGCCGAATATGGCGCGGCAGGGTGGCTGACGATCTTTGTGCGCGCGGTGATGTGCAACTGGATGGTATCGACCGGCGTGGTCGGCGCCAGCATGTCGAGCACGGTCAGCGGCAAGGTGATTGCGATGTGGATGCCGATCATGCTGTTCTTCTACATGGTGTTTGAACATTCGATCGTGAACATGTTTCTGTTCCCCACCGGACTGATGCTGGGCGGCGAATTCACCATCGCCGATTACCTGTTGTGGAATGAAGTGCCGGTGGTGCTGGGCAATCTGGTTGGCGGGCTGACGTTCACCGGGCTGATGCTCTATTCGACCCACTACCGCACTTCGCCCAAGCGCAATGCGGCGGAGTTGAAGATTGCCGCCTGAACGGGCTGAACCTGTGGGGGCGGCGCAAGGCAATGCGCCGCTCGAAAGGCTCACCGTGACGGTGGGGCAATATTCCTGTGCCGGGGCCAAGCTGGCCAATCAGGATTTTTACGGCTGCATCCTCCCCGATGGCGATCTGCTCATCTACAAGGGCATGGCCTTTGTGGTGGCCGACGGGATCAGCACCAGTCGCCGCGGGCGCGAGGCGGCGGAAACGGCGGTGGCGGGCTTTCTCACCGATTACTATGCCACCCCCGATGCCTGGTCGCCCCAGACCAGCGCCCAGCGGGTGATTGCAGCGATCAACAGCTGGATGCACGGCCAGAACGCCGCGCTCGGCGGAATGGCTGCCGGTTACGCCGACAGTGACCGGGCGCGTGAGGCCGAGGGTCTCATCACCACCTTTACCGCGCTGATCCTGCGCGATGCCGCCGCGCACATCCTGCATCTGGGTGACGGGGTGGCAGCGCGGGTGAACGCGGGCGGCCTCGAACGGCTGACCGAGGCGCACCGTGTGCCCGCTGGTGGCGGCACGCATCTGCTCGCCCGCGCCTTGGGCATGGGCCGCCATGTCGAGATCGATCACAGCCGCATCTTCGTCCAGCCTGGCGATATCCTGCTGCTGGCGACTGACGGGCTTGGCGACGGCCTGACAGACCGCGAGATTGCGCAGATCGTCCACGCCAACCCGGATATGAGCGCTGCCGCCCGCCAGATGTGCGAGGCTGCACTGGCGGCAGGGGCCGAGGACAACCTCACCGTGCAGCTGGTGCAGGTGGACAGCGTTCGTCAGGGCGCGGCGGATGATCTGCTCGCGGCCGAAGCCCGGCTGCCCGATCCGCCGGAATGGCAGGCCGGGCTGGACTGCGATGGCTACACCCTGCTGCGCCCGCTCCATATCGGTGGCCGCAGCCACGTATGGCTCGCCCGCGACAATTCCACCGGGGCTGCGGCGGCGATCAAGCGGCTCTCGGCCGAACGCGCGGGCGATCCGCAGGCGCGCAGCGAGCTGCTGCTGGAGGAATGGGCGCTTGGCCGGGTGCGCAGCCCGCACGTGCTGAGCGTCCCGCCGCGCGCCCGCCCGCGCCGGTTCCTTTATGCTGTCAGCGGCTATTGCAATGGCATCACGCTGGAACAATGGCAGCGCGATCACCCCCGCGCTGATATTGCTGCTGTGCGCGCAATCATCACTCAGGTGGCGCGCGGGCTGTATGCGCTGCACCGCCGCCAGATCATCCACCGCGATCTGCGCCCGGCCAATGTGATGATCGATGCCAATGGCACGGCGAACATCATTGATCTGGGGTCGGCCCGGATTGATGGCATGACCGAACACGCGCCGAGGGCGGGCGAGGATGCCTTTGCCGGAACCCTGCAATTTTCCGCACCCGAACTCTATCGCGGCCTGCCCGCCAGCGAGCAGAGCGACCTCTATTCGCTCGCCGCGATGGCCTATTTCCTGCTGACCGGGCACCTGCCTTATGGCCCGCGCGCGGGCGCGGCTGACACCCTGTCGCGCCAGCGCCGCATGCGGTATGTGCCGGTCGCGACATATCGCGATGACGTGCCTGACTGGGCCGATGCCGCCATTGCCCATGCGCTGCACGTGGAACCGCATCTGCGTTACCAGCACGTCAGCGCCTTTGTGCATGATCTCAGCGTCCCCAACACCGCGCTGACCCATCCCCAGCCTGCGCCGCTTCTGATTCGCAATCCGGTTGTGCTGTGGCAAGTGGTCAGCGCAGTGCTGGCGGCGGCGCTGATGATCGCGCTGATCCGGTGATTATGCTGCAATGCAAAAAGGAGGTTGGCAAGCCGGTGCGACTCAGGTAGTTTCCAACTCGTCAGCGTTCCAACGAAGGAACGCGCCTGACCTTACCTTCTCCCCATCACAACGTGGCAATGGCGCCGCCGGTCTTTCGGATGACCTGGCGGCTTTTTTGCGTGCGTTGTCGGCACAGGATCACAGCGCATGAACGCGATTTTTCCCTTTCCCGATACGCCCGGCAGCCGCGAAAAGCTGGTGGTGATCGGCAATGGCATGGCCGGGTGCCGCACGGTTGAAGAGGTGCTGGCCCGCGCGCCCGGCCGGTTCGACATCACGATCATCGGGGCCGAACCGCGGGTCAATTACAACCGCATCATGCTGTCACCCGTGCTGGCGGGCGAGAAGGCGTTTGACGACATCATCATCAATGGCCCGCAGTGGTATGCGGACAATGCCATCGCGCTCATCAGCGGTGATCCGGCAGAGATGATCGACCGCGAGGCGCACACTGTCGTCACGCGTGGGGGCTTGGTGCTGCCGTATGACAGGCTGGTAATCGCCACCGGCTCTGATCCCTTCATCATCCCGGTGCCGGGGCATGATCTGGTCGGCGTCGTCACCTTCCGCGATCTGGATGATGTGGACCGCATGATCGCCGCTGCCGAAGCGGGCGAGACCGAAGGCAGCAACGCCGCTGTGGTCATCGGCGGGGGCCTCTTGGGGCTGGAGGCAGCGCACGGTCTTGCCCTGCGCGGAATGCAGGTGACCGTGGTGCACCTG
Organism: Altererythrobacter sp. H2; assembly: GCF_035319885.1. NCBI lineage: Bacteria > Pseudomonadati > Pseudomonadota > Alphaproteobacteria > Sphingomonadales > Erythrobacteraceae > Altererythrobacter > Altererythrobacter sp. H2. Next base: position 1,924,660 of record NZ_CP141285.1, read on the forward strand.
ATGTCCACCCTGATGGAGCGTCAGCTGGATGAAGCGGCCGGATGGCTGCTGCGGCAGGAACTCGAACGGCGCGGGCACACCATTCTTACGAGCGCCAACACCAAGGCGATCCTTGGCGCGGCGGGCCGGGTGGCAGGCATCGTGCTGGAGGACGGCACCCGCATCCGCGCCGACCTGGTGGTGATGGCGGCCGGGATCAAGCCTTCCGTGGTGCTGGCGAAAGCGGCGGGCCTTGCCTGCGAGCGCGGCATTGTCGTGGATGATCACATGGTCACCAGCGATCCCGCGATCCTCGCCGTGGGCGAATGCGTGCAGCATCGCGGGGCGTGCTATGGTCTGGTCGCTCCAATCTGGGAGATGTGCCGGGCGCTGGCCGACTGCCTCACCGGCGTCGGCAGCGGGCGCGGCTTTGAAGGCTCGGTCACCTCAACGAAGCTCAAGGTTTCCGGCATCGATGTTTTCTCTGCGGGCGATTTTTCGGGCGGCGAGGGGAGCGAGGATGTGGTGATGCGCGATGCGGCGCATGGCATCTACAAACGGCTCGTTATCAAGGACAACCGGCTGATCGGCGCAGTGCTTTATGGCGATACGGCGGACGGCAACTGGTATTTCGATCTTCTGCGCCGGCAAGAGGACATCGCCGCCATCCGCCAGTCGCTGATCTTCGGGCAGGCCTATGCCGCAGGCGGCGCGGGCGGCGATCCCCATGCCGCTGTCGCAGCGCTCTCCGATGATGCCGAGGTGTGCGGCTGCAATGGCGTCTCCAAGGGCGCCGTCATCAGCGCAATCAACGAAGGCGCGCACAGCGTCGCTGCCCTCCGTTCGACTTGCAAGGCTTCGGCGAGCTGTGGATCGTGCACCAACATCGTCGAAAGCCTGCTCGCACTGACGCTCGGCGCTGAGGTCGAAGCCGGACCTAAAACCCTGTGCGGCTGCACCAGCTTCACCCATGATGACGTGCGCCGCCTGATCCTTGAGCGTAATCTCAAATCAATCCCGCAGGTGATGCAGGAGCTGCACTGGTCCACCCCCGAAGGCTGTGCATCCTGCCGCCCGGCGCTCAATTACTACCTGCTGTGCGCCTGGCCGGGCGAATATGCGGATGACGAGACCAGCCGCTTCGTCAACGAACGGCTCCACGCCAATATCCAGAAGGATGGCACATATTCCGTCGTCCCGCGCATGTGGGGCGGCATAACCTCTCCGCGCGAATTGCGGGCGATTGCCGACGTGGTGGAAAAATACAACGCGCCGATGGTGAAGGTCACCGGCGGCCAGCGGCTCGATATCTTCGGCATCAGGAAAGAGGATCTGCCCGCCGTCTGGGCCGACCTGAACGCCGCAGGGATGGTATCGGGCCACGCCTATGGCAAGGCGCTGCGCACAGTGAAGACCTGCGTGGGCAGCGAATGGTGTCGGTTCGGCACGCAGGATTCGACCGGGCTCGGCGTCAAGATCGAACAGGCCACCTGGGGCAGTTACATGCCGCACAAGTTCAAGATCGCCGTCAGCGGCTGCCCGCGCAACTGTGCCGAGGCGACAATCAAGGACTTCGGCATCGTCTGTGTCGACAGCGGCTATGAACTCCATGTCGGCGGCAATGGCGGGATCAAGGTGCGGGTCACCGATCTTTTGTGCAAGGTCGAGACCGAAGCCGAGGCGATGGAGCACTGCCTCGCCTTTATCCAGCTCTACCGCGAGGAAGCGCACTATCTCGAACGCACCGCGCCTTGGATCGAACGCAAGGGGCTGGAATGGCTGAAAGCGCAGCTGTTCACTGATCCTGACCGCATCAGCAGGCTGGCTGCGCGGTTCCGGCTGTCGCAGAAATATTGGCAGATCGACCCCTGGGCAGGCCGCGCGGCCGGAGCGCATCGCGATCTGCACCAGAACCTCGCCGAAGTCCGCCCGCTTGCTTTGGAGAAGGCGCAATGAACAGCGATACTGTGGGCCAATGGCTCGATATCGGCCCCGTCACCCAGATCAAGGCTGGCACTGGGCGCACGCTTCCCGTGCTGGGAGGCGAGGAAATCGCGGTGTTCCTCACCACCCGCGGGGAATATTTCGCGCTTGTCAACAAATGCCCACACAAGCATGGGCCCTTGAGCGAGGGACTGGTTCACGGCGACAGCGTCACCTGCCCGCTGCACAACTGGCGCATCTCGCTTCGCACGGGCGAGGCGCTGGGGGATGATCGCGGCTGCACGCCGACGATCCCCTTGAAAGTGGAGAGCGGGCGCCTGTTCCTGCTGCGCGAAGCGGTGCTGGCGCCGCGCCGTCAGGCTGAGGCAGGCACGTGCGCCTTGGATACCGCCGCATGATCGTGCCGGGCGAGGTGTGGCTGGTGGGCGCTGGCCCAGGCGATCCCGATCTGCTGACGGTCAAGGCGGCGCGCCTGATCGCATCGGCCAGCGTGGTGTTCCACGATGCGCTGGTAGGCCCCGGCGTGCTCGATCTGATCCCAGCGGGCGTGCGCCGGGTGTCGGTGGGCAAGCGGTCAGGCCGCCATTCCAAACCTCAGGAAGCGATCGACGCGCTGCTGGTCGCCGCCGCGCTGGCGGGCGAGCGGGTGGTGCGGTTGAAGGGCGGCGATCCCGCCATCTTCGGGCGGGCAGCAGAAGAGCTCACCGCCTGCCGGGCCGCAGGCGTGCGGACGCACATCTGCCCCGGTGTGACCGCCGCCAGCGCGGCGGCCGCCAGCCTTGGCACGTCGTTGACCCTGCGCGGGCTGGCCCGGCGCCTGACCTTCGTAACCGCCCATGCGCGCGGCACCGAACCGCTCGATCTCGATTGGAGCGCGCTCGCCGATCCTGCCGCGACCCTGGCGATCTACATGGGCAAAGCGGCAGCCCCGCTGGTCGCCCGCGAATTGCAGCGCGCTGGCCTAGATTGCGATACGCCGGTGGCGATGGTCGAAAACGCCAGCCTGCCGGAGGAACGGATCTTCACCACCTGCCTCGAACTGCTGCCGCTCGCCGCACGGACTGCGCTGGGGGATGGTCCGGCGCTGATTCTGGTGGGAGCCGCGATGTCGCTTGCGCGCGCACCTGCTGCACAGGACAACCGAATCGAAGGAACCGCAGTCTGCGTCCCGGCAGAGCGCCTTGCGAGAGGGGCTATGCCTCTCGCCGGAACGCGCACCAGCTGAATTTCTGCGCGGCGCCCCACGGGGTGAGGTGTTCCTCGCGCCAGTCGCCCAGCAATGTGAACGCACTCCCGAGCGCAGCGGCAAGGCTTGCCGCATCGTGGCGCTGCACCGGCAGGCCGCTGCATTTTTCTGGCCCATCAGGCGCAAAGGTGGCGATGATGACGAGCGCATCGGACGCGGTTCCGGCCACCAGCGCACGGCGATAGGCGTCCCGCTGCTCCGGCTCTGTGAGAAGTGGAACACGGCCCGGTCATGCCACACCCCATAGCGGCGCGGCGGGTTCCAGCGGGTTATGTCAGCGATCTCCCAGTGGACGCCCGCTGCCGCCTCTCCCAGTCGGGCCTGTGCCGCCGCCAGAGCCGGGGCGGCAATATCGACCACCGTCACATCGCGCCATCCACCCGCCAGCAGGGCATCAACGGGATTGGAGGCGCCCCCTCCGATATCGACGAAAGGGGCCCTGTGGGGCACATCAAAGCTTACCAGCGCGGCAAGCGAAGGGCGCGGTTCGCTCTGGAACCAGCTGACCTCGCCGGGTGCCTTGTCGGAATAGACCCGGTCCCAGTGCCGCTGGGGTTCTTCTGTCATCGTGCCCTCCTACGCCATCGCCGCCTGATACCGTGCCTCCACCACCTCCCAATCGAGGTTGGCCAGGAAGGAATCGACATATTTCGCTGCCGCCGCACCGTAGTCCATGTGAAAGCTGTGCTCATACATATCGAGCGCGATCAGCGGCGCGCCGGTAGCTGCACCATGCATGTGATCGAAGGCCCAGTAATTACGCAGCGACCGGGTGTGGCGGTTGTAGCTGAGGATGCACCAGCCCGATCCACCCGCGAGTGACATTGCGGTGCGGCGGAATTCGGCTTCCCATGCGGCGAAGCTGCCAAACCAGCCATCGAGCGCCTCGTAGATCGAGCCTGCCGGATTGCCGTTGCCGCCCAGCGCATCGAAGTAATATTCGTGCAGCACCACCGATCCGGCGCGGTGCAGTTCCTCGCGCTTCAGCCCGGCATAAGCAACCGGCGGAAAGTCGGGATCGGCCATGGCGGCGGCGAGGCGGGTCTCGATGGTGTTGAGCCCGCGCACTGAGCCCTGATAATTGTTCTCCCAGTGCGAGGTAATCAGCCGCTCGGACAGGCCGGTGAGCTTGGCGGGGTTGAACCGCAGCCGCTTCGGCGTGTGCTTGCCGGCAAAGGCAGCGGCACGGGAACCGGCTGCGGCAGGGTCTTGCGCCGCCGCTGCGCTTGCCGTTCCTGCCAGCGCGATACCCGTGGCCGAAAGGGCTGCTGTGCCGATGGCTTGCCTGCGTGTGATGATGCTCATGTCGTCCTCCTCAGATTGCCAAGACCAGAACCATGCCGCCCAGCGCGGCGGCCATCAGAACCCGCAGCACTGACCATTTCAGCCCGAACACCATTGCGCAGGCGATTGCCGCCAGCACGCCTGCGCGCCATTCGAAGCTCGCCGGGTCCGGCCAATATAACCGCAGCGGGCCGAATTGGCGCTGGCCCACCTCAGCAAACAGCACATGCAGCGCAAACCATGCGGTCAGGTTGGCGATGACGCCCACAACCGCCGCCGTCACTGCTGCGAGCCCGCCCTTCAACCGCACGGCGTTACCCAGTCGGTCGATCCACGGCGCGAAGGCAAAGATCCACATGAAGCACGGCGCGAACGTCACCCACGTGGTCAGCCCCGCCCCCAGCAATCCCGCGACGAAAGGCGTGAACGGCTCCGGCGCACGGAAGGCCGCGAGGTAACCGACGAATTGTGTCACCAGGATCAGCGGCCCAGGCGTGGTTTCCGCAAGGCCCAGCCCATCGGCCATTTCGCCGGGTTTCAGCCACCCGAACCCCTGCACCGCTTCCTGCGCCATGTAGGCGAGCACTGCATAAGCCCCGCCAAAGGTGACGATGGCGAGCTGCGAGAAGAATGCGCCGATCTCCCACAGAACGTGTTCGCGGCCCAGCGTCAGCGCGATCAGCGCCATTGGCGCAGCCCAGACCGCTCCCCAAAGGACGATCGACAGGATTGTGGTGCGCCACGGTCGTTCGGGTAAAGCACCGCCAGTTGTAGTGGGTTTCAGCGCCAACAGGTCAGGACGCCAGGCCGCAATTGCCATTCCAATCACCCCGGAACCCAAAACGATTAGCGGAAACGGCAGGTCGAATAGGAACAGCCCGATGAACGCGGCCACCGCCAGCGCACGCTTCAACACCGTATCCAGCGCACGTCCGGCAATTCGCAACAAGGCCTGCACCACAATCGCCAGCACCGCCGCTTTCACGCCGAGGAACAGTGCTTCGACCCATGCGAGATTGGCGGCAATGGCATACAGGACCGACAGCGCCAGAATGATGGCCGCGCCCGGAATGACGAACAGCAACCCCGCTGCCAGACCGCCGCGCCAGCCATGCAACCGCCAACCGATCCACGTGGCAAGCTGCTGCGCTTCGGGGCCCGGCAGCAGGTGACAGAAATTGAGCGCGTGGAGAAAATCTTCCTCCTCGACCCACTTGCGTTCATCCACCAGCTCGCGGTGCATCAGCGCAATCTGCCCAGCAGGCCCGCCAAAGCTGAGCAGGCCGATGCGGGTGAACGCCCGGAGAAGTTCGGTGAAGGTGATAGGAGGGGTGAGAGCCAAGGACGCCAAGTGAACCTCGCACAATGCACCTTGCCAACAAGGACAAGGCTACGAGGCAACGCTTGGGCTTTTCTCAGCCTGAGCGGGAGGTTGCTTTGCCCCGCTGAACAACGGGATAACGGCTCAGACTCGCGAGATCAAGCGATCTCATGGATATCTGGAATCCACCCCATTGCAGCCAACTGCACCTTTCCAGGCGCAACCCGAAAGCGGTCGACCAGGTGAGGTCGACCGCCCGAAGGTGTCAGATTTCCGTGCGCTCCGCCAGTAGTAGTGCGTCTTCGACATCGACCCCAAGATAGCGAACGGTGTTCTCGATCTTGGTGTGACCTAGAAGTATCTGAATTGCGCGGATGTTGCCCGTAGCGCGGTAGATCATCGCGGCCTTCGTCCGTCGAAGCGAGTGCGTCCCGTACTCAGATTTCCGTAGGCCAATCGCAGTAACCCACTCATCCACCAAGCGCGCATACTGGCGCGTGCTCATGTGTCCGGCGTGGTCGATCCTGCTTGGAAAGAGGTACTCGCTGGTCGAGCCGCCCCGACGTTCTAACCAGGAAAGCAGGGTTGAACGGACATCGGCTGTGAGCTCGAACTGAACTGGCCGATTGGTCTTCTGCTGGACGACAATTGCCCTAGTGCGGATGTCGGTCCCAGCTATGACGTCGCCGATCTTTATCTTGACCAAGTCGCATCCGCGCAACTTGCTATCGATTGCTAGGTCGAATAGCGCCTTATCCCGTAGCCGACCTTCACGATCCAGATGGAAGCGTATTGCCCAAATCTGTTTTTGTGTCAGTGGTCGCTTTGTGCCGACGGTCTTGCCAGCATTCCACACTGCACGCGCCTGTATGGCAGGATCAAATCTCGAATAGCCCATTGTCGTTCTCCTCGGCCATGATTGGCCACAAAGAGAACGGTTGCAGCTTGGCGGGAGGTGGGCCGGCTACGGACTGTCCGCTTGTTGCGATTAGGGCTCGGAAGCGGACCTTTGGCTAGCAACCAACTGCGGACATTGTGGGATGGAATGCCGTGAACTATCCCAGAAAAGCCGAAGCTCCGTCGTAACTCTCTACCAACTCGTCGTGTTAGGGCAGAATTAACCATGTGGACGGTATCGCATTCGAGGGATTTTTCTATCTAGGCTGCCATGAACACGATACTAGTCGCCGACGACGAACCCCTGATGAGGGAGCTTCTGGAATTCCGCTTGGCGCAGCGGGATTATCACCCGGTCACTGCTGCTGACGGTCGCGAAGCGCTTGCTCGTCTCGAGGATTCATCGCCCGATGCGGTGGTCCTTGATGCCATGATGCCGGTGCACGATGGGTTCGAGGTGCTAAGGCGCATGCGCGCTTCATGCCAACACGCACATACGCCGGTAATCATGTTGACCGCCCGGCGGGGCGAGAAGGATATTGTTGAGGCGCTGGAAATCGGTGCCAGCGACTATCTCGTAAAGCCATTTATGCCCGAAGAACTACTCGCTCGTCTCGCGCGCTTGTTAAAGGATTAGTGACTTTGCGCACGCTCTTGGCAGGAATGCTTTTCGTTTCCTTGGCGAACGTTTCGGCATCAGCTCAGGACAGTCTCTATGATCGCGCTGTCACTGCGCGACTGGCGGACGATCCGGCGCTCGCGGCATCGCTTCTCGAAGACTGGCTTGCGGAGAAGCCCGAAGATGTCGATGCGCTCGTCCAGTACGGCTTCGCACTGCTGGCGTTAGGCAAGCTCGAAGACGCGGAATTCGCTTTCCAGAAAGTACTCCGACTGGCTCCGGAATACGCTGACGCTTCGCAGGGCTTGGCGCTGGTCGCGGAGCGCCGAGAGACCGAGCGCGCTGCGCGGGGCGGCTTCGTCCTCGTCGAGGGGGCCGTGAGCAATCCCGGCGGTGGGCAGGATGACTGGCAGGAGCTTGGCGTACTTGCGTCCCTCCCGGTCGGCACACGCACAACTCTCGACCTTGGCGGGACTTGGCATCGGCGCGTCGGTACTGAAGATGTGGAGCTTGGCGCACTCGCCACCCACATGGCGACGGAGAACCTATGGCTAAGGGCCGGAGCATCTGTGACCCCGAATGCGGATTTCCGCCCGGCTACGGGTATTTCGGCAGGCTTCGATTACAGGATCGCTCCTAGCACCGTCGCCAGTCTCGATAGCAGTTGGCAAAGCTACTCTCTGCAAGAGGTCTGGACCGTGCGGCCCGGCATCACACAGTATTTCGGCGGCGGTCGCTTCGCTACGTCCCTGCATGGTCGCATCGTCGCAGCGGATGGTGAAGATCTGCAGATCGGTGCCAGCTTGCGTACAGACTATTTGCCAATCGCCCGTACCCGTTTGTTTATCGGTGCAGCGACTGGGCCAGACACCGAACTCGGGGTGGTTCGCGAAACTACCAGCATATTCGCAGGCGGAGAATTTCCGCTTACACAAGACCTCTCGCTAACCGGCAGTATCGCGCAAGAATGGCGCGAGAATGGATTCGACCGCATTGAGGGGCGTATCGGGGTCAAGCTTTCGCTGTGACGACATTGCGTGCTCTCTGGGAGGTTTCTCTCGCGCTTTGCCTGCTGGCCATGCTCGCGTTGCTGACTCTGCTACTGGCGCGGGTGCTATCTGCTCGGCTATTCGACCGCACCAGCGCGGCGCGACAGCGACTCCTACCACTTCTGCTTGACGGCGATCCTGCAGAATTAGCGCCGCTCAGGAAGCGCGAGCTGCAGGCGGCTGCCGACCTAGCGGTTGAGATCGCAGAGATGACGAGGGGCAGCGAGCGTGAAGCCTTGCTTGCCCGCGCAACAGCGCTTGGTGTGACAGATCTGCTAATTGTCCGGCTGCGTTCGCGCAAAGCCCAATCACGGCTCAACGCGGTCGAAGCGCTTTCGATGTTCGAGGGTTCGCATCAGCATGTGATCGGCGCTCTGGACGACCGTAATCCGGATGTCAGGCTCGGTGCTGCCTTGGCTTTGGCCCAGCACGCAAATGCACCGGCACCGATCGATATCGTAAACAAGCTGAACGTAGGAACAGAGGAAAATTCCCTGCTGTTGGTTTCGTTGATGGTTGATCTTGCCGAAACAGATTCGGAAGCTGTTGCTGGCCTATTGTTCGAGAAAAACCTGTCCCACCGCGTCAAGGTTGCCGCGATGGATGCCCTTTCGCAGCGCGGCGGCGAATATGCCCCGCTGCTAGCGCACATGGCACGCGATTCCGGCAACGAACCGGAACTGCAACCCCGCATCTTTAGGGCCCTGGGCCGCACCGGTCATCCTGCGGGGGCGGAGGCCATCATGGAGGGGCTTACGAGCGCCAACTGGACGGTGCGCGCTGCCGCAGCCGAAGCGGTTGGCAATACACGTCTCGTCGTCGCCGCGGATAGGTTGTCCACACTGCTCAATGATCCTCAATATTGGGTGCGGTACCGGGCCAGCGAGGCCTTGCTGCGCATAGGAACGCGCGGCCATTCTGTACTTCGAGAAGCGAGCCGGAACGAGGACCCGGTCGTCCGTTCGGCCGCGTTGAAGATGCTGGCGGAGGGCCGCGCTTGATCTTCGATTTCGCCATTCCCGAACCCGCAGAGTGGATGGTCGCGTCGGCCGAAGCGATTGCTCTGGTGGCGATCGTTGCGGGACTGTTGCAGATCGTCTTCTACTTCGTGCTGCTGCTTTATGCAGGCGCAGCACTCGGAACGCGGCCGCCTGTGCCTCGCAGTGCAACGTTATGGCGTCGTTATTCCGAGCAGGCTCCAGCCATTTCGGTACTGGCCCCTGCCTTCAACGAAGAACTCACTATCGTAGAAAGCACGCGCAGCCTGCTGGCGCTGCAATATCCCGATTTCGAAGTGATCGTCATCAACGACGGGTCGAAAGACGGTACACTGGCCCGCCTTATCGCGGAATTCGGCCTGGAGCAGGTGGACCGCTTCGTCGATCGCAGCGTCGAGCACGTCCCGATCCGCGGTTTTTACGCGTCGTCGCGTCTGCCTCGCCTGCTGGTTGTGGACAAGGAAAACGGCGGGAAAGCCGATGCCCTCAATGCTGGGATAAATTGCAGCCGCACCGCGCTCTTCTGCGCCATCGACGCAGATTCCATACTCGAATCCGATGCCCTACTGCGGGTTGTCCGGCCCTTCATCGACGAGCCTGACCTCACCATAGCGGCGGGAGGCACGATCCGTATTGCCAACGGTTGCAAGGTCGATTCTGGGCGCATCAGCGATATCAAGCTACCCCGCAACTTTCTGGCCCTGGTGCAGATCGTTGAATACCTGCGCGCCTTCCTCATGGCGCGGGTCGGTCTTGCCAAGATGCAGGCGCTCACAGTCATTTCAGGCGCTTTTGGCCTGTTCCGCCGCCGTCAGGTTGTCGAGGTCGGTGGCTATAGCCACGGCACGGTGGGCGAGGATATGGAACTGGTGCTCAAGCTCCATCGCCTGATGCGCGAAGCGAAGCGAGATTACCGCATCAATTTCATTGCTGAACCGGTTTGCTGGACCGAATGTCCCGACACGCTGTCCGTGCTTGGGCGTCAACGCGCCCGGTGGCAACGTGGTGCGCTTGAATGCTTCGTCAAGCACAAGGACATGCTGTTCAATCCGCGCTACGGCCGGATCGGCATCGTCGGCTTCGGTCATATCCTCCTCATTGATGTTCTCGGGCCGTTGTTGGAAGTGCTGGGCTATATTCTCGTGCCACTGCTCTGGGCTCTTGGACTGCTGGCGCTGCCCTGGTTGCTCGCCTTCCTCGCGGTAACTTTCATGTTCGGCGTATCTCTCTCGATCGCAACGCTTGTGCTGGAGGAGATACAGCTGCGCCGCTTTCCCAAGGCACGCGAATTGGCCGTGCTGGCGGTAATCGCAGTGCTGGAGAACTTTGGCTACCGCCAGCTCTCGAATCTCTGGCGTCTCCAGGGCTGGTGGCAATTCATTCGCAAGCAGCAAAGTTGGGGAACGATGACCCGCAAGGGTTTCTCCGCAACCTAATTTTGCAGATCGCGGAGCAAGGCTGATAGCCGCTCTGCCGCGGCGAGGTAGTCTCCATTGGCCTCGAAAATGTCTTCAAGCTCTGCAGCGGCTTCGCCGATCTGTGGCTGCCCGAACATTCCCGCGATACCTGCCAGCCTGTGCGCTTGGCTAGCGATTGCCTCCCGGTTGTCGGCGTCAATTGCGGCTTGCAACGCAGCTTCGTGTTCGCCGGCACGGGCCGCAAAGCGCGCAGCCATTTGCGCCATCCTGCTTTCCAGTTCTGAACTCATCCGATCAACTCGCGAACCTTGGACGAGAGCGTCATCGGATCGAACGGCTTGGCGATGACGCCTACGGCATCCATCATGGAAAAGTTCTGCAATTCGCTGCGCTGGGCCCGCGCGGTCACAAAAATTACTGGCAGGTTGGAAAAGCGAGCGTCCTGCCTGAGGTGCGTCAGCAAGGTCGGCCCGTCCATCTCCGGCATCATCACATCGAGCAGCGCCACATCGGGCATCCAGTCCTCGATCAGCGCCAGCGCTGCCGAACCCGACGCCGCAGTTTGCACATGAAACTGGGGGTCGAGCTCCAGCGCCATCTCGGCGATCTCGCGAATGTCGGGTTCATCGTCGACATAAAGGATATTCATCGCTGGGCCTCCTGCCGGCGCCTGATGACGAGATCGAGCGTTGCTTCGACAAGGTCGTCAACCGAGGCGCGGCTCTTGATCAAAGCCCTGTCAGCAACGCCGGTGTGGGCACTCTCGTCGAACGCCGTGAAGAACAACAAGGGCAATGCGGGGAATTTCTCACGCAGTTCCCTGGCGAAATCGGCGCAGCTCTCTTCACCCAGAGAGACATCGATAATCGCCGCCACCAAATCCTGGGAAGCAATCGCGGCGCGGGCATCGGCAACACTTTGGACGGATATGACCCGTGCCTTGCCAGCAAACGTGCTGGCGACGACAGTCAGTGTATCGTCGTCATCATCCAGATGCAGCACAAGTGGCAGGTGTCCGTCGTCAGAACATTTGGCACAACTCGCGGCGTAGATCAGCGGAGTGTGGGCCTCGTCTCGGATTGATGTTTAGGCGGCGAGCTTGCAGTGTTGCAAGCGCCGATGTTCGAGTGTCTTTCGCTTGATCCTTTCTCTTCGTTTGATGATGGCGGCAGCCCTGCCGAAGTAGGCATCGGCGGGTGTCACATTGTCCAGGCTCTCGTGGTAGCGCTGGTGGTTATAGTGCTCGACGAAGGCCTCGATCTGCTGTTGGAGATCGCCGGGCAGGAAGTAGTTTTCCAGCAGCACGCGGTTCTTCAGGGTCTGGTGCCAGCGTTCGATCTTGCCCTGCGTCTGCGGATGGAAGGGAGCGCCGCGCACATGGCTCATCCTGTTTGCCTCGATGTATTCGGCTAGTTCCCCGGCAATGTAGCTGGGGCCATTGTCCGACAGCAGGCGGGGCCTGTGCAGCACGTTGGCGTGGTTGCAGCCTGAAGCTGCCAGCGCCATATCGAGCGTGTCAGTGACGTCCTCGGCTCGCATGGTGGTGCAGAGCTTCCAGGCGATGATGTAGCGTGAGTAATCGTCGAGCACGGTCGAGAGATAGACCCAGCCCCATCCGATGATCTTGAAGTAGGTAAAATCCGTCTGCCACATCTCATTGGGTCGAGAGGTCTGCGTGTGGAACGCCTCTGCCGCCTTGATCACCGTGTAGGCCGGGCTGGTGATCAGATCATGGGCCTTCAGCAGCCGGTAAACCGTGGCTTCGGACACGAAGTAGCGCTTCTCGTCGGTGAAGCGCACCGCCAGCTCGCGGGGACTGAGATCGGTCTGCTCCAGAGCCATCTCGACGATCTGGTCCTGCACCTCGGGCCCAATACGGTTCCACACCCGGCTCGGCGCTGAAGGACGGTCCTGGAGCGCCTCCGGCCCACCTTCGAGGTAGCGGTCATACCAGCGATAGAAGGTCCGCCGTGCCACGCCGAGCTGGTCCAGCGTACGCTTGGCGGGCAGGTGCGACTGCTCGACGATCCTGATGATCTCCAGCTTCTCGGATGCGGGATACCTCATTCGTCGTCTCCCCCATCCGCGATCATGCTTTTTTTGAGCAGACGGTTCTCCAGCGTCAGGTCCGCCACGCATTCCTTCAGATCGCGCGCTTCACGGCGCAGATCCTTTACCTCGTCGGTGGTAGCAGCACGGGCTGTATCGCCAGCAAGCCTGCGCTTGCCGGCCTCCATGAACTCCTTGGACCAGGTGTAATACAGGCTCTGTGCGATCCCTTCACGGCGGCACAGCTCGGCAATGGAGTCATCGCCGCGTAGGCCATCGAGCACGATGCGGATCTTGTCTTCAGCAGAGAAATGCCGACGGGTCTTGCGGCGGATGTCCTTCACCACCTGCTCGGCAGGCAATTTGGGCTTTGAGGATTTGGGCTTCATCTTCGTTCCTTCGTCACTACGACGAAGCCCAAATCCTCCTTAAATCACAACCTCTAATCTGTGCCATAGGTGCTGACGGGGGACAAACGCCAAGGCTCCCCCGGCACCGCCAAGCGCCATAATCAGCATTGGCAACCGCGACCCGGTGAAAAGGATTATCCAGGATACCAGGACCGCAGCCACAATCGCCCCCACATTAAACGTCAGCAGGCCGCGGCTCGATGTCGGAAGGTCGAAGCCGGCGTCGGCGAGCATGGTCGGAAGCCAGTTAAACGACATGAACACCGCCAGCAGGCAGCCAAAGAATGCCAACCACAAGAGCAATGTATCGCGCAAGTAAGGAGGGCGGAGAAGGGTTGCCGTCGATATCTTGTCGACTCCCGATTCGGCGCGATCGACAAACACTGCGTCCGACGGCACGTCTAGCCGCATCCGTTCGCATATCCGGCGCAATTCGTTCGACCGTTCCGGCCGGGTCACCAGAAATCGCGGAGATTCCGGCAGCAACAGAAACAGCGCCACTGCCAGCACCAGCGGCAAGACGCCGGCCACAGCGAACAATCCCCGCCAGCCCAATGCCGGAAGCGCTTCAGCAGATACGAACCCGCCGATCACTCCGCCGACCGCCATGCAAATCAAACTAAGCGTAACCGCAAAACTCCTACGGTGTTGGGGCGTATACTCTGCGACCAGTGCGGTGACATTCGGGAGCGCGCCGCCCAGACCGATACCCGCAATAAAGCGGAATAGTCCCAGTGTCGGCAGGTCATTGGCGAAAGCGATTGCGCCCGTCATAGATCCGAAGATGATTGTGCTGGCCAACAGGGCTATCTTGCGTCCAAACTTGTCGCCGAGGATCCCGCCGATTGTGGCACCTATGGTCATGCCGATCAGGCCGATCGCCAGCACCGGCGCAAGTTCTTCCTTGGTAAGGTTAAGGTCGGGCAGCATCGCCGGGGCGGCAAACCCGAGTGCCAGTGCATCGAAACCATCGAGCACTATCACCAAAGAGCACAGCAGCAGCACCAGTTTCTGATAGGGCGTCCACGACGATGTGTCTGAAGCAAACCCGACGTCGAATTCGGGGCGACTCGCCGGGATGGCATTAGATGGCACACCGCCCCCAATCTCTTTGGTACTCATAATGGACATCCTCGCCGTTGCCATTTTCGGTGGCCTACATAATTGAGCAAAGTTGCACCGTCCTGCCTAACGCTCCTTTGCGTGGCACCCAATTACTCTTCGTCGGCCGACTTGCTTCGTTCTAGCTTCCTGGGGATGATGCTCGGCCCCGTCGATTGTGCCAACACCTTAACCCGCCGGGGCTGCTGATTGCTGGCTTGTGCCTAGCGATCGGCGCAGTGGGGCGGCGGGAACTCGCGCAGAATTGCGCCCGCCCACGATTCGCCCGGCCTTAGCCGGTCACGGCGACGACAGCAGTGATCTTATCGAGCAGCGTGCGAGCCACCTATTATTCAGCTGGCTGCAATGCCGTGTCCTTTTCCTTGCGGTAGGCCAGATGGGATTCCATGTTCTCCGGTTTGAGCCCAAAGGCTGTCTGCCTGCTGATGTTCTCACGGTTGATCTCATCGAACTTGACGAAATAGGCCTTGTGCATCCTGTAAAAGGGGATCTCTGGATAGAGATGATGGATGAGATGGTAGTTCTGATAGACCAGCAACGGTGTCAGCAGCCATTCCCATCCGTAGCGCATCGTCGTCGCCATATAGGGCTCTTCATCTTGGGCGACCATTGCCGGATAGTGGGGCAGGATTACGAAAACGACGGCAATCATGAAAAGCGTGATCCTCGAGGGAAGGAACCACAACATGAAGAGTTCAAAACCGAACCCAAAATAAAGGGCCGCTACAAACAGCGCAAGCAAGCCTGAGTAAAAGGCGACGAGTTCCCTGCCGTGCCTTTTTCGAACATTCTGGCCGTACTTGATGAAATAATAAATGTAGGCGCCGTCAAACAGAGTCCAGCGAAACGGTACCTGCCACCATGGCGATTCGTGTTCAAAGAGATCAGGGTCTAGCGGTCCGTTGGCATAGCTGTGGTGTTTGTTGTGCACCCAACGCAGAAGTACCATCGGCGCATAGGGAAACAAAAAGAAAAGGCCGATCGCCCCGATCGTCTCGTTTAACCACTTGACCCTTGAAAGGGACATATGGGCCGCATCATGTATTACGCTGAAAAGCAGATAAGTGATCAGGCCGTTGGCGATGGTTCCGGACCAGATCGGCATTTGCCCCGTCATTACGAGATACCAGACAATTCCGATGCCACCCATCGAGGCAACGAAAAGCAAGGCGGTCGGCAGCGCCAGTAACGGTGCCCTTCGCAACTGCTCGAAATACTCTTCCTGGTTTTTTGGAAAAACACTCGCCGCCATATAATCTCTCCCAGAATCTGGCCCAGCCATGGCCGCCAATTCGTTTTACCTGTCCATGATAAGCCATCGCTCGCCAAGCGCGCTCAGGACTCGAATGATAGCCGTTTGTTGGACAATATGCAATTCTTATCCCGCAGTGCCCGCGCAATCGAGTAGGCCATTGGACCCCCGATTGTCCTGTACTCAAACAGTCGTTCTGGAAACGAGCGATGAACCTTTGGTGGCTCCGTCAGATTGGATAAACGAGGTATCGCGGCAATACCGAGGTATCGAGTTCAGCGCGCCGAGATAGCAGCTTGAGTTCACCATTCTTACCTTGGCGCACCGTATCGAGGTACTGTCCCGCAGCCAGGACCTGGGTGATCCCGCTGTCCGTAGGCGTCATGAACACCGAAAAGTTGGATCGCATTTCCAGGGTGGTTGCATCGATGCGATCAAAGCTGGTGAGCTGGACGAAATGACGGGTGCGATAGTCCTGAAAGGTTCCGACCCAGATGTCGTTCACGAAGGTAACGCGATCCTCGAGCCTGGAGCGGCAATCGTCGTACATGAAGCCGATCGCTAACCCGTGCTCCGAATTCTCTGCCGAACGACAGTAGTATGAGGCAGCCTCCTCTTCCGCATAATTACCCAGCCATCCCAGCATATCCTTGCCGTCGAGTGCGCGCGCATCAGCCAGCAGCAAGGCGTTGAGCGCCGCTTCGAGCGATATATCTGTCTGCGTCATGCCGCCGCCCTTTCGAAACCCATGACCGAACGGTAATATTCCCAGCGCGGCAGGTTGCCGCTCTCATCATTCTGAAGAAATTCAGATTCCAACTTCAGAGGGTCGTGCACGCCCTTCTGGAAAATAGCCGAGCCGGGGGTGTGGTTTCCGATGTGGATGCGGTGAAAGACCGAAGCATCCTCCATGCTGATCAAGCCGCACGGGCCGAGAAGGTTGGAACTTTGCCGCAGGCGATGGCGGACCATTTCCTCGTCGTCATCCTGATGGGCGAAATAGGCATAGTGGACTTCAACCGTCTCCGCATCGATCGGTGTCGCGAAGCGCAAGTTAATGACGTCAAGATGCTTCGTCGAAACGAAGGTTGGAAACAGCGAGACGATCCGGGATCCGACCGCCGGGTCCTGCCCTTTGAACTCGATCAGCGACGGGTCCTTGAGCACGGAAGGCCCGGTTGCCACAGAAAGGGCCGATTCGAAGCAGATGTGGCCGCGGTGCGTTGCCGTGTACTGGCGACCCTTGCCGCCTTGCCAGTTGAGCATCTTGAACGCCTGATGCAGCAACGGAGCATGATAGCCATCGTTATCGGTATACGACTTCCAGTTCGTATCATAACGGACCTTCTGGTAGCCAAGTAGCTTGAGCCGCCCGTCGCCCGCAAGCAGCTCGCGCAAGCAATTCTGCGAGTCGCCCAGAAATTCAAGCAGCGGCTCGGTTTCCGCCGAAAGCGTCACGAAGATCAGGCCAAAATAGATGTCGAACCGCGGCTGGGCCAGCGGATAGTCAGCTTTGTTGAAGCCGGGCAGAAATTCCCGTGGGTTAGGACACCCAACCAGGTCACCCTTCGAATCGAAGAGCCAGCGGTGGTAAGGGCATTCGAATTCGGTCTTGTTGCCCATGACCGCCGTCTCGAGCTGATTGCCGCGGTGCGAGCAAGCGTTGTAGAACACCCGCACCACGCCCTCAACGTCGCGCCCGATAAGCAAAGGCACGCCGGCCAACCGGAAAGTCTTGAAATCTCCGGGGTTGGGCAATTCGCTTTCATGGGCGACCGGGTGCCATTCGGTGCCATGAAAAATGCGCTTGACCTCTTCCGCATAGATGTCTTCGCGAACGAAGGCTTCCTTAGGAACTTCATTATAGTTCTTCGGCCAAGACAGTTTGATGTCCGTCACCCGCTCTCTCCCAATTTTCATGCTTATTCTATTTTTCGGCCGCAAGCGCCTTGCCAAGTTCAGCCCACATTTTGCCCGACTTGCGTGCCCCCTCGAGATACGGTTCCGGGCAAAGATGGTACGGCGGCCGAACCGGGCCGGCATTCATCCACCCGCCAGCATTCATCCGCGCCTTTTCAAGCGCGATGTTGTAGGTCGAGAATTCCCTGAAGCTGCCGTTAGGGAACAGCGGCGCTGCCGTTGGGCCGAGCCGGCCCATAAAGGCCCGCGCCGCGCTCCACTCACCGGTCGCGCGCGCTTGCGATACAAGGTCACGCAATGTCGTGGTCACCAGCGGGTCACACACGGCACCGCTCGACCAAAAGGCGTCGATCGAGTCGTCCATACGGGCTGCGCCGTAGTAATCGAAATCGATCGGCAGCAGCTTGATACGGCCCCGAATCGCGGCAAGGTCTGGCAACAGGTTGCCGACGCCGATATACTTTGCAGTAACGACCTGCGGAAGCTCAGCCACCTGGGCCCAGAATGAACGCGGGAAATCGAACTTGAATGCCTCGGGATTGGCGTAAATGGCAATGTTCATCTCAGGCACGGCTTCAGCGACATCCTTGTAGAACTGCACCGCAACATCAACGCTTGGCGCGCACCACATCGGAACGCCCAGCATCGTGCCATCGGCGCCAATATCAAGCGCTTGCTGGGTCAACGCGACCGTGTCGCGCGTGTTGAGGCAGGTGGTACCAACGAAAATCGGCACCCTGCCGGCTGCTGCATCGACCAGCGACTTCATGAAATCGAGCTTTTCGTCGTGGGTCATGGTCGCCGCTTCGCCAAGCGTCCCCATGCTGAGAATTCCGTTGATCCCTGCATCGATCAGGCCGTTAACCACGCGCGCGGTCTCATCGAGATCCACCGTTTTTGTCGCGCGCCAATCCGAGGCGTTATCCTTCGCCGGGGTGGGAATAATCGCCCACGCACCTTTCACGTCGTTGGGATCAATAAGTGTACGGGCCATTTCGTTTCTCTCCTCAAATCCTGTCCGGTGATCGCCACTGCAACGCCCGATCATTCGCCATCGCGCAACGCATTTCCTTGCGCGGCATAGAACAAGAATATAGGCAAGGCAACCACCCAGCCTTGCGTTTCGTTGCAGGAATGAGGGCTAACGGAGGAGCAGGATTATGACTTTTGCCAAGCGGTTCGACAACCAGATCGCGGTTGTGACCGGTGGAGCTCAAGGCATCGGGTTAGCCACGGCCCAGCGTCTGGCTGAAGAAGGCGCGATCGTCATCATTGCCGACCGAGCGGCTGACGCCACGCAGGCTACGGTCGATCGCCTGCGGGACAAGGGCTGCGATGTTCACGCCGCCATCTTCGACCTCGAGAAATGCGAGGGAGCGACCGAACTTTACCGGACGGTTGCCGATCAGTTCGGCCGCATCGACGTGGCAGTCCACAATGTCGGCGGGACGATCTGGGCCAAACCCTTTTGGGACTATACCCCAGACGAGATCGTGGCTGAAATCAACCGTTCGTTGTGGCCGACACTTTGGTGCTGCCACGCGGTGTTGCCGTACATGCTCGCGGCCGGGCGCGGTTCTATCGTAAATATCGGTTCAGTGGCCACGCGCGGCGTGAACCGGGTTCCCTATGCCGCTGCCAAAGGCGGGGTTGCCGCGCTGACCGCAGCCTTGTCGCTGGAACTGGAAGCCAGCGGCGTGCGCGTGAACTGCGTTGCGCCGGGCGGAGTCAACGTCACCCGGGTCACTCCGCGCGATCCTGCACCGATGAGCGAAACCGTCAAGGCAGGTTTTGCAGGCGTGATGGAGCAGACCTTGCGCGACACCCCTATGGCCCGCTTCGGCGAGCCTGAGGAACTGGCCGCTGCAATTTGTTTTCTGGCCTCTCAGGAGGCTTCCTACGTCACCGGGCAGACACTCTTCGTCGCGGGCGGCGGGATCGGATAAGACCGCTCCCGCGCCGCCAACGCACCGTCAGGCAGACTGCTTGAGCAGTTCGCGCAGAGACACGTCCGCATCAGCAAGCCGATCCGCGCTCGCGCTAACCCGCCGTTCGACCAGCCGCTTGCCAATCCCCATATCGGGCGCGCGGTTGACTGTCAGCACGCCGTCAATTGTATCGCCGGACAGAAAGAAAGCGACGAAAGCGTTGCTTTCGATATCGCCGCGAAGGACAACCTCGGCCTGCACCGGAATTTGCCCACAGAACTGGATGTTCAGATCGAACTGGTCGCTCCAGTACCACATCGGTTTGCAGTAATCGACTTCGTGACCAAGCATCGCCAAGGCCGCCGCCTGGGCCTGGTCGGCGGCGTTCTGATAGGTTTCCTGCCGCAAGCGTCCGCCAAAAAAACTGTCCTGCTCGGCCACGTCACCGGCGGCAAACACCGCCGGATTGCTGGTCTGGCATCGACGGTCGACGATGATCCCATTGTTTACAGCCAACCCGGCATCGACCGCCAGCGAGGTTGCCGGAATGATGCCCACCCCAACAACGACGGCATCACAAGGGATGATGGTGCCGTCGTCGATCTCGACCGCGGATACGCGGCCGTCCGCGAACTTGAAACCCGTTACGCCCCGGCTGAAATGGGTCTTGACCCCGCGCTTGCGGTGTTCCTCACCCAGCCACTGACCGAAACGTTTGCCCAGTGCACGTTCCATCGGAGCCGCCAGCGGTTCTACCGCCGTCACATCGCAGCCCAGCTTGATCGCGCTGGCAGCCACTTCGGCCCCGATCACGCCCATGCCAACGATCACCACCCGTGCGCCTGGACGAAGGTCGAGGGCCATTCTGGCGGCATCGTCCTGGGTGCGCAGATAATGCACGTTGGCGCAGTCGGCTCCGGCCAGATTGAGCTTTCGGGCGTGTCCGCCGGTCGCCAGCAAAACCTTGTCGGCGGCGACCAATTGGCCGCCCGAGAGGCGCACGCCGCTCGCAGCTAAATCGATCGCTTCGGCCCGGGTGTTGAGCAGCAAGTCGATCCGGTTGTCGGAGTACCAGCTTTCATCCTGCAGGAAAAAATTGTCCGGCACTTCGGCTGGATTCCACAGGAACTCCTTGGACAGCGGCGGGCGCTCATAGGGCCTCCAGGGTTCTTCACCGATCAGAGTGATCCTACCGTCGAATCCTGCTTGCCGCAGCGTTTCCGCCGCTCGCCCACCTGCTAGATTTGCGCCTACGATTGCAACTGAACGCATTCTAAAGTCTCCCAAATTTCCGGCCCCGCCCTGCCCTTCCTTCCCTCTCGCGAAAATCGCAGGTCATTGCAAATTATCCAATGCGTCGTAGAATCATCAACGCCCGGCTGGTCTAGTCGCAACTTTGCATTTTCTCAACTTTGTAAGAGAGCTGTCGACGCGTCAGTCCCAATTCCCGGGCCGCTTGTGCAACATTGCCGCCAGCAGCATCGATCGCAGACCGTACAATCGCATCTTCTATCGTCGTAAGCGTTGCTCCGTTTTGGCGAAGTAGTCCCACCATGTGAGAAAGCGAGAAGGGCTCTCCGTCTACGGGTTGCTCTTCGGCGACGCGACCGTCGCAGGTCAGCGTAAGACCGCGACGCACATGCACATTATTTGTCCCGATAAAGAGATGACGCAAATCGATGGCCCCGGATTCGTCGGCAAGAAGCACGGCACGCTCGACCATCCGTTCCAACTCCCTGACGTTCCCAGGATAATCATGCAATAACAGCGCATTGATTGAACGTGCTGTGAAGCCTTCTACCGCTCGTCCATGACGCTTTGCATATTTTCGCCGGAAGTGCTCCATCAAACCCGGGATGTCCTCACGCCGCTCTCGCAGCGGCGGAACCCGGATAGGAAGAGTTGAAAGCCGGAAATACAAGTCAGCACGAAAGGTCCCTTCGTCCATCGCAGCCTCGAGATCGACGTTGGATGCCGCGATCAGGCGGACGTTCACCTGGATGGTCCTGGTGTCACCCACACGCTCAAACTCGCCTTCCTGTATGGCCCGGAGGACTTTGCTTTGCGCCAGCGGCGAAAGCATCGAAATTTCGTCGAGAAACAGCGTGCCGCCGTCGGCGAGTTCGAATCGTCCCGGCCGGTCTGCTCCAGCTCCGGTAAAAGCGCCCTTGGCCACGCCGAACAGCTCGGCTTCGATGAGGCCTTCGGGAATGGCCGCACAATTGAGCGCGACAAACGGCGCATCATTGCGAAGGCTCAGCCGGTGCGCCAGCTTGGCAAACACCTCCTTGCCGACACCCGTCTCTCCGAGAAACAACAGGCTGGCATCGGTTCGTGCCGTGCGTTCTATCAGGTTGCGTACTGCGTTGAAGCCTGCCGATACCCCGGCGACGAAATGTTTGTCTTGGTGCCTGGACACTGCCGGATCGAGTGGAACCGCATTGGTTTCGACATCGTCCAGGTTTGGCCACTCGGCTTCAGGCTTGCCATGGAGCAGGCAGGCCCGATGCCCCATTCCCTGGCACTCTATTTCACGCATGATTATGGGCTGACCTGCGAATGTGCTCGCAAAGCCGCTGGCAAAACCGGTTTGCAACCAGCACACCGGATCTGTGTGGACGCCTTCGGTGGCGAGATGAATCCCAGCCTCGATAGAATCGTGTACCAGGAACCGACCTTCAAAATGTCCGTTCTCAGTATCGGTCTCCAGGGTTTCGATTTCTGTCCAGCCAAACCCGGTCACTGCGTGGGCTTGTGGGCCAACTGCGAAGGCATCTAGGAAACTGCTGCCTGGCCGCAAATGTTTTGCTTCAACCGCGCAACGCGCGCCTTCTGCGAAGCCCAGTTCCCAAAACAGCCGACGCGCTTTGACAAGGCCCAGTTGGACGACCAGTTCGTTGCGCAACATGGTCAGCGCGGAATTGCTCAACAATACGCAGCGCTCGCTGTCACGCCAAATGCGTCCTTGCTCAGGCGAAAACCGTAGTCGGCTGGTAAGGTCGGTATAGGCCGGAAGATGCTTCATGCCGAACCATAACAAATATGTGAACCCAGCGCTATATCATCTCCCCAGACTTGACAGATATGTCAATCATGGGGAGGGCGAACAGACGGGTCGTCAGTTACAATGATGAAAACAAACTGATTTTCGAGACTGGCACATTCCGTGCTCGGGAGGTTATAACTCAAGATAGACTGACCAAAAAAACAGCGGCAGCGAGTGAGTGGAGAGAGCAATGGATGTTTCCGACCTGGTCGATACGACGACAGGCCGTCAAAAGCGGACGATCTACTCGAACGAGGAGCTCTACAAGCAAGAGCTTGAACGCATTTTCGGTCGCTGCTGGCTGTTCCTCGTTCACACCAGCCAGATCCCCAAAGCTGGTGACTATTTCCGCACCTTCATGGGCGAGGACGACGTCATCGTCATTCGCCAGAAAGACGGGTCGATCAAGGCCTTCCTCAACAGCTGCACCCACCGCGGGAACCGCATTTGCCGCGCCGATCGCGGCAATGCCAAGGCCTTTACCTGCAATTATCATGGCTGGTCGTTCGCGCCAGACGGGTCGCTCGCCGGGGTTCCGCTGGAAAACGAGGCCTATTTTGGCGAACTGGACCGCAGCAAGCTGGGCCTGGTTCAGGTAACCCATGTTGCCGAATACAAGGGCCTGGTCTTCGGCTGCTTCGATCCAGATGCGCCCTCGCTCGAGGATTACCTTGGCGATGCAAAATTCTTCCTCGATGTCTGGCTGGATGCGATGCCAGGCGGAACTTCGCTTCTCGGCGAAACCCAGAAGATGGAGCTGGGCAGCAACTGGAAGCTGCCGGTTGAGAATGTCTGCGGCGATGGCTACCATCTGGGTTGGGCGCATGCCGGAGCGATGTCGGCCGTCCAGTCGATGGACCTTGCTGGTCTCAGCGTCGGCAATTCGAGTACCAACCTCGAAGGCGGGCTTTCCGTCGCAGGAATGAACGGCCACATGGCGCTGACCTCGCTCGACGGGGTTTCGGGCTACGCCTTCTACCCCGAACCGAAGCCCATGATGGATTATCTGGAGGCCAATCGTCCCACGGCGATCGAGCGGTTGGGCAAGGTGCGCGGCGAACAGCTGTGGGGTTCGCAGATCAACATCACGATTTTCCCCAACCTCCAGTTCCTGCCAGGCCTGAACTGGTTTCGGGTCTATCATCCCAAGGGTCCGGGCAAGCTCGAGCAATGGACCTGGGCGATGGTGGAAAACGACATGCCCGAAGAAATGCAGGCAACGATCCTCGACAATCAGTGCCTAACCTTCGGTCTCGCTGGTCTGTTCGACAATGACGATGGAGACAATCTCGCTGCCTGCACCGAACAGTCGCGTGGCTGGCGGACGGCGCAGATGGACGTGTTCACTAACATGGCGCTCGGCCGTTCTGGGCCGCGCGATGGCTTTCCTGGCGACATCGCAGCCGGATTGGTGAGCGAGCACAACCAGCGCTATTTCTATCGCCGCTGGCAAGAACACATGCAGGCTGAAAGCTGGGCCGAGGTTCCCACCTACAACATTAACTCGCTCTCCGTTGAGGAGCCTGAGAATGCCTGAAATGAACCCTGCCCCGGTCCCGGTAGAGGACATGATCGCTCTGACGCAGCGACTGTATCACGAAGCGCGTCTCCTCGATGCCGAACGCTTCGAGGACTGGCTGGAGCTGCTGTGCGACGATGTTACCTACCGAATGGACCTCAAACGGCGGCGCTTCCGGGCGGATCGGTCGCCGCCGGCGCCAGTCGGCGCTGGCGTTGTTTTTAACGAGAACATCGCGCGCCTTAAACTCAGGATCGATCGCCTGCGCTCGGGATATGCCTGGGCCGAGGATCCGCCCAATTTCGTGCGCCGCGTCATATCGAACGTCGAAATCGAACCTGCGGATGCCGAAAACGAGATGATCGTACACTCGGTAATCGTCATTCATCGCAACCGCATCGACGGCTTGGCGCGTCAATTTACTGCGGGGCGCACCGACCGGTGGCGCCATGGAACGCAGGGCTGGTGCCTCGCTGCGCGTGACATCGCGCTTGACCATACGGTGCTGCCAGACAGCAACATCAACGTGTTTTTCTAGAAGAAATTATCGGGAGAAGAATGACATGCGAATCGAACGGATCGGCCGTGAACCAGATTTTTCGCGTTACATGGACCTCAAGGAAGGCTGGCTCGACCGCCGGATCTTCAGCGATGCCGAGATTTACGAGGAAGAACTGTACCGCATCTTCGCGCGGTCCTGGCTGTTCGTGGCCCACGAAAGCCAGCTGCCCAAGGCAGGCGATTTTCTAACCACCCACATGGGCGAAGACGCCGTGATCGTCGCGCGTCAGCCTGATGGCTCAATCAGGGTCTTCCTGAATTCCTGTCCGCATCGCGGCAACAAGGTGTGCTTTGCCGACGCCGGAAACACCCGCCGGTTTGTCTGCAATTACCACGGCTGGGCCTTTGATACCGGCGGTGAACTGAAAGGCATGCACGAGGAATATTGCTACGACGAAAACGATATCGATCGGAAAAAGAACGGCTTGAAGCAGGTAGCCCGGGTTGCCAGTTACAAGGGGCTGGTTTTTGCGACCTTCGCCGAAGACGGCCCGAGCCTCGATGCCTGGCTGGGCGACTTCCGCTGGTACCTCGACATGCTGCTCGACAACGAAGAAGGCGGCACCGAATTGATCGGCGGCTGCATCAAGTCGGTGATGAACGCCAACTGGAAGTTCGGCGTCGAGAACTTCATCGGCGATGCCTACCATGCTGGCTGGACCCATGATTCCGGCTGCCGTTCGATGAACAACGGTGAGCCCTTCCCGCCGATCGACATGGAAAATTCCTACCATGCCAGCGTTAACGGCCACGGGTGGGAATTCGGCACCGAAGGGGTGGGCGATCTCTTCCTCCTCGGCCGGCCAAAAGTTCTCGAATATTATGAGAAGATCCGCCCCAAGATGGCCCAACGGCTAGGCGAGATGCGCTCGAAGATTTTCGGATCGGTCGCCTCCGCGTCGATTTTCCCCAACGTGTCGTTCCTTCCAGGCATTTCGACCTTCCGTCAGTGGCAGCCCAAGGGACCGATGGAATTCGAACTCAAGACCTGGGTGATCGTCAACAAGGCGATGCCAGATGACATCAAGGATGAAATTACTAAAGGGGTCATGCAGACCTTTGGCCCAGGAGGCACGTTCGAGATGGACGATGGCGAGAACTGGAGTAACTGCACCACAGTCAACCGCGGTGTGGTCACCCGCCACGAACGCCTGCACTACCGTTGCGGCATATCGCGCCAGATCGAGCACGATACCCTGCCGGGCATCGTCTACCGCGGCCAGTACAATGACGCCAACCAGCGCGGCTTCTACCAGCGTTGGCTCGACATGATGCAAGCCGACAAGCTGGAGGCTATGCCAGACCGGCCGGAATCACGCCTTTCCGGCGTTGGCGAGACGCGCAACCTCCCCGGCCTGTTCGCGCTCTGAAAGGGATCATTACTATGACACAGAACGCCACGTTGGAACGCCCCCAGACGGGCCAGAGCGCCTCGCTCGAACTGACGCACGCCTTGACCCAGACGGTCTACCGCGAAGCGCGCATGCTCGACGATGAGAACTATGTCGATTGGGTCAAAATGCTGGCCGACGATTTGCTCTATCATATGCCCGGTATTGAAACACGCTATCGCCGCGACAAGACCGACCAGGTCAACGACCTGACCCGGATGGCCTATTACAACGACAATCTGGAGGAGATCAAAAAACGGCTTACGCGGCTGGAAACCGGAACGGCATGGTCAGAGGATCCGGCCACGCGCTACACGCACATCATCACCAATGTTGAGGTAGAGCTGACTGAAAAGGCCGGAGAATACCGGGTCTATTCCAACTTCTACGCCTATCGCAATCGCAATGAGCGTGAGGAAGATTCACTTATCGGCAACCGTGTCGATATCTGGCGCGAAGCGGGAGCTTCCTTTCAGCTGGTCAAACGGCGGATCATACTCAAGCATAATGTCCTTCTCAGCAAGAACCTGAACATCTTCCTTTAGGGATGCGGCGGCACGAAATGCGGAGCCAGTCGCATTACGTGCCGCTAACCATGCGCTCCTTGGCGCGGGGCATTCCTGCACACGAACAACAATAGAGCTGGCCTGCGGACCGGACGGATCGGAGAGAATAAGGTGGACGCATTACGGTATTATCTTGTGCCGATGATGACTCTGACGGGCATCGCTGGGTTTGTCCTCGGCGGCCCGTTCGTGTGGCTCGGTTTTGGCACCTTCCCTGTTCTGATGCTGCTGGATATTGCCCTTCCCAGTGACAGCAAAATGCGCGCACGCGGCATTTCGTCCGTCGCCGATTTCGCGATCTATCTGCAGCTACCTCTGATGATCGCACTCTATCTGGTTTTCGCCGACTCGGTAAACTCCGGCACAAATTCGATATTGGGTGATGCGGCTTCAGGTTGGCAGATCGCAGGATCGATCGCCAGCCTTGCCTGGCTTTCCGCGGTTCCGACCCTGCCCGTCGCGCACGAGTTGATGCATCGCCGGCACTGGCTCCCGCGCGCGGTCGCAAAGGGGTTGAGCGCCTTCTATGGCGATCCCAATCGCGATATTGCACACATTGTCACCCATCATGTGCATCTCGACACAGCGAAAGATAGTGACACCCCCTTGAGAGGGCAGACCATCTACAGCTTCGTATTTTCAGCCACCTGGGGTTCGTACAAGGACACCTGGGACAAGCAGGCGGAGATCCTTTCGCGTCTGGGTCATTCGAAATGGAGCTGGCGCAATGCGATGTGGTTGCAACTGGTGCTGGTTGGCGCAATTATCGGTGCGATGGTCGTTCTCGCGAGCCCGGTTGCTGGCCTGATGACGGTAGCCGCGATGTTCTTCGCCAAAATGCTGGTTGAAGGCTTCAATTACTTTCAACATTATGGCCTGCTGCGGATCGAGGGAGAGCCGATCGCCAAGCATCACGCATGGAACCATCTTGGCATGATCGTGCGTCCGATCGGGGTCGAGATCACCAATCACATCAACCACCACCTCGACGGGCACACCCCATTCTACGAACTGCGGCCCGAGCCCGAGGCGCCGCAGATGCCGTCGTTGTTTCTGTGTTTCCTGTGCGGACTGGTCCCGCCAGTCTGGAACCGGTTCATCGCCCAGCCGCGCCTCAAAGACTGGGACCAGAGGTTTGCATCACCTGACGAGCGCAAACTTGCACAAGCCGCCAACGCGAGGGCCGGTTGGCCGCAGTGGCTCGCCATCGAATGACACAGTCCACCAACATGACGATGTATCCGTCCGGTCATCTGCATGTTACTCGAGCGTCGTCCCTCCGGGGATGACGCTTCCTTTTTCTTTCATCCCACTTGCCGCAGATCGAACAGAATAGATCGCATTCATGTTTTCCTTCCTGAAAAAACCCAAGCCCAGCAAGGTGACTGTGACCTCCGAAGCGCGGGAGTTGTTTGTCGCCCAAGACAAAACCCTGCTCGAAGCAATGCTCGCCGAGGGCATGGCCATGCCGCACGATTGCAAAGTCGGTTCGTGCGGAACCTGCAAATTCAAGCTTCTGGACGGCAAGATACGGGAATTAAGTCCCTCCGCGCTGGTTCTGGAGCGCGACGAACTGTCGGCTGGATACAGGCTTGCTTGTCAGGCCCTACCTCGCTCGGACTTGACGATTGCACTCGACGCTCCCTTGTTGAGCCAGCAAGCGGTCAAAAACTATCCGGCAACGATTGTCGCAGCCACCCGGCTTTGCCCGGACATCGTAAACCTCATTGTCGAGCTTGACCGACCGCTGTCCTTTACCCCAGGCCAGTACGCCGATCTGAGCCTGACTGGCATCGACGGTCCCCGAAGCTACTCCTTCGCATTCGCACCCAAAAACGGGTCGGCAAAGCAGTTGCAATTCCATGTCCGCCATGTTCCGGGAGGCGCTTTCACCGACTGGTTGTTTGGCGGTGAACGCATCGGAACGCAGCTGGAGGTGGCGGCGCCCTATGGCGCGTTCCACCTCAAGCCAAGCAAGGCGCCAATGCTCTGCATTGCGGGTGGCAGCGGCCTCGCTCCGATCATGGCGATTTTGCAGGAGGCCCATGCGCTTGGCGCCAATCGGCCGGTTATCCTGTTGTATGGTGCCAGGACCAAGGCGCATCTTTATTGCCTTGATGAAATCAGCGCACTCGCCGCCGACTGGAATGCGCCGTTCGAATTTATACCGGTCTTGTCCGAAGAGACACCGGATAGCCCCTGGCAAGGCGCGCGGGGGTTGGTGACGCAGCAGATCGCCGCCATACCGGACAAGGCGCAATGTGAGGCCTATCTCTGCGGTCCGCCCGCGATGGTCGACCACGCCGAAACAGAGTTACTCAGCGCGGGCGTGCCTCGCGATGCGATATCAGCAGATCGTTTCCTCGACCGCAGCAGCGCGCGGTAATGTTTGTATACGTTCCTGCACCTGCCATGCTTCCATGGCCTGCCTGCAACGACAGGTTTCGACCAATACGCCCGCAAAATTTGGCATTCAGCCAAGCACCTTCAACCAGGAAAGAATGACATGGCAGCTTACGTCATCATTGTAACACAAACGGTTTCAGATCCGGCCCTGTTGAACCAGTACAAGGAACAGGCAAGAGAGCATCTTCGGGCGCAGGGCATCTCTTTCACCGCGGGTCCAGTTGTGGCCGAAACGCTGGAAGGAACGGCTCCGCATGGAGCGGTCGTGCTCAAATTCGGAGACCTCAAGCAAGCACAGGACTGGTACAGATCCGACGATTATCAGAAACTTTTGGAAATGCGGCTTTCGGCTACTTCCAGCACGGCGATTATCGTCGAAGGACCCTGAATAAAATAGCAAGAGAAGCCGAAATGAAAAACCTTTTGCCAAGACATGCCCTGTTCGTGGCGGCAGCTGCAATTTCCCTGGTCTGGGTATGGACCAAGGGATTCGGCTGGCCGGCTGAGGGCGGCAATCTGATCAACCTGCCAGGATTCTTCATGGATGCCTACAACAGCGGCAACGCGGCTGCATTTCTGACGATAGGCAACCTATTTGTCTGGGGCGTATTCTTGGTCTGGGTCATCGCCGACGCCAAGCGCATCGGCCTGGGAACCGGTACCGGCGTGACATTTGCCATGCTTTCACTGCTTGGCATGTGTTTCGCCTTCCCGCTCCATCTGGTGCGGCGCGAACGATGGCTTGAACGCCGCAACGGTTTAGCCGACGCACGGTGAGCGGCAGTACTTGTTTTCCGACAAACAATGTCTGGCGAGCACCGCACCTGCGGGAACTCCGGGACAAGATACCACTAGCATCAGCCTGCGAATGGCGGTGCAGTGTGCGTTCCCCAAAGAGCCAGAACAGAGCGCAACGCGGTTACGAATGCCAATGGCTGGTCGAGCATCAGATGGTGTCGCGCCTCAGGAACGGCAATTATCGGAATGTCACCTCCACCCAGTTCGCGAACATATTCGGCTGATTCCGGTGTGAAAAGCAGGCTCAAGCCGCCGTGTACGATAGCCTTTCGGCCCGGTGCCTGCACCAGGCGCTCGCCCATGGTGAGCCATTCGTCGGGCTTGTTGCTCCTCCGAAAGACCTCGGTCGAGAACTTCCAAGTCCACTCGTCTCCATCCTGCCGCAGGGAGTGATAGGCCATGTAGTCCAGCAGGAATGGCTCGCCGACCGGCTGGGGCGGGGAAAGGATGTACCGCCCGCGCGCCGCTTCATAGCTGGAATAGCGCTTGCTGGGCCTGTCCGGATCGCCAGAACCTGGGCTTGATCGCCTGAGGTTCCAGTACTCGTTCAGGAGAGCAGGACGCATGATCATGAGATCGCAAACCACCACTCCGGCAAAGGTCCCGGGCGATTGGGTCACGGCTGTCAGGGCCGCTCCCGATCCGAAGCTGTGCGCGATAATCGTCGGCTTTTGGCCATCGGCAAACATATTCAGCGCCTCGGCAATCTCGCGAAACTCGCCCCCTCTTGCCAAGAGGTCGGCGCGCCCGCGCATCTCGCTGTCGCCCATGCCGGCCAGATCGAACGCCACCACGTCGTAGTCTTCGGCAAGAAACGGTGCAATGAAGGCGAAGCAGCGCGCATGGGCGAGAAAGCCATGGGTCATAAGCACCTTGGGCTTGCCAGGGTCACCCCAGCGAAAATAGTGCGCCTTGGCCCCATCGATTTCCACATAACCCTCTTCGCGCGGCACCTTGAGGGCCGACACGAACCATTCGGGCAGATGCGAACCGTCACCAGCCCAGAGAGGATCGATGTCGGCCGGAAAATCCTCTATTCTCACCATCTCGTTCATCAGGTTACTCAGTCCTTGTTCGCTGGTGTGCTGGCGGTGAAGCCTCGGTAGGCATCGAGCGCCACTTGGTCGCAAATCGCGGCATAGGCCGACACGCTTGGGAAATTGATGAGCTGACGTTTCTTGCCCGGGATGTTCGCGCCCATGTACCAGGAGTCCGCTTCGGGAAAGAGCGTCATCGCGCCAGCTTGGGCGACCATTTCGGTCCAGCCCGCCTCGGCTTGCGGTTCAGCGTCGAAAAGGTCGAAACCGTTGCTTCGCAGCCAGACCATGAAGTCGCAGATCCAGTCGCCCTGCATTTCCGCGCTTGTCGGCCCGTTGGAAAAGCCCGAGGGGCTGAGGGGGCCGTGAGTGAACAACATATTGGGGAAACCCGATACCGCCATTCCTAGATAGGCGCGCAAGCCGTCTTGCCAGGCTTGCGAAAGTGATTGGCCGCCTCTGCCGGTGATGTTCATGTCGATCAACCCGCCCCGCCCGGCGTCGAAGCCGGTGGCAAAAACGATGAGATCGCATTCGACCTCGCCGTCTTCGGTCGTGATTGCGTACGGCCCGACACGGGTGATCGGGTTCGCCTTCAGATCAACCAGCGCAACATTGTCCTGCGCGAAAATCTCGTAATATCCCTGTTCGAGCGAAGGGCGCTTCGTGCCGAACGGATGTGGCGGTTCGGATGGGGCGAGTTTCTCGGCCAGATCGGGATCGGCGATCCTCGCGCGAACCTTGTCGCGCCAGAAATCGTAGGCGTAACGGTTGGCTTCACGATTGGTAAGAATGTCGGCGAAATTGTGATACCAGAACCTCAATCCGCCCCGCTGCCACAGATCTTCGAAGTGTGCATTGCGCTCTTCTTCGCTGACTTCGAGCGCCGACACCTCAAGCGACTGGCATTCAAACCCAGCACTCGTCTGCCGACGCTGTTCGAAACAGGCGGGATAGCCATGCTTTTCGCGCTCCTGAGCTTCCCTCGTCAGCGGCTCCTGACGCATCGGCAGGGCCAGGATCGGGGTTCTTTGGAACAGGGTCAGCGCCTCCGCACGTTTGGCTGCTTCCTGGGCGACCTGCACTCCACTCGCTCCGGTTCCGATCAGGGCAACTTTGCGCCCATCCAGATCAATACCCTCCTGCGGCCAGCGCGCCGTGTGGCACCATTCGCCCTCGAAAACCTCAATGCCCGGAATGTCGGGGATATATGGCTTCGACGCGAAACCGAGGGCTGGGAGCAGGAAGCGCGTCTTTATGGTTTCACCGCCCTCAAGCTGTAGAGTCCATAGTCCCGGCCCTGTTTCAAAATCGGCGCTTTCGACCCTCGAGCCCATCCGCATCAGCGGCCAAAGGTTCAGCGTATCGCAGACATGGCGGAAATAGGCCCTGAGTTCTGCCCAGCCTGGAAAGCGCTCACTCCAGGTCCATGGCCGCCACACTTCGGGGATCGAGAATTCATATAGCGGAATCTGCGAATCCACGCGTGCGCCGGGATAGCAATTCCAGTGCCAGATGCCGCCCGGATCGGCCGCCGCATCGACCAGCAGCACGTTGAACCCGGCGTCACGCAACTTGTGGAGCAGGTAGATCCCGCTGAAGCCGGCACCGACGATCACCGCGTCGTAATCGGGCGAAGTCTGGGTCGTCATGATGCGGCAGTCAGGCTCTCGGCAATTGCCTTCGCCGTTGCGTAGTCGGCCTTGCCGTTCGATGCGCGCAGGGGTGTATCCGTTGGATATATGGCCTTCGGCGTCTTGTATCCTGCCAACTGCCCCCGCACATGATCCTTGACGGCTTGCTCGTCGAACGGAGCGTCGCCGCTGAGGTGGACAACAGCGGTGACGGCTTGGCCCCATTTCTCGTTCGGCACGCCCACGACCAGCGCGTCACCAATGGCGGGATGGGTCTTGAGAATCTCCTCGACTTCCTCGGGGTAAACTTTCTCGCCAGCAGTGTTGATGCAAACGCTGCCACGGCCCAGCAAGGTCAGGCTGCCATCGGCCTCGACCGTGCACCAGTCGCCCGGAATCGAATAGCGGACCCCATCGATTGTGCGGAACGTCTTGGCGGATTTCTCGGGATCCTTGTAATAACCTGCGGGAATCGCACCCATGAGAGCGATAAATCCCGGTACGCCGCTTCCCGGCGTCACTTTCTGGTCGTTTTCGTCAAAGACATCGCAGAATTCGCCAATCGCAAATTTCGCGGTGTTGGTGCCCCCTTGCGCGGTTGTGATGGAGCGGCCGAAGCCGAGCCCTTCGGAAGCGCCGAAGCTGTCCATCAGCACCACCTGGGGGATATGCTTGCACAGCCCAGCCTTGACTTCCTTGCTCCACATCACGCCGGATGAAACGATGGTAACGAGGCTGCTGGTATCCCAGCGGCCGGGATTCTCGTCCAGCGCTTGCAGCATCGGCTTGGCAAATGCATCGCCCACAATTGCGATGCTTTGCACCTTGTGCTTATCGACTGTTTC
This sequence comes from Altererythrobacter sp. H2, assembly GCF_035319885.1. Lineage (NCBI taxonomy): Bacteria > Pseudomonadati > Pseudomonadota > Alphaproteobacteria > Sphingomonadales > Erythrobacteraceae > Altererythrobacter > Altererythrobacter sp. H2. The sequence continues at coordinate 1,957,899 of NZ_CP141285.1, forward strand.
CCACAATTCCGTCGCATCGAAGGACGGGTCTGCAAGTGTAACGATGGCGCCGCCCGACATAAGTGTGCCGATCGCGGTGATGAAGCCGGTCCCGTGCATCATCGGGCAGGAGGGCAGAGTGCGGTTGCCGGGCCCTTGACTTGTGATCAGCGCGACGTGCTCTTCGAGTGTCTTAGGAACGGGGGCGAGCAGCTTCTGGGCCTCGAGCTGTGCTTTGCGCATTTGGTCGTGATGCCACATCACGCCCTTGGGCATGCCGGTCGTGCCGCCGGTATAGATGAAGAGCTGATCTTCGGGTGAGCGCACGATGCCGAGCGCCGATCCGTCGCCTTCTTGCGCGAGTGTCTCGTAAGGGATCGCAAAAGGCGCGATTTGCGACGCCTCGCCAATTTCCACGAAGGTGTGAACCTTCCCGAGCCGATCCTTGAGCTCGACGATACAGTCGCGGAATTCCGAGCTGTAGACGATCACTTCGCTGTCGGAATCGTCGAAGATGTAGAAGACCTCCTCGGCGACATAGCGGTAATTGATGTTCACATGGATCAGGCGCCCCTTGAAGCAGGCTGCCATCAACTCGCCGTATTCGGGTCGGTTGCGCATATAGAAGGCAACCTTGGCCCCATTGCCGGCTCCGCGTTGACGCAGCGCGCGGGCGACATTGTTCGAACGCGCGGACAATTCGGGCCAGGTAATGATCCGGTCACCGTGGATCAGGGCCGGCGCATCCTTTGGCATGGCAGGCTCGAAAGCGTCGAGAATGTCGCCGAGATTCCAGTCGGTCACATCAGTTCTCCTCTCCGAACGGGCGGCTGCTTTAGCGCGCGCGTCTCCCGGTAGAAACATCAAGCAGCCTTGGCCCAGCCCTGAAGTGCCGCAGCCTCTGCCCGTACCGCTTCTGGCCCACCCAGGACCTGCCGGTCGAATCCGATCCGTTTGAACCAGTAGTGCAGGCCAAGCAGGTCGGTGAATCCCATTCCGCCATGCACTTCGGTGGAAGTGCGTGCGACAAATCGATGGACCTCGGCCGTGTGCGATTTGACATGGCAGGCAACCAGCGATGCCTCATTCGGCACCGCGTCGAAGGCGTGGGCGGCGTACCAGACGAGCGAACGGCACGGTTCATGCCGCGCGGCCATCTCGGCGCACATATGCTTTACGGCCTGGAAGCTGCCGATCAGGCGGCCGAACTGTTCGCGCTGGCCAGCATAATCGACAGCCTTTTCGATCATGGCCTGACCAGCGCCAAGACTGTCGGCGGCGAGGATAACACGACCCGCAGCGCGCAACCGGGCCGTTGCAACTCCGCCATCGTCAGCCAATGGTTCCGCCGCGGTTCCATCAAAACGCAATTCCCCGACGCTGCGGGTGCGATCGATGGTAGTCAACGCGATAGCCTCCAGGCCCGACGCCTTGGCACCGACAAGGTGCAGCCTGCCACCGGAATCGGCGACGATGTAGGCATCGGCTCCTTCGAAATCGAGCGCGAACAGGGCGGTGCCGTTGAGCTTCCCGGCGGCAGAGGTAACCCCCGCGCCGTCGCGCGCCTCGACCGTCTCGGAAATCGCGATACCGATACGCGCCTCTCCACTCGCGATCTTTGGCAGCCAGTGGGCCTTTTGCTCCTCGTTGCCCGCATCGCGCAAGGCGATCGGTGCGAGAACCTGACTGGCGAGAAACGGCACCGGGGCGACCGCATAGCCAAGCTGTTCCGCCACCACCGCCGCGTCGAGCAGGGTCATGCCGAGCCCGCCATGCTCTTCGGGGACCAGCATTCCGGCAACGCCCAGATCGTTGAGGGCCCGCAGCACCTGGTCGCTCAACGGATTGTCCCGCTCCGCACATTCGCGGACGTGACTGAGCGGGCTGGTATCGGCAAGGCACCGCGAAACCGCGTCACGCAACATTTGCTGGTCCTGCGAAAGTCCAAAGTCCATCAGACTGCTCCCTGCTTCTGACGCGCCATGTCCGCGGTTTTCGGCTCACGTGGCATTTCAAGGCCGCGTTCGGCGATGATGTTCTTCTGGATCTGAGCGGTCCCACCGCCGATGATGAGACCGAGCTGGAACATATAGTTCCATTGCCAAGCCCCGCCGTCCCGCTCACGCGGACTGTTGTGATAGAGAATGCCCAGTTCGCCCATGGCGTCGATTGCCAGCGCGGATATCTGGTGAGCGAGTTCACAGCTTTGCAACTTGACGATCATTTTCGCCATGCCACCCGGCTCGCCCCTAAGGCTGTTCGAAAGGATCCGCATCCCATTGTATTTCATCGCCGCCACTTCGGCCTGAAGTGCCACCAACCGGTCGCGCAGTACCGGATTGTCGATCGCGCGACCCTGACCCAAACGCTCTTCCTGCATCAGTGCGATCAGCGCCTGCAGCCGGTTTTCGAGCGCGTCGGGATCGCCCAGCATTCCGCGCTCATGGCCAAGGGTTGCATTCGCGACGAACCAGCCCTGGCCCCGCTGGCCGACGATCTGGTGCATCGGGACCCGCACATCGGTGAAGAACGTCTCGTTGAACTCGGCGTGACCGGTCATCGTCTTCAAGGGGCGAACCTCGATGCCCGGCGTGTCCATCGAAAAGATCAGGTAGGAAATGCCGCCATGCTTGGGTGCGTCAGGCTCGGTCCTGACCAGGCAAAAGATCATGTCTGCCTGCTTGGCGGTGCTGGTCCAGATCTTCTGGCCATTGATAACAAACTCGCCGTTTTCGATGTGCGCGCTGGTCTTGAGGTTGGCGAGGTCCGACCCGGCACCGGGTTCGGAATAGCCCTGGCACCAGACAATATCGCCTTTCAACGTGGGTTCGATCCAGCGCCGTTTCTGTTCCTCGGTGCCGAGTTCGAGCAGGGTCGGCACGAACATCGAGATTCCCTGGTTAGCAAGCCCGCCCGCCACCCTGGCCCGCGCAAATTCCTCTGCGATGATGCGCGATTGGAGAATGTCCGGCTCGGCTCCATAGCCGCCATACTCCCGCGGGATCGTTCGCGCGGTATACCCATGCTCGATCAACAGCCTCTGCCATTCGACCGCCTCGGGCGAAGGGCGGGCCGCCCGGTCAGAAGAAGGCGGAGCGAGATGGCTATGCGCTTCGATGAAAGCCCGCACTTGCTTGCGGAAGACATCGTATTCGGGCCCGTAATCAAGATCCATGGTGCTTCTAACTTTCACGCAGGCGAAAAACAGGAAGGCGGAAGTCCTCACCGATAAGTTCGAACTCCACTTCCACCGGAAGATCGAGCGCCAGGCGCTCGTGATCGCAACCAATCAGGCGCGTGGCCATGCGCACGCCCTCTTCCAATTCCACCACCGCCGCCACGAAGGGAATTTCGGCGGCAAAAGCCGGGTGGAGGGCCTGGTGGGTAACGGTCCAGGAAAACAGTGTGCCCTTGCCGCTGCTGCGTCCCCAGGAAAACTCCGGCGAGCCGCACTTTGCGCACATATAGCGCGGCAGGTGGCGGAAGCAGCCGCAACCACTGCAGCGCTGGAAATAGAGATTGCCGTCCTGGCACCGCTTCCAGAATTCCTGCTCAACCGGGTCTTGCGGGCGAGGTCGCGGTTTGGGTGGTACATCCTGCGCGGAGGGCCGCATTTTGGGGGGCAGATCGCTCTCGCTGCTCATGCAAACCTCCTGAGAATGGCAATGCTTCCGTCGCCGAGGTCACCCCAGCCGGTCACCAGGCCGGTCTGGGCTCCTAGCACCTGGCGCTCGCCGCAGTCGTGACGAAGCTGGCGCACTGCCTCGACCACGTGGTTGAGTCCCCAGACATGCGCCTCGCTGAGCAAACCGCCATGGGTGTTGATCGGATAGCGGCCACCCAGCTCAATCTGGCCATTGGCTACGAATTCGGCCTGTGCACCCGGTTCGCAATAGCCCATCGCTTCCAGTTGCAGCAAAACGACATAGGTAAAGCAGTCGTAGATCTGCAGGAAATCCATGTCCTCGCGCTTGACGCCTGCCATATCGAAAGCGCGCGGGGCGGCATAGCTGAGGCCGATCTTGAAGGGATCGGGCCGCGAAGGGATGTCGTCGGCGGGATAGGGGTGGCCTTCTGCGGCACCGGCGATGCTCACAGGCACATGCGGCATATCCTTGGCCCGATCCATTCGCGATATGACTACCGCGCAAGCCCCATCGGTTTCAAGGCAGCAATCGTAAAGGCGGAAGGGCTCGGATATCCAGCGCGCCGAATGATAGGTTTCCGCGTCGAGTTCGCGCCCATAGGTAAAGGCCTGCGGATTCAACTGCGCATGACGACGGCAGGCTAGCGCTACCGCTGCCATCGCATCCGCGCCCACGCCGTAAAGCTTCGAGTTACGGGTCGCCAGCCAAGCATACATCTGCACCGGCAGGAACACACCATAGGGGATGTAATAGCCCTGGATGGTATTGGTCAGCGTGTTCATGTTCATCGCCCGAGTGGGCGGGGCACCCGGCTTGGGCCTGAGGGCCGAATAGCCGTTCCAACCGAGCGTCACCAGCACGTGATCGCAAAGCCCGCTGGCGATCGCCATTGCCGCGTTCTGCAGCGCCGTCGTCGGGCTGGCGCCGCCCATGTGAACGGTGGCCGCATAGCGCAGCACATCAATGCCGAGATTGGCGGCCATTTCCTCCGAGGTCGTATAGATCGGCGGCGGCACCATGCCGTCGATGTCGGAAGGTTTCAGCCCGGCATCTGCGATTGCGCGGCGCGAGGCTTCCAGCATCATGTCCACCGCGGTCCGTTCGGTGCCCTTGACGAATGCGGTTTCGCCCACACCGGTTATGGCCGCCTTGTCGGCAAAGGATAAGGTCTGCGAAGCGTTCATACAGCGTACCCGTGTTGCCGCAATTCAGGAATAGAATCTGGCATCGGCCAGCGCCCTTTCGGCCCCATCGACAAGATCGCGCATGACCTCTGCCGCCGGACGGATCGAATGGATCAATCCAATTCCCTGCCCCGCGAAGCCGGGCATGATATCCTTGCGCTGAGCCTTTATGCCCGAAGCCATGACCGGCCCTGAAATCATCGACTGGTAAGGCATGGGAAGCGGCTCCTTGCCCGCCGCAACCCAGGCATCGGCCCATTTGTTGCGGATCATCCGCGCAGGCTTGCCGGTCAACGAACGGCTAACGACGGTATCTGCATCGCCGCCGTCGGTTATTGCTTCCTTCTGGAACCGTTCAATCCCTGCCTCTTCGGTTGCTAGGAACGCCGTTCCGACCCACGCGCCCAGAGCGCCAAGCATCATCGCTGCGGCGACTCCGCGGCCATCGGAGATTCCACCTGCTCCGATCACGGGAACCCGATCGCCCACCGCGTCGACTACCTGCGGAATCAGCGAGAAGGTTCCGATCGGGGAGTTGTGCCCGCCGCCATCGTGGCCCTGCGCCACAATCATGTCGATGCCGGAATCGACCACCTGCTGGGCGTGCTTGACCTTGCCGATCACCGCCATGACCCTGGTGCCATTGGAATGAAGGCGGTCCATCCACGGTCCGGGATTGCCGAGGCCGGCGGCATAGACTGGCACCTTTTCCTCGATTACCACTTCCATCTGCGCCTCGAAAAACTCCCGTGTGAACAGCTGCGGACCGCCCTTGCCCATTTCCGGCGCGCCAGCCGCGCGCATGGCCATTGCGGCATCCACTTCGGGCAGATCCTCGCGTTCCATGAAATCGCGGGTGAACTGCTGATATTCGCCAAGCAGTGCCATCGGGTTTTCGGGCGAGGCGCCGCTCTGCGGTGCCGAACCGCGCCTGACGGAGGCAGGCAGAAGGGTGTCGACCCCAAATGGCTGATCGGTCAGTTCGCGGGTCTGGCGGATCCAGCTGCGCAACTGGTCTGGCGAGCAGGCCGCAGCGCCAAGAACGCCAAGTCCCCCGGCATTCGATACTGCGGCCGCGAGCGCGGGGACACTCGCCCCGCCCATTCCGGCCAGAAGGATCGGGTATTCGATCCCGAGAATTTCGCATATGCGGCTCTTGAGTGCCATCGTAATACCCTCTCCATCCAGCGCCACCCACCGGCGCCCGTTTTTTACGTCTGTCCCCACCTGACCTTCTGGGACACAAGCTCAGGGCTTCTCTGTGCGAGATAGGAGGCGGAGCCCGCCACGAGACGCGCCATAGCCTGCCGCGCTCCTTCGGCATCGCCTTTGCGCACAGCTTCAAGGACGCGGCGCAAGAAACGCAACTGGACCGCACGCTCTTGGGCCGAATACCCCAGCGAGAGCGAGAATTCGCGGGTAAGCATGTGCAACGCGGAAGTCAGAAGGCCGAAAAGCGGATTGCCGCTGGCCCAGCCGAGCATATCGTGAAAACGGCGATTCAGTTCCTCGAACTGGCTGCTCGCTTCGTTTCGCTCCAGCTCTTTGAGGCAATCGGCAAGTGCGCTCAAATCACCCGTGGTCGCGCGCTGGGCGGCATAGGCTGCAACATCCGCCGCAATCGCTTCGCGCAATTCGAGCAAGCCCCTCAAGTCCGCCTCCATGAAATGCAGGATCAGCGAGAGGCTGTTTGCGAAATCGCCAGTCTGCGGGCGGGCGACCACCGGCCCGCCACCGCGACCTAGTTGAAGATGGATAACGCCTTGGAGTTCAAGGAAGCGAAGCGCTTCGCGCAAGGTCGCTCGGGCGACATCGTATCGCGCAAGCATTTCGTCCTCGCGCGCCAACCTGTCGCCCGCAACATGCGCCCCGGCTTCGATATCGCGTACGATGTCCTGCGCAAGCGTGAGCGCACGCTTGGCCTTCCTCGAATCATCGACCTTCGGTTGCATCTCTGGGAATCGCTCCTCTGATAAAACCTTATAAGAGTTTATCGGATGACATGTCCAGCATCAGTCTATGAAGTTTGCAGTGCGGGCAAATGTCGCAACAATCCTTATAAGCTTTATTGACCACACCCTGCGAAACATCTACCTGTTTGAAAGTGAGGCGAGCCTGCTTGCCTGTGATGGAGGACGAGACATGAGCTTCGACACGATGGAGCTGGATACTGCCGGAAAAGTTGCAGCCATTCCGATCGACGAAATTGATGTCGCACGGCCGAGTCTTTTTCAGCAGGACACGATCGGCCTGTATTTCGACCGGCTGCGCAAGGAGGAGCCGGTCCACTATTGCCGCGAAAGCTATGTTGGGCCTTACTGGTCGATCACCAAGTTCGACGACATCATGGCTGTCGACACCAACCACAAAGTCTTTTCGTCGGAGGCAAAGCTCGGCGGTATCGCCATTCAGGACATGCATTCGGTGGAAGGCGCGCTCGAACTTGAAATGTTCATCGCCATGGATCCTCCAAAGCACGACCAGCAACGCAAGGCCGTCACCCCCGCTGTAGCGCCGTCCAACTTGCTGTTGCTCGAACCGACAATCCGCGAACGAGCGTGTCAGATTCTCGATGATTTGCCGATAGGCGAGGAATTCGATTGGGTTGACAAGGTCTCGGTTGAATTGACCACGATGACCCTTGCCACCCTATTCGACTTCCCGTGGGAAGAACGCCGCAAGCTCACGCGCTGGTCCGATGTCACCACCGCCGCTCCTGAAACCGGCATTGTCGAATCGTACGAAGCGAGGCGTGAAGAACTCATCGAGTGCGCGATGTATTTCAAAGGCCTGTGGGAGCAGCGCATCAACGAAGAACCGAAGAACGATCTGATTTCCATAATGGCGCATTCCCCGGCGACACGGGATATGCCCTTCCTCGAATTTCTGGGTAACCTGCTGCTGCTGATCGTGGGCGGCAACGACACCACACGCAATTCAATCAGCGGCGGGGTGCTGGCGCTCAATCAGAACCCCGACGAATATCGCAAACTGAATGACGACCCATCGTTGATCACCAGCATGGTGCCGGAAATCATCCGCTGGCAGACGCCGCTGACTCACATGCGCCGCACTGCGCTGCAGGACTGGGAGATTGGCGGCAAGCAGATCAAGAAGGGCGACAAAGTCGTGATGTGGTACCTGTCGGGCAACCGCGACGACACGGTTATCGACCAGGCCGACCGCTTCATCATTGACCGCAAGAATCCGCGCCATCACCTGTCATTCGGTTATGGCATCCACCGCTGCATGGGCAACAGGCTTGCAGAACTGCAACTACGGATCATCTGGGAAGAGATTCACAGGCGGTTCGCCAAGGTCGAAGTGACCGGCGAACCCGAGCGCCTTTTCTCAAACCTTGTGCGCGGGATCACCAAGCTGCCGGTGCGGCTGTACGCGCGCTGATTTGCTGAAGCAGACATACGGAGTTTATGATGGTCAAAGTGACGTTCGTATCCAGCGATGGAACGCGGCGGGAAGTCGAAACGGCTGAGGGCGAAACCGCGCGCGAGGCGGCGCTCTTCAACGATGTACCGGGCATCGACGGCGATTGCGGCGGTGTCTGCGCCTGTGCGACCTGCCATGTCCATGTCGATCCGGGCTGGATCGACAGGGTTGGTCGTCTGAAGGAAGGCGAAGCGGAGGCCGAACTCCTGCAGTTTGCAGAAGGGGCCAACGAATACAGTCGCCTCGCCTGCCAGATACCCATCGAGGCTGGAGTGGAAGGTTTGGTTTTGCACGTTCCCGAGCAGCAATACTGACCAGCCAGAGCGCGGCCTTATCATTCGTCTGGGGCACCACGAATTCAGTTTTTTGAACGGAGGTTTCCGTGCCAACTCATCTAGAATCCGATGTCCAGGCGAGCGAAGACGCATTTCGCACCGAAGTGCACCACTTCCTCGCCGCCCATTTCCCTGACGAACTCAGGGGCACGGGCAATATGCTGGCCGGGCTCGACGGTCCGACCAACGAGACCCCTGTGCAGAAGAAATGGCGCGAAGCCGTGGGCGAGCGTGGCTGGGGTACACCGACCTGGCCCAAGGAATATGGCGGCGGCGGACTGACCAAAGGCCAGGCCAGGCTCATCGAGCACGAGTTCGCCAAGGTCGGTGCCTACAATCCGATCGGCGGAATGGGTGTGATGATGTTCGGCCCGACCCTGCTCGAATACGGCGATGAAAAGCAGAAGCTGGAGCATATCCCGCCAATCTGCCGTGGCGAAATTCGCTGGTGTCAGGGTTACTCGGAACCGAATGCCGGATCAGACCTCGCGAACCTGCAGACCTTCGCCGTCGACAAGGGCGATCACTACCTCGTTAACGGCCAGAAGACCTGGACCAGCGGTGGCCAGTGGGCGGACAAGTGCTTTGCCATCGTCCGCACCGACCGGTCAGACAAGCACAAGGGCATCAGCTTCATGCTGATCGACATGGATGCACCGGGCGTTGAAGTCCGCCCGATCACCATGATCAGCGGAACGAGTCCGTTCTGCGAGACCTTCTTCACCGATGTAAAGGTGCCGAAGGAAAATCTCGTGGGCAGGGAAGGCCAAGGCTGGACTATCGGCAAACGCCTCCTTCAGCACGAGCGCACGAACATCTCAGGCGGCGGGCGCCTTGCCGGCATGATGGGCCAGAGCCTTGCCGATGTCGCCAAGAAATACTGCGAAACCGGCGGTGATGGCGCGCTCGTCAACAAGGTCCTGCGCGACAAGATCGCCGATTTCGAGATCCGATGGAACAGCTTCCTGCTCACCGCGCGTCGTGCGGTCGAGGAAAGCAAAGCGCAAGGCGGCGTTTCAGAGATCAGCTCGGTGCTGAAAAAGGTCGGCACCAAGTTGGCCCAGGAACGCAGCGAGTTGCTGATCGAAATCCGTGGCCTTCAGGGCCTCGGCTGGGAAGGCGACGAATTTGGCGATGACGAACTCGAGGATGTGCGCGGCTGGCTCTTCGGCAAGGCAGCGACGATTTATGGCGGTTCGACCGAAGTCCAGAACAACATCATTGCCAAGCGGGTGCTCGGCATGCTCGACCACCAGTAAGCGAGGGGAGCAAGGACAATGGCAGTTCTCAGCGAAGAACAGGAAATGCTGCGCGACATGGCGCGAGACTGGGCGACCAAGGAAAGCCCGGTATCCGAATTCCGCAAAGTCCGTGCAGCAGGCCAACCGCAGGCCTACAACTCCAGCGCCTATGCCGCGATGACCGAAATGGGTTGGGCCGGGATCATCATTCCCGAGGCTCATGGTGGATCGGATTTCGGCTTCATGTCGGCCGGCCTCGTGGTCGAGGAACTCGGCAAAACGCTGACCGCAAGTCCGTTGGTGGCCACAACTATCGCGGCTAGTGCAATCCTGCTGGGCGGAAGCGACGAGCAGAAGGCCAAATGGCTACCCAGGCTTGCCAGCGGCGAAACCGTGGCAACGCTGGCTGTCGACGAAGGCGCGCATTGCGATCCCTCGGCAATCGAGACAAGCGTTGCGGGCGGCAAGTTGACCGGCAAAAAGGCATTCGTTCACGAAGCGCATGGCGCGAACCTCTTCGTTGTCGCAGCCAAAGACGGCCTTTACCTGGTCGAGAAGGGCGATGGCGTTTCACTGACCACGCGCAAGCTCACCGACCAGCGCAGCCACGCCGATGTCTCTTTCGCTGGCGCTGCCGCCGAGAAGCTCGAGGGCGGAAGCGACAGTCTGCTTGACGACGTGCTCGACCGGGCGCGCGTACTTTCGGCGGCCGAAATGCTCGGCATGGCGCAAGCCGTGTTCGACACGACCCTCGACTATCTGAAGCAGCGCGTACAATTTAATCAGGTGCTCGCCACCTTCCAGGCGCTGCAGCACCGCATGGCGGACCTGTTCGCCGACCTTGCGCAGATGCGCTCCGCAGTCGAGGCGGGATTACAGGCAGTCGACAGCGGCTTTGGTATCGCGCGTGCAGCGACCATCGCCAAGGCCGAGGCAAATCGCGTTCTGCACGCGATCAGTAATCAGGGTATCCAGCTGCATGGCGGCATCGGGATGACCGATGAATTCAATGTCGGCTTCTACCTCAAGCGTGCTCGCGTGCTCGAGGCGAGTTGGGGGTCGTCGAGCTACCTCAAGGACCGTTTTGCGCAGCTATCCGGCTACTGACGACAAAGTTTCCTCGCCGCTGGCAGCTTGCTCTCAGCCCATGATTTCGTGGGCTGGGCCGTATCCGGCATCAGCTGGGATCGTAAGGACGTTTTTGCCGTCTCTCTGAATGATTTCCGGCAGAACCGTTACGATATCGCGGGCTTCAGCCTGCGCCACGCAGTCCGCTGCGCTTGCGGCTTTGGCCAGCAATTGCAGGTTCAAGCGCGTAGGAAAGATAATGGTTCGCTCGCCAGTTGCTTCCATTTCCAATGCCTTATGCGGCGAAAGCCATTCCGCATCGACGGTTTCGTATCCATCGCATGCGGCAATCTGGCGTTCGGGCGCGCGAACAACGAAGAAATGGGTGTCGAAGCGCTTGGGCATGAAGGTGGGCGTTATCCACCTTGCGAATATGCTGAGCTGATCGAGGCGCAAGTGCACACCGGCCTCGCGAACGACGTCAAGAAATTCACGCTCGCCTCGCTCCACCGCTTTGCGGCTTTCAAGATCACATGTATCTTCAAACGCGCCGCCGTCACGATGATCAGCCAGCAAGATCCCGGCTTCCTCGTACGCTTCGCGGATCGCGGCGATCCGCAAAGTGCGCTGTGTAGCGTCGAAAGTGCCCCAGCCCCTGCAATGATCGGCCCATTCAACAATTTCATCCCCGGACGAAGGCTTTCCTCCGGGAAATACCAGCGCGCCGGAGGCAAAGTCGATCTGGTGATGGCGTTTGACCATCAGAACCTGAAACTCCGGCGCGTCGCGAAGCAAGAGCATGGTGGCCGCGGGGACCGGATCGACGGGCTGCTGTATGGTCATCGGTTTCTCCAGTAGTCTTGGCTCAGACCCATACGAAATGTTGGGGTACGGATGCCGACAAGCACAGAAGTTGGCGGCGAAGCTTCTTCAGATTGAGCAAAGCATTTGCCAAGGGGAAATCCATCCGCGAACGGCGCTAACAAAGCCGAAGGGATCTTTTGGGCAATCTTGTGATTGGGTGCTATACTCATATCAATGCCCGTTCGCTGTTCCCGTGAACTCGCAGGTCCAATGCAATCGCGTGAAAGACATGACTTGCGAGAAGCATTGAAATCCTCTTCCAGGCAAGGTGGGTTTGTCCCCCGCCATGCGCGAGGATGACCGGCATTTCATCGCTTGCGCCTTCGACACTGGCGGAAATGGCAAGAGCAGATTGACCGGCCAGTTTGATCGATTCTTTCGCCATGATGGCAGCTTACTGTAATATATCTTACAGTAAAGTCTTTTCAATCCTCTGCCCGTCGCGTAAGGCACAGACCAATGCCGGACGAAATCAGCCAAGATAGCTATGTGACCGAGGCCGACGAGATCGTTTTTCTCGTCGAGGAAGTTCCGCGCAAACTGCGCAGGCTGTTTGATGCGTCCACGGCAAAATTCGGCCTGACTCGCACTCAATGGCGCGCCCTTGCCTATATATTCCGCTCACCGGGACTCACCCAGACCGAACTTGCAAGACACCTCGATCTTGAACGCGCGAGTGTGGGTCATGTGATCGATCAGCTGGAAAAGGCCCATTTTGTCGAGCGGCGCTCAATCGAAGGGAATCGCCGCGTCTGGAGCCTGCACCTGCTTCCCAAGGCTATCGAGATACTTCCATCGCTCAGGCTAGAGGCCGACGCGATATACACTCAACTGCTGGCCGGGATTTCCGCAACTGAGTATAACACAGTCAAGACCCTGCTGGGGAAAATGTCTGGCAACATTGCTGACTAAACCAGGTTGGACTCGTTATTACTTTAGAGCGAGATTGCATCGTTTATCTGAGGCAGAAGGCATCGGCAGAGTGATTTGCTTCAAACCGTGGATTCTGAGACGAAGCAGGTGAAGCGCATCGCAAGTTCGCGGGGGCTCGTTTCGGTCTCTTCCAGCGCCATTTCGACGAGCTGGCTTTGGATTTTTCCGCCATCTCGGAGACACACCCGGCTCGGCGCCAGTGCCCGTTATCCCAGCGCTTCCGGCCCGCATTCAAGATAACGGGCATGCCAGCTTTAGAACGTCCGGCAAAGCGTGCCAATCTGGTCCAGTGAAAACTGCCAAAGCACCGAGGCTGTAGTCTGATACATGCTGGTCGTTCACACGCCGGACCGGGCTAACAGATGCAGTTGACTGCGTCCGTCAGGACCCGAACCGTCAAAGCCCAAGGAGCGTCAGAAGCTACGCGCGCCGAAATGGATTTCCATCATCGGCCGCATGACGTCCCAACGCTCAAGCTGCGACCAATGGCCCGACCGATCGAGCACGTAAAGCTCGGCGTGTTTCAGATGCTCGATCAGATAGAGGCTGGTATCAAGCGGTACGATGCGATCCTGCCGGCCGTGGAAGATCAGCACCTTGTGCGGCATCTTGCACAGGATAGAAGGCGGCATGTTGAGCCCGTCCATCCCCTGTTTCATCGAATCGATCATCTTGACCGCAGTTTTCATGATCTCGGGGTCGGTGGCGATCTTGAAGCGATTGTTGACGATCTCTTCCATGCCTTCGAACTTGTCGGCGTCATAAGCGAAACTGTGCATCAACTGGCGGTAACGTGAGTGCCGCGGATCGGAATAGAACGACAGCAGGCGGATAAGCTCAGGAGTTTTGGGGCCAGGGGCACCGATCGAACCCATCAGCACCACCCGATCAAGCCGGTCAGGCTCTTCGCTCATCATCTGCAGGGTAAGCGCGCCGCCCATCGAATTGCCGACTACATGGGCCTTCTCAATCCCCAGCGCGTCGAGCACGCCAAAGCATTGTTCGACCCGAGTGCCGATCCATCCCATCACATTGTCTGGCCATGGGTCGGGGATAACCGACTGCCCGAAGCCGATCAGGTCGGGCGCGATCACGAAGAAGTTTTCTGCCAGATCCGGCATCAGGTGCAGCCAGTTGGAAGCGGCATGCGCCCCTGGCCCTGCACCGTGCAACAGAAGAATGGCGGGCTTGCTCGGGTCACCTGCAAGCAAGGTGTGGGAAGTCAGCCCACGGCCAGTAATTTTTTCTTCTCTTACGCTCGTATCGCCTGGCATCCTGCTCTCCTCTGTTAAGTGTTTGTTGCGGCCGTTTACGGGCTGTTGTGCAGCGAGGATGTAGACGAGCGTTTCCAATTGTGCAATGCATTTACCCAGAAGCGGCAGAGCCAAAATCGCAAGGGACGAGGAGCAATTTATGGACCGCAATGGAAGCCGACCCGACGCTGCAGCGACGATCCTCAGCGAGGCAGAGATCGCGGCGTTTGCGGCCGAGCTCGATCAGGCCGAACAATCGCGCCAGCAGATTCGCCAGTTCACGGCGCGCCACCCGGAAATGTCGATCGCAGATGGCTACAGCATCAGCAAGCGGTGGGTTGACCTTAAACTCGCCTCGGGCAGGAAAATCGTCGGCCACAAGATCGGCCTGACTTCGCGGGCCATGCAGCAGGCCGCCGGGATTACCGAACCTGATTACGGCACCCTGCTCGATGATATGGTGTTCGAGCAGGGGGGTGACGTGCCAATCGGCCGGTTCATCACTCCCAAGGTCGAGGTCGAGCTGGCTTTCGTCCTGGGAAAGCGCATCGAAGGCCCCGGTGCGACCATGTTCGACGTGCTACGGGCGACCGAATATGTAATCCCAGCGGTCGAGATCATCGACAGCCGCACCTTTCCCGTCGATCCTGAAACCGGCGCGCGCCGCAAGGTGCAGGACACTATCAGCGACAATGCTGCCAATGCCGGGATCATCGTCGGCGGATTGCCGATGCGGCCCGACAAGATCGACATGCGATGGGTTAGTGCCCTGCTCAGCCGCAACGGTGTGATCGAGGAATCCGGCGTTGCCGCAGGCGTGCTCAACAATCCGGCAATCGGCGTGGCATGGCTCGCCAACCGGCTCTCGCCCTGGGGCCAGACTCTAGAACCGGGCGAGATCGTGCTGGGCGGATCATTCACCCGGCCGGTTGAAGCCCATGCGGGCGATGTGTTCAACGCCGATTTCGGGCCGTTGGGCGCCATCGGTTTTCGGTTCGTTTAAGGCAGGGAATGATGCAGACACCGCAAAACTGCTTCAAGGATCGTCTTGGCGACGGTCCGCCACAACTTGGTTTCTGGCTGGCGCTCGCCAATCCGGACATCGCTGAAATTTGCTCTGGCCAGGGCTATGACTGGGTTCTTATCGATGGCGAGCACGCCGCCCAGACCCTGCCCGGGATGGCCAACCAGCTACGCGCGGTCGATACCGTTCCTACCTGCTCTGCCATCGTGCGCGTGCCCGGCCACGATCCGGTGACGATCCGCCAGATCCTCGATCTTGGTGCCCAGACAATCATGGTCCCGATGGTTGACACCGCACAACAGGCGGAGGCTATCGTCAAGGCCTCGCGCTATCCGCCGACGGGTGATCGCGGGATCGGCGGCGCGCGCGCCGCACGTTGGGGCCGCTACCCTGCTTACGTAGCTGAGGCCAACGAGCGCCTGTGCATCATCGCCCAGATCGAGACCGTCGAAGCGCTCAACAATCTGGAAGCTATCGCAGCAGTCGATGGCATTGACGCCCTGTTTGTCGGACCGGCTGACCTGGCTGCATCGCTCGGCCTGCTTGGTTCCGCCAATGCAACAGCTCTCGCTCAAGTGACCGGCGAAGCCCTAGCCCGCATTCGCGCTACCGGCACTCCCTGTGGTATCCTTTCACGCGACGAACGGCTGGTGCAGCAATATCTGGACGGCGGCGCCCGGTTCCTCGCGGTGGGGATAGACTCTTTCACCCTGGCCAAAGCAGCCGGCGATATGGCGCGAGACTGGCGCAAGCGCATTGCTTCGGCAGTGGCAGGTGCGCAATGACGGGGTGTGGCTGGGCCGCAACGCCAACAGAGGCATCCACAAAACCGCTAAGCGGCATCAGGGTTCTCGAACTCGCGCGCATTCTTGCCGGCCCGTGGTGCGGACAGTTGCTCGCCGATCTCGGTGCCGAGGTTATCAAGATCGAGCGCCCCGGCAGTGGCGACGACACTCGCCACTGGGGGCCTCCGTTTGTGATGTCGGACGCGGGCGAAAATCTGGGTGCCGCCTATTATCATTCGGCCAACCGGGGAAAGCGGTCCATCGCGGTTGATATCGCGACGCCAGCAGGTCAGGATATCATTCGTGGCCTTGCGGCAAACGCCGACATCATAATCGAGAATTACAAGGTGGGTGGGCTCGCCAAGTATGGGCTTGATCACGCGGCATTATCGCAGATCAATCCGCGCCTCATCACCTGTTCGATCACCGGCTTCGGACAAACCGGGCCCTATGCCAACCGACCGGGATACGACTATATCGCCCAGGCCATGGGCGGGCTTATGTCCATGACTGGAGAGCCGCAGCGCGAGCCTCAGAAGGCCGGTATCGCGGCCGCCGACTTGTTCACCGGGGTCTACAGCGCGGTTGCGGTCCTGGCGGCGCTTAACCGGCGGAACGAAACGCAGGTCGGCGCGCACATCGACATGGCGCTGCTCGATACCCAAGTCAGTGTCATGGGCAATCAGGCACTGAACTGGATGACCTCGGGGGTGGTGCCGCGCCGGGTCGGCAATGGGCATGCCAATCTGGTACCCTATCAGGCATTCCCCACTCGCGATGGCGATCTGATCATCGCGGTCGGCAATGACGGCCAGTTTGCCGCCCTCTGCCGCGTGCTGGATATTGCACTCGACCGGGACGAGCGCTTTATCACCAATCCTCAACGGATCCGCAATCGGGCAGACTTGATTGAAGCGCTCGAAGTGATCACGGTGCAATGGGGCCGGGAAGAGCTTTTCGAACAACTCGAACAGGCAGGAATTCCCGCAGGCCCGATCAACGAATTGGACCAGGTCTTTGCCAACCCACAGGTCATCGCACGGGGCATGGCGATTGAACGCCACGGCCGCCCCGGAGTAGCCAGCCCGATCGTCATCGATGGTGTCCGAATGGCATCGGACCGTCCCGCGCCCGGGCTTCCAGAAGAGATCGAGCCGGATTTTCAGTAGTTTCGGGTCAAGGTTGCAGTGAGGATCCAAAAGGTATCGTTGACCTTATTGGGCAGCGATCTACTGGGTAAGGGTGGGATGAAGGTTCCCTCGCTCCCCATCCCCAACCCTTCAATACCAGCGAAGGGGGAAACGAGCCCGCGTCAGTTATCGACCCGGATCATTTTGCTGACCATTTCCTGAATATCCACCTTTTCGGCATTGTCGAGCAGAACTGCCACGCGGTTCATGGTCGCAATGACCGACGTGTATTGACCATGCGCGTAATAGGCGTCGATCGGATAGACGACCGTCTTGTCAACCGGCGCGCGATGGTAGCTGAGTTGCCCGATGCCATAAATTGCGAGCCCCCCGGCTTCAGCGTGAGCCATCATCCGTTCCGCACGATCTCTTGTGAGATTACCATCGAATTCAACCAGTTGGGGAGGGGCAACAGTGCGTCCAAGATACGTTGGCTTCCATCGTGCAGCTCCGATGACTCCCGAAATGACGAGCAAGTCGGAAAATTGAAATCTCTCAGCCATGGCCTCTATCCTCCTGTCATGCGCTTGCTTCTAACGACCCTGGCTCAATGCAGAGTACTCACCCTTCCGGACGTTTGCCGATACCGATACCGCCATCGCTGAGCAGAACCGTGCCAGTCATATACGAAGAGTCCCGCCGCGAAGCCAAAAGCGTGTAGAGACCAGCATGGTCGGCCGGTTCGGCTATCCGCCCGAGCGGGGTCATGCTGGAAATCATTTCGTCAAGCCCTGGCATCTGTTCCATCTTCGTCTCTGCAAAGCCACCCGTCTGAGTGCCGCTAAGCGGGGTCCGTGTCCCTCCCGGTGCAACGCCGTTAACCCGGATGTCCGGCGTCAGTTCCCAGGCCAGTTGCTTGATCAGCCCGAGTACCGCGTGCTTGGAGGCGACGTATAGCGTGCCGCCGCCTCCGGTATAATAACTCGAGGTCGAGGCCGTGAAAATGATGCTTCCCTTAACCTTCCTGAGTTCGGGGATGGCGGCGCGGGCACCAAGGAAATAACCCTTCAGGTTGACGTCGAAGATTTCGTCGAAGACCTTGCCGAGTTGCTCGGGATCCTGCTGTTCGAGCGGGACCATAAAATCCCAGATCCCAACGTTCCCGACAAATACATCAAGCTTGCCGAAAGCCGCCACGGTTTCCGCCACGGCGCGGGCATTGTCTGCATAGGAACGCACGTCTCCCGCCACGGCCACCACGCTGTCCCCATGCCGCGAACGCACGAGTTCTACCTGCTCATCGTCCTTGACCAGGACGCCAACCTTGGCGCCCTCCTCAATATAACGCGCGACTACCGCCGCCCCGATCCCGGTGGCGCCACCGGTAAGTAGCGCCACCTGTCCATCAAGCCTGTTAGACAATTTTCTCTCCTCCGTCTCCGGTTATCGATCAGTCTGGGATTACTGATCGAACATCCCGGTGCGACCTTCTTGCAAGTTCACCACGACCGACTTGGTCTGGGTGTAGTGGTTGAGCACTTCATGGCTGAATTCACGGCCAAACCCGCTCTGCTTGTACCCGCCGAGTGGCATGTTGGCCTTCAGATTGTAGTAGCGGTTGATCCACACCGTGCCGGTTTCGAGCTTGCGTGCCATGCGGTGCGCGCGCGCAATGTCGCGGGTCCAGATGCCGCCGGCGAGGCCGTAATTGGTATCGTTCGCCACCTTCATCATGTCGTCTTCGTCCTTCCAGCTAATCACGCTGGTAACGGGGCCGAAGATCTCTTCACGCGCAATACGCATCGAGTTGTTGACGTTGGTAAAGACCGTCGGGCTGATGAAGTGCCCATCGGCAAGATTGTTGTTGCGGCTGCCGCCTGTCAGAACGTTGGCGCCTTCTTCAGTCGCCAGTTCGAGATAGCTTACGACCTTGTCCATCTGCATCTGCGACGCCTGCGCGCCGAGCTGTGTGGCGAAGTCGAGCGGGTCGCCCTGGCGAATGCCTTCGAGCGCGACCTTGAACTTGGCGAGGAACTCATCCTGGATCGACTCGTGCAGGAACAGTCGCGATCCGGCCAGGCAAACCTCGCCCTTGTTGAGCACTGTCGACATCGTGGCGCTTTCGACCGCGGCATCGATATCAGCATCAGCGCAAACGATGTGCGCGGACTTGCCACCCAGTTCGAGTGTCTGCGGGATGATATTGGCGGATGCATACTGCATAACCCGGCGGGCCGTCGCCACCGACCCGGTGAAGGCGACCTTACGGACGTCCTCATGAGTCACAAGCGCCTCACCGACGTCAGGACCGTAGCCGGTGACCACGTTGATCACGCCTGGGGGCAAAAGATCCGCCATTTCCACGAAGAATTCGATCACCGAAAGGCAGACCGTCTCGGCGGGTTTAAGCACAACTGTGTTACCCGAAGCGAGCGCGGGCGCGATCTTGCAGGCCATCATCAGCATCGGCACGTTCCACGGGATAATCTGGGCGCACACGCCCAGCGGCTCGCGGTGAACGATGCCGACAGCATCGGGGAAATCCAACGTCTGACCATGAAGGCCATACGCCGCGCCGGCAAACAGCTCGAACTGGCCGATGGCCTGGGGCATGTCGAAATGCATCGATTCGCGGATTGGCTTACCGTTGTTCAGGGTCTCAAGCGTAGCGTAATGCTGATGGCGCGCCTTGAGCCGACGCGCGACCTCGATCAAAATTTCCTGACGTTCGGCAGGCGAGCTTTCGGACCACTTGGGGAAGGCAGCCTTGGCAGCTGCCACTGCACGCTGGATATCCTTAGCATTGCCAGCCTGGATTTTGGTCAGCACCGCCCCGGTGGCAGGGTTAATCAGGTCGATCGTCTTTCCGCTATCACTGGAAATCCACTCGCCGCCGATAAAGTGACCGTATTCGCTCTTGATTCCGTACTCGTTGGTACCACTTTTCAACTGTGTAGCCATTGCTTCTCTCCTTAGAATTCATCCAACTTCGATCAAAAGGTCGCTCACCGGAAACACTCTGCAGGCTAGGACAAAGCCCGCTGCGCGCTCGGTCTCCGAAATCTTCGCCGCGCTCATCTTACCGGTCGTGTAATCTCCGCCGACCACCCTGACCCGGCAAATTCCGCACCCGCCGCCGCGGCAACCAACGCCGATATCGCTCGATCCGCATCGCTCCATGGCGAGCAAGATCCGCTCGTCCTCACCGCAGCTGAACTCTCCGCCGCCGACAATCCGGATCCTGTGCAGCCCGGTTGTCATGCTATTGCTTCCCGGCGGCCTTTGCAGCCGCTTTCGCCGCAAAGGACTGTCCGCCGATCGCGAAATGCCCGGGCGGCATTTCGCGCAAGATAATGCGAACCGATTCACGCGGTGCCCCGATCGAAGTGATGGCAGCATCGGTCAGGGCTTGGATAAGCCGTTCTTTGTCGTCCGGCGATCTCCCCTCGAGCATGTTGACCTCGATGATTGGCATTTACGCCTCCACCTGAAACATGACCGAGCCAAGCCCCTGAATCGTCGTGCGGACGGTTTGACCGGGCGCGAGATTGGGAGCGGCGGTGATGCCACCTGCCATGACGATGTCGCCTGCTGAGATTTCTTCTCCGCCTTCAGCGACAAGTCGCGCTGCGGCGACCAACGACCGCAAGGGATGGCCGAGAATAGCTGCAGTCGAACCGACCTCGATCACATGGCCGTCGATTTCGAGAATAACCCCGAGGTTCGAGAAATCCTTGGCCGGATCGTTCCATTGTCCGATCACAAGGCCAGAGGACGAGGTGTTGTCAGCAATAACATCAGACAAAGCGAACTTGAAGTTCTCGTACCGGCTATCAATGATCTCCATTGCCGGAGCAATCGCTTCGACCGCCGCCAGCGCCTCCATCGCTGTGACCTTTCCGGAAAGCGGCGCCTTCATAAGAAAGGCCACTTCCGGTTCAACCCGTGGGTGAACGAAACGTGCGCGAGACATCGACGCGCCTTCCTCGATCAGCATCGCGTCGGTCAGGCGGCCCCATGCCACCTCGTCGACTCCGACCTGCAGCATCTTGGCCCGGCTCGTCAGACCCATCTTGACTCCGATTCGGCGTTCACCGCGGCTGAGGCGACGATCGACCGACAGCTTCTGCACCAGATAGGCATCTGCCACGCTCAGGTCGGGGTCGGTATGCGTCAGTTGGGGTGTTGCGCGCGCATGAAGCGCCGCGCTGTCCAGAGTTTCCGCGTAACGTTCAATCTTGTCCATTGCCATCGCCTATGCTGCCCGCGCGGAAACGAGGTCGAGCGCAACATCGACAATCATGTCTTCCTGCCCGCCAACCATACGCCGTTTACCCAGTTCGATCAGAATTTCGCGGGTGTCGAGGCCGTATTGTTCGGCCGCCTTTTCCGCGTGACGAAGGAAGCTTGAATAGACCCCGGCATAACCCAGGCTCAGCGTCTCGCGGTCGACCCGCACCGGGCGATCCTGAAGTGGACGGACCAGATCTTCCGCTGCGTCCATTAGTGCCATCACGTCGCATCCATGGTTCCAGCCCTTTCGGTCGGCCGCAGCAACGAACACTTCGAGCGGGGCGTTGCCCGCCCCTGCCCCCATACCTGCAAGGCTGGCATCGATCCGTACTGCGCCTTCCTGAGCGGCAACGATCGAATTCGCGACACCGAGCGACAAATTGTGGTGGGCATGCATGCCGCGCTGGGTTTCTGGCTTGAGAACGCGGTCGTAAGCCCGCAGCCGATCGCGCACACCGTCCATGTCGAGCGCGCCGCCGCTGTCGGTCACATAAACACAGTGCGCGCCGTAGCTTTCCATAAGCAAGGCCTGCTGGGCCAGCGCCTCGGCGTCGATCATGTGGCTCATCATCAGAAAGCCCGATACATCCATACCAAGATCGCGGGCGATACCGATGTGCTGCTTGGCAACGTCTGCTTCGGTGCAATGGGTTGCGACTCGTACCGAGCGAACACCCAATGCGTAAGCGCGGCGAAGCTCTTCGACAGTGCCGATGCCGGGCACCAGCAGTGTGGTCAACACCGCCCGTTTGATCACGTCAGCTGCCGCCTCGATCCACTCCCAGTCAGTGTGGCAGCCAAAGCCATAATTGAAAGACGTGCCGTTAAGACCATCGCCGTGTGAGACTTCGATGGCGTCGACACCGGCATCGTCCAAGGCCTTGGCGATCGTGCGGACGCTGTCGGTGCCGTACATGTGGAGGATGGCGTGCATCCCGTCACGCAGGGTGACGTCCTGGATGTAAAGCTTGCCGGTTTCAGGGTTGAAGGTCATGCTGCCACCTTTTCTAGGTTCTGCAGTGCAAGCCGCTCGCCGGCCGCCTTGGCCGCAGCGGTCATAATGTCGAGGTTGCCGGAATATTTGGGCAGGTAGTCGCCCGCCCCCTCTACCTCGAGGAAAACACTGGTTTTGAGACCGGCGAACTCGCCATAACCAGGGATTTCGAGGGGCCGGTTCGAGCCGAACCGTTCGAACTGCACTTCCTGCTTGAGGCGATAGCCGGGGACGTATGACTGGACGGTCTGCACCATGTCCTGCACCGACTGGCGGATAAGATCCTCGTCAACCTGATCGGTCAACGTGAAGATCGTATCGCGCATGATCATCGGCGGTTCAGCCGGATTGAGGATGATAATCGCGCGTCCGCGGCCCGCACCGCCGACGACCTCGATCGCCTTTGCTGTGGTCCGGGTAAATTCGTCGATATTGGCGCGGGTGCCCGGCCCTGCCGAACGCGATGATACCGATGCGACAATTTCTGCGTAATGGACAGGACTCACGCGCGATACGGCGGCAACGATCGGGATGGTAGCCTGGCCTCCGCAGGTGACCATGTTCACGTTGCGGACGCTGCTGTCGAGCACATTTCCTACCGGGGGCACGAAAAACGGCCCTAAAGCAGCAGGCGTCAGGTCAACGACCAGCTTGCCGTCCTGCTGTAGCGCGGCATCATGCACTTTGTGGGCGTAAGCCGAGGTTGCATCGAAGACGATTCCGATCTCCGGATAAACCGGCAGCTTGCGCAGCCCGTCCATCCCTTCATGGGTGGTCGTCACACCGCGCTCGCGGGCCATCGCCAGCCCTTCCGATGCTGGGTCGATGCCGACCACCGCAGCGAGTTCGAGCACATCCGAACCCTTGAGCATCTTGATCATCAGGTCAGTACCAATATTGCCTGAGCCGATGATCGCACATTTCATCTTGGGCATACGCTTGCCTTTCATCAAATCTTCAGTTGCCGTCCGCGGCGAATTCTGCGCGAACTGTTCCAACTCCGTTGATTCTCGCCTCGACGACATCGCCGCGTTTTACCCCGGCCATCGGGCCGAGCGCACCGGACAGGATCACATCGCCTTCGAGTAGCGGCCGGCCGACCCGCGCCATGACCCGCGCCAGCCACAACGATGCGGTGATCGGGCTGCCCAAGCAGGCGATACCAGCGCCGACCGAAATGGGTTCGCCCTTGATCTCCATCACCATTCCGCATTCACGCAGATCGAGCCCATCGAGCTTGCGCGGAACCGCGCCCAGCACGAACAGCCCGCTCGAGGCGTTATCGGCCACGGTGTCCCAGATGCGGATGTCCCAGTTGGCCACCCGGCTGTCGACGATCTCGATCGCCGGCACGACATATTCAACCGCGCGGATCATTTCTGCGGTCGTCAGATCGGGATGCGGCAGGTCGCGACCGATGACAATCGCGATCTCGGCTTCGACCTTGGGCTGAATCACCTGATCAAGCGAAACCGGTATGCCTTCAGGCACGTCCATGTCGGCAAACAGCATGCCGTAATCGGGCTGGTCGACGCCAAGCTGCCGCTGGACCGCAAGCGAAGTGAGGCCGATCTTGCGGCCTACCAGTCTTCGTCCGCTGTCGACATAGTGCCGGGTATTGACCTCCTGCACGGCATAGGCAGCATCAACCCCGCCCGCCGAAATGAGATCGCGAACTGGCGCCACGGGTGTTCCGCTTGTCGCAGCTCCACGCAGCATTTCGGCGGCTTGTTGAATGACCCGAGGGTCTATCGTGGTTTCCATGGTCATAATCTCAGAGCTTCACGCAAATGTTTGCGGTTTCGGTGTAGAATTCGAGGCTGTGGACACCGCCCTCCCGGCCGATCCCGGAATGGCCAGACCCGCCAAACGCCGTGCGCAGATCGCGCAGGAACCAGCAATTGACCCAGCACACACCGACCTGCATCGCCGCTGCCACCCGGTGCGCGCGCGAAAGGTTTTCGGTCCACACGGTCGCGCACAATCCGTAGTCGGTGTCATTGGCCAGCGCGATAACCTCGTCTTCGGAGTCGAACGGGATTACCCCGCAGCACGGACCGAAGATTTCCTCGCGCATCACCGTGGCGTCGTGCGCAAGTCCGGTCCACAGCGTCGGCTCCACGTAGAAGCCGCGCGCCTGATCGCCATCGACTTTCGGAACGCCGCCGCCGGTGACAACCGTCGCCCCTTCTTCGACCGCTTTCGCGTAATAGCCGAGCACCTTATCGCGGTGCTCTGCGCTGCTCAGTGGCCCAAGGTAGGCCGGATCCTCTATGGCACCGGGCTTGAATGCCTGCGCCGCCAGCGTCATCCGCCGGACGAACTCATCAAACAGCGGCCGCTCAACATAGACCCTCTCTGTGCCGAGACAGACCTGCCCGGTGTTGAGGAAGACCGAGCGTGACAGGCCCTCTATCGCCTTGTCGAGATCAGCGTCGGCGAAGACGATCGCCGCGTTCTTGCCGCCGAGCTCGAAAGAAACGTCGCGGACCCCGACTGCAGCCTTTTGCATGATCGCCTGCCCGGTTCCGGTCTCGCCGGTAAAAGTGATCGCATCGACATCCTTGTTGGAGGTCAGAAACTCGCCTGCCGAGTCGCCGCCGAAACCATGGACGACGTTGTAGACGCCTTCGGGCATCCCGACCGCGTTCATGACTTCGCCCAGAAGCGCTGCTGTTCGGGGGGTTTCCTCCGAAGGCTTGACTACCACTGTGTTTCCGCAGGCTAGCGCCGGTCCGACCTTCCAGGTCATTAGCAGCAACGGGAAGTTCCACGGGCAGATCACCGCGATCACGCCCTTGGGCTTGCGCACGGCATAATTGATCGCCTGCCCACCATCGGGCGTCGGTGTGGTGAAGGATTCACCTGGCATCGTCGCGATAACGTCGGCGAACATGCGGAAATTCGCCGCGCCGCGAGGAATGTCGATGTGCGAAGCCACCTGACGGGGCTTGCCGGTATCGGCCACCTCGGCATCGAGAAAATCATCCGCACGGCGCTCGATTTCGGTGGCCACCGCGACGATCAACTTGACCCTCTCGGCAGTCGTCATCTTTCCCCACGGTCCGTTGAGCGCCGCCCTCGCCGCCGCCACTGCATCGGCGACATCGGCTTCGCTTGCCTCATGAACCGTGCCGATCGTTTGTCCGGTTGCAGGATTGACGTTGTCAAAGGTCTTTCCCTGGCTGCCCTTGCGAAAGGAGCCCCCAATGAAATTGAGTATGGTGTCGGTTACAGGTCGAGGCGGATTGGTAGTCATTTGATTTCTATCGTTCCAATGTATTGAGGCACCGGCCGCTCACTGCTGCTCTGCGCCGATCGCAGAGAGGCCGGCATTGGCGCAGGAAATATCGAGTTCTTCAGATCCGCCAGATACGCCGATTGCGCCGACGAATTCGCCATCGATAACGATCGGCAGCCCCCCGCCAAACATCACGATGCCCGGTCGCGCGGTAATTCCGGTGCACAGCGCCGGATTGCCCGAAACCATCTGGTACACGTCAGGCGTCGCAACCCGAAAGCTGGCGGCGGTATTGGCCTTGTCCTGGGCAATTTGTGACGAGGGAAAGGGTGTGCCGCTCGCACGCAGCAAAGCCACCAGTTCGCCCCCTCCCCCGATGACGGCGGCAACGACCGGGCAACCGGCTTCCTCGCCCTTGGCGACGGCGGCCGAAACCGCTTGTGCGGCCAAGCCGTGTCCGATTGTCCGGATTGTCACCAAACCGTCCATGATCAGGTGTTCACCGTCATGAAACGGTCGGTCAGCGCTTTCTCGTAATAGAAAATCGCCTTGCCCGCGTTTTCTGCCTGCCACATGCGGCGCGGGTTGTCGGGGTAGTAGAAATAGCCGCCGCTGAACGTCTCGTTGCGGTTGCCTGACGGATCGAAGAAATAGATCGTCTGGCCGCGAGTGATCCCGTGGCGCGTCGGGCCGATGTCGAGCGAGATATCGTAGCGACTGATAATGTCAGCCGCGTGCCCAACATCGTGCCAGGATTCGAGGTTGAACGAAGTGTGGTGGATCCGGCCATCTTCCGGATAGCCCAGAAAGGCGACATCATGGGCCTTGTTGCTGCATGAAAGGAAAATACCGAGACGTGCCCCCGTACTTTCGTCGACCAGTTCCTCGGTGACTGAGAAGTCGAGAACTTCCACGAAGATCTTGGCGCTCGCCGAGATGTCCACGCCGTTGAGCGCGCAGTGATCAAAGCGGATTGCCCGCATGCCACGCGGTTCGGCTATCCAGACATCAGGATTGCGGACCGCCGGCCCGGTTTCGGACAGCTCCATTTCTGCGTATAGGTCAAACACATGCGAGGTCGGCGTGTTGAAGCGGATTTTGCGTCCGACACCCGGATCTTCGCCAGCGGGAATGACATCGACGTGCACTCCCGCGTCGAGCAGGCGTTCGGCAAAATGATCAAGATCGGAGTCTTTCGCGACCTTGAACGCCATCCGGTCAAGCCCAGCGGTATCGGCTTCGCGCAGGATAATGCTGTGGCGGTCGAATTCGTCGAACGCCTGGAAGAAGGCACGCCCATCCTCGACGCTGACGAGATTGAGACCAATTCGGTCACGATAATGAACAATAGCCTCGTCGAGATCGAGGACCCGCAGTTGCACATATCCAGGGCGAATTACACCGGTCAAAGCCATTTCAGTTCTCCTTGTATGCGTCAGCCCTTGAGGCCGTTGGTGAAAAATTCAGACACAACTCGGTTAAAGCTGGCCATGCGCTCAATCTGAACCCAGTGCCCGCATTCGCCGAACACGTTCAGGTCAGCACGAGGCAGCAGCGTTGCCAAGCGTACGCTCGACTCCAGTGGAATAACCTGATCGAACCGGCCATGCAGCACCAGCATTTCGTGTTGCAGCGCAGCAATGTCTTCTTCGCGGCTTGCCAGCATCGCGATATTGGCTTGACGGTTCGCGCCGCCAAACGTCGCATGATACGGTTCCTGTGCACCAGGACGCATACTTGCTTCGTATCGCGACTTGATCAGATCGTCGGTCAGCCTGCTGTGATCCCAGGCAAGATATTCGAGCGACGAGCGCATGGCCTCGACCGAGGGAACATAGCCCCAGACCTCATCGAGCGCAGGCGTGATCGGGAACTCAAGACCGGCCGGCCCCATCAGTACCGCCCGATCGACTCGATCCGGATGCGCGATCGTGAAAGCCAGCGCAATGCCGCCACCGAACGAATTGCCCACCATCGACACCTTGTCGATGCCAAGCCCGTCGAGCAGGCCGGCAATCTGGTCGACCCAGATCTGCTTGTCTTCGATACGGCCCTTGGAATCGGAATAACCAAATCCGTACATGTCCGGCGCAATCACCCGGAACTGTTTCGCAAGAGCTGGCATATTGAGCCGCCAGTTAGCCCATGCCGTGACACCTGGTCCCGATCCATGGATAAGCAGGACCGGCGGACCTTCGCCCACATCATGGTAGTTGGTAACACTGCCATCGACCACCAGCGACTTGCCGATCTCGGGGCGTGCATCTTCTTTCGTTGCGGTGGCCATATCTCTCCCGATCGCGCCTTTACCGCCTTCAATCCTAAGCGCCTCCCGTCGTCTTTACGGAAGACATTATAGGCGGGCGCTAGAATCGCTTTCCCAATGTATTGCACAAAACAGAACGCATTGGCAATTAGTGAATGTGCTTTACTCGCCGTATGTCCGCGAGCGGTTCACGCGCTGCCTCATGCCAGACCTTCGGCTTTTAGCGCTGCACCCACAGCGGGACGCTGCGCGATCTTGCCGGCATAAGCGCCGAGCGCGGGATATGCAGACATATCGATGCCCACATGTCCAGGCCATCCGAGCATCACGAAAAGGTAGATATCGGCGACGCTGAACGAATCGCCGGCGAAATGATCCCGCCCGGTCAGTTCCTTGTCGAGCGCTGCCAGGTGATTCTCGACCGCCACTGCGGCCGCCGCCTTGGCTTCATCGGATGCTCCGGGAGCAAACAAAGGCACAAAGGCCTTGTGGAATTCCGAGCCGAGGAAGCTGAGGCGGCTCAACAGCTGATAACGCTCAAAGCTGCCCTCGGCTGGCGCTAGGCCGACTTTGGGATTTTGATCGGCGATATAGAGCAGAATAGCTGGGTTCTCGGTCAGGCTCTGACCGTTGTCCAGGGTCAGCGCCGGGACCTTGCCGGATGGATTAACGGCCAGAAAATCGTCGCCTGCTTCGGTTTTGCGGGTTGCGAGATCGACCTTGACCGCCTCGAAAACCGCGCCGGCTTCGCGCAGGGCAATATGCGGTGCAAGCGAACAGGCGCCGGGACTGATGAACAATTGCATTGTGTTTCTCCTCTTGTCTCTTGTCGGTAAAAATTACGGCCGTCAGATCGGGGTCGCCAGCAGGGTCGCGATCCGGTGGGTGTCGTAGACGCAAGTCCGGCTGACCAACCTTGCCGCGCCGTCCTTGACCAGCAACCTGTCGATATACTTCCCGGCATTATAGATGCGCGTTTCACCGTCGTTGCGGGTTTGCAGCACGGCATAGCTGGCCTCCGCCGTGACCGTGTTCCCCTCGCTACCGGTCACAACCGCCCGAGAGATTAGATGACGACTGAAATGTTCGGGGAACACGTTGGCATGGCGCAGGGCCACCACGCGATCCACCAGCATCCCCTTGCTATCACAATACATCACTGCGGCAGGCAGGCCATTGTCGACATTCTCGCGAGCGATCACCTGATAGAGGCAATCTTCAACAAAGAACTCGGGCCAATCTTCAAGACGCCCGTCATCGAGGCATAGGCCGTAAGCGGCGTTCAGGGAATCGATCAGACCTTGCAGAACGGGATCGGCGATCGTCATGCCGGCACCTCCGCTGTCGAGGCCGACAAGGCATCACCCATCAATTCCAGATACCCTTTCCAGAATCCACGCACGGCGTTCTCATCCATGCCCATCGGCGCGTAGTATTCGCGCACATCGTCGCCACCCATTTCGATGAAATTAAACTTGCCTTCCGCCCCGATGGTCCCCTGCTGGCAAAGCTCGACTGCTTCGCCGTCCTCCATCGATATCAGCCCGGAAGGCCCAACAAGATTCAGGTTGCGCAGGCGGTGCCGCGTTGTTTCCTCATCATCGTCGGCATAGCCAAAATAGGTCCAGACCAGCTCTGTCTTGTCAGGGCCAAGCGTCACGATCTGACGGGTCGCCAGCGTGTTCTGGATTTGCTGCAGCACCACGTTGGGGAACAGCGACTGGATGTGCAGCCCCACATCGTCGTCAATTTCGGGCCGGAATTGCAACAGTCTTTCATCCTGCAATTTCGTCGCCCCTTGCATCTCCCGATTGGCTTCGTCGCCGAACGACGTGTAATCGATGTCGCCCTTGGGCTTGGACACCGTAAAGACATTATGGAAGCCCTGCTCCGTAAGCTCTCCGGCGCTGTCCTGGCTTTGGCGGTAAATGCCGAAGGTGGGGTAGAACAGATGCAGCAAGGCGCCGTGATAGCTATCCCGGCTGTTTTCGGAATAGAGCTTCCAATTGCCCGCCATATACTGCCGCGAATAGCCCAACACTTTGATCGGACGATGGAAAACCCGGTCGATATATTTGCGCATCACGGGGCCTAGAAAATCCTCGAGCGGCTCTATCTCGGACGAAAACGTGCCGAAAACCATGCCCTTGTAGCTCTCAACCCGCAGCTTCTCGAGCGAGTGATTGGCCGGATCGAAATCCTTGTCATAGCCGCCGACGCCCTTCATGCCGCGCCGGAACGGCACGCCAACCAGCGTTCCTTCGGAATCGTAAGCCCACTGGTGATAGACGCAGACAAAAGCGCCATCGGCCTGGTTACCGCGCAGCGAGCGGCACACGGTCGCCCCCTTGTGTGCGCAGCGGTTTACCCAGGCGAAGATCTTGCCGTCCTGACCGCGCACCAGTACCACCGGTGTTTCACCGACATGGCTCGTCCGAAAATCGCCTGCATTGGCAATTTCGGCTTCTAGTCCAAGGTAACACCATGTGCGCCCTTTGAAGACGTTGCTCTGTTCCGCAGCGAAGATTTCGGGATCGTGATAGACCTTATAGTCGATCGCCGTGGGGATTGATCGCTGGGCCTCAACCCGCACTTGAGTGTTCATTTCGCTTCTCCTTCAAGTTCAAATCCCTGCCCAGATGCGAGCCGCCCACAGGTGCGCATCGCACTGAGCATCATCGCTGCGTCCGCTATGCCTGAACCGACAATGTCGTAGGCGGTGCCATGGGCGACCGACATGTGGAGATAGGGCGGCCCCATTATGATTACGCAGTTGCCCGAAAATCCCCAGGTCTTGACAGCAATATGGCCCTGATCGTGGAACATCGCGAGAACCATGTCGTAGCGGCCCTCGATGCACTGGCGGAAGACCGAATCCGGCGCGACCGGCCCTTCTACGGCAATCCCCATGGCCTTGGCCCGCTCGACACCCGGCGCGATGGCCAGCCGCTCCTCATCGCCCATAGCGTGCGGATTAAGCCCGGCAACCGCAATGCGCGGTTTGGCAATGCCCCAAGACCGCATGGCATCATTCATCTGACCGATGGCCTTGGCCACCAGATCAGCGGAAATGACATCGATCACCTGACGCAAGGACATATGATCAGTCAGATGCGCAACCCGCAAGGGGCCGGTCAGCAAAACGAGATAGCTCTCGCCGGGCGTGGGGCTGATAACCTTGTCCAGCTTGCCGGCCATCTTCAGCGAACCGGTACTGATCGGTCCCATGATCGTCGCCGCAAAGGATCCGTCCCGCGCCAGCGCATCAAGCTCATCAAGCCACTGCGCCGTCGCGTGCCCCGCCGCCTCAGTGTCTTCGCCCAGCGGCAGAACCCCGGCAGGCAAGGCACCCGTGTCGATCACATCAATCACGCCCGGATCGTCACTGGGCGTCTCGAGCGACTTCATGGCACGCACGCGCGCTTTGACCCCAGTCATGTCGATGGCCCGTTCGACGGCCGCAGACGACCCGACCAGAACCGGGACCGACACCTCGTGAACCTGCCCGCTCGCAAGCGCCTTGACCGCAACCTGCGGACCGATCCCGGCAGGGTCGCCGATCAGCGTTCCAACGACCGGCCGTGCGCCAAGCGAACCCATTGGCCGGTCAGATACTGTAGACATCGAGCATGGTCTTGGCGACGTCGTTGATCACGATCGTCTTCTTGCGCTTGATCACAAAGGAATTGCCTGCTGGCGCAAGGTCGTAGTGCGCGGATCCGCTATAAATGGTGACATCTCCTTCAAGCACCGAAGTGACAGTCCAGGAGGTTCGCACCTGCAAACCAGCAGCGGTATCCTCGACCGACAGCA
The DNA here is from genome assembly GCF_035319885.1 of Altererythrobacter sp. H2. Classification (NCBI taxonomy): domain Bacteria; kingdom Pseudomonadati; phylum Pseudomonadota; class Alphaproteobacteria; order Sphingomonadales; family Erythrobacteraceae; genus Altererythrobacter; species Altererythrobacter sp. H2. The sequence continues at coordinate 1,989,396 of NZ_CP141285.1, forward strand.
GCGTGAACATATGCTGCGTCCGCGGAGCAGGCGTACTGGATGAGGACCGGCCGGTTCGGATGCGAAACACCCGGTCTTCCAGCCCACCCCTGTTATGATAATAGATGAGCGAGATTTCGCGCTTCGGATCGGCGGTCAGGCGTTCGCTATCATCCCAGGCAGGCACCCAATATTCAGCCTCCTCGTCGTACAGCGCCAACCAGGAATCCCAGTCCTTCTCGTCCAGCGCGTCGGCCTCTCGTCCAAGGAAGCGCAACACCGACAGCCATTTTGCATCTAAGTCAGTCACAAAACCGGCTCCTTGTCCCCAAACGCCATCAGTTCAGCGCTTTCGCGATCGATCGCCGAATTCATGCGGTTCACCCACTCATCATGGATCGCAACATAAAGGCCTTCGTCGGCCACGGCGGGACTGCTGAGGACGGCGTCTACATCCAGTCCTGCACCGAAACGCCCAGCGCCCTTCTCCCATCTGGGAGCGCCGCGCGACATGTCGTTCACCCGGCCTTCGCCGGCAGCGAAAGCTATCTGACAATTGTTGAACTCGGTCAGGTCATCGGGTGTCGCCATGCCGCTGGCGTTGAAGAAGTCTTCATACTGCCGAATCCGCAAGGCCCGGGCCTCAGCACTCTCACCAACAGGCGCGATGCAATAGGTCGTGACTTCCGTTTCATCGACCGAAATCGGGTGAATGATTCTGATCTGGCTGCTGGTCTGGTCCATCAGGAATACATTGGGGAAAAGCTGGAGGTTGCGGATCCGTTTGTTCATCCACAATACCTTCTCTTCCCCGTGGTTGGCAGTCAGCCAATCGATCCACTGAAAGTTCGGTCGGTCCTTGAAATTGGCATAGTCAGCCCACAGGACCGTATGGCCATTCTTGAAAGAGAACGACCCGCCATCCTGCTGATTGAAATTGGCAAAATCGATCGCCTTGGTATCGTTTTTCGATTCGCCCAGAACACGCCGCTGAACGGTCATGAAGTAGTTGGCGTGGACAGTGCTGACGTGATATCCGTCCAGACCGTTTTCAACCTGCATCTTCCAGTTGCCCTGATAACGATATCGGGTGGCACCAGGGATTACCTCAAGCTCTCCGGTCTGGGATTGATCGACAAGCAGATCAATGAACGTTTTCGACCCTGCCAGATAATCCTCAAGCGGCAAGACGTCGTCGGAAAGGCTTGCGAATATGAAACCGCGATAGCTTTCAAGGCGCGCAATTTTCGGCAGACCAAAATCAGCCTTGTCGAAGCCCGGCGCATAGCCGCCAGCCGCTTCTTCGGTGACGTCCAGCAAATCGCCTGCCGATGAATAGGTCCATCCATGAAACGGGCACATGAAATTCTTTTTATTTCCAGCCTTTTCACGGCAGACGCGCGCGCCCCGATGCGCGCAGGCATTGATCATGCCACGAAGGCTCCCGGCCCTGTCTCGCGTAATAAGGACAGGCACCCTGCCGATTTTTGTTGTGATGAAATCGTTGGGCTTAGCGACCTGACTTTCATGCGCAACGAACACCCAGTTGCGTTCAAAAACGTACTTTACCTCAAGCTCAAACATTTCCGGGTCGGTAAAAGCGGCACGATCTACCTGATAGATGCCGCGCGTTTTATCCTTGGCCAACCAGGATTGCAGTCGCCCCCGCAGGACCTGCAGGTTGGCAATACGCCCCACCAGTTGTTCTTTCGCGTTCATTATCTGTCTCTCCCGCATCTTCCTCTTGGCCCGACGTCGCTTCTGCGATCACTTGGCCCCGCTGCCGTTACTGAAACCGGTCGTTGAACGGTTACCTGTACGCCAATCGCCTATCGGCGAATCGACCAGCCAATCGCAGAGAGCCGAGTCCTACCGCTAAAAATAATTTTGTGCAACGTATTGCACCCTGAGAAACATTCGACTAGAAAATATCTCGAATCTGGTAGCCGAAGCCGCATGTTTAGCGTCGTCGAGCATGCCTTACAGAGCGCCAAAAGGCGGCAATTTTGGGAGAATCAGGTAATGTCATCGGTCACCGAACTTGGATATCTGGGCATGTCAGTGACAGATCTCGATGCGTGGCGAGCCTACGCAGCCGAGGTTGCCGGAATGGAAGTCGTCGACGAGGGTGAGGGCGATCGGATCTATCTCCGGATGGATCTGTGGCATCATCGCATTGCACTTATCAAAGGCGACACTGACGATCTGGCCTACATGGGCTGGCGGCTTGGTGATCCGACCGAGTTCGAGGCAATGGTTGAAAAGCTGACCAACGCCGGGGTAGCAGTGACTGTGGCGAGCGAAGCCGAAGCCCGCGAGCGCCGCGTGCTCGGCCTGGCCAAGTTGACCGATCCCGGTGGAAACCCCACCGAAATCTTCTACGGCCCGCAAGTGGATGCCCACAAGCCGTTCCACCCCGGACGCCCCATGTTCGGCAAATTCGTCACCGGATCAGAAGGGATCGGTCACTGCATCCTGCGCCAAGACGATGTCGAAGCAGCAGCCGCGTTTTACCGCCTGTTAGGGCTGCGCGGATCGGTTGAATACCAGTTGCACCTGCCCAACGGCATGGTGGCCATGCCGTACTTCATGCATTGCAATGATCGGCAGCACTCGGTCGCCTTCGGCCTCGGCCCGATGGAAAAGCGCATCAACCATCTGATGTTTGAATATACCGAACTGGACGACCTCGGGCTCGCCCACGACATCGTGCGCGAGCGGCAGATTGATGTCGCGCTTCAGCTCGGCAAGCATGCCAACGATTTGGCCCTCACCTTCTACTGCGCCAACCCTTCTGGCTGGTTGTGGGAATTTGGTTGGGGTGCTCGCAAGGCGCCCGCCCAGCAGGAATTCTACACCCGCGACATTTTCGGTCACGGCAATGAGGCCCAGGGGTACGGCATGGATATTCCTCTCCAGTAAGCCGCCCCCAGAATCGCTGTTATATCAAATACATCAAAGGATTACGAAGCGCGATGACAAGTAAGGTGCGTCTTTGCCCGGTTGCTGACGTCAAGGATGGCGAACCGGTCGGCGTGTTTGTGGAGCAACTGCCGGCGCTGGCTGTCTACAACGTCGATGGTGACATCTTCGTGACCGACAACATGTGCACCCATGGAAACGCAATGCTGACTGATGGGTACCAAGATGGCGGCATCATCGAATGCCCTTTTCATGGTGGATCGTTCGATATCGCCACTGGGGCGGCGAAGGCCTTTCCATGTCAGGTTCCGGTCAAGACCTACCCCGTCACGATCGACGACGAGTGGGTTTGCATCGATCAACCAGACGGAGTTGCCTGAGATGGATCTCGCCATCTTCGAGCGCCTTCGCTTGCAGCATCTCGCAACCGAACTCAACGCCATCCACGCCGAGTGGATAGATGATGATCGACTTGAGGAATGGCCAGACCTGTTCACGGACGATTGCATTTACAAGGTTATTGCGCGCGAGAACCATGAGCGCAATCTGAGCCTCTCGGCGATATTCTGTGATAGCAAAGGCATGCTGGTCGACCGCATCATATCGCTGCGCAAAGCAAATATCTTTCCGGTGCACAGCTATCGGCATATTCTTGGGCCTACTCGCATCGTGTCAGAACACGAGTTAAAAATCACGGCACAAACAAATTACACCGTATTCATGACGCGAGCGGACGGCCGTACGGAAATATACAATTCCGGGAAATATATCGATGAGATCGACTGTAGCGGAGAGAAACCGCTTTTTACATCGAAAGTCGCTGTATTTGATACGAATGTCATAGATACAATGATGGTACGCCCAATCTAAGCCAATTTTGAGATTTTACTTATGCCAGAAACAACGCTTAGGGACAGTCAGAATTCCGATGCATCGGAAGTCGCGGGATGCCGCGTGCCGTATCGCGTATTCACCGATCCTGAATATTATCGGCGAGAGCAGGAGAACATCTTCCAGGGTGAAACGTGGTCTTTTGTTGCCCTGGAAGCGGAAGTGCCCGAACCGGGAGACTTCAAGTCAACCTTCGTCGGCGAGACTCCGGTCATAGTGACCCGTGCCAGTGACGGTAAAGTGCACGCCGTGGTCAATCGCTGCGCGCACCGCGGTGCGCTGGTTTGCCGCGAAGTGCGCGGCAACCGCCCGAATCTGGAATGCGTATACCATCAGTGGGCCTATGATCTGGAAGGCAACCTGATCGGAGTCCCATTCCGGCGCGGCCTCAAGGGTCAGGGCGGCATGCCCGGTGACTTCGACATGAAGCAACACGGTTTGAAAAAGCTCCGCGCGGAAAGCATTGGCGGTCTGGTTTTCGCCAGTTTCTCTGAAACCGTTGAGCCGCTGCGCGATTTCCTGGGGCCGATCGTGATCGAGCACATCGAACGCATCATGTGCAAGCCAATCAAGGTGCTGGGCGACCAGCGTCAGCATGTGCACGGCAACTGGAAGCTTTACGCGGAGAACACGCGCGACCCTTATCACGCAAGTCTGCTGCACCTGTTCCACAACACTTTCGGACTGTACCGTTCAACACAGACGGGCAAAAGCGTGATGGACGCGAACAAGCGTCATTCGCTGCTCTACTCAATCGCTGCCAGCAACGACGATGCTGCGGATAAGCAGGCCTATGGGGATTCTCGCACCTTTGACACCGAATTCAAGCTGCAGGACATGTCGCTCCTTAAAGGTCGGCAGGAATTCGATGATGGCATAACCCTCGTTATCCTCGCAGTGTTCCCGAACCTGGTGCTCCAGCAGATTCAGAACACCCTGGCGGTGCGGCAGACCGTAACCAAGGGCACCGACGGCTTCGAGCTTGTCTGGACCCATTTCGGCTACGCTGATGATGATGCAGAGATGCAGGCTATCCGGCAAAAGCAAACCAACCTGATCGGTCCGGCCGGGCTGGTATCCATGGAAGATGGTGAAGCTGTCGAAATCGTCCAAAGGGCCATCATCGGCGAAATGGAAGCAGAATCGTACATCGCCATGGGCGGAGGCCGTGCGGAGGATGCAGATCACCTGGTCACCGAGGGTTCAATCGTTGGATTCTGGGAAAACTACGAAAAGCTAGTGGGTTACGGAACCACGTCATGACGAAAACGATCGATTTCTATTTCGATTTCATCAGTCCGTTCAGCTATCTCGCGCAGCTGAAACTGCCGGACCTGGCCCGCAGGACCGACAGCGTTATCGAATATTGGCCGATCGACATTCCGGAGGCGAAGATTGCTGCCGGAAACTATGGCCCGTCCAACCGCGAAGTTGCTCCAAAGATAAAGGTCCTGATGGCCGATCTGGAGCGCTGGGCGGCCAAGTACGAGGTGCCTTTGACCTTTCCTGCGAGCTTCGCCTGCGCAGATTGGAACTGTGCCGCGCTTTATGCCCGCAGCCAAGGGCGGGCCGAAGCATTTGTTACAGCGGCATACCACCTGATCTGGGGACTCGGGATCGATCCGCGCGATCCAAGTGAGTTGCGCGGCTGTGCCGAAGACGTTGGCCTCGATGCCGATGCACTGTGTGAATTCGTCGCTTCACCCGCGGGCCAGGGCGAATATCGCAAGGTGCGTACGCAAGCCTACCAGCGGGGCGTATTCGGCGCACCGATGATGTTTATCGATGACCAGATATTCTGGGGCAACGATCGCCTCGATTTTCTTGAAAGTTATCTTCTTTCTTAAATTGCAAAGTATAACGTTTACAAAAGAATAATGCGGTTGGGAGGGCTTTAGGGTGTGGGTGCAAAAAATATCGTCACTCTCAACAGCACGGCGTCTGGCTGCGCGCGATGCAAAGCCGCACGTATTTAGCATCGTAATAACTGCTTTCGGAGAGAAGGTGTTGAGGGCAATGAATCAATCTTTCCTTAACAATTTCAAGAAACGTGTTGCCCGACTTTTGGCAGCGATAGTGTGGTCAACAGGAGAAATCCTTCTAACAAAACCGCTCCTAAAAGACAGGATATTTTCTAACTGAATTTCTCACAACATAAACATAATTTTAGAACAATATTTCACGGGAGATAGTAATGACTAAAATTAGGCGCACAACTAACAGAGCATTGATGCTAGCAGGCAGCGGCTTGGCTATGGTCATGTCATCGGCCCCCGCTTGGGGGCAGGATGCGGCAATTGACGAAACAGCTGTTGAGCAGAGCAGTGGCGGTCTCGACGTCATTGTGGTGACCGCACGCAAACGCGAAGAAGACAATCAGGAAACCCCGATCGCAATTACCGCGATGACCGGTGACATGATTGAAAACCGGCAGATCACCAACGTCGCTCAGGTTGCGTCCTATGCGCCGAACGTCAATATCCAGCCGGTTGGGAATATCTCCGGATCAAGCGCCTCGCTCACCGCTTTCATCCGAGGCGTTGGCCAGACTGACTTCAATATCACGGTCGACCCTGGCGTGGGCATCTATGTTGATGGTGTCTATGTGGCGCGGTCGGTTGGCGGTCTCCTGGAAATGGCAGACATCCAAAGTGTACAAGTCCTTCGCGGCCCCCAGGGTACGCTGTTCGGCAAGAACACCATTGGCGGCGCGATCATTGTCAACAGCCGCGAACCTTCAAACGAATTTGAGCTCAAGCTCGAGGCTGCTACCGGTCGGTTCAACCGGGCAGACTTCAAGGGGATCATTAATGTTCCCATCAGCGACACGCTCGCCATGCGAGCGGTCGCATCCTATGAAACGCGCGACGGCTATCAGTTGCGGCTGGTTGACGGTGACCGGCAGGGTGACAAGGACAGTTTCTCAGGACGCGTAGCCTTCAAATGGGAACCAAGCGCTGATTTCACCGCGACACTGGCAGGCGACGTTAACATCCGTCGCGAAGGGACCGCAGCAAGCACTCTTCTCGAGAACCGGGATTCGCCCGATCTGCTGCAAATCGTCACGCTTCCTGACGGCAGGACAGTCGCATTCCCAAGTTCAAATTTTGGCTACAACAAGCTCGGCGGCGGTGCCGGGCAATGCGGCCTGCCTGGAGAACTGGCCCCGGTCAGCAATCCCAATTGTGTCTCCTCTCGCTGGGTTACCGGCGACATCGACACGACATGGGCGGGCGGACCCAACCAATCCGATTTCGACCTATGGGGCGCGAATCTGACGATGGAGTATGATCTAGGGAATGTAACCCTGAAATCGATCAGCGCCTATCGTGATCAGAAATCGACCATCGAATTCGACTTTGACGCCACCCCTCATGAAGTGTTGGGGCTCACCAACAATATCGACCTGTGGCAAGCTTCACAGGAACTTCAGCTGGTCGGAAGCGTGCTCGACGACAGGCTGAAGTTTACATTAGGCGCTTTTTACTTGAAGGAAAAAGGCGAGGATATCGAGCCATTGCGGTTCGGATTCGCCAATTTCTTCAGCGGCGGCAAGATCAACAACGACAGCTACGCCGCTTTCGCTCAGCTGACATTTGATGTGACGGACCGGCTATCGATCACCCCGGGAATTCGCTACACGGACGAAACAAAGCGCTTCGATCCGTCGGCGCAGGTCATTACCCGCGACTTTACCGCCGGCCTACTGCCGCCATACCCCGATGGTGTGTTCATCCAGTTTGCTCGCTGTATCACCGGACAGGCTGCTCCGCAGCTCGTGCCTGGTGGGTTTCCTGATCCGGCCTGCGTTCCCTCGGCAACCAATCCGGGCGGTAACCACCTTCTCCCGGCGGTAGAGGTTTCCGCAAAAGCCAAAGAGTGGACCCCGGCGATATCGGCAAACTACTCGTTCAGCGACGATATCCTGGGCTATATCTCTTATTCGAAAGGCTTTAAGAACGGCGGCTTCACCCAGCGCATCTTCCCGGGCGAACTGGTAACCCCCGCCTTCACGCCCGAATTCGTCGAATCCTACGAACTCGGCCTCAAGACCGAGCTGCTCGATCGCCGTCTGCGGTTGAACCTGGCGGTGTTCCAGTCTGATTATTCCGATATCCAGATCGTCGTGAACGAGGGCATTGCCCCCAAGGTTCGCAACGGTGGTGTCGGACGGATCAAGGGCTTTGAAATCGAGGGGCAGGCTGCCCCGACCGATTGGCTGCGGATTGACTATGGCATGGGCTATCTGGATGCCGGCTATCGCGCGGTGGATCCGAGCGCGTTTCCTGTTAACCTCAACTCCAAGTTCGCTTTCGTGCCTGAATGGACAGGAACCGTTGCAGTAAATGCGACTGCATTCGACGATGAAAACGGCAAGCTGGTACTCCGTGGCGATTGGTATCATCAGAGCGGCAGTTTCAAGGACGCTGCGAACAACCCGCAGCTTTTCCAGCCCGCTTACAGCGTGTTTGGCGCGAACGCTTCGTACACCCTCCCGGGAGATCAGATCACGATCACCGCAGGCGTTACCAATCTGACTGATGAGCGGTACATCCAAGGTGGCTATGTAGATCTGGATGTTGGCGGCGTTGCATTGGCGACTTATTCCCGCCCACGGGAATGGTTCCTCAGGATCGGTTATGAATTCTAAAACTTAGGGTCGGGGGGCGGCTTAACTTGCCGCCCCCTTTTAACTCGGACGAAGCGGAAGGGTGACAGATTGATGACAAGTGTATCTTGCCCATTCGTTGAAGTTTCAGAACCAACCTTTGTTGCCGCTGTGCGCGCGTGAAACGGATCGTCGTTGCCATAACCGGAGCGACCGGTGCGATCTACGGGTTGCGCCTGTTGACAATGCTGAAAGATCAAGCTGGCTGGGAAACGCATCTGGTCATGTCGCAGGCTGCCTTGCTCAACATCCGCGAAGAGCTTGTCGATGGGCGGCAGCAATTCCAGGATGCTGCAAACGTCGTGCACAGCAGCCGCAATGTAGGGGCTAGCATCGCGAGCGGTTCGTTCCTGTGCGAAGGCATGGTGATCGCGCCATGCTCCATGCGGACATTGGCTGCAGTCGCCAATGGTCTGTCCGACAATTTGATCACCCGCGCGGCGGACGTCATGCTCAAGGAACGGCGCAAACTGGTGCTGATGACGCGAGAAACGCCGCTTAATCTGGCGCACCTTCGCAATATGACTGCGTGCACAGAAATGGGCGCGGTGATCTTCCCTCCCGTCCCAGCGTTTTACAATCGCCCACTCAACATCGAAGAAATTATCGATCACAGTTGCATGCGGGTGCTCGATCAGTTCGGACTTCATCGCAACCTGGAGGATCGCTGGCAGGGATTGAATGGCGAAAACCCCGATCCGGCATTGCCACTCAAGAAAATCGAAAGGCAGGCATGATGGCTTGGAATCTAAGGCGTAGGGATGTTTTAGGAGCCGGAGCGCTCGGCACCGCTGCCGTTGGGCTTGGCACCCTTGTGCGGTCTGAACCGGGCCGGAGCCGCACTGTCACCCTGGTTGAGGAAAGTGGCGTGCCTGAAAGCCGCCAGTTCGCTTCCGCTCTGATCGACAGCGGCTTTGCAAGCGAAGTGATCCGCATCGACCAATCCCTCAATGGCTTGCTGCACGAACTTGAAGCAACCACCGGGACGATCATCGGGATGACATCTGATCCCGTCGCGATGATCGCAGGGCAGTTGCTGGGCGAACGCGGCGCCCTTGCGCGGCAGTTCTGGCAGCATCACTTTGCGGGCGGCAGATGGCGTCATCGGACCGAAGGAAGCGTACGCCTGATTGAGAACACGACACACGCCTGGCCGGTGGCAGTTGCTCACCAGTTGCAGAGCGCAATTGGCAACAGATCACCTCAAGTCTCAAACGACTGCACCTCCGGGTCCTGCGCGTTACTTGCCAGCAGTCCTGGTATGCTGGTGTCGTGGGTTTATGAATTTGAAGGATATCAATCGTGAGCAGCAGTGTTCCCCAAGGGGTTGCCGCCGCCGATTTCTCCAATGCGCTCAAAGAGTTCGCAGGAGTCGTCGGCAAAGACCGTGTTTATGTCGATGAACAACCGCTGTCGAGCTACAGGGATGCTTATTCTCCCCTTGCCGACGGTGAATTTATGCCTTCAGCGGCCGTTGCCCCTGACGGTGTCGAACAGATTCAGAAAATCCTCAAGATCGCCAACGCTTACAAGATTCCGCTCTGGACAATCGGCACCGGGCGCAACTTCGCTTATGGCGGCCCTGCCCCGCGCAAGTCCGGCTATGTGATGCTTGACCTGCGCCGGATGAACCGGATTATCGAAGTCAACGAAAAATACGGGTATGCTCTTGTCGAGCCCGGCGTTTCGTACATGCAGCTTTACCGGCATCTGCGTGCGATCGGCAGCAAGCTCTGGATCGATCCCGCGGCGCCAGCATGGGGCGGCGTGATGGGCAACGCGCTGGAACATGGTGCAGGCTACACCCCTTATGGCGATCATTTCATCATGCAATGCGGCATGGAAGTGGTCCTGGCTGACGGTGAAGTCGTGCGGACCGGCCAGGGCGCACTCGCGGGATCGAAGCACTGGCAGGTAACCAAACACGCCGCCGGTCCGCAATTTGACGGCATGTTTACCCAGTCGAATTTCGGCGTTGTCACGAAAATGGGCATCTGGCTGATGCCCGAACCTCCCGGCTACAAACCCTTCATGATAACCTACGAGCGTGAGGAGGATCTCGAGGCGATCTTCGAGATCACCCGGCCGCTGAAGGTTAACCAGATCATCCCGAACGCCGCCGTTGCGGTCGATCTTCTGTGGGAAGCATCGGCGAAGGTCACACGTCGCCATTACTTCGATGGCAAGGGCCCGCTCCCGCAGTCGGCCCGCACGCGGATCGCCTCGGACCTCAAGCTGGGGATGTGGAACTACTACGGTGCGCTCTACGGACCACCCCCTATTATCGAGAACAACTGGAAGATCGTCGAGGAAGCCTTGATGAGCATCCCCGGCGCGAAGCTGTACCTCGACCGGGAGAATGACCCTGCCTGGGATTACCGCGTGCGGCTGATGCGCGGCGAGCCGAATATGACCGAATTCAGCATTATGAACTGGATCGGTGGTGGCGGGCACGTCAATTTCTCGCCGATCTCAGCGCCAAGCGGCGCGGAAGCGCTCGCTCAGTACAACATGATAAAGCGGCGCTGCCACGAGTTCGGTTTCGACTACATAGGGGAGTTCCTTGTCGGTTGGCGGGACATGCATCACATCCTGATGATCATGTATGACCGGGCCGACGAGGCGATGCGCAATAGAGCCTACGATCTCTTCGGTCTGTTGGTCGATGAGGCGGCAGAAATTGGGTTCGGCGAATACCGCACCCACCTCGCCTTCATGGACCAGATTGCCAAAACCTATAAGCACAACGATGGAGCATTGTGGGACCTTCACCACCGCATCAAGGACGTGATGGACCCCAACGGCATTCTTTCACCGGGCAAGCAGGGCATCTGGCCCAAAGCGATGCGAGAAACATCGTGAGCGAAACGGCAGCTTGGACCCCTAAGTCAAGGATGGAAGAAGTATGAAGAATATAGACCACTGGATAGGTGGAGCCCGGGTAGCGCCAGGCAGTGGTGCCTATTTTGACGACCTCAATCCAGTCGATGACAGTGTCTACGCAAGGGCCGCTGCAGGCACCGCCGATGATGTCAACCGCGCGGTTGAAGCTGGCTTGGCAGCATTCCGCATGCACCGCAACCTACCTGCCGCAGTTCGTGAGGGCTGGATGTTCAAGGCGGCGGAGATCATGGAACGCGACGTCGCCAAGTTCCAGGAAGTGGTGATCGATGAGGTCGGCTCGCCGGTTGCCAAAGCAGGCTTCGAGACCCGGTTCGCGATCGGGTTCCTGCGTGCTGCCGCCGGGGTTCCGCGCCGGGTCCGAGGCGAAACCATTCCTTCGGACACACCGGGCCGTTTCAGCATGAGCCTGCGCCAGCCGGTTGGTGTCGTTGCCGGCATAACGCCGTTCAATGTTCCGCTGATCAAGGGGATCAAGCAGTCCGCCATGGCGCTTGCAACCGGCAACGCCTTCGTTCTGCTCCCCTCCGAAGCCGCACCGCGCCTGGCTGACTTGCTCGCAGATCTGTGGCGTGAGGCGGGCGTTCCTGATGGCCTGTTCAACATCGTCTACGGCAATGGTGCCGAAATCGGCGATGCGCTCACCGGTCATGCCAATGTCGCTGCGATTACTTTCACTGGCTCCTCGCGCGTCGGCAAGCACATTGCCGGGATCGCAGCCAGGAACCTCAAGAAATATACGCTTGAGCTTGGCGGCAAGAGCCCGCTGATCGTCTGCGCCGATGCCGACCTGGAAAAAGCGGTTGGAGCGGCACTCTTCAGCATTTTCATGTTCCAGGGCCAAGTCTGCATGGGCGCGTCGCGCATCTATGTCGAACGCTCCATTTTTGATGATTTTGCGAAGGCCTTCGCCGCCGCAGCTTCCAAAGCCAAGATGGGCGACTTGCGCGAACCCACCACCATGCTTGGCCCCATCATCTCCGAACGCCAACGCGATCGGGTGCGCAGCCACGTCGATGATGCCCGCGCAAAAGGGGCCGAAGTGCTGGCCGGTGCGGAGTGGACTGGCAACTGCTGCTCCGCGACGGTGCTGCGCGGCGTTACTGCCGACATGACTGTCTGCTACGAAGAAACCTTTGGGCCGGTCACCTCGCTCTATCCGTTCGACACGCTCGAAGAGGCGATCGAACTGGCGAACGATACCGAGTACGGCCTATCCGCCTCGATCTTCACCCGTGATCTGGACAAGGCCTTGCGCTTTGCTCACGAGGCCGAAAGCGGGATGGTCCATATCAACGCCCCGACCCTTCATGACGAGCCGCACGTACCGTTTGGGGGGACCAAAGCTTCCGGCTTCGGACGCGAGGGCACCGAAGCCGACCTCGAGATCATGACCGAGTGGAAATGGGTTACGATCCAGTCCGCCACGGCCAATCCCAGTGGTCACTAATCCCGCTCGCGTTAGGAACCGAATATGAACGACTTGGCCAATAAAGCGCGCGGCATTTCCTCGTTGCGGGACTTTCTTGAACTTCTTGAAGGCGAAGGCCAGGCGATCACCTGGAGCGAACGGGTGCTGCCGGAACCCGACCTGCGCAATGTCGCGGTCGCGGCTTCGCGCGATGCCAATGGTGCGCCCGCGATCTTGTTCGACAACATCGCCGGCTATCCCGGCAAGCGTACCGTCGTAGGCGTCCACGGTTCATGGGACAATATCGCGTTGCTGCTGGGCCGGCCCAAGGGCACGACAATCCGCGAGCTGTTCTTCGAGATCGCCGGTCGCTGGGGCGATGCCGAGGCTCAGATCAGTTACGTTCCCGAAGGCCAGGCTCCGGTCCATGAGTGCCGGGTCGAAAGCGGAATCAATCTCTACGACATCCTCCCGGTTTATCGCATCAACGAATACGACGGCGGGTTCTTCATGGGCAAGGCTTCGGTCGCGTCACGCGATCCCGAAGATCCCGACAATTTCGGCAAGCAGAATGTCGGCATCTACCGGCTGCAAGTACAGGGCCCGGATAGCTTCAGCCTGATGACTATTCCGTCGCACGACATGGGTCGGCAGATCATGGCGGCCGAACGCAACGGCCTGCCGCTGAAGATCGCGGTCATGCTCGGCAACCACCCGGGACTTGCGGTCTTCGCCGCCACGCCGATCGGTTACGAGGAATCTGAGTACGCCTACGCCTCGGCGATGATGGGCGCGCCGATCAGACTTACCAAATCTGGCAATGGCGTAGATATTCTCGCCGACAGCGAGATCGTGATCGAAGCGGAAATGCAGCTGGGCGAGCGTGTGCTGGAAGGTCCGTTCGGCGAATTCCCCGGTTCTTACAGCGGGGTCCGCAAGGCGCCGATTTTCAAGGTTACGGCGGTATCGCATCGCCGAGATCCGATCTTCGAGAATATCTACATCGGCCGTGGCTGGACCGAACACGACACGCTGATCGGGTTGCACACCTCCGCGCCTATATATGCCCAGTTGCGCAAGGACTTTCCCGAAGTCACGGCTGTCAACGCGCTCTACCAACACGGTTTGACCGGGATCATCTCGGTCAAAAACCGGATGGCCGGCTTCGCCAAGACCGTTGCTCTGCGTGCGCTGAGCACGCCGCACGGCGTAATGTATCTCAAGAACCTGATCATGGTCGATGCCGATGTCGACCCCTTCGACCTCAACCAGGTGATGTGGGCGCTGTCGACGCGTACCCGCGCCGACGATATAATCGTACTCCCAAATATGCCTGCCGTGCCGATCGACCCGTCTGCGGTCGTGCCTGGCAAGGGCCACCGGCTGATCATTGACGCGACAAGCTACCTGCGGCCCGATCCCATCGGCGAGGCGCATCTCGTTAGTCCACCGACTGGCCCGGACCTTGATGCGTTGAGCAACGCAATCCGGTTACTTCAGCAAGGAGTTGCAAAATGAGCGAGACGCTCTGTCCGCGCTGTTCGAGTACAGGCGCAATCGAAGACTATCAGGGGCGCGAGGACAACACCGTTGTCTGGACGATCTATCGCTGCGTGACTTGCTGCTTTTCATGGCGTGACAGCGAACCGGCCAGCACCATCGGGGCCGGGGTCCGCTCGGCAGACTTCGCCGTCGATGCGGGAAATCTCGATCGCTATCCCAAAATACTTCAGCAATAGGCAAATGAGGAAACAAGGATGATAGATCAGGCTCGCCAGGCGGCTGCACTGACAGCAATTGAAGCAGCTCTGGGCGCCGGAGCGGTCGACCAATCGCCCGCTGCGCTGGCCCGCTACGCCACACCCCTCGCCATTCCGGTCGGTGTTGTCCTGCCCGCAAATGAAGCGCAGCTGGCAGTTGCGCTAAGTGCGGCGAAAGGCGCTGGCGGGGTATTGCAGCCTGTTTGTAATGGCGCGCATGGTCTTGAGAAAACCGGGCTGGACAAGGTTATCGTGCTCGATTTGCAGCGCATGAACCAGGTCCTCGAGGTGAACGAGGAACTGGCTTACTGCCTGGTCGAACCCGGCGTCACCTTCCGCGAGCTCGATGCCTATATCAAAAGCAAGAATATCAAGCTTTGGGTGGATTTCCCCGGCAATCCCGATGCGAGCGTGGCCGCCAGCTTCGTGGAACGGAGCGCGGGCTACACACCCTATTCGGATCATAGTCTGATGCAATGCGGCCTTGAAGTCATGCTCGCCGATGGCAGGCTGGTCCGCACCGGCATGGGCGCCATGCCCAAAAGCACCTGCTGGCAATTGTTCAAGTTCGGGTACGGCCCGTGGGTCGACGGACTGTTCTCACAATCCGATTTCGCCGTGCCAACCAAGGTCGGCACGTGGCTGATGCCGGAACCGCCTGCTTTCAAGACATTCATGGTTACCGTGGAAAACGAGGACGGGCTGGCTCCGCTGCTCGATGTGCTCGGCCCCCTCAAACTGAACATGGTTGTGGCAAATGGCGTTGCCGTAAGTAATGCGCTTCACGAAGCCGCCTTGCTCGGCAAGAAGCGTAGCGACTACGCCGGTCAGGGCCCGATGGCGGCCAGCGCGGTCAAAGCGGCTGGTAAGGCGATGGGTTTGGGTTACTGGAATCTCTACGGTTCGCTCTACGGTCTGCCAGACAACGTCCCGATCCTGTGGGATCTGGTCAACGGCGCCTTCGGATCGGTCCCCGGGGCGAAAGTCATCGCAGACGGTCGTGGCGTCGATCCCCGGCTCTGGTCATGGCGAATGGGGACTATGACAGGGGCTGTGGCCAGCCCTCCGGCACCAATCGCACAGTGGAACGGCAACCAGGCGCTGACGGTCAACCCGGTTAGCCCGGTCGATGGTGAAGACGCGATGCGTCTTTACGAGCTTTCACGCGATACCTGCGCAGAGCATGGTTTCGATATGGTCAGTGAAGCTGTCGCCATATGGCGTTCAGCCAACCACCGCCAGTTCCTCCCAAGCACTGGGTCGGACCAGCGCAGCGGAGCGCGCGCTCGCGCCTGCGCCGAAGCCTTGATCGAGGCACAGGCGGAGGCCGGTTTCGGGCAAGTATTCACCGAACCGGGCCTGAGCGCCACGGTCGATAAGACATTCGCTTCGGGCGGACTTTCGACACTCCACTCGAGGGTCAAAAAGGCCCTTGACCCAACTGCGCTGTTCGCGTCCGCCTGATCTGCCCTGCAATCAATCGAGTTAGAGGCATAATGAAAAAACTGATCGCCATTTCGCTCCTTGGCATATTGAGCGCCTGCAACAGCGACCCGACGGTCGAAAAACCCGACGGCGCAGAGAATTATGCTTTGATGTGCGCGGGATGCCATGACCCCGGCCCGGGTCACCCTGGAACCATGCTACTTGAACAAGCAGGACGACCGGTGGCATCGCTGTTCGGCAGAGACGACCTTGATCGGGAATATTTGCGCACGATCGTGCGTCAGGGGCTTATCGAAATGCCGCCATTCCGCCCAACTGAGCTGAGCGACGCAGAGATCGATGAGATTTACGCTCACATCATGAGCGCAGAACCGCCCGTGACGACACCGGCGATGCCGGTTAAATAAGGGCCTTGAGGGCCAACCGCGTCAGCAGTGCGGCAGTATCTTTCGGAGCCGCAATTGCCGCGCGATAAGCTTCCAGGCTCAATCGCGCGGCGGATTGTGCGGACAAGTCCAGTGGTTGGCCCTGTTGCTGGCCATCATAGGCAAGAAATCGGACCAGTTCGATCTGGATCTGGCGCTCCATCTGAAGTTCGCTCGCCTTCAGGCTGGTGTAAAGCTTGTCTCTTGCAGCTTCCGCTTGCAGGTCCGGTGCCTGCTGGAGCCACGACTTGGCCCACCGCCGCGCACCGCGCACCGGCCAGACCATGTTTTCGTTCAATGCAGCAACACCACCCAGCAGGTCACCGATCTCGAATTGGCTGAGAGTCCTGCCCTCGCCTTGCGCCAACCATAGACATAACAGCAAAACGTTGACATCGAATCCATGCTCGTCCTGCAGGGCCAGACACAGGTCAGCGACTTGCGGCTTCGCATAGACTTCCAGCGAAAATTGCCAGAATTCGTCAGCAGCGTCCTTGCTTGTCATCTTCCCCATTGCCGTGACCAACTTTCATCCTGCGTTGCCCATCCGCTTGCGGACAAGCGGAATTAGAAGAAGCGATTTTCGGGCCGTGGAAGTCCGAAATGGTGGCGCAATGTCGTACCTTCGTATTCTTTGCGGAAAATGCCCCTGCGCTGCAATTCGGGCACGACCATATCGACAAAGTCGTTCAGTCCTT
This sequence comes from Altererythrobacter sp. H2, assembly GCF_035319885.1. Lineage (NCBI taxonomy): Bacteria > Pseudomonadati > Pseudomonadota > Alphaproteobacteria > Sphingomonadales > Erythrobacteraceae > Altererythrobacter > Altererythrobacter sp. H2. The sequence continues at coordinate 2,006,498 of NZ_CP141285.1, forward strand.
CCGGGAGATAGGGGAACATGACGACGAACCCGTCTGACCCACGCTCCTCCAGCCAAATTTCCATTTCGTCGGCGATTGATGCCGCCGTGCCGACAAAGGCGAGCCCCCCATAGCTGCCGGCCTTTGCGGCGAGCTGGCGGATCGTCAGATTGTGCGCCCGCGCATCCTCGATAACCTTTTCCCGCGCAGTCTTGCTGGCGTTGGTTTCGGGAATTTCCGGAAGCGGGCCATCGGGATCAAAGCCCGACACGTCAAACCCGAGCATGCCGCAAAGCGATTGAATGCCGCTTTCGTAATGGACCAGACTGTCAAGCTGGGCGCGCTTGGCCTGGGCCTGTTCGACCGTTTCGCCGACGACGACGAATGCTGCGGGCAGAATTTTCAGATGATCGGGATTCCGCCCGACCTGCGCCATGCGCCCCTTCACATCGGCATAGAAACGCTTGCCACCATCGAGATTCGATTCTGCAGCGAAGACAACCTCAGCCGTTTCGGCGGCGAGCTGACGCCCCGCCTCCGAGGCCCCGGCCTGAAAAATGACCGGCCATCCCTGGACCGGGCGAGCAATGTTGAGCGGGCCGCGAACTGAAAAATGCGGTCCCTTGTGATCGAGCACGTGCATCCGTTGAGGATCGAAATATATTCCGCTCTCGGCATCGCAGACGAAAGCATCCTCCGCAAAGCTGTCCCACAGGCCGGTCACCACATCGTAGAATTCGCGGGCGCGCAGATAGCGGCCTTCATGTTCCGGCTGCACTTCGTAACCAAAATTTTTGGCATTGTCAGGGTTTGCAGTGGTAACGACGTTCCAGCCAGCTCGCCCGCCGCTGAGATGATCAAGCGAAGCAAACCGACGCGCGACATGAAAGGGTTCTTCAAAGGTGGTCGATGCAGTCGCAACCAGGCCGATCCGTTCGGTAGCGCCCGCCAGGGCTGACAGCAGGGTAAGAGGTTCGAACGAGGTGACGGTGTGGCTGCGCCGCAGAGCATCGACCGACATGTTCAGCACGCCGAGATGATCGGCCATGAAGAAGGCATCGAACTTTCCCTCCTCCAGTTTGCGCGCAAATTGCCTTATGGCCGGGAAATTGAAATTGGCGTCGTGGATTGCTCCGGGATAGCGCCAGGCGCCGGTGTGGATGCTGACCGGTCGCATGAACGCACCGAGGTGAAGTTGGCGCTGACGAGACATCAAATTTCGCTCCTATGGCTTTGCAAATGCGATACCCGACACTCGTTTGTCCAGAATTGGCCTGATCTGGCTAACGGAGCTGCTGCTACCGGGGTTTGGGTCAGGCGGGGCTCTTCGGCTCGGCGTTCGGTACGTCGCAATGGCCCAATGCTGCGTGCATACGCCTTGCCCTCAACTATTTTACTTCTCACCCTGACAGTCTGAGTGATCTGGTGTCGGCCTAACCCTGCCAACCGATGGCCCTGCTTGCACTGCGCGCCACACCAGTGATCCTATCGATTTTGGCCTTGCTGAAAAACGTCTTTTGTTCCGCACGAGCCAAGACACTCATCGTCGCGACCAAGCGATCTTGTGAATCCAGAACCGGCACCGACGTCGCCGATAGTCCCGGTACGACAGTTCCGTAAGTCCTGGTAAAACCCACCCGCCTGGCCTCCTCAATTTGCGCGGCAAGTTCGAGGTCATCGACGACAATACCCTCAGCCCGCTCGCGTTCGACCCGTTCCCTGGTCTGTTCAGGAGGGCAATGCGTCAGAAAGAGGATCCCGGTCGACGATGTCTGCAATGGCAAGACCGATCCCGTGTGCAGAGTTGTAAACAGCGGCATTCCACCATCGATCCAGCGAATGACAGTTGGGCCGTAATCGCCCCACACGGAAAGCAAGCCGGTAGTTTTCATTTCTGCCAAAAGATCTTCCAAATGCTGCGCGGCTATGCGCACAGTGTCCAGCCGTGCCATTGCCGCCAGGCCAAGACGGACCGTGAGGCCGCCTAAATAATACCGCCCGCTCCTTTCGTCCTGTTCGGCCACCCCGGTATTTACAAAGGAAAGCAAATACCGGTGGGCTTGGCTGCGGGACAGACCTGAATGTTCTGCCACTTCGCGGAGAAAGGCCCCTTCATCTCCTCCTGTCTCCACTAAAGCCAATAAAACGCGCACACCAAGTTCAACTGACTGAATAGATTTCCTCTTATCATTATTTTCATTGATCCCATTATCAAATTCTTCACTAGTTTTCTTCATGTCTTGGTCCAATATTTCAAATTTATCAAATATGGTGATGATGAGTGAGATGCCAGGCGCTTTCCCTCAAATGTGGAACGGCGTCGAGCAAAATTCGGTGCACGGATTCGTCTGAAAAGATGATCAGCGACGTGTAGTGGGTTCATCTGCTGCCACAACCTCCTTGAGCCGGAATGTCGCGCGGAGGACTTCGGTAGGTATGGTCGATAGCGACTTTCAAGACTGGCCTGGCTGAGGATCAATGTTCATCAAACTGCGCGGCGATAGCTTTGGGTATGGCCGGGTCATCGATCGTTGGCGGCACACTGAAAGGTTCGCGATCAACGATCTTGCGCAGCAGATTGCGAAGGATCTTTCCCGATCGGGTCTTCGGCAATTGATCAACCACATACACGGTCTTTAATGCCGCGACGGCACCCAGTTCAGCGCGCACGGCCGAGATTGCAAGTCCGGCAATCGCGCCTTCATCCGCTGCCCCAGACTGTGCGGTTATGAAGGCGACCGGCGCCATGCCCTTGACGGCGTCTTTTGCGCCCACCACCGCGCATTCGCTGACCTCCGCAAGGCGCGCCACAATTTCCTCCATCTGACCGGTAGAAAGTCGGTGGCCTGCGACATTGATGATGTCATCGGTCCGCCCCATGATGTGGAGAAACCCGACGCCGTCACAATAGCCAGAATCGCCCGTTTCGTAATAGCCTGGAAAACTGGCGAAGTTTTTCGCAAAGCCAGCTTGGTTGTTCCACAGCGTCCGAAAGGCTCCAGGCGGCAGGGGTGTCTGAATGACAACGTTGCCGCTTTCGCCCTCGTCCACCGCGGTGCCATCGTCGCGCAGAATTGCAAATTTGTAGCCGGGCACTGCAAGCCCCGCGCTGCCTGGTTTGCGCCGCAAATCGCCCATCGCGAAACATGAGGCGATGGCCGGCCAACCCAGCTCGGTCTGCCACCAGTGATCAAACACTGGCAGCCCGCTTTCCTGCTCAAGCCATTCAATGGTTGCGGGGTCCGCGCGCTCACCTGCGAGGAAGATCGCGCGGCATTCGCCCGTGCCGATCTCTTTCAAGGATCTTGCTTCGGGATCTTCCTTGCGGATCGCCCGGATCGCAGTGGGTGCAGTAAAGAAGGTTCTGACCTTGTTGCGTGTAATCGTCCGCCAGAAAGTGCCAGCATCGGGCGTGCCAACCGGTTTCCCCTCGAACAAGACAGAGGTTCCTCCCACCAGCAACGGCCCATAGACGATGTAACTGTGGCCAACGACCCAGCCAACGTCCGATGCCGCCCAGAACGCGTCACCCGAACCAATGCCATAGATATTCTCCATGGACCACGAAAGCGCAACAGCATGGCCTCCATTGTCGCGCACGACACCCTTGGGAATGCCGGTAGTTCCCGAGGTGTAGAGGATATAGAGCGGGTCCCCCGAAACGAGCGACACACAGGCTGGCATTGGATCGCTTGCGGTGCGGTTGCGCAGTTCCTGCCAATCAATATCCCGCTCATGGCCAAGGTCGGCCGTCAGCCGCTCGCGCTGCAGAAGGACGACATGTTCAACGCTGTGCAACGAAAGTTCGACCGCCTCATCAACCAAAGGTTTGTAGGCAATGACCCTCGCCCCTTCGAGCCCGCACGAAGCGGTCAGGATTACCTTGGGTTTGGCATCATCAATCCGCTTGGCAAGTTCCGGTGCGGCGAATCCGCCGAAAACCACCGAATGGATCGCGCCCAATCGTGCGCAAGCCAGCATCGCGAAGGCCGTCTCGGGCACCATCGGCATGAAGATGACGACCCGGTCGCCCTTCGACACACCCAGGCTGGCAAGCATCGCCGCCACCCGTCCCGTTTCCATCAGCAGCTGTGAATAGGTGAAGCTGCGAAAGGCACCTGTAGAAGGGCTGTCGTAGTTCAGTGCAACTGCATCGCCGCGTCCTGCCAGGACATGCCTGTCCAGGCAATTGTGGCAGGTGTTGAGAATCCCGTCGGAAAACCAGCCCTTATCTTCGTCATAGGTCAGCCGGGGCTCCGAAAACCAGTCCAACGTCTGCGCGGCGTCCGCCCAAAAGCCTTCAGGGTCTTCGGCAGCGTGACGAAACGCTTCGGCATATGACTGATTGTGCTGTTTTTCGGTCACGGCTTCATGCATCCTGGGTTGCGCATTCGAAGAGTCTCGGGGCTATCGACGTGAAATGGCGATCGCGGCGATGATCATGATCGCGCCCACAAAATGATATGAAGATAAATATTCATCAAGGAGCGGTATGGCGAGTCCGACCCCGAACACCGTCGGCAAGTTCATGTAAACCCCTGCGCGAACCGATCCGATCAACACTACCGAACGGTTGAACAAGCCATAGGCGGCAAGCGAGGGAAATATCCCAACATACAGAACGGTAGCCACGACTTCGACCGACGGCAACGACAGGCCTTCGCTGGCCAGCATGGCGAAATAGGGTGTTGCCAACGACGCCGCGCCGATCGCAAAAAGGGCGGCGAGCAAGCTGAGGTGATGCACGGCCGGCGCCTTGCGAAGGAAGGTGGCGTAGGCCGAATAAAGGAATACAGCCGTCACCGCGAGCAAATCCCCGCGGTTGAGTGCGCCCCATTGCAGGGCAAGCGGATGCCCTTGAGTGACGATCCACACGACCCCCGCAAACGATAGTCCGGCGCCGAGAGCAAGAAGTGGACGCAACCGCTCCCCGAACACAACCGCAGGTATCACCATCGTCATGATCGGCATGATGGCTTGCAGCATCAGGCTGTTGGTTGCAGTAGTATACTGTAGACCCGCATAGACGAGGTAGCTGAACAGCCCGACACCAAAAAAACCGAGCGGCATAAGCACTGGCCATGACTCGCGCAGAGTTTGCCTATCGTCCCTGATATGTCGCCAGGCGAAAGGAAGCACGAACAGAAAAGCAACCACCCACCTCCAGAATGCAAGCGACATTGGTGAGACCAAGTCACGCGCTGCGCGGGCGACAATCGGATTCAAAGCCCAGAAAAAGGATGCCAGGCAAAGCAGCAAGGTTGGCGAGTTCCAGACTGCCGATCGCGCGTCTCGCCAGACAGAGAGGCCACGGGCAAGCGTGCTCAAAACCAGGGCCCAAACAGGCCAAACAGCACTTGCGCAAGCGCAGTTTTTTGCATATCGTGCATCGCATTGCCTATAGTGTTTGAATTTTTTAGATTCAAGCCAAGAGAGCCGTACGGAGAGAAGTATGCCTGGAACCACCAACCTTGTCGACAATGTCGAATTGAATCAGTCGCGCGAGATTTTCTGGGACAAGGACGTATACAACCTTGAGTTGGAGCGCATTTTTGGACGTTCGTGGCTGTTTCTGGGCCACGAGTCGCTCCTTCCCAAGCCCGGCGATTTCATCACCACCTATATGGCTGAAGACAAGGTCATCCTGTCGCATCAGCAAGATGGCTCGTTCCGGGCGTTCATCAATTCGTGCACCCATCGCGGCAACCAGATTTGCCATGCCGACAGCGGTAATGCCAAGGCGTTCGTCTGCAACTACCACGGCTGGGTTTTTGGTCAGGACGGCAGTCTGGTTGATGTCCCGCTCGAAACGCGGTGCTATCATGGCCAGCTCGACAAGGCGAAGCTGGGTGCCAAGCACGTTCGGGTAGAGACGTACAAGGGCTTCATTTTCGGCTGCGGCGATGCCGACGCTCCAGGCCTGGAGGAATATCTGGGCGAATTCCGTTGGTACCTCGATACGATCTGGGAGGGTGCCGGTGGCGGGATGGAGCTGCTGGGTCCGCCGATGAAAAGTCTTCTGGCCTGCAATTGGAAGGTGCCGACAGAGAATTTCGTCGGCGATGGCTACCATGTCGGCTGGACCCACGCCGGCGCCTTGGCCCAGATCGGCGGCGAACTTGCCGGTCTGTCCGGGAACCGGGCGGACCTGCCCTTTGAAAGTCTGGGCTATCAGTTCACAACCCGGCACGGGCATGGCTTCGGAGTGATCAACAACGCCGCCCCGGCGATCCACGTAAAGCGCGATGGCTGGGCAAAATTCCTTGCCGACACCCGCGCTGAAGTTGGCCGAAAGTTCGGACCGGAGCGTGAAGAACTTTATGTTGGCCACTGGAACTGCTCGATCTTCCCGAGCTGCTCGTTCCTTTACGGAACCAATACGTTCAAGGTCTGGCATCCGCGTGGCCCGCACGAGATTGAAGTGTGGACCTACACGATGGTGCCGCGTGACGCCGACGCGGAAACGAAGAGCATGATCCAGCGCGAAGCCACCCGGAGTTTCGGCACTGCCGGAACGCTGGAAAGCGACGATGGCGAGAACATGTCGTCGTCCACCTTTGTCAACCGCGGAACCATCACCCGCGACGGCCGGATCAACTCCAGCATGGGTGCCGGCTTCGAAGGTCCGCACCCCGTTTTTCCGGGGATTGTTGGATCCAGCTTCATCGGCGAAACATCCCATCGCGGTTTTTATCGCTTCTGGAAGGAAATGCTGGACGCGCCCGATTGGAAAGCGGTGAAGGCAAACGACGACACCTGGGATTCGATTTTCACCAATCGTAATTACTGGAACGACAAAGCCGACGCAGCCGAGTAATTCACAAACTTTTTCAAACGTATCGAATGCCGGAGAGTTTATGTCGGGTAAACAGACCTTAGCGGGATTGGATGTCCAATCCGCGATTGAAATGCATTATCGTGCCGAAGTCCGGATGCTGCAGAACGGGCAATACCGAGAATGGTTAGCGGACATGGTCGCCGAAGACATCCATTACTGGATGCCGATTTATGAACAACGCTTGATCCGCGACCGTCGCCCCGACCCGACACCCGACGATGCTGCAATTTATAATGACGATTATGGCGAGCTCAAGCAACGCGTAGAGCGGCTTTATTCCGGCACCGTCTGGATGGAGGATCCGCCGTCCAAGATCCGGTACATGGTAAGCAACGTCGAAGCTTTCGATGCAGGCAATGGCGAGTTCGACGTTTATTCAAACGTGGTCGTCTATCGCAACCGCCGCCAACTTGAAGTGACCGTTCATACGCTGGGGCGTGAGGATAAGCTGCGCCGGGTTGGTAATGGTTTCCAGGTGTTCCGGCGCAAACTGCTGATCGATGCGCGCGTGACGCAAGACAAGAACCTGTACTTTTTCTGCTAATAAAGCGCCCAAGAGCGCAATAAGAGGAGAGCCTTTATGCAAGCCTATGCCGCAATCATTGAAAGCCAGGGCGGGAAATTTGTCCTCGATAACGTCGATATCGAAGAGCCCCGTGACGGTGAAGTACTCGTCAAGATTGCGGCGGCTGGGATGTGCCACACCGATCTTACCGTCCGCGACCAGTATTACCCGACCCCTCTTCCCGCCGTTCTGGGCCATGAAGGTTCTGGCGTTGTCGAAAAGGTAGGGCGCGGTGTCACCACGGTCAAGCCGGGCGACAAGGTGGTGCTATCGTTCAGCTATTGCGGGACTTGCCCTTCGTGCATGAAGGGTCACCAAGCCTATTGCCCAAGCCTTTTTCCGCTCAATTTCATGGGCCGTCGGCTTGACGGATCGACCCCGATCACCCGCAACGGGGAAGATGTGAATGCCTGCTTCTTCGGACAGTCTTCATTCGCGACCTACTCGATCGCAACTGAAAACAACTGCGTCAAGGTTGCCGACAACGCACCGATTGAACTTCTCGGCCCATTAGGCTGCGGAATTCAGACCGGCGCAGGCACCGTCCTCAACGCGCTGCAGCCTGCCCCCGGCTCGTCGATTGCAATCTTCGGCGTCGGCTCGGTTGGTCTCAGCGCGGTGATGGCTGCAAAGGCTTCCGGTTGCCTCAAGATTATCGCGGTCGACCGCAATCCAACGCGTCTGCAGTTGGCCCGTGAACTTGGTGCGACCGATATTATCGACGCAACAACCACCAATGCTCAGGAAACGATCATTGCCATGACGGGGGGCGGCGCGGACTATGCGATTGATACTACCGCCATTCCGCAGGTTCTGCGCAGCGCGGTAGACAGTACCCATACCATGGGTGAAACTGCCGTGGTTGGTGGGGCAAAACTGGGCACTGAATTCTCGCTCGACATGAACAACATGCTTTTCGGCCGCAAATTGCGCGGGGTGGTCGAAGGTTCGAGCACGCCGCAAGTCTTCATCCCGCAACTGATTGCGATGCGCGAGGCCGGTCTGTTTCCGTTCGAACGGCTCTGCACGTTCTACGATTTCGACCAGATCAATCAAGCCGTCGAGGAAACGGAAGTTTCCGGCAACGCGATCAAGGCCATTCTCAAGATGTAATGCGGCCTTTGCGCCCACTCTGCGGTCGATCACCGCAACAGAGTGCGGCGCAGGGCTAGACCGATTAGGGGCCGATCGACCAGCAGGGCCACAAAATGGGAGCGAACGGACAGGAGCATCGCCTGCCGTTCGCTCTTAGTGTTCCATGCGGCAAGCCGCACGTCGATGACCAAGGTTGGGCTTATAATTCTGAAGTCGAATAGAGACCTGCAAACCGCGTGCCTCGCACTTGGCGGATGACGCTAAGGACCGTCATAATGTTTGGGAAGTGCAAAAAGATGGGCCAAAAGCCCCAAGCCGCGGCGTCATGAGCTCGATCGACGGAGCGCCCCAAGTCGGGACGTCAACTATTGCGGACGGATCCCAACCTACAACCGGGCTTCCAGTTCCTCGTCGGTTCTGGGCGGCACTCTCGATCTGGAGTGCAATATTTCTTACCATTATGGACGTATCAATTGCTAACGTAGCCCTGCCTTTCATCTCGAAAGGTTTGGCCATAACTGCGGCAAAATCGGTATGGGCAATCAACGCCTATCAGATCGCCATCGTGATGGCGCTTTTGCCGATGGCAAAGGCCGCCGAAATCCTTGGCTACAAGAAAGTCTATCTGGGCGGCCTCTTGCTTTTCATGCTTGCAGCCTTTGGCAGTATCAACGCAAGCAGTTTGGCAGTTCTGGCGTCGTCGCGCTTTGTGCAAGGTATCGGTGCCGCGGCAGTAATGGTGGTCAGCGGGGCATTGGTTCGGACAATCTACCCTCCTGCATTGGTCCCGCGCGGCATAGGATACAATACCATCGCCGTTTCGATTGCTTCGGCCGCCGGACCGGCGGTCGGTGCGCTCGTCCTTTCGATTGCGGGATGGCACGCCATTTTTGCAGTGGGGCTTCCGTTCGGCTTGCTTGCGCTTGCGCTCGGATTCTGGGCAATCCCTTCGACCGGGTCGCAAAAAAAGGCATTCGATTACCGTTCGGCCTTGTTGTGTTGTGCGGGCTTTGCGGCCTTATTCCTCTTCCTCAATGATCTGGCTCAAGATTCCGCTTCTCGGTGGACTTTGCTTTCAATCAGCATCGCGATCCCGGCCATATGGTTCCTCGGTAAACGCACGACAGCCAACCAGGACTCGATGGTACCGCTCGATTTGCTGAAGCTGGACTCGCTGCGCACAGCTTATGCTATGTCTGCAACAGCCTATGCTGTCATGATGCTGATCACATTGTCATTCCCATTCATTCTGCAACAACGGTTTCACTTCAAACCTGAGACTATTGGCCTTTTCATGGTGCCACTGCCGCTCGGCATCGTGATTGCAGCGTTCGTTTCCGGGCGTCTGGTCAATCGCTATGCGTCAGCCTGGCTGTGCGCTTCGGGGTTGATCGTCCTAACCGGTGGCGCAATTTGGCTGTCATTGTTGCAACCGGGCGTTTCGACGTTCCAGCTCGTCGCAGCGGCAGCGATTTGCGGCATCGGCTTCGGCATTTTCCAGGTTCCCAACAACCATAGTATGATCGCTATTGCTCCACACGCCCGCGCTGGAGCGGCTTCGGCAATGCTGTCGTTGTCAAGGCTGATTGGTCAAACGTTAGGGGCCATTCTGGCCGCATTGATGTTTCGCAAATTTGGCGCGCAGAGTGACGCGCCAATCGTAGCTGCGGCCTTGATTGCTCTGGCGGTGGCTAGCGCAACCCTGCTGCGAAAAGATCGGAGCAGGACCACAATGGTTGAGTGACCCCTAGCCGCCTGCAACCGTTCGATCATCGCGCACGTAGGCCCGCAAATATGCAGCATCAGTCTCAAAATTTGTCATAATCGGCACAGCCATATCGTCCCATGCTACCGCACTGAGGCCATTACCTAGCTGGTCGATTGGCATCAGTGCTAAGCGCTCGGTCTGGGCGGCCTTCCTAACACCAAGGATCGCCTCCAACGCTTCTATGGAGTTCTCGCTAGGTCCGGACGCGAATTCGACCTTAGACTATGACGATGTCTTTAGGCAAAAAAGGTCTGATCGAACTGATCGAGCAAAAGGCTGATGGTGATTTTGTAACCGAGAAACTTTTGATGGACAGTGTAAGAATATTCACCGGCGTAAGGAGCCTGTCCTTCATTTCTGCAAAATTGCCTGGGCTGCGGCCAGCCTCGCGATCGGTACCCGGAAGGGCGAAGCGCTGACATAGTCCAGCCGGACCTCCTCACAGAAGGCAATGCTGTCCGGATCGCCGCCATGCTCGCCGCAGATCCCCAGCTTGATGTCGGGCCGCGTCGACCGCCCGCGTTCGGCCGCCAGCCGGACCAGCTGGCCGACCCCTTCGATATCCAGGCTGACGAACGGATCGCGCGGGAAGATTCCCTTTTCGACATAAGCGCCAAGGAACCGCGCGGCATCATCGCGGCTGACGCCCAGCGTAGTCTGGGTCAGATCGTTGGTCCCGAACGAGAAGAATTCACCAACTTCGGCAATCTCGCCAGCCATCAGCGCCGCGCGCGGCAGTTCGATCATCGTGCCAACCTGATAGGCCATTGTCCGGCCCTGTTCTGCGAACACCGCCGCCGCGGTCCGATCGACCAGGGCCTTGAGGATTTCCAGCTCCTTGCGGGTGGCGACCAGCGGGATCATCACCTCGGGCACCACGGCCTGGCCGTGCTGGGCTTCCACCTCGCAGGCGGCTTCGAAAATCGCCCGGGCCTGCATCTCGTAGATCTCGGGAAAGGTGATCCCCAGGCGGCAGCCGCGATGGCCCAGCATCGGGTTGAATTCGTGCAGTTCGTTGGCCCGGCGGCGCAGGGTTGCCGCCCCTACTCCGATCATCTCGGCCAGATCCTCGAACTCGGCATCTTCGTGCGGCAGAAACTCGTGCAGCGGCGGATCGAGCAGGCGGATCGTCACGGGAAGGCCCGCCATGACCTCAAAAATCGCGTGAAAATCGGCGCGCTGTTCGGGCAACAGCTTGGCCAAGGCGGCGCGTCGCTGGCCATCGTCTTCAGCTAAGATCATCTGGCGTACCGAGGCGATCCGCTTGGCGTCAAAGAACATATGCTCGGTCCGGCACAGGCCGACCCCTTCGGCGCCAAACTGACGCGCGGTATGGCAATCGGCCGGGGTTTCGGCATTGGTGCGAACCTTCATCCGGCGGTGCCGGTCGGCCCATTCCATCAGGACGCCGAAATCGCCGACCAGTTCGGGCTCGATCGTCTTTACCAGCCCGGCCATAACCTCGCCGCTGGCACCGTCCAGGGTGATGACATCGCCTTCCTTCAACTCGCGGTTGCCGATCCGCAGTGACCGGCTGGCGAGGTCGATCGAGACGGCCGAGGCGCCAGAAACGCAGGGCCGCCCCATGCCACGCGCCACCACCGCGGCGTGGCTGGTCATGCCCCCGCGCGCGGTCAGAATGCCCTTGGCGGCGTGCATGCCGTGAATATCTTCCGGACTGGTTTCCACCCGCACCAGGATTACCGCCTCGCCCATCGCCGAACGCTTTTCAGCGCTGTCGGAATCGAGCACGATCGCGCCCGATGCCGCCCCGGGCGATGCCGGCAGGCCGTGCGTCAAGACGTCACGCGGGGCCTGGGGATCGAGCGTTGGGTGCAGCAGCTGATCAAGCGCCATCGGATCGACCCGCAGGATCGCGGTCTTTTCGTCGATCAGCCCTTCGTGGACCATGTCGACCGCCATCTTCAGCGCGGCCTTGGCGGTGCGCTTGCCGCTGCGGGTCTGGAGCATCCACAGCTGCCCGCGTTCAACCGTGAATTCGATGTCCTGCATGTCGCGGTAGTGTTTTTCAAGCAGCTCGAAAACCGCAGCCAGTTTGCCGTAAGCTGCCGGCATTGCCTCTTCCATCGATAGCGGCTTGGCCTTGGCCCGCTCGCGCGCGGCCTTGGTCAGGTATTGCGGGGTACGCATCCCGGCGACCACGTCTTCGCCCTGGGCATTGACCAGCCATTCGCCATAGAACGCCCGCTCACCAGTGGCTGGATCGCGGGTAAAAGCCACACCTGTGGCGCTGGTATCGCCCATATTGCCGAAGACCATTGCCTGGACGTTGACCGCGGTGCCCCAGTCGCCCGGGATGTTATTTAGCCGGCGATAGACCTTGGCCCGGTCGGCATCCCAGCTGTCAAACACCGCTCGAATCGCTCCCCACAACTGTTCGTGGACATCCTGAGGGAACGGGCGGCCCAGCTCAGCCTCGACAATCTCTTCGTATTCCTTGACCAGCGCCTGCCAATGCTGCACCTCCATCTCAACATCGGAGTAAAAGCCGTTGTTCTCCTTGACGATTTCCAGTGCGCCTTCAAACAGGTGGTGGTCCACACCCAGCACCACATCGGAATACATCTGGATGAAGCGGCGATAGGAGTCCCAGGCAAAGCGCGGATCGCCCGAAGTTTGCGCCAGCCCCGCAACGGTGGCGTGATTGAGCCCTAGATTGAGCACGGTATCCATCATCCCGGGCATCGACACGCGTGCGCCCGAACGGACCGAAACCAGCAAGGGATCGGCCGGATTGCCAAAGCTTTTGCCAACCGCAGCCTCGATATGGGCCAGCGCTACGGCCACTTCGGCCTTCAGACTGTCGGAAAAGTCATTTCCTTCCGCCAGATAAAACACGCATTGTTCGGTGGTGATGGTAAAGCCCGGGGGAACTGGCAGGCCGATTCCGGCCATTTCCGCCAGGTTTGCGCCCTTGCCGCCGACAATCGTCTTGTCGCGGCTGCGCGGATCCTGGCTGTTGGCGCCGCCGCCGAAGGCGTAGACTTGATTGTTCATAATGAAGCTGGTTTCCTTGAACGTGACAAGATTTGCCCGTTAGCCTTCGAATCGCAAGAAGGTCCGCCACATAGTGCAACGCATTGCACAAAGGCGCAAGTGACCTGAGGCGGAATGGGCGTCTCTGAGCTTCGGCATCATTGACGGTCGTCCGTCGTCAGTGCACTGCTACCCAACCTCGGTCCACTCGGGTCTGGAGTATTCCGCCTTGCTCATGTCCGATGGGCTGGTTGCACCGGCTGAGTTTGCCAGCATGATCGGGGGGATATTCCCGATCGCGCTGTGCGGTCGCTCTTCGTTGTAATGTTTGCGCCACGCCTCCAGCGTTTCGCAAGCATCTTCCAGCGATAAGAACGAGTGCGCGTTCAGGCATTCGCTGCGCAGCTTGCTGTTGAATGCTTTGATGAATGTCCCTTCGACAGGCTCAGGGCAGGATTATCTGTGGGCTTACCAGGACGGGAGAAGTCAAGGGTCACCCCGCGTTGGTAAGCCCATAGGTCCATGTCCCGAGAGATGAACTCGCTGCCATTGTCCACCCTGATCGCCTTCGGGTACGATGGTGATCGATGCGTCTGGCTGGGTCGTGCGGATTTGCGGACTGCTACCAACGAAGCCGACGAACGCAACTGTGTCCTTCATGGGGCAGGACAATCAAGGTACTATCGTCAACACCAATGACGCTGACCCCTCGAGGTTCCCCTCAGGCGCGTGGATGGTAGTGCCGGATTACAAATGGTTTGCTGCCCATTCGACACCCTTCACCCCGCGCACCCGTACGGGCGCCTTTGATGGTATGGGAAAGACAACATCGGTGGTGCGAGATGCCGGATCCATCACCGACAAATCGACCGTACCGATATTTTGTACGGCAGAGGCGCCGCGCCGGATCAGGTTGACAAAAATAGCTACCTGCTGGGTGGCCTTCCGCCCTACTTGTCGATATTAGATAATAGACGCATGCGTCAAATTGAACGCCTGCGCTCATAATGCAAGGCAGCAAGATGTGAATGCAGGAAAATGGCCAAGGCACCGCCCCATCGACCTTGCCAAGCGTGAGGCGATTTTGGACGCGGCGCGCGACGAATTTTTCATGCATGGCTTTGCTGGTGCCTCAATCGAAACCATCGCCAGCCGCAGCGCTGTTTCAAAAGTCACGGTGTACAACAGGTTTAAGACCAAGGAGGCCCTGTTCACAGCCATGGTACAACGCGAATGCGTCATGATGGGAGCGGATTTTGTCTCACCTGAAGAAGCCGGTGGCGACCTCAGGGACACACTGATGACTTTTGGACAAGCGGTGATCCACTTCCTTACCCAGCCCCACATAATTAGTTTTGGGCGCCGAATCGGTGCCGAAGCGGAATTGCGGCCAGAAGTCGGCGAATTGTTCCTGAATACCGGACCGCGGCGGATGCAGCGCGAATTGACCGCGCTGTTGGAGGCGTCAGTCGCAAACGGAAAAATCCGCTGCCATGACTGCCGCCTCGCGGCAGGCCATCTTTTTGGACTACTGTGCGGCTTCGACATGTGCATGGCGCGCTTTTCAACCGAAGAGCCCGACCGGGAAAAACTGTGCGCGAACGTGAGTGATGCCGTAGACCGGTTTCTAAAGGCCTATGGCGTTTAAAGACATGCCCCCCGCTTTCCCCCGGCTGGGATTAGAGCAGGGCGGTGGTTGTGCACTGCTACCCAACCTCGGACCACTAGGGTCTGGAGTTTTCCGCCTTGCCCAGATCCGGTGGGCTGGTTTCACCGGCTGAGTTTGCCAGCATGATCAGCGGCTACAGATCTATGGTTCGGACGGCTTGAATCCATTCGTCGACTTCGGATTCGACCCACACCGTACACCTGGTTCCCAGTGATCGAGGCTTTGGAAAGCGCCCCTCTTTTGCTCGCTGGTAAATTGCGGTGCGTTTGAGGCCGACACGCTCGATAACATCTGGCAGGCGAAGCAGACGTTCCGGCTGAGCAAAGCCTCCCGGAATCGGCTTGTCATGCGCTTCACTTGCGATCGTGCGACATTCGTTGGGCAGTGGATCGGGCTCATTTCGCATAGAGCGTGTCCCGTCGCTCGAGTTCGTCGATATGCTCGGCCAGAAGGCTCGCCACCCGGTGCGCCGCGCCCTTGGCCCATCGAGGCCTGACCTCGTGTAGTTGATTGCCCAGACTTCGCTCGAGTGCTTCCGGGAGCTCTTGCAGGAATATCTCGAGGAAATATCCGAGATCGGTATCCATCCAGTCTGTAGCCTTGCCGCTTTTCCCGAGCAGCTGAAGCGCCAGAGCCGCATGCGGCTTGGCGCCGCTGGCAGACAGAATACGGATGGCCTCGTCAAGCGTGGCAGCGCGCTTACCTTCGAGAATCCGGCGAAGCGCATCCTTATGGATGCGCGCCTCTTGTGCAATGTCCTGGCGCGCCCTCCCGCTTGCGATCACAGCGGAGACAATCGTCCAGCAAGCGAGCCGCATGGAGATCGATAGCGACAAGTTGGCGGCATCTTGCCACCATTTCGTTGAGGCTTTGCCCTGACGAAGCACTCTCGTCCAATCGAACATTTGCAAGGTAGAGTATCGAATGGGGCGCTTCTCTACCTTCGACAAGAGTCGCCTTCGCGAGCTTCTTCAGTTCGCGAGCTGCCGCGATACCAATGTCGGGGTAAGGACCAAACGAGAGAAGCTTCTCTTTGCCCCTGAAGCGATACTTCAGGCGCCAAAGCTTCGAACCATTTCGCTGAACCAGAAGGTACAATCCCTCCCCGTCCGCCAGCTTGTAGGGTCGATCGGTGGCTTTTGCCTTTCTGATTTGAATCTCGCTCAGGGCCATTGGGGGTATCGCTCCTTTTCGGTACCCCCGGAAAATACCCCCAAAATACCCCCACGCCAAATCCGGCTTCAAGCGAATGCAAGCGGACGCATGCGGACGCGAATCACGCATATCATTCTGAATTAATTAGATTTTACGGACGCATGCGGCAGCAAACGAACCCATGCGGATTCGAGATTGGTAGCGGAGGAGGCGCTATAACTTTCGTCTCAGGCAATTTCAGAGCGTCCCCAACTACTCTGTAAAATCAGCGATTTATCTTGTAACGTGTTCGCGGTCGGTCGCCCTGAATCGCCTGAATTCCCGCTGAAATGTGGGAACGATTGTGGGACCAAATACCACCGTTTTTGGCGGTATGAATCCCTGACAGGGGCTCGAACCTGATGGCGTTGACAGTATTGAAAGTGAAGAACGCAAAGCCCGGTCGCCATGTCGATGGCAGGGGCTTGTGCCTCGTCGTAAAGCCCAGCGGCGCGCGCACCTGGGTGCTGCGCATGCAGTTAAAAGGCCGCCGCCGCGACTATGGGCTGGGATCGGCGCATGATGTTTCGCTATCCGATGCCAGAACAGCGGCAGCAGAATTGCGCCGCCGAGTTCGTGAAGGCTTCGATCCTGTCGCCGAACGGCGAAAGGCGCGCAAGGTCATTCCGACCTTTGAGGCCGCAACCCGCACATGCCATGAGACATTGGGCGACGGGTGGAAGGATGGCCATCATGCCCGGTGGCTGTCTGGTTTCGAGCGGCACCTCTTTCCGCGCATCGGCAAAAAGCCGGTCGACAAGGTGGACAGCGCCTGCGTCGTCGAGGCGCTTTCCCCGATATGGCTGGAGATACCGGAAACAGCGCGGCGCTTGCTCCAGCGCATCGGCGTAGTGCTCGATTTCGCGCATGTGAAAGGCTGGGTGCCAGAAGAAGTGTCGTTGCGTTCGGTGCGCAAGGGCTTGCCGCGTCAGAACGACAAACGCGGGCACATGGAGGCCATGCCCTATGCCGACGTTCCGGCGCTGATGCAGAAGCTTGCCAGCGCCGCCCCGACGACCGGGCGCGACGCCTTGCGCTTCACGATTTACAACGCCGTGCGGTCCAACGAGACGCGCCTTGCGGTATGGGCCGAGTTCGATCTCGAAAAGGCGGTATGGACCATTCCGGCTGAACGGATGAAAGCGGGCGAAACCCACGTCGTGCCGCTTTCGACACCGGTTGTGGCACTGCTGCGCAAACGCTGGGATGAGCGGACCAGCGATACAGGCTTGGTCTTTTCCAACGACGGCAAGAAGCCGATCAGTGACATGACCATGACCAAGCTTCTGCGCGACGATGGCTTCGCCAGCATCACGGTGCACGGCTTCCGATCCACCTTCACCGACTGGGCCGCCGAATGCACCGACTTCCCCAAAGAAGTCGCTGACAAGGCCCTCGCCCACAAGCTGCCTAACAAGGTCGAAGCCGCCTACCGCCGAACCGATTTCTTCGAGAAGCGCCGCAGACTGATGAAGCAATGGGCGGATTATCTGAGCAATCGCACACGAGCAGCGAATACGGCGGCAGCCGAGCCTACTTCGGCTCGCGCTGCCGCATGACCAGTTCGTGCAGACTGGCAGTCGTGATACGGGTCGATTTGCCGAGCTTGATGACCTCAATTTCGCCAGACGCAATCAGTTCGTAGAGCTTGGTGCGGCCGACGCCGATCATGCGCGCAGCGTCATTTACCTTCACGCAGATCGGCTCGACCGGAGGCGGCGCTATCACCGCGCAGCGCTCTCATTCCGATACGACACCGGATCATCGATCCAGCGGTTCACGGCGGATTCCCGCCAGCCCGCGCCGTGGACGCTAATCTTCACCTGGGACGGGAAAGTCCCCTCTGCGATCTTGCGATACATGGTGGAGCGGGACAGGCCGGTGCGGGCGAGAACGGTTTTGAGGCGGATGATCTTGTCGGTGTTGGGCATGGGACGTGCTTCCATTCATTGGCAGTTACTGGTGCCCCCTGATCCAAGAATTTCGTTTCGGGTCATCGAGTGCAATGGAATTCGCAACCACTGTGCCCGTGTTCGCAAACGCGGATAGAATAACTTGCGGAGGGACAGGAACGGTTATGGAAGAGTAGAGAAGGGGGCGGACGCAAGTTCCGGGTGGCTTGATGCGGCACCATGCAGCCTGCTCGACTGGCCAATTTCTCGAAACGCGCATCTGATTTTCATCAGAGCCGGAAATCCGCGCCGAGATTGACGAAGATTGCGTGCGAATCAGCGCAAATTCATCGCCTCTGATTGATGCGCTCACGCGATGACGTGTGCTAAGACCATGCCATGGCAAATCACTCGATCACTTCTGAGAAAGCCGGAACGTCCTCTCCATCGCCTGCTTCACAGCCACATGAGGCGTTGACCTACGTCGTCAGCAATCCCTTGCCGCCATCAAGGATTTCCTGGCTCAGACAGCAGTCAAAGCATGTGGCCGAGGTTTTTCGACAGCGATTGAACCAAACGACTGACTGAGAAACCATTTCGTGGAAAGCGTCCCTTCAGCCTGCTAGGCGTTAACAATGCTTTCGATTGCCTATTCCCCCTGCGCGCCCCACGTTTCGAGCACCCGCGCTGTATGACGCCCGCCCAATTCATCGCCAAATGGCGCAGTGCCGAGTTGAAGGAACGTTCCGCATCACAGGAACACTTCCTTGACCTGTGCGAACTGCTCGACATTGAAAAGCCCGCCAGCGCCGATCCGAAAGGCGATTGGTTCACCTTCGAAAAAGGCGCATCCAAGACAGGCGGCGGCGAAGGCTGGGCCGATGTCTGGCGCAAGCATTGCTTTGCGTGGGAATACAAAGGCCGCAAGAAGGACCTCGACCGCGCCTTCGCCCAGCTCCAGCAATATGCCATCGCACTGGATAACCCGCCACTGCTGATAGTCAGCGACATGGACCGGTTCCGCATCCACACCAACTGGACCAATACGGTGCAGGAGGTGCACGAATTCGCGCTCGATGATCTGCTGGACGGGGCGAAGCGCGATGTGCTGCGCGCCTGCTTCCTCGACCCCGAACGGCTGAAGCCGGCCAAGACCCGCCAGATGCTGACCGAAGAGGCAGCGGAAGAATTCTCGCAGCTGGCACAGCGCCTGCGCGCACGCGGGCATGCTCCCCACTTGGTCGCACATTTCGTCAACCGGCTCGTGTTCTGCATGTTCGCCGAGGATGTCGGCCTGCTGCCCGATCACATGTTCACCGCCATGCTCAAGGCGAGCGCGCCCAAGCCTGACACCTTTGCCACCAACGCGGCGATCCTGTTCGGGGCGATGAAGTCGGGCGGGCTGGTCGGCTTCACCAAGGTCGAGTGGTTCAACGGCGGGCTGTTCGACGATGACAGCGCCCTGCCGCTGGAACGCGCGGACATCGACAATCTGATCGCCGCCGCCGCGCTTGACTGGTCGGAAATTGACCCATCGATCCTCGGCACGCTGTTCGAACGCGGGCTGGACCCGGACAAGCGCAGCCAGCTGGGCGCGCACTACACTGATCGCGACAAGATCATGCAGATCGTCGAGCCGGTCATCATCCGTCCCCTCCTCACCGAGTGGGAAGCGATCCGGGCCGAGATCGAGGATCTGATCGCCAACGCCCCGCAACAGACTGCGGAAAAGCTGCTCAAGGGGGCCGAGCGGACCAAGCGCGACCGGGCCTTTGCCAAGGCGCAGGAGCTGCTGCGCGGGTTTCTTGAGCGGCTGCGCAATTTCCGCGTGCTCGATCCCGCCTGCGGATCGGGCAATTTCCTCTACCTCTCGCTGCTCGCGCTCAAGGACATCGAGCACCGCGCCAATCTTGAGGCAGAGGCGCTGGGCTGCACGCGCGAGTTTCCCGCTGTCGGGCCGGAATGCGTGCTGGGGATCGAGCTGAACCCCTATGCCGCCGAACTGGCGCGCGTGTCGGTATGGATCGGCGAAATCCAGTGGATGCGCCGCAACGGGTTTGAGGCGGCGAAGAACCCGATCCTGCGCAGCCTCGGCAATATCGAAAACCGCGATGCCGTGCTGGTGACGGATGGGCATGGGAACCCTGTGCTGGATGCCAATGGCAAGCCCCGGCGTGCGTCATGGCCAGATGCGGATGTGGTGGTGGGCAACCCGCCGTTCCTTGGAAACAAGAAGATGATCGCCGAGCTTGGCGAGAGCTATACTCTCGCTCTGCGCAAAGCATGGCCGCAGGTGCCGGGCGGGGCTGAACTTGTTTGCTATTGGTTCGCGGGTGCATGGGACCGGATGATCGCGGGTAAATTGAGCCGCGCCGGGTTGGTCGCCACCAATTCCATTCGCGGCGGCGCGAACCGCGCAGTGCTCAAGCCAATCGTCGAACATGGCCGGATTTTCGAGGCTTGGAGCGATGAGTCTTGGACCGTCGATGGCGCGGCGGTCAGGGTATCCCTTGTCTGTTTTAGCTCTGAAAAAGAGGGCCTGACGAGGCTTGAAGGCATCGCCGTTGAGAGCATCAGCGCTGATCTCGAAAACTCGTCTGCCAGCATTGACCTAACAAAGTCGCATCGTTTGCCAGAGACTTTTGGCCGTAGCTTCATTGGACGCCAGAAGGACGGGCCACTCGATATTGAGGGTGATTTGGCGCGCCATATGATCACCGAGAGTCACAATCCACACGGTCGGAGCAATGCCGAAATTGTAAGGCCTTGGCGGAACGGAATGGATCTGACGCGGCGCCCAAGCGACAAATGGCTTATCGACTTCATGGCGATGGAAGAGGCCGAAGCCGCGCTCTTTGAGCTGCCCTTCGAATTTGCTCGCACTCATCTGAAGCCGATCCGTGACCAAAATCGAGACCCTAAGCGACGGTCACATTGGTGGAGGCCTGGTCGGACTGGCGATGACATTCGGAACGGCTTGAAAGGTTTCCCAAGATTCATCGGAACCCCCCGAGTTTCTAAACACCGTCTATTCGTCTGGTTGCATTCATCGGTAAATCCGGACTCTGCGACCGTGGCCATTGGTCGGGATGACGATACCAGTTTCGGCATCCTGCATAGCCGGTTCCATGAAATCTGGTCGCTTCGGATGGGCACATTTCTCGGTGTGGGCAATGACCCGCGCTACACCCCCTCAACTACCTTCGAGACGTTCCCCTTCCCCGAAGGCCTGACGCCCGACATCCCCGCCAGCGATTACGCCGCTGACCCTCGCGCGCAGGCCATCGCCACTGCCGCCGAGCGCCTCAACACCTTGCGCGAGAACTGGCTCAACCCGCCCGATCTGGTCAAGCGCGTGCCGGAAGTCGTCCCCGGCTATCCCGACCGCATCCTGCCGAAGGACGAAGCCGCCGTGCAGGAACTCAAGAAGCGCACGCTCACCAACCTCTACAACGCCCGCCCCGCCTGGCTCGACCACGCCCACCGCGCGCTCAATGAAGCGGTCGCCGATGCCTATGGCTGGGGCGAAGACTACCGCACCGGCACCCTGACCGACGACGAAATCCTCGCCCGGCTGTTCCGGCTCAATCAGGAGCGCGCTGCGCGTTGATCTGCGCCGCAGCGCCTCTGCCTGGCCGATCATGCAACGGCAGGTATTGGTTTTTGGCCTGCGCGGCTTATCTCGACGTGGTCAAACGAGGTAGGAGATCAAGCAGGATGAGCAGCAATCACGGCCCCATGGCGTGCCCCTTGGACGGAACCACTCTGGTGATGAGCGAAAGATCGGGGATCGAGATTGATTATTGCCCAACCTGCCGCGGCGTGTGGCTCGACCGCGGGGAGCTGGACAAAATCATTGAGCGCAGCATTCAGCCAACTCCAGCGCCGACGCAGCCAGCCCCCGCACAGCCCGGCTATGACCGTGGCCATCAGCAGGGCCACAGCTATCCGCCGCGCAAGCGCAAGAAATCATTTCTGGAAGAACTGTTCGACTGATTAGCTGCTCCGAATGGCCAAGGTGATCCATGAGCCGCCGACAAGCCCGATGAAGCTCCGGTCTGGAGCGCCGTGATCAGGCCGCTGTATCCGTCCGGATGTTCGTACCGGTGCACAGGGCGCGCGTTATCGCTCTGCTTCTAAGGAATTGGCAGGTGCATTTCGGAAATGACAAAGTGCGGCGTCAGAGCCAGCCCGATTTCCTGAACCGGAGGTATAACAGGACACAAATCGCAGCGATTACGCCAAGCACCACGAAATAGGCATATTCCATTCGCAGTTCAGGCATGTTGTCGAAATTCATGCCGTAAATCCCGGCAATTGCTGTCGGAACGGCGAGGATCGCCGCCCATGCTGCCAGTTGCCGGGTGATATCACCCTGCCGCTGCTGCTCGATCAGGGCGCTGGTTTCCATCACCGAATTGAGCATTTCGCGATGCAGCGCAGCCAGCGACGCGACCCGCCGGACATGATCGAGCACATCGCGGAAATAAGGCCGCACATCCGCATCGACATTAGGCAGATCGAGACTTGCCAGCTTGGCGCAGACATCCTCCATCGGTATCAGCATGCGTTGCAGTAGCAGCAAATCCCGGCGCAGGTTGAACAACTCGCGCATTTCGGTGCGCGTGAGCGCGGATTCGAGCGCGCTCTGTTCAAGCCGCTGTACGATTTCTCCCGCCGCGTCGATGACGGGAAAATAATTGTCGGCGATCATGTCGAGCAGGGCATGCAGAACATAGTCCGTTCCATGCGCAAGTTGCGCGGGGCGGGCTTCCAGCTTCTGGCGAAGTGCAGAATGGCCCTGATCGGAGCCATGCCGGACAGTGACAATGTGATGGCGGCCTACAAAGAAAGCTGTTTCGCCATAGGCAATGTGACCCCCTTCCATCTTGGCGGTGCGCGCCGCGACAAAGAGCTGTTCTCCATAAATCTCGAGCTTCGGGAGTTGATGGGCATGAAGCGCATCTTCCACAGCAAGCGGATGCAGGCCGAACGCCTTTGCGCAAGCGTCCATCTCCTCGAGCGTGGGGTCAAACAGCCCCACCCAGGAAAATGTGCCTTGTGGGCTTTCCTGCGAAATCGGGGAATCGCTGGCTGCGAGGGTTACCTCGCCAATCGGGAAGCCTGCGTGATATTCACGCGCCGCAATGATCGTCACTCGTCCTCCTCCTCCGACCCACCAGCAACCCCTTGGTTCCAGCGCCCTCGTAGGCGAATTCGAAACTGGTCCATTTGCGTCGCCAACGCCGGGCGACGATCCTTTCGCCGGGACGCGCGGCATCATCCAGAAAAACCACTCCACCCGGTGCCACACGGGAAAAAAGGCGTTCCGCGATACCCCTCGCAAAGGGGTGAATAGCCCAGGGCGGCCCATCGATCACCAGCATGTCGATCACCGGCGGAACCTCAGGAAGCGAATACCACAACCCCGGCCATGCCGGATCACGCTGAGTTAGCGGGGCATGATGGAACTGCGCCGACAAATCATGTTCGCCCAGCCACTCGCGCATATGCGAGACGAAGGGATCGTACTGATCGAAGCTGTGCAGGCATCCGCCGCCGTTGAGCGAGAGGGCCTGCGCTATCACAAGTGAAGTCGCTCCCGATCCCAACTCCACCACGTGTTGAGGTCGCCGCTGTTCGATTTCATCAACAAGGCGGTGCAGGAGGTAGGTATCGGCCTTCCAACTACCCAAATGGGGCAGCGCATCTTGCGGCAAGCTGAGCCGTTCCAGAAGTGCAAACTTCTCGGCTTTGGTTCCGCCATACAGGCTCTTGAGCAACCAGGGCCATTGCACCAGAGAGAAGGCAAGCTGAAACAGTCTCTCGCCCAAAGTCCGCGATGCATCACCAGATTGAGGCATTTCCTTGGCCAGCAGGCCGGTCAGGTATTTTGTGGTCAAAGCTGATCATTCCAATCGCGGTTTGCGGCCTCTTAGGAGAATAAGCCTCGATTGGCGAAGCCTAATTGACCGCAACAGGCTGCGGTTATTGATTACGTTCAAACGCCCGCTTGCCTTTCCGCTTCCACAACACCAGTGCCTGTTCGCGTTCATCGCCGCCCAGCTTGGCCGCGACGGTAAGGAACGCGCCGTAGAGCGTAGCGCGATCATCGTCGGCGAGTTCGACCAGCCCGGCCTTCACCACCAGGCCGCCCAGTTCGATCAGTTGTCGCGTGCGTTCGCGTCGTTTGACTTGCCATTCACGCATGTCGGTTCGCGCCTTTCGTGCCTCAAGCCGATGCCGCGCCGCCGTCAAGCGGGAGAGTGCCGTCCGGCTGGCCTCGAGGTCCATCGCCACGCTTGCGCGCCTTGCTTTGAAAGAAGGCCGCGCCCCGCTTGCGCCACGCCTCCTTCTTTTGGGCATCGCTGCTTTCCGCAATGACGAGCAGCGCACCGGCCAACGTTTCCGCATCGGTCGCATCGGCCCCGGTGGCGATCACCAGTTCGCCAAGCTGTTGCACGCGGCGTTCCTTCAGTTGCTTCGCCTTGTCGGCGAGCGCCTTCAGTTCCGAATCAAAGTCACGGGGTTTGCGCATCGAAGTTCTCCATTGAGAGGTGATGCGCTGATGATAATACCTATTTCCCCCCAATGCTGTAGAGTCGTCGGGACGGCCTGATACTGAATAGTCCCGAGCAGGATTTTATCATGGGAGGGCGCGCTTATACGTCGTGCCGACGTGCGCTTGGTGGCGTAGATGGATTGCCGTCATGGCGATCTTCCACCTCTCCGTCAAAGTCATCAGCCGGTCGAGCGGGCGCAGCGCCGTGGCCGCCGCAGCCTATCGCGGGGCTGAGCGGCTGCACGACGAACGGCTCGACCGCGATCATGATTTCACCAACAAGGACGGGGTCGTCCATTCCGAAGTGCTGCTGCCGGAAGGCGCGCCGGAGGAATTCGCCGACCGCGAAAAACTCTGGAACGCGGTCGAAGCCGCCGAGAAACGCAAGGACGCGCAGCTTTCCCGCGAGGTCGAATTCGCCATTCCGCGTGAGCTTACCAAGGAACAGGGCGTCGAGCTGGCGCGGGAGTTTGCCGAGGCAGAATTCGTCGAAAAGGGCATGATCGCCGATCTCAACGTCCATTGGGATATTGGCGCAGACGGCCAGCCCAAGCCCCATGCCCATGTCATGCTCACCATGCGCGAAGTCGGCAAAGATGGCTTCGGCGCGAAGGTGCGCGAGTGGAACAAGGCGGAGTTGGTCGAGCAATGGCGCGAACGCTGGGCCGATCACGTCAACCAGCGTCTTGCCGAACTCGATATCGATGCGCGGATCGATCACCGCAGCCTGGAGGCGCAGGGCATTGGGCTGGAGCCGCAGGACAAGATCGGCCCCGCCGCTTCACGCATGAGCGTGCGCGGGCTTGAGGCAGAGCGGATCGAAGAACACCGCGCCGTCGCGCAGCGAAATGGCGAGCGGATCATCGCCAACCCCGCTGTCGCGCTCGACGCGATCACGCACAGCCAAGCCACGTTCACGGGCCGTGACCTATCGATGTTCGTGCACCGGCACAGCGACGGGAAAGAGCAGTTCGATCAGGCGATGAGCGCGGTGCGCGGATCGTCTGACCTGATTGCGCTGGGTAAGGACGGACGCGGCGAAGACCGGTTCACATCGCGCCAGATGATCGAGACCGAACAGAGGCTTGGGCGCGCATCGGAATTGCTGGCCGAACGCGAGCGGCATCAGGTCGAAGATCGTGGCCGGGAAGGAGCGCTGGCGCGCGCGGCGGAGCGCGGGCTGGTGCTATCCGGCGAGCAGCGCGCGGCGTTCGATCATGTGACCGATAATCGCGGCCTCAGTGTTGTCGTCGGCTATGCCGGGACCGGCAAGAGCGCGATGCTGGGCGTTGCGCGCGAGGCTTGGGAAAGCGCGGGCTATACAGTTCGCGGCGCAGCACTATCCGGCATTGCAGCCGAGGGCTTGGAACACGGTTCGTGTATTGCATCACGCACGATAGCCAGCCTTGAGCACCAGTGGAGCCAGGGCCGCGAACAGCTCACTTCGCGCGACGTTCTGGTGATCGACGAGGCAGGCATGGTCGGCACGCGCCAGATGGAGCGCGTGCTCTCCCATGCCGCCGATGCTGGCGCAAAAGTGGTGTTAGTTGGCGACCCGCAGCAGCTTCAGGCCATCGAAGCCGGAGCAGCCTTTCGCGCGATCCATGAACGGCACGGCGGCGTCGAAATCAGCGAAGTGCGCCGCCAGCACGAAGGCTGGCAGCAGGATGCCACGCGGCACCTTGCCACGGGGCGCACCGGACTTGCCATTCAGGACTATGGCGAACGCGGTATGATCCACGCAGGTGAGACGCGAGAAGCTGCACGCGGCGAGCTGATCGAGCGCTGGGATCGGGACCGGCAGGCCAGCCCCGGCGATACGCGCATCATCCTCACCCATACCAATGACGAAGTGCGCGAACTCAATGACGCGGCACGCGGAAAGCTGCGCGCTAATGGCGAGTTGGGCAATGAAGTGACCATCCGCGCCGAGCG
This sequence comes from Altererythrobacter sp. H2, assembly GCF_035319885.1. NCBI lineage: Bacteria > Pseudomonadati > Pseudomonadota > Alphaproteobacteria > Sphingomonadales > Erythrobacteraceae > Altererythrobacter > Altererythrobacter sp. H2. The sequence continues at coordinate 2,032,992 of NZ_CP141285.1, forward strand.
CGGCGAGCGTCTGTTCGCCAGCGGCGACCGCATCATGTTCCTGCGCAATGAGCGGGGCCTGGGCGTCAAGAATGGCACACTGGGCACCATTGAGCAGGTGACGCCGCAGCGCGTGGCCGTGCGCACCGACGATGGCCGCAACGTCGCCTTCGACACAAAAGACTATGCTCACCTCGATCATGGCTACGCCGCGACGATCCACAAGGCGCAGGGCATAACAGTGGACCGCACACATGTGCTGGCAACGCCGGGGATGGACAGCCACGGGGCCTATGTCGCGATGTCCCGCCACCGTGATGGCCTTGCCCTGCATTATGGGCGCGAAGACTTCGCCGATCAGTCCAAACTTGTCCGCACGCTCAGCCGCGAACGCGGCAAGGACATGGCGAGCGATTACAAGCCCGAGCAGCAGTTTGCCGAACGGCGCGGCATCACTTTCCGCGAGCGGATCGTGGAGCTCGCCCGGCAATTGCCGGAACGGGCGAAGTCGATCTTCGCTGGCTTCCGTCCGCAGGCCAACCGGCTCGAACCCCTGCCGACCGATCAGGCTGGCCTGTCCGACCAGCGCCGGGCGGTCGAGCGCTATGTACGTGCTGCCAACGACATCGGGCAGATGCGCGAACAGGGATTGCCCGTCCTGCCCCACCAGCGCGACGCGCTGGAGAAGGCAGGAAAGGCACTCGACGCGATCCGGCCCCATGGCACAGCCGACCTTGCCAGCGCCTTGCAGCGCCAACCCTCGCTCGCCCGTGAGGCCGCCGATGGTCGCAGCCAGGGTGCAATCCGCGCCATGCAGCTTGAGGCCGAAATCCGCGTCGATCCCGCGCAGCGTGCAGACCGCTTTGTGAGCGACTGGCAGCGGCTGGGACAAGCACGGCAAGCGATGCAGCGCGATGGCGACAGCAACGGTGCGCAGCGGCTCACGGGCCGCATGACGGACATGGCGAAGGGGCTGGAGCGCGATGCGCAGGTCGAATCCCTTCTGCGCAGCCGCACCCGCGAGCTTGGCATCAAGACAGAACTCGGTCGCGATCTGGCCCGCGACCTTGCCGCCTCCATCTCGATGGAGCGGAGCCGGTCAATCGGCATGGGCCTTTAGGAGAAACACAATGGATACCGACACGGATGACGTGGAATTGACCCTGGACCTTGAGCCGGAACCCGACCCTGATCCGCTCACCCCGGATACCGCAGGCGATCCCGCCGCCGAGGCGTTTGCCCGCCTTGAGGGCGAGATGGCCCTGATGCGCCGGGCGGTGCAGCACCTTGCCGCCGAACGCGCAGACATTGTCATCCCCGACTACGGTGCGACCCTGACCGACTTATTCAAGCGGATGGGCGCGATCAGCGAGAGCCTGAAGGGCATGGCGCGCCATCCAGCATTGCAGATGACACCTGAGAGCATTGGTCAGCGGATCGCCGCAACAGCAGAATCAGCGCGGCGCAGCGATCAGGACAGGATCAGTCAGGCCCGGAGCGACTTGATCCACGCCGCTCAGGAGATGCGCAGCGTCACGGCCCATGCGCGCACTGCCGCCGAGCAGCAGCATCAACTCTACCAGGTAGCAGGCGGAGCCGTGCTCGCTGGTATCTTGCTCTGGTCTTTCCTTCCCGGCACCATTGCTCGCGCGATGCCGGATAACTGGCACTGGCCAGAGCGCATGGCGGCGCGGGTCGTGGGCGCGCCCTCACGCTGGGATGCAGGCGCGCGGCTGATGCAGAGCGACAGCCCTGAGGCATGGAATGCACTGGTGCAGGCCTCTGACATCCAGCGCGACAACAGAGATACCATTGACGCTTGCCGGAAGACCGCTGCAACATCGCAGCAGCCAGTGCGATGCACCCTCAAGATTCGTCCGGACAGCTCAGAGAGCAAGACAGCAACAACGCGAGAGGGGGCCGCGCAACGATCCCACAGAGGAGCATAACAGCCCATTCCGACCCGCACAAAATGTGGGAACAAATGTGGTTTCGATTTTCCGGAAAAGTCATTTTGTCTTTTGAAAACAAACCGATAAATGACTTGAATGGTAGCGGAGGAGGGACTCGAACCCCCGACACGCGGATTATGATTCCGCTGCTCTAACCGGCTGAGCTACTCCGCCCCGTGGGCAGGCCGTGCGTTGAGCAGGGCCCCGGTTGGTCTGCACCCGATGAGTGCAGGCGGCGCATTTAGGGCCGGGATCGGGTCCGGTCAACTGGCCAGAAGACGATTTTCAAGCAGGCTGGCAAAGCAGGAGGGCAATCCGCCAGAAGGCTCAGGAACGTGACCTCATGCGCCCTGCCCTTTGCCTCTGAACGGAAACTCCCCAGCAGCCTCCCACGGACCGCCCCGGTAAAGGTGGAGCCCCAGGCCCCGGAAGGCAAAAGCACGCGGTTCAATGACCGGTTCGAGCTGCTCTTTCAACGTGCGCGCTTCGGCAGGGGTGACCTTGTTCTGGATCGTGACGTGCAGGCGCGGCCGATGGCTGTCCTGAGGTGTCAGGATGCCGTGAAACCGCTCTGCCAACCGGTCCCGCAGGGAAAGCATGGCCGGGCTTTCGATCCGCAAGGCTGTGCCCCGGCCGAGAGAGATCAGGCCGCTCAGCCGCGCCTGGACGGGAGCCAGCGCAGACGCCTCCCCGGCCAGCGCCGCCCTGACTTCGCGTTCGCTCGACGGAGGCAGCGCATGAAACAGGGTGACGTGGGCTTCCAGATAGTTGCGCTCGGGCGGGAAATGCTGCGTTCGCAATGCGGTGGCCCAGCGATGCAGATCCGCCGGAAGCAAGGCTGTCACGATCAGGGGCGGCAGGACCATGGGGCGAGCTTAGTGCGAATTTGCCCGCTCGCCCAGCCGCACCCTTGTAAGAAATACTTAGGGTTGGCAGAAACGGCGCAACAATAAGGGGAGAGGGTCATGAAAAAGGAATGGCGCCGGGCAGGCGCAGGGTTGGCAGCGCTCGCTTTTGCGACAACGGCGAGCGCCGCACAGGCCGAGGTCAAGCCCGCATCGGGCACAACCACGGCCGCGCAGGAAGCAGCTGCGGGCATCCTGCCGCCGGATGGTACCCGCGATGCCGCGTTCTCGACCCAGGGCTTCCTTGCCACCCGCAGCGACCCGATCATCCGCAATGCGCAGGGCCAGCCAGTCTGGAACCTGGCCGGCTATGCCTTTGTCGAGGGCGAGGCTCCGGCAACCGTCCATCCCAGCCTGTGGCGGCATATGCGCCATCTGAAGCACCACGGGCTGTACCAGGTGTCCGACAACGTCTGGCAGGTGCGCGGGTTCGACCTGTCCAACATGACCGTGGTGCGCGGCCATAATGGCTGGATCGTGATCGATCCGCTCACCGGTGTGGAGGTCGCAAAGGCCGCGATGGAGCTGGTCAATGCGACGCTGGGGCAACGCCCGGTCAGCGCCGTGATCTATTCGCACAGCCATGCCGACCATTTCGGCGGGGTGCGCGGGGTGATTGATCCGGCAGATGTCGCCGCGGGCAAGGTTGCGGTGATCGCGCCTGAAGGCTTCATGGAAGAAGCGACCTCGGAAAATGTCATGGCCGGCGGCGCGATGATGCGGCGGGCCGCTTATCAGTTCGGCACCGGGCTCACGCCAGGCGCGACCGGGACGATGGGCAGCGGGATCGGCATGGCGGTATCGGGCGGCACACTGTCGCTCATCGCGCCGACCGAGACCGTTGCCCGCACCGGCGAGACCCGCGTGGTGGACGGAGGGGAGCTGGAGTTCCAGATCGTTTCGGGCAGCGAGGCTCCGGCCGAATTCAACGTGTTCGTGGCGCCCGAGCGGATCTTCCTCGCCGCCGAAATCGCCACCTGCACCATGCACAACATCCTGACCCCGCGCGGGGCCAAGGTGCGCGACACGCGGGCCTGGGCACATTTCCTTGACGAGGCGGCGACGCGTTATGCGCCGCGCAGCGAGGCGGTAATTTCCAGCCACTGCTGGCCCATCTTCGGGCAGGACGAAGGCACGGCGTGGCTGGCCGCCCAGCGCGACAACTACCGCTATCTCCACGACCAGACCGTGCGGCGGATGAACCGGGGCGAGACCATGGCGGAGATCGCCGAGGCGCTCGCCCTGCCCCCGCAGCTGGCGGGCGAATGGGCCAACCGCGGCTATTACGGCACCTACAGCCACAACGCGAAGGCGATCTACCAGTTCTACCTTGGCTGGTACGACGCGGTGCCGGCCCACCTTCACCCCCACCCGCCGGTGGAGCGGGCACGGCGGATGATCGAGGCGATCGGCGGCGCAGACCGTGCGCTGGCACTGGCCCGCACCGCCATGGCGCGAGGGGATTACCGCTGGTCATCGGACCTGCTCCAGAACCTGGTGTTCGCACAAGCCGATCATGCCGAAGCGAAGGCGCTGCTGGCGGACAGTTACGAACAGCAAGGCTACCAGTCGGAAAGCGCAATCTGGCGTAACCAGTTCCTCGCCGCCGCCAGTGACTTGCGCGGTGGCCCGCGCCAGGTGTCCAATTCCCAAAGCGCAGATCTGATCGGGGCCATTTCGACAGCGGAGTTGCTCGATTCGGCCGCCACCCGGTTCGCGCCGGAGCGGTTCGGAATGCGCAAGCTGATCGTCGCGCTCGACCTTACAGACCGAAAGGAGCTCGCCGCATTGGAAGCCAACGGCAGCGTGCTGATCGGGCGGGTCGGGCAGGCCCCGTCCCGGCCCGATGTCACTGTGCGCGGCCCGCGCGCCCTGGTGCTGGCAATGCTGTTCCTGAAGCAGCCGGTTGCCGCGATGCAGGCAGCGGGCCTGCAGGTGGAAGGCGATGCCGCGGCCCTGCAGGGCCTGATCGATGCGCTCGACCCGGTTCCGTCTGGCTTCGCGATCGTCGAACCCTGAGCGGGGCTACATCTCGCCCCGTTCACGGCGCAAGGCATACCACTTGTCCACCGCACGCTGGTGGGCGGCATAGTCAGCATTGAATTCGTGCCCGCCGCTGCCGTCAGCGACCATGTAGAGCGCGTCTGTCTTGGCTGGATCGAGCACGGCGGCAATGCTTTCGCGCCCGGGGTTGGTGATCGGCCCCTTTGGCAGGCCGGCCATCGAGTATGTGTTGTAATCGTTTATCGCGGCAATTTCCGACTTGCGGATACGCCGCCCCAGCGGCTTGCCCTTGGTAATGGGGTAGATGATCGTGGGGTCAGCCTGCAGGAACATGCCCTTTTTGACGCGGTTGGAATAGAGGCCCGCGACCATGCGCCGCTCGCTGGGCGTGCCGGTTTCCTTCTCGACGATCGAGGCAAGGATCACCGCGTCCCTGACATTGTCGACCGCGATGCCAGGGGCACGCTTGGGCCAGGCTTCGGCAAGGTAGTTCTGCATCGCCGCCTGCATCCGGGCGAGCACGGCCGTCCGCTCCTCGCCGGACTCAAAGTCATAGGTATCGGGCAGGACCGAGCCTTCCACCGGCACCGGGATCTCTCCGGTCAGCTTCTCTTCCGCCATCAGCCGCTCCCAGACGAGGATCGAGGGGATTCCTTCGGGGATGGTGATGAACCGGCGAATTACGTCGCCGCTCTGGAAAGCAGACAGGATCTCGCCTTGCCCCATGCCCGGCGTCAGCAGGAACTCGCCCGCCTGAATCGGGCGGGAACCGCCCAGCAGCTTCGCCCGGAGCAGGAAACCCCGGCCGGACGAAACCAGCCCTTCATTCTCCAGCTTGCCCGCGACCGAGGTCAGGGTCGAGCCCTGGGGGATGATGAACGAGGTTTCCTTGTCGATCGTGGCCGAACCAAAGGCGAATGTGCCGGCCAGAACGGCCAGCACCAGCGCCACAGCTGCCAGGATCGCGCCGCCTTTCCAGCCGATCCGGCGCATGTCAGTCGACCTTCTTCAACACCAGCGAGGCATTGGTGCCGCCAAAGCCGAAGCTGTTGTTGAGCACGGCGCGCACGGTGCGCTTCTTGGCTGTGTGCGGAACCAGGTCAACGCCCTCGGTGCCCTCATCCGGATTGTCGAGGTTGAGCGTGGGCGGCACGATCTGGTCGCGAATGGCAAGGATGCAGAAGATTGCCTCCACCGCGCCGGCACCGCCCAGCAGGTGGCCGATGGCCGACTTGGTGCTGCTCATCGATGCGCCGGTCAGGTCGTCACCCAGCACCCGCTTGACTGCGGCCAGTTCGATCGTGTCGGCCATGGTGCTGGTGCCGTGGGCATTGACGTAGTCGATGTCGCCCGGGGTCATGCCGGCCTTCTTCAGGGCCATGCGCATGGCAAGCTCAGCACCCTTGCCCTCAGGGTGAGGGGCGGTGACATGGTAGGCATCGCCCGACAGGCCATAACCGACCACTTCGGCATAGATCTTCGCGCCGCGCGCCTTGGCGTGCTCGTAATCCTCCAGCACCACCACGCCTGCACCTTCGCCCATGACGAAGCCATCACGGTCCTTGTCATAGGGGCGGCTGGCCTGCTCGGGCCGGTCATTCATGCTCATGTTGAGCGCGCGTGCCTGCGCAAAACCGGCCACGCCAAGCGGGTTGATCGTGCCTTCCGCCCCGCCCGCCAGCATCACGTCGGCATCGCCATCGCGGATCATCCGGGCGGCATCGCCAATAGAGTGTGCGCCCGTGGAACAGGCGGTCACCACGGCATGGTTCGGCCCCATCAGGCCATACTTGATCGAGACCTGACCGGAGATCAGGTTGATCAGGCGGCCATGGACGAAGTGCGGGCTGACCCTTCCCGGGCCCTTTTCAGCCAGCACCAGCGATTCGCTTTCGATCCCGGGAAGGCCGCCGATGCCCGATCCGATCGAGCATCCGGTACGCTCTTTCAGATCATCGCTCATGACTGAAAGACCGGCGTCTTCGAGCGCCTGCCCTGCTGCATCGATCCCGTAGATAATGAACGGATCGACCTGGCGCTGGACCTTGTGGTCAACGCGCTTGTCCGGATCGAAGCCCCAGGGATGATCCTTCGGCTTGACCTCGCAGGCAATGGTGCACTTCTGGTTCGAGGCATCGAACCGGGTGATTGGCCCGGCTCCGCTCTTGCCGGCGATCAGGTTCGCCCAGGTCGTCTCGACATCGCCGCCAAGGGGAGTGACGAGTCCCAGACCGGTTACGACCACACGACGCATGTTGTTCTCCGCCAAAGGGAAATTCTCCGCTAAATGACAACAGGCCCGGCCCGCGGAGGGGTCGGGCCTGTCAGGTCCTGCCCGTCAGGGCAGGTGAAGCGCAAGGACTATCAGCCCTTGTGCTCTTCGATGTACTTGGTCGCGTCACCAACGGTGGTGATCTTCTCGGCCGCATCGTCAGGGATTTCGACGCCGAATTCCTCTTCGAACGCCATCACCAGCTCGACGATGTCGAGGCTGTCTGCACCCAGATCGTCGATGAAGCTGGCTTCCTGGGTCACCTTGTCGGCTTCCACGCCGAGATGCTCGACAACAATCTTCTGCACGCGTTCAGCGGTGTCGCTCATGTACGAATTCCCTTTTGGAGCTGTTGGTTTCTTTGCTGTCGCCCTAATGAACGCCGGGGCCGCTGGCAAGTGCCGAGCCTTGGCAATTCACACGCCTCGCCAAACCCTATTTCAGCGCCATCGCATCGGCGGGGGTGACGACGATCACCACCCGGCGATTTTGCGAGCGGCCTTCCTCGCTGTCGTTCGGCGCCACCGGATCGAGCGCGCCCATTCCGCGCACGCGCATGGCCGTGCCGATGAGCCCGCCATCCACCAGGGCACGGCTTACCGCCTCGGCGCGCCGCTGGGACAGGAGCAGGTTGTATTCCGCCCCGCCCTCGGCGGAGGCATGGCCTTCCACCCCGGCGCTGCGGATGCCGACGCCCGCCAGCTCGCGGCCCAGTTCACCCAGCATGGCGCTTGTCTCTCCCTGAAGCTCGCTGCTGTCGAACCCGAACAGCACCCTGTTCTGCAGGCCGAGCAGGTAATTGCCGCCCTGCTCGCGGAACCCCTTACTCTCCAGCACGGCAACCTGCTGCGCCGAGAACGGCGCAGGCGGCACGGTCTGGCACGCCGTCAGGATTGCCGAGGCCAGGACGGACAGGATCAGCGCCCTCCTAGGAAACTTCGCACTCATCCGATTTCTCTCCCCGTTTTTCCTGGTACATCCGCTTGTCGGCCGCCCGCACCAAGGCGCGGGGTGTGGTGCCATCGAGCGGGTAGGTGGCAACGCCAATGCTGAGTTGCAGCGTCCGCTCGACCTGCAAGGCAATGCTGACCGGCTCTTCCATCATCGCGCGAACCCGGGCCGTCACCCGGCTGATCGCTTCGGTCGACACCAGATTGTCGAGCACGATGGCGAACTCGTCTCCGCCCAAACGGAAAACACGGTCTTTCTCGCGAATGCTCCGCCGCAACCGTTCGGCGATGGTACAGATGACCGCATCGCCGACATCGTGCCCGTGGCTGTCATTGATCGCCTTGAAATCGTTGCAATCGAGATAGAGCAGCGCGACCTGGCGGCCTGACAACTGGGCAATCTTGAGCGCCGCTTCCAGCATCCGTTCGAACCGGGCGCGGTTGCCCAGGCCTGTCAGCGGGTCATGATCGGCGCGTATCGCCAGTTCCGCATTCTCGCTCGCCAGGCTGTCATACCAGCTCTCAAGTTCCTCCAGCAGGGCATTGAAGTCACCGGCGAACCGGTCGATCTCGACCACGCCGGATTGTTCGAGACGGCGGGAAAAACGCCGCTCGTTGCGCACTTCGTGGGCGATCAGGGCCACACGTTCCAGCGGCGCGGCAATGCTTTCCTCCAGCCGGCGCGCCAGGATGCGCGTTGCCAGCACGGTAATCCCCAGGCAGCACAGGGCGATGATCAGGGCCGAAAGCGCGTGAGCATGGTCTTGAGGCTGCCCGTCACGGTCACGCTGCCGATCCGCTGGCCCTTGAAGGAAATGTCCTGGGTGACCGGGCCGAGCCAGAGCGCGCTGGCCCACGAGGGCCTTGTCTCGATCGGGCTGGTGCCCGGGCGCTGCCAGCGGGCGAAGCTCTGCCCCTCGCCATTGCGGACTTCCACCAGCGCGAGATTGTCGCTCTTGCCGAGGTGGTCGATCAGTGTCTGGGCCGCCTTGCGGTCACCGAACACCAGTGCCGGCTCGACCGAATAGGCCAAAGAGCGGGCAGAGAGCATCACGTTTTCGGCCGCATAACCCCGGATCGCATAAATCCCGCTGACCATCAGCGACACCGAAGCGAGGAACACGGCCAGCAGGACCAGCCGCAGGTGCCCCCTTGAGAGGATAGCCCTCAGTGTCTGGGTCCTGCTCTCTCTTGCCGACAACCTGTTCATCGCGACACTCCCGCCCCAAGCCGCAGCACCCGTGGATCAATCCGCACCTGCGAATTGGCCACGGCATCGATATCCAGCCGGAACGACAGCGCGTCGGCCTCGAACAGCAGGCAGAACATCGCCCGGCTGCGGCAGGCCGGGTCGTTCTCGGCGATGGTCAGGACAGCCGACCCCCGCATACGGGCGGTAACTGCGCGCTGCTGCTCCAGCGAAAGGCGCCCGAGATAGACGATTTCGCAACCGGCCGGCCCGGCTGCCTCGGCGCTGACTTCGCTGGCCCGGATTCCGGCAGCGCGAAGAGCCGCCCCGGAGAGAAGGTCGCCCGCATGGTCCGCCGGCCCCACCACACAAGCGCGGAGGCTGGCACGGTCGCCCGGCCAGCGGGTGTATTCCACCACCGAACGCACCAGCCGGGCCACAGCCGGGCTGTACGGGTCAGCCTCGTTGCCCAGCGGCAAGCCGACTTCAGTCGGTGCCGGTGCCGCAGCGAGCGACAAGGGCAGCAGCCAGCCTGACAAGGATGATGCAATCGCGACCAGTTTTCCCCCCAACCTGCCGAGACGATGGCGCCCGGCTTTCCGGTGCGCCCCGCCAAGGCTGGCTCATTCCTGCAAGTCTAGCCCTGCCCCGTGCCGCTCCCGGCGGGCTGCACGACCCGCATGTGGAGTTCGCGCAACTGCTTGGGTTCGGCCACGCTTGGCGCGCCCATCAGCAGGTCTTCCGCCTTCTGGTTCATCGGGAACAGCGTGATCTCGCGCAGGTTCTTGGCATCGCACAGCAGCATCACCACCCGGTCCACGCCTGCCGCCATCCCGCCGTGCGGCGGAGCGCCATAGCGGAACGCGCGATAGAGACCGCCGAAGCGCTCCTCCACGTCCGCCTGGCTGAGCCCGGTGATCTCGAACGCCTTGACCATGGTTTCCGGCTTGTGGTTCCGGATGGAGCCGGAGGCGATTTCATAGCCGTTGCAGACCAGGTCGTACTGGTAGGCCTTGATTGTCAGCGGGTCCTGCGTTTCCAGTGCTTCGAGTTCGCCTTGCGGCATCGAGAACGGGTTGTGGCTGAATTCGACCGACTTCGTTTCCTCGTCATATTCGTAGAACGGGAAGTCGATGATCCACGCCAGTTCGAACCGGCTACGGTCGATCAGGTCGAGCTCCTCACCCACCCGGATGCGCGCCGCACCGGCCAACTTGGCGGCATCGGCTTCCTTGCCGGCAGCAAAGAACAGGCCGTCATCATCGCCCAGTCCCAGTTCGGCATAGAGCTGCGCCATGCGCTCAGGCCCGTGGTTCTTGGCAATCGGCCCGCCGAACTCGCCCTGCTTGCGGGTGACGTAGCCGAGCCCAGCGAAGCCTTCCTTGCGGGCCCAGTCGTTCATGTCGTCGAAGAACTTGCGGCTCTTGTCGGCAGTGTTGGGCGCAGGGATCACGCGCACCACCCCGCCCCCGCCGACGATCTTCTCGAACAGGCCGAAGCCCGACTGTTCGAAATGCTGCGACACATCAGAGATGACCAGCGGGTTGCGCAGATCAGGCTTGTCGGTGCCGTACTTGAGCATCGACTCGGCGTGCGGAATGCGCGGAAAGCTTCCCGCCGGGGTCACGTAACGCCCTTCGGCAAAGGCTTCGAAGGTTCCGGCCATGACCGGCTCCATCGTGTCCCACACCTCTTCCTGGGTGACGAAACTCATTTCGAGGTCGAGCTGGTAGAACTCCCCCGGCAGCCGGTCGGCGCGCGGATCTTCATCGCGGAAACAGGGGGCGATCTGGAAATAGCGGTCAAACCCGGCCACCATCAGCAGCTGCTTGTACTGCTGCGGCGCCTGCGGCAGCGCGTAGAACTTGCCCGCATGGATGCGGCTCGGCACCAGGAAGTCGCGCGCGCCTTCCGGGCTGGAGGCGGTCAGGATCGGGGTCGAGAACTCGGTAAAGCCCGCCGCGCCCATCCGCGCCCGCATGTCGGCAATGATCTGCGTGCGCTTCATGATATTGGCGTGGAGCGTCTCGCGCCGCAGGTCGAGGAAGCGGTACCTGAGGCGGATGTCCTCCGGATACTCCTGCTCGCCTGCCACCGGCAGCGGCAGCTCGTCGGCCGCGCTCTGGATCACGGCGGCGCGGGCAAATACCTCGATCGCGCCGGTCGAGAGACTGGCGTTGACCGTGCCCTCGCTGCGCGCCTTCACCACACCATCGATGGTGACGACGCTCTCCAGCCGCAGCCCTTCCAGCAGCGGCAGGGCCGGGCTGTCCGCATCGGCGACGATCTGGGTCATGCCGTAATGATCGCGCAGGTCGACAAACAGGACCCCGCCATGATCGCGCTTCTTGTGGACCCAGCCCGACAGGCGGACTTCTTCGCCGACATGGCTCTGGCCGAGCTGGGCGCAGGTATGGGTGCGGTAGGCGTGCATCGAAAGTCTTTCCAATTTCGCGAGTGTGCGGCTAAGGCCGCGCGCTAGGCGCGAGGCGGCCGTTATGCTGCGCGCGCTAACAGGGGATGCGGGGGGTTTTGTCAAGCCGCGCGCGCCCGTGGGACCAAACCCGAGTGGCGGCACTCCGCCCGCAGACAGACAGAACCATGAAAATCCACGACCTGATTACCGAAACCGCCCCGCTCGCCGAGCTGTGCACCCGCCTCGCCCAATCCGATTTTGTCTGCGTCGACACCGAGTTCATGCGCGAGAACACGTTCTGGCCGGAACTCTGCCTGATCCAGATCGGCAACGAGGAAGAAGCCGCCGCGATCGACCCGATGGCACCCGGCATCGACCTCGCTCCGCTGCTCGACCTGATGTGCAACAACGAGGACGTGCTCAAGATCTTCCACGCCGGCGGGCAGGATGTCGAAATCATCTTCAACCTCACCGGCAAGACCCCTCATCCGATCTTCGACACCCAGATCGCGATGATGGCCATCAGCCAGAACGAGCAGATCGGCTATGCCAACCTGGTCGAATCATGGCTGGGACTGACCATCGACAAGGGCGCACGTTTCACAGACTGGGGCCGCCGCCCCCTGTCCGAGCGGCAGATCGAATATGCCATCGGCGACGTTACCCACCTCGCCAAGATCTTCCCCAAGATCCTCAAGCGCCTGATCAAGACCGGGCGCGGCGAATGGCTCGATGCGGAAATGGAAAAGCTGGCTGATCCCGCCAACTACCGGACCGATCCGGACACGGCGTGGCAGCGCATCCGCTCCGCCGGGCGCAACCCGCAGGTGCTCGGCCGGCTGAAGGCACTGGCCGCCTGGCGCGAGCAGGAAGCCCAGCACAAGAACATCCCGCGCGGCCGGATCATGCGTGACGAAACCCTGGCCGATATTGCCAGCCACCCCCCCAAGAGCCAGGCCGACCTCGCCAAGGTGCGCGGCCTGAGCAATGCGTGGAAAGACAACGATATCGGCAAGCGCCTGCTCAAGGTGCTGGAAAAAGCCGAACCGATGCCCGCCGACGAGCTGCCCGCGCGCGAACGGCGCGGCGCCCCGCTGGGCAAGGAAGGTGCGCTGGTGGCCGACCTGCTCAAGCTGCTGCTCAAGATCCGCAGCCGCGAAATCGACGTCGCCTCCCGCCTGCTGACCCGCACCGACGAGCTGGAATTGCTCGCCGCCGGGGTCCGCGACCTGCCGATGCTGCAAGGCTGGCGCTTCGAGGTATTCGGGCGCGAGGCGCTGGAACTGGTCGAAGGCAAACTCGCCTTCGCGGTCCAGCGCGGCAAGCTGCTGATGACGCACATCGACACCGTCCACGCCCAGATGCGGGAAGCACAGGGCGAAGCAGCGGAGTAGCGAGCAGTTCGGGCGTGGCGAAAGTCACACCCTCCGCCCCCATATTCGTCACCCCGGCCCCCGAGCCGGGGTCCCGCTGTTCTTCGATCCGCACGCGGCTGCGCTCCACCCCAAAGCGGGTAATCAGGCCGTCATTGCGAGCCACCGCAGGTGGCGCGGCAATCCAGAGCCCAACGCGATACGGCACTGGATTGCCGCGGCCTTCGGCCTCGCAATGACGATGAGGGTCTGGTGGAGTGAGCGGTTTGGACGTGGCGAAGACCCGCCCTGTATCCCTCCCTTACGTTATCCCGGCCCCCGATCCGAGGCTGTGCGTTTCTTCGATCCTGCGCGCTGGCGCAAAGTAGCGGGGCCCCGGATCAAGTCCAGGGTGACGATGCGGAGTGCCGGGCCTCTTTCCTGCTCGGGCCCATGCTGCCAGCATCCCCCATTTTCCTACAACCGGCAGGTGGTGTATGCTGCCCGCTTCAAAGCCGCCATAAACCACTTGGATGCCAATTTTTCTCTTTCGCCACCTTGTCCGTCCGCCGCGTCATACAGAAATAAAAGCCGATAAAGCAGTGAGTTCCAACCCGTACCGAAGGTGACACCGTGTCACCTTTGTCACCCTCCCCGGAAGCCAGCAGCCGCCCATGTCCACCTATCTCCCCACCATCAAGCAGTTGCAGTATCTCGTCATGCTGCACGAGCACGGGCATTTCGGGCGCGCGGCGGAGGCTTCGTTCGTGTCGCAATCGACCCTCTCGGCAGGCATCCGCGAGCTGGAGACGCTGCTGGGCGTGACGCTGGTCGAGCGCAGCCGCCGGGTGGTGCGCTTCACCCCGCTGGGCAACCAGGTGGTGGCCAAGGCGCACCGGCTGCTGCGCGAGGCGGAGGAACTGGCCGACCTCGTTCAGGCCAGCGGCAAGCCGCTGACCGGCACGGTGCGGATGAGCGTGATCCCCACCATTGCCCCGTTCATGCTGCCGCGCATCCTGCCCCGCCTGAAGCGCGAGCGGCCTGACCTCAAGCTGTTCCTGCGCGAGGAGACCAGCCACGACGCGGTCGAAAGCCTGCACCACGGGCGGGTCGATTGCGTGCTGCTTGCCCTGCCCTATGCCATCGGCGAGGTCGAGACGGCGCACATTGCGGACGATCCGCTGCTGGTTGCCTTCCCCAAGGACGATCCGCGCGATCCGCCCGCCAGTATCCCCCCGTCAATGATCGACGCCATGGGCCAAGGCGGGCGCCTGCTGCTGCTGGAAGACGGGCATTGCCTGAAGGAACACGCGCTGGCGGCGTGCAACCGGCCTGAGCTGCGGGCCTCGGCCACGATGATCGCCACCTCGCTCCACACGCTGGTGCAGATGGTCGACAATGACCTGGGCCTGACCATGCTGCCGCAGATGGCGCTCGATGCAGGCATTCTGGAGGGCACCAATGTGGTGGCGCGGCCACTGAAATCGACCGTGGCGAGCCGCCAGATTACCCTGATCTGGCGCAAGAACTCGCCCCGCTCGGCCGAATTCGAGCTGCTGGCGGAGGAGCTGCGGGCCGGGTGAACCGGGAGGGAAAATAGGCAGGTTTCATGATTTGTTGGTGAATTTGGCCGTAACCGTTGGCCGGGTTAGCAGACAAGGAACACGGCGATGCGCGCCTTCAACCGGTTCAAGACAGACGAGATGATCGATTGCGCGGTCAGCGGCAAACGCGGCAAGGTTGCGCTCTACAACCTCTCGTGCGGCGGCTGTATGATTGAAAGCGGCAGCAAACTGCTCAAGCAGGGCGCGAGCGTGTCGCTGGTCATGCGCGAGAAGATCGAGGTCAGCGGGCGGGTTGCCTGGCGGATCGGCAAGAACGCCGGGATCAAGTTCGACCAGACGCTGCACCCCAGGGTGGTCGAGCAGTTCGGTTACACCGAGGAGGAGTTCGACCGGAATGACCCGCGCGACCGGTTCGGCATTCCGCTGGTCGAGATGCTCCACGCCAGCGCGGGGCGGCTCGACTGAGGCTTCAGTCCATGTGCCTGAGGCCGACGCGGAGGTAGTCCCACCCGGTCACCAGCGTCAGGATCGCGGCGGCCCAAAGCGTGGTCAGACCCACCGTGTGGGGGACATTGGCCTCGATCGAGCCCAGCGTCATGGTCCACTCCGGCAGACCCTTGCCCAGGATCAGCGCGCCGAGGCAGACCAGCTGGAAGGTCGTCTTCCACTTGGCCAGCCGCGAAACCGGCACGGAGACCTGTATGCCGCCGAGGAACTCGCGCAGACCGGACACCGCAATCTCGCGCACCAGGATGATCAGACCCGCGATCACGTGCAGGTCACCCACATAGGGCCCGCGCAGCACACCCTGCGCGGTCAGCACCAGGATCACGGCGGCGACCATGATCTTGTCGGCAATCGGGTCGAGGAACACCCCCAGCCGCGACACTGCCCCGCTGCTTCGGGCGAGGTACCCGTCAAAATAGTCCGTAATCCCCATCGCGCAGTACAGCACGAAGGCCACCAGATAACCCGTCGTCCAGTCCGGCCACCACAGCAGCGCAACCAGGAAGGGCAGCGCCACAATGCGCGACAGGGTGAGGAGGTTCGGCAGGCTCAGCATGGTGACTTTCCCCCTAGCGTCTTTGCCCGTCCGGCAAAAGCGACCATCCGCCCTTGTTCCCCAAGCCGATGCCGCTAAACCGGCTGCACCACAGGGAGGGGCTGCGGCACCGGCATGACCACATCGACGCATCTGCTGCGACAGCGCCGCTTCCTGCCGCTGTTCATCACCCAGCTTTTCAACGCCTTCAACGACAATCTTTACAAGAACGCGATGGTGCTGTTCGTCGTTTACAGCGTCTACAATTCCGAAGAGGCGGAAGGCATGTTCAGCGCCGTCGCGTCTGGGCTGTTCATCCTGCCGTTCTTCCTGCTGTCAGCCATTGCCGGGCAACTGGCCGACATGCGCGACAAAGCCGCAGTGATCCGCGCGGTCAAGCTGCTCGAAATCGCCTTGATGCTGATCGGTGCGGCGGGCCTGTTCCTTGCCTGGCGGGGCGTTGCAGTCGAGGCCTTTGCGATCCCGCTGATGCTGCTGGCGCTGTTCCTGACCGGAGTCCAGTCGACATTTCTCGGGCCGATCAAGTACGCCATCCTGCCCCAGCACCTGAAGCGGGATGAAGTGCTGGCCGGGACAGGGCTGGTCGAAGCGGGCACCTACATTGCCATTCTGGCGGGCACCATTCTGGCGGGCTGGATTCCGGTTCAGTGGGCCGCGGCGGCAATCATCGGCATCAGCGTGCTGGGCTACATTTCAAGCCGCCAGATTCCCGCCGCCCCCCCTCTCGCCCCGCCGGAAAAGCTCGACTGGCATATCCTGCGTGCCTCGATCGGGCTGGTGCGCGAAACAATGCACAACCGCGAAGTGTTCTACGCAATCCTGTCGATCAGCTTCTTCTGGACCATCGGTGCAGTGCTGTTCATCCAGTTCCCGCCTCTGGCCAAGAACGTGATCATGGCGAGCAAGGAAGTGGCGAGCCTGTTCCTGGTGGTCTTTTCGGTGGGGGTGGCGATCGGCTCGGTTGCGGTCAACGCCCTGCTCAAGGGGACGGTATCAGCCCGCTACGCCCCTGCCTCGGTGCTCGTCATGGGGTTGTTTGTGGTGGCCTTCTATGCCGTCTGCAGGCTGTGGCAGGCCGACCAGCCGGCCGAGTTGCTGGACGTCGCCGACTTCATCTCCTGGCCCATGGCCAGTGTCCTGATGCTATGCCTGCTGGGCATTGCCGTGTCAGGCGGAATGTTCGTCGTACCGCTCTATGCCTTCCTGACGACCCGGGTGGCACCCGAGCGCGCCTCACGCACGATCGCGGCGAACAATATCGTCAACTCGGGGGCCATGGTCGGCGGATCGCTCCTGGCAATGGGCCTGAGCGCAGTCGGCGTGGCAATCAGCGAGCAGGTGCTGCTGAGCGCCGCCATGTGCCTGGTGTCAGCCTGGCTGGGGCAGCGGCTGCTGACCGCAGAGCGCGCGGCGACGCCGACGACATACTGAACAGGCTGTTCAGGCGATGAATACGCCGAATACCACCAGGCTGGCAATGTAAGTCGCGAAGAATCCGCGAAGATCCTCTGCCGAAAGGCGCCAGCCTGCCCGTGCCTTGCGCGGCATGGTGCCCCCGCGAACACGCGGTGGCAGGGACGCCAGGAACGGATGCCGGGCGGTTTCGTCGGTCAGGACCAGGGATCGTCTCATCCCCGGTCATTAACCCGATCCTAACCATGATGCGCGGCTGCAATAGCCCATGTCGCAAGATGGGACACCTAGCGCAGCGCCGGGGTTTTCAACTGTCTGCAAGCTTCAGGATGTGCGCCCACTCCCCCGGCCTCACCTCGCTGACTGACAGACGCGACAGCTTGACCAGCTCCATCTCCGACAGAGCGGGATCCGCCTTGACCTCCTTCAGGGTCACAGGCCGCCCCAGCTTGCGGACCGGCTTGACCTTGACCGCCGCCCACTTGCCATCGGGGTCAGTCGGGTCGGCTATCCCGGAAACGGACACTTCGGCAATGCCGACGATCTCCAGCCCGATGTTCGAATGGTAGAAAAAGGCCTGTTCGCCCACCTGCATGGCAGCCAGGTTGTTCTTAGCGCGGTGGTTACGCACCCCGTCCCAGGTCCCTTCGCCTTCGGCCACAAGATCATCCCAACTGTAAACATCGGGTTCGGACTTCATCAGCCAGTATCGCGGCACAGGGGTCTCCGGGTCGGGTTGATTTACGATTGTCCCTTGGCAGCATCTTAACCGGTTGTTCAAGCCACTGTGCGATGTTTCCGCTGATACAGAAAGGTGGGCAAGGCTGCGACGTCAGCCAGCGGGACATGGCAAACCCAACTGAGAACAGGGATGTGAGCAAAGTCCGCGCGGACCGCGACGTGGTGGCGCTTGGCATCGCTGCGTCTGCCATAATCATGTTTGTCGGCACGGGCGGCGCCATCATGCCGCAGATCCTGCGCAGCTGGATGGGCGTTGGCAACGGCCCCAGCGCTCTTCTGATCAATGCCGTTCTGCTCAACATTGCTCTGATCATCTTCGGCTGGCGTCGCTATCGCGAATTGCTGGCCGAAATCGAAGAACGCCGCCGGGCCGAAACCAAGGCCAGGGAGCTGGCAGAAACAGACGCTCTGACCGGATGCCTCAACCGGCGCAGCATAGGTCCGGCGACCGACCGTCTGATTGCCGAGCAGGCCGCAAGCGGGGGCCAGGTGGCTTTCCTGATGATCGATCTCGACAACTTCAAGCAGGTCAATGACTACCACGGCCATGCCAGCGGAGACCGGATGCTGGTGACCGCGGCACAGCGCATCCGCGACTTGCTGCCGCCCGGCGGCATTGTCGCGCGGATCGGCGGAGATGAATTCGCCTGCGTCGTGCCGTCGAACCCTTGCGAGCCTGACAAAGTATCGGGATTTGCTGCGCGCCTGGTCGACGCTGTCTCGGCTCCGGTCCGGTTCGAGGAGCACCCGGTCGAAATTACCGTTTCGGTGGGCGTGGCCATCAGCGAAGAGGGCAATGAAAACGCCTCTACCTTGATGCATTTCGCAGACGTCGCGATGTACCATGCGAAGAAATCGGGGAAAAACCGCTGCTGCTGGTTCGAGCCATCGCTCGAAAATGCCCTGCGGCAGCGCCAGCGGCTGGAACAGGGCATCCGCCGGGGGATCGAGCGCAGCCAGTTTGTGCCGTTTTACGAACAGCAGGTGGATATCAAGAGCGGCCGCCTGACCGGGTTCGAGATGCTGGCCCGGTGGGAAAGCCCCGAAATGCACGGGACAGGGCCGGATGTCTTCATCCCTGTTGCCGAAGAAATGGGCCTGATTGCCGACCTGTCATTCATGGTCATCGGCAAGGCGCTTGACGATGCCATGGAGTGGGACCCATCACTGACGTTATCGGTCAATGTCTCGCCCTTTCAGCTGCGCGATCCGTGGTTCTCCCAGAAGCTCCTCAAGCTCATGATCGAGCACAATTTTCCGCCCGAGCGGCTCGACGTGGAGATCACCGAGAACGCCCTGCTGGAGAACGTCGGCCTTGTCCGGTCAATGATCACCAGTCTGCGCAACCAGGGGGTGAAGATCAGCCTGGATGACTTTGGCACCGGTTATTCGAGCCTGGCCCAGTTGCGCAGCCTGCCGTTCGACCGGCTGAAGATCGACCGCAGCTTCGTCAGCGAGCTGCGCGAAAGCGGATCGGGCGCGAAGATCGTCGATGCCATCATCCGCCTCGGCGACGGTCTCGACATGCCCGTCACCGCAGAGGGTGTGGAGGATGAGGCCATTCTCGCGGCCCTGAACCGGTTTGAAAACCTGAAGGCACAGGGGCATCACTTCGGAAAGCCCGAAAGTGCCGCAGCGGTGCGAAAACGCCTGTCCGATCTGGGATTGCTGGTCCAGCCTGTTCGCAGTCTCGCCGTCGCCCGATCTTTCGATCCTGACGCCCGCAAACTCGGCTGATTGCCGGCTCCCGACTGGACGCCGCTGCCCCTGCTCCCTAGATGCGCTGACACAATGCGTGTCCCGTTTGTCAAAATGCATGGCCTCGGCAACGACTTCGTCGTGCTGGATGCCCGCGCCAGTGCCGTGCCGGCGCTCGACCATACTATCGCCGCTCGCCTCGCAGATCGCCATACCGGCATTGGCTGCGACCAGCTTATCCTGCTGGAGCCTTCCGCCATTGCCGACTTCAGGATGCGGATATTCAACGCGGACGGGGGCGAGGTCGAAGCCTGCGGCAATGCCAGCCGGGCTATTGCCCTGCTGCACGGCGCGCCGGCAAGGGTCGAGACCAGCGGCGGGATCATCGCACTCCAGCCGGTCAGCGGCGGCGCCCGGGTGGATATGGGTGTGCCGCGATTTGACTGGGACGCCATTCCGCTCGCCTATCCGATGGACACGCTGTCCATGCCGGTCGGTTGGGAGGACCTCTCCGCGCCCGCGGCGGTGAACGTCGGCAATCCCCATGTCATTTTCTTCGTAGCCGACCCGGCCCGGGTGGATCTTGCCCGCCTCGGCCCCCTGATCGAACGCGACGCGCTGTTTCCCGAGCGGGTCAACGTCAATGTCGCCTCGGTTGACGATGGTCGCATCGCGCTGAGGGTATGGGAACGGGGCGCAGGCCTGACCCGTGCGTGCGGCACCGGGGCCTGTGCCACCGCTGTCGCAGCAATCCGGCGCAAACTGGTCGCTTCGCCGGTCACCGTCTCCCTGCCCGGCGGAGAACTGGTGATCGAATGGGATGGCGCCGGCCCGGTCTTGATGACCGGCCCCGCCAGCGAAAGTTTCCGTGGTTCGTTCGAATGGGGCGATTTCTCCTGATGACGGCGCGCGCAGAGGTCATCTCGCTCGGTTGCCGGCTCAATCTGGCCGAAAGCGCGCAAATGCGCGAGCTGCTGGCGGGCGAGCCGGACATCGTCGTGGTCAACAGTTGCGCCGTGACTGCCGAAGCCGTCCGGCAGACGCGACAGGCCATCCGCCGTGCCCGCCGCAGCCGGCCGAACGCTCGGTTGCTGGTAACTGGCTGCGCCGCCGAAACCGAGCGCGAGACGTTGGCCGCCATGCCGGAGGTCGATGGGCTGGTTGCCAATGCGGACAAGCTCGATCCCCGGGCCTGGAACGTTCCTGCAGCAGCATACCCAGCCCCACGGCAGCATACCCGCGCCTTCGTCGGGGTCCAGAATGGCTGCGACCATGCCTGCACCTTCTGCGTGATACCGCAGGGGCGCGGCGCAAGCCGCTCCCGGCCGATTGCCGAGGTGCTGGGGGCGATTGCGCGCGACCTCGAACAGGGTGTGGCCGAAGTGGTGCTGACCGGGGTAGATCTCACCAGCTGGGGCCAGGATCTGCCGGATGCGCCGAAGCTGGGGCATCTGGTCGAGGCGATCCTGGGCGCCTTTCCGGCCCTCCCGCGGCTCAGGCTGTCCTCGGTGGACGGAATCGAGGTAGACCCTCTGCTGTTCGATCTGCTGGCCTGCGAAGAGCGGCTGATGCCGCATCTTCACCTGTCCCTCCAGCACGGGGCAGACCTGATCCTCAAGCGGATGAAGCGGCGGCACTTGCGGGCAGATGCGCTTGATCTGGTCCGCCGCCTGCGCGCAGCCCGGCCGGAACTTGCCGTCGGCGCCGACCTGATCGCCGGATTCCCGACCGAAACCGCCGATCACCATCGCGCAAACCTGTCGATCATCCGCGAGCTGGATATCGTCCATGGCCATGTCTTTCCCTATTCGCCCCGCGGCGGAACGCCCGCCGCGCGGATGCCGCAGCTGGACCACACCCTGATTCGCGACCGCGCCGCCGAGCTTCGTCAGGCAGTCGCAAACCAGCGTGACAGGTGGCTCGGCACCCTTGTGGGCAAGCCCCATCCGGTCCTCGCGGAAAAGGACGGCACCGGCTACACCCCGCATTACGCGCGGGTCGTCCTGCCCACGGGCACGGCGGCCGGCACCATTGTCACGGTCACCCCCGGCCAGGTCCAACAGGGCATTCTCGGATGAACGACAAGCAAAGCTGGGCCCAGCGCCTGTTCGGCGGTTTCCGCAAGACTTCGGAGCGGCTCAGCGAGAACCTCACCGCGGTGGTCTCCACCGCCAAGCTCGACGATGCCACGCTTGACGAGGTCGAGGATGCACTCATCATGTCCGATCTGGGGCCCAGTGCAGCCCGGCGCATCCGTGAACGGCTGCGGGAAAAGCGGTTCGGGCTGGAAATCAGCCAGCAGGAACTGAAGGAAGCCGTGGCCGAAGAGATCGCAGCCATCCTGCGCCCGGTCGCCAAGCCGCTTGAGGTCACCGCCTTTCCCCGCCCGCAGGTCGTGCTGGTGATCGGCGTCAACGGCAGCGGCAAGACCACCACCATCGCCAAGCTCGCGCACCTGTTCAAGGAAGACGACTATGCTGTGATGCTGGCGGCAGGCGACACCTTCCGGGCCGCCGCCATCGGCCAGCTGGCAACCTGGGCGGAGCGCGCGGGTGTCCCCATCATTCGTGGTGCCGAAGGCGGCGACCCGGCCAGCATCGTATTCGATGCGGTCAAGGCCGCAACTGACATCGGCACCGACGTGCTGATCGTCGACACCGCAGGGCGCCTGCAGAACAAGCGCGAGCTGATGGACGAGCTGGCCAAGATCCGCAAAGTGCTCGGCCGCCTCAACCCCGAAGCGCCGCACGACGTGGTGCTGGTGCTCGATGCCACCAACGGCCAGAACGCGCTCAGCCAGATCGACGTGTTCAAGGAAGTCGCCGGCGTTACCGGCCTGATCATGACCAAGCTCGACGGCACCGCCCGGGGCGGGGTGCTGGTGGCAGCGGCAGAGCAGTACGGGCTGCCGATCCATGCCATCGGCGTGGGCGAGAAGATGGACGACCTGCGCCCGTTCGACCCGGATCTGGTGGCGCGCGTGATTGCAGGAGTAGCCTGATGGCAGACGAAGCGAAGAAGCCCTCCGGCTGGCTCAACATCCTGGTCGACTACGGCCCGCTGCTGGTCTTTCTCGGCGTCTACAAGCTGACCTCGCCGGAAGAGCCCGGTCCGCTGGGGGAGATCGCAGCCGTAATCCAGGGCACGATCGCCTTCATGATTGCCGCAGTGATCGCACTGGTCTTTTCCAAATGGAAATTCGGCCGGGTTTCACCGATGCTGATCCTATCCACTTCGCTGATTGTCGGCTTCGGCGCGCTGACGATCTGGCTGCAGGACGAAAGCTTCATCCAGCTGAAGCCGACCGTGATCTATCTGTTCTTCGGCGTGGTGCTCCTGATCGGCTGGCTGCGCGGCAAGGCGCTGCTTCAGATCTTGCTTGAGGCAGCATTCGAGGGGCTCAGCCGCGAAGGCTGGCTCAAACTGTCGCGCAACTGGGCGGTGTTCTTCTTCGCCCTTGCCGGTCTCAACGAGGGCCTGCGCGCCACGCTTACCTTCGAAAGCTGGCTCTGGGCCAAGTTCTGGGTATTCATGCCGCTGACCTTCCTGTTCACCTTCAGCCAGATACCCATGCTGCTCAAGCATGGTCTGTCACTGAATGAGGGAGAAAAGGAAGCGGAGGTCCCTCCCCCCACTTCCTGAGCGCGCTTTCCAGGTCAGATCTCGACCTGGCTGCCCAGCTCCACCACGCGGTTGGTCGGCAGGCGGAAGAATTCCATCGCCGTGGCAGCGTTACGCAGCATCCAGGCGAAGATCTTCTCCCGCCACAATGCCATGCCCGGGTTGGCCGATGGCAGCAGCGTCTGACGGCTGAGGAAGAAGCTGGTCTGCATCATGTCGAACTCGCCGCCGCAGCGTTCCATCTTCTTGAGGCCAAGCGGAACGTCGGTTTCCTCCATGAAGCCATAGTGCAGCACGGCGCGATAGAAGCCGTCACCGAGCTCGTGATATTCGCACCGGGCTTCGGGATCGACATAGGGCACATCAGCGATCAGCACGGTCAGGATCACCACCCGCTCGTGGATCACCTTGTTGTGTTTGATGTTGTGCAGCAGGGCCGAGGGCACCCCGCCGGTGGTCGATGCCATGAAGATCGCCGTGCCCGGCACACGGGTGGCGCTGTTCTTGGCGGACTTAGCGAAGATCTCCATCGGCAGGGCCACCTCGGTCATCCGCTCGCGCATCAGGCGGCGGCCCTTGGCCCAGGTGGTCAGCAGGGTAAAGGCGATGGCTCCGATCAGCAGCGGGAACCAGCCACCGTCAGGCACCTTGACCAGATTGGCGAGGAAATAGGCTCCGTCGACCACGAGGAACAGGATCACGACCGGGGCGGCGTACCACCACTTCCACTTCCACACCCCGATCAGCAGCACGGCCATCAGCAGCGTATCGAGCGTGACGGCACCGGTCACGGCGATCCCGTAGGCCGATGCGAGATTGGACGAGTTCTGGAAGGTCAGGACCAGAACGATGACGGCGATCATCAGGGCCCAGTTGATCGTCGGAATATAGATCTGTCCGCCCTCGGTTTCGCTGGTGTGCCGGATCGAAAGCCGCGGGATATAGCCCATCTGGATCGCCTGGTGGGTGATCGAGAACGCTCCCGAAATGACCGCCTGGCTGGCGATGAAGGTCGCCATGGTCGCCAGGATGACCAGCGGCAGCCGCCACTCCTCGCTGGCGAGGAAGAAGAAGGGATTGCGGATAGCCTCAGCCGCCTCCGCCGTGGGCAAGGCGATGATCATCGCCCCTTGCCCGAAGTAGTTGAGCAGCAGGCACGGCATCACGAACCCGAACCACGACAGACGCATCGGGCCGCGCCCGAAGTGGCCCATGTCGGAATAGAGCGCCTCCGAGCCGGTCACTGCCAGCACTACCGAGCCGAGCGCCAGGAATGCGAGCCATTTGTCGACCAGGAAAAACTGGACTGCATACCAGGGATTGAGCGCCCAGAGAATTTCCGGATGCTGGACGATCTGGACCGAACCGAGCGCTGCAATGACGCAGAAATAGACGATCATCACCGGCGCAAACAACGCACCGACCTTGGCCGTGCCACGCTTCTGCAGAATGAACAGAAAAATCAGCAACGTCAGGGCAATGGGAATTACGAAGGGATCAAGCCGGTGATCCACCACTGTCAGGCCTTCGACGGCTGAAAGCACGGAAATCGCCGGAGTAATCATGCTGTCGCCATAAAACAGCGCAGTCGCAAAAACCCCCAGCAGCACCGCGAGCCAGCCATAGCGCGAGGTACTGATATGGCTGGAGATGAGCGCCACCAGCGCGAGACTGCCGCCCTGCCCCTTGTTGTCGGCCCGCATCAGGATGGTGACATACTGGATCGAAACCACCAGCGTCATCGACCAGAAGATCAGGCTGACCACGCCGAGAATATGCAACTGGTCAATAGCCAGTGGGTTGGGCCCGACAAACGTTTCGCGAAATGCGTAGAGCGGGCTGGTCCCGATGTCGCCGAAAACCACACCGATTGCGCCGAAGGCCAGAGCGGCTTTCGTCGCCCCCTGCTTGCCATGCGTTCCATGCGCCGGCGGCGCTACTCCGGATGCGGGGGTGGTTTCGCTCATGGTCGCGAACGTCCAGTTGCGCCCCGCAGAAATCGCGGAGCAAAGGCAGGGGCGCTTAGCAGCATGATTTGTGCGCTGCAATAACGCGCTAAATTGACGCTACTGCGGCCCCGGCGCTGCCTGCGGCATGGGTTGGGCCAGCATGGCATCGAGCTGGGCGAGGCGTTGTTGCATGGCGGGCAACCATTCGGCCCCTTCCGGCGCGCGTTCGATCATCTGCGCCCAGACGCCGCGCGCGTCAGCGAACCGTTCCGACCGCAGCAGAGCAACCCCCAGGAAATAGGGTGCTGCCGGGTGATCGGGATCGGCCGCCTCAGCGCGTGAATAGGCAAACATGGCCGCTGCCGTCGGGACGCCCTCGGCATGTTCCACCAGAGCATTGCCGAGAGCGATCCATGCCTCGGCGTCGTCCGGGTTTTCCCGCACCGAGACGCGCAGGATACCGGCCGCATCGTCAAATTGCCCTTTGCGGGCGAACCCGTCAGACAAGGTGATATCGGCGGAGGGCGGCTGCGAGGGATCGAACAGCAGGCGCCGCGCCTCGATCATTGCCGGCCCTGCCTCGGTCGGCGTCGGGACAGCGTCTTTCGGCGCTCCGGCGAGCTGCGGGTTACCCTGCGTGGCATAGCCCGTCAGGCCAAACAGCAGGCCCGCCCCGAACAGGGTCCAGCCCGTCCGCGGCAGCTTTGCCAGGAAGGCAGCAACCAGGAACGCCGCCAGTGCCAGGGCAAGAATCGGCAACCAGTTCATTGCGATTTCCTCAGACGCAGGCGGCGCCACAGAATGATAACCGCCACCAGCACCAGCATCAGCGGCATCACGAACAGAGGCCATGTCGTGCTGCTCATGGTAGGCTCGTAGCTGACGTAATCCCCGTAGCGTTCCACCAGCCAGGCCCGGATATCCTCGGGTTCCTCACCCGCCAGGATGCGGGTGCGGACCTGATGGCGCATGTCGCCTGCCATGGGTGCATCGCTGTCGGCAATCGACTGGCTCTGGCATTTGAGGCAGCGCAGTGCGTGCATCAGCTTCACGGCGGCTTCCTCCTGCGCCGGATCGTCGAGCTGGCGATAGGCATAGGGCGCCGGCGGGAGGGTCTGCTGCGCGACCACCGGAACGGCGAAGATTGCCGCGACCAGGATCAGCAGCGCCCTCATGCCCCGGCCTTGCGCAGCTCTTCGAGCAGGACAGGCACGTCGCTCGCCCGGATATCGCCCATATGCTGGTAAGTGATCGTTCCCTTGCCGTCGATCACGAAGGTTTCGGGCACACCTTGCGAGCCGATGCCGAGCATGACTTCAGACAGGTCGTCGGCACCGATACGGGTATAGGGATTGCCATGGCGCGCAAGGAATTCCGCAACATCTTCAGGCCGGTCCCGAATGGCGATCCCGACGATTTCCACGCCCGAAGCGCGCAGCTGCTCCAGATAGGGAGCTTCGGCAATACACGGCAGGCACCAGCTCGCCCACACGTTGAGCAGACGCGGCTTGCCATCGCGCAGGTCGGCATCGCTTGCACCGGGTAACCCATCGAACGCCGGCTCCAGCGCAAAAGCGGGCAAGGTCTTGCCGATCATGGTGCTGCGGACGAACTCTTCCTTCGGCTGGCTGAGCTGGTAGCCCGCCAGGCCAACGAACAGAGCGAACAGGCCCAGGGGAATCCACCACCAGCGCATCAGGCCCGGGCCTCCCGCCGGCGCTCAGCCATGCGTGTGCGCACGCGGCGGCGCTTGAGGTCTTCCAGCACCCGGCCAACCAGGGCCAGGGTACCGCCCAATGCGACCAGCAGGCCGCCATACCAGATCAGGGTGACCCAGGGCTTCCACCACAGCCGCAGCTGCCAGCGCCCGTCTTCGCCCTGGTTGCCGATCACTGCGTAGAGCTGGCCATTCCACCGGGTCGCGAGCACACTCTCGTTGGTTTCCTGGATCGGGGCCCAGAAACTGCGGGCTTGCGGGCCGAGCACGATCGGCTCGCCTCCGTCATAGCTGGCCAGCAGACGTGCCTCGATCGCAGTCCAGTTCGGCCCGGCAACCGGCTCGACCCCGGCCAGGGTGACGGACCACGGCCCGACATCGGTGGTTCCGCCCGCCTGGACAGCAGCCAACCGCTCCTTGTTGAAGGCCGTTTCGCTGGCCATGCCGAACAGAGCCACCGCGATGCCGAAATGGGCCACGACCATGCCCCACGTCGCAACCGGGACCAACCGCAGGTTCCGGCCGCGCAAGGGCAGGAAACTGGCAATTGCGAGACCGGCTGCGAACGCCAGGCCGAGCAGCGGCAGGATGCCCGTGTCATACAACGCGAGGACCAGCACCAGCACTGTCAGGGTCACCAGACCCACCAGTATCAGCGGCGTGCGTACCCGCGCCAGCTTGTCGCGCCGCCAGTGCAGCAGGGGGCCGACCGCCATCACCGCCAGCATCGGGAACGTGAAGATCGCTCCGACGGGGTTGAAATAGGGCGGCCCGACCGAAACGCGGACGTCGAAAGCCTCGGTCACCAGCGGATAAAGCGTGCCCATCAGAACCACGCCGAGGATGGCGCAGAGCATGACGTTGTTGAACACCAGTGCGCCTTCACGGCTGGCCGTGGTGAAACGCTCGCCCTCAGCCACGCTGCCCGCCCGCAAGGCGAACAGCGCCAGCGCACCGCCAATGTAGATCGTCAGCAGGATCAGGATGAACGAGCCGCGCTGCGGATCGACAGCGAAAGCGTGGACGCTGGTCAGGATGCCCGAGCGGACGAGAAACGTGCCCAGCATGCTCATCGAGAAGGCGATCACGCCCAGCATGATCGTCCAGGCCCGCAGGGCATCGCGCGCCGCCAGCACGCTGGCCGAATGGAGCAGTGCCGTTGCCGCAAGCCACGGCATCAGCGAGGCGTTCTCGACCGGGTCCCAGAACCACCAGCCGCCCCAGCCCAGTTCGTAATAAGCCCAATAGGAACCGGCCGTGATGCCGACAGTCAGGAACACCCAGGCACCCAGCACCCACGGGCGCATGGCGCGGGCAAATTCAGGGGTGACCTGCCGGGTCAGCATCGCCCCGACGGCAAAACTGAACGCGACCGACAGCCCGACGTAGCCGAAGTAGAGCGTCGGCGGATGGAAGGCGAGGCCGATGTCCTGCAACAGCGGATTGAGGCCCAGCCCCTCCGTCGCGGGCATCGGCAGGCGCTCGAACGGGTTGGAGCTGAGCAGCAGGAAGGCATAGAACCCCAGCCCGACGAAAGCCTGGGCGCCCAGCGTCGCCAGCATGGTCTTCTCCGGCAGGCGGCGCTCAACCAGCGCGATCAGGCCGCCGGCCATGGCCATGACGGTGATCCACAGCAGCATTGAGCCTTCGTGGTTGCCCCAGGCACCCGAGAGCTTGAAGATCATCGGCTTCATCGAGTGCGAATTGGTCGCAACCAGTTTCACCGAAAGGTCAGTGACCGCGAACAGCCACAGCAGCACGCCGAACGCAAAAGCGCACAGCACCCCCTGCACAATGGCCGCAGGGCGGACCAGTTGCGCCAGTTCCCCGGTTGGATGACGGATCGACAGGAACCCTGCGATCAACTGGAGGGCGGCCAGCGCCGCCGCCAGCCACAGTGCGGCCAGCCCGAGTTCTGCGATCACTCGGCTGTCTCCTGGATGAGAGCGGCCTGCTGGTGCTGGCTCATCTCCTGCAATTCGCGCGGCACGTAATTCTCGTCATGCTTGGCAAGCAGGTTGTCCGCTATGAACACCCCGTCGGGCCCGAGTTTGCCTTCCGCTACCACGCCAGACCCTTCTACGAACAGGTCGGGAAGGATACCAGTGAAGCGAACCGGCACCATCGCCGCGTCCTGGTCTGTAACCCTGAAGGCCACTGTGACTCCGTCCGGCAAGGTCTTGATGCTGCCCTGCTCGACCATCCCGCCCAGGCGGACCGCCTGCCCTACTTCGGGCGGATCAGACACCATCTGCCCGGGAAGATAGAAATAATTGGCCTGGCTGCGCAGCGCCCATGCCGCAAGCAGCCCCGCCCCGACCAGCGCAACCAACGCCACCACGATCAGGATCAATCGCTGATGTTTTGCCTTGAGCGCAGTCATTTCCGCCTCGTTTCCTCGCGCAGTCGCTCTGCCCGCCGCATTGCGTACCAGCTCCACGCGATCATCGCCAATGTTGCAACGATCGTGACGGCGTAGGCCGCTATCACGAATGGCCAGTGATCGAGCCCTTCGCGCATCAGACCGCTTCCATCGCCTTGCGCCGCAAACGCGCTTCGGCCTGCGTTTCCGCAAGCAATGCCCGCATCCGCGCCAGCACCACGCCGCCGAACATCAGCGAGAAGCCGAGCACGGCAACCAATAGCGGAACAAGAAATTCGGGATCGATCGCGCTTTTGCCCACGGTGATGCTGGGCGGTTGATGCAGCGAGTTCCACCACACCACCGACCGGTTGATGATCGGGATGTTGATCGCCCCGACCAGGCCGAAAATCGCCGGAATCCGGGGAGAAATCCCCTCCCGCTCGGCCGCCTGAGTCAGGGCCATATAGCCGAAATACAGGAACAGCAGCACCAGCATGCTGGTCAGCCGGCCATCCCATTCCCACCAGGTCCCCCAGGTCGGGCGCCCCCAGATCGAACCGGTCGCAAGGCAGACGGCGGTAAAAACGGCGCCCGGCAGCGCTGTGGCGCGGGCAGCCAGCGCCGCCAGCGGATGGCGCCAGATCAGGTAAACCGCGCTGGAAATCGCAATCGCGCTCCACCCCCCCATGCCCAGCCAGGCAGTCGGCACGTGGACAAACAGGATGCGGACAGTTTCGCCCATCAGCCGATCCGGCGGAACGACGGCCAGGCCCCACGCCAGCGCCCCCCCGGTAAGCACCAGCCCGCTGACCAGCAGCAGGGGGGTGAGCCAGGTTGCGAGCGCAAGGAAGCGCTTGGGGTTGGCGTAGCCGTGCATGAAACCGTCCGGGGATGGTGTGGCAGTGACGCGCCAGTCCCGCAAGAGCGCGAATCAGCGGCCGATGAGTTTTTGCGCCATCCGGTCCGCCACGAGGTCAGGCGAGATACCGGTTTGCTCGCTTTCCTGCCAGATCTGCTCCAGCCGTACCGGGATCTGGGCGATCCGCTTGCGCACCTCGTTGATGTCGCAGGGCTGGCCATCGCGGCGGCACAGGTACTCGAGCGCGACGCTGATAATCCCGCCCGCATTGATCACATAATCGGGTGCGTAAAGGATGCCCCGGGCCGCCAGCTGCGCGCCGTGATGCGCGCGGGCCAGCTGGTTGTTCGCGCCTCCCGCCACGATCGGCGCCTCAAGCCGGGCAATGCCTTCATCATCAAGGATGGCGCCAAGGGCATTGGGGCTGAACACATCGCAGGCCACACTCATGATGGCGTCGCTGGAGACTGCTTCGCCGCCCAGTTCCTCGGCCAGTGCGGCAGCCCGGTCCTGGTTGATGTCAGCCAGGGTCAGCCGCGCGCCATCTCGCGCCAGCAGCCGGGCCAACCCGCCACCGACGCTGCCGGTGCCCTGCACTGCCACATGGACGCCTGCCATGTCGCCCCGGCCCAGCTTGTGCCGAACCGCCGCCTTGATACCGTGGAAAATGCCCATTGCGGTGAACGGGCCGGGATCGCCGCCTGCCGCCCCGTCGGCGACCGGCAAGCCGGAGACATGCGCCGTTCGTGCCGAGACCGCCACCATGTCCGCCTCGGAAATGCCCACGTCTTCAGCCGTGACGTACCGCCCGCCAAGTGCATCGACCGCGTCACCAAAGGCCGCCAGCAATTCCGGCGTCTTGCTGCGCGCAGCATCCGCCAGGATCACCGCCTTGCCGCCGCCCATAGGCAGGCCGGCCATGGCATTCTTGTAGCTCATGCCGCGGCTGAGGCGCAGGGCATCGCGCAAGGCATCGCCCGGCTGGGCATAGTGCCAGAAACGCGTACCGCCCGCACCGGGCCCGAGATGGGTCGAATGAAGGGCGATAATCGCGGTCAGGCCCGATTTCGGGTCACGCACGAGCTGGACCAGCTCGTGATCGTCATAGTCCGGCTCGGTCCAGAAAGCGGTCATGATGAAAGCCCCGTCCTCGGAGCGGCGCCGCAGGAGCATGATGGGGCGATCGACGGGGTTTGAACCCGCGACCTCCGGTACCACAAACCGGCGCTCTAACCAGCTGAGCTACGATCGCCACATGCTCCTGCAATGGGCGGTTGCCCGGCCGCAGGAAGGGGCCTGTTACGCCACGTCGCGCCCCGGTCAAGGGGTGGCAGCAGCGGGAGCGGCCTGTTGCACAAGGCACCGCATTTGGGAAGCGAAAAACCACAGGGCAGGTTACGCCCCGCAATATTCTTGCGATCTCGTCCAGTGGCATCTGCTTGCGAGTTGCCAGTCAGGCGCGAATCCGTAAAATTCCAGCCAGAGTAATTTTGACGCACATCAAGGAAACGGCGCGCGCTGCTGCTAGTTGTAAGGCTGTTCAACCCCGGAAAGGAAATGCGATGCCTGATTTCAGCGAACTCGAGAAAGACCTGAAAGCGCGCCTTGCCGATCTCAATGAGCGCGTCGAGGACATCGAGGATGACATGCACCAGCCCCTCGACCGTGACCTTGAAGACCAGGCCATCGAAATCGCGGACGATGACTCGCAAGTGGGCGTCGAACTGGTGCTGGAACAGGAAATCGCGCAGGTCCAGGCCGCCCTGCATCGCATTGCGCAAGGCACATATGGCTTCTGCACAGTGTGCGGGGAAGAGATCGGATACGAACGTCTGAAGGCCCGCCCGATCGCAACGCGCTGCATCGAACACGCCGCCTGAATGCTCGGCCCAAAACAAAAGGGCGGCCCTTGCGGGGCCGCCCTTGCTGTCCTCTGGCCGGGGCCGATCACCCCTTCTTGAGGGTGAGCCCGCCGAACCGCTTGTTGAAGGCTGCCACGCGGCCACCTTCCTGGATCTGCTGCTTGCCGCCGGTCCACGCCGGGTGGCTGAGGGGGTCGATTTCAAGCGACATCACATCGCCTTCCTTGCCCCAGGTCGACCGGGTCTGGTATTCGGTGCCATCGGTCATCTTGACCGTGATCATGTGGTAATCGGGGTGACCTTCGGCCTTCATGATGTCTGTCCTTCGTAGCTGGTGCCCGGTTCCGACCGGACTCGCTGTGATCTTGGAAAGGCGCGCCCCTACAAAGAGCCGGGGCAAATGGCAAGGATTAGTATCCTCTGGTCGGGTCGAATACCGGCCCGACCGGTTCGCCGCGCAGATACCGCTCCAGATTGTCGAGGAAACGCTGGGCGGACCGCTGAAACATCTTGTCCTGCGCCCGGCCTGACAGGTGCATGGTGATGTGCGCGTTGTCGAGCGCCCAGAGCGGATGATCAGCCGGCAAAGGCTCAGGCGTGGTGACATCAAGGAATGCCCCGCCGATGCGCTTCGCCTGCAGGGCCTCTACCAGCGCCGGCTGGTCCACCACCGCCCCGCGCGCGATATTGACCAGCACGGCATCGCTTTTCATCGAAGCGAGTTCTGTCGCGCCGATCATGCCGTCGGTTTCGGGGGTCGCGGGCACGGCCAGGATAACCCAGTCGAACTCACCCAGCTTGCCGCGCCACTGATCGGGGGTGAGGACGCCTTCGCCGCCGGACCGGCGAACCACCGTTACCTCGACTTCGAACGCCTCCAGCCGCGGCTTGATCAGCTGTCCGATCGCTCCGTAACCGAGCAGCAGGGCCTTGCTGCCCGCCAGCTCGCGTTTGCCGGGGCTGTCGAGCAGCCATTCGCGCCGGTCCTGTGCGCGAACAACATCGCGGTATCCCTTCGCCGTGGTCAGCATCCCCATCACCACATATTCGGCAATGGTTAGCGCATTGATCCCAGCCCCGTTGGTGACGGTGATGCCGCGTTCGATCAGCACATCCATCGGCATGAAATCGAGCCCGGCATAGATCGAGTTCAGCCATTTCAGATTTGTCGCCGCCCGCAGGGTTTCGGCCATGGCCTGCTGATCATGCATGTCGAACCAGCCGATCTCGGCCTCCGGCACGATCTCCAGCGCGTCTTCTTTCGTCATGAACCAGCGCACGTCGAGCCCCTGCGGCAGGCGCGGCTCAAGCAGCGGGCGGATCAGGCCGGACAGCGCAAGTATCGTCATAGTTTCCACTCCCAACCCAGCGGGTCGCCATCCATCACGTCCACGCCCTGCGCGGCCAGTTCATCGCGGATCGCATCCGACGCGGCGAAGTCCCTGGCGGCGCGCGCCTCCGTGCGGCGGGCAAGCGCCGCGTCAATTTCAGCCTCGGTGATGGTTGCAGTGACCGGTCGCAGACGCAGGTCCGCGCGGGTGAGGTTGAGGAGGTCAAGGCCGAGGACCGATGCCATCGCCGCGGCCAGATCAGCCTTCGTACCAACATCAACTTTCTTGGCCGCCAACACATCATCAAGCGCGGTGAGCGCGACGGCAGTGTTGAGATCGTCGGCAATGGCAGCATCGAACTTGTCGAGCATCGGCTGCAGCTTGCCCCAGGCGCCACCCTGAATCTGTTTCAGGGTCCATTCCGCTTTCTGCTCCAACGGCGCATCTAGATCGGTGGATGCCGCCGCAAGTTCAGCATGACGGGCTTTCAGCGCCTCTACCGCCATTACCATCCGCTTCAGCCGCGTCAGCGCCGCGCCCAGCCCTTCCCAGCTGAACTCCAGCTCACTGCGGTAATGCGCTTGGAGGCACATCAGGCGGTAGGCGAGCGGGTGGTAACCCTTGTCGATCAGCAGTTGCAGCCGCAGGAATTCGCCCGCGCTCTTGCTCATCTTGCCGCTGCGCTCGACCAGGAAATTGTTGTGCATCCAGATGCGGGCGCCGCTGTTTTCAGCCCGGTCCAGCCCGTTGGTGCAGCAATGCGCCTGGTTCTGCGCGATCTCGTTCGGGTGGTGGATTTCGCGGTGGTCGATGCCGCCGGTGTGGATATCGAACGGGAAGCCGAGCACCTCTCCGCTCATCACCGAGCACTCCAGATGCCAGCCGGGCGCGCCCTTGCCCCACGGCGAGTCCCACTCCATCTGCCGCGTCTCGCCCGCGGGGGTCCTGCGCCAGATGGCGAAGTCGGCGGCGTTGCGCTTGCCCTCCACGCTCTCGATCCGGCCCTCTCCGTCTTCGGTAACAGCACGCGCCAAACGCCCGTAATCGGCCACGGTGGACACATCGAAATAGAGCCCGCTCTCCAACTCGTAGCAGTGCTTGTCCGCTATCCCCTTGGCAAATTCGATCATCTGCTCGACGTAATCGGTGGCCACCGTCCACTGCGCCGGCTGGCGGATATTCAGCGCCCGCACGTCGGCCCAATAGGCCTGCTTGTAATGCTCGGCGATGCCCCAGATAGACTGCGCTTTCTCCGCAGCCATCTTCTCCATCTTGTCCTCGCCCGCATCGGCATCGTCCGTCAGGTGGCCGACATCGGTGATGTTGATCACGTGGGTGAGCTTATACCCCTTCCATGACAGCGCGCGCCCCAGCACATCGGCAAAAACATAGGCGCGCATGTTGCCGATGTGCGGGTAGTTGTAGACCGTCGGCCCGCAGGTGTAGACCCGTGCCTCGCCGGGGTGGACGGGCTCGAGCGGCTCGATCTGGCGGGTCAGGCTGTTGAACAGCTTGAGAGGGGTCTCGGTCATGGCCGGTGCGCTCTGCCCGCACAGGGCGAGCGAGGTCAAGCGTTCCCGCTCGCCGCGCTCACTCTGCTGGCTCCGCGCACAGGGCGGATTCCGCCGCTTCGCCTTCGCATTCACCGACCCACAGATCCTCGTTACCAGCCCCGGTGACCGGATCGTCGATGAGCGGATCGTTCCGGCCATCTGCCGCCTCGCGCAGTTCGAACAGCGGAGTGTCGAGCAATCCCCCCCCGATGGTTTCGTCGGGGTTGGTGGTGTTCTCGGCCAGTTGCTCCTCGATCAGATCCTGCACGGGGAACGACCCTTCGCCCAGGAATTCGGGGATTTCGATGCATCCGGCCGGGTTGGCAATCAGGCATCCGTTGATGGTCGCGCCCGGATCGAAGGCACTGCTGATCTGGGCCAGTGGCACCGCATTCACTCCGGTCACCCCGGCGATGATCCCGTTGATTACGATCGGCTGGTTGGTGCCGGACGGATCGGAAATCAGCAACACATCGACGGTAAATCCGCGCCGCTCGCCAAAGCGCCTGCCCGGGGCGGTGTTCTGGATGAAGACCTCGCTGCTGACCGTAGTGATGTCGAGCGTACCGGTGCGGATGACGCCATCGGGATTGTCGATCCCGTCATTTCGCGCCAGCCGATCATTGATCGCGGCGATGCCAGACGCCCCCTCCACGTCCGCCAGGGCCTGTTCAGTCAGAGCGTAGAAGTTCGACGCCACCACCGCGATGGCGCCGAGGAAAGTGCCCGAGCCGTCATTCACTTCCAGCAGGCCGGTAGCGGCATTGAGGAAAACGTTGCCACCCGTTTCAAGCCCGAGTGCATTGTCGGCCGTGGCCCCGGTCATCACCACTTCGCCGACCACCTCGATCCCTTCGGCGGCACGGAAATCCACCCGTCCTTCGCCGCGCAGATTGCCGTTCGCGCTGGTGCCCGATGCGACCCGGATGTCGAGATCGTCGAGCATGATCGCGGTGCTGGCGCTGATGGCGATGCTCTGGCTGGCAGCGATCCGGGAGAACTCGTCGTTGTCGATGGTGAACCCGCTGGCGCTGCCCGCCTCTCCGCCTATCCGCGCGATGCCGCCGCCGGATATGTCGATTGTCTCCGTCGCATCGAGGCTGCCCAGCGACCCGGCTGAACTGATCGCCAGATCGGCTGCCTGCAGAACGATGTCACGTCCGACCGCTGCGGCCCGAAGATCCGCCCGCTCGCCAGCACGCATCGTGAGATCGGCCGCCGCGTCAACCTCACCGGAGACTGCCAGATTTTCGCCTGCTTCGATCAGCACGTTGCCGCCGGTCCCGGGGCTGGATTCCCGGGCGCGGACATTGGCCAACGTGGCGTTCCCGCCGCTGCTGACCAGCCGCACATCCCCGGCAACAGCTTGAGCACCGCTCATGTCGAGATCGCCCGAAGTCTCGATATCGATGTCGCCAGAGGATGCATTGGCAAGCGCCGCCAGGTTGCCAGTGGACCGCAAGAACACACTCTGGCCGGAAGCGTCGACGAGCCCGCTCATGTCGATATCGACATTGACCCGAACCGCACCGCCAGACGCCGCGAGCAGCGCGGTATTGCCGACCAGCGTATTCAGGGTGATGCCGGTAACCGCGGCGATGTCGACCACTCCGGTGCCGGACTGGCTCGCCGTCACGCTGTCAGCCATGAAGCTGCCGTCGGTTGCGATAGTGACGTCTGCACCCGCTGTGATGGTTGTGGCGGCGATATCTCCAGCACCGCTGGAGGAAAGCCCGACCGACGCGCCAGCTGCAACGCTGTCGAAGGCTATCCCGGCTGCGGAAGCGACGGTCAGCGCGCCATCCGCGACCAGCGTGGTCCCGCTGAACCCGCCGGTTCCGGCATCGATCGCGATGGCGTTCCCGGCCACCAATGCGCCGCTGACAATCCCGTCGCCGAGGCCGCTCGCAAGCGTGACAGACCCGCCTGCGGTTCCGGTGCCGAGGTCGATCGCGCCGCCAGTAACCGCCAGATCGGTCGCAGCAGCAAGCGAGTCCGCCGTCACCGCTGTTGCACCCTGCAGGTCGATCGCGCCGCCGGTCGAGGTTATGCCGCCGGCCGAGAACGCACCGCTCCCGGCGATTCCGGACACCTCGCCTGCAGCGGCAATCAAGGCGAGGGTGACGGCCTCGCCGTCCACCGTCACGCCGGCACCCGAGGCAATGTTGCCGCCGACAATCTCGCCAGTCTCGGCCAGCAGCGAAACCGGTCCTGCACTGTCGATACCGGCGAAGTCCACACTGCCGTCGGCCGTGACTGACACACCGGCACCATCGGCCCCGGACACGTTCCGCACCGCGATATCACCGCCGGAAACCAGGCTTGCGCCGCCGCCCGACAGGATCACATCGCGCAGGGCCATGTCAGCCGCCGAAATGGCCGAGACTCCGGCGCCAGCGACCAGGTCGCGCGCGGCAATTGCGCCCGTCTGCGCCCGCAGCGCCACCGTTCCACCGGCATCGAGGTCGCCTGCAAGGCTGATCGACTGGCCGGCGTTCAGGCTCGCGTCGCCACTGGCCGAACCGGTCCCGATCGAAATGTCACCGCCCGCGCTGGCAAGGAGATTGCCGCCCAGGACATTGACGGTACCCAAGGCAATGTCGGCATCGGCGACGACCGACAGACCGCCACCGACGGTCGTATCTCCCGCGATCGTGACCGAACCGAAGGTGGAGGCGATCGAACTTGCGCCCGCCCCTGCGGTCAGGCTGTCGCCGGTCACATTGCCATTGCCGAAGGCCGTCTGGCTGGAGGATTCCGTCAGCAGGGTTACGATCTCGCCCGCCACCAGCGCGGCGAAGTCGATCTGGCTGCCGGTTACGGCGATCAGCCCGCCAGCACTGGAATTGCCCAGCGTGACCGGTCCGCCCGCATTGATCACGATATCGCCGCCGGTGATGATGGAGTCGGGTCCGGTGACGAAGGCTGCCGCCGCCGCCGCGGTGAAGTTTCCGCCTGCTTCGGCAAGGCTGACATCGATCCCGCCCGCACTGTCGAGAGCAATATTGCTGCCCACTTCCAGCCTGGCAAAGCTCATGTCGCCCGCCGTGGTTTCCGCCGTGACTGAACCTGCTGCATCGACCAGCCCGAGGGCGATGGACTGCGCCACCAAGCTTACATCGGCATCAGTCACAATGTCACCCGCACCGGTATTGGCACCGATCCGGCCATTGCTGGCCGTTAGCGAAACCGCGTCATTCGAGCGGATCAGGTTGAACAGGATGTCGCTCCCGCTGCTCAGATTGACGGTGCCCGCAAGCACATCGCCCAGCAGCACCCGGCTGCCGGTCACAGAGACCGAACCGGGCGAGGACAGGTTTCCACCGGCAACTTCACCAGCTGCCACAAAGGCAAGCGCTCCGCTTGCGGTGGCCTGGTCGAAGGTGAGCCCGCCTCCGGCATCCACGGTAAACGCCCCGCCCTGCGCGGCGATCGTGCCGAGCCCGATATTTCCGGCGGCCTCAAGATCGATGGCGCCGCCAACCGTGATTGCACCGGTCGCGGCGATATCGCCCGCCGTCGCCCGCAGGCCGAGATTGCCGCCGACCGAACCGTTGGCCAGCGACACCGAACCGCCAGACATTGTGGTGCTCCCGCCGCTGGCAAGGCTGGCCGTCGTTGCCGTTCCGGCTGCGGTAATCGCGATCGCGCTGACTGCATCGAGAGCGCCGAATGCCGCATCCGCGAGCGTCGCCGTGGCATTAATCGAACCGTCCGACGTCACGTCGCCCAACGCAATGGCCTGCGCGAGCAAGGTCACATCGGCACCACTCACAATGTCGCCCGCGCCGGTGTTGGCTGCAATGGTGCCGGCACTTGCGGCAAGATTGATCGCGCCGCCGGATTGGAGCCTGTCGAACACGATGTCGCTGCCGCTGGCAAAGGCGAAGGCGCCTGCCTTGCCGTTACCGATCGCAATGCTGGCTGCCTCCAGCGTAACCTCGCCAGGCGCTTCAAGATCGCCGCCCGCGATGCTGCCGCCTGCCGCCATCGTGATGCTGTCGCTGCTTTCGGCAGCGTCGAAGGCGATGGTCCCTCCGGCATTGACCGCGAAGCCGCCTCCTGCCGCTGACAACGCGCCAAACGTCACGTGATCGCTCGCCGCAAACGCAATTGCGCCGCCTACTCTGGCTACTTCGGTTGCATCGATGCTGCCGGCGCTCGCCGTCAAGCCCAGGTTGCCGCCGATCTCGAGTGCGCTGAGGCCGATCTCCCGGGCAGAAAAGGCAAGGTTGCCTCCGGCCAGGCTTGGGCCGCCCGACCCGGGCAGCAGGGTGATGGTGCCATCGGCGGCTGCAACCCTCACATTGCGTCCGGCAGTGATGCCAGCGCCAAACATCACGCTGCCTGCCACCGGGTCATCGGCCAGCCCGGTCAGGTCGCGGCCGGCAGTGATTGCGCCATCGAACAGGAAATCGCCCGAGCCGCTGAAGACCACGTCATTGCCCGCGCTGGTCGTGCCAAGCACCCGCGTCACCCCGCCGCCCGCGTTGAAGATGGTCACGTCACCAACAGTGGCGAGCGCGCCGACCGTTATATCGCCGCCAAAGGCGCTGAGATCGATGACCGTCGGCAGGCCGAAAGCCAGCACCGGATCGAAGGCGGTGAGTGTCCCGGCGACCAGATTGCCGCCTTCCGAAACGATCGTCATCCCCGGTGCGGTGACATCGCCGATCTGCACAGAGCCACTGGTTGAATTGACGGTGACAAAGCCTGACAGACGGCCCGCTGGAGCAGGCGTTACGCCGGTGACCTCCACGTCTGCCAGTGTCACATTGGCGCCCAGCAGGTTGAGGTTGCGGACGGCGCTGGCGAGGCCAGTCAGCACCAGATCGCCCGCGCCGCTGCCGTCCCGGTCCGCCTGGAGATCGCCATCGCGCCCGGCGTCGAACGAGAAGCCCGTAACCTCACCTGCCGCCGAGACCGATGCATCGCGGCCAGCTGTGAGACTGCCGAACCCCATCCCGCCCGCGACAGCGAGCAAACGGACGTCATTGGCAGCCGTGATATCAGCAACAGCAATGCCTCGCGCGGCATCTGCCACCACATCGCCCGTCGCGCTGGCGAGATCGCCGGCAGCAATCGTTGTCCCCGCAGCAAGGCTCAGCAGACCGCCCGCGGAAGTCTGACCGCCCAGAGTGATCGCGCCGCCATTGGCTGTGAGGAACAGGTCACCGTCTGCGCCCGCATCACCGGACAGGGTGATGTCCCCGGCCGTTGTGACAAGGCTGCTCACCCCTTCCCCCGCCTGCACTGCCCCGCCCGTAATATCGCCCGTGCCGCCCGCAGTGATGCCGGGCGCGACGGTCGAAAGCTCTATCGTCGTGCCTGCCACCAGGCTGGCGAAGTCGATCTGGCTGCCCCTGACGTCGATCAGGCCGCCGGCGCTCGAATTTCCCAGCGCAGCCGGACCGCCCGCATCGATCACGATGTCGCCCCCGGTGATGATCGAATTGAGCGAAGTGGTGAACGAAAGGCCTGCGATGGCGGTAAAGTCCGTCGCCGTCTCGGCATGGTCGACCAGAATGTCGCCTGCACTCCGCAGGCTGACGGAATTGGCCAGCACCTCGCCCAGCACGATCCGGGATCCTTCGACCCGAAGGTCCGCGCCGGTGTCGACCGCATCGAGCTGCGCCAGACCGCCAGCCGTGAACGCAGCGAGTCCACCCGGTGCGGAGAATGCGCCGAGGACGATGTCTCCGCCCGCGCGATAGTCGATCCCGCCCGACCCGGCGCGGACCTGCCCGACCAGGAAATCACCGGGAGTTTCGAACAGGCCCTCAAGCGCGCCGCCGACCCCGGCAGCACTGGTCAGCTCGCCTCCTGCAGAAATCTCGGTCGCGATGACATCCTGACCGACCGTGATTCCGATATCGCCGGTGCTGGTGAGTGAAGCACTGCCGAGCAGGCTGCCGGCAGCCTCGATCACGATCTGGCTGCTGGCAATCCCGGCGTCCCGCAGATCGACATCACCCGTGCGGCTGACGGCGCTGAACAGTTCGCTGGCATCAAGCGTGGTCGCAATGCCGTTGCTGCCCATGACGATGTCGTTGCGGGTGGTGATGCGGATTGCGCGCGCATTGACCGTGCCCTGCTCGATAGTCAGGGCAATGACATCGTTCGCGCTGGCCTGTCCGATGTCGATCACGTTGTCCGCAGCGATACTGCCAAGGCAGATGTTGCCTTCGAGGCAGGGCGCGGTCAGCAGCCCGTTGTCGTCCGAACCGGCAACGCCGGAAGCCGGGGCATTGTCGATATCGAACGAGAGCGAGCTGGCGGCGAAACTACCGTCAAGCCCGTCGATTGCAGCGGCGCGGGCGATCACCGCACCACGTCCGCCGTCCAGCCTGCCGTCCACCACCAGCGACGCGATCGGGGTGGCCGGGGTGCTGAACAGGTTGGTCAGCCCGCCAGCGTGGAGATCAATCGAACCGGCCCCGTCAAAGGGGTTCGCCGGATCAATCGCGAGTGCTGCATCGCGGGCAGATTGCAGCAAAGCGCCGGTGTCGATGATGATATCATCACCCGTTCGAACAACAATCGCGTCACCAGTCAGTGCCTGCGACCCGGTGGCGAACCGTGCGCTGCCACCGGCGTTGACTGCGATCGAGGCATAGGAATCGACCGTGCCGGTAATCAGCACATCGGCCAGATTATCGTAGGCCGAGCCGCCAAAAGGGTCGAGCCCGGCATCGATCCGGATGCCGGAAGCGTTGCTCGCCCCCTGCGGGCCGGTCACCCGGGCATTGCCCAGCGTCACATCGCCCCCGGCGGCGATCACCAGCGCCGGTATCGCTCTGACATCGGCCAGATCGACCGCGCCGCCGGCGAGCAGGACGACTTCGTTACCGGACAGGATTGTCCCCGCGGCCGCTGTGATCGCGCCGCCTGCCTGCGCCAGCACGTTGCCGGTGCTGCCGAGAGAGACGAGCCCGCCCGTGTTGCCGCTATGGCTCAGCAGGATGTCACCACTGGCATCGAGGCTGGTGTTGCCGCCAACCCGGATCTGCCCCGCCCCGTCGAGGACCAAAGCGATATCGCCTGCCGTTGCAGTGACTGACAGGTTACCGCCCACATCCGCCGCTCCGAGTGTCACCCCGGCCCCTGTAATGCTGGTATCGGTGCCGCTTGTCAGGCTGGCAAACGACGGCGTCCCGGCCGCAGCAATCGTGATCGCATTTGCGGCATCGAGCGCGCCAAAGGCTGCATCACCAACCGTGGTCGTGGCGCCAATCGAACCGCCCGAGGTCACATCACCGACGGCAATGCTCTGCGCCAGCAATGTAACGCTGCCGTCACTCTCGATATCGCCTGTGCCGACGTGCGCGCTGATCAGGCCGCTGCTGGCGGTGAGTGTGACCGGGCTGGTCGCGCGGATCAGGTCGAAAAGGATGTCGCTCCCGCTGGTCAGAGTGACGGCGCCCGCGATCACATCGCCCAGCACAATCCGGGTTCCGGTTACGAAAACCGCGCCGGGCGAGGACAGGTTGCCGCCCGACACTGCGCTGCCTGCGACAAAGGTAAGCGCGCCAGTCGCACTGGCCGCATCGAACGTAATCCCGCCCCCGGCATCGGCCGTGAACCCGCCGCCTTGTGCAGCCAGCGTGCCGAACCCGATACTGCCGGTAGCGTCGAGATCGATCGAGGTGGCGACCGTTACGGTGCCGGTCCCGGCGATATCGCCTGCGATTGCATTAAGACGCAGCGCGCGTCCGACCGATCCTGAGTCAAGGCGCACTGACCGGGCAGTGATGGTGGTGTCGAGGCCGGAATCGGACGATCCGACTACCGCGTCACCACCAAGGGCTGTCACCCGCACACTCAAGGCTGCCGAAGCCTCGCCGATCAAGGCGTCGCCGGTTGTGGCGACGGCAGTGGCGTCAAGGAAGGTGGAGGTGAAGCTGTCGATCTCGATCGATGCGGCATCGATGGTCGGCGCTGCCCCCTGGAAGGCGCCGCCGGTCAGGGCGCCACCCACATCCAGGTCAAGGCCATTACTGCTCAGCAGCGACGCAATATCGGCATCACCCGCAACATCGACAATCACAGTCTGGTTGGTCGTACCCGAAGCCAGGGCGCCGGCGGCCAGGTTGCCGCCCGCCTGTATCGTCAGCACGGCCCCGGCCGAGAGATCGGCCAGCAGCATGTCACCGGCGGAAACGAGGTCCACCCGGCCGACTGCGCTTACGCCACCCAGCGA
Source organism: Altererythrobacter sp. H2 (assembly GCF_035319885.1). Lineage (NCBI taxonomy): Bacteria > Pseudomonadati > Pseudomonadota > Alphaproteobacteria > Sphingomonadales > Erythrobacteraceae > Altererythrobacter > Altererythrobacter sp. H2. The sequence goes on from NZ_CP141285.1 coordinate 2,075,948, forward strand.
AAGGGCATCGGCTGACGTGACCGCGAACCCGAGCGCGGAATCGACCGTGCCGACTGCAATCGAGCCAGTCGTCGAGATCAGGGTGGAATTGGCCCCCGTCCCGGTCTGTTCCAGCGTACCGATCTCCATCGACCCCGCCTCAGCCAGTATCCGGCCTCGTGACAGGAGCGCGTCGGCGGCAAACGCACCGCCGACAGTGATATCGGTAATGTTGTTGCTGGTGAGCGAGGTGATGGTGGCATCGCCGCCAACCGACAGGCTGGCCGCCTGAGTGAATGTACCGGCGACCAGGTCGAGCGCCGTCAGGTCGCCGCCTGCCGTGAGAGCAAAGGCCGCCCCGGCTGACAGATCGCCCAGCGCCATATTGGTGCCGGACGTGAGATTCACATTTCCAGCAGCGGTGACTGCACCTGTTGCCACAGCACCGGCGCTGTTCACCGTGATCCCTGACAGGGACGCAACAAGCTCTTCAGCAGTCAGATCGCCGCTGGTTGATTCAAGGTCAATAAATCCGGCTGACGAAGTGACTCGACCAAGCAGGATCGAACCGGCCGTCACATTGATGTTCGAACCTGCGAGAATCGATCCGCCAGTGATCGACCCGCCGGTCAGGCTGACCAGTCGGGCGCTGTCTATGCCGGTGAAGCCGATATCGCCGGCCGCCTCCACTGTTACATCCGACGAGGCCCCGGTCGTGGTCAGTTGGCCAACGGTAAAGTCGCCGCCCGCATTTGCGGTAAAGGCGAGGCTGTTGACCGTTGTCAGCGAGATGGCAGCAGCACTGGTCAGGCTGACGGCACCGGTGGTTGCCATGATGCCGACAATGAGATCGCCAGCCGAAGTTGTCAGCGTGGTCTGCGCGGTGGCTCCGACTGCACCGATTTCCATGGCCGTGGCGTCGGCGGTTATGATCCGCCCGTCGATGCCCGCAGCGTCAAGGCGTCCGCCAGCATCGAGCAACACATCGAGACCGGAGCGGGCCAGGCCCAGGCCGATCGAGCCGCCTGCCGCAGCATCGATGGTGCCGGTGGTGGTCGTCAGATTACCGGTGGAGATCGCACCGACTGCGTCGAGGTCGATGGTGCGCGTCGCCACAATGTCGGCATCACCCCCACCGGTGATGTCGCCCGCAATGGCATTGAGCACCACATCGCGGCTGGACCTGATCGCGGTAAAGGCAATGTTCTGCGCCGTGATGACGACATCGGGGCCCGCGCCGATCAATGCGCCGGGTCCGGCGCTGAAATCGCCGCCTGCAGTGGCAGTCAGCGTACCGCCGAGGTCGAGCGACGCAAGGTTGCCCACATTGCCCGTGTGGGTGACGTCGATATCGCCGCCCGCCTGAAGGATCGTGTCGCCACCGACCGCGAACTGGCCGCTGGCGGTGAACTGAAACGCAATGTCCCCCGCCACATTGGCATCGACGGCCCCCGTAACGGTAATGGGCCCGCTGCCACCCGCAATCGTGAGGGACGGCGTGCCGGGAGCCGTGCCGGGTCCGCCGGCGGTCACGGCAAGTGACCCCATGGTAATGAGCCCGGCGGGATCTGCCGAGGCATCGGTGATAGTGATCCGGCCCCCAGCCGTGGACCCGGCGACGGTGCCGCCACCGCCAATGCCGCTTGCATCGATCACGACCGTTCCCAGCGAAAGAACTCCGGGACTGCCATCAAGCGTTTCGAGCAAGGGGGTTCCACCAGTGCCGAGGCCGCCATTTCCGCTCGCACCGAAGACGCCTGTTCCCTCGTCTCCGCCCAGGCCGCCGGCACCACCTGTGCCAGTTGCCAGGATCCGGAGGTCCGGTGCGACAATGGTTCCGCCCACCGCTCGCAAGGTCGGTGAACCGCCGGTGCCACGGCCCCCGTTGCCGCCCGCACCGGGGCTGCCGCCGCTGACCATGTCCACGCTGCCGCCCTGGCCGCCGGCGCCCCCGGTCGCGCCCACGGCAAGGATGAAGGTGCTTCCGGAAATGCCCTCCAGCGTCAGCGTTGCCCCGCTGCCGGCTTCCAGAGCAAGGGTGCCGCCCGTGGCGTCGCCGCCGGTGCCGCCGTTCCCTACCGGGCCGCCAATATCGTTACCCCCGCCAATCCCGCCAGCCCCGCCTGTAGCGATCGCGCTGGCGGTGACCAGCGACGGATCCAGTGTCAGCATGGCTCCCTCGCCACTGATCCGGAAACGCGAAGTGCCACCAATCGCCGCACCGCCAGTGCCGCCCAGACCGCCGGGCGTTACCGAATCACCGGATCCGCCGATCCCGCCGCTGCCTCCGGTTGCGTCCGCATCAAGGGCAAGATTGCCCAGCGCAAGCGTGATCGTCGGCCCGTCGGCAACGTCGAGCGCGGCAGTGCCGCCTGTGCCAACCCCGCCGGAGCCGCCTTGACCACCCGAAGCACCTGTGCCTCCAATCCCGCCAATCCCGCGCGCACGGGCAATCAGGCTGTTGAGCGTCAGATCGCCCCGGGCAACAAGCTCGATGGTGCCGCCAGTGCCATCGCCGCCGGGACCGCCGCTGCCGCTGGACGCACCGTTCCCACCGATTCCCCCGGTGCCAATCGACGTGAAGAACGCATCGTTGATGGTCAGGCCCGAAGCCGCGTCGGACGTGATCCGGATGTCTCCGGCCAGTCCGGACCCGCCTGCCGCACCAGCGCCGCCCTCCCCGCCCCGGGCATCGAGCACAATGCTGGCGTCACCGACATCGACCTGAGAGCCGATAACGGTCAGACTGAAATCGGGTGCTGTCACATCCGCCCCGGCAAAGCCGAATGCCGCAGTGTCCGTGGAAGCTTCGTAGCTAACGTCAAAGACCGGGATATCGACCGTGCTGTTTTCGATCCGCAGCGCGATGCTCCCGCCCCGGACACTGCCGAGCGGGCCAGTCGGTTCAGTATTGTAGAAACTGCCGAGGAAGGACGACAGAGCAATGTCGCCCGCAAAGCTTGATCCGTTCAGTATCGAGATGCTCTGATTGCCGCCAAGCGCAAGTCCGGCCGCTCCTCCCGCCCCGTCACCGCCGACCGCTTCGCCGAACGCAAACAGTCCTATGTTGCCAGTATGGGTTGAGCCATCGAGCAGATAGGTCAGATCGCCCGACCGGGAAGAGCCGCCTGCCAGGGCAAACCCGCCACCGGCAAAGGTATCCATGGTCAGGTTGCCATCAATAGCCGACCCGTTGCGCGCAAGCAGGCCGATGCTGCCACCGGTCACGGGGCCGCCGGTGCTGTTGGGCACGATGCTGGTAAAGAAAATGTCCGACGTGATCGAGGAGCTGTCCAGTCCCACCCGCACGTTGCCGGTCGTCACGGGCGTGGCCGATGGCCCGTGCAGGTATTCAGCATAGAGCGCGGTGAAACCTGCCGTCAGGCTTGAACCGTTGATGAGGTCAATGACGATAGCATCGGACAGGCTGTTGGTTGTCGCCCCGACAACGGTTGTGGAAAACGAGAAACCCGCACCGGCGTCCAGCGTGGCATTGTCCAACATGACCCGGATCGTGCCATCGGTCGCGTCGCCGCCAGGCGCGTACGTTTCCAGGGTGGCGTCGAAGGAGCCCCACTGGTGGGTGCTGTTCGCCAGAGTGACGGTAATCGAGCCGCCAGTGGCGGTGGCATCCCCGGGAAACAGGTTCGGTGACGGTGGGCCGGCGCTGGCCGGATTGTCCCTGCCCGCGCCCGCCAGCAACTGCGACTGGCTGGCAATCGTCGACGAACCGCCCGTAAAGGCGAGGTTGATCTCGCCGCCAAAGGTGTCACCCCCTGTCAGCGTCTGGAGCAGCGGGTTGCCGGACTGGGGCTCATAGGCTCTCGCATCAACAAACAGGCTCCGCTGGCGCGGCCCCACCGGGAACCCGGCAATGGGGAACTGGCCCTCGATGTCGAAGCTCGACCCGGTTCCGCTCATCAGGAGATCGACCGTGCCGCCGCGTCCGGCGCCGGCATTGAGCTCACCGATCGCCGCCTTTGCGCTGGCATCAATCCACAGACCGCCCGTGATTGTGAGAGCTCCGGCGCTGGCGACATCGACCAATGCCGTGCCTCCGGTCGCATCTGCGCCAGTGGCTCCGCCTCTCAAATCGGCATGGCCGGCCGCATTGACGTACGCGACGAGGTTGCCGAAGATATTGAGGGCGCCGCCGGACGCGAGCAGGCTGGCTGTTCCGCCAGAGGAGGCGCCGTTGCCGCCGGGCGCGCCGAACACACTTGGCCCGCCCCCCCCGTCACCGCCGACGCCCCCGCGCCCACCGGCGTCAAGGCGCACCGTTCCGGTAAGGTCAGTGATGCCCAGCGACCCTGCGTTCAAGGCGGCAACGGTGATTGCGCCACCCTGGGCATTGCCGCCAGACCCTCCATTGCCGGGGGCGAAGAAGGGGGCTGCACCCCCGACGCCACCGGTCCCGCCAGTGCCGGTTGCAAGAACGGCGCTGGCAAGGCTCACAGATGTCGCTGCGCCATCGGCTACAAGATTGACACTGCCGCCAACCCCTGCGCCACCGGCGCCGCCATTGGCCGCAGGGTCAAAATCATTGGGGGTCGCACCGCCCGTCCCGCCGTCGCCGCCGGTTCCGGCGGCCGCCAGGGCAAGCACGGGGTTGCCGGTAAGCGTACCGCGGTTGGCGATGCTGATCGAACCGCCCGTGCCTATGCCTCCGCCTCCGCCCGCCACCAGATCAGAACCGTTGCCACCTGCCCCGCCGGAACCGGAGACGTCGACACTGAGCGTCGCCAGATCGAGGGAGCCGCCAGCCAGATTGCTGATCGACACAGTCCCCCCGATACCGCCACCACCGGCGTCGCTTGTCGCCAGTGCCGCACCACCACCACCGCCCAGCCCGATCGCACTGATCGACAGCCCGTTGCCACTCAGGCGTGCGCTATTGTTGACCGTGACCGTCCCGCCTTGCGCGCCGTTTGCCCGCCCCGTGGCAGCGAGGGAATCGTCTGCATCGGCGTCGGCTCTCAGAATCAAATTGCCGAAGGTCAGCGCGCCGGAGGCCAGGGTGAGATCGACCGTACCACCGGTCACCGTGGTGCCGGACGTCACCGGGCCCGGGGCAGACCGGTTCCCGGACACATCGATCAGCATGTCACCAAGGTTGATCCGGCTGTTGTTGCCCGACAGGCCGATATTGATACCACCGCCCGTCGCGGTGCCGGACCGCAGGCTGCCAAAACCCGCGGTAGCCCCGGCTGTCAGCGTGGTGTTCCCGTTGACCAGCAGTTCGCCACCCTGCGAGACATCGATGTTGATCGAGCCACCGATGCCGTCGCCGCCGAACGTCGGGCCCACGGAAACGCCGATCGGACTCACCGGGATATTGTCCACCCCGTTGCCGAATGCCGAAAGAAACAGGTTCCCGCCAACGATCAGACCGGACAAGCTTGCGTCGTCGTTCCTGCCCGCATCATCGACAATTACCGAAAGGGTGCCGCCCTGCCCCGGGACAGCGGCCTGGGCAGTGAAATTGTCGAACGCGAGAACCGAAGCACCTGAAGTGGCCCGGATGGTCAGCTCGTCCCCGGCCAGACCGATGAAGTCGGCCCCGTTCGTGGCACTGCCAATGGTCAGGTTGTTGCCGATACCGTCAAGATCGATGATCAGGTCACCGCTGGCCTGTGCGATAGTCGAGGAATTGAGTGTCGCCGGACCCAGTGTGATATTGCCGGAACGGGCCAGCGCCCCATCGCCCGCGCTCAGGACGATGATCCCGTTGCCGGCAGTGGCGACCGAGGCATCGGCGTAGCCGACATTACCCCCGACCAGCAGGTTGACGAAGTCATTCTTGGCGACGGTGGCCAGCGTGAATGCCCGGCTTGGGTTGTCAGCGGGCGTGGCACCGGTGGTGGTCCCGGTATGGACGACGCCGTTAGGATCATCGGTGCCGACATCGATCACCATGTCGAACAGGCCGCCGGTCACCGTCAGCGTGCCGCTTTCGGCGCCCACGTACGACACGTTGCCGCCGGAGATGACCGTTCCACCCTGCACCACCCGCGGGGCCCACATGACCATATAGTTGGTGGCAAGAAGCTGCGCCCCCGGAAGCACGGTTACCCCGCTCCCGGGCTGGCTCACGCCCAGGAAGTCCATCCCTGTCCCGGCACCACCGATGCCGGTCAGGTTGCTTGAGGTGAGCACCAGCCCGCCCACGGCAAACACGGAAGTCGGCCCGGCAATGATCCCCCCGGGGCTGTAGAACCAGACGTTGCCCCCGACCGCGCCCCCCACGAGGCTGACGACACCGCCGTTGAACTGGATCGCGCGGCTCGGATCGTCCGGGATGATCCGGTTGAGCACTGTATAAGTGCCATCCCCCGTAAACCCGAGGATGTTCCCTGCCGGCAGGATATCGATCACGTTCGTGCTTGTGGCGATATCATCCGGCCGCCAGGTGATGATCGCCTGAGGTGAATTTACCTGCACGACATCGCTGGTCGCGCTCCGGCTGATGTTGACCGTGCCGGTAACGGCGACCGGATCGGCCTTGAACGCTTTCACTCCCGGTGCGACCTGCGCCTGGGCCGACGGGGGGTTGAGCAGCATGGCCACGGCCGCAGCGACAACCGAGGCACTGCCCAGCAGCCCCGTCCGCCGCTGAAGGCGTGTGCGGCGAAGGGCGGAAGGCGAAATCTGGGGCGGGCGTCCGGGGGAATGCTTCATCGCGCGTACTCCCTCAACGCCGCCACGGCGCGAGCTGTATGGTTAGGTTGACGAGCAGGCGGGCATCGCCCCGGCTGGCCTGGAACGGGCCTCGCTCCAGCGGCACCGCACCGGTCACGTCGAGGAAGGCGCGCTGGCCGAGCATGGCGCGAAGGCCGCCGCCGACCGCAGTGATGGTGCGCGGATCGCCGGGCAGGTTCTTCGTCCCGGTCGCCAGCAGATCAAAGAAAACATAGGGCTGAAACGCAACGCCGCGCGGTGTTTTCGGGATCAGTGACCCATAAGCCAGCTCTACTGTCCCGCCGATCCCGCTGTCGCCAATGGTGGCACCGGGGTCGTATCCGCGCCCGATCGTGTAATTGCCGCCCGAAACCTGTTCGTAGCTGTAGAGCGCGTCGGGCGACCATTGCGCCCGCGGCTGGAACGAGATCGCCAGCAGCGGATGGGGGCGCACGTCCAGCCGCGCCTCGGCCCTTACCACAAACGCCGTCGGATCAGCATCAAGCCGTGCCGGGGGGACGACCCCCGGGCCGACGCAGTTAGCGAAAGTCGGGCCGCAATCCCGGCTGGCCCCGAGTACCGAAATGCCCTGCCGAAGCTCAAGCAAGGCAGCGAAAGCCAGTTTCGGTTCGACGGCGGAATAGCCACCCGCACCGCGCAGACTTCCCGCATCGATGCTATCATATTGCAGCCGTGCGAAGGCGACACGCAGGCGGTCGCGGCTCAGCGGCAGCGAACCGAAATCGGTGTCCTGATCAATCAGGTCGAACCCGGCAGTGGCGGACAGGTTACGGGTCTGGCTGCGCAGGACCGGGTAACGCGCCCAGAGACTGGCCACCAGCGTTTCGGAACTGAACGGGTCCGGCCCGGGCAGGTCCGGCGTGGTCCAGGCATATGTGAAGTCGCCGCCGAGCGTCAGCCCCTCGCTGCCGACGCGGAATTCATGGCCCAGCTGGGCGAGGTGCTGCTCATCCCAATCAGCCGTTGTAAACAGACCGAGCGTTGTCCGGTCACCCAGCCCCGTCAGCCCGTTTAACGTCACGCGGCCGAACGCGCCAATCCGGCCCACGCTTTTCGACCCGTAGTTCTGGACGTTCAGATCAGCGGTTACCGGGGTGCGCTCCACATCGAACACCCCGACCACATCACCCGGCGTGCCACCTTCGCCCACCGGCTGGAGCGACAGGCGAACATCCAGCCCGGGTATGTCCCGCGCCAGCAAAAGATACCGTTCCGCTTCGGCGATGTTGAACAGCGGCTGGCCTGAAAGCCGGTCGATATAGCGTTGCAGGACCCTTGCCGAAGGGCCGGCCTCTCCCCGTATCTGGACTTGCGCAAGGCGGGCGACGATCACGTCGAAATCGACCCGCCCGTCATCGATTTCCTGCACCGGAACCCGGACTGCTGCAAGGTAGCCTGACTGGCGCAGGATAGTGGCTGCCCGGTCGCGAATTTCGCAGATTGCAGCCACGGGCAGCTCCTGCCCCACGTATGGCTGCCACGCACCGGCCAGCATGCCCGGATCGATTTCACCAAGCCCGCTGAATTCCGCTCCGGAAAACGTGAAGCGCAGGTCGGCAAAGCGGGGGTCCGCCAGCGGGCAAGCGGCCCGTTCGACAGCATCGCCAACCGCTACGGGATCGCCGTCGAGACGCAGGCGCTGGTCGAGTTGCTCGCGGCGAATTTCCTCCCGCGTCGGCGGCGCAGGCGGGGCAATCTGTGCCTGTGCCGCCGAAGCCAGTCCCGAACCAAGTACGAGCGCGAACAGGAATTGCCTCACCAGTATCACGCCTCGCTCATGTCTGGCTGTTCCGGCCATGGCAGCACATGAGTTCCGGGGGCGGCTCATTGTCCCATGCCCGAGGTCAGGTCAGAAGCCAGCGCAGTGTCCAATCGCACCTCCCGAAGCAGCGGGCGGGCGGCGTCGCCGATGAGCGAGAAACCACCCCAATAGTAAGGATGCGAGGTGAGCGGATCGTCCATCAATGCCAGGCGGGATCGGCCAAGCGCATCGCCGATCGTGGAGCCGGGCCCTTCCCGGAACATCTGCGAGATCAGCCGTTCAGTTGCGCTGTAGTCGTCCGGAGCGGGCCAGTGACTGGCCATGACCGCTCTGCCGCCGGCCCCGATGAATGACCGGACCAGGCCATCGAGCGCGGTTCCGCCGCCACTGCCCACCCCGGCAGCCCTTGTGGCCTCGATGCTGGCTTCACCGGCCGTGTCGCAGGCAGACAGGATTACGATATCGGCGTCGAGATCGAGATCGAAGATTTCCTCGAACGAAAGCAGGCCGTCGGACGTGCCTGAGCCGAACGAAGTCAGCAGCGCAGGCCGCGCCGGACACCCTGGTTCGGGCGGAGTGACCAGCCCATGGGTCGCGAAATGGAGCACGCGGAACTCATCCAGATCGCTACGCGCGGAGATGGCGCTATCCGTGAATTCGGCGCGGGTGAGTATCTCCGAACCGGCATCGCCGATCAGCCCTCGGGCGATCCTCAATTCCGCATCGTCGATCGGCTGGTTCCAGATGCCCGCGCTCCAGCCGCACCGGTTGCTGCCTCCGGCAATGACGGCACGGGCCTGCGGCGGCGGATCGACCCCGATGGGTTCGTTGCGACCAAGGCCGAGGTATTCGTGGGCGGCCTGCGAAACGCTGGCCTTGCGCGCATCGACAAAGGCCTGCGCCGATACGGCGGTGCTGATCTGCCGGCCCCGGCCAAGCCAGGCAACGCCGGTAAAGTCGTATTCGTCGCCCCCGGCAGCAACCCGTGCATCATAGCGGGAGACCGAAGCGGGATCGGTCACCAGAATATCCACGGGCAGCCGCAGGAAGGCACCGTCCGGCTCGAAGATCAGGTGGCGCACGGCGCCCAGATCGTCCGCTACAGGCGCGAACAGCCGATTGAACAATCGGTGTGCGCCGGAAATGTCATAAGGGTAGGTGACGAACTGCCCGCTTTCGAACAGCGAAATCGAGGCACGCAGCATATCGACTTCGAAGTCGAGGTCGCGCTCTTCCAGCATGACCTGCCAGGCGCGCGGGCCGCTGCGGTCGAGCCAGAAGACATAAATATCGGAGCCGACCAGTGCGAGCTTGGCGTAAGCTTCGCCCTCGCCCAGCGCGTCGCGGAAATCGGTCAGCGACAGCGCACGGGGTGCCACGACGCGATATTCGGGATAGTCGTTGAGCTGCACCTGGGTGCGCTGCTGCTGCTGTTCGAGCAAGGCGATCTGCTGCGCCATTTCGGCGACCATCGCCTCTGTGCCCGCGGCCGGTTCGGCCCGGCCAAGAGCTTCGTAACGAATCCGTGCGCGCTCGATGTCGCGCCCGAGGTCGGTCGACTGCCGGAACAGGCGTGCACCTTCGTCGGAACGGGCGCTGAGCTGACGGGCCAGCACTGCCTGCGTCTCCGCTACGCCAGGGCGAACCAGGATCTGGGTCGCCTTGAAGAAGTCTTCCGCCGCGACCGGATCTGTCGCCACGCGCCCCGCCAGCAAGCGGAAATAGGGGGCAAGACGGTTAGCAAATCCGGTCGCCGCGTTGCGGGTGCCGACAGTGCGGTTCACCAACCCGCGATAAAGCCCGAGAGCTTCCTCCTCCCGACCGGAATCTAGCAGGAGTTCGCCCAGCCGGGCTTCCATGGCGCTCACCGCGCGCCGCTCGGGATATTGGGCCTGCAGGATGGCCAAGCCGTTGCGCAGGTAGGTTTCAGCCAGTGCGAGGTCACCCTCTGCCTCGGCCATTGTCGCCAGCTCGCCCAGCACCTGGGCGCGCAGGCGGGTTATCGATGTGACCCGCCCGTCCCGCACGGCAGTCGCCCGGCTATAGGCATCAAGCAGCGATCTGCGCGCACCGGCGAAATCCCCACCCATCCGCTGGGCCGTACCGCGCAGTTGCAGGGCCTGCGCGTCGATGATTTCGGCGCGTTCCTCGGGCGAAAGCTGCAGCTCGTCCACGAAGCCGAGCGCGCCAGCCGTATCGCCGTTGAGACGGGCCGCGAGCGGGCGGTTGATCGCCAGTCGCCCTTCCAGTTCTTCGGCCCCCGCCAGCCTGCCGCTCAACCCGCGTTCAAGACGGGCCAGCGCAGAATCGTATTGCCCCTGATTGAGCAGGTGGATCGCTTCAAAATTGCGCTGAAGCCGTTCGGCAACGGGATCCCCTGCGGTCTGGCCCTCCGCCTCGGCAAACAGGCGATCGGCCTCCGCCGCTTCGCCCAGATTGCTCTTCTGCAAGGCCCGGTTGACCAGGAACTCGCCCGGATTGATGCCGCTGTCAGCCTCGCCCTCAAGCCTTTGTTGAAGGGTTTCGAAATAGGCTGCTGCCTCGGCATATTCTCCGCCCAGATTGCGGCGGTATCCTTCGGCCAGGGCCTGCGCGGGTTTGAGGGTTTCCGCCTGCACGCGGGCAAAAGCCAGCGGGTCAGCCACGGAAGTCGAGGCCACGTCGATCGCTCCACTGGCAACCGCGTTGTCGATGACCGAGCGCAGCGCGAGGCTCGTCGCGCTGTCATAGGCGGAAAAGCCGTCGGCCACCCACGTGGTGATGCCGCTGCGTTCAATCCGGGTGGTCCAGCCCAGTTCGGTGCCTGCAACCTTGCATGTGCCACCGGAACATTCGACCGCTTCCCGACGATGAGGCGCAATTCTTGCCGCGGGATCGCCCTCGAAGTTCCTGAAGGCGTAGACATTGGCAACCGGCAGCGCGGAATCCCGGCACACCACGGCCCAGCGCCGATCAAACGGAGACTGTCGCGCCGGGTTGCCGACGCTGCGGTCCTGCACCTGGCACAGGATTCCATCGCCGCTGCCGATCGCAAAACTGTCGCGCAGCAAGACAGGTCGCTCCTGCGCGGCAAGCGGCGCGGCAAGCGCGCTGGCCAGCATAAGGACGGCGTAGGATCCGCGTCGGACCATGCCAGGCAACCCTTCATTCCCGTCCGCGCCGCAGCGGCGCGAACCTCAGGTTGCGACCAAGTTTCTGTTTATCGTGCGAGCGAGCCTAGATAGCGCGTCGATTCGCACCTAGGACGTTTCGGACAATCGCAGGGGTCAGACCCGAATACTAGCTCCAACCGCCCCATCTGACGGATTCGTCCAGCGGAGCACGCGCCACTGGAAAGGCGTTGACCGGTGCTTGAGGATCACGGTAGCCGATTGCGACCCCGCAGAAAAAGATGTGATCCTCCGGGATGTCGACGACTTCCCGGATCTGCGGCGCATAGACCGCCCAGGCTTCCTGGTAGCAGGTGTCCAGCCCCGCCTCCCGGCAGAGCAGGCCGATGGTCTGGAGCCACATGCCAATGTCCGACCACTGCGGCGGGCCCATGTACTTCGGCGTGTGAACCAGCATCAGCACCGGTGCACCGAAGGCCTGGAAATTGCGCGCGAACCACATCAGGCGGCCGGTCTTGTTGTCCTTGGGGATGTCGAGCGCGCCATACATGGCTTCACCCACACCGCGCCGACGCACTTCATAGGCACCGTCAAGCTCGGGCGGGTAGACGTTGTATTCGGGCGCAAAAGCATCGCGACCTCTGGGCAATTCCAGCGCCACCCGGGCGAACAGGCTCTGGAGCGGTTCGCCCGTCAGCACGATCCCGTGCCAGGGCTGGGTGTTCCCGCCCGAGGGGGATCGACGGGCCTTTTCGAGGATAGCGGCCAGCACTTCGCGCTCGACCGGCTGGTCGAGGAAAGCGCGGACGGAGCGGCGTGTCTGGACAGCTTCGGTTACGTTCATCATTCCACCTCGAACAATCCGGCCAGCTGCTCGATGATCGTGCCGCCAAGCTGCTCCACGTCCATGATCGTGACCGATTTCTTGTAATAGCGCGTCACATCATGGCCAATGCCGATCGCGGCGAGCTGCACGGGCGAGCTCTTCTCGATCCATTCGATCACCCGGCGCAGGTGCTGTTCGAGGTATCCGGCGTTGTTGACGCTGAGCGTCGAGTCATCGACCGGCGCACCATCAGAAATCACCATCAGGATGCGGCGGTCTTCGGTCCGGCCCAGCAGGCGTTGGTGCGCCCACAGCAGCGCCTCGCCGTCGATGTTTTCCTTCAGCAGCCCCTCGCGCATCATCAGCCCGAGGTTGCGGCGCGCGCGGCGCCAGGGTTCGTCGGCCTTCTTGTAGATGATGTGGCGGAGGTCGTTGAGGCGCCCGGGGTGCGGTGGTTTGCCATCGGCAAGCCAGGCTTCGCGGCTCTGCCCGCCTTTCCACGCACGGGTGGTGAAGCCGAGTATCTCGGTCTTGACCCCGCACCGCTCAAGGGTGCGGGCCAGGATGTCGGCGCTGATCGCGGCAATGCTGATCGGCCGGCCCCGCATAGAGCCGGAATTGTCGATCAGCAGCGTAACGATCGTATCCTTGAACTCCTGGTCGCGCTCGACCTTGTAGCTCAGCGACTGGCCAGGGCTGATGACGACGCGGGCGAGCCGTGCCGCATCGAGCAGGCCCTCTTCCTGGTCGAAATCCCAGCTCCGGTTCTGCTGCGCCATCAGGCGGCGCTGGAGACGATTGGCGAGCCGGGTCACGATCGACTGCAGGCCGGTCAGTTGGCTGTCGAGGTAGGCACGCAGGCGGTCCAGCTCCTCGCTGTCGCACAGCTCGGGCGCTTCGACCACTTCATCGAACCGGTCGGTGAAGTACTTGTATTCGAAATCGTTCGGAATGTCGGTCCAGGGGCGGTTCGGGCGGACCGGCAACATGCCTTCCTCGCCATCCTCGCCCTGCTCGCCTTCGGCCATGTCCGAAGACGATTCCATCTCGGTCTGACTGTCACTATCCCCGTCGCCTTCAGCCATCTCCCCGGCCATTTCGGTGGTCTGGGGTTCATTGCCGTCGGACTGGTCCTCACCCTCGTCCTGCTGCTCGTCCTGGCCCTCATCCTCGTCGCCATCGTCCTCGTCGGCGGAGCCATCATCATCAGGACGGGTCAGCTCGAGATGCTGCAACATGTCGAGGGCAAGCGACTGGAATGCCTTCTGGTTGTCGATTGACAGGGCCAGCGCCTCGAAGTCCCCACCTGTCCTGGCCTCGATGAATTCGCGGACCATTTCCACACCGGCCCGCGCCCGTTGCGGCACCGGCGCACCGGTCAGCGCCTCGCGCAACATCAGCGCCAGCGCGGTCTGGAGCGGAACCTCCCCTTCGCCCTGCGCACGGGTAATCGGATCGGTCGCCGTGCGCAGCTCGACTGCGGCATCAAGATTGCCGCGCATCCCGCTGAAATTGTTGGCACCCAATGCTTCATAGCGGACTTGCTCGACCGCATCGTAGCAGGCCCGCGCGACCGGTTCGCTCGGCGCGTTGCGGTCATGCAGCCCGGCGTTGTGGTGCCGCAGCCGCAGGGCGAAGCTGTCGGCAAAGCCGCGTGCCTCGGTCGCCTGTTCCGGCGGCAGGGCGCGCCCCGGCAAAGGCACGCGGAAATTGTTTCCCGCAGCGCTCGGCGCGTCGGCGCTCCAGGCGACCTCGACCTCAGGTTCGCGCGCGACGGCACGTGCCGTAACGGTCAGCGCCTGCTTGAACAGCTCGAGAGGTGTCTTGTCGGCCACGAGCTAGAGAATGCTCTGCCCGGTCTTGGCCCAGTCGGCGAGGAAGCCTTCGATGCCTTTGTCGGTCAGCACGTGCTTGAACAGGCTCTTGATGACGGCAGGGGGTGCGGTCATAACGTCCGCACCGATCCGCGCGCTTTCCAGCACGTGGACGACATGGCGCACGCTGGCGACGAGGATTTCGGTTCGGAAATCGTAGTTGTCATAGATCAGGCGGATATCGCGGATCAGGTCCATCCCGTCGAACCCGTTGTCATCATGCCGGCCTACGAACGGGCTGATGAAGGTAGCCCCCGCCTTCGCCGCCAGCAGCGCCTGGTTGGCGGAGAAGCAGAGCGTGACGTTGACCATCGTGCCCTCGCCCGTCAGCGCCTTGCAGGTCTTCAGCCCGTCAATCGTCAGCGGCACCTTTATGCAGACGTTGTCCGCGATCTTGCGCAGGACTTCAGCTTCTTTCATCATCGTTTCGTGGTCGAGCGCAACGACCTCGGCGGAGACCGGCCCATCCACGATGCCGCAGATTTCCCTCGTCACTTCCATGAAATCCCGCCCGGACTTGGCGATCAGGCTGGGATTGGTGGTGACGCCATCAAGCAGGCCAGTGGCGGCCAGATCCTTGATGTCAGCGATTTCGGCGGTGTCGACGAAGAATTTCATGGCGCGGCAGGCTCCGGGAGAGATCGATTCCCCCGATGCTCTAACGAAGCCATGGCAGAGCCGCTAGCCCCGAGGGCCAATCAAAAAGCGCAGGTCCTCAAATGCGGGCGGCGAGTGCGAACACCCCGATCAGCAGGGGATCGTTAGTCGCGCGCGGGTTGCGGCGGATGGCGGCTTCCTCCGCGCCAATCTCGCTCCAGATCGCCTCGTTGACCGTATTCGAGAATCGCGCAGCCACCGCCGGCACGTCGATACCTGACAGGCGGGCAATGGCATCGCCGATCACCGGATCGCGGGCGACACGGATCGCCTGCCCAAGTTCGGGCACCATGGCCTCAACCAGAGTGCCGCCCATCTCTCCGCGCAGGAATGCCGTTGCTGCAGTCGGCCCGCCGCGCACCAGCGCCTCGGCCGCATCAATGCCCACCACGCGAACTGCGTCCGCCACAAGCGGAGCGGCCCGTTCTGCACCTTCGATGGCAAGATCGGCGAAAGCATCCTCCAGCCGGTCCTTGAACAGGGTCGAGGTCAGGATCGAAGAGAGGATGTCTCCGCGCGTACCCATGATGTTGCCGAGACCCACCTGCGCGACCTGCGCGTCCCAGAACCCGCCCGGGGCGACGAGCCGGGCAAAGGCGCGCTCGCTGGAGAGGAACAGCAGGCGGCGAATGGCCTCGGTCAGGCTGTAGCCGCCCGTGCTGGCACAGCCGCTGACGAGCAGCGCGCCACTCGCCAGGGTGCCCGCGATAAATGCCCGCCGCCCGGCCCTGCCATTCTGCAATCCAGTCATTTCCTCACTCCTTGCCTTGCCGCCACCGGCATCCACTGGCCATATGGCGCGCATATCATGAACCGTGTCCGACTCCTTGTCCTCAATGCAGCGCTTGGCGTGCTCGACTACCGGGTGCCGCAAGGGATGACGGTGGAACCGGGCAGCGTGGTGGTCGCGCCGCTCGGTCCGCGTCAGATTATCGGCATTGTCTGGGAGGCGGAACGCCTGCCGGGCGCGGAAGTGCCCGAGGCAAAGCTGCGCCCCCTGCTGGAGGCCTTGCCGGTTCCGCCGCTCAAGGCCCCCTTGCGCCGTCTGGTTGAATGGACGGCTGACTATTATTGCGCCCCGATTAGCGCGGTTGCGCGGATGGTCATTGGCTCGGGCAGTGCCCTGCGCGGCCCCGCCACCACCACGGAGTATCGCCTCACCGGCCGGGAACCTGATCGCATGACGCCCAAGCGTGCCCAGGCGCTCGATGCGCTGCAAGGCGAACAGGCCACCATGCGCGAACTTGCCGAGCTGACGGGCGTTTCCGAGGCCGTTCTGCGCGGGCTCGCCTCGATGGGCGTGCTGGAGCCGGTCACGGTGGATTGCGACCGGCCCTATCCGCAAGCGGACCCAGCGCACACCGATGTCACGCTGAGCGCCGTGCAGGCCGAGGTTGCGGCCGAATTGGTCGACGCGGTCGAGGCCGGCGCCTTTGCCCCGTTCCTGCTCGACGGCGTCACCGGATCGGGCAAGACCGAGGTTTATGGAGAGGCCGTGGCCGCAGCGTTGCGGGCAGGTCGGCAGGTGCTGGTCCTGCTGCCCGAAATCGCGCTGACCGAGGCTTTCCTGCGCCGGTTCGAGGACCGCTTCGGTGCGCCGCCGGTGACCTGGCATTCCTCGCTCAAGTCATCGGAACGCCGCCGCGCCTGGCGCGCGATTGCGGGGGGCACTGCGCAGGTCGTGGTGGGCGCCCGCTCGTCGCTGTTCCTGCCTTATGCAAACCTGGGCCTGATCGTAGTCGATGAGGCGCACGAGGTAAGTTTCAAGCAGGATGACGGCGTGCGCTACAACGCCCGCGACGTGGCCGTGATGCGCGCCCGGTTCGAACGCATCCCGGTGGTGCTCGCCAGCGCCACGCCTGCGCTGGAAAGCCTGCAGATGGCCGAAGCGGGGATCTACCGCAAGCTGGACCTGCCCGCCCGCTTTGGCGGTGCGCAGCTGCCGGAAATCGAATTGGTCAACCTGACCGAAGAGCCGCCCGAGCGCGGCCACTGGCTCTCGCCCAGACTGGCGGCCGCGCTGGCGGACCGGCTTGAGCGTGGGGAGCAGTCGCTGCTGTTCCTCAACCGGCGCGGCTATGCCCCGCTGACCCTGTGCCGCAAGTGCGGATACCGGTTCCAGTGTGCCAATTGTTCGGCCTGGCTGGTCGAGCACCGGTTCAGCCAGCGGCTCGCCTGCCATCACTGCGGGCATGAGGAAAAGCCGCCGCTGGCCTGCCCAGAATGCGGCGAACCGGACTGCATGGTCGCCTGCGGCCCAGGGGTGGAACGGATCGCGGACGAGGTCTCAGGCTTACTGCCCCAGGCCCGGATCGCGGTGGTTACCAGCGACACCCTTGGTTCGCCGGAAAAGGCCGCTGCCTTTGTCGCCGAAGCCGAAAGCGGCGCAATCGACGTGATCGTCGGCACCCAGCTGGTCACCAAAGGCTTCCACTTCCCAGAGCTGACTCTGGTCGGCGTGGTCGATGCCGACCTCGGCCTCGAAGGAGGGGACTTGCGCGCAGCGGAGCGCACATACCAGCAGATCGCCCAGGTGGCCGGGCGGGCCGGGCGCGGCACCAAGCCGGGCGAGGTCCTGATCCAGACCCGCCATCCCGAAGCCGCCGTGATCGCCGCCCTCGCCGCCGGGGACCGCGACGCCTTCTATGCCGCCGAAACCGAGGCCCGCCGCCATGCCGGTGCGCCGCCATTCGGCCGATGGGCTGCGATCATCGTGTCGAGCGAGGAAGAAGCCGAGGCCCGCGTGGCGGCCAACCGGCTCGGCGCAAGCAGGCCCGTCCTGCCCGATATCGCCGTGCTCGGCCCCGCCCCGGCTCCGATGGCACTGCTGCGCGGACGATACCGTTATCGCCTGCTCCTCAATGCCCGCCGCAGCGCGCAGGTGCAGGACGTGATCCGCGCATGGCTTGCCCGCCTGGAGTTTCCGCGCGGGGTGCGGGTGAGCGTTGACATCGATCCCTACAGTTTTGTCTGACCGTGCACGGACGGACTATCGACATTCCCCCTTGCAGCACGATAAGCAAAGCGGCGGCCGCCGAGAGGATCTGTGCCGCGCAGCTTTCGGGAGAATGCCATGCTCACTGTCCACCATCTCGGGATTTCGCAGTCCGAACGCATTGTCTGGCTCTGCGAGGAGCTGGAGCTAGACTACACGTTCAAACGCTATGACCGCCGCGCCGACAACCGGCTCGCACCTGATGAATACAAGGCGCTTCACCCCGCCGGCATGGCTCCGGTGGTGGAGGATGACGGCATGGTGCTCGCCGAGAGCGGGGCGATTTGCGAATATATCGACCGCAAATACGGCGGCGGCAAGCACTCGCCGGGTCCGGAGCATCCCGATTTCGCCCAGCATTTGTTCTGGTTCCATTATGCCAACGGCACCTTCATGACCAACGGCATGATGCAGCTGATGCTGGCCATGGCTGAGCCGCAGAACCCGATGCCCGCCGGATTCGTCGCAGACCGGACCGCCAAGGCATGGGCTCAGGTCGAGGAACGGCTGGGCGAGGCTGAATTCCTCGGCGGCGGTCAACTGACTCTGGCGGACATCATGATGGTCTATTGCCTGACCACGGCGCGGATGTTCCGCGAATCCACGCTGGATGGCCTGCCCAACACTGCCGCCTATCTCCAGCGGATCGCCGCGCGGCCCGCCTACCAGCGCGCCTGGGCCAAGTGCGAGCCGGGCGTAGCGCCCAACCTGACCTGACCGCAAAGTGAGCCCCCGCCCCGTCCTCGTTCCCTTGCTGGGGGACCAACTCAGTCACGGGCTGGCGTCGCTGCTAGATTGCGCTCCGGACAGTACCGTGATCCTGATGATGGAGGTGTGGGACGAGGCGACCTACGTGCGCCATCACCAGCAGAAGATCGCGCTGGTGTTTTCTGCCATGCGCCATTTTGCACAGGAGTTGCAGCAGGCCGGGTGGACAGTCGATTACATCCCGCTGGATGCCGCCGGCAATTGCGGCAGCCTGATCGGTGAGGTCACCCGGGCCATCGAACGCCACAATCCACGTCTGGTGCGTGTGGTCGAGGCGGCTGAATGGCGGGTGCAGCAGGCGATCGGCGAATGGGCCGACAAGTTCCCCTGCCCGGTCGAAGTGCTGGCCGATGACCGGTTCGTCTGCGCGATTCCCGAATTCGCCCGCTGGGCCGAGGGGCGCAAGGCGCTGCGGATGGAGTTCTTCTACCGCGAGATGCGCCGCAAGACCGGTCTGCTGATGGACGGGAAGGAACCTGCTGGCGGACAATGGAACTATGATGCGGACAACCGCAAGCCGCCCAAGGCCGGGCTGGCCTTTCCCGCCCGACCCCGGTTCGCACCCGACGCCATCACGCGCGAGGTGATGGCACTGGTCGCGGAGCGCTTCGGCGAGCACTTTGGCACGCTCGACACTTTCAACTGGCCTGTCACCCGCGCCGAAGCGTCAGCCGCGGCCGAGGTGTTCTTCACCCAGTGCCTGCCCCGCTTCGGCGACTATCAGGACGCCATGGTCGATGGGGAGGACGCGTTGTTCCACGCCCTGCTCTCCACCAGCCTCAACCTTGGCCTGCTCGATCCGCTGGAACTGTGCCAGAGGGCGGAAGCGGAATACCGCAGCGGCCGGGCACCGCTCAACGCGGCCGAGGGGTTCATCCGCCAGATCATCGGCTGGCGGGAATATGTGCGCGGGTTCTACTGGCTCAACATGCCGGGGCTGGCCGAAGCCAACGAACTGGCCGCCACCCGCCCGCTGCCCGAGTTCTGGTGGACCGGCGAGACCGACATGCGCTGCCTGTCGGAAGCAATCCGCAACACCCGCGACAATGCCTATGCCCACCACATCCAGCGTCTGATGGTGTTGGGCAACTTCGCCCTGATCGCCGGGATCGCCCCGCGCGCGGTGCAGGACTGGTTCCTGGCAGTCTATGCCGACGCCTACGAATGGGTCGAACTGCCC
The DNA here is from genome assembly GCF_035319885.1 of Altererythrobacter sp. H2. Lineage (NCBI taxonomy): Bacteria > Pseudomonadati > Pseudomonadota > Alphaproteobacteria > Sphingomonadales > Erythrobacteraceae > Altererythrobacter > Altererythrobacter sp. H2. The sequence continues at coordinate 2,095,798 of NZ_CP141285.1, forward strand.
AACGTCGCGGCGATGGCGCTCTATGCCGATGGCGGGACCCTGGCGAGCAAGCCCTATGCGGCGAGCGGCAACTACATCAACCAGATGAGCGACCATTGCCGCCGCTGCACCTACTCACCGGCGATAAAGACCGGCGACGGGGCCTGCCCGTTCAACCCGCTTTACTGGCACTTCATGGTCCGCAACCGCCAGCGGCTGGAAGCCAACCCGCGGATCGGCCGGATCTTCGCCACCTGGGACCGGATGGCCGAGGCCAGGCGCGACGAGTATTTCGCAAGCGCCGAGGCATTCCTTGACCGCCTCGAACCGGCCCGGCCCGGCTGGGCGCGCCAGCCCTAGCCCCGCCGCCACATCGGCGGCACCACATTGCCCTGCTTGTGCGCCTGCCACACCATCCACAGGCCCGCCCCGGTCGCCACCACCAGCGCGAAGACCGAGGCTTCCAGCCCGAAGGCCCCGCCGGTCAGCAGGTCGACGCCCCTCATCCCAGCTTCGACCAGCCCGTCAACCTCGATGCCCGACACGCTGACATCGAACACCAGCCCCTGAGTCAGGTTCCACCCGGCGTGAATGCCGATCGCCAGCCACAGCGAGCGGGTCAGCATATAGGCCCCGCCGAGCAGGATGCCCGCCTCCAGCGCGATCGCGAAGGATGAGAACGCCGTCGCCCCCGGATTGGCCCAGTGGCCCAGACCGAACAGCGCGGAGCTGAACGCGAGTGCAATCCAGCTCCCGGCCAGTTCCTCGACAAAGCGGAACAGGATGCCGCGGAAGATCACCTCCTCCACGAACCCGGCAAAAACGCCGCCAGCCATCAGGAACGGCAGCCAGCCCTCCAGCGTACCCCAGCCGAACACGCGATAGACGCCGAACACCGCTGCGGCCCCGACCACTACCGCGAAGATTGCCGCCCCGGCGCCAAGGCCCAATGCCGTGTCGCCCAGCGCCCCGGCCATCGGCAGGTCGTCCTTGGGGTGGCGGCCCAGCCGGGCAACCACCAGCTTGTAAGCGAGGAACACTGCGCCCACCGCCACCAGCCCGCGCAGCACCGCGTCCGACCCTTCGCTCAGGCCCGGCGGCAAGGCGAAGTAGAGCGCCCATTGCGCCGCCCACAGCGACAGACCGACAGCCATCAGCCCCACCACCATGGCGACCAGCGGGAATTCCCAGATCTTGCGCCACAGCGGGCGGTCATCGGTGGCAACGGTAGCGGTCATGCGATCCCTCATGGTACAATTTGGCGCGAGGGAACGCATATCGCGCTTCCTGTCAATCCGCCCGGGCGGGATGTCCCGTTTCCGTGCGCTGACGGGGGCGATCCTTGCTGCCGGGTAGCCAGGATGGGACTTGCGCCCCCTTCCCTGTCATCGTCTCAGTTCAGGCGCGCCTCGATCGCATCCCAGATCATACCCGGAGTGTCGGTGCCGTTGAAGCGGTCGATGGCAATGATGCCGGTTGGCGAGGTCACGTTGATTTCGGTCAGGTATTTCCCGCCGATCACGTCGATCCCGACAAAGATCAGGCCGAGCCGCTTCAGCTCCGGCCCCATGGCCGCGCAGATTTCCTCTTCGACCGCGGTCAGGGTCGTCGCCTCGGCATAGCCGCCGACAGCCAGGTTGGAGCGGAATTCACCCTCCCCGGGTTTGCGGTTGATCGCACCCGCCACTTCGCCGTCGATCAGCACGATCCGCTTGTCGCCCTGGGCCACTTCCGGGAGGAACGGTTGCACCATGTGCGGCTCAGGCCAGGTCAGGTTGAACACCTCGAACAGGGCGGAAAGGTTATCGCCCGATTCCGGCACCCGGAAGATGGCCTTGCCGCCGTTGCCGTGGATCGGCTTGACCACCACCGCACCGTGCCGTTTCATGAATTCGCGCACTTCGTCGGCCGACCGGGTGACCAGCGTTGGCGGCATGAACCGGCGGTAGTCCAGCACCATGACCTTTTCCGGCGCGTTACGGACGCTGCGCGGGTTGTTGACCACCAGGGTTTCCTGCTCGATGCGCTCGAGCAGGTGCGTGGCCGTGATATAGCCCATGTGGAACGGCGGATCCTGCCGCATCAGCACCACATCGACATCGCGCCCCAGATCGAGCCGCCGGGCCTCGCCTTTCTCGAAATGATCGCCGGCCACCGGCCGGACCGTTACCGGGTGGGCCAGTGCATGCAGCCGGTCGTTCTCATCGAGCGTCAGCGCGCCGACATCGTAATGGAACACCTCGTGCCCCCGCTTCTGCGCCGCAAGCATCAGCGCGAACGAGGAATCCCCGGCGATGTTGATCGATTCGATGGGGTCCATCTGGACCGCGACGCGCAATGTCATTCGGATTTCCTCAAGGCTGCCAGGCGTTGACGATGTGGCGCGGGAACAAGTTCGGCGCAAGCAGCAGCACGTCGATCCGGATGTCCTCGCCATCTTTCGCATATTCGTGAGCGACCGCTTCGGCTGCCGCCGCCACCCGCGCAAGGCGGCGTTCGTCGATGGCGAGGTCCAGTTCGGCTGCGGTCGCTCGCCACTTCACTTCGACGAAGGCCACGACATTGCCGCGCTTGGCCACGAGGTCGATTTCACCGAGTGGGGTCTTGCGCCGCCGATCCAGGATGCGCCAGCCCTTGACCTGGAGCCACAGAGCGGCTCGTCCCTCACCCGCACGGCCCTGTTTCTCCGCCCGCTGGCGCTTCACGGGCGGCCCAGTTCCAGCGCACGGGCATAGAGCACCTTGCGATCAAGCCGCGTCGCCTTTGCCACCTGCGCTGCTGCCTGCGACGGCTTCAGCGTAGCCAGGGCCTCGCGCAGCAGAGTGTCGGGATCAAGATCACCGGGCGGTGCCGAAGATGGCGGGCCGACCAGCAGCACAATCTCGCCCCTTGGCGGATGCGCCGTGTAATGCGCGGCCAATTCTTCCGGAGAGCCCGTGCGGCATTCCTCATGCAATTTGGTCAGCTCGCGCGCCACGCTCACTTCACGGCCAGGCAATGCAGCAGCAAGGGCAACGAGCGTTTTGACCAGCCTCGGCCCCGTCTCATAGAATACCAGCGTGGCAGGAACCGATGCGAGGCCGGCGAGCACATCGGCCCGCGCCTTCTCCTTGGTCGGAAGGAAACCGGCAAACAGGAACCGGTCATTGGGCAGGCCGGACAGGGTCAGCGCCGTGATCGCCGCGCAGGCACCGGGCAGGCTGGTGACAGCAATCCCTGCTTCGCGCGCATCGCGGACCAGGCGGTAGCCCGGATCGGAGACCAGCGGCGTGCCGGCATCGCTCACCAGAGCGACCGCCGAATCCTGCATCAGGGCCAGCAGCCTGGCCCGGGCAGTTTCATCGCTGTAGTCGTCATAGCGCCACAACCGTTTCGAAAAGCCCAGATGTTTGAGAAGCTTGCCGGTCACGCGCGTATCTTCGCAGGCGACCAGATCGCACCGCTGCAAGACCTCGATCGCCCGCACGGTCATGTCACCAAGATTGCCAATCGGGGTGGCGACAATATAGAGGCCCGGTGAAAGCCGCTGGTCGGATAGATTGTGCGCCACGCGCATTGTCTTGGCGGTGCAATCAGGGAGTCGCAAGCATGAACATAAGCCAGAGCTTCTGGAAAACAGGCCGCCGCGCCATGATTCTGGCCGGGGCGACAGCGCTGCTGTCGGCCTGTCAGGTCATTCCCAAGACCGGTCCTACTGTCGCCGGTCCGGCGCCCGACACCTCCGGGCCGAGCGCCGATGCGCTGCCGCAGGATGAAACCCGCCACCGCATTGCCCTGCTGGTGCCGATGAGCGGCGACAATGGTGCGGTCGGCCAGTCGATTGCCAATGCCTCGACCATGGCGCTGCTCGATACCAATGCCGACAATCTGCGGATTACTACCTACGATACCACCCAAGGCGCACGCGCGGCGGCGCGCAGGGCCGTGGCTGACGGTAACAAGCTGATCCTCGGCCCGCTGATGGCGGACGAGGTTGGGCAGGTTCTGACGGAAACGCGGGCGGCCAAGATTCCGCTGATCTCGTTCTCCAACGATCCCTCGGTCGTATCGCCGGATGTGTTTGTCATTGGCCATGTGCCGGACCAGTCGGTCGAGCGGACTGTGGCCTATGCCCGCCAGCGCGGCTCGGCGCGGTTTGCCGCCATTCTGCCCACCGGGGAATATGGCCGCCGGGCGGAAGCAGCCCTGCGGGCCTCGCTCGCTGCCAGCGGCGGGACGCTGGTAACGATCGAAACCTACGACCGTGGCAACACCTCGATCGTCAGCGCAGCCCAGCGCCTGCGCCAGGCGGGCGGCTTTGACACGGTCCTGATTGCTGACAGCGCCCGGCTTGCTGCACTTGCTGCAGGCGAGCTGAAACCGCGCGGCGCAGGGGCAACCCAGTTGCTCGGCACCGAACTGCTGAGCGGTGATTCCGCCGTGACCCGCTCCGCTGCGCTGCGGGGAACGTGGTTCTCTGCCGTTTCCGACAGCCGCTACAAGCGCTTCTCGGACAGCTACAGCCAGCGCTTCGGGGGCCAGCCCTATCGCATCTCCACCCTTGGCTATGATGCTGTCCTGCTGACTTTGCGGGTGGCGCGTGACTGGCGGGTAGGCCGCAGCTTCCCGACCGCGCAACTGCGCGACGAAGGCGGATTTCTCGGCCTTGATGGTGCTTTCCGGTTCCGCCCGAGCGGAGTGGTGGAGCGGGCGCTGGAGGTGCGCGAGGTGCGCAATGGCGAGGTGGTCATCGTCAACCCCGCGCCCGAGGCTTTCGGCAACTGACGAAAACGCCCGCGCGCCGCTTGTAGGCCGCGCGCGGGCCCCTATAGCCTTGCATCATGTCTGATGACCTGTTTGCCGGAACGCCCGCGTCGAGCGGTGATTACAATGCTTCCTCGATCGAGGTGCTGGAGGGGCTTGAACCCGTCCGCCGCCGCCCCGGCATGTACATCGGCGGGACCGACGACCGCGCGCTGCATCATCTGGCGGCCGAAGTGCTCGACAACGCGATGGACGAGGCGGTCGCCGGCCATGCCACCCGGATCGAGGTCAGCCTTGATGTCGGCAACCGGCTGACCATTGCCGACAACGGCCGCGGCATTCCGGTTGACGAACACCCCAAGTTTCCCGGCAAATCGACGCTCGAGGTCATCCTGTCCACGCTCCATTCCGGCGGCAAGTTCTCGGGCAAGGCTTATGCCACCAGCGGCGGCCTGCACGGAGTCGGCGTCAGCGTGGTCAATGCATTGTCCAGCCATACGCGGGTGGAAGTGGCGCGTGACCGGCAGCTCTACGCGCAGCAGTTCGCCCGCGGGCAGACACTTGGCCCGATCGAGCCGCTCGGCCCCACTCCGAACCGGCGCGGCACCACTGTCGCCTTTACGCCTGATACAGAGATATTCGGGGACCGGCAGTTCAGCCCCAAGCGCCTGTTCCGGCTGGCCCGGTCCAAAGCCTATTTGTTCGCCGGAGTGGAAATCCGCTGGAAGTGCGCCGCCCCCCTGACCAGCGACGATGTGCCACCCGAAGCCGTGTTCAGGTTTCCGGGCGGCCTGGCGGATCATCTGGCCGAGCAGGTTGGCACGCGCGAATGCGTCACCACCCAGCCTTTCGCCGGACGGCAGGATTTTCCTGCCAATGACCTGGGCGAGATCCAGGGCAGCGTCGAATGGGCGATTGCCTGGCCGTTATGGTCGGATGGTTCGACCAGCTGGTATTGCAATACCGTGCCCAACCCCGATGGCGGCACCCACGAACAGGGCCTTCGCGCGGCACTGACCAAGGGCTTGCGCGCGTTCGGCGATCTGGTGGGCCAGAAGAAGGCCAAGGACATCTCGGCCGACGACGTGCTCACCGGCGCGGAAATCATGCTCAGCGTGTTCATCCGCGAACCGCAGTTCCAGAGCCAGACCAAGGACCGGCTGACCAGCCCGGAAGCGACCCGCCTGGTGGAGAACGCCGTTCGCGATCACTTCGACCATTTCCTGTCCGACAACATGGAGCGCGGCAAGGCCCTGCTCGGCAACGTCATGGAGCGGATGGACGAGCGCCTGCGCCGCAAGCAGGAACGCGAGATCAAGCGCAAGACCGCCACCAGCGCGAAGAAGCTGCGCCTGCCCGGCAAGCTGACCGACTGCTCCGGCGAAGGGCCCGGCGAAACCGAACTGTTCATCGTCGAAGGGGATTCGGCCGGCGGCAGCGCGAAGCAGGCCCGCGACCGCAAGACCCAGGCCATCCTGCCGATCCGGGGCAAGATCCTCAACGTCGCCAGCGCCACGGCGGACAAGATCCGTGCCAACTCCGAAATCGCCGATCTCGCCCTCGCGCTCGGCTGCGGGATGCGCAAGGACTGCGATCCGGAAAACCTGCGCTATGACCGCATCATCATCATGACCGATGCCGATGTCGACGGCGCGCATATCGCCACCCTGCTGATGACCTTCTTCTTCCAGGAGATGCCCGAGCTGGTCCGCCGCGGGCACCTGTTCCTGGCCCAGCCCCCGCTCTACCGGCTCACCGCCGGCAAGGAGAGCCGCTACGCCCGTGATGACGCGCACCGGGCGGAGCTGGAGGAAACGGTGTTCAAGGGCCGCAAGGTAGAGGTCAGCCGCTTCAAGGGCCTGGGCGAAATGAACCCCGGGCAGCTGCGCGAGACGACCATGAGTCCTGCCTCCCGCAGTCTCGTGCGGATCACCCTCCCGCCCGAATTCGAACAGCGCGCGGCGGTGAAGGAACTGGTTGACCAGCTGATGGGCCGGAACCCCGAGCACCGCTTTAATTTCATCCAGAACCGCGCAGGCGAAATCGACCGCGACCTGATCGACGCCTAGGTTCTCCACCACAATCGAAGGCCTGCCCTGCCCGGCGATGACGATTGGGGATTGTGGAAAAAACCGTCCGGTGCAAGCAACGCACACAAGAGCGCCGCAAGGCCCCGGGGTCGCGCAGGGTTCCCGAATTCGGAGGAGGAGAAACGACAATGAAGCATTACCTGATTCCAGCCAGCCTGGTGCTGGCCCTGGCCATCCCGGCTGCTGCAAATGCCCAGCAGGTGGGCGACTGGGTCCTGTCCCCGTGGCAGGACAGCTCGATGGATTTCCCGGGCGTGATCGTGGCGCGTGGTGGTGACAGTGTGACCATCCGCTTTGACGACGGTACCCGTGAAACGCGGCACGTCAGCGAAGTTCGCCCGTTCGATTGGCAGCGCGGCAGCCGGATTGCCTGCCAGTGGAGCGATGGGGAGTGGTACAAGGCGACCATCCAGCGCATCGATTCTGACGGCTACACCATGCAGATCCGGTATGACGACGATGGCACGGTGGAAAACACCAACACCGGGAAGTGCCATTCGCGCTGATTGCTTGACGGGGAGCGGAACCTGCGTGGCCGGAGGACGCCCGGCCCCGGACGCTCCCCCAATTCGATAGCTGTGGGCTCTGCCCCCTTGCGCCGCGCGCCGGCTCCCCTTAACGCGCACGTAAAGTTGCAAGGGACCACCGGATGACCGACAAGACACGTTTCGAGGGCACCAGCTCGTACATCGCCACCGAGGACCTGAAGGTCGCGGTCAACGCAGCCGTAACTCTGCGCCGTCCGCTGCTGGTCAAGGGTGAGCCCGGCACCGGCAAGACAGTGCTGGCCCACGAAATCGCCAAGGCGATCGGCGCGCCGATCATCGAATGGAACGTCAAGTCGACCACCAAGGCCCAGCAGGGCCTGTATGAATATGACGCGGTGGCCCGCCTGCGTGATGGCCAGCTGGGCGACGAGCGCGTCCATGACATCAGCAACTACATCCGCAAAGGCAAGCTGTGGGAGGCCTTCACCGCCCCCGAACTGCCCGTGCTGCTGATCGACGAGATCGACAAGGCCGACATCGAGTTCCCGAACGACCTGCTCCAGGAACTCGACCGGATGAGCTTCGACGTTTACGAAACGCACGAGCGGATCGAGGCGAAAGAACGTCCGATCGTCGTCATCACTTCGAACAACGAGAAAGAGCTGCCCGACGCATTCCTGCGCCGCTGTTTCTTCCACTACATCAAGTTCCCTGACCGGGAGACGATGCGCGAGATCATCGAGGTCCACTTCCCCGGCATCCAGAAGACGCTGGTGAGCAAGGCCATGGATGTCTTCTACGACCTGCGTGACGTGCCTGGCCTGAAGAAAAAGCCCTCCACCAGCGAATTGCTGGACTGGCTCAAGCTGCTGCTGAATGAAGACATGCCTCTGGATGTCCTGCAGAACCAGGATCCGACCAAGGCAATCCCGCCACTGCATGGCGCGCTGCTCAAGAACGAACAGGACGTGATGCTGTTCGAACGCCTCGCTTTCATGGCGCGGCGCAATCCCTGACCACTTACGGGCTCAGCTTCCGTCGAAGCTGTAGGCCAGTTCCGAATCGCCCCAGCGGCGGCCGTTAATCACCAGCGGCACATAGACGTTGCGGACGATCTCGTACGACTGGCCGTCGCCTTCCTGCCGGTACACCGCCATCATGTAGGGCGCGGTGCTCTGCTTGGCCTTCCGGTCAATCGGGTCGAGCAGGATGCGGCCGTTGCGGCAATACTTAGTGTCGTGGGCGATATCCCCGGTCGGCGCGCGGGAGCGGTCAGTGACGTGGGTCGGCAGGAAGCCTTTCATGTCGGCCGGCGAGCACATCCTGACTGCCCCGCCCTCGGCCACCACCGCGTCGATGACCGGGCGCCAGTGGGCGTCTGCCCAGTCTGACAGGCGGGTGCGATAGCGCGGCGGATTGCTGCCGGGAACCGGGCGGTAATCCTGGTCGAACAGGGCCTCCATCGTCAGCGTTCCCGCTGCAATCGCCCGCTCCGCCACATCGGCAAGGTTGCGGGCGTGCTGGAGCGCGCGCTCCACCACCAGGCTATCCTCGGGCGAGAGGCCAGCCTTGACGATGCCGTCGAACATTTCGCTGGCGGTCAGTTCAAGCGCCTCCATCCGGCGGTTGGCGACCTGAAGCTTGCCCTCATTCTCCAGCGCGGCGGCATCGAAGCTGTGCAGCACGTCCTGCACAGCGTGAACATGGCCGCTGATGGTGCCGGTGGCGCGGGCGATCTGGTCGTTCTGGCGGTCGACTTCCTCCACCAGTTGGGCCACTCCGGTAATGGTTTCCTCGATCCGTGCGACCGAGCTCTTGGCCTCACCGCTGGCGCGCGCGCCGCTTTCGATCCGCTCGATCACCTGCTGGGCTTCCAGACCCAGGGCGTCGATAGTGCGGGTGATCTCGATGGTTGCCTTGCGGGTGTCGGCCGCAAGGCCCTTCACCTCGTTGGCGACCACGGCGAACGTCCGGCCCGCCTCGCCTGCACGCATCGCCTCGATGGTGGCGTTGAGGGCGAGGATGTTGGTTGTCTCGGCGATCTGTTCGATGTCCTGCGAGCAGGTGCGGACCTGCTCCATGGCGGCAGCAAAACCGGTCACGTGCTGGGTCAGCGTCTCGACCAGCTCCAGCAGGCCGGTAATCTGGCCGAGCGAGGAATGAATGAGGTCCGTTCCCTGTGACAGCCGGTCAATCGCGCGCTCCGACAATTGCCGTGCCTCGTCGCTGGCGTCGGAGACCTTGCGCTGATCCATTTCCAGCGCCTCAACCGTGCCGCGCAGGGCGTTGTGCTCGGCCCGCAACCGTTCGGAGGAGTTGATCACCGCCTGCACAATCCCGGCAACGTCAGTGCAGCCAACGGTGACCTCGCCGCATTTTTCGGAGATGCGGCCGATCGCTTCGCTGCCTTCGGTGTCGATTACCAGATGCTTCATGCGCGTGTGCCCCTCGGGTGATGCGGGAGGGTCTAACCGGGCATGGTTAGCAAGCACTTAAAGCGGCTGGCTGGCCTGCCCAAATTACGCACTTGGCGCGGGGCCGCCGGTGCGGCAAAGGTGGGCCATGTTCTTCAACTTCATCGACGAGCTCAGGGCTGCCGGCATCGGGGCCAGTTTCAAGGAGCACCTCACCCTGCTTGAGGCGCTCGACAAGGACGTGATCGAGCAGACGCCGGAGGCGTTCTACTACCTCAGCCGCGCGACCTTCGTGAAGGATGAGGGCCTGCTCGACCGGTTCGATCAGGTGTTCAACAAGGTCTTCAAAGGCCTGCTCACCGATTACGGCCAGAACCCGGTCGATATCCCGGAGGACTGGCTGAAAGCGGTGGCGGAGAAGTTCCTCACCCCGGAAGAGATGGAAAAGATCAAGGCCCTGGGTGACTGGGACGAGATCATGGAGACGCTCAAGAAGCGGCTCGAGGAACAGCAGAATCGCCACCAGGGCGGCAACAAGTGGATCGGCACCGGCGGCACCAGCCCGTTCGGCAATTCCGGCTACAACCCGGAAGGCGTGCGGATCGGCGGCGAAAGCAAGCACAAGCGCGCGATCAAGGTGTGGGAAAAGCGCGAGTTCCAGAACCTCGACAACACCAAGGAACTGGGCACCCGCAACATCAAGATGGCGCTGCGCCGGCTGCGCAAGTTCGCCCGCGAAGGCGCGGCGGACGAGCTCGATATTCCCGGCACGATTGACGGCACCGCACGGCAGGGCTGGCTCGACATCAAGATGCGGCCCGAGCGGCGCAATGCGGTGAAACTGCTGCTGTTCCTCGATGTCGGCGGGTCGATGGACCCGTTCATCAAGCTGGTGGAGGAGCTGTTCAGCGCCGCCACGGCGGAGTTCAAGAACCTCGAATTCTTCTACTTCCACAACTGCCTGTATGAAGGCGTGTGGAAGGACAACAAGCGCCGCTGGCAGGAACGGACCAAGACCTGGGACGTGCTCCACAAGTTCGGGCACGACTACAAGATCGTGTTCGTCGGCGATGCGGCGATGAGCCCCTACGAGATCACCCATCCGGGCGGCAGCGTCGAGCATATGAACGAGGAAGCCGGCGCGATCTGGCTCAAGCGCGTGACTGATACCTACCCCGCGACCGTGTGGCTCAATCCCGTGCCGGAAAAGCAGTGGAGCTATTCGCAAAGCACCAAGCTGATCAAGCAGCTGGTGGGTGACCGGATGTATCCGCTGACGCTGGACGGACTGGACGATGCAATGCGGGAACTGAGCCGGAAGCACGGGGCCTGAACGCTTGACACCTGCTTGACGAACTTGACACCCCGTCAAGCAAGTACAATTGTTCTATTATTCTGTTTTATAACCTTTTTTCGGAACCCCGTCTAGCCCCTTGCCACCACCCGCCCCCGGGGCCGGGCGCATATCCGGCCCATACCCAACGCGATGTCCAGATCATGTTTTGCCCGAGTAGGAAAGTGATTACGGTCCCCCGGCGATGACCCGTGCCGTCCACACCCGCTTCGAGGCCGTCCGCCTCCGGCTCGAAGCCTTCGATCCCGGCACCGGCTGGCGGCTGTGGCTGTATGAATTCCTGCTGTTCGGGTTCAAGCAGGCCTGGGCCTGCCTGTTCGGCGCCTTGCTGCTGGCGCTGCTGCTGGGGACGCACCTGTTCTACCCGGATGACACCCCGCTCCACCGCTACGATTTCCTCACCCTCGCCGCCATCGCCATTCAGGCCGCCATGCTCGCCTTCCGTCTGGAAACCTGGCGCGAGGCGCGGGTGATCCTGATCTTCCACGTCGTCGGCACCGTGATGGAGCTGTTCAAGACCGCCGCCGGATCATGGACCTATCCTGAGGCGAGCGGGCTCCACATCGGCGCGGTGCCGCTGTTTTCCGGCTTCATGTATGCCGCGGTGGGCAGCTATATCGCGCGGGTATGGCGGATTTTCGATTTCCGCTTCAGCCACTATCCGCCCGCGTGGGCGACCTGGCTGCTGGCAGCCGCGATCTACGTCAACTTCTTCGCCCATCACTGGACGGTCGATATCCGCCTCGGCCTGTTCGCGGCCACGGCGCTGCTGTTCTGGAACACCCGCGTCCATTTCCGCAACTGGCGCGCGCACCGCTGGATGCCGCTGCTGCTCGGCTTCGGACTGGTCGCCCTGTTCATCTGGTTTGCCGAGAACATCGCCACCTTCGCCAACGCCTGGCACTATCCCGGGCAGGAGGACGGGTGGGAGCCGGTCTCGATTACCAAACTGGGCAGCTGGTACCTGCTGATGCTGATCAGCTTCGTACTGGTGGCGCTGGTGCAGCCGGTGCGGCAACCGGACCGTTAAAGGTCGCTCGACCCCCACAGCCGCTCCGCGCGGACCCAGCCCACCCGGCCGCCGACATCGAACTTACACCAGCCATATTCGCATTTGCCGAGCTTGCCGATCACGCCGGGTTCGGCATTCCAGCGCAGCTTGGCGCTATCATCCGGCCCGGCCCGCAGGGCGGCCAGCCCTTCCCCGATCACCACGGCACCGCGATCAGGGCTGAGCAGGCTGGCCGAAACCCACCCCTGCTCCCCTTCCGGATCGACCACCAGGCGCCAACCCTGCGACACCCGCACCACCTTGAGCGGCAAACCCGGCCGCTTGTAGACCCAAGCGATCTTGTAGTCCGGGCTCGGCCCGACGCGCATGTAAAGCTCGGGCGCGCGGATGGTGGCCCAATAGGGCACCTCGCGCTGCTGCGCCGCCAGCGGCGCCCCCATGATCAGGGCAAGAAGGGCGAACAGCGAAAGAATGCGTGGGGCCATACATGAAACACTAGCGCCCGGCGCAGGGCCGTAACAAGCGATTCGGCATCCCCAAGCCAGCCTTGCTTGACCAGTCCGCCCCGGACCGCCTAGCGAACGGGCATGACCGACCACTCTTTCCCCCCGACCCGGCGACTCGAAGGCAAGCCCCGCGTGGTCGTGACCCGTCACCTGATGCCTTCGGTCGAGGCCCGCCTGGCCGAGCTGTTCGATACCTCACTCAACACCGATGACGTGCCGTTCTCGCGCGAGCAGCTGGCCGATGCCATGCAAAGCGCCCACGTGCTGGTGCCGACCGTGACCGACCGGATCGATGCCGCGCTGATCCAGGGCGCCGGGCCGCAGCTCGGGCTGATCGCCAGCTTCGGGGCAGGCACCGATCACATCGATCTGGCCGCAGCCCATGCCCGCAAGATCATCGTGACCAACACTCCGGGCGTGTTTACTGACGATACCGCGGACATCGCGATGGAAATGATCATCGGCATCCCTCGCCGCGTGCGCGAAGGCGTGGCGATGGTGCGCCGGGGCGAATGGACCGGCTGGACCCCCACCGCCCTGCTCGGCCGCAAGCTGGCCGGCAAGGTGCTCGGCATTGTCGGGATGGGCCGGATCGGGCAGGCCGTGGCCCACCGCGCCCGCGCCTTCGGGCTGGAGATCGCCTACCACAACCGCAAGCGGCTGCCCGAGGCGCTGGAGCGGATGCTGGGCGCACGCTATGTGGAATCGCTCGATCTGCTGGTGGCTGAGGCGGATATTCTCTCGCTGCACTGCCCCGCCACGCCGGGCACGCAGCACCTGATGGATGCCCGGCGGTTCGGCCTGATGAAGCCCGGCGCCTGCCTGATCAACACCGCGCGCGGAGACCTGGTGGACCAGCAGGCGATGATCGCAGCCCTCGCCTCGGGCCAGCTCTCCGGCGCCGGGCTGGACGTCTATCCCGACGAACCCAACGTTGATCCGCGCCTGCTCGATCTGCCCAACGTCATGACCCTGCCCCACATCGGCAGCGCCACCCGCGAAGGACGCGAAGCATCGGGCGAGAAGGTGATTGCCAACATCCGGTTCTGGGCTGACGGCCACCGCCCGCCCGACCAGGTGCTGGAAGGGCTCGTCTGAGCCTCAATCCCCTGTCAGGATGCGGTCCACCAGTTCCTTCACTGTCGGCGTGTAGTTGTTGGAATAGAACGGGTCCTGCTTGAAGCGGTAGGCCGCGTGGCCGGCGAAGGCCAGGTTGTTGTCCGGATCTCCGCCGTGGGCGATGTCCTGCAGGGTCTTCTGGATGCAGAAGCTGCGCGGATCGGCAAGGCGGCCGGTGGTGTGATCGTCATGGTCCTTCCAGCTGGAAAAACCGCAATGGCTGAGGCAGCCCATGCAGCCCTGCTGGTCGGCGCGGATCTGCTCGGCGCTTTCGGGCGTGACGAACACCACGGTGTTGTCCGGCGTCTTCAGGGCTTCGGTGAAGCCTTCCGCGATCCACGCCAGTGCCTTGCGCTGGTCACCCGGATGGACCCAGAAATACTTGGCCTTGCCGTGATCGGAAAGGGGCACGGTGCCCTCTTCCTCGTCGCGCTTGAAGATCGGGATCTGCCGTTCGCTGCGGTGCATCAGATCATAGAGGAAGGGCGTCTTCACCGCGCTGGAATAGAACCCCGTGGGTGAGAACTTGTGCAGCAGCACGTCGCCCGGTTCGACCGTGCGGAGCATGTCCTTCCACACCTGGGGGATCGGGCTCTCCTGCGTCAGCAGGGGCCGGGTGCCGAACTGGAACAGGATCTTGCCCAGTTCCGGATTGTCGATCCAGTTTTCCCATTCGCGCAGGAACCAGACGCCGCCGGCCATGACGATCCCGGTATCTTCGCTCACGCCCTCTGCCCGCATGGTATCGCGCAGCGCCTTGACCCGGGGGTACGGGTCTTCCGGCACCAGCGGATCCTCGGCGTTGGACAGGCCATTGTGCCCGCCGGCCAGCCACGGGTCTTCATAGACCACCGCCGCCATCAGTTCAGGAACCTTGGAATAGCTGCGCTTCCACAGCGCGCGGAACGCGCGGGCGGAGCTGACGATCGGCAGGTAGTGGACGTTGTGGCGGGCGGCGATCTCGGCCAGCTTGTAGGGCATCCCTGCACCGCAGGTAACGCCCGTTACCAGGCCGGGGCAGTTCTCCAGCACCCCTTCAAGGACCTGCTGCGCCCCGCCCATTTCCCACAGGACGTTGATGTTGATCGCGCCCTTGCCGCCGGAGATTTCATGCGCGCGCCGCACTTGCTCGGTCGCTCCGTCGATGCCGTAGCGGACCAGCTGCTCGAACCGTTCCTTGCGGGTGGCCTGGGGATAGACCTGCGGGATCGGGACGCCGTCCTCGTCGTAACTGTCAGCGTTGACCGCGCTGACCGTGCCGATGCCGCCAGCGGCGGCCCAGGCGCCCGAGCTCATGTGGTTGGTCGCCGATACGCCCTTACCGCCTTCGACCAGCGGCCACACTTCCCGGCCACCATAGACAATCGGCTGCAAACCCTTGAAATTCATTATATTTCCGATCTCACTCTAAATTCACTTGCGCCCGTTGCTGGCGCTACTGGCGATCCCGCGGCAGGGCTTGATCGCGCCCGGCTCGGGCCTGTTAGCGGCTGCTTCGAACTGTGCATAGTAACCTGCCAGCTCCGGCGCGTCACGGAAAGCGACCAGGCGGAACCCCGCCGCCTTGAATTCGCAGGCGAGCAGGAGGGGCGCAATGCCGTGCTGGTCGGTCGGCCGGTCAACATCGACCACGCTCACCTGCCCGCCCTCACGCAGCGCTGGCCAGAGGCGCCAGAGGAAGGCGTAGGGTTCGCGCACCTCGTGGTACATATGGACCAGGAATATCCGGTCAAAGCTGTCCGCAGGCAGCTTCGGATCATCCCCCTCGCCCAGCTTGATCGAGACATTGTCGAGCCGCTCGCGCTCGACCCGGTTGCCGAGCCGGTCGAGCACCTCGCGATCGATGTCCTGCGCCAGCACGCGGCCCCCGGCCCCGACCCGCTCGGCCAGCCGCACGGTGTAATAGCCTTCGCCTGCCCCGATGTCGGCCACCGTCATGCCCGGTTCGATCCCGGCCAGGTCCATCACGGTTTCAGCCTCGCCCCGGTTGTCCCGCGCGGTCTCGGTCGAGAACTGGTTGGAACCGAGGTCGGAAACGGGCCGGTCAGCCTTGGGAAAATCGCGCGCACTGTCCGGCCGGTCGCTCTCACCCGGCTGGCAGCCGGCGAGCGCCAGCGACGCGGCCAGGCAAAGAAGGGCGAGCGGACGAACCAACATAGTTCGCGCCTTAGCGGGCGGCATGGGCGTTGGCAAAAGGTCGGTCGCCCTATTCGACGTCTTCCACCGCCACCGCCTCGCCGGTTACGCGCTGCGCCAGGGCGGCAGAAATGAAGATGTCGATCGCGCCGTCAAGCACGTCATCCGGGGCGGTCGAGGTGGCACCGGTTCGAAGGTCTTTCACCAGCTGGTACGGCTGGAGCACGTAGGAGCGGATCTGGTGGCCCCAGCCGATGTCGGTCTTGCTGGCGTGTTCGGCACTGGCCGCTTCCTCGCGCTTGCGGATCTCCGCTTCGTAGAGCCGCGCTTTGAGCATGTTCATCGCGATTTCGCGGTTCTTGTGCTGGCTGCGGTCCTGCTGGCTGGCGACAATCACCCCACTGGGCACGTGGGTGATGCGGACGGCGGAATCGGTGGTGTTGACGTGCTGGCCGCCGGCGCCGCTGGCGCGGTAGGTATCGATCTTGAGATCGGCCGGGTTGATGTCGATGTCGATGTTGTCATCGATCACCGGGTAGACCCAGATCGAGCTGAACGATGTGTGGCGGCGGGCCGAGCTGTCGTAGGGGCTGATGCGGACCAGGCGGTGGACACCGCTTTCGGTCTTGGCATAGCCGTAGGCGTTTTCGCCCTTGATCAGCAGGGTGGCCGACTTGATGCCGGCCTGTTCGCCCGCGTGGTAATCGACCAGATCGACCTTGAACCCGCGCCGCTCCGCCCAGCGGGTGTACATCCGCTGAAGCATCTCGGCCCAGTCCTGGCTCTCGGTGCCGCCTGCCCCGGCATGGATTTCGAGATAGGTGTCGTTGCCGTCCGCCTCGCCCGACAGCAGGGCCTGAACCTTGTCGTTATCGGCGCGCTCGGCCAACGCTGCGAGCGAAGCGAGCCCGTCGCTGACCACGGCCTGATCGCCTTCCATCTCGCCCAGTTCGACGAATTCGATCGCATCGGCCATTTCCTGCTCGATCGCGCGGACCGTTTCCACCGCCGACTTCAGTTGCTTCTGTTCACGGGTGATGACCTGTGCCTGCTTGGGATTATCCCACAGCGTCGGGTCCTGAACCCGGGCGTCAAGCTCGTCGAGCCGACGCAAGGCGCGCTCCCAGTCCAGCGACTGGCGGACCAGTGCCAGTGCGGCTTCGATCCGGGCGATGTGGGCCTGCCCTTCGGCACGCATGGTCAGTCTCCGTCAGGTTACCGGTCAGTCGGGTGGCCCGCTTAGCGGACCCGAACCGGTTGTAAAGCCGCGGCGCGGCGAGCAGTCAGTAGAGCCCGCCCTGCTCCTCGACAAAGCCCTCAGGCGGGGTTTCGTCGTTCTCGCGGCTGGACTGGGTGACAGCGGTGCGCCCGCGGCGGATCAGTGCCAGGATCTCGGCACGCCGTTTTTCAACCTCGTCCGCCCGCGTAATCCGCGGCGGCTCAGTGTCAGGCTTGAAAGCTTCCCAGATGACCGCAGCCTTGGGATCGCTGCTGCCCCCGCCATCCAGCACCCGCTTGCCGCTGGCGCGGTCAATCCGCACCATGCGGATACCCGCCGGGGCAACGAACGGATCGGGGCGCCAGCGATCCTTGGTTTCGACCACGAACTGGCGGAATATCGGCACGGCGGTGTTCCCGCCCTGGACATAGCCGCCCAGGTTCTTCGGCTGGTCGAAGCCGAGATAGAGCCCGGCCACGAATTCCGGCGTCCCGCCCACGAACCAGGCATTGGTCGGCCCGCTGCTGGTGCCGGTCTTGCCGAACATCGGCAGATCGAGGTCGCGCAGGCGGGTCGCGGTTCCGCGCTCCACCACGCCGGTCAGCATGTGCAGCACCTGGAAGGCAGTGCGCGCATCCATCACCTGCTTTCCATCCGGCTTGATACGCGGCATCGGCTGACCGTCCCAGTCGGCCATGTTGCAGCCCGTGCACTCGCGCTTGTCCGCTTTCCAGATAACCTTGCCGCGCCGGTCCTGCACATAGTCGATCAGGCTCGGCTCATGCTGGCGGCCATGGTTGGCAAGCGCGCTATAGGCATTGACCATCTTGAGGACGGTGGTGTCTCCGGCACCCAGCGCGAAGGCTGGATAGGGGTCGTACGAGCCGATTCCGACCCGTTCGAACGCCTTGATCACGTTGGGCATCCCGGCGTCCATCGCGATGTGAACGGTCATCAGGTTCTTGGACTGCTCCAGCCCGTAGCGCATGGGATGAACCCCGCCGCCGCGCGATCCGCCGAAGTTGGTGAAGCATTTCTCGCCCAACTTGGCGCCCTGGTAGAAGCAATATTGCTGGTCAGGCACGGCGCTGGCCGGGGTCATGCCGTGGTCAAGGCCGGCAGCATAGACAAACGGCTTGATCGTGGAACCCGGCTGGCGTTCCGCCTGGGTGGCGCGATTGAACGAACCGAGCCGGTCGTCGAAGCCGCCCTGGATGGCAAACACGCGCCCGGTCTGCGGGTCTTGCGCCACGAAGCCGCCGGACACGCCCGGCACGGTGCGGACGCGCCAGCCATTGCCTTGCGGGGAAACGGCGATCACGTCGCCTGCCTTCAATGCATCAGGCATGCCGGACAGCGGCGCCGTGCTGCCATCGGCGAAACCGACCTGGCCACTGGCGCCGGCGCGCTCTGTCACCACCCCGATCCGCCAGTCCTTGTAACCGATGCCGAGGTAGGAGCTCTGCAACTGCGTCGCCCAGTCTCCGTCACCGAAATCGATCGTGGCAATCGGCCCGCTCCAGCCCCGGTTGCCGTGGTAACGCATGATGCCATCGCGCAGCGCATTGCGGGCGGCATCCTGCAGGTCCGTGTCGAGCGAGGTCCGCACCCACAACCCGCCAGCATAGACGCTGGTTTCGCCGTCATCGGCGGTTTCGCCAAACCGGGCAATCAGCTGCCGGCGCACTTCCTCGAGGAAATAGCCGGCATCGGCCGAACGCTGGCTGCGCTGCGTGACAAGGCCGAGCGGGCGCGCCTTGGCCTCGGCCGCTTCTGCGGCGGAAACGAACCCGTCTTCGACCATCCGGTCGAGCACGAAGTTGCGGCGCTCCATCGCGCGCTCAGCGTTCTTGGCCCGGCCGTAGGTCTCAGGTGCCTTGGGCAGGATCGAAAGGAAGGCCACCTCGTGCAGGGCCAGGTCGCCCACGTCCTTGTCGAAATAGGCGCGTGCTGCCGCCTGGACCCCGAAACTGCGCCGGCCGAGCGGAATTTCGTTGAGGTAGAGCGTGAGGATTTCCTCCTTGCTCAGGACCCCTTCGATGCGGCGGGCAAGGATCATTTCCTTGAGCTTGCGGGTGACGGAGTATTCATCACCGAGCAGCAGGTTCTTGGCCACCTGCTGCGTGATGGTGGAGCCGCCAATCGCCCGCTCGCCCGAGCCGAGCTTGCTGGCATAATCGAACACGGCATTGGCCGTGCCAGTCAGATCGACCCCGCCATGGCTGAAGAAGGTCTTGTCTTCGGCTGACAGGAACGCCTCGATCAGCGGCTGGGGGAAATCGGCATATTGCAGCTGCACGCGCCGTTCGCGCGCATAGGAGTGGACGATCTCGCCATCGATCCCGCGCACAACCGTGGGCAGCGGGGTTTCGTAATCGGCCAGCTTTTCTGCATCGGGCAGGCCCCAGGCCAGCACGGTCCACAGGATGATGGCCAGGAACAGGCCGATACCCGCCGCGGAAGAGAGCCAGCGAAACCAGCGCTTCTCTTCCCAGTTGGTACGGAACCAGGAAATGGCACCGCTCGCGTCGCGGCGGATGCGATAGCGGATATGTTCGATCGTCAATTGTTCGGCCATGGTCGGGGGCGCTTTAGCATGAGCGCCGCGCCTCGCACCAGCCGGATTTGCCCGAAAACGCCCGGCCCCGCCAGCACACTCTCCTGCGCGCTTGCCTGCGCACCCGGCTGCTCAGGGGCGCGATTGCCGCGCCAGGAAAACCCGGATTGCCTGCGCCATGGAATCCGCGAACGCAGTCTTGCCCTCTTCCGAGGTCAGCCGCCGCGCTTCGTCGGGATTGGTGATGAAACCGGATTCGAACAGCACCGCCGGCACGTCCGGCGCGCGCAGCACGGCCAGCGATGCCGAGCGCCTTGCCTGGGGATGGAAGTTCAGGCTGTCGGCCCCCTCACGCACGATCAGCCCGGAAAATTCGGACGAGGTTTCCTGCACCCGGCGCTGGGCCAATTCGATCAGGATGGTCCCGACAGAATCGGACTGGTCGGCAATCACCACGCCATTGACGCGGTCGGCAGCATTTTCCCGCTCGGCAAACCGCGCAGCGGCCTCGCTCGAGGCCTGGTCTGACAGGGTGTAGATGCTCGCCCCGCGCACCCCCTCCACTTCGCCGGCCGAATCGGCGTGGAGGGAAATGAACAGGTCAGCCCCCATCCGGCGGGCGATTTCGGGCCGCTCGCCCAGCACCAGAAAACGGTCGTCCTCCCGCGTCAGCGCAACCCGGATTCCGCCCTGTTCAACCAGCCGGTCACGCAGGGCCAGCGCCAGACCCAGGACGACGTCCTTCTCCTTGAAGCCGAACCCGCTCGCCCCCGGGTCCTTGCCGCCGTGCCCGGGGTCGATCACCACCAGCGGGCGGGACCGGTCATCAGGGCCATAAATGGTGGGCAGGTCAACCGGCGCACCGGGTTCCGGCAGCTGGATGCGCACCACGTAATCGCGGCCCAGCACCGGAACGGGAATCGTCAGCCCGAGCGCGAACAGCCCGGCCAGCACCACCACCGGAGCAAGAAAAATCAGCCATAACTGGGCGCGCATCGGCATAGGAGGAACGTGTTAGGGGTTTGTCGCTACACCATGCAATATAGTTGCGGCGCTTAACCCACGGTGCTAGCCCTGTGACAGCGGGTTCCTTGCTTTGTCATGGAGCATTCCGGCATTCATGCAGGAACCGACTGAAATCCGCAGACCGCGCGGCCAATCAACCGCGCAAATGACAACAGGTTGATGCACGAATGAGAATCTGCCCCCTGCCCCGGCCAAGCGTGACGGATAGTCGCGTGTTGGCCCACGCAGGCCGGTGTGCGCCCTCAGCGCGCTTTCTCGTTCGCGCAGACACATCACGCCGGGCCGTTGCACTTCAGCAACCGGCCCGGTTCGAACTTGCCGCCGGTGGCCTATCCCATGGCGGCTTCCACCATAATTGGCGCAGATTCCCGGCGGGCAATGCCCCGCCCGGTCGCGCCTGGAGACTATACGATGTCCACGCGCATGCTTATCGATGCGCGCCACCCGGAAGAAACACGGGTGGCGGTGCTCAAGGGAAACCGGATTGAGGAATTCGATTTCGAATCTGCTGAACACAAGCAGATCAAGGGCAATATCTATCTCGCAAAAGTAACCCGGGTCGAACCGTCGCTGCAGGCGGCATTTGTCGATTTCGGCGGCAACCGCCACGGGTTCCTCGCCTTCAGCGAGATCCATCCTGACTATTACCAGATCCCCAAGGAGGACCGCGAGGCCCTGCTCGCGGAGGAAGCTGACGCGGCCGAAGAAGAGGCCCGCCTGCGCGCCGAAGAAGAAGACAGCGGCGACATGCCCGGCGACGAATATGACGCCGACGATGAAACCGGCGAATCGCTGGTCGAAGAGTTTGCCGAAGACGGGGTCGAGGAAATCGACACGTCCGAAAAGGACGACGTCTCGACCATCGAGGAAGGCCAGCTCGACGACAACGATGACGATGATGACGACGACAGCGAGGACAGCGAAGGCGGCGATAATCGCAACCGTCGCGGCCGTGGTCGCCGCCAGGGCAAGGGCCGCGGCAGCCGCGCCAAGGAAGTGGACGAAGTCCGCGCCCGCCGCCAGGCTTTGCGCCGTCGCTACAAGATCCAGGACGTCATCCAGCGCCGCCAGGTCCTGCTCGTCCAGGTCGTCAAGGAAGAACGGGGCAACAAGGGCGCTGCCCTCACCTCCTACCTCAGCCTGGCCGGCCGCTACACCGTGCTCATGCCCAACAGCAGCCACGGTGGCGGGATCAGCCGCAAGATTTCCAGCGCCGCCGATCGCAAGCGGCTGAAATCGATTGTCGGCGATCTCTCGCTGCCGCGCTCGATGGGCCTGATTGTCCGCACCGCCGGGCTCCAGCGCAACAAGACCGAGATCAAGCGTGACTTCGATTATCTCGCCCGCCTGTGGGACGAGATCCGCGAAAAGACCCTCGCTTCCTCCGCCCCGGCGCTGATCCATTCGGACAGCGACCTGATCAAGCGCGCAATCCGCGACATCTACAACCGCGATATCGAGGAAGTGGTGGTCGAGGGTGAGGACGGGTTCCGTTCGGCCCGCGAATTCATGAAGCTGCTCATGCCCAGCCATGTGCGGCGGATCAAAGCCTATTCCGATCCCGTTCCGCTGTTCCAGCGCTATGGCGCGGAAGACCAGCTGCGCGCAATGTACGAGCCGATGGTGCAGCTCAAGAGTGGCGGCTATCTCGTGATCAACCCGACCGAGGCCCTGGTCTCGATCGACATCAACTCCGGTCGCTCGACCAAGGAACACGGGATCGAGGCGACGGCGCTCAACACCAACCTCGAAGCGGCGCGCGAGATCGCCCGCCAGCTGCGCCTGCGCGACATGGCCGGGCTGGTGGTGATCGACTTCATCGACATGGAATATTCGTCGAATATCCGCAAAGTCGAAAAGGCGATGAAGGACGCGCTCAAGAACGACCGGGCGCGCATCCAGGTCGGGCGGATTTCCGGCTTCGGCCTGATGGAGATGAGCCGCCAGCGGCTGCGCACCGGCGTGCTTGAGGCAACCACCCGCGAATGCCCGCATTGCGACGGCACCGGGCTGGTCCGCACCGCCTCCAGCGCGGCGCTGTCTGCCCTGCGCCTGATCGAGGACGAAGCCGCTCGCGGCAAGGGCTCGATCATCCGCCTCGCAGCCAGCACCGAGGCTGCCATCTACCTGCTCAACGCCAAGCGCGGTGACCTGGTCGAGATCGAGGACCGCTACGGCGTGTCGGTCGAGATCGTGCCGGAGGGCGAGCAGGAAGGGGCCAAGATGCACGTGTCGAGCGCCGGTCCGCGCCCGACCCAGGCACCCAAGTTCGAACCGATCGTGATCGAGGACGACGACGAAGACCTGCCGGAGGAGGACTTCGACGACGAAGCCGAAGACAACGGCGACGACCGTGACCGCGGCGACCGCCAGGAAAGCGACGCTGAAGAGCGCGCGCGCAAGAAGCGTCGCCGCCGCCGGGGTGGCCGGGGCCGCAAGCCCGGGGATGCCGAAGATTCGGGCGAGAACGGCAACTCGGACGAGAACGGTGATGACGACCGTGACGACCGTGACGAAGGCAGCGAACCCGCCGAAGATGCAGACGCGGCTCCGCGGGCCGAGGGTGAGGACGATGACCGTCCGCGCAAGAAGCGCCGCCGCCGTGGCGGTCGCGGTCGCCGCGGCCGTGACCGGGATGAGAACGGTGCATCGGACGACGAAACCGGCGAAAGCGACACCGGCGAGTCTTCCGAAGAACCGGCGCCGGAAGCTGCACCTGCGGCAGAGGCGGAAGCCGAAGAACCGGCCAAGCCCAAGCGCCGCTCGCGCAGCAGGAAGGTAGTCGCCGAGCCGGAAACGGAAACGGAAACGACCGAACCGGCCGCTGACGTTGCGGCAGAAGAGGTTGCCGCCGAGGAAGCCCCGCAGCCGAAAAAGCGCACCCGTCGCAAGAAGGCCGAGGTCGTGACCGAAACAGCGCCAGAGCCTGCGGAAGCCGTGGCTGAGACGGCTGTGCCAGAAGCGCCTGCCGTGCCGGAAGCGGACGCCAAGCCCAAGCGTACCCGTCGCAAGAAAGCTGAACCGGTAGCAGCCGAAGCGCCCGCACAGGCGCAAGCCACCGTGGCTGAAGCCGCAGCAGAGCCGGTGGCAGAAGCCCCGGCAGCGGCTGAGGCGGCCGAGGCCAGCGCACCTGATGCTCCGGCTGCGGAAGGCGCTGCCGGGCAAGGGTCCGGCACCTCGCGCCGTGGCTGGTGGCAGCGCACCTTCGGCGCCTGACCCAACCACATGACAGGAAAGAAAGGCCCCCGCCGGATCACACCGGCGGGGGCCTTCTTCGTTTCAGGCCCCAGCGGGGTGCGGACTAGGCGCCCTGCCTGATCCCCACGCCCCATTCGTTCCAGCCGACCGGGCGCGGCGTCTTGGGCAGGTAACGTGCGCCCAGCGGCTCAATCGCAAACCCGCCTGCCCGCACCGCTTCGGTAATCGGACGGGTCAGGTGGCAGCCGCCGGCCACCGGTTTCCACCAGGGCTCGATCCGCTCCTGCCAGCGCAGGACGTCAGCATCGGGCGCCCGGCCATGCTCGAGGAACAGCAGGCGGCCGCCTGGACGAAGCACCCGGTGCATCTCGCGCACGACCTGCGCCTGATCCTGCACCGAGCACAGGGTATAGGTACACACCACCGTGTCGAAGCTGCTGTCGGCAAACGGAATGGCTTCGCCGATCCCCTCCCGGATATCGGCACGCCAGCCCTTCTTGCCGGCTTCGGCCCGGGCGTATTCGAGCAGCTTGCCGCCCGGGTCGATCCCGGCGAAGCTGGTGATGGCGCCGGCATTGTAGAACTGCTGGTTGATCCCGCCGCCGCAGCCGAGTTCGAACACGTCACCGCTGGCGAGCGGGATGACCTGGCTGCGCAGCTTCATGATCGCAGGTGCCCCGCAGGCAAGCTTGATCACCCGCGGCACGCCATGCCGGTCCCACCAATTGCCCAGCCCCATCGGTTTACCCTTCCCTTTCGTGTTTCCCACGCCATGCTAGCGGGCACGAGGGAGGCTGACCATGTCCAAGGTTCATCGCACACCGGATGCCCGCTTCGCGGCCATTCCCGATTATCCGTTCGCGCCGCATTATCACGATCTCGCCGGGGGCTTGCGGCTGCATTACGTCGATGAGGGTCCGCGCGACGCCACGCCGGTCCTGATGCTCCATGGCGAGCCGAGCTGGAGTTTCCTCTACCGCAAGATGATCGGCCCGGTGGTGGGTGCCGGATACCGGGTTCTGGTTCCGGACCTGATCGGCTTCGGCAAGTCTGACAAGCTGACCGACAAGAGTGCCTATACCTATGCGCGCCATGTCGCCTGGATGCGCGAATGGTTCGAAGCACTGGCGCTGGACCGGGTCGTGCTGGCCTGCCAGGACTGGGGTTCGCTGGTGGGCTTGCGGCTCGTCACGGCCATGCCCAACCGTTTTTCAGCCGTCGTCCTGTCCAACGGGGGGCTGCCGGAGGGACAGGACGCCCCGCCCGCATTTTCCGCATGGCGCAGTTTCTCGAAATACAGCCCGGTCTTCCCGGTCGGCCGCATTCTCCAGCGGGCCACGACCAGCGCATTGCCCCCCGAGGTCGTCGCTGCCTACGACGCCCCCTTTGATACCCGGGCGAGCAAGGCCGGCGCCCGGATCTTTCCCAGCCTCGTGCCGCTCGGACCGAACGAAGCCGTGCCCGACCAGAAGGCGGCGTGGGCGGTGCTGGAGCAATTCGACAAACCCTTCACCTGCTGCTTCTCCGACGGTGATCCGATCACGCGCGGCGGGGATGCCCTGTTTCTCGACCGGGTTCCCGGCGCGCGCGGCAACCCCCTGCACCGCACGCTGAAGGGCGGTCACTTCATCCAGGAAGACGATCCGGCAGGTTTCGTCGCCGCCATTCTCGACACGGCGGGCATGGCGGGAGTTTAGGGCAGGGGTTTAGGGCGCGAGCAGTCTGCGCACGTCTTCCAGATCGCTGACCTTGTCGACATCGACCGCCGCCAGCCCGTCAGCCGCGGCGACGAGGCTGACACTGATGCCGATCCTCTTGCCGAGGCGGGCCAGCCCTTCGGCCAGGCTCAGGCGGCCCCGACCGTAGGCAAGCAAGGTGCTGAACCCCAGGCCGATCACGATCCGCCATGGCCGCTTGCGGTTGGCTTCGATGCCCTGCCACATGTCGATCGCCTTGCTGGCCCCGCCCCGGTTGAGATAGAACAGGTTGCAACCGGACCATTGCCCGTCGGCAAAGCGCAGCCAGGTGCGCTTGCTTCCCGGCAGGGCGGCCTCGACCTTCACCCGTTCCGCCAGCATCAGGGCCACATCGGCATCGGCAGGTGTCTCGTCGACCAGCTGGCGAACCCATTCCGGCTTCAGCAGGGCGTGGTCAACCGTGGTGACGACCAGCGGCGCCCCGCAGGCCTCGAAAGCGTCGCGAACACTGGCGCTGGGCCCTGACCGGTTTGCCAGGCTGACCGTGCAACCGTGCGCCCGCGCAAGCTCTGCCACCGGCCCTTCATCGCAGGCGACCAGCACCTGCGCTGCACCGGCTGCGCGCAACCCCTGCGCCACCCGGACCAGCAGCGGCACACCATGGACCATGATCAGGCCCTTGTGCGCCACCCCCAGTTCACGCGCCAGCGGATCGCCGCCCGGCCGTGTGCCCGCGAGAATCAGGGCGCAGAAGCTCATCGATCACTGCTCCCGTCACTCCGGGCCCGTCCCAGACGGCGCATTGCCAGCCACACCAGAAGGCTCAGGACCAGGTATTCGAACGCCTGCACATAGGCCACCACCCAGCCCACACCCAGCGAGTTTTCCGGGATGGTGAAGACAGCAGTCAACAGCAGCGCGACCGCCGCAATCCGGGTCCACAGCAGGTAATGCGCCTTGCTGACGGAATGCAGCACCGGCTCATAGGCTACACTCGCCAGTTCGAGCGATGCAGCCATGACCAGCGGGACGAGGATCAGGCCGCCGGCCTCGAACCCCGGTCCGGATATCAGCATCAGCAGGTCGGACCCGAACGCCACCGAGAGACCCGCTATCATCGCGGCCATCGGGATCACCGCCAGGTTGACCCGGCGCACGACCGTGCGGAAATCTTCCACCCGGGGGGCGTGGCGCTGGCGGTTCACCTCGGGATAGACCGCGTCGGAAATGAGCAGGGCGAACTTGCCCAGCCCCTTCGCCAGCTGATCCGCGATGCGATAGATACCGGCGGCGCTGGTTCCGAACAGGTATCCGACGGCCAGCAGCGGCCCCTGCTGGACCACTGCCTGAAGCGAGGTGTTCCAGTACGTCACCCACAGGAAGCCGCGGATGCCTTCGTTTTCCGCCACCGCTGTGCGCCATTCGCGCACCCGTGACAGGCGCATCCATTCCGGGCCCAGCCGCCAGGCGGTGAACCACATGGCAATGGCGGTAATCAGTTCGACAATTGCCCAGGCCAGCAGGAACCGTCCGACACTCGGCCCGGTCAGCCAGATACCGATGGCCGCGAGCAATCGCCCGGCCGGGGTAATGGCGCCCACCCAGACGGACAGCTCGAACCGGTTGAGCGCGCGGATGATGCCATATGGCGCTGAGACCCGGGTCAGAAGCATGGCGCAGATGAAGGCGAGGGCCATCTCGTCGTAGGCCGGATTGAGCTCCAGAGCCTCTCCGAACGTCAGGATTATGGTGGTTACCGCCAGGCAGCCGAACAGTGCAGCCACGCCATCCACCACGCCGCCAAGGACTGAGAGCCGCGAAAAGGCGTCCCGGTCGCCCCGGGCAAGGTGCGGGATGCCGAACTTGACGATGGCCTGCCAGGTCTGGAACCCTGCCAGCGATACAAACGCTTGTGAAAGCCCGAAAATCAGCGCGAAGTGGCCGAAGTCCTTTACGCCGAGCGAGCGGGAGAGAATGGCGAGATAAATCAGGCTGCTGACCGCGCCGAAGCCCTTGCCGCCAAGCAGCCAGCCGAAATTGCTGAGAATGCGCCGCAAGGCCAGACGGCTGTCGTGTTCTGCGCTTGCGGGCATGGTGCGGCCTTGCCGCAATCCAGTCACCATCGCAAGCCAGCAGTCTGCGGCCCGGTCCAAGGGCAAGCCCGCTTCCAAGTTGCGGATTTTCCATCTAGACGCGCGGGCATTCTGCATAACGCCCGCAGGTTGATGTCCAATGCCCCCTTCGATGCGGCCGCGCGCGGTCTTCCTGTTCAATCACGACGCCGCGCATCAGGCCGCCCACATTGCCGGAATCATGGCTTCGCTCGCGCTGAAGGAATCCGGGGTGGAGTGCATTGCCGCCTATGGCACGCCCCGGATTGCCGAGGAGCTGCGCCGCCTGGTCTCGCCGGAGGCAGCGGCGCGGATCACCTGGCATGACCTGTCGCTCCCTCCGCTGCTTGACGCTGCGCTTGCCTTGCCCAATGCCGTGCTGCCCGCTCGGCGGCTTGCCCGGCTGCGGGCCTCTCGGAGCTTCTTCGCTTCGGCCGACCTGGTGGTCTCGACTGAGCGGACCTGCCTGCGCGTGCGCCGCCGGCTGCGCGCTGCGCTTGGCGAAGCGGCCCCGCGCTTCGTCTATGTTCCGCACGGTTCGGGCGATCGCAACGTGGCCTACCACCCGGAACTGGCACAGTTCGATCATATGCTGCTGAGCGGCCAGAAGCTGGTCGACGAAATGGTCGCGCGCGGAATTGCCACCGCTGACCGGTGCCATCTGATCGGCTATCCCAAGTTTGACGCGATTGACCGCAACCGGCGGCAACGGTTCTTTGCCAACGATCGCCCGACCTTCGTCTATAACCCGCACTTCGACCCCAGGCTGTCATCCTGGTACGACCATGGCCCCGACCTGTTGCGGCGCGCAGCGGCGAGCGACCAATACAACCTGATCTTCGCCCCGCATGTCATGCTGTTCCGCAAGACGCTGCATATCTCGCCGGAATACCGCACGGCGCGGCGGCGGCCCGAGATCCCGGCCGAGGCCCTGGCGGCGGCAAACGTTTTGATCGATATCGACGGCCCGAACCTGTTCAACATGACCTATACCCTGTCTGCCGATGGCTATATCGGCGACATGTCTAGTCAGGTTTACGAGTTCCTGATCAGGCGGCGGCCGGTGTTCTTCATCGACACGCACTCAGCCGATTATCCGCACGAGGCGGCCAACCGGGCGTTCTGGGCAAACGGGCCGGTGGTTACTTCGGTGGACGAGCTGGTGCCGCTGCTGGAGGATTACCAACGGGTGGGCGAGGAATACCGCCCGGTGCAGGACCGGCTGTTCGCCTATACCATCGATGACCGCCCCCGCGAACGCTCGGTCGATCGCGCCGCCGGGGTTCTCGCGCGCCTCGCGCATTCCCGCCACACCGAAAGTTCCCGATGACCCAAGCGCCCGCTTTCACGGCACCCGATCACGCCGCCGGCCACCGCTTCTGGCTCAGTGTGCTGGTGCCGGTCTACCAGGTCGAAGCCTACCTCGAGGAATGCCTTCAATCGATCCTCGACCAGGCTGACCCGGGGGTAGAGGTCGTCATCTGCGACGATTGCTCGCCTGACGGATCGGCGGCCATCGCGCAGCAATTCGTCGCGCGATACCCGCAGCAGGTGCGCATGATCCGGCATGAGGCGAACCGGGGCCTTTCAGCCGCGCGCAATTCGCTGCTGGAGGCATCGCACGGCGATTATGTGTGGTTTCTGGATTCCGATGACTGGCTGCGACCGGGCGCAATCGCCGCGGTTTCCCGGGAGGTGCGCCGCCATGTGCCTGACCTGATCGGCTGTGACTATCGCAAGCGCCGCATCCACAAGCTCGCGTTCTCCGGCCCTTATGGACGGTTGCTGACAGACCGCGACCGGATCGCCGGCGGCATCTGCGCTTCGCGCAAGATGTATGCCTGGATCAGGATTTCGCGGCGGGACCTTTGGGCACAAGGGCTGCGCTTTCCCGAAGGGCGGGTGTTCGAGGACGCTGCCGTCACGCCCTGGCTCGGCCTGCAGGCGCGCAGCTATGTCCATATAGGCCGCGCTCTGGTGCAATACCGCATCCGGGCCGACAGCATCCTGTCCGGCATCACCCGGACACCGGGGCGCTTCAACGTCGACAAGCACCGCGACCTCGCCCGCGCCCTGACGGGTTTTGCCGCAGCGCTGGATCGGGAAAAAGAACCCTTCCCCCGCACCCGCTTGGCTGCAAGCCACTTCGTTGCGATGGAATTTGCCAAGATTGCCAGGCGCATCGAACGGGCTGGTCCGCAAGGGACGGGCGTGGCCGATACCATGGCCCTGATCCGGGAGTTTCGCGAGATCATGGAGCCTACTTCCCCGATCCCCTTCAGCGACTTGCTCCGGCGCTATCTCGGCCGTGGGCGCTTCATTGCCTGGCATCAGCTCCGCAAGGCGCTGGCGCTGAGCGAACGCCAGGGCCGCGTCATGGCTGCATGACCGCCCAGCCGCGCTTCGCGGCGCGGGCGGCCTGACTGCGCGACGCGGTTACGAACACCGGCTCGTCCGCCAGTTCGAACAGGGGCGCATCGGCGAAGCTGTCACTTACGAAGCGAAACCGGGCCGTGGCGGGATCGATGCCCTGGTCTGCGAACCAGGCGAGAACCCGGTCCCGCTTGGCTGCGCCATAGCAATTGCCCCCGGGAATGGCCCCGCTTTCCCACCGGGTTCCGATCACCGTATCGACCCTCAGGAGCCGGGCGAACTCCACGGCGTAAAGCTCGAAGGCAGCGGTCGCGATCAGCACTGCCCGTCCGGCTGCCCGATCCTGCTCCAGCATTGCGAGCACCGGTGCGTTGAAGCCCGAGCGTTCCGCCCGCCGCTTCGCAAACCGGTTCGCCACCTCAAGCAGTTGCCCGGCGGGGACCGGGCCGATCATCAGCCCCATCCCGAAACGCTTGAGCTGAGTGCGATTGCACAGGCCCGCGCGGTAAGCTGCCATCGCTGCCACCCACACCGGCAGCAGCGCAAGGCGCCACGGCGCAAGCTGGCGCGCGGCAAAGCACAGGAACGGCGTGAAGGTGGGCTTGCGCGTCAATGTCCGGTCAAGGTCGTAGATGGCGAACTGCATAGTTCGGCCCTGCCAGCCTGCCGTGCGGTTTGCAAACCCGGCCCGGTGCACATCCAGCAGTGGCCGATTGCCGGTGCCGGACAAAGTCGCTGGCCAGCCAAAATGCCGTTGGTCGATTGGTGAAGGCGTTGGTCGGCTGCGCATCCGGCTGGTCGAATGCTGTTCATTTTTGAAAGAAGATTGCGCACGGAAAGAGGCCCGCACTGGCAGGGCGGCCTTGTCGAGACGGGAGCGGCACAGAGCATGACATCGGCATTGCATATCCGGCGCCTGGCCGCCTCGAGCGCACTCGCTGCGGCTCTGGCGCAGGCCGTGCCCATAACGGCAGTCGCGCAAGAATCGGTTGATGGCGCCGCACTCGATGAATCCGCAGCCTCTCCGGCTGCCCCGGCCGCACCCGCAGCCATAGCCAGTGACCGCCGCGTATACGGCCCGGGCGATTTTGCCCGGTTTGCCCCGCGCAACGCGCTGGACATGCTGCAACGGGTGCCCGGTTTCAACATCCGTGGCAGCAGCCAGCAGCGCGGCCTGGGCCAGGCGACCGGCAATGTGCTGTTCAACGGCGCCCGCCCCTCTTCCAAGTCTGACGATATCGGTGACCAGCTGACCAGGATTTCGGCCGACGCTGTGACCCGGATCGAAATCCTCGATGGTGCCGGGCTGGGTATTCCCGGCCTCTCCGGCGAGGTGGCCAATGTCATCTACGAAGGGGCCAGCGGCTGGTCTGGCCAGTTCAGCTGGATTCCCGAGGCCCGGCCGCACAACACCGACCCCCTGCTCTGGCGCGGTGACATCTCCGCGAGCAGGACGAGCGGCGCAACCACCCTGGAAGTGGCGCTGAGCAACGCGGACGCGGGCCGCGGCGGGGCGGACGGGCCGACCCGGATCGTTGGCGGAGACGGCACACTGCGCCAGTTGCGCCAGGAGCGTGTGACGTCGGATTACGATTCCCCCAAGCTGTCGGCCAAGCTGACCTGGGACCCGGATGGTGCGCAGGCGCTCAACCTGACCGGGCAATACCAGCGGATTTACGACCGGTTCCGGGAGGACAGCTTCCGCACCGGGCCAGGGCAGGCAGACGAATTGCGCACCGTGCGCCAGAACGAGGACCGCTGGAACTATGAGGTCGGCGGCGATTATGCCTTCCCGCTGGCGGGCGGCACGTTCAAGGCCATCGGCCTGCTGCGCCGAAGCCACGAGCCGTACACTGTCGACGTTATCAGCCAGTCCGGCACCGCCACCGGCACCGGCACGCCTGCGACCGGCGAGCGATTCACCCAGACAGGGGATCTCGACGAGAAGGTCGCCCGGGGCGAATTCGGCTGGTCCATGCTCGGCGGGGAGTGGCAGGTGGCTGGCGAAGCGGCGTTCAATGCGCTCGACAATGTCGCCGCGCTGTTCACGCTCGATCCGGCAGGCGAGTTCGTCGAGGTGCCCTTCCCGTTCGGCACCGGAGGCGTCAGCGAGGACCGGTATGAAGGGTCATTAAGCCACAGCCGCAGCCTTGCTTCCAACTTGTCGGTACAGCTGAACCTTGCCGCAGAACATTCGACCATCGTGCAGGACGGCGCGAACGGGCTGGAGCGCAGTTTCCTGAGGCCCAAGGGCAAGCTCAGCCTTGCCTGGAAGGCAGCAAGCGATCTTGATTTTGCGCTCAGCGTTGAGCGGCGCGTCCTGCAACTGTCGTTCTACGATTTCCTGGCCCGCGCCTTCATTGACGACGGAAACCAGAATGCGGGCAACAACGATCTGCGTCCGCAGCAGGACTGGAGCTTCGAAGGCGAGGTCAACAAGGCCCTCGGCCCCTGGGGCAAGACACAGCTCAGATTCATCTATCGCGACGTGTCCGATTATGTCGATATCATCCCGGTCGGCGGGGGCGGCGAGTCGGTCGGGAACGTGGCCAAGGCGAGCGCGGCTGCGGTCATCTCCACCAGCACCCTGACGTTCGACCCGATCGGCCTGAAGGGCGTGCGGCTCGACGGGACGTTTGTCCTCCAGCGCTCGCGGCTGGTCGATCCGTTTACTGGCGTGGCGCGGCAGTGGAGCGGGTTTACCAACAGGCAGGCCAACCTCAACCTGCGGCATGACATCCCCGCCAGCCAGTGGGCATGGGGCATGGGGGCCAGTCACAACCACAACCTGCCCCGCTATCGCAGCAACCAGACCGACCGCAACTGGGAGGGCCCGTGGTTCGTGTCCGCCTTCATCGAGCACAAGGATGTGCTGGGCCTGACCGTGCGGGCCCGGGTCGGCAACATCCTGGGTGCCCGCCAGTATCGCGAGCGAATCGTCTATTCCGGCCTGCGCGGTGAAAGCCCGGTCGATTTTGCCGAACTGCGCGATCGGCGGGTCGGGCCGATCTTCACGCTGACCGTGCGGGGCAACTTCTAGGGATCGATCCGCTCCCCCCGCCAGTCAAACACGCCGCCGCTGTCAGCGGCCGAAAGCGCCCGGCACACATTGAGCAGGTGCGCGGCGCTGGCGGCAGTGCTGGTCAGCTGCCCTTCGGGCAAGCCGCGCTGGAACGGGGCGCTGAGGCCGGTATCGACCGTGCCGGGATGCAGGCCCGCTACCACCGCCAAGGGATGGGTCCGGCCAAGCTCAATCGCGAAATTGCGCAGCAGCATGTTCAGCGCGGCCTTGCTCGCCCGATAGGAATGCCACCCGCCGATGCGGTTGTCGCCAATCGAGCCGACCCGGGCAGACAGGGCCGCAAACAGCGCCCGCCGGTCACGGGGAAAGAGCGGCAGCATATGCTTGGCCACCAGTGCAGGGCCAATCGTGTTGAGGCGAAACACCTGTTCCATCGCCGCTCCGTCAATCGCCTTGTAGCTGCGTTCGGGCCCGGTCCCGTCGGGCAGGGTCAGCACCCCGGTGGCGACGATGACCAGATCTGGCGGCGCGTCGCGCATGGTGGCGGCCGCTGCGGCAAGAGTGCGTTCGTCCTCAAGGTCGAATGCGAACTGTCGGGCACCGGCCAGTCCGGCCACGGCCCCGCTGCGCGATCCCGCCCAGACCTCGCAGCCCTCAGCCGCAAGCTGGGCGCACAAGGCCCCGCCTATGCCGCCGCCTGCGCCGAACACGGCGGCCACGCCGGGCCACAGCGAACTATCGCTTTTCTCCTGCATCACTCACCTTGCCCTCTCGAAACCAGACGCTAGATAGGTGGCGCAAAGCAACAGGAATACGGCGATGGCAACCTTCACCCTCCCCAAGAACTCGACAATCCGCAAGGAAGGCAAAGTCCACAAGGCGGACGGGGCCAAGCGGGTCAAGAACTTCAAGGTCTATCGCTACGATCCCGACAGCGGCCAGAACCCGCGCTATGACACGTTCGAGATCGATCTCGACGCCTGCGGACCGATGGTGCTGGACGCGATCATCAAGATCAAGAACGACATCGATCCGACCCTGACCTTCCGCCGCTCCTGCCGCGAAGGCATCTGCGGTTCGTGCTCGATGAACATCAACGGCAAGAATGGCCTCGCCTGCACCACGGCGATCGAGGATCTGTCGGGCGATATCCGCATCACCCCGCTGCCGCACATGGAAGTGATCAAGGACCTGGTCCCCGATTTCACCCACTTCTATGCCCAATACGCCTCCATCCGCCCCTGGCTGCAGACTGTCACTACCACCCCCAGCGGCAAGGAGCGGCTCCAGTCGCCCGAACAGCGCGAGAAGCTGGACGGGCTGTATGAGTGCATCCTGTGCGCCTGCTGCTCGACCGCCTGCCCCAGCTACTGGTGGAACAGCGACAAGTTCCTGGGCCCGGCCATCCTGCTCCAGGCCTATCGCTGGCTGGCTGACAGCCGCGACGAGATGACCGGCGAACGACTCGACCAGCTGGAAGATCCGTTCCGGCTCTACCGCTGCCATACGATCATGAACTGCGCCAACGTCTGCCCCAAGGGCCTGAACCCGGCCAAGGCGATTGCCGAAACCAAGAAGATGATCGCAGAACGCGCGATCTGAGCGTGGACGAGCAGTTTTTCGAGTATCGCGAGCATCCCGGCCATCCGGGATGGCACATGTGGCGCCTGCGGGACGAAACCCGCTTCAATGGTGTCGTCATGGGCGAGTTGATCACGCGGGTGGAAGGCAGCAGGTGCCGCCTGCGGATGTTTCCGGAGCGCAAGCACACCAACCTGCAGGAAATGATCCACGGGGCCGTCACTCTGGCCCTGATCGACATTTCGCTGTTTTCGGCCATGCGCACGCTGACCACCGGCGATCCCGGCCCGGCCGTGACACTGGAACTGTCGACCCAGTTCATCGGTGCAGGCAAGCCGGGCCAGCCACTCGATTCGGTGGTCGAGATCGTCCGGGAGACCGGGCGACTGCTGTTCCTGCGCGGTGACGTGGTCCAGGGCGATCACGTGGTCGCGGCTTTTTCGGGGATGGTGCGCAAAGCCAACCGCCGATGAGCGGGCTGGCCGCGCGTTACGCAGGCCTGGTCGAGGCCGGTGAACTGCGGCCCGATGCAGAGCAGGCGGCAGCGGTCGAGCATCTGACAGCACTGCAATCGGCACTGGAGCGGGAACCTGACCGGCCCGGGTTGTTCAGCCGTCTGTTCGGCGCGAAGGAAGCGCCCGAGCCGCGCGGGGTCTACATGTGGGGCGGCGTAGGGCGCGGCAAGTCCATGCTGATGGACCTGTTCCACGACACGCTGGCAATCGCCGACAAGCGCCGCGCACATTTCCACGCCTTCATGCAGGAGGTTCACGCCCTGCTGCGCGAGGAGCGGGCCAAGAAGCTGGGCGACCCGATCCCGCCGGTGGCGGCCCGCCTTGCCGAAGGTGTGCGTTGCCTGTGCTTTGACGAGATGGTCGTCAACAACACTGCCGACGCGGCGATCATGAGCCGCCTGTTCCGCGCGCTGATGGTCGATCTTGGCGTGACCGTGGTCACCACGTCCAACCGCCCGCCCGATGACCTCTACAAGGATGGCCTCAACCGCGAGCACTTCCTGCCGTTCATCGCGCTGGTCAAGGAACGGCTCGACGTGCTGCCGCTCAATGGCCCGGTCGATTACCGGCTGGAGCGCATGGCCGGGCTGGACACCTGGCATTGCCCGCTGGGTGACGAAGCCACCGCCAAAGTGCGCGAAGCCTTCTTCCGTCTAACCGACTATGCGCCGGAAGATGCAGCGCATGTCCCCTCCGCCGAACTGGACGTGGGGGGCAAGCGCACACTGCACGTGCCCAAGAGCCTCAAGGGCGTGGCGGTGTTCAGCTTCAAAAAGCTGTGCGCCGATGCCCGCGGCGCGCCCGATTATCTGGCCATTGCGCGCACTTATCACACCGTCATCCTGGTCGGCATTCCGCAGATGGGGCCGGAAAACCGCAACGAGGCGGCCCGGTTCGTGACGCTGGTCGACGCGCTTTATGAGCACAAAGTCAAGCTGTTCGCCACAGCGGCCGCCGCTCCGCAGGACCTCTATCCGGCCGGCGACGGGGCGTTCGACTTCGAGCGGACCGTCAGCCGCCTGATGGAAATGCAGAGCGCCGATTACCTCGCGCTGGGGCATGGCAGCGAAGGCTGAATGGCCTAGGCCGAATCATGTTCGCCGCACGACAACATGGCTAACCGAAACTTTACGCCGCTGAGCGATATTCCTGCGCATGTCGGCGCTTCCCCCACCGATGGCCCGGTCAGTCTGGACCGGTGCGCCGCCCGCTGCGACCCGCTCGCAGGCCGGGCCGGTGGCCGCTGCCGGAAACGACTTCATTCTCGCCGATGTAATCATCGCTTTCGACGTCTCCGGGCGCAGGCTGGGGCGGATTGTCCTGCCGCTGTGGCGCCATTCGATGACCCTGGCCGAAGCCATGGCGGAACATTGCCCCACCCTGCCCCGGCTGGTTGACACCGCCCAGGGCTACAAGCTCAGGGCCTTGCCAGAACAGCACGCAGCCGAACTGCTATCCGATAGCCATTATCTGCCCCTGCTGCGGCAGCGCTACGAGCGCAGCTACGTAGATCTGCAAGCGGGATACGACGCCTGGCTGGCCGGCCTGTCCGGCAACACGCGGCAGGCCCTGCGGCGCAAGCACCGCAAGCTGGCGCAATATTCCGGCGGTGCGGTGGATGTCCGGGTTTATCGCACCCCGGCGGAAATGGCCGCGTTCTTTCCCCATGCCCGGGCAATTTCGGCGGCCAGCTATCAGGAGCGTCTGCTCGACTCGGGCTTGCCGGAGAACAGCCTGCCCGTGATGACTGCGCTGGCCGAGCAGGACATGGCGCGCGGGTTCCTGCTGTGGCTTGACGGGCGCCCGGCAGCCTATCTCTATGCCCCGGCGCAAGGCGATACCCTGCTCTATGCCCACCTCGGCTACGACGATACGCAGGCCAGCCATTCCCCCGGAAGCGTGCTGCAGATGGAAGCCCTGCGGCTGCTGATGGAAGAAGAGCGGTTCCGCTGGTTCGATTTTGCCGAGGGGGGCGGCCAGCACAAGCAGTCGTTCGCCAGTGGCACGATCCCGAGCGTGGACCTGCTGCTGCTCCGGCCGACGATGCGCAACCGGATGACCCTGTGGTCACTTTCCGCGTTCGACCGCACCGTTGCCACGGTCAAGGGGCTGGTGAACCGCCTCGGCCTGCGCGGTCTGCGCAAGCTGATCCGGCGATAGGCGGCCCGGCATGAAGCACTGCCTGATCACCCCTGCTGCGCTGACTGCCACCCTGCACCCGGGGTTTCCCGGCGCAATCGACCACCTTGCAGGTCTGGCCGACCAACCGCACCCGTTCCTGCGTTGAGCGTGGTATCGCGCTGGGGCACAGTGCGGCGGGCAGACCCTGACCGGAGCCCGGGCTGACGGCGCAATCGTGGCCGCCATCCCTTTGACCCGCATGGGGCCGGACCTGCTCGGCGCGAAAGGTGTACCCGGCAGTTACTGGCCCTGTCGCTCCCCCCTGTTCAGCCCCGATCTGCACCGTGAGGAACTGGCTGACTTGCTGGCCGATCCGCTGGCAGCCACAGCCCTCGCCCCGCTCTGGCGCATCGGCCCGGCCAATGCAGCGGACCGGGCCACCCGGATGGTGATGGAAGCCTCTGCCCTGGCCGGATGGACGGTGCTGGTGCGCGAACTGGGCGAGACCTGGCTATTTGATCTCGCCGGGGCAGCACAGGAAAACGGCGGGAACTGGCCGCGAAAGTCCACCCGCAAGCGGCTGACCGGCTACGAACGCCGGTTGGCGCAAGAGGGCGAGGTCAGCTGGCTCCAGATAAGCGGGGCCGACTGGTCTGCCAAAGTGCTCGAACAGCTCGGCAGGATCGAGGCTGATAGCTGGGTCGGCAAGACAACTGACGGTTCGGGCGCCAAGTTCCTCACCCCGGCGCAGCGCGCAAGATGGCAGACCGCTCTCTCCGACCCGGTCATTGCGGATGCGCTCTCAGCGACCATCCTGCTATTGCACGCACGTCCGATCGCCTTTTCCTTCGATCTGCGGTCCGGCGACAAGCAATACGCGATTGCCGGAAGCTATGCCGAGGATATGGCTGGCTTCCGCGTCGGCAAGATCGTCACCTGCCGCCAGCTCGAAGGCGCACTGGCACAGGGTGTCAGGCTGGTCGATCTCGGCTCAGGCGACAGCG
The DNA here is from genome assembly GCF_035319885.1 of Altererythrobacter sp. H2. NCBI lineage: Bacteria > Pseudomonadati > Pseudomonadota > Alphaproteobacteria > Sphingomonadales > Erythrobacteraceae > Altererythrobacter > Altererythrobacter sp. H2. Next base: position 2,134,063 of record NZ_CP141285.1, read on the forward strand.
GATACAAGCGCGAGATGGGGGCTGTGTGTGGCCCGGCGCTGTTCGACCTGCTGATCGTCCGGCAACGCAAGGCGGCTCTGCTGCTTGCCCGCAACTGGGGCCACGAACCGGCCGACCTGCGCCAGATGACGCTGGCCTCGCCCCACCGGGTCGACCTGCCCTTGCCGAGCCTGAAGCACATTGCCGCTGCCGCCGCCCTGGCCGGAACGGCCGTGGTGGTGGCCGAATAGAGGCCCTGAATGGCAACCACCGATACGACAGATATGAGCCGCAAGGTGCGCTCGGCTGTCATCTGGCGCTCAGGCAGCCAGATTGTTGCACAGGCGATCGCCTGGCTGTCGACCTTTCTCGTCATCCGCCTCCTTGCGCCGGAGGATTATGGCCTGTTTGCCATGACTCAGGTCATGCTGGTGTTCCTCAACACCATGAACGGTTATGGCATCGCCAGCGCCCTGATCCGCGAACAGGACGTGAGCGATCATCGCCTGCGGCAGGCGCTGGGCTTGCTGCTGATGCTGAACGGCGCGCTGGGGGCGATCCAGTTCCTCGCTGCGCCGCTGGTCGCCAGCTACTTCGCACAGCCGATGGTGGCAGACCTGCTGCGGGTTCAGGCGGTCATGTACCTGCTTACCCCGTGGCTGGCGCTGCCCCACGCCATGCTGAGCCGCAAGATGGACTTCCGCCGCCCGGCGCAAATCCGGTTGCTGGCATCGCTTGCAGGGGCCGGAACCGCGCTCGCCTGCGCCCTGGGTGGGGCAGGCGTTTGGACACTGGTGGCAGCCCCGATGGCCCTGTTCCTGACCGAGGCAGTCGGCATGACCATCGCCGCGCGCGCGCCGCTGCGGCCCAACTTCGATTTCACGGGGCTGGGAGGAATTGCCGGATTCGGCGGCCTGATGACAGCCACCCAGTTCTTCTGGTTCGTCCAGAGCCAGGCTGACGTGATCATCGCCGGGCGCGTGCTCGATGTCCGCAGCTTGGGCATCTACACCACCGGCCTGTTCCTGGCCCAGTTGCTGGCGACCAAGTTCGTGCCGCCGGTCAACGAGGTCGCCTACGCCGCCTATGCACGGATGCAGGGAGCCGGAGGCGAGGCCTTGCTGGCCACCGTCAGGCTGGTCCTGCTGGTGGCACTGCCAGCCTACGCCGGGATGGCCGTGATTGCTGATCCGCTGGTGCTGGTGCTGCTGGGCAAACAATGGACCGGCATCGCCGCGATCCTGCCGATCCTGTCACTGGCCATGGCCATGCTGACCCTGCAGATCCTGTTTGCCCCGGCCACCAACGCCCTCGGCAAGCCTGGCATCGCGCTCAAGGTCTCGATGATCGGCAGCGTGGCCATGCCGCTGGTGTTCCTCGCCGCCATCCCGTTCGGGCTGACCGGCTTCGCCTGGGCCTGGGTGGGCGGCGTGGCAGTGATGCTGGCAGTGACCATCGCACTGTCTGTCCGCACCCTGGGGCTATCCCTGAGGAAGCTGGCGGGTGCGGTGTTGCCGCCGGGGCTTGCGGCAGGTGCGATGGCAGCAGGTGTTGCGGCGATAGCGCAAGTCCTGCCGCCGATGCCGGCCATGGGCCAACTTGGCTTGCTGATACCGCTGGGCGCGGCCTTCTATGGCGCAGTGCTCTGGCTTATCGCACGTGACCGGCTGGTGGAGGCCTACCGGTTCGCCGTGGGAACCGCAGCGGGAAGCGCCGCACCGGCCAGCGGCTAGCCCTCAGGCCGCATCCGCCAGACGAACCTGCGCCGAAACAAGCCGGCTCATGACCTTGAGGTCCTGCTCGCGCAGTTGCAGCGCCGCGTCGGCCCACAGTTCAGTGATGCGGTTCAGTTCGTCGAGTTCGAGATGCCAGGAAATCTTCATCGCCCTGCGCGCGTTGACCAGCCCGGCATGACGTCGCTCAGCCTTGCGGATGAAGTCACGGCACGCCTCCAGCCCCTCGCCCGCTTCGGCCAGCTGGTGGACCAGGCCAAGGTCGTACATTTCCTCGGCCGTATAGGTCTGGTTCGAGGTGATCAGCCGGTCTGCCATCGCGCTGCCGATCTTGCGGCTGAGCAGGGCATGGGCGCCCATGCCCGGGAACAGTCCGAACATGATCTCGGGCAAGCCGAAGGTCGCGCCCCGCTCGGCCACGATATAGTCGAACGACAGCAGTGCCTCGAACCCGCCGCCTAGCGCGGCCCCTTCAACCAGGCCAATGGTCAGCATCGGAATGTCGAGGGTCTGGATGTTGCGGTGGAGGATTGCGCAGCAGCGGTGCCCGTAATGGACCAGCCCGTCGCGATCACGCGTCTCGATCAGATGTTTGAACAGTTTGAGATCGCCGCCGAAGCAGAACACACCGGGCGAGCGGCTGCCGAGCACGAGGTAGCGCAGCGGCACGCGGTCAGGCCCGAACCCTTCCGCGATCAGCCGCTGCCAGGCCTCGAAGTCCGCCAGCATGGCAGGCGTGAAACTGGGGCGACCCTCAGGCCGCATATAGCTCCACAAGGTCTGGTGCTCGATTTCGTAGAACACGTCGAGCTCGCGCAGGGCGAACAGCTCTTCCGGGATTGCCAGCCGGACTTCGCTTTGGGCGAGCAGCTGATCGCCTCCATCGCCCAGAGCAAATGCCGAGCCTTCGGACCGGTCCATCCCGCCCTGTTCCTTTACCACCTGGGTACTCATCCGATCCATCGCGACCCCCGAAAGTCCTGTAGTTTTGCGATCGACAGCACCAATTCCAAGGAAAGCTAGGCCACAGCAGACTCGCTTGGCAATCGATTATTTTCCCCGGGGGATTTATTGCAGTCCCGAAACGGGCCATCGCGATATTTTGTTACTGCACTGTGGCTAACGGGACTCAGGTCTAGACTCCAAGTCCGCGCATCGACTTGTCGAGCATGAGCAACTGCCACAGCACGCGCGAATTATCGCGCCGACCGGCGATGTGATCCTCCGCGATGGCGGCCAGCGCCTGCGGGTTGAACCAGCCGGTCCGGGCGAGGCCACCCGCCGAGACAATCGTCCGCGCGGTTGCGGCGAGCGGGCCGCGAAACCACTCCGCCAAGGGGGTCACAAACCCCTGCTTGGGCCGGTAGAGGATGTCCTGCGGGAGATAACGCTCCATCGTGTGCTTGAGCAGCCACTTGCCCTGCTTGCCGCGCACCCGCTCGCGGTGGGGCAGGCGGGCGGCAAATTCGATCAGCCGGTGATCGAGCAGAGGCTCGCGCGCCTCAAGGCTCACGTTCATGCTGGTCCGGTCAACCTTGGTCAGGATATCGCCGGGCAGCCAGAACTTGAGATCGGCGTATTGTGCCCGGTCCAGCCCGCTGCGTGCAGGCGCCGCGCGCATCATCTCCACCAGGGGCGTTTCCGCGCGATACTCGCCGAGCCCTCTGGCAAAAGACGTGCTGTAGAGGGCAAACCGGCCCTCGGGCGGGATCACTGACAGAGCCCGGGCATAGCCGGTGGCACCGTCCTCGGCCAGGGACAGCAGGGTCGCCTTCGCCCGCAGAGGGCGCGGGGCCCAGTCAGCCTTGGGCCAGACCCGGCCGAGCGCACCGAAAACCGGACCGCGCAAGGCCTGCGGCAAGGCAGAACGGGCCTGTTCCTCCCGCAGATGGAACACCTGCCGCCGATAACCGGCAAAGGCCTCGTCCGCGCCGTCACCCGACAAGGCCACCGTCACTGTCTCGCGGGCCAGCTGGCATACCCGCCAGGTCGGCAGGGCCGAGGCATCGGCGAAAGGCTCGTCGAACATTCCGGCCAACTGATCGACGAGCTGGAAATCATCGGGGGCCACCATGCGGCTGCGGTGCTCGGTCCCGAACCGCTCGGCCACCTGCTGCGCATAGGCGGTCTCGTCGAGCGCGGCGACGTCAAAGCCGATGGAGCAGGTGCGGACCGGATCCCGGCTGATCTCGGCCATCAGGGCGACCACGCTGGAGCTGTCTACCCCGCCCGACAGGAACGCACCCAGCGGCACGTCTGACACCATCCGAGAGGACACGGCTTCCCGCATGTGGTGGAGCAATTGCGCCGACAGGTCCGCCGTCTTGCCCTGATCGCGGTCGGCAAAGCTGACGTCCCACCACTGGCGCGGCGCGGCAGGCGGGTTATCATGCCGGAGAAGGCGGAAATGCCCGGCCGGCAGTTTCTCGACACCTTTGAGGAAACTGCGGTGATCGGGGACATAGCCCCAGGCGAGATAGTCCTCCACCGCCAGCGGATCGACCTCGCGCCGCAGCAGCGGGTGGGCCAGCAAGCCCTTCAGTTCAGAGGCAAATGCCATGCTGCCATCGCTCAGCATGGCGGTGAACAGCGGCTTCACCCCCAGGCGGTCGCGGGCAAGGAACAGCTCCCGCCGGTCCAGATCGTAGAGCGCGAAGGCGAACATGCCGTGCAGGCGGGGCAGACAGTCGACGCCCCAGCGCTGCCATGCGGCCAGGATCACCTCGGTATCGCCATCGGTGCGGAAGCGGGCACCCTCGTCCTCCAGCTCGCGGCGCAGCTCCCGGAAGTTGTAGATTTCGCCGTTGAAGACGATCACGGCCCGCCCGTCTGGCGAATGCATCGGCTGGGGCGACCCGGCCACGTCGATGATCGACAGGCGGCGATGGCCCAGCCCCACGCCCGGGGCAGTCCACACCCCTCCCCCGTCCGGCCCGCGATGGACCAGGGCATCGGTCATCGCCTCCACCCTATGCGGATCGACCGGCTTGATCGTGCCGCAATGGAAAATGCCCGCAATCCCGCACATGGCGCGCGCCCTAACGCAAGCCTGCCGCGCGGTCCATCCATGCGTCCCGGTCGCCCATGGCAGCAGTGAACCGGGCGAGCCGGGCAGCGATCGCGTGGGCATCGTCGCCCTCGGCAGAGACGATCAGGGTGGCAACCGGGCGCGCCCGCATCAACGTGCGGTCGCGCATCACGGCCAGCTTCAGCGCCATGGAACTGGCGGTGGAAAGATCGCCGCTGCGCCACTGGGTATAGGCGACACGCTTGATTGCTCCTTGCGCGAACAGCGCGTCGCCGGTCATCCCGGCGGGGGCCGGGGCCGGGGCGAGCCAGCGCCAGTCGGTATCCGGCGGCAGCGCGCCTTCGCCAAAGCCAGTCGCATCGGCACGGTCATTCTGGCTGGCATAGAGCGCGAGGAACACCTCGACCCGCTCGCCATTTTCGTCTGCGAACTGCATCAGGAGGCGGCGGTCTGCCCCGCGTGCGCGCGGTTCCCAATGGAGCAGGTTCTCCACCGGCGCCGGTTGCCAGCCGGGAATAGCCGGGGCCTCGATGACAGCCGGCAAGTCGGCACTCTGGCGCGACGCGGCCGCTTGCCATGCTCCGGCCAACAGCACCATGCCCAGCATGGTCAGGACCGCGCGGCGTCCCGACATGGCATTCCTCTCCAGTGCCGCCAGCACGGGCGAAGCCAGGATCACACGGCCGTCGATCTGCGGCGCGTCAGGATCGCGGTCGAACCAACGCCAGGCCACGCCCAGCAGCACCGCGATCACGATCCCGAAGAACACCCAGCCATAGACGATGTGATCGAACCCGACCGCAAACTCGATCCCCTGCGACTGGGCGATGAAGATCGTACCCCAGGCGCGCACGCCATTGGCCAGGATCGGCATGGCCACCGCGGCCACCATGAACAGCGTCCGCCGTTTCCAACTGGTGAAACAGCACTGCGCCACCAGCACGCCGAGCGCGATCATCGCGATCAGGAACTTCACGCCGGAGCATTCCTCGGCCACTTCGAACAGGCCTGCGGGGGTGTCGATGAACACCCCGTCGACCACCGCCGGCACCCCGCTCCACAGCGTCAAAGCGATGGTCATCTTCGCGGTGATCATCTGCAGCGCGGGCACCAGTTCGTCTCCGAACGGGACCAGGAACAGCGCGTAGGTGAGCGGGAACAGCAGGGCATAGCCCACCCGCGGGCCGAGCACGGCGAGCAGCGCCATCTGCATCGCCAGCACCGCGCCAAGCTGGCTGCCGATGTCGAGCCCGCCCAGCCGCGCCACCAGCCACAGCAGCAGCGCCCCGGCCAGGGGGACGAGCGCTGGCCACCACGGGCCCGGCGTCAGGCGCGCCAGTTCCCCGCGCCGGTGCCACACCAGCCAGCCAATGATAACCGGCACGAACAGAATGTGGTTGTAGGTCGAGACATCCCACCATAGCCGCGCCATGGCTGCCCAGTCCCGCGCGGTCAGGGCAACCAGCGCCGCCCAGACCAGCGCAAGCCGTAGCAGGGGCTGGCGCCAGCTGGCCGGTATCCGCCCCAGCCATTCGTCAATCCGGGAACGGGACAGGACGAGTTCAGGCCGCATCGCGGCACCCCTGCGGCGCGCTCAGCATCCCGGCGAGCGGAGCCAGCATGGCCTCCCACCCCTGATTACGGACCACGAAATCGCGGGCCGACTGGCCCATTGCCTGCGCGGCGGAAGGATTGCTAAGCAAGGCAAGCGCGTGCCTCACCAGCGCGGCATCATCCTGGCCGACAGCAAAATGTTCTCCGTCGCGCGCATCGATACCGGTCGCGGCGTCTGTGCTCAGCACCACTGGACGGGCCATGGCCATCGCCTCCAGCACCTTGTTCTGGACCCCGCGCGCAATGGTGAGCGGGGCCACGACCAGATCGGCCGAGGCGAGGAAAGGCTTTACGTCCGGCACTTCACCCCACACCCGCACCCCGCCCTGCCCGTCCAGGTTGCGGACCTCTGCCGCCGGGGCACGGCCCACCACATGGAACTGCGCCGTCGGGTGCTGGAGGCGGATGTGCGGCAGAATCGTGCTTGCCATGCGGGCCACGGCAGCCACGTTCGGCGGGTAATCCATCTGGCCCGTGAACACGAGGTGCGGGCCGGTATCGGGCGCAAGCTCCGGATGCCGATCGACCCGTGCCGGGTCATAGCCGTCGGTATCGATCCCGTTGCGGAGCGCGCGGACATCTGCCCGATCAGGCGCTTGCAAACGCGAACGGAACAGCGTCGCCTCGGCCTCGGTCACCAGCAGGGTAACATCGGCGCGCTGCGCCAGCCGCTCTTCCTCACGCGCCAGCAGCCGCGCCTCGCGCCGGTCCAGAGTGGCGCGAGGCCAGCTGTGATCCCTGGCATAGGCTTCGAACTTGGCGGAATCGACATCACACAGGTCGATCACCACCGGCCCGTCGAAACCGGCTGGCACATACTGGCCCATCTGGCCGGAGAACACGACGATCCGGTCTATGGTATAGCGGGCAAGCGTCTCGGCCACCCAGCCGTGCAGCCGGGGCGACGCGAACGCCGTCAGGCTCACCGGTTTGCCGCTCGCCAGCGCCTCCAGCCCGGCTTGCGGCAGGGGCTTGGTGCGGCGGACAAGGCAGTGCGAGCGTGCCACGCCAGCCAGTTCCACCTCGCAGGCCATGTCCTCGTCGGTTTCGCCGAAGGTGCCCAGGTGCACCGGCCCCAGCGCCGCCACCGCCTTGAGCAGGTGATGCGAGCGGATCTTGTCCCCCCGGTTGGGTGGGAACGGCACCCGGTGCGCCAGGAACAGGGTTTCGCCCATCAGGCGAGCCCGCGCGCGATTGGAGGCCCCAGCAGATTGGCCAGCGGCAGCGGCAGCTTCTTCCACAGTTCGATCCGGGCGGAATAGGTATCGCTGGTCGGGTCGATATTGCGCGGCCTCAACCCCGGCGCCGTCCAGCTGGCATAGCTCAGCGGCTCGGGCACGAAGCCCCAGTTCTTCTTGTAGCTGTATGGCCCGCTGCCGGTCTTGGAGCGGCCAAAGTCGAACCGGTCATACCCGCGCCGCCGGGCATGAAGCATCAGTTCGTAATACATCCGCTCGTTCGCCCGCAGCGCGCGTGCGGCAAAAGTGCCGCCGCCCCAGTAGGGCATCACCGCGCCGCCATGGTAGAGCGACAGCACGCTGGCCACGGGCACGCCCTGATAACGCACCGTCAGGATATCGGCCTGGTCGCCGAACTGGTCCAGCACCGCATCGAACAGGCTGCGGGGGAATACCGGAGTGCCCAGGTTGCGGACACTCTGCGCATAGACCGAATAATGCGCCGCGCGGTCCTCTTCCGAGGTTCCGACGGAAACGGCCAGATCAAGCTCCAGGCTCTTGCGCACTTCGGCCCGCTGCTTGCGCGGAATGGCGAGCAGCTGCGCCTCGTCCGTATCGGCGAGGTCAGCCACGAAACCGCAATGTTTGTCGCGCGTGACGGCCCAGTCAGGCGGTGCATCGCCGCCGCGTAGCTCCACGCTGGCGCACGTGTTCCGCGCTGCCAGTTCCGCGGCAAGGCGGCACAGCGCGCGCGAGGTCTTTTCCGTTTCCGCCAGCGGCCCGCCGGCAACGGCGAAACCGCTGGACACGAGCGCGCGGCCAAACAGCGGAGAATGGACCTCGGTGAGCGGAAGCCAGCCGGTCAGGATGCCGCACTTTTCGGCCACCAGCCCCAGCCCCCGCTGGCCGGTGCCGCCTTCGACGGCCCTGAGCCAGGCCGGCCGGTGGAAAGCCGTGCCGTCCAGCTCGGCGACGAATCCCTCGATCCGCGCGACCTCCCCGGGATCGCGCAAGTCGACCAGGCTCACCTGCTCACTGCTCAAAGGAAACGGCGCATTCACGCAGCCAGGTCCTCCGCCCGCATCGCCTCGCGATGGGCCAGGATGTCCATTCGGCCCCACTGGAATTCATGGACCAGTTCGCGCAGCTTGTCCGCCATCACCGACAGGTTGGTATAATGCCGCAGACGCGACCTGACCGGTGCATGGCCGACCCGCGGCTGGTCGGGGTCGATTTCCCACGGGTGGAAATAGAATACTGCCGGGCGCCCCTCGCGCCGGTTAACCTGGCGGATGGCCCAGCGGGAAAAAGCATAGGGCAGCACGCGGAAGAACCCGCCCCCGCCCGCAGCCACCCGGCGCCCCCCGAGCAGCGCGGTGGTCACAGGAATCTCGACCAGGCCGGACCACGGCAGCGGCTTGAAGGCAAACCGGGGCGCTTCGCGCCAGCCGTAATGGTCATGCGCCACCGGAGCCACGCTCGAGGAATAGGCATAGCCCTGCTCGGCCAGCTCCATGTAAGCCCAGGGGGTGCGCTGGTCGATCGAGAAGCTCGGCGCGCGGTAGCCTGTCACCGCCACCCCGGCTGCATCTTCCAGGATCGTCCGCGCCTTGCGGATATCCTCGGCGAACTGGACGCGATCGAAGTTGAACACGCGGGCATGGTCGTACCCGTGGCTGGCAACCTCGTGCCCCGCATCGGCAATGCGCCGCATCAGCGCCGGATTGCGCCGGGCGACCCAGCCCAGCGTGAAGAAGGTGGCTTTGACCTGTGCTTCGTCAAACAGGTCGAGAATGCGCAGGACATTGTCTTCGACCCGCAGGGAAAGCCCGTCCCAGTCGGCGCGATCGATCACGTTCTCGAACGCACCAACCTGGAACCAGTCTTCCACATCGACCGACAGGCCGTTGGTAATCACGGGATGATCCACCGGGCGCGTCATGCGACGGCGCGGGGCGGCTGCCCGGTCTCGACCCACTCGATCAGCATGGTCAGCACATGGCGCACGGTCCGCTCCTGGTCCTCCAGGCGATGTTCCAGCGCGGCCATGCGCTGCATGACGTCGGCCGGTGGCTGCCCGTCGCCGACCCGGCGCGACAGCTCGAGCACGGCCTGCTGCAACTCTGCAACCTGCGCGTCCCGCTGGGCCAGGGCCGCCTCGATATCGACAGACAGGGCGGCGGGCGCTTCGGCTGGCTGCTGGTAAGCCGCGTGCTTGACCGGACCGGGCGCAGGGGCGTGATCGATCCGAGGCATCGGGCTGGGCGCAGCTTCGGGAAAGGCATTGTCGCTGCGCATTTCCTTGAGGACGGCGCTGAGCATGGCGGCATCGATCCGGGTACGCTGCTCGACCGCGCCAAGCAGCAGCAGGCGGGTCGCCACCTGGTTGATCCGGCGGGGAATGCCGCCAGTGGCCTGGTACATTTCGGCAAAGACGCGCTGGTCGAATTCGGGATTGCCCTTCCATCCGACACAGGCGAGGCGGTGCCTGATGTAAGGCTCAAGTTCGCCGGGCTCCATCGGCTCAAGGTGGTGCGCCGCGATCACCCGCTGGCGCAGCTGCTCAAGCGACTGGTGCTCGGCCAGCACTTTCTTGAACTCCGGCTGGCCCAGCAGCAGCACCTGCAGCAGCGGATGCGCGCCGAGTTGGAAGTTGGACAGCATCCGCAGCTCTTCCAGCGCCTCGACTGAAAGGTTCTGCGATTCATCGACGATCAGCAGGCACCGGCGGCCCTCGCGCGCTTCCTCGTGGAGGAAATTCTCGATCTCGCCGAGTGCGCTGGCCTTGTCGTGCCCCTCGATATCGAGGCCGAAGCTCTGCGCGGCGAGATGGACCAGTTCCCCGCCATCGAGGTTGCTGGTGACAATCTGGCCGACCGTGATCCGCTCGCGATCAATCCGCTGCATCAGATGTGCAACCAGGGTGGACTTGCCCGCCCCCACTTCGCCAGTGATGACAATGAAGCCTTCGGACTGCGCCAGGCCATAGCCCAGGTACGACAGCGCCTTGCGATGCGTGCCGCTCTCGAAGAAGAAGTTCGGATCAGGCGTGAGCTGGAACGGGCGTCCGGTCAGGCCATAGAAATCGTCGAACATGCGTCAGTCCCCTTAGAAATCGTAGCGCAGGCCGAGCAGCGCGGATGCTGCGGTCAGGTCCTGGTCGGCAATGTCGCTGTCGAGATGATCGAGCGCGACTGCGGCGCGGGCCGAGAGCCCGCTGACGATGCGGCGGCTGTAGGAAGCCGATCCGCCGGTGGCAAACACATCGCCCGCGTTGGCGAAGCCGCTTTCGAGCCAGTTGGCATAGGCATTGGCGGAGAACCCGCCGCTACGCCCCAGCTCCCCGCTCAGATAAGCGGCAAGATAGTAGCTCTCGTCGGTCACGCCGTTGGCGGCTGCCAGGATCGTGCCGGGTGCAGCGATGAACCGGCGGCGATCATACCCTGCCCCGATCCCGGCGCTCATCCGGCCAAGCTGCATGGCATAGCTCGCCGCGACCCCGCGCGAGCGGAACACGCCTGAACGGATCGAGCCGAGCGCGCCGGTAAGGCAATTGTTGCCTTCCAGGCTGGCGACGCAGCCCGACAGGTCACCGGTCAGCGCATTGCGGGTGGCGGTGAATTCGGTCGGGAGGTTGGCCAGGGCATTGGTCAACTGGTTGCCGAAGCCGGAAATGGCATCGTAAACGTTGACGTTGAAACTGCTGCGCGCGTTCGGCGCGTAGGACAGGCTGCCGTAGTATGTGGTCGAATCGTAGCGGCGCCCCACGGCTGCCTGCAGCGTGGTGCGGCTGCTCGGCCGCCACATCACGCCCACATCCCAGATCAGCCCGTCGGTCTCGTAGGCAATCCGGCGCGGCTGGCTGGTGTCGGTCACCAGGCGGCCATCCGGGCCGACCACCGGAAGACCGTTGGCATCGCGCACCGCATCCCGGGCCGAAACCTGTACGTCCTCATAGCCGACCCCGCCGATCACGGCGAGCGACTGGCTGACCGGGACAGTCACGTCAGCACGCACGTTGAGATCGCGGACTCGCTGGTCGAGGTTCGAAACATCCTCCTGCAGCCAGCCCGCCCCGATCCCGACGCCGATTGGCAGGGATTCACCCGGACGGGTACCGAGGCGCACCGCGGCGCTTTGCACCAGACTGTCGTCGAACACGTCAACGGGCTCTGCACCAGGCGCGGTCACCAGCGCATCGGGTGATTCCACCTTGGTGTAGCCCACGCGGTAGTTGGCCGAGACATCGACGTCTCCGGCGCGGGTCGCCAGGTTTGGCCCGGCGTAGACGGAATAGACCCGGCTGTCCGAGCCTTGGTCGATCAACGGGTTGGGTGTCACCGCCCCGCTGCCATCGACCCGCGTCCGGGCGGCGAGCGCGCCAGCCTCGACCGTCAGGACTTGCGGGACGACCGAGGCATAGCCCCGGGCCACACCGCTGACAGTGTTCGAGTCCACCGCGTCGCCGTAGCCGACGTTGTACTCATAACGGATCGAGACCGAGCCGCCGGTATTGCGGCCGGTTACGCTGGCATCGACCCCGGCAGCCAGCTGGGTGAAGGTCACCACATCGTCACCGGGTGACAATTCGGCAACGACCAGCTGCGAAGCCTCGATATAGGGGCTGACCCGCACATTGCGCGATCCGCTCTGGCGGTCGCTGCGCTCGGCGCTTTCGGCTCCGTCCCGGCTCTGGGCCATCGCGGGTGCCGATACAGCGAGCGCGGCAATCGCGCCGAAGCTGGCAAAAACGATGCGTTTCATCGGTTTACTCCCCGTAGCCATAGTAATTGCCGAAGCGGCGACCACTGGGGCTGAAATTGACCGCGTTGAGCAGCAGCTTGATATCGGGGCAGGCCGAGAGCAGTTGATAGGAGTCTTCCAGCGCGGTCTGGCCCGTCCGGTCGGCCCGCGCCACCAGCATGGCCTGGCCCACGTGCTTGGCCAGTTCCGCAGCAGGCGAAGCAGCCAGTGCGGGCGGCGTGTCGAAGATCACGATCCGGTTGGGCGTACCCAGCGTCAGGCGGTCGAGCACCTCGACCGTGCGGGACGACCCCAGAAACTCGCTGTCTGCATCGGTGCGGTTGCCCGCTGGCAGGACCCACAGGCCGGGCACATCGGTGCCCATGACAAGGTCTTCAACCTGCAATGCGGGGTCTGCAAGACAGTCCATGAAACCCGGGCGCTTGGGCAGGCCGAGGGTCGAGAGGATTGACGGCTTGGCGAAATCGGCATCGACCAGCAGCACTTCGGTCTCGCGCTCGTTCGCCATCGACAGGGCCAGGTTGACCGAGCAGAAGGTCTTGCCCTCGCCGGGCAGCGGTGAGCATACCAGAACCCGGCGCGATGCTGCCGTTCCCCGCTCCCGTGCAGTCGAGAGGATCTGCCGCTTGACGATGCGGAACTCTTCCAGCAGCCGGCTGACCGGGGCGCCCGGCACAATCATGCCCTGTTCGCGCAAGCCGTCACGATCGACCTTGTGTTTGCGGCCGGAGAACCGGACCGGCTCGAACCCCTGGGTCAGGGTCATTTCGGCGGGCACGGCGGGTAAAGTAACCGGCAGCGAATCAGCCACCGCCGCTACGATCGGGGCGGCGACGTGCTGCGGGGCAGCTGCCGGCGCTTCGGAAACCACGGCCGGTTCAGCCGGAGCAGCGTTTTCTGCCGACGCTGAATCCTTGCGCTTGCTGCGCACCTTGGCCCGCTTCATCGGTTCCTCGGGCAGCCGCACCGGCAAGGGCGCCGGTTTGAATGCGTCGAACCCGAAGGCGCCGCTGGCGCGCTCGAACAGCGAGCTTTCATTCTTGTCCGGTTCGCCGGGGAGCGGGATCTTGGTGTGTTCGGTCATGTCCCTCTCCTCAGGCCACCGTGCCGCGCTGGAAGATGTCCACCGCAAGCAGGATCACGCACAGTCCGGCCAGCGCCGCACTGGCACCGTAGAACTGGCGCTGGCGACGGCGCCGCAACTCGCGGCCCGCATCGTTGACGACCTGCGAAATGGCACCCAGCACAGGCAGGTCCATCGCGCGTTCAAGCTTGATCGTGGTCGCAAATGTGGAGCGTAGCTGCCCCATCGCGAACGCAGTCCCGGCCCCGGCAGCAAGCCCGGCCAGCAGCACGCCGATCAGCAGGATCGGCCGGTTCGGCGCAGCCGGTGCATTGGGCACGGTCGGCGGGTCGATCACTTCGAAACGGAACGAACTGCGCTCGTTCTCGACCTGGCCGCGCAGGCGCATTTCCTCGCGGTTTTGCAGGATTTCGTCGTACTTTTCCTTGAGCACTTCGTAATCGCGGCTGATGCGGTTGGCTTCGGCGGCGACAGCAGGCTCGCTGGCCTGGCTGGCCATCACGCCTGACAGTTCGGACTGGAGCGCCGCCTTGCGCGCCATCAGCGCCTGGACATTGGCTTCCCGCTCTGCCCGGATCGAGACCAGCGAGGTATAGGCCGGGTTGGCCACCCCGCCGCCGCCGCCTTCGCGCGCTGCCTGCGGTTCGAGCAGGCCGATCCGCTTTTTCGTTGCGACCACGTCCGGGTGGCTGTCAGTCAGGCCGCGTGCCTGCAGGCCTGCCAGTTCCGATCGGGCCTGGGCCAGCGCCCCGCTGGCGCCTCCCGCACCCGCCCCGCCCGCTACCGTGCGCGGCGTACCGGAGAGCTGGCCATTGATCGCTGCCAGCGCGCTCTGTGCCGCGGCAAGATCGGCCTCGACCCCGCGCACTTCGGTCCGCATGGCAGTAAGCCGCCCGGAAAGGGCAGCACTGCCGCCGATCAGCTCGGGATTTTCGGCTTCGAAAGCGAGGCGGCGCTGCTCGGCTTCCTCAAGCTCTTTCTTGCGCTCTTCGAGTTGCTGGTCGAGAAACACCACCGTTTCCGCCACTTCGCCCCGGTTGCCGGCAATGTTCTCCTCGCGGAAGATGTCGATCAGCTTCTGAACGACTTCCTGCGAAAGCTTGGCGTTCTCGGCATCCGAGAGGTCACCCCGACCGGCGGTGGCGGACAGCTCGAACAGGCTGCCTTCCTCGCTGGTGACGGAGACCTTCTCGGTCAGCCCGGCAATGGCCTTTTCCATGTCCCGCTGGGACTGGACGGTCTCGCCCAGCTTGGTCGAGCGGATGACCTTCTCCAGGTTGACCGCGCTCACCAGCGTCTGGCGAACCCGCTCGATTTCCTTCTGCCCGCTGTTGGCAATACCGATCTGTTCGGACAGCACGTCATCGAGCTGGACGAAGATGCGCGCCTTGGCCTCGTAGGTATTGGGGATCATTGCGACCACCAGCCAGCCGACCACGCAGACAGCCCAGGCCACTGCCAGCGCCAGCCAGCGACGGTGCCAGACCGAGTGGATCGCCGAGCGGAATTCGTCGAAAACTTCGTTCATGCTTCACGCCGATCCTGGTTCAGAACATGCTTTCGGGGATGATGATCACGTCGCCCGGCTGGAGCATGACGTTGGCGCGGCTGTCGCCCTTGCGCAGGAGGTCGGCCAGCCGCAGGGCGAATTCGCGCTGGCGGCCCGCCTGCTTGTCGAACCGGATCAGGCGCGCACGATTGCCGGCCGCAAATTCGCTGAGACCGCCCACCGCGATCATTGCATCGAGCACAGTCATGTTCGCGCGGAACGGTATCGAGGCCGGTTTCTCTGTCGCGCCGACGATCCGCACCTGCTGGCTGAAGGTCCCGGCGAACTCGGTGACGATCACCGAAACGAGCGGTTCCTCGATGTACTGCGACAGCTGCAGGCGGATATCCTCCGCCAGCATCGAAGGGGTCTTGCCCACCGCCGGCATGTCGGTCACCAGCGGGGTGGTGATGCGTCCGTCCGGACGGACCTGGATCTTCTCCGCGCCCAGTTCGGGATTGCGCCAGACGTGAATGGTAAGCTGGTCAAGCGGGCCGATCACGTATTCTTCGCCCGGCCCCTCCTGCATGGAGACAAAGGCAGCAGCGGGCAACTCGGCGCCGCCAGTGCTGGCGCAGCCTGAGAGGGCAAGCGCCGCCAGGGCGCTTCCTGCGAGCAGCTTGGAAAACCGGTATTCGGGCATCGACGCGCATCCTTGCCTTGCTGCGGGCATTCAGGCGCAAGGGAGGAGCGACCTCACCTTCCGCACCCGCGGTTCAGACAGGCTTCCTCGCCAAAATAGGTGAATATACCGTTAGCTTTCCGGTATTTCGGAGGCGCAGTCCCGCTGCGGGACAGGCTGGTTGTAAAGGTTAAACCAGCATTTGCCTTGCCGGACCCTGGCCGAGAAACTCCATCGGCGAGGCGCTGGCACCATAGGCCCCGGCACAGAACACCGCCACCAGATCGCCCACTTCGGCCCGGGGCAGCAAGGCCTGGTCTGCGAGACGGTCAAGCGGCGTGCACAGGCAGCCGACCACACTGGCTTCCTCGGTTGCAGGCTCGGCGAACCGGCTGGCGATGGCGAGCGGGTAATTGCGCCGCACCACCGTGCCGAAATTGCCAGATGCTGCCAGCTGGTGGTGCAGGCCTCCGTCAGTCACCAGGAACACCTGGCCGTGGCTCTCCTTGCGATCGACAATCCGGGTGAGATAGACCCCGGCCTCGCCCACCAGATAGCGGCCAAGTTCGATGCAGATGTCGGTATCCGCGAGCAATTCGGGCAAACGGGCGAAGCGGTCTGACAGGGCCTGCCCGATTGTCCCGATGTCGACCGGCTGGTCGCCATGGAAATAGGGAATGCCGAACCCGCCGCCCATGTTGAGCTTGGGCACTGGCTGGCCGACCTCCCCGGCCAGCCTGTCTGCCAGTTCGAGGACGTTGCCCTGGGTTTCGACCAGTGCCGCGGCATCCAGCGCCTGACTGCCGGCGAAGATGTGCCACCCGCGCCATTCTGCCCCTGCGGCGATGATGGTCCGGGCAAGCGCGGCTGCATGGCTTTCATCGACCCCGAATTGCTTGGCCCCGCCCCCCATTTTCATGCCCGAGCCGCGCAGTTCGAACGACGGGTTGACCCGGATCGCAATGCGCGGGGTCATCCCCAGCCTTTCGCCAGTCGCGAGAGAGCGGCGGGCTTCGCCTTCGGATTCGCAATTGAGTGTGACCCCGGCCCGGATGGCCGCTTCCAGTTCCCGGTCGCGCTTGCCCGGCCCGGCAAAACTGATCCGTGACCCGGCGATTCCGGCCTGTTCCAGCAGGCGAAGCTCACCGTCAGAGGCGATGTCGAACCCGTCCACCAGCCCTGCCATGTGGCCAATGACCGGAGCAAAGGGGTTGGCCTTCACGGCGTAGTTGAGCCCCAGGCGGGCAGGCATGGCTGCGCGGAGCATGGCCACCCGCGCATCGAGCCGTGCCCTGGAATAGACGAACAGCGGTGTATCACCCGCTTCAGCCACAAGGCTGGACGCCGTACGGCCGTCAACGGCGAGTTCGCCAGCAATCACTTCGAACCCATCCGGGATCGGCCCCAGCGGCTTCATGCCCCGTACTCCTGTGCCAGTGCGGTGCGGTCCAGCTTGCCGTTCGGGTTGAGCGGCATGGCATCGCGCCAGTGGATGACCTGCGGCTGCATGAAATTGGGCAGCTCCTGCATCAGCGCCTTGGGGAGCAGGACGGCAGCATCGGATGCTGCCGCATGGGCCCGCACCACCAGATGGACCGCCTGCCCGAGCCGCGCATCGGCCACGCCGAAAGCCACAGCCTCAGCCACCAGTCCGGTCGCAAGGGCGGCGTCCTCGATTTCCTGCGGGCTGATCCGGTTGCCCGCGCTCTTGATCATCGCATCGCGCCGTCCGGCGAAATAGAGCAATCCCCCGGCATCGCGGCGAACCCGGTCTCCGCTCCACACGGCCATGCCGCCATAGAGCGACATGGGCGGGGCGGGCCGGAACCGCTCGGCCGTGCGCTCTGCATCCCTCCAATACCCCTGCGCCACCAGTGGGCCGCAATGGACCAGTTCACCCTCTTCCCCGTCAGCAGCCAGGTCACCAGCATCATTGATCACCAGGATCTCGGCAAAGGGAATGGCCTTGCCCATCGAGGTCGGGTGCGAATCCACCAGTGAAGGGTCAAGATACGTCGAGCGGAACGCCTCGGTCAGGCCGTACATCGGGAACAGGCGCGCCTGCGGAAATTGCCCGCGCAATCGCCGCACGAGATCTTCGGTCAGCGCCCCGCCGCTGTTGGTCAGGCGGCGCAAGGGCGCAGCCGCCTCGGGCGGCCAGTCCAGCTCGGTCAGCTGCACCCATAGCGGGGGAACAGCCGCCAGTGTGGTCACCCCGTGGCGGGCGCAGGCTTTGGCCACGTCGCGCGGAAACAGGTAGTCAAGCGGCACCACGCAGCCCCCGGCGCGCCAGGTGCTCAGCAACTGGTTCTGGCCGTAGTCGAAGGACAGCGGCAAGACCGCCAGCGTCACGTCCTCCCGCTCAAGCCCAAGGTAGTCGGCCACGCTGACCGCGCCGAGCCACATGTTGGCATGGCTCAGCATCACACCCTTGGGCCGGCCGGTGGAACCACTGGTGTAGAGGATCGCCGCCAGCTCGTCCGGATCGGCCATTGACGGACCCAGCCCTTCGGGCGCGGACATGGCCTCGCCGATGGCAGCGGCTTCTTCCCACACGGCGCAATCGTGCGGGACATCGCCTTGCGCCAGCGTATCGAGCCGGCTGCCGGTAGCGATGAGCAGGCTTGCCCCGCTGTCGGCAAGAATATGCGCCACTTGTGCACGCTTGAGCAGGGGGTTGACCGGAACATGCACCGATCCCGCGCGGGCCGCCGCAAGCGGAAGCAGACAGGTCAGTTCGCCCTTGGCCGCCCAGCTGGCGACCCGTGCGCCGGGTGCCGGGGCGCGATGTCTTAACCAGGCGCTAAGGCGGCCCAAACGCTCCCTTAATTCCCGGAAGCTAAGGGTGCCCGAGCGAAGCACCAGTGCCGGATCGCCGTCTGCCCCGAATTCGGCGCAATGGTCGAGCGGGCGCGGGGCAAAATGAGGGGCAACGGACATCGGGGCTCCGACGAAAACGGACAGGCGAATGACGGCCAGCTATCACGACAGGGTTAACGTCTTGCAAGGCACAACGGCAAGCTCGCCGTTTGACCGGGCGGACTGGTTTGCCCTGCTCGCTGCGAGCGGTATCGCTCCGCTGGTCGTCTCCGCGGGTGCTGGCGATGGGGCGGCGGCTCTCGCTCTGACCGCAACCAACGGGCGGATCGAGCCCTTGCGCAACTGGTACAGTTTCACCTGGCGGCCGCACGGCGAAAGCCCGGCCGCCCTGGCCGAGATTGCCCGCTCCCTGAAATCCCGCTCGCACCGGGTCACGCTGTGGCCCGTGCCGGACGAAGATGGTTCGGCAACGCGGCTGGAACAGGCCTTCCGCAAGGCGGGATGGTCAGTGGCACGCGAGGCCTGCGATCATAACCACGTCCTGCCGGTGGGCGGCCGCAGCTTCGCCGAGTACTGGCAGGGCCGCCCCGGGCAAATGCGCACCACCTTCAAGCGCAAGGCGAAGAAAGTCGCCGTCGAACTGTTTACCCGGTTCGATCCCGGCGCGTGGGCGGAGTACGAGGCGATCTACGGCGAAAGCTGGAAGCCTGAGGAAGGGAACCCGGGCCTGCTGCGCCGCTTCGCGGAACAAGAGGGCGCGGCGGGCCGCATCCGGCTCGGGATCGCCCGCGCTGAAGGCCGGGCGGTCGCGGCACAGTTCTGGACCGTCGAGCACGGCACCGCGCATATTCACAAGCTGGCGCACCGGGAGGACGCTAAACCGCTTTCAGCGGGCACGACACTGTCTGCGGCCCTGTTCGAGCACGTGATCGACATCGACAAGGTGGAACTGGTGGATTTCGGCACCGGTGACGATCCCTACAAGCGCGACTGGATGGAACTGGACCGGCCCCGCTTCCGGATCGACTGCCTCGACCCGCGCCAGCCCCGGGCATGGCCCGCCCTGGCACGACGTACTTTGGGGCGGGTTGCCTGAATTGTGCACCGGCGCTAGGGCGCGGCTCGAAACGGGGGGAGTTCAAAAAGATGACTGACCGCAGCCAGACCGATGCAACCCTCCGCGCGATCCTGTGCGATGTGCTGGGGCTCGATATCGACCATGTCGACACTTTCGAGGCCGGGACCGGCCTGTTCGGCCATCTGCCCGAACTCGATTCGATGGCGGTGGCCGGGTTGCTGACCGAAATCGAGGACCGGTTCGACATCGTGATCGACGATGAAGACGTCGACGGCGAAATGCTGGAAACTTACGGCGGTCTGCTGGCCTTCGCCGAAGCAAAGGTGGCGGTGCGCTGAGCAACCGGGGCTACACCCAATGGCCCTGCCCGACGATCGGCGGCGGCGTCCATATGGAAAGCGCGCTCAGCTTCCTGGCTGACCGTCCGCGCCGCCTGCTCGTCCTGCCTGCGCTGTTCGATGAAGCCAACAAGCTGCGCCGACAGACGGCCGAGGTGATGCACCGGCTCGACCTCTCGGGCATCGACAGTGTCCTGCCGGACTTGCCGGGCTGCAACGAAAGCCTCCAGCCGCTCGAGCAGCAGACTCTCGAGCACTGGTGCGAATCCGCCATCACCGCGATGGAACATTTCCGGCCCACCCACGTGCTTGCCATCCGCGGCGGGGCGCTGCTCGATACCGGCAACCTGCCCGGCTGGCGCTTTGCCCCGGTCAACGGCCGCTCGGTCCTGCGCTCGATGCTTCGGGCGCGCACCATCGCTGCAAAAGAATCGGGCCGTGAGGAAACGCTGGAGGCGCTGCAAGCCACCGCGCGCAGACACGGGATTGAACTGGCGGGTTGGCGGATGGGGGCGGAATTCTTCCGCGAACTGGAACAGGCCAGCCCGCCCGAAGTCACCCGCCTGACCGACCTCGGGCTGGCGGATACCGGCGGCAGCGGCTTGTGGCTGCGGGCCGAGCCGGATCAGGACAGGGCGCAGGCCGATGCGCTGGCGGCCATAATCGCCATCGGGATGCGCCCGGCATGAACCGCCTGCCGCTGACGTTCGACAACGGGGCGACCCGGCTCGCGGGCACACTGGATGCAGCTCCCGGCTCGACCGGGCTGCTGCTGGTTACCGGCGGCAACGAGATCCGCGCCGGGGCATTCTCGGGTCAGGCCCTGCTCAGCGCAAGAATCGCCCAAGCAGGCTATCCGGTGTTCCGCTTTGATCGCAGCGGCACCGGAGACAGCGACGGCGCCAACGCCGGCTTTGAGGCAAGCAAAGCCGATATCGAGGCCGCCCTTGCTACATTCCGGGCCATGTGCCCGGCCATCACCCGGGTTATCGGCTTCGGCAATTGCGATGCAGCCAGTGCGCTCATGCTGGCAGGCGGGGCGGGCTGCGAGGCCCTGCTGCTCTCGAACCCATGGACCATCGACGGGAAGGCCGAAAGCGGCACCGGCGAGTGCGAAACGGCTGAGGCACCGCCGCCCGAAGCGATCCGCGCCCGCTATCTCGAAAAGCTCAGGAACCCGAGGGAAGTCCTGCGGCTGCTGCGGGGCGGAGTGGACTTGCGCAAGCTGTTCGGCGGGCTGAAGCAGGCCGCGCGCGCCGCTCCCCCCCCCAGCTCGCTGGCGGAAGCCATGCGGCTGGGGATCGACAACTTTGCTGGAGAGGTGACTTTCCTCGTCGCCACGGCTGACCGCACCGGCCAGCTCTTCGAAAGCCGATGGGGCAAGGACGATCCCCGCATTCGCCGCTGCGAGGGCGCGAGCCATGCCTATGTCGAACCGCATGCGCGGGACTGGCTGTTTACGCAGGTACTGGAAGCCTTGAAACGCTAACGCACGAACAGGCTGGTCAGCTCGACATGGGTCGACCAGCGGAACTGCCCGACCGCGCGGACCTGATCGAGCCGAAAGCCAGCCTCTACCAGCCGCGCTGCATCACGTGCCCAGCTCGCCGGATTGCAGCTCACATAGACCACCCGCGCAACCGGACTCGCGGCAATCTGCTCCACCTGCTCGCGCGCGCCCGCGCGGGGCGGATCGAGCAGCACGGCATCGAACCGCGCCAGTTCCTCCGGGCGCAGGGGATTGCGGAACAGGTCGCGGTGGACCGCTTCGACCGGCAGGCGCGCCCTGGCGGCAGCACTGCGGCAGGCAAGGTGTGCATCGCGCGCCGCCTCGACAGCCACAACCGCAGATGTCCGGGCCAGCGCAAACGCGAACGTCCCCAGCCCTGCGAACAGATCGGCCACCATGGCGCTGCCGACCAGCCAGTCGCGGGCGTCCCCCGCCAGCCGCGCTTCGCCGTCTGCCGTCGCCTGCAGGAACCCACCTGAGGGAAACGCTACCGGCTGGCCCGACAGGGTGACGGTCACCGGCTCCGGTTCCCACATCGATTCCGAGCCATAGCCCTGATCGAGCGACAGGCGGGCCAGCCCCTGATCGCGGGCAAAGTCGATCACCCCCTCGGTCTGGGCCAGGCCGTCAAGCTCCAGCCCTTTGACTGCGCAATCGACACCCTGATCGGTCAGCGCCAGTGCCACGTCGACCGAATGCTTGCCCCGCCACAGCCCGAGCAGGCGGCGCAGCGGCTCGACCAGCGCCCAAAGTTCGGGCGCCAGCACCGGGCATTCCGCCAGCGCAACAATCCGGTGCGAGCGTTCCTCGCGATAACCGAGCAGGGGCCGCTTACCGCCGGTCTGCGCGTGAAGCGTGGCACGGCGGCGACTGCGCGGGGAAGAGAGATGGGTCGGCAGCAGATGGCCTATCGCCAGCCCCTGCCCTTCCGCCGCATTGGTCACCCGTTCAGTGACGAAGCGTGCCAGTTCCTGCTCGTCGACCTGCTGCAACTGGCACCCGCCGCAAATGCCGAAGTGGCGGCAAGGGGGCGCAACATGATGCGGGCCGTGCAACAGGCTGCCGTCAGGCGTCATGACGTCACCCGGTGCGGAGCGGGCGACAAAGCGTCCATCCGCCGTGACGCCATCGCCCTTTGCAGCAAGGCGGACCACGCGGCCGGGATCGTTTAGAGGGAGGTCATTCACAGGCAGGCCGCGTAGGCCTCGGCTATCCGCTCTGCAAGCCCGGAGGCGGTGAAGACCGGCCCGGCCAGCCGCGCGGCTTCGCCATGGAGCCACAATGCCTCGCCGGCAGCGGCAACCGGGTCTCTTCCGGTGGCGAGACGACTGGCGATCAGTCCCGCCAGCACATCGCCTGTCCCGGCGGTCGAGAGCCAGCTTGATGCGGCAGGAGCCAGCACCATCCCCAGGTCGCGCTGGAACACCACGGTGTCCGGCCCCTTGGCCACGACTGTAGCATTGGTCTGCCCGTCAAGTTCGATCGCCTGATGCACTTTGTCGGCAAACGGCCTCTTGTTTGGTGAGGAGCCAAAAACTTGCGCCATATTGGCGAGTTCCCCGCCATGCGGGGTGACGACGATGGTCCGGTCGCTCGGAGCAGGCCAGCGATCCGGCCCGATCAGCATGAGAGCATCGGCATCGAGCACCGTGGGCACATCGCGACCGAGGCTGAGTACTTCCTCCAGCCGGGAGGCCGCCGTAGCATCGCGCCCCAGCCCGGGCCCGATCAGGATGACGGCGATGCGCGGGTCAGCCAGCGCCTCACCAAGAGGCCGCCGGTCCACCACCAGATCAGCAGGCGCGTCCACCTCGCCCTCGTCGGTCAGCAGCTTGACGTAGCCCGCCCCGCTATGTTGCGCGGCTTGTGCGGCCAGCAGGGCAGCGCCCGGCATGGCTCCTGCCACCACGGCCACGAGCCCGCGGGTGTACTTGTGTGCGCTGCGCGGAGGCACGGACAAAGTCGGCTTCGTCAGCACGCGCGCCGTGGTGAAATCGCGCTGCGCCGCTGCATCGACCCCGATCCCGACCAGCCGCAGCGCGCCCATGTGCTGCGCGGCGGGCATCAAGTAGTGCGCCCATTTCCACGCTCCGAGCGCCAGCGTCAGGTCATAACGCGGCAGCGGGGAAAGCACCGCGCCGCTGTCGCTCTGCACACCGCTCGGCAGATCCACCGCGATGCACTGGTGATGGCGGCTGGCAAGGCCGATCAGCAGATCACAGAGTTCATCCGACAAACCCCGCGTCAGCCCGCTGCCGAACAGGCAATCGACCAGCACTGCGGCTGAAATGCCGTTTCCCTCGGTGCTGATGTCGCCCTGGTACCGGGCGCGGGCATTGCGGGCGGCATTGGTCTTCGGCTCCATCGGTGCAATGACACGCACCGCGAGCCCGCGCGCAAGCAAAGCCTCCGCGATCACATAGCCATCGCCGCCATTGTTGCCGGGGCCGCACAGCACGGTCACTGCCCTGCCCGCCGCCATGCGCCAGACATATTCCGCCGCCCCGCGCCCGGCCCGCTCCATCAGTTCGTCGACCGACACACCGGCATGGAATACCGCCTGCTCCGCCGCCTGCATCTGAGCGACGGTCAGGACGAGGTCACTCCCCTGCGGCATTGTCTTTCGGACGGGCCGGGAACCGGTAACGGTCACCGCCGACTTCCACCACCAGCGTCTCGTCCTCAAGCGATTGCGCTACCGGATCGGCCCCGTCGAACGCGGCAAGGCCCGCGCCGTCGGGCAGCTGCTCGAACCGGCGGAAACCGCCGTTGGCATGGCGCACCACCAGCACCTGGGCATCGCCATCGGTGGTGCGCTCGACCAGGCAGTCCGGCCCGAAGTCGGAACCGGGCCCGATGGCACATTCGATCGTATCGGCACCTGCTTCCGCCTGCGCCTGCACTTCCTCGCCCTGGGAGCAGGCCGACGCGACCAGCGCGATGCCGAGAGCGCTAGATATCCGCAAAGACATGTTTCTCCGCTTTCGCTCCCGGATGGGTCACAGCCCCCTTGCTGGCAGGGCCAACATTCTGGGCAAAGCGCCACAGGGCACCGGACTGGTAGTCGTTCTCGCGCGGGCGCCAGTTCTTGCGGCGCTCATCGAGCGTGGCTGGATCGACGTTGAGATCGATCACGCCCTCGACCGCGTCGATGATGATCTCGTCACCGTCCTCGACCAGCGCAATCGGGCCGCCATCGGCGGCTTCCGGCCCGACATGGCCGATGCAGAAGCCACGCGTCGCGCCGGAGAACCGTCCGTCAGTGATCAGCGCCACCTTTTCACCCATGCCCAGGCCATAGAGCGCAGCGGTGGTGGACAGCATCTCGCGCATCCCGGGGCCGCCCTTGGGCCCTTCGTAGCGGATCACCACCACGCAGCCTTCGGCAATATCGCGCGCCTCGACCGCGGCAAAGGCGTCTTCCTCGCAATCGAACACCCGCGCCGGGCCGGTGAAGCGCAGCCGCTCCATCCCAGCCACCTTGACGATGGCCCCATCGGGCGCAAGCGAGCCGCGCAGGCCGACCACGCCGCCGGTGGGAGTGATCGGCGTCTTCACATCGTAGAACACCTTCTGGTCAGGGTTCCAGGTGACTTCCTCGATGTTCTCACCCAGCGTCTTGCCGGTCACCGTCATCGGCTCAGGATCGATGAACCCGCCATCCAGCAGCGTCTTCATCGCCATGTAGACCCCGCCCGCCTCATGCATGTCTTTGGCAACGTACTTCCCGCCAGGCTTGAGGTCTGCGATGTAAGGCGTTGATTTGAATATCTCGGCTACATCGAATAGGTCGAATTCAATCCCGCACTCGCTCGCCATGGCGGGCAGATGGAGCGCAGCGTTGGTCGAGCCGCCGGTGGCCGCGACCACGCGTGCGGCATTCTCGAACGCAGCGCGGGTGCAGATATCGCGCGGGCGCAAGTTCCGCTCGATCAGTGCCATGACCTGCCGGCCAGCCGCGACCGCGATTTCCTCGCGCGTCCTGTAAGGAGCAGGCGTCATGTTGCTGTTGGGAAGGGATAATCCGATTGCCTCGCCGACACAGGCCATGGTGTTGGCGGTGAACTGGCCGCCGCAGGCACCGTGCCCGGGGCAGGCCACTTTCTCCAGTGCGATCAGTTCCTGCAAGGGGCAGTTGCCCGCCGCGTGCTGGCCGACCGCCTCAAACACGTCGACCACGGTCACGTCCTTGCCGTGGAACGTGCCCGGCAGGATCGAGCCGCCGTAGACGAAGATCGACGGCACATTAAGCCGCAGCATCGCCATCATCATCCCGGGCAGGCTCTTGTCGCACCCGGCAAAGCCGACCAGCGCGTCATAGCAGTGCCCGCGCACCGACAGTTCGACCGAATCCGCAATCACTTCGCGGCTGACCAGCGAGCTTTTCATCCCCTGGTGGCCCATGGCGATGCCGTCGGTCACGGTGATGGTGTTGAACCGGCGCGGCATCCCGCCCGCCTCGTTCACGCCCCGGCGGCAGATATCCGCCTGCGCATCGAGCGTGGTGTTGCAGGGCGCACTGTCGTTGCCGGCACTGGCAATGCCGACGAAGGGGCGGCCAATCTCCTCCTCGGTCAGCCCCATCGCATAGTAATAGGAACGGTGCGGCGCGCGCTCCGGTCCGACCGACACATGGCGGCTGGGCAGGCGGGATTTGTCGAACTTTGCGGTCATGGGCCCCTCGTTGTCTCTGCTGTTTCCATCGCGGGCTTGGCGCGCCCGGTCAAGCGAGACGAACTAGGGCGCGCCCTAGCCCTGCTGCAGGCGGCGCACCACTTCCGCCAGCACCGGCGCGAGCAGCGCGGCCCAGCGCGCCTGCCCCTCGCTGCCGGCGATCAGGTCCTGCCGGATCTCCAGCCCGAAATAGGGATGGCCGTTTGCCTCGGCATGGCGGTTCATGGTCGCGTTGAGCAGCTTGCCCGAATAGGGCTGCTGGTCGCCGACGATCACGCCGGTCTCCGCCAGCAACGGGATCGCCAGCCGCGCCCCCCGCTCATCCGCATTGTAGAGCACGCCGCAATGCCACGGGCGCGGCTCGTCGCTGCTGGCAAGCTGCGGGGTGAAGCTGTGCAGCGACAGGATCAGCGCCGGGGGATGGTCCTCCAGCAGGGCTTCGAGCGCATCGTGATAGGGCCGGAAGAACCGCATGAGCCGCGCC
The DNA here is from genome assembly GCF_035319885.1 of Altererythrobacter sp. H2. Lineage (NCBI taxonomy): Bacteria > Pseudomonadati > Pseudomonadota > Alphaproteobacteria > Sphingomonadales > Erythrobacteraceae > Altererythrobacter > Altererythrobacter sp. H2. The sequence continues at coordinate 2,160,518 of NZ_CP141285.1, forward strand.
TCGTTCGCCTCATGGTCCAGCGCATTGCCGGGGATGGCATGGCCGTCGCTGGCGATCGGGATGACGGCGGGCTGGTGCTCGTCACGGTTGAAGTCGCACACCAGGCGGCTGACATGGCCGAGGAAGGCCGCGCACCCGGTGTCGCGCACCAGCAGTTCCGCCACTTCGGCCACCCCGATATCGACCGCGATATGCTGGCCGAGCAGCGCCGGGTCGATGCCCAGATCGATGTCGGCAGGCACCCGATTGGAGGCGTGGTCGGATACGATCAGCACCCCGCCCGCGCGCGGCGTGCCGAGGATGCGACAGGCTTCGCTCATCGCAGCGCCCCTGCCATGGTCCACCAGTCGGACGGCATGGCGGCCTGCGCTGCGTCACGCTGCTCTGCACTGTCATAGAGCGCAAAACAGGTCGCGCCGGAGCCGGACATCCGTGCGAGCCATGGGCTGGTTGCGCTGAGGGCGGCGAGCACTTCAGCGATCACCGGGCAGAGCGAAATGGCGGGCGCTTCGAGGTCGTTGCGCCCTTCCTGCGCGATCTTGCTGGCAGGGCCTTTGGGCAGCGCCCCCCTGTCCGCGCCGTCCCACGCCTGGAACACCGGACCGGTCGAAAGCGGCACGCGCGGGTTGACCAGCAGCACCGGGGTACCGGCGAGGTCGTCCTCGACCTCAACCTGCTCGGTGCCGGTGCCGAGACCGATATGCGTCTTACTCAGGACGCAGGCGGGCACATCCGCGCCGAGCTTTGCCGCCCGCGCTGGCCAGTCATCGGGCAAGCCATGGAGTGCCTCAACCATCCGGAACACCGCCCCTGCATCCGCCGACCCGCCGCCGAGACCAGCCGCGACGGGAAGGTTCTTCTCCAGCGTCACCGCAAGGCCCTGCGCGCGCGGGAGGGCATTGAGCGCGCGGGCAACGAGGTTGTCACTCCCTCCCCCTTGAGGGGGAGGGTCGGGGTGGGGGTGTTCTGCCGCCGATAGGGCAGAGCCCCCACCCCCAACCCCTCCCCCAAGGGAGGGGGGTGAAGGAGCGAGCAATCCGGAGAATTCACCCACAACGTACAGGCTATCTTGCGCGGCCGGCTTCGCCGTCAGCACATCGCCCGCATCGACGAAGGCGAACAGGGTTTCGAGCTCGTGATACCCGTCCTCACGCCGCCTGCGGACATGCAGCGCAAGGTTGATCTTGGCGTAAGCGGTTTCGTTCATGTGCACAATTTCTTGAGGTTCGATCGAACTAACACGGGACCCTTGGTCCAGCGCCGCCTTTAGATAAACTTAAGCAATCGCAGCTAAAAAACACAGCTTAGGCTTTCCTGACGGTAACTCCATGCGCGTTGAACGATGGTCACTCTATGGCTTCATGATCGGCGCTATCTCCGGATTTTTCGCCGTTCTTACTGCCGATGAATTCCTGACAGGCCTCCTTGTAGGATTATTCTGGCTATTCCTAATTCCCGGATTTTTCGCAGTTGCAGCCATGTTCTTCGATTATGTCGTTCTCGATCAGCCAAGCAGTCCTACGAAGAAGATTCAAGAGTTCCATTTTCATTCGAAAGACTTTGAGGTTTACACACTGAATCAATATCAGGAACTGGAACGTGTTATTGCCCGAACAAATCCAGATGAACTTGAAAATATTTCAGCGCAAATATCACGAAAAATAGGGCGAAATACCCCGAACGATCCCCAATCTTTCCTAATGTCTTACTACATTCAGTTCCGTGCCTACTTACTCGCGGTTGGTAAGCTCTAAAGCTTTCGTCTCACATATTCGGATAGTTCGGCCCGCCGCCGCCTTCCGGCGTCACCCAGTTGATGTTCTGGTTGGGGTCCTTGATGTCACAGGTCTTGCAGTGGACGCAGTTCTGGCTGTTGATCTGGAACTTCCGCGCGCCGGTCGCTTCGTCCACCAACCACTCGTACACACCTGCCGGGCAGTAGCGGGCCGAGGGTCCGGCAAACACGCCCAGCTCGCTCACCTTCTGCAGCTCCAGGTCCTTGACCTGCAAGTGCACCGGCTGGTCCTCCGCATGGTTGGTGTAGCTGAACGCGACCGAGGTGAGCCGGTCGAAGCTGATCACCCCGTCAGGCTTGGGATAGGCGATCGGGCGGAACAGGTCGGCGCGGCCGGTGTAGCTGTAGTCCGGATGGTGCTTCATCGTGATCGGCAGGCCGATCTTGAGCGTGCGCATCCACATATCGATCCCGGCAATCACCGTGCCGAGATCGCCGCCGAACTTGGCGACGGCGGGCTGGGCGTTCTGGACCAGCTTCAGCTCCTTGGCGATCCAGCTCTCGCGCACGGCGGCGTCGTAATCCGCCAGCTCGGTCTTTTCCTGGCCTGCTCCGATGGCCGCCGCAATGCTATCCGCCGCCAGCATCCCGCTCTTCATCGCGGTGTGGCTGCCCTTGATCCGGGGCACGTTCACGAACCCGGCCGAGCACCCGATCAGCGCCCCGCCCGGGAACGCCAGCTTCGGCACGCTCTGCCAGCCGCCTTCGTTGATCGCCCGCGCGCCGTAGGCCACCCGCTTGCCCCCTTCGAGGTACTCGCGGATCGCCGGGTGCTGCTTCCAGCGCTGGAATTCCTGGAACGGCGAGACGTAGGGGTTCTTGTAGTCGAGCGCGGTGACAAATCCGACCGCCACCTGACCGTTGGCCTGGTGATAGAGGAACCCCCCGCCCCAGCTGTCACTCTCGGTCAGCGGCCACCCCTGCGTATGGATCACGCGGCCGGGCACGTGCTTTTCGGGATCGATATCCCACAGTTCCTTGATGCCAAGGCCATAGACCTGCGGCTGGCAGTTCGCCTCCAGGTCGAACAGGGCCTTCATCCGCTTGGTCAGGTGGCCGCGCGCGCCCTCGGCAAACAGGGTGTACTTGGCGTGGATTTCCATCCCCGGCTGGTAATCGCCCTTGTGGCTGCCATCGGCGGCCACGCCCATGTCCTGCGTGATCACCCCGGCGACAGCGCCGTTCTCGTCGATCATGACCTCAGCCGCCGGGAAGCCCGGGAACACCATCACGCCCAGGCCCTCGGCCTGTTCGGCCAGCCAGCGGCACATATTGCCGAGCGAGCCGGTGTAGTTGCCATCGTTCGACATGAACGGCGGCATCATCAGGTGCGGCATGGACGTCTTGCCAGAGGCGGAAAGCACCCAGTGCCAGTTATCCGTCACCGGAACCTCTGCCATCGGGCACCCTTGCGTGCGCCATTCCGGCAGCAGTTCATCAAGCGCCTTGGGATCGACCACCGCACCCGACAGGATATGCGCGCCGATTTCGGAGCCCTTCTCCAGCACGATCACTTCGAGATCGGCGTTGATCTGCTTCAGGCGGATCGCGGCGGCGAGGCCGGCCGGGCCGCCTCCCACGATCACCACATCGCACGGCATGGATTCGCGTTCGCTCATCTCGGGGTCTTGTCCTTCGCTGGCACGGGGTAGTAATTGCCGGATTTCCTTGATTGCTGGAACGGGGCAGGTCAAGACCCGCAAACGCGATGACCGAACCTTGCCGCCTGCCCGATCGAGACGAATTCGCTGCTGCGCTGGCCTGGTGGCGCTCGGCAGGCGTCGATCACGACTTCGCCGATGACGCCACGGACTGGCTGGCAGAGCCGGACCAGCCCGCCGCAGCAGCCACCGCGAGTGTGGGCGGCAGCGGGCCGGCCAGTGCAGCCCGCCCCCCGGCGCCTCCTGTCGAAATCAGGAGCGCGCCGGTGCTCGGCGGCGAACAAGGCGGCTGGCCGGAAGACCTCGCCACCTTCCATCACTGGTGGCTCACCGAGCCTCTGCTCGAAGCAGGCGGGACGGGTCCGCGCATCGTGCCGCGCGGCGCGCAGGGTGCCGCACTGATGGTGATCGTGGCCCACCCGGAGGAGGAGGATCGCGAGGCGCTGCTGTCCGGGCCCCAGGGCCGACTGCTCACCGGGTTCCTCCGCGCAACCGGCATCGGGGCCGAACAGGCTTACCTCGCCAGTGTCGTGCCGCGTTTCACGGCCGCGCCGGACTGGGCCAGTCTTGGCGCAAGCGGGGCCGGACGACTGCTGGCCCACCACATCGGGCTGGTCCAGCCGGACCGGATCGTTTTCCTCGGGCGGAACATTCTGCCGCTTCTTGGCCACGATACAGCGCAAGAGGGTAAAACTTTACGTCGCTTTAACCACAAGGGTCGCAACTTCCCCTTTGTGGAAGGCCAGGGCCTCGCCCGGCTGCTGCGATCGGCAGCTGCGCGGCGGGATCTGTGGCAAAGCTGGCTTGACGGGACCGATGGCTGAAACGAAGAAACCCTTTATGAGACCTGTCCTCGCGGCACTGGCAGTAGCCGGGGCCACGCTGGGACTGGGGCTGGCGATGCCGGCGCAAGCCAACAGCAGCGCTGCCGACTATTTCCGCGCCCGCGCCGTCACCAGCAAAGTTCCCGATCTTCTCACCCGTCCCGATCGCGAATATTACCGCGATCTGTTCGGCGCGATTGACCGGCAGGACTGGGCCCGCGTCGATGCCATGTTCGCCGAGCGGGCCGAGGGTCCGCTCCATGCCGTGGCTCGGGCCGAATACTATCTCCACGCCAATAGCCCGCGGGTCGAGCTCCCGCAGATCCAGGCCTGGCTGGCCGAAGGCACAGTCCTGCCCCATGCCGACCGCATCGCCGCGCTGGGCAGCAAGCGCGGCCTGATGGCGGCGCCGTATCTGCCGCAGCTACAGTCGTTCGTCAGCCAGCCCTATGCCAGCAAGCGGCTGCGCCCTCGCTCGGTCGACGATGGGACGATGCCGGGCTCGGTCAGCGATGCCATTCTCGAACGGATCAAGAATGACGATCCCGATGGTGCACGGTTGCTGCTCGACGGGATCGATGCGGGCCTCAGCGCTGAGGCCCGTGCCGAGTGGCGCCAGCGCGTGGCCTGGAGCTATTACATCGAGAACAACGATCCGGCCGCTCTCGCCATCGCCATCTCGGCGCGCCAGGGCGCAGGCGCCTGGGTGGCTGAAGGCGATTGGGTCGCCGGGCTCGCCGCCTGGCGCCTGGGCGATTGCGAGACCGCCGCTGACACTTTCCAGCGCGCTGCCCGCGGCGCGCACAACGTCGAACTGGTCGCAGCCGGGCATTACTGGGCCAGCCGCGCGCTGATCCGTTGCCGCGAACCGGAAAAAGCCACCGAGGAGCTGCGCGGGGCCGCCCGGCTCGACGAGACGCTCTACGGGATGCTGGCGCGCGAACAGCTGGGGCAGCACCTGCCGCAGGATCATGCCCGGGCCGACTTCTCCCCGGCCGACTGGCAGCGCTTGCGGGACAATGCCAACATCCGCGCAGCCGTGGCACTGGCCGAAATCGGGCGTGACGAACTGGCTGACGAAGTGCTGCGCCACCAGGCGCGGATTGGCGATCCGGGCCAGTACGATTCGCTGTCGCGCCTGGCACGGGAAATGGGCCTTCCCTCCACCCAGCTGTGGATGGCGCACAACGCCCCGCGCGGCGCACAGGCCGAGCCTGCGCTGCGCTATCCCGCGCCGCGCTGGCAACCGGTCAACGGATGGAAGGTCGACCCCGCGCTGGCCTATGCCCACACCCTGCAGGAATCGGTGTTCCGCGCCAGCGCCGTCAGCCCGGCAGGGGCACGCGGATTGATGCAGATCATGCCGGCTGCGGCGAAGGATCACGCGGGCAAGCTCGGCGTGTCCGGCAATGCCAGCGAGCTCAACCGACCTGACGTCAACCTCGCCTTCGGGCAGGAGCATCTTGCCATGCTGCGAGACAGCCGCGCCACCCAGGGCCTGCTGCCGAAGATCATGGCCGCCTACAACGCCGGCCTCAGCCCGATCACCCGCTGGAACAGCGAAGTGCGCGACCAGGGCGATGCCCTGCTCTACATGGAGAGCATCCCTTATTGGGAGACACGCGGCTATGTCTCCATCGTGATGCGCAATTACTGGATGTACGAACGGCAAGCAGGCGGACGCTCTGAAAGCCGCGAGGCGCTGGCCCAGGGCCAATGGCCGACCTTCCCAGAATTGGGAGGGGGCGGCGGCGTTTACCTGACCCGCGCGGACTGATACCCACCTGCGCATGGCCATCGATCCAGAGCGCACCTTCAAGCCGATCAACATTGCGGTCCTGACCGTGTCGGACACCCGCACCCCTGCTGACGATACCTCCGGCGATATCCTCGCCGAGCGGGTCAAAGCAGCGGGCCATAAGCTCGCCGCGCGCGCCATCGTGCGCGACGATGCGTCCCTGCTGGCGGGCAAGCTCAATGACTGGATTGACGATCCCGCAATCGACGCGGTGGTTTCGACCGGCGGCACCGGGCTGACCGGGCGAGACGTGACCCCCGAAGCACTCGACCGGCTCAAGGCGGGCGGCAATGTGCGCGACATTCCGGGGTTTGGCGAACTGTTCCGCATGATCAGCTACCGCTCGATCGGCACTAGCACGGTGCAAAGCCGGGCCTGCGCAGTGGTGGCGCGGGGCACCTACATCTTCGCCCTGCCCGGCTCCAACGGCGCAGTGAAGGACGGATGGGACTGGATCCTCGCCGAACAGCTCGACAGCCGCAACCGGCCCTGCAATTTCGTGGAACTGATGCCTCGGCTGAGAGAAAAGTAGGCGGCATCTGGCGGACGACCTTTTTGTTCGCTATATGTTCCGATATGAGTAATCCCATCCACGGCCGCGGCGCGCAGTCCAGCGCGGTGACGACGCGCTTCGGCCTCGCCACTCGCGAGGCCGATGGGGATTGGCGGGATCATGTGCAGAGCCTCGATGGCCCCCCGGTCAAACTCCGCACCACAGTGACCCAGGAACGCCCGAAGTCGATCCTTACCTTCAACCAGTCACCCGATGTGCCGTTTGACCGCTCGGTCAACGCCTATCGTGGGTGCGAGCATGGCTGCGTTTATTGCTATGCCCGCCCGACCCATGCCTACCATGACCTCTCCCCCGGCCTCGATTTCGAGACGCGGCTCTTCGCCAAGCCCGATGCGGCGCGGCTGCTGCGGGCGACGCTGGCGAAAAAAGGCTATGTACCGCAGCCGATTGCGATGGGGACCAACACCGACCCCTACCAGCCGATCGAGCGAACCTATCGCCTGACCCGGCAGATGCTGGAGCTGTGCCTGGAGGTGCGCCATCCGGTGACGATCACCACCAAGTCCGACCGGGTGCTCGACGACCTCGACCTGCTGGTGGAGCTAGCGCGCGAGCGGCTGACGGCGGTGGCAATTTCCGTAACCAGCCTCGATCCGGTGCTGTCAGGCAAGCTCGAGCCGCGCGCAGCCTCGCCTGCCAAGCGGCTGGCGGCGCTGGAGAAGCTGGCGGCGGCGGGCGTCCCGGCGCATTGCTCGGTCAGCCCGGTGATCCCGGCGATCACCGATGAATTCATGGAAAGCATCCTCGCACGCGCAGGCGCGGCGGGCGTGCGCTCTGCCAACTGGATTCCGCTGCGCCTGCCGCATGAAGTCGCCCCGCTGTTCCGCGAATGGCTCGCCGTTCATTTCCCGGACCGGGCGGGCAAAGTGATGAGCGTGGTGCAGGATATGCGGGGCGGGCGGGACAACGACCCCCGCTTCGGCACCCGCTTCAAGGCGCAAGGCCCCTGGGCCGACCTCTTCCGCACCCGCTTCCGCCTCGCCCGCAAGCGCGCCGGAATCGGGAATGAGGCTTATGAGCTGGATTGTTCGGGGTTTGTTGCGCCGGAGGTAGGCGGGCAGATGCGGTTGTTGTGAGGTCTCTGGCCTAAAACCCTTCCCCCGAACTCCCCGGCTGGAACCGAATCAGCCGGCTGTCCACCAGCGCAGCGGTGCGGTTGACTACGGCGAGCTGATAGTCCGGGTCCTTGATCATTTCGAAGAAGGCGGCACTGCTCGGATACTGCGCCACGAACCCGTCGTGCCACGCGCGCTCTTCCGGCCCTGTCACCATCGTCTGGAACGCGCCGCGCCACACGATGCTGCCGCCCACCCGGCGGAAGATCGGGCCGCTGGTCTTGCCATATTCCTCGTAGGCGCGTCGCCCGCTCCAGCCCTTGGCGTGGTGCTCGTGCCCCTCGGGATACTCGGCCAGATCGCGGTAGAGCAGCAGGTTGAGCATGTGCATCGGCTCGTCGCGCGGCAGGGCCTTGAAGGCGGCGAAGTTGGCGGGGCTGGGATCGATAAAGACATCGCTCATGCAGATGGGTCCTCTCCGGTCAGGTCGCGCTGCATGTAGACCGTATCGAGTTTGCGGCCGAACTTGAAGCCGACATTGCGCAGGCGCCCGGCATGGAAAAATTCGCATTTGGCGTGAAGCGCGACCGAGGCCGGCTCGCCGCCGCCGATCACCGCGATCATCTGCTCGAACCCGCTGGCCCGCGCGGCGTCGATCAGGCTGCCGAGCAGCGCCGAGCCGACACCCATGCCCCGCGCCGCATCGGCGACGTAGATGCTGTTCTCGCAGGTGCGCGCATAGGCCGCACGCGGTCGGAACACAATGGCGTAGGCATAGGCCAGCATTTCGCTGTCCTTCTCGGCGACAAGGAAAGGCCAGCCGCTCGACCGGATTGCGGCCATTTTCTCAAGCCATTCGGCTGCGCTCGGCCCCGTGCTGTCGAACGAGGCCGTGCCGTGGGCCACGTGGTAATCGTAGATCGCCTGGATGGCCCGCGCATCGCTGTCACGCGCGGGCCTGATCCGCAGGTCAGGCAAGCCTATAGTCCTTGAACCGCTCGCGCAGGTCCTTCTTGCTGATCTTGCCGGTCGCGGTGTGGGGGATGTCGTCGACGAACTCGATCGCATCGGGCAGCCACCACTTGGCCACCAGCGGCTTGAGATGCTCCAGCACCTCGTCCGCCGTCACCTCCGCCCCGGCCTTCTTCACGCAGAAGAGCACCGGGCGTTCGTCCCACTTGGGGTGAGCAATGCCGACTGCCGCCGCTTCGGCCAGGGCCGGGTGCCCGACTGCGGCATTTTCCAGCTCGACCGAGCTGATCCATTCGCCGCCGGACTTGATCACGTCCTTGGTACGGTCGGTCAGCTGCAATGTGCCATCGGGATGGAGGATGCCGACATCGCCGGTATCGAACCAACCTTCGTTGCTGGCGGCATCCTGTTCCGCCTTGAAGTAGCGGCGGATGATCCAGGGGCCGCGGATCTGCAGCGCCCCGCTGGTCTTGCCGTCACGCGGCAGCTCGGTGGCCATGTCATCGAGGTCGACCGTGCGCAGCTGCACCCCGAAGATCGGGCGGCCCTGCATCGCAGTGCGCTCCACCTTTTCCTCGAAGCTGAGCTGGTCCCAGTCCCAGGTCGGCGCGCCGACCGTGCCGATGGGCGAAGTCTCGGTCATGCCCCAGGCGTGCTGTACCCGGGTACCGTTCTTCATCAGCCGCTCGATCATGAACTTGGGGGCCGCCGAACCGCCGATCGTGGCCGCCTTGAGCGGCGGCAAGTCGAACCCGTTGGCGTCGCAATACTGGAAGTGCGCCAGCCATACGGTCGGCACTCCGGCGCTGTCGGTCACCCCTTCGCGCAGCATCAGTTCGTGCAGCACCGCCGGATCGTTGACCGCGCTGAGCACGAACTTGATCCCCGCCATCGCCCCGGCATAGGGCAGACCCCAGCTTGCGGCATGGAACATCGGCACGACCGGCAGCATGACCGAGGAGGGGCTGAAATTGAACGCGCTTGGCTGGAGCCCGGCCAGCGCATGCATCATGGTAGAGCGGTGCTCGTACTGCACGCCCTTGGGATTGCCGATGGTGCCGCTGGTATAACACAGCATGCAGGGGTCACGCTCGCTGCCCTCGACCCATTCGAAATCGCCGTCCTGCTCGGCGATCCAGTCCTCGAACGCACGCGAATGGGCGCCGGAATCGTAGCAGACGTAATGCTCCACCGTGGGCCAGCGGCTCTTCATCCGGTCGACGATCGGCTGGAACGCCGCGTCATAGCAGAGCACGCGGTCTTCGGCGTGATTGACAATATATTCGAGCTGGTCGTCGAACAGGCGCGGGTTCACGGTGTGGAGTACGCCGCCCATGCCCGCGACTCCATACCAGCTGACCAAGTGGCGCGAGTGGTTCATGGCGAGGCTGGCGACCCGCTCGCCCTTCTTCAGCCCCAGCGCCTGCAGCGCCTGCGCCATCTTCAGCGCGTCGCGGCGGATCCCGGCCCAGTCGGTCCGCGTTTCGCTGCCATCCGCCCAGCGGGTGACAATCTCGCGCGCGCCGGCCTCGCGCGCCGCGTGATCGATCACCGCGGTAATGCGCATGGTCCAGTCCTGCATCGCTCCAAGCATTATTGTGTCCTCTCCAGTCGAATCCTCGTGCCGGTTCATGCCCATGCTTGCGCCTGTTGGCAATCGCCGCCACAGGCAGCGCGATGAGCTCCTTCCAGTCCGCCAAGTCGTTTCTTGTCGACCATACGCACCTCGCCCACGATGCCCTGCACGTCTATGTCGGGCTTGGCGTATTCCTGGGAAGCTGCCTGCTGTTCCGGTGGAAGGTGGTGGATTGGAAGCCGTGGCTTGTGGTGCTGCTGGCAGCCCTCGCCGGCGAGGGCTGGGACTATCGGGACAGTGTCCTGCAAAACAACCCGCATGACCGGGCCGAAGCGATCAAGGACCTTGTGAACACGGTTCTGGTGCCCAGCGCCTTGCTGGTGCTCGCCCGGTTCACGACCGTGTTCGAACGCCGGAGCCGCTCAGGCAACAAGGCGCAGGTTGCCAACCCCGCGGCGGGTGCCCAGGGCAACGTTGCTGAGCCCAGGGACTGAGGCGAGCAGTTCGGCCAGATCGCCATCGAGCGCATAGTCGCGGCCCAGCCTCAGCAGTGGCTCGTGCTCGGCGCCGGTCCGCAGACGCACCAGCACTTCGCCATGCCCCGGCGTGCCGGGCGCGAGCGCCATCCGCAGCTCCTGCAAGGCCCCGGCGTCGTGCGCGTCAAGCGTCAGGAGCATCCGCGCAGAGCCGCGCACATCGTCGAGCGGGCGCGCGCCGCGCACCGTGATGCGCGGGGGCTCGTCAGGGCTCGGAGCGTCGAGCTCCACCGTAAGCAGGACGCAGGTGGCATCTGCCGCCCAGCGGGTGAAATTCTCCACCATGCTTTCCTCGAAGCAGGCGGCGCTGAACTGGCCTGTGTGGTCCGAAAAATCGGCGCGGATAAAATCCTTGCCCTTGCGCGTCTGCCCCTTGCGCGCACTCTCGATCATCGCCGCCATCACGGCTTGCGTGCGGCCACCGGCTGCACCAGCGCCGCCGCCCTGCATCAGGCTCTGATACGTCCGCGCGCCGTTGGCGGAGGCGACCTGCCAGTGCTGCTGGACCGGGTGTGCGGAGAAGTAGAAGCCGAAGTTCTCTCGCTCCTGCGCCATCCGCTCGGGCCGGGTCCAGGGCTTCGCGTCCCGCAGGCGCAGGTCTTCATTGGCGGCATCCTCGCCGCCGAACAGGCCTGCCTGTCCGCTTTCCCGTTCGCGGCTTGCAGCGTCAGCCACGGCCAGCAGCAGGTCCACATTGCCATGGAGCCGCGCCCGGTCCGGATCGAGCGCATCAAGCGCACCGGCGCAGACCAGCCCTTCCAGCTGGCGGCTGTTCATCGACCCCTTGGGGACGCGTTCGAACAGGTCTTTCAGGCTGGCAAAGGCCCCGCGCGCCTGCCGTTCTTCCACCAGCGCTTCCATCGCCTTTTCGCCGACGTTGCGGATGCCGGCCAGCGCATAGCGGACAGCATAGCCTTCATCGGTCTGCTCGACCGTGAACTCCGCCTCGGACGCATTGACACAGGGCGGCAGCACCGCAATCCCGTTGCGCCGCGCATCGTCCACGAACAGCGCCAGCTTTTCCGACTGGTGCATGTCGAAACACATCGATGCGGCGTAAAACTCCTCCGGGTAGTGCGCCTTGAGCCAGCCGGTCTGGTAAGCGAGCAAGGCATAGGCTGCCGCGTGCGACTTGTTGAAGCCATAGCCGGCAAACTTGTCGATCAAGTCGAACAGCTCGGACGCTTTCCTTGCCTCGATGCCGGAAACCTCGGCGCTGCCAGCGATGAAGCGGGCGCGCTGCTGGTCCATTTCAGCCTGATTCTTCTTGCCCATCGCGCGCCGCAGCAAGTCCGCTTCGCCAAGCGAATAACCGGCCAGGATCTGCGCCGCCTGCATTACCTGTTCCTGGTAGACGAAAATGCCATATGTCTCGGCCAGGATGGTTTCGAGCTTGGGGTGCGGGTACTCGATCGGCACCTCGCCCGCCTTGCGCTTGCCGAACAGCGGGATGTTGTCCATCGGGCCGGGTCGGTAGAGCGAAACGAGTGCGATGATATCTTCGAACTTGGTTGGCTTCACAGCAGTGAGGGTGCGCCGCATTCCTTCGGATTCCAGCTGGAACACCCCCACCGTGTCGCCTCGCTTGAGCAGGTCGTACACAGCCGGATCGTCCCATTCGAGCGCGCCCAGGTCGACCTCGATACCCCGCAGCGCGAGCAGGTCCACCGCCTTGCGCAGCACCGACAGGGTCTTGAGACCGAGGAAGTCGAACTTGACCAGCCCGCTGCTCTCGACATTCTTCATGTCGTACTGGGTCACCGGCATGTCCGAACGCGGGTCGCGGTAGAGCGGCAGCAGTTGCGCCAGCGGCCTGTCACCGATCACCACGCCCGCCGCATGGGTGGAGCTGTTGCGGGGAAAACCTTCGAGCTGCATCGCCAGGTCGACCAGCCGTTTGACCTCGTTGTCGTTCTGGTACTCTCGGCGGAAATCGGCGGCGCCGTTGAGGGTGCGGGGCAAGGTCCACGGGTCGGTCGGGTGGTTGGGCACCATCTTGCAGAGGCGATCGACCTGGCCATAGCTCATCTGCAGGATACGGCCGGTATCGCGCAGCACCGCGCGGGCCTTCAGCTTGCCGAAGGTGATGATCTGGGCGACGTGGTCGTGCCCGTATTTCTGCTGCACATAGCGGATCACCTCGCCCCGCCGCGTTTCGCAGAAGTCGATATCGAAGTCCGGCATCGAAACGCGTTCGGGGTTAAGGAAGCGCTCGAACAGCAGGCCCAGGCGGATCGGATCGAGATCGGTGATGGTCAGCGCCCAGGCGACCAGCGAGCCCGCGCCCGAACCGCGCCCCGGCCCCACTGGAATGCCCTGCTCCTTGGCCCACTTGATGAAGTCGGCCACGATCAGAAAGTAGCCGGGAAAGCCCATGCCGACGATGACTTCGACTTCGAAGTCGAGCCGGTCAAAGTAGGTCTTGCGCTCCTCCTCAGGCAGGTCGCCATAAGGTGCCAGCCGTGCTTCCAGCCCGCGACGTGCGTCGTCCGCCAGCATCCGCGCCTCGCCCGAGAGATCGCCGGCAAGGCTTGGCAAAATCGGCTTGCGGTCAGGCGGAGCAACAGCGCAGCGCTGCGCGATCACCAGCGTGTTGGCAGTGGCTTCAGGCAGGTCGGCAAACAGCTCCTCCATCATCGGAGCGGACTTGACGAAGGCCTGCCGGTTGGAGCGGCGGCGTTCTTCCGCCTCGATGTGGGTCGAGCCGGCAATGCAGAGCATGGCATCGTGTGCGGCATGCATGTGCGGCTCGGCGAAACAGGCCGGGTTCGTGGCGACCAGCGGCAGGTCACGCTCGTAGGCCAGATCGACAAGCGCCGCTTCTGCCGCTTCTTCGACCGGGTTGCCCTGGCGGGAAAGCTCGACATAGAGGCGGCCGGAAAACAGTGCCTCCAGCCTGCCCAGCAAGTCCAGCGCATGATCCCGCTGGCCTTCGGCCAGCAGCCGCGCCAGTGCACCCTCGCCCGATCCGGTCAGCGCCAGCAGGCCATCGGCATGGCCAGCGAGATCGCCCAGCGTGACGTGCGGCGCCAGTTCCAGCGGGCGGTCAAGATGCGCCCGGCTGGTCAGGTAGCAGAGGTTGTCATAGCCCGCTTCATCCTGGGCATAGAGCGGAATGTAGTCGATCGCCGCCTCGGGCCCTTCGCGGGCCACGCCAAGCAGTGCGCCGATGATCGGCTGGACACCTTCGGCCAGGCACGCCTGCGCGAACATGACCGCCCCGTAGAGCCCGTTCCGGTCACAGATCGCGATGGCCGGAAAGCCGCGTTCTTTGGCCAGTTTGGCCATGGCCTTGGGCTCCACCGCGCCTTCAAGCAGCGAGTAGGAGGACAGGACACGGAGGGGGACGAAGGGGGCGAATGCCATGCCCACGTTATGCGGCGGAGGAAGGGATTCGCCAAGGCCGGACAGCCAGCTTTGCCCGGCCAGCTTTACTCATCCGCGTGATCAGGGTTCAATCAGCCTGACGGGCAGCGGCAATCTTGCGGCGTGTGTCGCGCACGGTCGAAACGGCCCCGTAGATCACCAGTGCCGCGAGGAATATCCAGACCCACAGGGGAATGTTCTCTCCCACAACGGCCAGGTAGAGATAGGCGGAAACAAAGCAGAACCCCGCGCACAGGGTTGGCACCACGGTAGAACGATGGGCCCGCGCCCGCTTTACCAGCCAGCCGATCGAAAGCAGGAAAAACGGGATTGCACCCACGTAAATGGCACCGAACACATAAGGGTTGACCCCGTATTCCGCGCCAAGCGCGAGAAACCACTGGTTGAAGGATTCGATCATCATGCTCGTCCGTTTCGCCTGGTTAGGCGGGGAAGTTACAGCAGGGCTTCGACATCCTTGGCGATCCGCTCGGGCGTATCCTGCGGCGCATAGCGTTTCACCACATTGCCCTGACGGTCGATCAGGAACTTGGTGAAGTTCCATTTGATCCCCTTGGAGCCCATCAGACCGGGTGCCTCGGCCTTCATCCAGTCAAACAGCGGGCTGGCGTTCGCGCCGTTGACATCCACTTTGGCCATCAGCGGAAATGTGACCCCGAAGTTGAGCTTGCAGAATTCGGCGATTTCATCCGCGTCGCCCGGTTCCTGGCCGCCGAACTGGTTGCAGGGGAATCCCAGCACCTCGAACCCGCGATCCTTGTAGCCTTCGAACAGCTTTTCCAGGCCATCATACTGCGGGGTGAAACCGCATTTGCTGGCGGTGTTGACCACCAGCAGCACCTTGCCGAGCTTTTCCGAAAGGTCGAGCGGCTCGCCTCGGTTGGTGGTGACGGTGAAATCGGCAATGGTCGTCATCGTTACAATCCCTGTTCCAGCAGGCCGTCATGCAGCCGCACTACCCGGTCCATCCGCGCTGCGAGCCGTTCGTTGTGCGTGGCGACGAGGGCTGCGCTGCCTTCCTCACGAACGAGTTCGAGAAACTGGGCCAGAACCTTGTCGGCGGTGTGTTCATCAAGGTTGCCGGTCGGTTCATCCGCCAGCACCAGGGTGGGCTTGTTGGCAAGCGCACGCGCCACCGCAACCCGTTGCTGCTCCCCGCCAGAAAGCTGGCTGGGCCGGTGAGTCAGCCGGTGTTCCAGCCCCAGCGCCGCCAAAAGTTCACGCGCCCGCGCGTCGCATTCCGCACGGGGGCGCCCGGCCACCAACTGCGGCAGGACGACATTCTCCTGCGCGGTGAAATCGGGCAGCAGGTGATGGAACTGGTAGACGAAACCCAGATGATCGCGGCGCAGGGTGGTCCGCGCGTCGCTGGCCACTTCGTGTGCGGGCGTACCGGCGATCTCGATCTGGCCGCCGAAGCCGCCTTCCAGCAAGCCGACCGCCTGCAGCATGGTCGACTTGCCTGAACCCGACGGCCCAAGCAGTGCGACAATCTCGCCCGGCTGGATGTCGAGATCGACACCGCGCAGCACGTCGATCCGTTCGCCACCCTGCTCGAAGCTGCGGGTCAGGCCGCGCAGGCGCACAATTGGCGCGGCACCAGTTCTATTCATAGCGCAGCACCTGTACCGGATCGGTGTTCGCCGCCTTGTAGGCGGGGTAAAGCGTGGCAAGGAAACTGAGGCCGAGCGCGAGCGCGGCGATGCCGAGGATCTCCATCGGATCAACCCGCGCCGGCAGTTCGGTCAGGAACCGGACCTGCGGATCCCAGATGTTTCCGCCGGTCACGAATTCGATCGCAGTCACGATCGGCTGGCGGAAGGCCAGCACCAGGAACCCCAGCGCCAGCCCTGCCATGGTGCCGATCATCCCCACGGTGAAACCGGTCGTGACGAATATCTTGACCAGGTTGCGCCGCGTCGCCCCCATTGTTCGCAGGATGGCAATGTCCCGCGTCTTGGAGCGGACCAGCATGACCAGCGAGGACAGGATGTTGAACGCGGCCACCACCACGATGATGGAGAGCGCAAAGAACATGGCCACCCGCTCCACCTCCAGCGCTTCAAAGATGGATGCGTTGATGCGCTTCCAGCTGTTGACCTCTGCCCGCCCGGCAAGGCTCTGCGAAACCGGCGCGAGGATTTCGTCGACCCGGTCTGCATCCACTGTGACGACCTCGATCATGCCGATGGTGTCGCCCGTCAGCAGCAGGGTCTGCGCGTCAGGGATCGGCATGATGACAAAGGCTTTGTCGAAATCGTAGACGCCGGTTTCGAACACGGCGGCCACGCGATAGCCGATCTGGCGCGGCACAGTGCCGAACGGGGTCGATCGTCCGGCCGGATTGATGATCGTGATCGTATCGCCCACGCTGGCGCCGATGTTCATCGCCAGCCGCGCCCCGATCGCCACGTTCCCGTCGTTGGCGCGCACTTCGGCAAGGTTGCCCATCACCAGCTTGTCTGCCAGCCCGGCGATATCCTCGGCGGTGTTGCCGCGCACCACGACGCCCTCGACCCGCCCATTGGCCGTGCCGAGAAGCGGCTGTTCGATCAGGGGCGAGGCACTGACCACGCCTTCGGTTGCCTGGGTCCGCTCCAGCACGTCCTGCCAGTCATCCAGCCGGCCACCATAAGCCTGGATGATCGCGTGGCCATTCAGCCCGACAATCCGGTCAAGCAGTTCACCGCGAAAGCCGTTCATCACGCTCATCACGATCACCAGCATCGCGACCGAGAGCATGACCACCACCACGCTGATACCGGCGACGAGCGCAATAAATGCCTCGCTGCGGCCGGGCAGCAGGTAACGCCGGGCGATAGTCCATTCAAAAGGGTTGAGGATCAAGGGAGCGCCGCTTCCGCTGGTTATGGTTTACGCCTGCGCCGCATGTAAGCAGGCTTGCCCCACCGCGCAACGAATTCCCTCGAACCGCGCACAACCTGCCCCAGCCCGTGCTTGTAATTGACCCGTAACATCGCCAAAGAGCCCGCGAGACGCGCCACGCCCAGCCCGGAAACCGTCATGAACCTCACCCACCCTTTTCTGGACCTCGACGGCGACAAGCTGCGCGAGGAATGCGGCGTATTCGGCGTCATCGGCAATCCCGAGGCCGCCGCCGTTACCGCGCTTGGTCTCCACGCCCTGCAACATCGCGGACAGGAAGCCTGCGGCATCGTCAGCTGGGACGGGCACGAGTTCTTTGCGCGGCGCGGGCTGGGGCATGTGGCGCAGGTCTTTTCGGACCAGGTCATGCTATCGGAGTTGCCGGGCCACATGGCTTCAGGCCACGTGCGCTATTCGACCACCGGCGGACAGGGCCTGCGCAACGTCCAGCCGCTCCACGCCGACTTGGCGCGCGGCGGGTTCTCGATTGCCCACAACGGCAACATTTCCAACGCCATGCACCTGCGGCAGGAACTGGTGGAAAAGGGCGCGATCTTCCAGTCGTCCTCGGATACCGAGGTGATCATCCACCTGGTCGCGACCAGCCGTTATCCCACGTTGCTGGACCGGTTCGTCGATGCCCTGCGCATGGTCGAAGGCGCCTATTCGCTGATCTGCATGACGCCCAAGCGGATGATCGCCTGCCGCGATCCGCTCGGCATCCGCCCGCTGGTGATGGGCCGGATCGGCGATGCAGTGGTCTTTGCGAGCGAAACAGTGGCGCTCGACGTGGTCGGCGCAACCTTCGAACGCGAGATCGAACCGGGCGAGATCGTCGAAGTGCGGCAGGACGGGCGCGTCACCAGCCACCGGCCCTTTACCCCGCAAGGGGCCCGGCCCTGCATTTTCGAACACGTCTATTTCAGCCGCCCGGATTCGCTGTTCGCGGGCCGCAGCGTCTATGAAGCCCGCAAGGCGATCGGCGCGCAACTTGCCATCGAAAGCCCGGTCGAGGCCGATCTGGTGGTGCCGGTGCCGGACAGCGGCGTGCCCGCGGCCATCGGTTATTCCCAGCAGTCCGGCGTGCCGTTCGAGCTGGGAATCATCCGCAGCCACTATGTCGGCCGGACCTTTATCCAGCCATCGGACGGTGCCCGCCATTCCGGGGTCAAACGCAAACACAACGCCAACCGTGCACTGGTGGAAGGCAAGCGGATCGTGCTGATCGACGATTCGATCGTGCGCGGCACCACCAGCATGAAGATCGTCGAGATGATGCGCGATGCCGGTGCCAGCGAGGTCCATTTCCGCGTCGCCAGCCCGCCCACGGCGCACAGCTGTTTCTACGGCGTCGATACGCCGGAGCGGTCCAAGCTGCTCGCCGCGCGAATGGAGCTGGAACCGATGCGCGAGTTCATCAAGGCAGACAGCCTCGCCTTCGTCTCGATCGAAGGCCTCTATCGCGCAGTTGGCGGCATCGAACGCAGCGCAACGGCCCCGCAGTTCTGCGATGCCTGTTTCAGCGGTGATTATCCCACTTCGCTGACCGATCTTGCCCAGCGCACTCAGCGCGAATCCCAGCTTTCTTTCGACAAGGTAGCCTGATGTCCGAGAACCGACCGCTCGAAGGGCGCGTAGCGCTCGTTACCGGTGCGAGTGAGGGTATTGGAGCGGCGACCGCGCTGGCACTGGCCAAGGCCGGTGCCCACGTGGTTCTGACGGCGCGGACGGTGAAAAAGCTCGAAGCGGTCGAAGATGCCATCCATGCGGTGGGCGGCACCTCCACCATTGCCCCGGTCGACCTGACCGAAAGCGAAGGCGTTTCGCGGCTCGCCAGCGCCATGGCGTCGCGCTGGGACAAGCTCGATGTCCTGGTGATTTCGGCGGCATATTTGCCGACGCTCACGCCCGTGACGCAAATTGACGCCAAGCAGTTCGGCCAGGCCGTCACCATCAACCTGCTGGCGACCCAGGCCCTGCTGGCCGCGTTCGACCCCATGCTCAAGCGCAGCGGTCAGGGCCGGGTCATCGGGCTGACCAGCTCGGTCGGCTCAAACCCGCGCCCCTTCTGGGCCGCCTATGGCGCGACCAAGGCGGCGTTCGAATCGCTGCTCGAAAGCTACGCTCAGGAAGTCGAGAAAATCGGCGGAGTGCGGGTGGCCCTGCTCGATCCCGGTGCCACGCGCACGGCGATGCGGGCCAAGGCTTATCCGGGAGAAGATCCGGCCACAGTCAAGGAACCTGCTGTGGTCGCGGACCGGATCGTGGCTCTGCTGGCCGAGGACTTCCCGACCGGCCATCGCGAGCGGGTTGGTTAAAACCCCTTAACGGTCGATCCTTACCGGCAGGTAATCAGGCTCTGTGACAGTGCTGGTCGCTCGCTCCCTTCGGGGCGGGCCAAACCAGTGCTGCAAAGGTATGCCAGTCATGATCGTGAACTCGCAAGACCGCTACGAATTCGCTGCGCAGGAAGACCGCTGCTCGCCGCGCACGCGCCTGACAATCCCCGCGCAGCTGCGCGCATCGGGCGGTCGGGCGTTCCAGACTGTGGTCCACGACCTGTCCATCTCAGGCTTCAGCGCCGCTGCGATCAGCCGGATGCACCCGGGCCAGCTGTGCTGGATCACCCTCCCCGGCCTCGAGTCCCTCCAGGCTGAGGTCGTCTGGTGGGACAACTCGATCGTGGGCTGCGCCTTCGAGCAGCTCCTCAGCCCGATCGTGCACGATAATATCCTGGCGCGATATGCGCCCAGCACGGTCTATCGCTACACCGGCTAGTCGGTCGAGGGCTGGCGCGCATCGATGGCCGCCTGCACCTGCTTGTAGAACGCCTCCCGCGCCTTGCCTTCCGGGCCCATGCTGGCGCGCGGCCAGTTGCTGTTGGACGCAATCACCAGCTTGCGGGCCGGGTCGATGAAGATGCCCTGCCCGAAGATCCCCTGGGCAGCATAAGTGCCATCATCGTAAGTCCACCACTGGTAGCCATAGGCCTTGCCCGGTGCGCCGATATCCGCCTGCCGGGTGGTTGCCTCGGCAATCCAGCCCTCCGGCAGAACTTCCTCGCCTCCGGCCACACCGCCGCCCAGCATGAACAGGCCGAAGCGGGCCATGTCGCGGGTGGCGGCCTGAACGCAGCAGCCGCTGATTTCGCGTCCCGTGGAGCCGAGCAGCCAGGTAGCGTCCTGCTCCATCCCGAAGGGTGCCCAGACCTTTTCCGAAAGGTACTGCGCCAGCGGCTTGCCAGTGGCCTCGCTCACCAGCACCCCGATGAGGTTGGTCTCGCCAGTCTTGTAGACCCACTTTTCCCCCGCCGGGGCTTCGCGCCCGAGCGTGCGCATGTAGCTGACCGTCACATCGAGCCCGTCTTCTGCCTGATGCTCGTTGAACCGGGCGACATCGGACTTCGGGTCTTCGTAGTCCTCGTTCCAGCGCACCCCGCTGGTCATGGTAAGCAGCTGGCGCACGGTCACGTTGTCGTATTCCGAGCCTTCCAGCCCCTTGATGTACTGCGAGACCTTGTCGTCGAGGCTCTTGATATGCCCGTCCTTCACCGCCGCGCCGACCATGGTCGAGGTCAGGCTCTTGGCGACGGAGAAGCTGGTCCACTTGCCTTCCGGCCCGAAATCGAGCCCGTATTCCTCCAGCACCACCTTGCCGTCATGGACGATCACCAGCGCGGCCGTGCGCTGGCTCCTCATATAGTCGGCGACATCGAGATCGAGCGGCTCGCCCTGGGGCAGCGGATAGACCGTATCCCCGGCTTCGATCACCCGCGCCTTGGCGAGAATGGGGATGGCATCAAGCGTACGGAAGGCAGCATCGCGCTGATCCTGCGACCAGAACAGCACGTTCCGGTCGGTCGGCATGTGTGCCAGCAGGTTGCGCTCGTCCTTGCTGAGCGAGAACCAGAACAGCCCGCCCCCCACCAGCGCCACCAGCAGCACCGCGATCAATGTCCGCTTGAGCATCCTCTTTCCCCCTTGAATCCTCTATCGTTTGACCAGCGTAACCTGGTGCACGTCAATCCCGCCGCCGCGAAAGCCGCCTTCGCAATACATCAGGTAGTAACGCCACAGGCGGATGAAGCGCCCGTCGAACCCGGCCGGCAGGTGGCCAGTGGAGACGGCAAGATCGAAGTTCTCCCGCCACAACCTGAGTGTCTCGGCATAGTCGAGCCCGAAATCGTCCTGATCACACCAGCGCAGGCCCCGCTCTTCGGCCAATTGCCGGAACTCGCTGGTGCGGATCAACAGTCCGCCGGGAAAGATATAGGCCTGGATGAAATCGGCGCTGGCAGCATAGGCATCGAACAGGTCGTCGCGCATGGAGATATACTGGATCGCCGCCCGCCCGCCCGGTTTGAGGTTGCGCGCGACGCAGTCCATGAAATCGGGCCAGTATTCGCGCCCGAGGGCCTCGACCATCTCGACGCTGTAGATCCCGTCGTACTGGCCGTGAACATCGCGGTAGTCCTGCTTGCGGAACTCCAGGTTGGGCAGGCCGGCGTGACGTTCGCGTGCCCAGGCCAGCTGCTCGTCCGAGATGCTGATGGCAGTCACACCAACCTCGAACTGGTAAGCGAATGCCCACGACAGGGTGCCCCAGCCGCAGCCGATTTCCAGCAGCTGCTTGCCCGGATCAGGCATGATCCGTTCCGAAATCGCGCTCATCTTGAACTGCTGGCCAGCTTCGAGATCGGGCGAGATGCGCGGCGGTTCGAGGAAGCGCGCGCTTGAATAGGTCATCGTCAGGTCGAGCCACGCAGCGTAGAAATCATTGCCGAGGTCGTAGTGCGCATGGATATTGCGCTGCGCCCCGGCCTTCGAATTGCGGTTGAGCCAATGCGCCGCCTTCGCCATCACCCGCCACGGCCCCTGTGCCCGCGCCGTGCCGCCGAGAGTTGCCGCATTGGCCATGAACAGCGCAAATAGTGAAACCGGGTCTTCGCTCGACCACTCGCCCGCTTCCCACGCCTGATACCAGCCGATCGAGCCGTTGGTGGCGAGCCGCAGCAGCGCGCGCCAGTCGTGGATCGTGACCGTGACCTCGAACCCGGGCGCGCGGCCACCCATGCGGCGGGTCGTGCCATCGGGCAGCACGCCGGTCAGCGTCCCGGTGGCGAGCCCGGCATCGATCCGGTCGAGCACTTTGTGAAAGCCGGGCGCGAAGGCCCGCGCGATCAGCCCCGGCTGGCGCTCGAACCGCGCCGCGCTGCGCAGCAGGCTACCCCCGCGAATATCCGCTCCCCTCGACATGGCCTTGCTATGGCGTTGCACCCGAAACGGGGCAAGCGCGATCAGCCTGCTTTCACCGCCTTGTAGGCAGACAATGCCCGCTCGCGCGCTTCGCGGTGCTCGATGATCCGGCGCGGATAGCGCCCGCGGCGATTGTCGGCCGGATCGTGGATCTCGCTGTCGGGCAGGTGCTTCAGTTCAGGCACATAGGCGCGGATATAGCCTGCGGCATCGAACTTCTCGCTCTGGCTGAGGGGCGCCATGATCCGCACGAACATGTTGGAATCAACGCCCGTGCCCGCGACCCACTGCCAGTTGCAGGCGTTGCTGGCATAGTCGGCATCGACCAGCGTGTCCCAGAACCACTTCTCGCCCACGCGCCAGTCGATCAGCAGGTGCTTGATCAGGAAGCTGGCGGCGATCATCCGCACCCGGTTGTGCATCCACCCGGTCTGCCACAGCTGGCGCATCCCGGCATCTACGATGGGGTATCCGGTCATGCCCTGCTGCCATGCCGCAAGGTCTGCGGCGGCCTCGCCGGTATGATCGCGCCACTGGAGCTTGTCGAATTCCTCGCGATAGCTCTGGGTGGCATAGGCCGGGAACTGGCAGATCGCGTTCTGGGCATAGTCGCGCCAGATCAGTTCCTTCTCGAAGGTTTTCCACCCGGCCGAGCGCCGGTCCTTCAGTGCGTGCCAGATCTGCACCGGGCTGACCTCGCCAAAGTGCAGGTGCGGCGAAAGCTGGCTGGTCTTGTCGACCAAGGGGAAATTGCGGCCTTCGTCGTAGTCGGCGACGTGATCGGCCCACCAGTCGAGCCGCTCGTGCGCCGCCGCCTCGCCAACCTGCCAGAAATCGCGCATCCCACCCGCCCAGTCGGGTCTGGTCGGGAGCAGGCTCCAGTCTTCCAGCGCATCGCTCGCGGGCCATGTCTCGGGCGAGGACAGCGTCTCCAGCTCGGGCAGCGCATCGCGCGGCGGGAGTTGCTCCAGCGTCGCTTTCGAGAACGGGGTGTAGATCTTGTACGGCGTGCCGGAGCCCGTCGTCACCGCGCCGGGCGGGAGCAGGTAATTGGCGTCGTGCAGCTGGAGGTCGAGCCGTTCCTTCAGTTCGCTCTGCGCCTTGCGCCACCATGGTTCATAATGCCGGTTGGCGTGGACCGTGGTTGCGCCGACTTCCGCCGCGACCTTCGTCAGTTCCTCCACCGCATCGCCGCGGCGCAGGATCAGGCGGCTGCCCTTTGCTTCCAGCGACCGGGCGAGGCTCTCAAGCGAATGGTGCAACCACCAGCGGCTGGCGCCGCCATAGGCGTGCCCCTTCGCGCGGGCATCGTCGAGCACATAGACGCACACCACCGGCCCGGCCTTGGCCGCATGATGCAGTGCGGGGTTGTCGCCCAAGCGCAAATCGCGCCGCAGCCAGACGATTTGGATCATCACATTCCTCGGTTGGTTCGTCATTGTGAGGCGACGCAGTCGCCGCGGCAATCCAGAGCCTCTCGCCCCAAACTCTGGATTGCCGCGCGGCTGCGCCGCTCGCAATGACGGGGACTATTGTAATGGCTCACACTTCAGATCCGGCAGCGCGACCGAGAACCGGTCCCGCGCGCGCGGGTCGTAGAACCGTGCATCGAACAGGCGATAGATACCGTCTTCCCCCGGCTCGATCATCGGAGCGCGTGCCCAGAACATGAAAGCACCTACCTGCGTGTCCCTCTCTGCCAGTTCGACCAGATTGCAAGCCGAAATGGGCACTCCGGGCAAGGCCGTACCGTTGATTGCGTACAGGCCATCCGATCCGGTGATTACTTCCCGGCGCGCAGGAAACAGCGGCACAGGGCTGGCGATCACCATGCTCGATCCGGTCGGAGCATAGGAATATGTGGTAGCCGCTACGTGACTGATCGCCCCATTGAAACCGATATACCCCAACGCCGCCACCATCGCGATCCGCGCCGGCTTTATCCACTCCCCGCCCCGCTTCTCCCGCCGCAGCGAGAACCACGTCGCCACGCCCAGCAGCGCCCACAACCACACGTCGATGATGAACAGCGTATCGCCATAGAACCACTGGCTGGAAAAGGGCTCCAGCAGGCGGATGCCGTAGACGTTGAGCCAGTCGAGCGCAGGGTGAGTCAGGCAGCCGAGTGAGGCGAGGCCGTAAAGCCAGCCGAAATGGACCGGCAACCGCCCTTCCGGCCGTTTCCCGCGCCTGGCCTGCCAGCGGTCGAAACCCCACAGCACCCCCGCGAGAATCAGCGGCAGCAGCACCAGCGCGGGCGGGCCATGGGTAATCCCCCTCCGGAAGCCGAGATGCTCGACTCCGTCCAGCCAGAAGAAGCATGCCGCATCGACATCGGGCAGGTTCGCCCCGATGATCAGCGCCGGCATTGCCAGCCCCGTCTTCCGCTTGAGCCCCGCCTGTCCGATCAGTGCGCCGACGAGGCTGTGGGTGAGATTGTCCATCGCCGCACCATGGCGGGAACAGGCTACATTTCAACGAAAAAGGGGCGGCAGGTCATACCCGCCGCCCCTCTTGCGCGCCGTGACGAGGATCAGTTCACGTCACCGCCGCGGCGGGCGTTGTTGAACTCGACCTGCGACAGATAGCCGTCTCCGTCCTGATCATAATAGAAGAACGAATCCGCCGCCCGATTGGCCTGGTCTGCGGTTACATAGGGAGTGGTATCATCGTTCGGCCGGGGCGCATTCGGGTCCATCGGAATGGCCCAGATCGCATATTCCGCCACCGACAGACGGCCGTCGGAATTGCGGTCAAGATAGCTCCAGTTCATGGCGCTGCGCTCCATCAACCCGCTGCCCGTTCCCATCTGGCCGGTCGTGGTGGTGGTGGAACCGGGGCTGGTTGTCGTCGTGGTCCCGCCGGTCGTTGTCGTGCCAGTGGCGCTCCCCGACTGCGCGAGCTCATTATGCAGTTCGCGAAATTGGCTGTTGAATTCGTCCACGTCGAATTCGGCGCGGCGTTCCTGCGCCTCGGCTGACAGGGTATAGTCCCGCTCAAGCGGATTGAACTCATCCGAACTGACGGTGCTGTCAGCCACAGTGGTATCGGTCACTGCGGTGTCTGACTCGAGCGTGTCTGCATTGTCGGGTTCATTGCCGCAGGCGGCCAGCGACAGGGCAAGCCCGGTCGCGGCGGCAAGGGTGATCTTGAGGTTTCGCATAGTAATCTCCGTGCGTTGAGGCATTGCTGCCCCCCTCCGTCCCCGAAGGAACGCACGGAGCCCAAATCTGTTCAAAAAAAGGCGCGAAAGTTTCCGGCTGCGCGGCGCACCGTGCCCTGTCTAGGCTGGGTGCCCATCTGGCTCGACCTTCCACGTCTGCCCCTTGGCGAGCAGTGCGGCGAGGTTGGGCTCCTTGCCTTCCGACAGGCGCTTGTTCTCGGCCACCACTTCGCTCTCGAAGCTCGGGCGCGGGTCATCGTAAAGCACACCGAGCGCCATCGGGAACGGGCCGAACGGCAGTTCCACCAGCATATGCGCGATCGAGCGGTTGGTGACGTTATGGACGATCACCTTGGCCGCCTGCCAGTCACCGTCCACGACATCGACCACTTCCAGCGACAGGGTCTCGTGGTTGAGGGTGATGCCCTTGGTCCCGCCAGCGAACAGCATCGGCTGGCCGTCTTCCAGCCACAGCTGGTTCTCCTCCGCCCCCTTGGGCGCGGCGAAATCGTTGAACACGTCCTTGTTGTAGACGATGCAGTTCTGGAAGATCTCGATGAAAGCCGCGCCCTGGTGGGCGTGAGCAGCCTTGAGCACGTCGGGCAGGTTCTTCGACACGTCGAACCCGCGTGCCACGAACCGCGCCCCGGCGCCCAGTGCAAAGGCACAGGCCTGAGCCGGCCGGTCAATCGAGCCGCCGGGGGTCGAGGGGCTCAGCGTGCCGGGGCGGCTGGTGGGCGAGTATTGCCCCTTGGTCAGGCCGTAGATCTCGTTGTTGAACAGCATGATCTGCATGTTCACGTTGCGTCGCAGAACATGCATCATGTGGTTGCCGCCAATCGAAAGGCCGTCGCCGTCACCGGTCACCAGCCAGACGTCGAGTTCCGGATTGGCCAGCTTCACTCCGGTCGCCACCGCCGGTGCGCGGCCATGGATGGTGTGGAAGCCATAGCTTTCGATATAGTACGGGAAGCGGCTGGAGCAGCCGATCCCGCTGATGAACACCGTCTTGGCCGGATCGCAACCGAGCTGCGGCAGCGTGCGCTGCACGGCCTTGAGGATCGCGTAGTCCCCGCACCCCGGGCACCAGCGCACTTCCTGGTCGGTTTCCCAGTCCTTGAGCGTGGTTTCGAACTTCACCGGCGCGTTCATTGATCGACTCCGATCGGGTTGGGCAGTTGCTGGTCGTTGGGCTCGACGTTTTCGCCCCCGGCATCACCCGGAATGCCGTCAAAATAGGTTACGATCGCTGCTTCCAGTTCGGCAATGGTGAACGGCTGACCGCTCGTCTTGGTCAGCGGCTGCGCGTCGATCAGGTACTGGTCGCGCAGGATCGTCTTGAACTGGCCGGTGTTCATTTCCGGCACCAGCACCTTGTCGAAACCGCGCAGCAGGTCGCCGAGGTTGGCCGGGAGCGGCCAGATGTGGCGGACGTGGATGTGGCTGACGTCGTGCCCGGCCTTGCGGGCCCGGGCCACGGCCTGGTGGATCGGGCCATAAGTGCTGCCCCAGCCGACCACCGCCAGCCTGCCAGTCTTTTCGCCCAGCGCAACCTGCTGGTCCCGCACCTTGATGTTGGCGATCTTGCCCATGCGCGCATCGGTCATCGCCTGGTGGTTGCCCGGCGAATAGTCGATGTGCCCGGTGTCGACCTGCTTCTCGATCCCGCCGATGCGGTGCATCAGGCCCGGCGTGCCCGGCTTGATCCACGGACGGCCGCCCAGCTCATTGCGCTTGTAGGGCAGCAGCGCGGCCTTGCCGTTTTCGTCGGCGGGCCCGTTGGGTTCGGTCAGGAACTGCGCCGGGAAGCGCTCGAAGTGGTCGGGATCGGGCACCTTCCACGGCTCGCTGGCGTTGGCGATATAGCCGTCGGTCAGCAGCATGACCGGAGTCATGTACTGCACCGCAATCCGGCACGCCTCGATCGCGCATTCGAACGAATCGGTCGGGCTGCGCGCGGCGATCACCGGCATCGGCGCATCGCCGTTGCGGCCGTAGACAGCCTGGTAGAGGTCGCTCTGCTCGGTCTTGGTCGGAAGGCCAGTGGAGGGCCCGCCGCGCTGGCTGTTGACGATCACCAGCGGCAGCTCGGTCATGATTGCCAGCCCCATCGCTTCGCCCTTCAGCGCAATGCCCGGGCCGGAGGAGGAGGTTACGCCGAGGCTGCCGGCATAGCTCGCCCCGATGGCGGCGCAAATCGCGGCGATCTCGTCTTCCGCCTGGAAGGTAGTGACGTTGAATTCCTTCAGCCGCGCCAGGTGGTGCAGGATCGCGCTGGCGGGCGTGATCGGATAGCCGCCGAAGAACATCGGCAGGCGCAGCAGCCGCGCGCCCGCAACCAGGCCGAGCGAGACCGCCTCAGCCCCGGTGACGGTGCGATAAAGCCCCGGGTTGGTCGGCACCGGATCGAGATGGACCTGCCGCAGGGGCCCGGCCAGCTCGGCCGTTTCGCCATAGGCATGGCCGGCGTCGAGCGCGGCAATATTGGCTTCCGCCAGTTCGGGCTTGTTCCGGAACTTGCCCTTGAGCCATTCATGCAGAGGCGCGCGTTCGCGGTCGAACATCCACAGGGCCAGGCCCAGCGTCCACATGTTCTTGCAGCGCAGGGCATCCTTGTTGCCGAGGCCGAACGGCTTGACCGCCTCGATCGTCATGGCGGAAATATCGAGCTTCAGCACATCGTGCCGGGCCAGCGTGTCATCCTCCAGCGGGTTGACCTCGTACTTGGCCTTTTCGAGGTTGCGCTTGGTGAATTCGCCAGTGTCGATAATCACCAGACCGCCGGGTTTGAGCGCAGGCAGGTTGGTCTTGAGCGCGGCCGGGTTCATCGCCACCAGCACGTCTGGCGCATCGCCTGCGGTGCTGATTTCCCTGCTGCCGAAGTTGATCTGGAAGGCCGAGACACCAAACAGCGTGCCTTGCGGCGCGCGAATTTCAGCCGGGAAATCCGGGAACGTGGCAAAATCATTGCCCGCCAGCGCACTGGAGAGGGTGAACTGCCCGCCGGTCAGCTGCATCCCGTCGCCGGAATCCCCGGCGAAGCGAACAACAACGGATTCGGGTGAAGCGGCAGTCTGGTGCGGCCTTTCGGCGGCTGTCGTAGCCATTGGCTTTCCTTGTCGCGCGCCGTGAGCCGGCGCATCATGTGCATCGAGCGCGGCACCTATGTACCCCGCCCCGCTCCCGCAATGAAGTTTTTCTCCCATGGTTGCAAAATGTCGAGTGGAAAAGCGCAGCGGTGCGGCCTAACCTGCCGAAAAGAACAGGATGGGAGAACGACCAATGGCCGAAGCCGAACATTACGTGCGCGAGGATGTGCGCGCCTTTCTGACGATGCTGGAGCAGATCGGCGGCAAGGGGGTGGACGAGGTCGGGCACATCGAAGGCCGCCTGCAGATGCGGGCCATGTCCGGCATGGCAGAGGCTGACGCTGTGCACCTGCCGGTAGTCCGTGACCTCACCTGCCCCGGCCCGGCTGGCCCGATTCCGCTGCGGCTCTACGATACGCAGGAAACGCGTGCCCCCGGTCCGGTGGTGGTGTTCCTACACGGCGGCGGGTTCGTGATCGGCGATCTGGAAGTCTACAACAGCCTGTGCACCGAGATCAGCCACCAGCTCGACCTGCCGGTGGTCTCGGTCGATTACCGGCTAGCGCCGGAGCACCCCTTCCCGGCTGCGCCAGACGATTGCGAGGCTGCGGCGCGGTGGATTGCGTCCTCGCCCGCCGAACTGGGCCGCCAGGTCACCGGCCTCGTCATCACGGGTGACAGCGCCGGCGGCAACCTGACCATCGTCACCACCAACCAGCTGGTCAACGAACCTGCGGCGGTGCCGGTGCTGGTGCAGGCGCCGATCTATCCGGTCGCCGACGACGTCAGCAAGCACCAGAGCCTGAAGGACTTCTTCGAAGGCTTCCTGCTGACCGGTGCGGCAATGGCCTGGTTTACCCAGCAATATGGCGGCGATCCCAGCGATCCGCGCCACACCCCGATGGTCGGGGATTGCGCCAACACCCCGCCAACAGTGATCTGCACGGCCGGGCTCGACCCGCTGCGCGATTCCGGCCGCGCCTATGCCGCGCACCTGATCCGGCAAGGCACCGAGGTGGCCTACTTCGAGTTTCCCGGCATCATCCACGGCTTCGTCACACTGCGCAAAGCGGTGCCCAGCGGGCAGGCAGACCTCACCGCATTCCTTGGCGCGATCAAGTCCAAGCTGGCGCGCATCGCACAATGAGCAGGGCAGACATCGAAGATCTGGGCTATCGCTTGTGCGTGGGCGTGATGCTGGTGAACTGTGACGGAAAGGCGTTCGTCGGTCGCCGGATCGACACCAAGGAAGGCGACTGGTGGCAGATGCCCCAGGGCGGTGTCGATGACGGGGAAGACCTCAACGGGGCGGCGCTGCGCGAACTGGCCGAAGAGACAGGCGTTCAGGCTGACCGGGTCAGCATCATCAAGGCCATGACGGAACCGGTGCGGTACGATCTGCCGGAGGAACTGCAAGGCAAGCTTTGGGGGGGCAAGTATCGCGGGCAGGAGCAGGTCTGGTTCCTCGCCCGCTTCAACGGGACCGATGCGGACATCGATCTTGAAGCGCACGATCCGCCGGAGTTTTGCGACTGGCGCTGGGTCGAGCCGGAGCAGCTGCCCGAGCTGATCATTCCCTTCAAGAAGCGCGTCTACCGCACTGTGCTGGAAGCCTTTAGCGACCTGATTTAGCTTGCGCCTTAATTGGCCTGGGTGACCTGCGCATCGGGCATGACCGCTTCAGCGGCAATCATGCGCGGTTGCGGGCCACGAGCAATGACGGCCGACAGGGCCCGGGCTTCGGGGCAGTTACTGCCGCACATCTTCTGCAGCCGGGCAAGGTTCGCCTTGGCCTTTTCGACTGCGCCCTTCTCCAACAGTGCAGCCCCTTCGCCCGAAATTGCCGCCAGGTTCTCCGGCTCGCGGTTGAGAGCCTCCCGGTAGTACCGGATCGCCTTGCCCTGCAGCCCTTCGCGGCGGGCTGCCTCGGCCAGGTCGAGGAAAATCGGCGTATGGCCGGGATCGACTGCGAGCGCCGCTTCGTAGGCATCAATCGCCTGCTGCGGCTGCCCGGCTTCGAGCGCGGCGCGGCCTTCCATGATCAGCACCGCCGCGCGGGGATCGACCGCCCGGTCCGCAGCAGAACCGATACTCGCGCTGACAGCAAGGACCAGCGACAGGGCAGCGGCAGGAGCAGCAAAGCGCATCACGATCTCCTTGAGCGCATCAAGACGAAAAGACTCGGACAGAGCCATAGTCCCAAGGGTTAACACGGCGAAGTGAAACGGGCGATGAAAAATCCGTCCGTGTCGTCATGGAACGGTGTCAGGCGGATTCCTTCCCCATGCGCACGGCCAAGCGGCAGGTCGGGTCGATCGGCGCACCAGCCGGGATGTCGCTCAAGAAAGGCGGATGCCTGCTGTGCGCCTTCACGATCGAGCAGCGAACAGGTCACGAAGACCAGCCGTCCGCCGGGGCGGACCAGCGTGGCGGCCAGATCGAGCAAGTGGACCTGCAAGGCAACCAGCCGGTCGAGCATGGCGGGCGTAAGCCGCCAGCGTGCCTCCGGATTGCGGCGCCAGGTGCCGGTGCCGGAGCAGGGCGCATCGACCAGCACCGCGTCCGCATTGCCTTGCCATGCAGACAGTGCCGCAAGTTCCTGACCAGGGTCGAGCAACAGGGTTTCGATTAGCCCTGCACCGGCGCGATGGGCGCGGGGCGGCAGATTGCCCAGCCGTCGCTTGTCCGTATCGCACCCGATCAGGATACCTGCGTTCTCCATGGCTGCCGCCAGAGCAAGCGTCTTCCCCCCTGCCCCGGCACACAGGTCGATGACTGTTTCCCCGGGTTGTGCCCCCACGGCCAGACAGGCAAGCTGGCTGCCGTGGTCCTGCACCTCCACCTGGCCGTCGCGGTAGGCGTCCCACTGCTCGACCGGGGTGCCCGATGGCAGGCGAAGGCCCTGGGGTGCCGCGAGCGGTTCAGCGGCCCGCGGCAAGTCGAGCGTCACGCGGTCAGCTTTCAGCGTGTTGACCCGCAGGTCAAGCGGTGCCCGGCCCAGCAGTGCCGCCGCTTCATCGCCCGCCAGTCCGGAACTCGCCAGCGCGCTTTCGATCCACTGCGGAGCGAGGCCACCCCGGGCTGCCGTTTCCCCCGCCACCACAGGCGCAGGTCCATGACCGGTGCCATCGAACAAGGCCGATATCGCCGGGTCGGCTTCGGCCAGTCGCAGCATTGCGGCGCGTCCGCTGGCGGGGACCGGCCCACACGCACGGATTGCGTCATAGACCAGCTCGCGCACTGCGCGGCGGTCCTTGCTCCCGGCATAACGGCGGGCACGGAAATACTCGCTAATCAGGCGGTCAGCCGGTGCGCCCTGCCCCTGTGCCGCCTCGATCACCGCGTCAAGCAGCTCGATCGCAGCCTGTACCCGCGCGGCGGGGGTCATCGGGTCGGGTAATTCGGCGCCTCGCGGGTGATCGCCACGTCGTGAACATGGCTCTCGGCAAGGCCTGCATTGGTGATGCGCACGAATTCGGCCCGTTCCTGCAAATCGGCAATCGTGGCGCTGCCGGTATAGCCCATCGCCGCCTTCACCCCGCCGACCAGCTGGTGGATCACGTCG
Source organism: Altererythrobacter sp. H2 (assembly GCF_035319885.1). NCBI lineage: Bacteria > Pseudomonadati > Pseudomonadota > Alphaproteobacteria > Sphingomonadales > Erythrobacteraceae > Altererythrobacter > Altererythrobacter sp. H2. The sequence goes on from NZ_CP141285.1 coordinate 2,192,654, forward strand.
GCTGCCGGACCCTTGTAGGGTACCTGCCCTTCGATTCCCTCAGGCACCAGCTTCATCGCCGAAACATCCTGCTGGAAATAGCGGTCCGCACTGCCGCGCGCCATCGCGCCGACGCTGCCCATGCCGCGATAGCTCTTGTAGGCACGGCCCTGGTAAAGGAAGGTCTCGCCCGGCGCTTCCTCGGTTCCAGCCAGCAGCGAGCCGACCATGACGCACGATGCGCCTGCGGCCAGCGCCTTGGCTGCGTCGCCGCTGGTGCGAAGGCCACCATCCGCGATAATCGGCACGCCTGACTTGGCCGCTTCCTCGGCGCTGTCCATGATCGCTGTCAGCTGCGGCACGCCAACCCCGGCAACCACGCGCGTGGTGCAGATCGAGCCCGGCCCGATACCCACCTTGACCGCGTCCGCTCCGGCGGAAATCAGCGCGCGGGTGGCCTCGGCTGTGGCGACGTTGCCGGCAATGACCTGGACGGAATTCGACAGCGTCTTGGCCCGTTCGACCGCCCGTGCAACGTCACGGTTGTGGCCGTGGGCGGTGTCGATGATGATGACATCGACTTCCGCCTCGACCAGCGCCCTGGTCCGCTCGAAGCCCTTGTCACCCACTGTGGTGGCCGCAGCCACCCGCAAGCGGCCCGCCGCGTCCTTGGTGGCGCTGGGATAGTTGACCGCCTTTTCAATGTCCTTGACCGTGATCAGGCCGATGCATTTGTAGGCATCGTCCACCACCAGCAGCTTTTCGATCCGGCGGCCATGCAGAAGGCGGCGGGCGGCCTCCTGGTTGGTCCCGAGCGGCACAGTGGCCAGATTCTCGGTGGTCATCAGCTCGCGCACCGGCTGCGCCGGGTTTTCGGCAAAGCGCACGTCGCGGTTGGTAAGAATGCCCAGCAGCTTGCCGTCCCGGTCGGTCACCGGGATGCCGCTGATGCGGTGCTGCTGCATCAGGGCCTGGGCATCGCCCAAAGTCGCGTCGGGCGAAATGGTGATCGGGTTGATCACCATGCCGCTTTCGAACCGCTTGACGACGCGGACCGCCGCGCACTGCACGTCAATATCAAGGTTGCGGTGAAGCACGCCCATCCCGCCGAGCTGGGCCATGACAATCGCCATGTCGGCTTCGGTGACGGTGTCCATTGCGGCGGAGATGACCGGGATATTCAGGCCGATTTCCCGCGTCAGGCGGGTGCGGGTGTCGGCCATGCTGGGCAGGACATCGCTTTCACCCGGGCGCAGCAGCACGTCGTCAAAGGTAAGGCCGAGGGGGATATCCTTGTATGCCACTGTCTGTCTTTCACCGGAAGATTCGTGGCGGCCCATGTAACCGCGCTTGGGGGCAGCGGCTAGAGGCGGCGCCGAATTATTCGGCGGCGGGTGTGAAGCGTTCACGATCGGCGAAGTGACGCACCAGCGCAAGGTGGAGCAAAACGTCCTCCGCCGCCCCGCCCAGTTCCAGCCCGTCGGCCGTGTCGCCCGGCTGGTGATAGCGGGTCTGGATGAACCTATCGAGCAGATCGGCATCGGCGTAGCTGCCCGACACGAGCACCGTCGGCACATCGGCCTGGAGCAGCGCCCAACCATCCTGCCGCCGGAGATACTGCGCCGCAACGTCCTGCCCGGCTACCGCGCGGCCGGTCGCCGCGATCACCCGCAAGACTTCCGCATCGAACGGGGCCAGCCCCTGCATCACGACTGCCACCGGCTTGCCCCGCGGGGCCAGGGCCCCGGTATCGAGGTTGAACGCGCCCACCACGCTGGAGAGCGGCACCGGCGGCTCCGCCACAAAGGCCGAAGCACCCAGGAGCCCCCATTCTTCCGCCGTGGTCGCCAGAAAATAGACATCACGGTCCAGCCGCGGTCCGTCGGCCAGAAGGCGCGCCAGCTCGGTCATCATCGCCAGCCCGCTGGCATTGTCGACCGCACCATTGCAGATGCGGTCAGGCTCACCTTCCGGGCGGCACACACCGAAATGGTCCCAGTGCGACAGGATCAGCACGGCCCCCAGCTGCGGATCGCGACCCGGCAGGCGCGCGATCAGGTTGTGAGTCCGCACGTCCGCCAGCTGTGCCCGCGTATCGAGCGACAGGGTAACAGGCAGCGCGGTGGGGCGAAAATCCTCCCGGTCGGCGTCCCGGAACCGGCCGGAAAACGGCTGAACCCCGGGCTGCGCCAACGCCGCATCCCGATCAACCAGGACAATCGGAGCCAGCGGCCGATCATCCGATGCGAGCCGGTAGGCACCATGGCTTCGCGCTTCGATGAGCGGGGCCAGTTCCGCCCTTGTGCCCAGCACCATGACAGCCGCAGCGCCCGACGCTGCCAGTTGCTCGATCCGGTCCATGCTCTGCGGCCCGGCAAAGTTCAGCGTGGGCACCCGGCCAACCAATTCGATCGGCTGGACTTTCGCCACATTGCCCACGAACAGCAGCGGCGCGCCCTTGACCAGATCCCGCCGCTGGGTGCCGAAGACCGTCACGGCTTGTTCCGGAAGATCCACCGTCCGGCCCGCCGATGTGAATGACACCACTCCAGCCGAGGGCATGGCCATCACCAGGTCCACCGGAGCGTACCAGGGGTTGGCCGGATCATTCGTCCCCGATTCGAGCCCGATGGCTTGCCATTCGCGCGCGAGGTACCGCAAGGTCAGGGCTTCGCCCTGGGTTCCGGGCCGCCGTCCTTCGTATTCATCGCTGGCGAGCACGCCGATGTGCCGGCCCAGCGCAGCCTCGATCGCATCCAGTTCGGCCCGTGGAGCAGAATTGGGGCCACTCATCGGGGCGCACGCACTGCCCAGCAGCGCGAGTAGCCCTGCGAGCCATGCCTTGCGTGTCACCCTGTGTGCCCCTGCTTTCCTGCCGCGCTGGCTATCCGGCGGTCCACCCGCCGTCGATACTCCAGTTGGCACCCGTCACATTGCCAGCTTCCGCGCGGCAGAGGAAGGCGGCAAGTGCGCCAACTTCTTCCGGCTGGACGAATTTCTTGGTCGGTTGTTTTGCCAGCAACACATCGTTGATGACCTGCTCGCGAGTCATCCCGCGCGCCTTCATCGTATCGGGGATCTGCCCCTCGATCAGCGGGGTCCAGACATAACCGGGGCTGATGCAGTTGGCAGTAACCCCGCTCTGCGCCAGTTCCAGAGCGATCGTCTTGGTAAAGCCCGCTATTCCGTGCTTGCTGGCATTATAGGCGCTCTTGAACGGGGACGCGGTGAGCGAATGGGCACTGGCGGTGTTGATGATCCGGCCCCAGCCCTTGGCCTTCATGCCCGGCACGGCCAGCCGCACGGTGTGGAAAGCGGCAGTCAGGTTGAGGCCGATAATCGCGTTCCACTTGTCGACCGGGAACTCCTCGACCGGGCTGACATACTGCATCCCGGCATTGTTGACGAGAATATCGACCGGGCCGAACTTTGCCATCATGGCCTCGATCTCGGCTACATCCAGCAGGTTTGCAGGGCTGTGAAGCGCGCCAAGTTCGCTGCACAGCGCGTCGATCTCGGATGCCTCGCCAAAGCCGTTGAGGATCACGTCCGCGCCGTCCGCTCGCAAGGCGCGCGCAATGGCAAGGCCAATGCCCGATGTGGAACCGGTTACGAGGGCGCGCTTTCCTACTAGGGTCATTGTCGACTCCGGTGCTTGTGTGGAGAGGGTTGTCCCGCCATGCTTTTGCCGCGAAGGGGCACACTGTCCAGCGATATCAAAGGCAAGCCATGGCCATTATGCGTGGGAGGGACTGCAATGAGACTGAACCGGTTTGACCCGAACAATATCCGTGTCGGCACCACCAGCGGCGGTGGCAGCTTTCCCGGCGGAGGGGGTGGCAAGCTGGGCTGCGGCACCGTGCTAATCGCCATTATCGGGGCCCTGGTGTTCGGGCTGGACCCGGCGCAGACAATCGGTGCCCTTGGCGGCGGGGAACCCGCAGAGGTCCAGCAGCAGGCGGACACCGAAGGGCAGAGCACCGAAGAGCTATGCACCTCGAACCAGTATTCGCTCGAGACGTGCAATGCGCTCAGCTCGCTCAACCAGACGTGGGAGCGAATTTTCCAGGAACAGAACGCGGCGTTCAGCCAGCCGACCCTCAAGTTCGTCGCCAGCAACCAGTTCAACAGCGGCTGCGGACCTGCTTCGACCGGCATGGGGCCGTTCTACTGCCCCGCCGACCAGGGCATCTACATCGATACCGGCTTCTACGAGCAGCTGGCGCAGATGGCCGGAGAGCGCGGCGACTTTGCCCGATACTATGTGGTCGCTCACGAATATGGCCACCATGTGCAGACGATAACCGGGGTGGCGGAGCAGATCCGCAGCGCCCAGCAGCAGAACCCGCGCGCAGCCAATCGTCTCCAGACCCTGATGGAATTGCACGCCGATTGCTATGCCGGCGTCTGGGCCGGCCGCAACCGCAACCTGATCGAACCGGGCGACATGGAAGAAGGCATGAACGCCGCCGCGTCGATCGGCGATGACACCTTGCAACGAAATTCCGGCCAGCGCGTTGATCCCGAAAGCTTCACGCACGGGTCCAGCGCACAACGCATGCAGGCCCTGCGGCTCGGATTGGAAACAGGTGATGATCGCAGGTGTGACGGGATTTTCGAAACGGGCTAGCGCCTGCCTGCTGTTGATGGCGACCGCTGCCCCCGTTTTCGCGCAGGAAGCACCGGAAAATGTGCGCGATCGCGAACCGGACGTGCAGAACATCGCCACTACCCCGATCCGGGACCTGAACCTGACCCGCGACCCGATCCCCCAGGTGCTCCTCAGGGCGAGCGAAGCGGCCTACGATACTGTAGGGCTGGCGCGGTGCGAAGATATTGGCATGGCCATTGCCGAGCTGGACGCCGTACTGGGGCCGGACATCGATATCGCGGCCGAAGATCGCGACCGGCTGTCATTCGGGCGAATCGCCAAGAGTGCAGTGGGTTCGCTCATCCCTTTCCGCGGCATCGTGCGCGAGATTTCGGGAGCAGCCGACAACGAACGGGCGTTTGAGGCGGCGATCTATGCCGGATCGGTCAGGCGCGGATTTCTGAAGGGGCTGGGCCAGCAGCGTGACTGCGCCTATCCGGCCCGGCCGGCCTTCGCCAGGGTGCAGGTTACCAAGGCGGATCGGATCGACACCGCGGAAGAACGCAGGCCCGCCGACAACAAGCCCGCCGACAACAAGGAAGAGCGCGCCGCGGACGGCACGCTCTTCATGTCCGAACCGGTGGTTCAACCGGTCGGGGACTAATCGCCCGGCTACTCCGGTGCGGACATTTTCGCGATCTGATCGTCGAGCGCCTTGAGTACTTCGGCGCGCACTTCTCCGGTAAGGTTCTGGTCACGGGCAAGCGCCTCGCGTGCCTCGCGCAGGCCCGACAAGGCAGAGGCAGAGGCGGTCACGTTGGTCCGGCACAGGACCATGACCTTTCTGCCATCCTTTTCCTGCCAGCCGCCTTGGCCGGCGGCATCCTTGCAGTCCACATCGATGCGGCTCATTTCCTCGCCCACCGAACGGCGCATCTCGATCATCGCAATGCGCCGGTCCTTTCGGGCTTCGGCAAGGTCGCCTTCCATTTTCAGCATCTTGCCATCGAGCTCTGCGTGCAGTCGGGCTCGCTCCTCTTCGCTCAGGCCCTTGCCATCAAGGATGATGATCCGACGGTTCTCGTCAAGGGAGACGCCGGGTGCGCGCTGGCTGTCGCTCTCGCCATCCTTGCGCTTGATGACAATGACCTTGCGCTCGACTCGCTCGCTGTCTTCGGGTGCCTCCGCCGCGATCTCGCCCCCAGCCTGCAACAACAGCGGGGCCGCCGGCGCGTCGGACGCAACCGGCGCTGCAGGGACAAGTTCGACAAGCGGCGCAGCGGGAGCCTGATTGCCTTCGGCATAGCTGATCGAGGCCGTCAGCGGCAGAGCCAGCAGCCCCCCGGCCAGAAGCAGGCGACCCAGCAGGCGACGGCGCGGGGAAATATCGGTCATGGTCAGGCTCCTCAAACGTTGAATGATGCTTTTCTCGCCCAGCACCGGGCACGCCATCGGCGCGGCAAGGGCAATGTTTGGTCCGGCGGCAAGACCGGCGATCAGGGTGGCATAGGCCGCGCGCTCCGCGCGTTCGCAATGCTCGACCACCCGGGCATCGCAGGCTGCCTCCTGGTCGCGGCGCATCGCTGCCCATCCTGTCCAGCCGAGCGGGTTGAACCAGTGCAGCGCGAACAGCGGCTGCACAGCGAAGTTGGCCAGCAGATCGCGGCCGCGATGGTGCGCCAGTTCATGCGCCAGCGCGAGATCGCGAGCCGTGCGGTCCGGCCATGCCATGAAGCCCGGCGGAAGTGCGATGACCTTGTCGATCACGCCGAAGGCCACAGGTGAGGTGGCGACCGGGGTTTCCACCAGCCTTATGGCGCCGGACTGGCCAACCGGCCGGGCATCAGCCAGCAGGACCCTCCGCATCCGCGCATAGAGCACAAACCGGCGAAACAGGAACAGCCCCGCCCCGCCCAGCCACAATGCCAGCAGCAGCGCGCTCCAGTCGACCGGCTCGGCCGCCACCGGCACAGATAACGCCAATGCGGTGACGTCGCCAGTCAGCACGAAGATTGTTTCCGGCGGTTGCGGTGCAGGAGCCAGCATCGCTGGCAGCTCGATCGGTGGCAGCACCATCCGCGCGAACGGCAACAGCCACAGCGCATAGGCTGCCCGGGCCCCGAGCCGGGCCGCGACCGGTCGACGCAAGACCAGCACCAGTGCGATCAGCACGCCGGTCCACACCAGCGTGTCGGTAAGCCAGCCCGTCATGGCTTCAACTCCCTGAGCAAGGCCTCGATCTCGGCGATGTCCTGCGGCGTCAGAGCCTCCGCTTCGGCGAGGTGGGCGAAAAGCGGCGCCGCCCGTCCGCCGAAAAGCCGGTCAACCAGCCGCTGCGATTCCTCGCCGACATAATCGGCCCGCTCAAGCAGCGGCGAATAGAGGAAACGCCGACCGTCAGGCCGGGTCTCGATCGCACCTTTCTGAACCAGCCGCGAGAGCAGCGTCTTGACCGTAGGCAAGCTCCAGTCCCGCTCGCGGCAGACCTGCTCGCACACTTCGGTCGCCGTCTGGGGGCTGCGTTCCCACAGCGCCTCCATCACGGCATGTTCCGCTTCGCTGATCCGTTCCGCCAAGACGCCCTCCCGACACTTCAATTACGTGTGTAAGCGTATCGATTACGTCTGTAAACCTGAAGCCTGCATGAATGGATTGGTTCGCGCTCGCGGGGCTGTTAGAGCCGCCGGATGCGCCTGTCCGACTGCCACAACATCGCCGATCTCCGCATCCTCGCCAAGCGGCGCCTGCCGTGGCCGGTGTTCGACTATATCGACGGCGCTGCCGATGATGAACTCACCAGGCGCCGAAATACCGCCGCGTTCGATGATGTGGACCTCGTCCCCAACGTGCTCGCCGGGGTCGAACAGATCGATACCCGCTGTACGATCATGGGACGGCAAAGCGCCCTGCCCCTTGTCCTCAGCCCCACCGCGCTCCAGCGCGTGTTCCACTGGCAGGGTGAGCGCGCGGTGGCCCGTGCGGCAGAGAAGTTCGGCCTGTGGTTCGGCATCTCCAGCCTGGCGACCGTCAGCATCGAGGAGATCGCGGCACTAACCAGCGGACCGAAGATGTTCCAGCTCTACGTCCATAAGGACAAGGGGCTCAACACCTCGATGATCGAGCGGTGCAAGGCGAGCGGGTTTGACGCCATCGCACTCACCGTCGACACCATCGTTTCGGGCAAGCGGGAACGGTGCCAGCGGTCCGGCTTCACCACCCCGCCCAGGTTCACCCCGCGCGCCGTCTGGTCCTATGCCACCCGCCCGCGCTGGGCGCTCGACTACATGTTCCACGAGAAGTTCCGCCTGCCCAACCTCGATAGCCACGTCAGCGAAGGCACCGGCAAGGCGGTGAGTATCGCGGAGTATTTCAACACCATGCTCGATACCAGCATGGACTGGGATACCGCGGCGCGTATCCGGCAGGACTGGGGCGGAACCTTCTGCCTCAAGGGCGTGATGAGCGTGGCCGACGCCCGCCGTGCCGTGGAGATCGGCGCGAATGCGATCATGGTCTCCAACCACGGCGGGCGCCAGCTCGATGGCAGCCGCGCCCCGTTCGACCAGCTCGAGGAGATCATCGACGCGGTTGGCGGGCAGATCGAGGTGATCTGCGACGGCGGCGTCCGACGCGGCACCCACGTGCTCAAGGCGCTCGCTACCGGAGCCACTGCGGCATCGGGCGGGCGGCTCTATCTCTACGCCCTCGCCGCAGCCGGGCAGGACGGGGTGGAGCGCGCGCTGACCCTGCTGAAGGACGAGATCGAACGCGGAATGCGGTTGATGGGGGTGACCGAAGTCCGCCAGTTGAACCGCGAAATGCTGCGCCGCCGCTCGCAATGACGGGATAAGCGAGTAGACTTGCACCCATGCTCCGCCGAATCATCCTCGTAATCGCCGCCTTCCTGACCGCTCCCCTTGCCGCGCAGGAAACTCCACCGCCGCGCACCGACCTGGTCGCGCTGGAAACAACCCTCGGCACGATTACCGTGCGGATCGAAACCGAACGCGCGCCGATCACCGCGGCCAACTTCCTGCGCTATGTCGATGAGAAGCGGTTTGACGGAATCGTGTTTTACCGCGCCATGCACCTTGACCGGGAGCCCAAGCCAAATGGCCTGATTCAGGGCGGCACCCAGTGGGATCCCAAACGCATTCTGCCCGGCATCCCGCATGAGCCGACCTCGGTCACCGGCCTCAGCCACACCAACGGCGCGCTGTCGATGGCGATGGAAGAGCCGGGCACTGCCAACGGCGACTTCTCGATCATGGTGCAGGACCAGACCGGCCTTGATGCCGACCCTGCCTCGGACGATCCCGTCTGGCGCAACGGTTATGCCGTGTTCGGATATGTCGTCGAGGGAATGGACGTGGTCCAGGCGATCCACGCTCTGCCGCCAGATCCCGACAAGGGCGAAGGCTGGCTGAAAGGGCAAATGCTGGCCCAGCCGGTCAAGGTGCTGCGGGCCAGGCGAATCCTGCCGAACTAGTCTAAAACCCGCGCGTCCGGGGTGGCGGAACGTCGCCTGAGCCACTATGGGGCCGCCATGCGTATCGCCATAGCCTCAGACCATGCTGCCATCGCCCTCAAGGCTGAACTGCGCGACTGGTTGATCGAGCACGGTCACGAAGTGGCCGACCTTGGGCCGGACAGTGCTGAAAGCGTCGATTATCCGGACTACGGCTACACCCTCGCTTCGGTGATTGCAGACGGCACGGCGACGCGCGGCATTGCCCTGTGCGGCAGCGGGATCGGCATTTCCATTGCGGTGAATCGCAACCCGGCAGTGCGCTGCGCGCTGGTGTCCGAACCGCTTTCGGCGGCTCTTGCCCGCGAACACAACGACGCCAATGTCCTTGCCATGGGCGCGCGCCTGACTGGGATCGACATGGCCAAGGCCTGCGTCACCGCCTTCCTCGAGACACCGTTTGCCGGAGGCCGGCACCAGCGCCGCGTCGACAAGCTTTCCACCCCCAGCTGCTGAGGCATTTTCCGATGACCACCGCTGAAATGAGCACCGCCGACCTGATGACCCGCTTCTGGCAGGATGACCTCGCCACGGCCGATCCGGAAATTGCCGCTGCGGTGCAGAACGAACTCAAACGCCAGCAGAACAAGATCGAGCTGATCGCGAGCGAAAACATCGCCAGCCGCGCGGTGCTTGAAGCGACCGGCAGCGTGTTTACCAACAAGTATGCCGAAGGTTATCCCGGCAAGCGTTACTACGGCGGATGCGAATATGCCGACGTGGTCGAAACGCTGGCCATCGAGCGGGCGAAGGAGCTGTTCGGCTGCAACTTTGCCAACGTCCAGCCCAACAGCGGTAGCCAGATGAACCAGGCGGTGTTCCTCGCCCTGCTCAATCCGGGCGACACGTTCATGGGGCTGGATCTCAATTCGGGTGGCCACCTGACCCACGGATCGCCGGTCAACATGAGCGGCAAGTGGTTCAACCCCGTCGCCTATGGCGTGCGCAAGGACGACGAGCAGATCGACATGGATCAGGTCGCTGCCACCGCCCGCGAGCACAAGCCGAAGCTGATCATCTGCGGCGGCACCGCCTATTCGCGCACCTGGGACTTCAAGCGGTTCCGCGAAATCGCCGACGAAGTCGGTGCCTACCTGCTGTGCGACATGAGCCACATCTCGGGGCTGGTGGCTGGGGGCGCGCACCCCTCGCCCTTCCCCCATGCCCACATCGTCACCAGCACGACCCACAAGTCCCTGCGGGGGCCACGCTCGGGCGTGATCCTGTGGAACGACGAGGCGCTGACCAAGCCGCTCAACATGGCGGTCTTCCCCGGCTTGCAGGGCGGCCCGCTGATGCATGTGGTCGCGGCCAAGGCAGTTGCCTTCCGCGAGGCGCTGCGCCCCGAATTCAAGGCCTATGCCCGCGCCGTGGTCGAGAATGCGCGCGCACTTGCCGCCAGCCTCGAAGAGCATGGCCTTCGGATCGTCTCGGGCGGGACTGACAACCACTCGATGCTGGTCGATCTCACGGCAAAGAACGTGACCGGCAAGGACGCCGAAAAGGGCCTCGACCGGGCCTGGCTGACCTGCAACAAGAACGGCATCCCCTACGACACGCGCAGCCCGTTCGTGACCAGCGGCGTGCGGCTCGGCACCCCGGCGGGCACGACCCGCGGGTTCGGGGTCGAGGAGTTCCGCGAAGTCGGCAAGCTGATCGCTGAGGTGGTTGACGGCCTCGCCAAGAATGGCCCCGAAGGCGATGCCCAGGTGGAGGAAAGCGTTCGCGGCCGGGTCGAGGCACTCTGCACCCGCTTCCCCGTCTATCCGGGACGATAAATGCGCTGCCCGTTCTGTGCCCATGACGACAGCCAGGTAAAGGACAGCCGCCCGACCGAGGACAACACCTCGATCCGGCGGCGGCGGCAGTGCGACAGCTGCGGCGCACGCTTCACCACATTTGAACGGGTGCAATTGCGCGAAGTGGTGGTGGTCAAGAGCGGCGCCGAGGAAAACGAAGGGCGCCGCGAGGCATTCGACCGGCGCAAACTGGAACAATCGGTCGCCCTCGCCTGCCGCAAGCGCGGGGTGGCGCAGGAACGGATCGACCAGCTCGTCTCCGGCATCCAGCGCCAGCTCGAAGTGTCCGGCGAGAGCGAAGTGCCGTCTTCCCGCATCGGCGAGCTGGTGATGGAAGGGCTGCGCCAGATCGACAGCGTCGCCTACATCCGCTTCGCCAGCGTCTATCGCGATTTCAGCGAGGCAAAGGATTTCGAGGAATTCGCCAGCACTGTGCAGGAAGCAGCGGGCAAAGGTTGATGTCAGCGTGAACGCGCCCGTGATCGTCCTCGTCCGCCCGCAGCTGGGCGAGAATATCGGCAAGGCGGCGCGGGCCATGCTCAATTTCGGATTGACCGAAATGCGGCTGGTCTCACCGCGCGATGGCTGGCCCAACCCATCAGCCGGGCCGGCCGCGGCGGGTGCAGATGCGGTGCTGGCCCAGGCAAAGGTCTATGAGACCACGGCCGAGGCCGTGGCCGACTGCGCCCATGTCTATGCCACAACCGTGCGCAAGCGCGGCGTGACCAAGCCCGTCGTGACCCCAGAGTTAGCTGCGCAGCAAATCCACGCGCAGCCAGGGCGCAATGCCATTCTATTCGGGGCCGAACGCTCCGGGTTGGAAACCGAGGATGTCGCTCTCGCCCGCACCATCGTGACCGTGCCGATCAACCCGGACTTCGGCTCGCTCAACCTAGCCCAGGCGGTCGTCCTGTGTGCCTATGAATGGTCCAAATCACTGGATCTGGCTTCACCGCCGGAAGAGGAAATTCTGCCGCCGGCACCGCAGGAAGAGCTGGAAGGCCTGATCGCCCACTTCGAAGCCTTGCTGGAGCCGCGCGGCTATTTCCTCCCCGAAGGAAGGGCCGAAGCGACCCGCCGCACCTTGCGCGGGGTGCTGACCAAGCCGGGCTGGAACCACTTCGAAGTCCGCACCCTGCGCGGGGTGCTGACGACGCTGGGGCGCAGCGTCAGGTCCTGATCCGGTCCCACTCGACCAGTTCATAGGCAATCGAAGCCTCGACCAGCTGCTCCCAGATGGCTGCCAGTGCATCCGCAGGAAGGCCCCGCACGGCGGCATCGGCGCGGGCATTTCCGATAACCTGTGCTTTACGCGCCTCATCGCGAACCACGCCGCGATCGGCTTTGATCCGGGCGGCGGCGCGCATGTAGCCGAACCTGCGGTCGAGCAGGTCCATCAGTGCGCGATCGGTTGCATCGACCCCGGCCCGCACTTCGGCCATGGTCGCGCAGTCCTCGGGGGCTTTCGACTGTTCGTTCATGGTCGCGCGCCCTGCCCCGCGCACGGCCATTTGTCGAGTGCCGGATTGGCTTGCCCCCCAACCACCTTGACGGGGGCGGCAATCCTGCTAGGGCGCGCGCTCGCAATTGGCCCCGCACCCCGGTGAAGCGGTGGCCGCGCATGACAGCAAGTCAGGTGGTGCGATGCCGGGTTGAATGGCCAGCTCCAGTTCAAAGTGGATTGGGGGGATGGTTCAGCAAATCGAAGGATGCGACACATGTCGAAGCGCAAAAGCGCCAAGTACAAACTCGACCGCCGGATGGGAGAAAACATCTGGGGTCGTCCCAATTCTCCGGTTAACAAGCGTTCCTATGGCCCCGGCCAGCATGGCCAGCGCCGCAAGGGCAAGGTCAGCGACTTCGGCCTGCAGTTGCGCGCCAAGCAGAAGCTCAAGGGCTACTACGGCGATGTGACCGAGAAGCAGTTCAAGCGCACCTACCAGGAAGCGTCGCGGATGAAGGGCGATACTTCGCAGAACCTGATCGGCCTGCTCGAGCGCCGCCTTGACATGGTGGTCTACCGCGCCAAGTTCGCACCGACCATTTTCGCTGCGCGCCAGATCGTCAGCCACGGCCACATCCACGTCAACGGCGTGAAGTGCAACATTGCGAGCCGCCGGATCGACGTGGGCGACGTGATCAGCCTCGGCAAGAAGGCCCAGGAAATGGTGCTGGTGATCGAAGCGCAGAGCCTGCCCGAGCGTGACATTCCCGATTATGTTGCGCCTGACGGCACCGACAAGATCACCTTTACCCGCGTTCCCAAGCTGGACGAGGTGCCTTACCCCGTCACCATGGAACCGAACCTGGTGGTCGAATTCTACTCGCGCTGATCCTGAGGGACAGCGACGAAACAAGAGGGCGGTCCTGCGGGGCCGCCCTTTTTCGTTCAGCAGATATGCGATAACCCTCCTCCGAAAGGGGGGTGCACTATGCGGGTACTGATGATTGACGGACATCCCGACAGAGATCGGTTGTCCGCCCACCTGCTCGATACTTACGCTGCGGCTTTGCCAGCCTCGGTATCGGTGGTGCGGTTCTCACTGGCTGATCTCGTTTTCGATCCGGTTCTCAAGCATGGATACGCAAAGCGGACGGAATGGGAGCCGGACCTGCATCGCTTTGCCGAAGCACTTGACGCCTGTGACCATCTCGTCCTGGCATTCCCGATGTGGTGGGGCGCCGAACCGGCCCTGCTCAAGGGATTGATCGACCGGCTGCTGCTGCCCGGCTTCGCGTTTTCCTATCACGCCGACGACCCCTGGTGGGACAGGCTACTTGCAGGGCGATCTGCCGATGCACTCATCACGATGGACACCCCGCCACTCTTCCTGCGGCTGAGTTACGGCAACGCCGTGATCAAGCGATGGCGCAAGCAGGTGCTGGAATTCTGCGGCTTCCGGCCAGTGCGCATTCTCGCGCTCGGGCCAGTCCGCAAGGGTGCAGCGGAAAAATCACTGCCCGGCTGGGAGGCGCGGATTGCGAAGCTGGCACGATCCATCCGGCCGAAGGAGCCGGGCAAGAAGTCACCGCGGCTCGCGGCATTCCTGGGCCGCAACCCTTAGCCTGTCCCCAGATACCCGCGCCGGAACTCGCTCGCGAACGGAGCGAACCGCCCTGCTGCTATCGCCTCGCGCATCGATTGCATCAGGTGCTGGTAGAACGCGAGGTTGTGCTCGGTCACCAGCATCGCACCAAGGATTTCACCTGATTTCTGCAGGTGATGAAGGTAGGCGCGGCTGTAGCTGGCACAGGTCGGGCACGGGCAGCGCTCATCCAGCGGGCCGGTATCCTCTGCGTGGCGGGCGTTCCTCAGGTTGCGCGGGCCGTTCCAGGTGAAGGCCTGCCCGTTGCGCCCGGAGCGGGTCGGAAGCACACAATCGAACATGTCGATCCCGCGCTCGACCGCGCCGACCAGATCGTCAGGTTTCCCCACCCCCATGAGATAGCGCGGGCGGTCTGTGGGAAGCATATCGGGCGCGAAATCGAGCGTGGCGAACATCGCCTCTTGCCCCTCGCCCACGGCGAGGCCGCCGACGGCATAGCCATCGAAGCCGATCTCGCGCAGCTTTTCGGCCGAAATGCGCCGGAGGTCCTCGTCGAGCGCGCCCTGCTGGATGCCGAACAGCGCTGCACCTTCCGCATGTTCGCCGCCTGCATCAAAGCCATCGCGGCTGCGCCGTGCCCAGCGCATCGACAGTTCCATGCTCGCGGCGATTTCGTCACGCGGGCGGTCCGCGCGCGGGCATTCGTCGAAGGCCATGACGATATCGCTGCCGAGCAAGCGCTGGATTTCCATGCTCCGCTCCGGCGTCAGCATGTGTTTCGAGCCGTCGAGATGGCTGCGGAACTCCACCCCCTGCTCGGTCAGCTTGCGCAGGTCGCTGAGGCTCATCACCTGATAGCCGCCGCTGTCGGTCAGGATCGGGCGGTCCCAGTTCATGAACCGGTGGAGGCCGCCGAGCCGCGCCACCCGCTCTGCCCCCGGCCTCAGCATCAGGTGGTAGGTGTTGCCGAGGATGATATCGGCACCGGTCGCGCGCACGCTTTCAGGCTTCATCGCCTTGACCGTCGCCGCAGTGCCGACCGGCATGAACGCGGGCGTGCGGATCTCGCCCCGACGCATCCGGATCAGGCCGGTGCGGGCCTTCCCGTCAGTGGCATGGAGTTCGAAAGCAAAGCGCGGGCTGGTCATGGTCCGCGCCCCTAGCGCGTCAGGCCCGCAGCCGCCAGCCGGTGCGGAAAATCACCGCAATGATGGTCGTGCACAGCGCCAGAAAGCCGAGCGTGATGCCCAGCGACACGGCAAAAGACACGTCCGAGCTGCCGTAGAAGGTCCACCGCAATCCGTTGACGAGGTAGACGATCGGATTGGCCAGCGCGAGCATGTCCCACGGCTTGGGCAGCATCTCGATTGAATAGAACGTTCCGCCGAGGAAGGTCAGCGGCGTGAGGATCAGCATGGGAATTATGCCCAGCTTCTCGAAATTGTCCGCCCAGATACCGAGAATGAACCCGAACAGGCTGAAGGCGGCGGCAACCAGCATGATGTAGAGCACCGCCCACAGGGGGTGGGCGATGGTGTAGTCGACGAACAGCGTTGCCGTGGCGAGGATGATCGCGGCGAGGATCAGGCTCTTTGTGGCGGCGGCCCCGACGAAACCGACCAGGGTTTCAGCCACACCGACCGGCGCGCTGAGCAGTTCGTAAATCGTGCCGGTGAACCGCGGCATATAGATCCCGAAGCTCGAATTGCTGGTGGTTTCCCCCAGCAGGGTCAGCATCAGCAGGCCGGGGATGATGAAGGCGGCATACTCGACCCCGCCAAGGTCCGGCATCCGTCCGCCAATCGCCGCTCCGAAAACGATGAAATAGAGCGAGGTCGTCAGCACCGGCGAGAGGATCGACTGGAATGCCGTGCGCAGGAACCGCAGCAGCTCGCGCTGGTAGATCGCCCAGGTGCCGCGCCAGTTGAAGCTCATGCCGCCTGCCCCTCTGACAGAAGGCCGACGAAAATGTCCTCCAGCGAAGATTCGTGGATGTCGATCCCGGCAAAGTCGATCCCGGCCGCCACCAGCGCCTTGACCAGCGCGGCTATCTCCGCCTTGCCCTTGCCGGTCCCGTCCCCACCGCGATAGCACAATCGGTGGCCATCCTGCTCCAGATGGACCGGGAACCCCTGCAAGGCCTCGGGAAGCGAAGCGAGTGGCTGAACCAGATCGATGATCGCTTCAGTCCGCCCGAGTCGGGCCATCATGGCCGCCTTGTCGTCCACCATCAGGATCCGGCCGCCGCGAATGATTCCCACGCGGTCCGCCATTTCTTCGGCTTCCTCGATGTAGTGGGTGGTGAGCACGATGGTCACCCCGCGCGCGCGCATGGCATCGATCTGGCGCCACATGTCGCGCCGCAGTTCTACGTCGACGCCGGCGGTCGGCTCGTCGAGGAACAGCAGGTCAGGCTCGTGCGCCATAGCCTTGGCAATCAGCACCCGCCGCTTCATCCCGCCTGACAGCGCCATGATCCGCTCGTCACGCTTGTCCCACAGGCTGAGCGAGCGGAGGATTTCTTCGATCCGGGCCTTATCGGGCGGCAGGCCGAACAGCCCGCGCGAATAGCTAACCGCGCGGATGACCGGCTCGAACATATCAGTGGCGAGTTCCTGCGGTACCAGCCCGATCCGGGCCCGCGCGCGGCGCCAGTCGGTCGCGAGGTCATGCCCGAAGGCGCGCATCGTTCCGGCCGTGGGCCGCACCAAGCCGCAGACCGCACCGATCAGCGTGGTCTTGCCCGCACCGTTGGGGCCGAGCAGCGCGAAGATTTCGCCCTTGTGGACAGTCAGGTCGACCGAATCGAGCGCCTTCAACCCACCCGGGTAGGTCTTGCTGAGCCCTTCGAGTTCGAGAATCGCATCCACCTGCCTCAGCTAGCGGCAATCCAGTTGCCGTGGAACCCCGGCGGAACGAGATGGGGGATAGCGACTGAGGCAACCGGGCCCAGCGTCATGGCATCAAGGATTTCCAGCACGCTGGTGCGGGCGTTGCGGTCGATCACATAGCCCATAACCCAGCCATCGCCTTCAGGGGCACTTTCGTTGCGCGGGACGAAGACGAACTCGCCAGGAATGCGGCCCTCGCCGAAATCATGCGCGATCCGCTCGCCGGTTACGAGGTCGTGGCGATAAAGCGGCATCGGCGCGACGAATTCCAGATCCCCATCCTCCGGGAGGCCCATCGACCAGAGGTAGCGATAGGGCTTGGTGAAGTAGCGTTCGTCCGGACGCGGGAACTCCTGCCCGGCCCGGTCCAGCGTCATCCGGGAAACCGTGCCGGTTTGTGGGTCGATGGTCCACCGCTCGAGCCCAAGGGGGCGGCCGTAGGGCCCCGGCATATCGCCATCGAAAATCGTCTCGTAAGCGCACAGGTCGATCACGACCCGGCCAGAATCATCCTCGAAGCTGTTGCCAACGTGGAAAACGTAGCAGGGATCAACCTCGCACCAGATCGGCTCACCGCCCTGGCGCGGCACCAGCCCGACGCGTGCCTTGTGGTCCGCGTTCCAGCGGTATGGGAACTGGTAACCGTTGATCACCGCCTTAATCGAGAAGGTCACCGGCAGATCCAGCACCACCGCGTAGTTTGCGGTCAGCGCGCAGTCATGAATCGAGGGGCCGTTGACCACTGTGACAGGCGTTTCCCGCAGGACCTTGCCCGCACGATCAAGGACTACGTGGCGGATCGTGTCATGGACCATCCCGTCATAGCAGATCGCATGGAATTCGCCTGTGTCAGGGCACTGGTGCGGATGGGCCGTAAAGCTGCCGGTCAGGCCGCCGCCGAAGTCGGAATAGGCCACCGATTCGAGATTATCGTCCAGTTCGACCGGAAACGATCCGGCCTCGACCAGGGCCATGATCTTGCCGCCCACGCCCAGTACATTGGTGTTGACCGTGTCAGCCCGCCCCCGTCGCGGACCGGGAACGGCCGCCGGACCACCCTTGCCCTCCAGTTCCTGCGAACGGATGTAGCGGTTGCGATACCACTCAGCCTTCCCGGCGCGCAGCCGGACGCCGTGAACCATCCCGTCGCCCAGGAACCAGTGATGGCCCTTGCCGGGATCACGAAACGGGTTCGGACCGATCCGCACATAGCGACCATCCAGTTCAGCGGGGATTGTACCAGTCACCGTCAAAGCGTCGAGCGTCAATTCGTCGGCCATCGGTGTGTGGACGCCGTTGACGAAGGGATTGCGGTCGGCCCCATCGAGCCGGGTGCGGTTCATTCCTGCAACGGCCATGATGGCCGGGGTAACCGCCTTGCGGATGGTTCTCTCGATGACACTTGCCATGACCGACTCGCCTTCCCTATAAAGTGAACGACGTTAACATAGCCGCAAAGATAACAGTGTCAACATCGCCTGAAACCTACCACCACGGCGCCCTGCGCGAAGCCCTGATCGAGGCGGGACTGGCTGCGCTTGAGAAGGATGCTGGGGACGTCGACATCTCGCTGCGGGCGCTGGCCCGCTCGGTCGGCGTCTCGCCAACCGCAGTCTATCGCCACTTTCCCAACAAGAGCGCCCTGCTTGCTGCCCTCGCCGCCGAAGGGCTGGACCGGCTTGCATCTGCGCAACAGAGGGCGGCCGAAGAAGCTGGCGGCGGCGCGGCCGGTTTCAGTGCCTCTGGGCGGACCTACGTCCGCTTTGCCCTGGCCCATCCCGCCCTGTTCCGTCTGATGTTCTCGCATGGAGTCCCGGAAAGTCACGCCGGTCACAAGGAAGACCGCGCCTGGCTGCTGCTGGTACAGATGACTCGGAGCCTCACACCCGATGAAGACAGTGCGGAACGCATGGCCCTGCAAGCCTGGGCGATCGCCCACGGCATCGCCATGCTCATGCTCGATGGACGATTTCCTGCCGATGACGCCCTGATTGACCGGCTACTCGACACCGAGGGGCTGTTTCTCCGCTGATCGGATCAGGGAATCAGCAGACTGGAATCCCCGTAGCTGTAGAAGCGATATCCATCGCGGATAGCGTGGGCATAGGCCGCCATCATCCGCTCGCGGCCCATCAGCGCACTGACAAGCATCATCAATGTTGATTTCGGCAGGTGGAAATTGGTCATCAGTCCGTCGACCGCGCGGAAGCTGTAACCGGGCGTGATGAAGATGTCGGTGTCGCCCGCGAACGGGCGGATGACGCCGTCCTCTCCGGTCGCGCTTTCAAGCAGGCGCAGGCTGGTGGTGCCAACCGCGATCACCCGGCCACCTGCCGCGCGCGCTGCGTTGAGGCGATCAGCGGTGGCAGCCTCGATCCGGCCCCACTCGCTGTGCATCTGGTGGTCGGCCGTGTCCTGCGCCTTCACGGGAAGGAACGTACCTGCGCCAACATGCAGGGTGAGCGTCTCGCGTCTGAACCCGCGCGCATCGAGGGCCGCCAACAGCCCGGGTGTAAAATGAAGCGCGGCCGTAGGCGCAGCAACCGCCCCATCCTCGCGCGCGAACATGGTCTGGTAATCCTCGCGATCACGCTCGTCGATCGCGCGCTTCCCCGCGATATAGGGCGGCAGCGGAACCTGCCCTGCCCTTTCCAGCAGCACCTCCACCGGCTCGTCGCCCTCAAACCGAAGGGTGAAGCTGCCATCAGCGAGCCGAGCCTCGGCAATCGCGCAAACTCCGGCAGGAAATTCGATCCTGTCCCCTTCGCGCAGGCGCTTGGCATTGCGGATGAAGGCCTGCCAGCGGCGCAGGTCGAGCCGCTTGTGCAGCGTTGCGCCAATCCTGGCCTCTCCCCGCAGCCCCTCCAGTTGCGCCGGGATCACGCGGGTATCGTTGAACACCAGCACGTCGCCCGGCTGTAGCAGGTCGGGCAGGTCACGCACGGTTCGATCAGTGAACGGTCCGTCTGCGGTGACATGGAGCAACCGCGCGGCATCGCGCGGCACGGCCGGCCTCAGGGCGATCAGCTCCTGCGGCAGGTCGAAGTCGAACAGGTCGACCTTCATGGCTGAATCTTACTGGCTGATCGGGGCGTTGAGATCGTCGACCGAGATCGCCTCCGGCGCCGCCGGCGGCGGGGCAAGGCGTGGCGGCTTGTTGTCTGCGGCGATCGAGGCCTGCAGGATCGTGGTCGGGTTGGCGGGCGGCTCGCCGCGCTGGATCGCGTCAACCGCATCCATCCCCGCTATCACCCGGCCGAAGTTGGTGTACTTCTTGTCGAGGCTGAAGCGCGGGTAAAAGACGATGAAAAACTGGCTGTTGGCACTGTCATCCGACGCCGCACGGGCCATCGACACAGTGCCGCGCAAGTGCGGCATCGGATTGAATTCAGCAGTGAGGTCCGGCAATTCCGATCCGCCACGGCCGGTTCCGGTCGGGTCGCCGGTCTGCGCCATGAATCCGTCGATCACGCGGTGAAAAATCACCCCGTCATAGAAGCCCTGCCGGGCGAGAGTCTTGACCCGGTCGATATGGGCAGGTGCCCAGTCCGGCATTAGGCGGATCGCCACCCGCTTGCCGTTGGACAGGTCGAGCAGGAGAATGTTCTCCCGGTCCTCTTCGATGTTGAAGTTGATCGGCTGGTATACGCGCGGCGCAGCCGGCGCTTCCTCCTGGGCACGGGCAACGGCGGGTGTGGCAACCAGCGCGGCAAGCGCACCAGCAGCAATCAGGGCTTTGAGCATGGAAATCCCGTACTGTCCTTCGGTATCGAGGATGCGGTCTAGCCGCGCGCGGCTGTCACTTCAATGAATAGCTGACGGGCAATGGCGTTCAGTAGTCCCCGAGCTGGCCCAGGGTTTCCACCCGGGCGATCACATCGTCACACACGACCTTGCTGACGAACGGCGTTATGTCACCGCCAAACAGAGCGATTTCCTTGACCAGTTTCGACGCGATCGGCTGGAGCGAGACGTCGGCCATAAGAAAGACCGTCTCGATCGAATGGTCGAGCTGCTGATTCATGCCCGCCATCTGGTACTCGTATTCGAAGTCAGCCACCGCCCGCAGGCCCCGCACCAGAACATTGGCACCCTTTGCCCGCGCGAACTTGACCAGGAGCGCGTTGAAGCCGACCACCTCGACGTTATCGAGGCCGAGCGCAGCCACCTCGCGCTCGACCATGGCGAGGCGCTCCTCGGTCGAAAACATCGGGTTCTTGCTGGGATTGGTAGTGACGCCAATGATCAGCGTGTCGACCAGCTTGCTGCCGCGCCGGATAATGTCGGCGTGGCCCAGCGTGATCGGGTCGAATGTGCCCGGATAGATGCCGATGCGTTGGCTCATCAGTGGTCCCTCTCCACAATATAACGGGCAAGTGCGCGCAAAAGGTCCGCCTCGCGGCCATGCGCGGCGAGATGGCCCACTGCCTGCTCGACCAGAGCATTCGCCTGCGCCCGCGCCCCCGCGACTCCCATCAGGGTGACGAAGGTCTGCTTGCCCTGTTCCTCGTCCTTGCGCAGCGCCTTGCCGGCCTTGTCTGCGTCGCCCTCAACGTCGAGCAGATCGTCGGCGATCTGGAAAGCGAGGCCGATGTCACGGGCATAGGCGCGCAGGTGCCCGCGCCCCTCGGGCGACAGATGGCCCAGGATTGCCCCCATCTCGACCGAGGCGGCAAGCAGTGCGCCGGTCTTGAGCTGTTGCAGGCGGGTGATGGTGTGGAGGTCATAGTCCGCCCCGTCTGCCATCATGTCCATCATCTGGCCGCCGGCCATGCCGTTCATCCCGCTCGCCGTCGCCAGC
The DNA here is from genome assembly GCF_035319885.1 of Altererythrobacter sp. H2. Lineage (NCBI taxonomy): Bacteria > Pseudomonadati > Pseudomonadota > Alphaproteobacteria > Sphingomonadales > Erythrobacteraceae > Altererythrobacter > Altererythrobacter sp. H2. Next base: position 2,214,290 of record NZ_CP141285.1, read on the forward strand.
GTGGAGACCAGTTGTGCCCGCGTAAAGGGATCGCCGCTGAGCATGGGATCGGCCAGGATCTCGAACGCCAGCGCATGGAGCGAATCCCCGGCCAGCACCGCGGTTGCCTCGTCGAACGCCTTGTGCAGCGTCGGTTTGCCGTGGCGCAGGTCGTCATCGTCCATACACGGCAGGTCATCGTGGATCAGCGAATAGACGTGGATCGCCTCGACCGCGCAGCCCGCCCGGACCGCGATATTGCGCTCGACCCCGTACATGCCGGCAACTGTGGCCACCAGCAACGGGCGGACCCTCTTGCCGCCGCCAATTACGGCATAACGCATGGCCTCCACCAGCCGTGCACGGGTATCCGGCGGCACTGGGAGCATGGAGTCAAAAGTTCCGTCGACCTCGCTCTGAATGGCCGTCAGCGCTTCGGACAGGATGGTCGGAGCGGCACCCACCGCGTCAGCCGTCGGCATCGAACGGCACCGCCCCGCGCGCTTCGCCATTGGCGCCGGTGACGATCTTTTCGATCCGGGCCTGAGCCGCGTCGAGCCGCGCCTGGCAGTGCTTGCGCAGCGCCTCGCCGCGTTCGTAGAGATCGATCGACTGGTCGAGCGGCACTTCGCCGCTTTCGAGCTTGCGCACGACTTCTTCGAGCGCACGCAGCGCATCCTCGAAGCTCAGCCCTGCGATATCCGGGGAACCCTCTGCCATGTGCAGGAGCATTGACCGGCGGCCCGCGCTTGGTCAAGCTGCGCAAAACGGGGAAAGCCAAATGAAGTGGATTATCGCCTATCTTGCCGCCGCCATTTCGTTCGGCATTCTTGACGCCTTCTGGCTGCGCTGGGCCGCGCCCAATCTCTATCGTCCGGTGATCGGCGCGATCATGGCGAGCGAGGTGCGCTGGGGCGCGGCCATAGCATTTTACCTGATCTACGTTGCCGGGATGGTCTGGTTCGCGATCAAACCTGGCATCGCCAGCGGACAGGTATCCATCGCAGTCCTCAATGGCGCGCTGCTGGGCGCCCTGTGCTACGCCACATTCGACCTGACCAGCCAAGCGGTGCTCAAGGTGTGGTCGACCCAGATCAGCGTGATGGACATCGCCTGGGGCGCATTCGCCACGGCGGTTGCCTCCGGCGTCGCCTGCTGGGCCACGCTGAAATTCGCCAGCTAGCCGCGTGTTCATCGGTCACTGGGCCCCTGCCCTCGCCGCTGCGGCGGTCAGCAAGAAGTCACCCGGCCTAGGCACGCTGTTCGTCGCCGCGCAACTGGTCGACTGGGGATTCTTTGCCCTCGCCTGGGCTGGCATGGAGCACATGCGGGTGGTGCCCGGTCTGACGGTGATGAACCCGATTGATTTCTATCACATGCCCTATACCCATAGCCTGCTGGGGAGCGCGGTATGGGCTGCCGGCTTTGCTGGTCTGCTGTGGGTGATCGTGCGTGACCGCACTGCGGCAATGATTGGCGGCGCGGTGGTGCTAGCTCACTGGTTCCTTGATCTGCTGGTGCACGCGCCTGATCTGACACTGGCGGGCAGCCCGCCGCCGCTGGGTTTGGCGCTGTGGGATCACCCGATGATCGCCATGCCATTGGAACTGGTGCTGACCTTCGGCGCGCTCGCCTGGTATGTGAAAGTGCGGCGCGGGCCGTTACTGCCGGTTATGGCGCTCGGCGGCGTGCTCGCGCTCATCCAGGCCGTAAACTGGTTCGGTCCGCCCCCGACCGAGGCCGGGCCGGAGCTCTACGGCACCGCGCTGATTGCCTACGCACTGGTTACGGCGCTCGCCTGGTGGGTGGGGAGAACCCGCACGCAGGCGTCTGCGCGGGGCTAGCGGGAAAGCCCGCCGCCCGCTAAGGGCGCGCCATGAGCCAGATCACGCCCGAAATCGTCGAGTCCCACGGCCTCTCCCCGGAAGAATACGAGCGCGTCCTGCATGCGCTGGGGCGCGAGCCCAATACGGTGGAGCTCGGCATCTTCTCGGTCATGTGGTCGGAGCATTGCTCGTACAAGTCGAGCCGCCTGCACCTCAAGAAACTGCCGACCGAGGCCCCGTGGGTCATTTGCGGCCCGGGCGAGAACGCGGGCGTGATCGACATCGGCGATGGTCAGGCGGCGATCTTCAAGATGGAGAGCCACAACCACCCCAGCTACATCGAGCCCTATCAGGGCGCGGCAACCGGTGTGGGCGGCATCCTGCGCGACGTGTTTACCATGGGCGCGCGCCCCATCGCCAACGCCAACGCGCTGCGCTTCGGCCGGCCAGAGCACCCCAAGATGCAGCATCTGGTCAAGGGCGTGGTCGCGGGGATCGGCGGCTACGGCAATTGCGTGGGCGTGCCGACTGTGGCGGGCGAGACCAATTTCCACCCCGCCTATGACGGCAATATCCTCGTCAACGCGATGACCGTCGGCGTCGCGGATGCGGACAAGATTTTCTACAGCGCCGCCACCGGGGTCGGCAATCCGATCGTCTATGTCGGCTCCAAGACCGGGCGTGACGGCATCCACGGAGCAACCATGGCCAGCGCGGATTTCGGCGAGGATGCCGATGCCAAGCGCCCCACGGTGCAGGTGGGCGATCCCTTCACCGAGAAGCTGCTGATCGAGGCCTGCCTCGAACTGATGGCCACGGATGCCATCGTCGCGATCCAGGATATGGGCGCGGCGGGGCTGACCAGCTCCAGCGTCGAAATGGCGACCAACGGCAAGGCCGGCATCCGGCTCGACATGAACATGGTCCCCTGCCGCGAAGAAGGCATGACGCCCTACGAGATGATGCTGAGCGAGAGCCAGGAGCGGATGCTCATGGTCCTCAAGCCCGGCAAGGAGCCGATGGCGGAAGCGATCTTCAGGAAGTGGGAACTCGACTTCGCGGTGATCGGCGAAGTGACCGATACCGGGCATATGGTGCTGGAATGGAACGGCGAGGTCGTGTGCGACATTCCGCTGGGGCCCTTGGCCGCCGACGCGCCGCTCTATGACCGGCCCTATCTTTCCAAGGAAGAATACAAGGCCTGGGCGCAGATCAAGCCGCTCGGCGAGGTGCCCGAAAGCACCGATATCGGCGCGGATCTGCTCAAGCTGATGGCCACGCCCAACCTCGCCAGCAAGCGATGGATTTACGAACAGTATGACAGCCAGGTCGGGGCCGACACGCTCCAGACCGGCGGTGATGCGGGCGTGGTGCGGGTGCATGGCACCAGGAAGGCGCTGGCAATCACCACCGACTGCACCCCGCGCTATGTCTATGCTGACCCCTACGAAGGCGGCAAGCAGGCGATTGCCGAGGCTTACCGCAACCTCTGCGCGGTGGGCGCGCGGCCGCTGGCGGTGACCAACTGCCTCAACTTCGCCAACCCGCAGCGGCCCGAAATCATGGCGCAGCTGGTCCATGCGCTTGAAGGCATGGGCGACGCCTGCCGCGCGCTCGACTTTCCGATCGTGAGCGGCAACGTCAGCCTCTACAACGAGAGCAAGGCGACCGGCGGCGGCTCGGCCATCCTACCCACCCCCGCGATCGGCGGGGTCGGCATCATCGATGACTATTCCAGGATGATGACGATGGGGTTCAAGAACGACGGGGATGCGATCTATCTGGTCGCGCCCGACTTCTGGGCCAAGCCCGACCCGACCCGCTCTCACCTCGGTAAGTCGCGCTGGCTGCTCGACGTCATGGGCCGCGATGAAGGCCGCGCACCTCCGGTCGACCTGCAAGCGGAACTGGGCGTCGGTTTGATCGTACGCAACTTGATCGCCGCCGGGCTGGTCAATGCGGTGCATGACATCTCAGATGGCGGTCTGGCAGTGGCGCTGGCAGAAATGGCCCTCAAGGGCGGTATCGGTGCGACCGTCATGCAAGACAAAGCCTACACCCCAGCACAGTGGTGGTTTGGCGAGGATCAGGCCCGTTATGTGGTGACGGTTTCTGACACCGATATCGACGCCTTCAACGCCATTCTTGCCGAAGGGCCGGAGTCCGAGGCGGCCTCTCTGATCGGTTTCCAGCGCATCGGGACAGTCGGCGGAGAGGCTGTGCTAGACGTTGCGCTATCTGACCTGCGAGCCGCGAATGATCACTTCTTTGCGGAGTGGATGGAGGGGTGAGGCCCCCGCGCAGGCGGGAACTTACGGACTGACGGTGCGTGACCATGCCTGACCTCCTCCCAGCCCTGGTCCACTACTCCGGCCATTTCCTCGCGCCGTTCGCACTTGGCTGGCTGTTCTGGCGGGAGAACTGGCAGCGCGCGGGGCTGGTGATCCTCGCCGCCAACCTGATCGATTTAGACCACTTGCTGGCCACCCCGATGTTCGATCCGGACCGCTGCTCGATCGGCTTCCACCCGCTGCACACGATCTGGGCTGCCGTGATCTACGGCCTGTTGCTGCTGGTGCCGAAATGGTGGGCTCGCGCGCTTGGGCTCGGTGCGCTGTGGCACCTTGCGGTCGACTGGGGCGATTGCCGGATGATGGGGCTTTAGGCCGCCCTGGCTTGCGATTCGGGCAACTGCACCTGCCACCCGCCCTCGCGCGTCGGCAGGTCCTCGAACAGGCGCAGGCACTGGCGATAGGCCTCCGGCTTGCCGATCTTAAGCCGCGCACGCACTGCATCGATATCATCAGGCAGCGTGGTGAGCAGGTCAGCATGGGCCAGCTTGTCGGCCTCGCGCCCCAGCCTGCGCCCTTCGGCCAGCGCCTCCATGACCGGCGCCCTCATGCCCGTTTCCTTCGCCATCTGCCGTGCGCCCATCCAGGCAATGAACAGCACGCCGGGCGAATGGTTCTGCTCGTAACTGAAGCCGAGCAGGCACAGTTCGCCCAGCGGATCGCGGCCATAGCCGGTCAGCACGTGAAAGAGGTCATGCGTATCGCGCAGCCGCTCGATGTACCATTCGTAGAGGTCCTCGAACCGCTCGTCCTTCGGCTTGAACTTGTGGCTTTCCGCCACCAGCCCGGCCGCGGTCAGCCCTTCGCGCTCCATGAATTCGACATAACGGCGGGCGAGCGAATTGGGCGCGCATTTGGCCCAGCGGGCATGATCGTCGAGCAGCGGCGGCAGCGCCTCGCCCCGCTCCAGCAGCATCCTGGCCTGCGGGGTGGCGATGAAATCAGCCATCTGCCACACACTCTTGCGCCCCTTGAGCGCATCGATGATCTGGAACACCTGCTCGGTGTCTTCCTTGTCCGCCACCAGCTTGCCGAAATGGCGCATCGCCTTGATCGGGCGAAAGCCAGTGACCTTGCGGCGGGGGTGTACGAGCGGGCGGTCGATCAGTTCCATCGGGCACTCCATGCACGGGTGTACTTACAATACTGTCAATAGTGCTCCGTAACAAGACCCTCGCGGCGGGCGAACAGGCGGGATAGAAAGCCCCATGCGACCGCACCAGACCCTGCCCTACACCCTGCCCGACCTGACCGATGCCGAGCGCATTGCCCGCGCCACGGCAATGCGAGAGCGGCTGGCAACCCGGCGCAGCTGCCGTTATTTCGCCGATGCCCCGGTGCCGCGCCAAGTGATCGAACACGCGATCCTTGCGGCTGGCAGCGCACCCAACGGCGCCAACCACCAACCGTGGCACTTTGCGGTCATCTCCTCGCCTGAAACCAGGCGCGCAATCCGCGAAGCAGCAGAGGCGGAAGAGCGCGCCTTCTATGCAGGCAAGGCAAGCGATGAATGGCTCGATGCGCTCAAGGATCTCGGCACCGATGCCGACAAGCCGTTCCTCGAAACCGCGCCCTGGCTGATCGTCGTGTTCGCCCAACGCAAGGGCGGGATCGAGGAAGACGGCAAGACGCAGAACTACTATATCAACGAGAGCGTCGGGATCGCCTGCGGGCTGCTGCTGGCGACCCTGCACGAAGCGGGCTGCGCGACACTGACCCACACGCCCTCCCCGATGGGTTTCCTGCGGAAGATCTGCGGCCGGCCGGAGCACGAAAAGCCTCTGATGATCGTGGTTACAGGCCTGCCCGCCCCCGACGCGACCGTGCCCGCCCATGCCGTGCGCAAGAAGCCGCTGGAGCAGATCACCAGCTGGCTCTAGGCCGCCGTCCAGTCGCTGCGCGGGATGCCGAGCAGCTTCAAGACGCTGGTCAGGTCGCCCCGGTCAATGCGGCCGTTGGCGGCGAGGCGGGCCTTGGGCTTGGCCCGGTAGGCAACGCCATAGGTCGCCGCCTCGATCATCGGGATGTCGTTGGCCCCGTCGCCGGTCGCCAGGGTGACGACATTCTCCCCAAGTTGCGCCGCTTCATCCTGTAATACCCGCAGCTTGGTCCCACTGTCGGCGACATCGCCGAGCAGCCCGCCGGTCAGCTGGCCCGCGCCCACTTCCAGCCGGTTGCCGACCACTCGCTCAAACCCCAGCAACTCGGCCACCGGGTCGGCAAAGTGGTGAAAGCCGCCGGTCACCAGCACTGTCCGCACCCCATGCGCCCGCAGGGTGGCAACGAGGGTGCGCGCGCCTTCCATCGGGCGAATCCGGTCGGTCAGGCATTGATCAATCGCCTCCTCACCCAAGCCCGCAAGCAGGCCGACCCGTTCGCGCAAGGCGCTTTCAAAATCGAGTTCCCCCTGCATGGCCCGCTCGGTGATTCCGGCGATCTGATCCTTCAGCCCGGCATAATCGGCCAGCTCGTCAATGCATTCCTGCCCGATCATGGTCGAATCCATGTCGGAGACGAACAGGCGCGGCAGGGTGATCAGATCCTGCGCGGCCAGCATGTCGGCGGAATCGAAATGGCTGTCCAGCACCGCCAGCAGCGCCGCAGGATCGCCTTCCGGCAAAGTCAGTTCAACCACGCCTTCAACTCGTTCGAGCAGCGCGGCCGAGGCCACCCGCAGACTATTTTCCTCCAGCGCAGCAATTGCCGCGTCGAGGCGCGTTTCAAGTGTGGCCGGGTCTGCTATCAGCCGGGCGATGAGCACTGCCTGTTCTCCTGAGCGAAATCCGGTCGCGCTCATCGCAGGGCCGACCGCCAGCGGCAAGAGCGCATTGGCCGTCGCGCTGGCTCAGCGGCTGGAGCAGGCCGGCCGGCGAGCGGTGATTCTCAACGCCGACAGCGCCCAGGTTTATGCTGACCTTGCCGTACTGAGCGCGCGGCCCACGCCGGAGGAAATGGGCTGCATCGAGCATCGCCTGTTCGGTGCATGGGATGGGGCCAGCGCCTGTTCCGCCGCAGACTGGGCCGCAGCGGCGAAGCGCGAGATTGGGGTTCTCCATACCGAGGGTGCCGTGCCAGTGCTGGTCGGCGGGACCGGGCTTTACCTGCGCACCCTGCTGGACGGGATCGCGCCAATCCCGGCAATCGAGCCGGAAGTGCGCACCGCCGTTCGTGCCCTACCGGTCGAGCAGGCCTATGCGGCACTTCAGACAGAAGATCCCGAACGCGCTGCGCGGCTCGCCCCGGCTGACAGTCAGCGAATCGCCCGGGCGCTGGAGGTGGTCCGCTCCACCGGGCGGCCGCTCGGTGAATGGCAGGGCCGGATCGAGGGCGGGATCGCCAGCCAGATTGCGCTCCACCCGCTCGTTCTCCTGCCCCCGCGAGAATGGCTGTTCGCACGGTGCGACCGGCGGTTTGCACAGATGCTCGAACAAGGCGCGTTGGCGGAAGTAGAGGCCCTGCTGGGGCGAGCACTTGATCCCGCCCTGCCCGTCATGCGCGCCATTGGCGTTCCCGAAATCTCGGCGCTGCTGAAAGGCGAGGTTTCGCCGGAGCAAGCCTTGGCTGCTGGACAGCTTGCCACCCGTCAGTATGCCAAACGGCAGTATACCTGGTTCCGCAACCAGCCACCCCGGGAATGGCCCCGCATCGAGTTACAAAATGATTCGATTGAGCGGCATTTCGCATCATTGTTTCATTTTTAGACGTTGACAGGATATTTTTCGTCTCCTAGAGGCACCCACCTACCCGGTGCGGCCTCGCGCCGGGTTATGTTTATGTGGAGGTTGCAATGTCGGCTGGAGAGCAGCGACAGGAAAGATGCGGAGCGGCGCTGCTGGTCGATTGCCTGGCAGCGCAAGGCGTGGAGTTCGTGTTCGGCTATCCCGGCGGGGCAGTGCTGCCGATCTATGACGAGCTGTTCTCTGATCAGCGCATCCGCCACATCCTCGTCCGGCACGAAGCAGGTGCAGCCCATGCCGCCGAAGGCTATGCCCGCTCCACTGGCAAGCCGGGCGTCGTCCTCGTCACCTCCGGCCCGGGCGCAACCAATGCGGTGACCGGCATCGCCGACGCCTTCATGGACTCGATCCCGATGGTGGTCATCACCGGCCAGGTACCGACTGCGCTGATCGGGACCGATGCGTTCCAGGAAGCCGATACGATCGGAATCACGCGCCACTGCACCAAGCACAACTATCTGGTCAAAGATCCGGACGAACTGCAGTCCGTGATTGAAGAGGCGTTTCGCATCGCCACCACCGGCCGCCCCGGCCCGGTGCTGATCGACATTCCCAAGGATGTGCAGATTGCGATGGCCGCATCCGGCCGCGGCAAGGTCGTGCCGGCCACCGCGCGCTATCAGCCGCAGATGGCGGGCGCAGAGGCACGCATTGCTGAAGCGATCGAACTGCTCGTCCGTGCGGAGCGGCCAATCCTGTACACTGGTGGCGGCGTGATCAATTCCGGCCCGCGCGCCAGCGAGCTGCTGCGCCAGTTGCAGGCGCTGACCGGCGCGCCGGTGACCTCCACCTTGATGGGCCTTGGCGCGTTCCCGGCCGACCATCCCGACTGGCTCGGGATGCTGGGCATGCACGGGACCTTTGAAGCGAACATGGCGATGAACCGGTGCGACGTTATGCTGTGCGTCGGCGCGCGCTTCGATGACCGGGTCACTGGAAGGCTCGACGCATTCAGCCCGGATTCGAAGAAGATCCACATCGATATTGACCGGTCTTCGATCAACAAGACGGTGGCGGTGGACGTGCCGATCGTGGGCGATTGCGCCACGGTGCTGGAACAGCTGATCGCCGCGTGGGGTGGCCGCAAGGCGCAGGACCTGGGCGAATGGAAAGCGCGCGTCGCAGGATGGCGGGCCCGCGAAAGCCTCGCCTATCCTGACCGCAAAGGCGAATTGATGCCGCAAAGGGCGGTCGAGCGCCTGTTCGCGCTCACCCGCACGGCTGATCCGGTCATCACCACCGAAGTCGGCCAGCACCAGATGTGGGCGGCGCAGTATTTCGGCTTCTTCGGCCCCAACCGCTGGCTCACCAGCGGCGGGCTTGGCACCATGGGCTATGGCCTGCCCGCCGCAATCGGCGCGCAGCTCGGCAATCCGGGGCGGCTGGTGATCGACATTGCGGGTGAAGCGAGCATCCAGATGAACATCCAGGAACTCGGCACCGCCAGCCAGTATCGCCTGCCGGTCAAGGTGTTCATCCTCAACAACGAATACATGGGCATGGTCCGCCAATGGCAGGAACTGACCTATGAGAGCCGTTATTCCAATTCCTACAGCGACAGCCTGCCCGATTTCGTCAAGCTGGCTGAAGCCTACGGCTGGAAGGGCATCCGGATCGAGGACGAAAGCCAGCTCGATGCCGGAATCGAGGCGATGCTGGCGCACGATGGCCCGGTGATCGTCGATTGCATGGTGTCGAAAAGCGCCAACTGCTTCCCGATGATCCCCAGCGGCGCGGCCCACACCGACATGCTGCTCTATGGCGACCATGTCGAAGGGACGATGGACGACGAAGCGAAGGCTTTGGTTTAGGGGCTCTGGTCTAATGAAAATCAAGCAACAGAGTGCCGAGCGCCACGTGCTCGCCATCACGGTCGATAACGAGGCGGGTATCCTGGCCAAGATCGCCGGGCTGTTCACCGCGCGCGGCTACAACATCGACAGCCTGACCGTGGCCGACATCTCCGATGACCATGCGGTAAGCCGGATCACCATCGTCACCAACGGGCCGCCGGCGGTGATCGACCAGATCCAGGCCCAGCTCGAACGACTGGTGCCGGTACACAAGGTGGTGGACCTGACCGAGGAAGGCCCGCACGTCGAGCGCGAGCTTGCGCTGGTCAAGGTCGCCGGCACGGGAGAGAAGCGGGTCGAGGCGCTGCGGCTGGCAGACATCTTCCGCGCCCGACCGGTCGACACCACCACCGAAAGCTTCATCTTCGAAATCACCGGACCGCCGGACAAGCTCGACAGCTTCATCGCCCTGATGCGGCAGTTGGGGCTGGTCGAGGTGGGCCGGACCGGGATCGTGGGCATGATGCGCGGGGCGCAGGGGGCCGATACTCCCAGGTTCAACTCGCAAAGTCCGATTAGCGAAACGCCAAAGCAACCCGATGAGGTCACTGTCTCACCGTTGGCGGGGCGAACGCACGGCAGACCCCTCGATGACGTAGGACTACCAGGACAAAGTGATGTCACCGATGCCCTACTCGCCTTTCTTTATCGTCAAAACGACTGGATCAAACCAAGTGTGACCTACTCCGCACTGTCAGATCATTTCGGACTAACGTCCGCGGCTCTGTCTGCCGCAATGAATGACGGTCGGAACCATTGGGAAAATCGCGTTCAGTGGGCGCGGAAAGAACTTGTTGACCGTGGCTTGCTGGACAACAGCCGTCACGGATTTTGGAAGCTTTTCAAGTAGGATAGAGCAATGAAAGTTTACTACGACGCCGATGCCGACCTGAACCTGATCACCGGCAAGAACATCGCCATCCTCGGCTATGGCAGCCAGGGCCATGCCCATGCGCAGAACCTGCGTGACAGCGGCGTGGCCAATGTCGCCATCGCGCTGCGCCAAGGCTCGGCCACCGCGAAGAAGGCCGAAGCCGCCGGATTCAAGGTCCTGAGCAACAAGGCCGCCGCCGAATGGGCAGACGTCCTCATGATCCTCGCGCCGGACGAGCATCAGGCGGCGATCTGGGAAAACGACCTAAAGGGCAACATGAAGCCGGGCGCCGCGCTTGCCTTCGCTCACGGGCTCAACGTCCACTTCGGCCTGATCGAACCGCCCGCCGATATCGACGTCATCATGATCGCGCCCAAGGGTCCGGGCCACACCGTCCGCAGCGAATACCAGAAGGGCGGCGGCGTGCCCTGCCTGATCGCGATCCACCAAGATGCGACCGGCAACGCGCATGACGTGGCGCTGGCCTATGCCAGCGGCGTCGGCGGCGGCCGCTCGGGCGTGATCGAGACCAACTTCAAGGAAGAGTGCGAGACCGACCTGTTCGGTGAGCAGGCCGTGCTGTGCGGAGGGATCACCCACCTGATCCAGGCCGGGTTCGAAACCCTGGTCGAGGCCGGTTACGCGCCAGAAATGGCCTATTTCGAGTGCTTGCACGAAACCAAGCTGATCGTGGACCTGCTTTACGAAGGCGGCATCGCCAACATGCGCTATTCGATCAGCAACACCGCCGAATATGGCGACATTACGACCGGCCCGCGGATCATCACGGACGAGACCAAGGCGGAAATGAAGCGCGTGCTGGCCGACATCCAGTCAGGCCGGTTCGTGAAGAACTTCGTGCTCGACAACCGCGCCGGCCAGCCGGAGCTGAAGGCCGCCCGCAAGGCCGCCGAAGCGCACCCGATCGAGCAGACCGGGGCCAAACTGCGCGCGATGATGCCGTGGATCGGCAAGAACGCGCTGGTCGACAAGTCGAAGAACTGAGCTGCATCTGGCCTCTCCCCATCCGGGGAGAGGCTCATAGCATTTTGCCGAAGCACGCCCGAAGTTCAGCTGCGAACACTTCCGGTTGCTCCCAAGCGGCGAAGTGCCCGCCCTTGTCGAGGTCGTTCCAGTAGATGAGATTGGGCATCCCCCGCTCCGCCCACGCGCGCGGGGCGGGGATGACTTCCCGGGGAAACGCGCTCGCCCCGGCAGGAAGCTGCACCACCCCTTCGCCAACCTTGCTGAAGCTCTCCCAGTAAAGCCGCGCTGCCGAGGCGCCGGTGGCAGGCAGCCAGTAAAGCATCAGGTTGTCGCAGATCTGGTCCTTGGACAGGGCATCGAACGGCGAGCCGTCGTTGTCGGTCCAGGCATGGATTTTCTCGAGGATCCAGCCGGCCAGCCCGACCGGTGAATCGACCAGCGAATAGCCGATCGTCTGCGGCCGGGTGCCCTGCTGCTTGGAGTAGCCGGAATCCCATTCCTGATAATGACCGAGCCGCTGCAAGGCCGACAGCACGGCCGGGTCATTGCTCTGCATATCTTCCGGGGTCGGGCGGCCAAGCGGCATGTTGACATGGATACCTGCGCAACCCGCCGGGGCTTGCCGCCCGATCATGGTGGTGACGACCGAGCCCCAGTCCCCGCCTTGCGCCACCCAGCGGTCATACCCAAGCCGCGCCATCAGCTTGCCCCAGGCAGCGCCGATCTTTTCCACGCCCCATCCGGCCTTTGCCGGCTTTCCGGAAAACCCGTACCCCGGCAGCGACGGTGCGACGACGTGGAACGCCATGCCTTCTTCAGGCTCGGTCAGCAGCGGGATCGCCTCGAGAAACTCGATCACCGAGCCGGGCCAGCCATGGGTCATCACCAGCGGCACAGCATCCGCGCGCGGAGAGCGGACGTGGAGGAAGTGAATGTCGAGCCCGTCAATCTCGGTCACATACTGGCCGAATGCGTTGAGCCGCGCCTCGCACGCACGCCAGTCATAATGGTTGCGCCAGTGGTCAACCAGTTCACGCAAGGTGGCCAGCGGCGTGCCCTGGCTCCAGTCGTCCACCGGCTCCTTTTCCGGCCAGCGCGCCGTGTCGAGGCGGCGATGGAGGTCGTTGATCTCCGCTTGCGGAATATCGAGGTAGAAGGGCCGGACCTCGCTCATGCCTGTTCTCCTGTTGCAGCCTGCGCCGCCGCCTCAACCTTGCGCCGGTCGGCCAGCATGATCGTGCTGCTGGCCTTGGCGAGAACGGTTCCGTCCGCGCTACGCAGTTCGCCTTCGTAAAAGCAGGTGCGGCGCCCGTGGCGCACCACCCAACCTTCCGCGATCACCGGGCCTGGGCGGGTCGGGGCAAAGAAGCTGACCTTGAGTTCAAGCGACATCGGGGTCACGTCAGGGCCGTTCAGCGCAATCGCGGCGTGGGCCATGGCCGCATCAATCCACCCGGTGACGAAGCCGCCCTGCACCACCCCGCCGGAATGGCACATATGTGGCCCGGCTTTGTACTCGATCACTGCCCGGCCCGCCGGGTCCATGCTGACGATCCGTTCCAACCCCATCGTTTCGTACAAAACGTCTGCTGGCACTGCCGCTTCGGCCATATTCCTCCCCTTTTGCACCGTATTCGCGCAATTTTCCGAGCGATGCCGCGCGCGGCGGGGCTTTACAAGCTGCGATTGTGCCAGCATAGGCTTGAGCCATGATCACCGGTCCGGCCCTGCTTCTGCGACTTACACGCCCTTGGGCGTGACCTGCGGCGTGGCCTGAGCGGCGCGCCGGTCGCCCAAGGGAACCGAGCCGCCAATCCTGACCTGACCTGATCCGAAGACCATCACCCATGACCATGCTCAAGCACCCGGCGTCGAAGTACTGCGCCTTTCCGCAAGTGCCGCTGGAAAACCGCCAGTGGCCTGCCCGCACCATCACCACCCCACCGCGCTGGCTCAGCACCGATCTGCGCGATGGCAACCAGTCGATCATCGATCCGATGGACGCAGTGAAGAAGAACCGGTTCTTCGACCTGCTGGTGGAAGTGGGGCTCAAGGAGATCGAAGTCGGCTTCCCCAGTGCCGGGGCGACCGAATTCGATTTCATCCAGGGGCTGGTCCGCTCTGGCCGTATTCCCGACGATGTTATGGTGCAGGTCCTCACCCAGAGCCGTGAGGATCTGATCCGCACCAGCTTTGCCAGCCTCGAAGGAGCACGGGCGGCAATCGTTCACCTTTACAATGCTGTAAGCCCGGCCTGGCGCGATATCGTGTTCCGCATGAGCAAGGCCGAGGTGATCGAGATCGCCCGCACCGGGGCAAAGGTGATGCGCGACGAGGCCGGTAAACGGCCCGGCACGGACTGGCATTTCCAGTACAGCCCGGAAACCTTTTCGACTGCCGAACTCGACTTCAGCATCGAGGTCTGTGAAGCGGTGATGTCGATTTTGCAGCCCACCCCCGAGCATCCGATCATCCTCAACCTGCCGGCAACGGTGGAGGCGGCAACGCCCAACATTTACGCCGACCAGATCGAGTACTTCATCCGCCACTTGCCGAACCGCGAAAGCGCGGTGATTTCGCTCCACACCCACAACGATCGCGGCACGGGCGTGGCGGCGGCGGAACTGGGGCTGATGGCCGGCGCAGACCGGGTGGAAGGTTGCCTGTTCGGCAATGGCGAACGGACCGGCAACTGCTGTCTCGTCACCATGGCTCTCAACATGTACACTCAAGGCGTTGATCCGGGTCTGGATTTCTCCGACATCGACCGGGTGATCGAGACGGTGGAGTATTGCAACCAGATCCCCGTCCACCAGCGCCACCCCTATGGCGGCGAGCTGGTCTACACCGCCTTTTCAGGCAGCCATCAGGATGCGATCAAGAAGGGCTTCGAGGCTGGCGCCACCCAGAACGACGAGATCTGGCGCGTCCCCTACCTGCCGATCGACCCGGCTGACCTTGGCCGCAGCTACGAAGCGGTCATCCGGGTCAACTCCCAATCCGGCAAGGGCGGGTTTGCCTGGGTGCTGGAGCAGGACCAGGGCCTGAAACTGCCCAAGAAGCTGCAGGCCGATTTTTCGCGCCATGTCCAGCGGGTGGCGGACGAACTGGGCCGGGAGCTCAACGCTGCCGACATCTGGGAAACCTTCAAGCGCACCTATCACGTGCAGACCTATCCCAAGCACTTCCAGCTGGTCGAGTACGAGGAAAGCCGGGCCTCTGACGGCACCCGGGTGTTCGCCGGCAAGATCGAAGTCGAGGGCAAGGCGCAGAGCGTCTCAGGGCGCGGCAACGGCCTGATTTCATCGGTTGTCGGCACGATCCGCGAGCACTTCGGGGTCGATCTGGAGGTGCTCGACTACACCGAGCACGCGCTCGGCACAGGCACGGATGCGCGTGCCGCTGCCTATCTCGAATGCCGTGACGGAGAGGGACGCGCCGTGTGGGGTGTCGGCATTGACGAGGACGTTGCCACCGCCAGCGTTCGTGCGGTGCTGAGCGCGGCGAACGGAGCAGTTGCCCGGTAGTGAGGTTGGCCAGCGATGGCGGGGCCATCTGGTCCTGCAATCGCGGCAACCATTTTCCTTGCCAGAACCGGCCCCTGTGTGTTCCACCTTCCCGCAACGTCAGTGGGGAGGCTGAATACAGATGACCGAAGAGATCCTCGAACCGCAATTGCCGATCATCGATCCGCACCACCACCTGTGGGATCTGCGGCCACTGATTCCCCACTTTCCCGAGCCCCGGCACCACTTCATCGCCGCGATTGCTCAGAAGCCCTACTACACGTTCAATGAGCTTCAGGCTGACGTGACGACCGGCCACAACGTGATCGGCACCGTGTTCATGGAATGCGGCGCGTTCTATAATGCGGATCGCGGCGAAGACCTGAAGGTTACGGGCGAGGTCGAGTATGTGAACGGCGTCGCCGCACAATCGGCCAGCGGTCTCTATGGCGACTTGCGCGCCTGCGCCGGGATTGTCGGCCATGCGAACCTGCTGCTGGGGGACCGCGTCGGCCACGTGCTTGAGGCGCTGGAAGCCGCCGGAAACGGTCGCTTCAAAGGTATCCGCCACCAGGGGGCGTGGGATGCCGACCCAGAGGTGCTCGGCCCGCCGTTCCATGCACCGGGCGAGCTCTACCGTGATGCCACGTTCCGCCAGGGGTTCGCCGAACTCGGCAAGCGCGGGCTCACCTTCGATGCCTGGGTGCTGGAGCCCCAAATCGGTGACGTGATCGATCTCGCCCGGGCTTTTCCCGACCAGCCGATCTGTCTCGACCACTGCGGCACCCCGCTCAATGTAGCCTGCTACCACGGCAAGCTGCATGAGCGGTTCGACCTCTGGCGCCATGCCATCCGTGAACTGGCGCAGTGCGAAAACGTGACGGTGAAGCTGGGCGGCCTGGCCATGGCCTTTTGCGGGATGCCCGAACAGGGCCCGGCCGCCGGGCTTGGCTCGGAAACGCTGGCCGCCATGTGGCGTCCCTATATCGAGACCTGCATCGATGCCTTCGGTCCGGAGCGGGCGATGTTCGAAAGCAACTACCCGGTCGATCACTGGGGGGCGAGTTACCCGGTGCTGTGGAACGCCTTCAAGCGCCTCGCCCACGCCCATTCGGCGGACGAGAAGCGTGCGCTGTTCGCTGGCACGGCGGCACGGTTCTACGGGATCGAAGATATCCTTCCCCCCGCCTAACATTTGTGCCCCCTCGACAGCGGCGCAAGGGCATCATATGCGGCTTGCCGATAACGTAAACGTCAAGGAGACCGCGATGCCCCTCCCCGCCCCGTTCGACCGCCTGCGCCTCCCGCTGATCGGCAGCCCGCTGTTCATCGTGTCCGGCCCGGAACTGGTGATCGCGCAGTGCAAGGCGGGGATTATCGGCAGCTTCCCGGCCCTGAACGCGCGGCCCCAGTCGCAGCTCGATGAGTGGCTCCACCAGATCACCGAAGAACTGGCCCAGCATAATCGCGACAATCCGGATCGCCCTGCGGCTCCGTTCGCCGTGAACCAGATCATCCACAAGACCAACGACCGCGTGGATGCCGATATGGCGACTTGCGAGAAGTGGCAGGTGCCGATGATCATCACCTCGCTCGGCGCGCGCGAGGAAATCTTCCAGGCTGTGCGCAAATGGGGCGGGATCACGATGCACGACGTGATCAACAACCGCTTTGCCCGCAAGGCAATCGAGAAGGGTGCGGACGGGCTTATTCCGGTCGCGGCGGGTGCTGGTGGCCACGCCGGGGCGCAGTCTCCGTTCGCGCTGATGGCAGAAATCCGTGAATGGTTCAGCGGCCTGGTTGCCCTGTCGGGCTCGATTGCCAACGGTTATTCGATCCTTGCAGCGCAAGCCTTGCGCGCCGACTTTGCCTATGCCGGAAGCGCCTTCATCGCGACGAAGGAAGCCAACGCTGATGAACGCTACAAGCAGGCGATCGTGGAGAGCAGCGCGGAAGGCATCGTCTACACCAACCTGTTCACCGGAGTGCACGGCAACTACCTGCGCAACTCGATCGAGGCAGCAGGGATGGACCCGGACAACCTGCCGGTCAGCGATCCCAGCAAGATGAACTTCGGCAGCGGCGGCAACACCAAGGCCAAGGCGTGGAAAGACATCTGGGGCTCGGGCCAGGGAATTGGTGCCATCAAGCAGGTCGGCACGGTGGCCGACATGGTCGACCGGTTCGAGCGTGAATATCGGGACGGCCTTGCCCAGCTCAAGGCCCGCACCGGCGGCTGATCAGGCTGCCTCAGTCAGTTTGACCAGGCCCGGACGAACCGCCCGTTCGCGGACGGTTCGATCCGCACCTGTTCCCCTGATGGACCGGTGAACAGCTCCGCTTCGAACACGCGCCCCCGGTGGATCAGCATTTCGGCCAGCCGCAAGCCAAGGCGCGCGGCGTAGCCGGGATCGGTCACCAGATCAGCCTCGATCCGCAGCTCCTGGCCGGTAAAAAACGCCAGCCCGCGGCTCTGGAGGGCGTGCCCCATCGCGCTCCGGAAAGTGACAAGGCCCGGGGAGGGAATCGGGCCACCTTTCTCCCATCCCGCCACCAGGGCGCAGAAAGCCTCCCGGCTGACAAGCGAAGCCGATGGGCCCCACCCGGCGGCCAGAACGCCCGGAAGCACAGTGCACAGGCGCATGGCCAGACGGAACTGCCCACGCACGACCGGCAGGCTGTGCGGGGCACCGTCGAGATGCGGGCCGGGAACCAGCCTTAAGGCCACTGCCGACATATCGCGGGGCAGGATGTCCGGCCGGGACTCGTACACCGGCCCGCCTTTCGTTCGTTTCACATGGGTCAGACAGGCGTCATACGTCAAACCATCGAGCAGGAGCTCAAAGGCGGGCCGCAGCTCGCCCGATTGATCGGAAATGCCGGTAACCGGCCCGAAGTCGTGACTCAGCAATTCTGGCCCGTGCCTCGCAAACGCCTGCCGCAATGTCTCGTGACCGGCATCAGTCCCGGCCATGAAATGAAGCCAGAGTCCGGACTTGGGGTCAGATCCGTCCGATGTTCCCCCGCTGGCGATGATGGTGCACCCCTCGTGCTCGATAACCGGGGTTTTCTTGCCGCGATTCAATGCCCCCGTCGAGTCCTGCGGCCGACGAAACCTCCGAAATCGAGGCGATTTTTCAAAAGATTCCCTGTTCCAGAGCCGCCGCGAAACCTGCCCCGAGATCACGTGCGTGGGCCAGATCGCGGGGCGGCACGATTTTCCGCGCCAGAATGGCTTCCGGCGTTTGCGCGGCGAGATTGACAATGGCCGGCTCGGCAATCCGCCTCAGGCGCCAGCCTGTTGCGATGCGGTCGATCTGGCGCTGTGCGCCCTCGCCGTCCGACCCGGCGGCGATGATCGTGGCATAGCCCCGCCCCTCGATCCGGCCCAGCACCGGGTAATAGCACCGGTCGAACATGTCCTTCATCAAGCCGCTCATCGTGCCCAGGTTTTCGGGGCAGACGAACAGGTATCCGGACGCGGCGAGGAAATCGTCAAACGCGACCCGGTCGCAGGCAATCAGGCGCGCCCTCTCCCCGGCACCGCTGGCAGCAGCCTGAGCCAGCGCCTGCGATGCACCGGTCCGGCTGTGCCATGCGATCAGGAGGTGCGGATCGGTCTTTCCCATCCGCCGAGCTTCGTTCGATGCTACCACTTGTCAACCGCCCCGCGTTTGCCCGTTGGCGCAAGCCGGGCTAGAGGGTCGCCATGGCCTCTCGCTCCATCGCCCCTGTTTTCGGTGTCTCGCGCTCGATCACGGGCAAGGCCTGGCACTGGCGGGGCGGTAACATGGAACTGGGCGCCGACGCCCGGGACCTCGGCAATGACATCGTGCGCCAGCTGCTGCTTTCGCGCGGGGTGGCGCCGGACGATATCGAGCGGCACCGCAATCCCACCTTGCGCGATTTCCTGCCTGACCCTTCGCTGTTCCGCGACATGGACTCCGCCGCCGAGCGCCTCGCACAGGCTGTTCTCACCGGCGAAACCGTCACCGTCTATGGTGATTACGATGTCGATGGCGCAACCAGCGCCGCGCTGATGATCCGCCTGCTGCGGATGCTGGGCCACGACGCCCGCTACTACATCCCCGACCGCCTGCTGGAGGGATACGGCCCCTCAGGCGAGGCGCTGGTCCGCATTGCACAGGACGGCAGCAGCCTGATCGTCACGGTCGATTGCGGCGCAATGGCGCACGAGGCACTGCAGATGGCGCATGACGCCGGGGTCGACGTGATCGTGGTCGATCACCACAAATGCTCGCCTGAGCTCCCGCGCGCTGCGGCTCTGGTCAATCCCAACCGGCTCGATGAGTGCGACGAAGGTGCCGCGCATGGCCATCTGGCGGCTGTGGGCGTCGCTTTCCTGCTGGCGGTGGCGCTGGTGAGGACGCTGCGCCAGCGCGGATATTTCAGCGAACGCAAGGAACCGTCGCTGATGGGCCTGCTCGATCTGGTGGCGCTGGGCACGGTAGCGGATGTCGCGGCCCTGCACGGCTTGAACCGCGCTTTCGTGGCCCAGGGCCTCAAGGTGATGGCCCGCCGCGAAGGCACCGGGATGGCGGCACTGATTGACGCCAGCCGCCTGACCCGCGCGCCCAAGTGTAGCGATCTGGGCTTTGCCCTGGGCCCCCGAATCAACGCCGGCGGACGGGTTGGCGAATCGACCCTGGGGGTGCGCCTGCTGACCACTGAAGATCCCGGCGAGGCGCAGGCCATCGCGGCCCAGCTCTCCGTCCTGAACGAGGAACGCCGGATGATCGAAGCGGCTGTGCAGGAAGCGGCCGAGGCGCAGCTGACGGGCCAGCACAATCGAGCCGTGCATCTGGTATCCGGGCGCGGCTGGCACCCCGGGGTGATCGGGATCGTGGCCGGAAGGATCAAGGAGAAAACCGGCAAGCCATCGCTGGTGATCGCGCTCGATGATGACGGCAAACTCGGCAAAGGCTCCGGTCGTTCCATATCCGGCGTCGACCTTGGCGCAGCCATCATCGCCGCGCGCGAGCAAGGCCTGCTGGTGGCTGGCGGCGGACATGCCATGGCAGCCGGACTTACCATTTCAGCCGAGCGTCTCGGCGAATTCACGGACTGGATCGATTCGCACCTGTCCCGCGCGGTCGAACGGGCAGTGGCAGAACAGATCGTCGCGTGCGACCTTGCCCTTGCCCCGGGTGGGTTGACGCCCGAGCTGGTCGAATCGCTGGAAAGCGCGGGGCCGTATGGTGTTGGCTGGCCCGGCCCGCGCGTTGCCGTGGGGCCGGTGCGGCTGATCAAGGCCGACATCGTCGGGACAGATCATCTCCGCCTGATCGCCGGCGGCAAGGACGGGCGCTCGTTCAAGGCGATTGCCTTTCGCGCGGCTGAAACCGAACTGGGCCAGACATTGCTGCATGGTGCCCGCAACCGGCCGCTGTGGCTGGCCGGACGGGTCAAGCTGGACGATTGGGGCAGCCGCCCGGCAGCGGAGCTTCATCTGGAAGACGCGGCCTGGGCCGATTGAGACGACTTTGTGAAGAGCGGCGGCAATGCGGGGTTGACCGGTGCGCGCCGCATGCTAATGGCCCCGCCACGCCACCGGCCGATATCGGCACTGGCCCCTTCGTCTAGCGGTTAGGACGCGGCCCTTTCACGGCTGAAACACGGGTTCGATTCCCGTAGGGGTCACCACGGTGGCGCAAATCCCGGCATTTCTGCAACTGACAAGAGCCAAGGCGATTCTGTCTTGGCGCAGTCATGTTCCAATGGCTAAAGCGCCCCGTGATGGAGCCCCGCTCGCCCCTTCCCCTGGCAGGCCTGCTGATTGCGCTGCTGACCGCGGTTTCCATCTGGGCCGCCGGGGTCGGGCTGTGGCTGAGCGCGGTGATCCTGCTGGTCTGGCTGGGCACGCTGTGGCTGGCCGGCAGCAATCCCCCGCCCGCGCGCGAACGGACCGACGATCCCCCCATCAGCCGTGACCGGATGAGCGGGCTGATCGAGAACTCCAGCGCGCCTGTCCTGCTGGTCGAAAAAGGCCGGGTCACGGTGGCCAACCGCAGTGCCCGCGAAGCACTGGGGCAGCATATCCTGGGCCAGGATGCACGTGTGGTGTTCCGCCAGCCTGCCGCGATCAAACTGCTCGACCGTGCGAAGAACGGCTCTGCCACCGTCCGGGGGCTGGTCCGCCGCCGCGACATCTGGCGGCTCAACCTGCAGCTCCTGTCCGAGACCCTGAGCGTGGTGGAGCTGGTCAACATGACCGGCGAGGCGGATATCAGCCGCGCCCACACGGATTTCGTCGCCAATGCCAGCCACGAACTGCGCACCCCGCTGGCTTCGATCATCGGCTATGTCGAGACGCTGATGGAAGATGATGGCGATCTTTCTTCCGATACGCGTGCGCGTTTTCTCAAGACGATCCTGTCCGAAGCCAACCGCCTGCAAAGCCTGGTCAGCGACCTTATGTCCCTCTCCCGCGTCGAAGCGGAAAAACACGATGCGCCGGGGCAGACGATTGCGCTTCGCCAGCACGTGGTGCGGGCTGCAAAGGACGCCGCCGGGCCTGACCGGCAGCACCGCCTGCTGATCGAGGGGGAGCAGGATTTCTCCATCGAAGGTGACCCGCGCCAGATCGAGCAGCTGGTGCGCAATCTGGTCGATAACGCCTTGAAGTATGGCGCGGACAGCGAATCGGTGGTGGTCACGCTCGACGAAGCCCCGAGCGGCGATGCCCGTCTGACCGTGCGCGATTTCGGTGATGGCATTGCGCCCGAACACCTGCCCCACCTTACCCGGCGCTTCTATCGCACCGATCCTGGCCGGAGCCGTGCCTCGGGCGGGACGGGTCTGGGCCTTGCCATCGTGAAGCATATCGCGGAGCGGCATCGCGCACGATTGGACATTGCAAGTGTCCTCGGTGACGGAACCAGTGTGACGGTTCGCTTTCCGGTGGTAAAGGCGGATGCGGAACCCTTGTCATGATAGTGTCATCCACTATCAGCACGGACGAGTGGGCGGATTCGCTCCCGTCGCAGCAATCGTGAGCCTGATGACCTTTTCCGAATTTCGCCTCACCAGCACGACAGCCACCGCCTGCGCAACCCGGGTTGCGCAAGGGATAACCATCGCCTGATGTCTGTGACCCTCCTCCTTCTGCTGGTACTGGGGCTTGCCCTGGCCGCCTGGCTGGCTGCACGCGCCCGGGCATGGTCGTTCCAGCGCGAACACGGCGCCCGCGCGCTGAAGTCCCTGCCCAATTACCACGCATGGTACGTTGCCCTGTGGGTGGCCGTGCCTGCGCTGGTGTTTCTGACGATCTGGTCGAATGTCGCGCCGCAACTGGTGCTCCAGTCAGTGCTGGCGAGCGATGCAGCCAACCTGCTGCCCGAGTTCGGCTTCAAGCGCGACTCGATCCTGGCCGAGGCCCGCGCCGTGGCGACAGGTGCCGCCCCGGCCGTCTTCAATCCCGAAGCGCAGGGTCTGATCGAACCTTTTCGCGAGGCGATCGGGCAGTTTAATCTGATCGGCATGGCTGTGACCGTGCTGATCGCCTTTGCCGCCGGTGCCTGGGCATTCCTGCGCCTCAACCCGGGTTTTACGGCACGGACACGGGTCGAACGTGCGGTGATGGTGCTCCTGCTGGTGGCCTCGCTGGTGGCGATCCTGACCACGCTGGGCATCTTCGCCAGCCTTGTGTTCGAAACGGCGCGTTTCTTCGGCATGGTCAGCCCGATCGATTTCCTGTTCGGCACCCATTGGGCCCCGGACCCGATGGCCAATGCTGAAAGTCCCGACGGATCGCGTTACGGCGCCATCCCGCTGTTTTGGGGCACCATCTTCATCGGCGCGATCATCGCCATGATCGTCGCCATTCCGCTCGGCCTGATGAGCGCAATCTATCTCACCCAATATGCCGATCCGCGGGTCCGCGCCTGGGTCAAGCCGATGCTGGAAATCCTCGCCGGCGTACCCACTGTCGTCTACGGCTATTTCGCCGCACTGACCGTTGCGCCGGCCATCCGCGATCTCGCGCTGGCAGCGGGCATGTCCAACCCGTCGAGCGAAAGCGCACTGGCGGCCGGCGTTGTGATGGGGGTGATGATCATCCCGTTCGTCTCCTCGATGGCTGACGATTCGATTACCGCCGTGCCCCAGGCCATGCGAGATGGCAGCCTCGCGATGGGCGCGACGACGTCCGAAACAATCCGCCGGGTGCTGATCCCGGCAGCGCTGCCGGGGATCGTCGCGGGCGTCATGCTCGCCATCAGCCGGGCGATTGGCGAAACCATGATCGTGGTCATGGCGGCGTCGACCGCCGCCAACCTCAGCGCCAACCCGCTGGAAGCGATGACCACCGTGACGGTACAGATCGTCGCGATGCTGACCGGCGAAGGCAGTTTCGACCATCCGGCCACGCTCAGCGCCTTTGCGCTGGGCTTCGTCCTGTTCATGGTCACGCTCGCACTCAATTTCATCGCCTTGCGCGTCGTCAAGAGGTTCCGCGAAGCATATGACTGAGCGTGTCGCCCATACCCGCACTCCGGCCTTCGAGGCGCGCCTCAAGCAGCGCTACGCGGCTGAGCGCCGGTTCCGCGTCATCGGCCTGTCCGCCATTGTCTTCTCACTGGCCGTGCTGGCTTTCCTACTGGTATCAATGACGATCAACGGCATCGGCGGTTTCCAGCGGTCCGAACTGACCGTGCCGATCAACTTTGCCGAAGCCGGAATCGCCGGGGATGCCACCACCCTGTCGGGCCGCGCCGGGGTCAGCGCGCTCGAGACGCAGGGTCTGCCCCAGGTGGTCGATTTCTATGCCGAGCAGGCGCTTGGATCAGACGGAGCGGAGGAACTGGCGGCCAACGCCTGGCGCGAGGTGGCCGAAGCCGTGGTGGCTGATCCGGAGCTTCTGCGCGGAACCACCACCTTCAACCTGCCCGCAAGCTCGGCTCTCGCTGCCGCGATGCGTGGGGAGGGAAGTCCTGAGGACAGCCAGCTGGCCAGCCGGCTGGAAAGCGAAGGCAAGCTCGCACGCAATTTCGACTTCGGATTTCTCCAGCGTTCCGACGCGACCGACCCGCAACAGGTCGGCATCTGGGGGGCGCTCCAGGGCTCGATGCTGACCATGTTCGTCACGCTGCTGCTGGCGTTTCCGATCGGGGTCATGGCCGCGCTGTACCTTGAGGAATATGCCCCCAAGAACCGCTGGACCGACCTGATCGAGGTATCGATCAACAACCTGGCGGCTGTGCCATCGATCATCTTCGGCCTGCTCGGTCTGGCGGTATTCCTGTGGATTTTCCCGACCTACCGCTCGGCACCTCTGATCGGCGGCCTGACCCTGGCGCTGATGACCATGCCGGTGATCGTGATTTCCGGCCGCAATGCCATCAAGGCGGTGCCGCCATCGATCCGCGATGGTGCGCTCGCAATTGGCGCGTCTCCCGTGCAGGTGGTGTTCCACCATGTCCTGCCGCTTGCCTTGCCCGGCATCCTGACCGGGACCATCATCGGCATGGCGCGCGCCCTGGGCGAAACCGCCCCGCTGCTGATGATCGGGATGCGCGCCTTCATCGCCACCCCGCCGGACGGTTTCACTTCGCCGGCCACTGTTCTTCCGGTACAGATCTTCCTGTGGTCGGACGAGGTCAACCAGGGCTTCGTCGAACGCACTTCGGCTGCTATCATCGTACTGCTGGTGTTCCTGCTGCTGATGAACGGCCTCGCCATCTACCTCCGCAACCGATTCGAGAAAAAGTGGTGACAGTAGTCCATCCCAATCTGGAAGATTCCGACGCCAAGATGAGCGCCCGCAACGTCTCCATCTATTATGGGGACAAGAAGGCGATCGACGAGGTGTCGATCAACATTCCGACCAAGTACGTCACCGCCTTCATCGGCCCGTCAGGCTGCGGCAAATCCACCTTCCTGCGCGCGCTCAACCGGATGAACGACACGATCGCCTCGGCCCGCGTGGAAGGCGAGATCACGCTCGACGGAGAGGACATCTACCGCTCTGGCATGGACGTGGTGCAACTGCGCGCCCGGGTGGGGATGGTGTTCCAGAAGCCCAACCCCTTCCCCAAGTCGATCTATGACAACATAGCCTATGGCCCGGGCATCCACGGACTGGCGGAAAACAAGGCCAAGCTTGACGAAATCGTCGAGACCTCGCTCCGCCGCGCCGGCCTGTGGGAAGAGGTGAAGGACCGGCTGTCGGATAGCGGCACCGCCCTGTCTGGCGGGCAGCAGCAGCGCCTGTGCATTGCCCGCGCCATTGCGGTCGATCCCGAGGTGATCCTGATGGACGAACCCTGTTCTGCGCTCGATCCGATCGCCACCGCGAAAATCGAGGAACTGATCGACGAACTCAGCGGTAGATACGCTATCGTGATCGTGACCCACTCGATGCAGCAAGCGGCGCGGGTTTCGCAACGAACCGCCTTTTTCCATCTCGGGAAGATGGTAGAGTATGGTCGTACTACGGACATATTCACCAACCCGCTGGAAGAGCGGACCAAGGACTACATCACCGGCCGATACGGCTAAGATACGGATTTTTATGGCAGAACACACCGTCAAGGCGTTCGATGAGGACATTACCCGGCTGCGTGGCCTGATCGCCGAAATGGGCGGTCTGGCCGAAGTCGCGCTGCAGGAGGCGATGGACGCACTCGTCAAGGGTGACGACGAACTGGCGGAAAAGGTCATTCGCGGCGACAAGAAGATCGACGCACTCGAGAGCGAGGTCGACAAGCTTTCGGTCAGGATCATCGCTCTGCGCGCGCCAATGGCGGATGACCTGCGTGAAGTGATCGCGGCACTCAAGATTGCCGGCGTGGTGGAGCGGATCGGCGACTATTCGAAGAATATCGCCAAGGCGAGCCGGGTCATCGGGGATCGCAAGAAGTTCGAGCCGCTCACCCTGCTTCCGGCCATGGCTGACGTTGCGGGCGAAATGGTGCACGATGTGCTGACCGCCTATGCGGCCCGCGATGCCTCCCTCGCGCGCGAAGTGATCGCCACCGACGAAAAGGTCGATGCCTTCTACAACTCGATCTTCCGCAATGTCGTGACTCACATGGTCGAAAACCCGGCAACGATTTCAGCCGGTGCACAGCTGCTGTTCGTGGCCCGCAACATCGAGCGGATCGGCGACCATGCGACCAATGTGGCCGAGATGGTTCACTTTGCCGCCACCGGGAATTATCCCACTGACGAGGACGCCTGACACGCTTTTGTCGTGAAGGTGTAATATTGCGGGGGTTAAGACGACATCATGACCGCCGCCAAGCTGCTCCTGGTCGAGGACGACCCCTCCCTTGCCGAATTGCTCGAATTCCGGTTCGAGAAAGAAGGCTATGACGTGCGCGTGACCGCCGATGGCGATGAAGCGCTGGTCATGGTGGCAGAAGACACGCCCGATCTCATCATCCTTGACTGGATGATCGAGGGCACCAGCGGCATCGAGGTCTGCCGCCGCCTGCGCCGCGACAAGCAGGCCGCCCATGTCCCGATCATCATGCTGACCGCGCGCGAATCCGAAGATGACCGGGTGCGCGGGCTGGAGACCGGCGCCGACGATTACCTGACCAAGCCCTTCAGTCCGCGTGAACTGCTTGCGCGCGTGGCCGCAGTGATGCGCCGCATCCGACCCGCGCTTGCAGGCGAATCGATCACCGTCGGCGACATCGTTCTCGACCCGGTGGCGCACAAGGTCGAGCGGCGCGGCCGTACCCTGCGGATGGGGCCGACCGAATACCGTCTGCTCAAGTTCCTGATGGAAAACCCGGGCCGGGTGTTCAGCCGGAACCAGTTGCTGGACGGGGTCTGGGGCACCGGAAGCGATATCGAGCTGCGCACGGTTGACGTGCACATCCGCCGTTTGCGCAAGGCGCTGGAGATCGAGGGCGCGAAAGACCCGGTCCGCACCGTCCGGTCCGCCGGCTATTCGATCGAAGCCTGACTTGCGCCCAGCTTGCCGGTCAGGGTGCCTATCGGCACACGCCGCCGATCATCCGCTCGGCCTGATCGAAGTGGAAGTGATCGGCGTGGGCAGCGTTGTAATCCGGCGATAGTACGGTCGCGAAGCTGCCGCAGGCGCCGTCCCGCACCTGGCGCAGGAAGGCCTGCTCTTCCGGGCTCCCGCCCCAGTCCGCCAGCACACTGATCCGGCGCCCGTCTTCGAGCACGAACGCGGCAATATCGATCGCATTGCCGGTGGCATGTTCGCTCCAGTTGCCCTGCTCGCCGCCGCCGATCCGGCGGCAGCTCCAGGTGCCGAGGTGCTCGATCCTGCGGACGGGGGAGCCCAGGATGTTCTCGGCCGCCGGGTTGACCGAATGGCGCAGCCACAAGGCCAGGCCGGTTGCGACCGGGCAGGTCATCTGCGGGCCCGACGGGGCGAGTGAAAGGCCGGTCAGCGCGGTTCTGTCGAAGCGCGCGCATTGGCCTTCGCCAGCCGGAGGCAGTGCCGTAAACGCCACCTCGCCGCGTTCGAGCACAGCGCGGCAAGCCGACAGGTCGCTGCGCAGGGCGCTGATCTTGGTGGCGGTTGCCCAGCCCGGCGGATGATCAATCTCCAGCGGCGCCCAGGGGTTGTGCTGAGGATGGTCGTGCAGCCACCCCCGCGCCGCCAGGGCGAATGCGGCCAGAACAAGCAGCCCGATCAGGCGGCGGTCGAGCACAAACCTGCCGATGGTGGTGCGCAGCTTCATACTCAATGGAAGTCGCGGGAGGGCGGAATGATCCGCACATCGCGGGGATGCCCGCCAGAACGTGTGCCGGTGCGGCCTTCCAGCGGCCGGTTCACCTCGTCGGCGCGGGCAAGCGAAGCGGGCAGAAGGTCGTCTGCGAGCGCGTGGAGCGCAGCTGTGGCATCGGTCAGGTGCTGGGCGATGACGTGGATCACCTCATCATCGTACTCCACCCGCCCGCGCACTTCCATCAGCCGCGCGCCCATGATGACCTTGCGCTGCTTCTCCATCAGGTCCGGCCAGATCACCAGATTGACCACCCCGGTCTCGTCCTCCAGCGTGATGAAGCACACCCCCTTGGCCGATCCCGGGCGCTGACGGATCAGCACCACGCCCGCCACCTGCACCATCGCCCGATGCTTGCGCGCGCGCAGGTCAGCCGCTTTCACGAACCCGCGCTCGGCCAGGATGGGGCGCAGGAACGCCAGCGGATGGGCCTTCAGGCTGAGGCGAGTGGTCTGGTAATCGGCCACCACTTCCTCACTCGGCGCCATGGTGGGCAGCCGGGTTACCGCACGCTCTGCCCCCTCATCGCGCGCACGGGCATGAGCGAACAGCGGCAGGTCTGGCGCAGCGATCAGGCTGCGCGCGTCCCACAGCGCCTGCCGCCGGGTAAGGCCGAGCGACCCGAAGGCATCGGCACTGGCCAGCCGCTCGATATGCGCCGGTGACAGCCCTGCCCGGTCACGCAGCTCCGTGACGTCAGAGAACGGCCCATTGACGTCACGCTCAGCCACGAGCCGTGCGGCGACATGCTCCGGGAGACCATCGATCTGCCGCAAGCCGAGACGAAGGGCGATTTTTGTTTCTCGCAGAGAGGCAGAGGAGAAGGGAGACGCGGAGATGTCGCACGTGCCGAAGGCACAGTCAGTATCAGCAAGCGTTCGGTCCGGCGCACAGTGATAAGTGGAATGCCGCTTTGCCGCAGGAGCCAAGCTTTTTTCTGTCTCTCTTTCCTCTGCGTCTCTGCGAGAAACCAATTCCTCCAGGGAGCAGTCCCAGGCCGAACAGTTCACATCCACCGGCAGCACCGGCACCCCGTGCTCCGCCGCGTCGCGCACGATCTGCGCGGGCGCGTAAAACCCCATCGGCTGCGAATTAAGCAGCGCCGCCGCGAACGCCGCTGGGAAATGGCATTTGAGCCAGCTCGACACGTAGACGAGGTGCGCGAAACTGGCCGCGTGGCTTTCCGGGAAGCCATATTCGCCGAATCCCCGGATCTGGTTGAAGCACCTCTGGGCAAAGTCGCGGTCATAGCCGCGGGCCACCATGCGTTCGACCATCATGTCCTGCAGTTCATCGACCATGCCGCGGCTGCGGAAGGTGGCCATTGCTTTCCTCAGCCGGTTGGCCTCGCGGCTGGAGAACTTCGCCGCGTCGAGCGCGATCTTCATCGCCTGCTCCTGGAAGATCGGCACCCCCAGGGTGCGGCCCAGGATGCTGGTCAGCTCGTCCGGCGGGCCGTGCTCGGGCGCGGGTGCCGGGATCTGGACGGCCTCCGCCCCGCGCCGCCGCTTGAGATAGGGGTGGACCATATCCCCCTGTATCGGCCCTGGCCGCACGATGGCCACCTGGATGACCAGGTCATAGAACTCGCGTGGTTTAAGGCGCGGCAGCATGTTCATCTGCGCCCGGCTTTCGACCTGGAACACGCCGAGCGAATCTCCCTTGCGCAGCATGGCGTAGGTGACGGGATCCTCGCGCGGGACCGTGGCCAGCGTCAGCGCCTTTCCATGATGCTTTTCAAGCAGATCGAGGCATTTCCTGATACAGGTCAGCATCCCCAATGCCAGCACGTCGACCTTGAGGATGCCCAGCGCCTCGATATCGTCCTTGTCCCATTCGATGAAACTGCGGTCCGCCATGGCACCGTTGCCGATCGGCACGGTCTCGGTCAGCGCCCCTTCGGTGAGGATAAACCCGCCGACATGCTGGGAAAGGTGCCTTGGCATTCCAATAAGTTGCTCAGTCAGCTTGAGAACACGCCGCAAGTAAGGATCATTGAGATCAAGCCCGGCCTCGGCAACATGCTTCTCCCCAATCTCGCGCCCCCACCCGCCCCAGACGGTGCGCGCGAGAGCGCTGGTGACATCCTCGCTCAGCCCCATCGCCTTGCCGACCTCACGGACGGCCATGCGCGGGCGGTAGTGGATCACCGTCGCGCACAGCCCGGCGCGGTGGCGGCCGTACTTGCGGTAGATGTGCTGGATCACTTCCTCGCGCCGCTCATGCTCGAAATCGACGTCGATATCGGGCGGCTCCTTGCGCTCTTCGGAGATGAACCGGTCAAACAGCAGTTGGTGCCTGGCCGGATCGACCGATGTGATGCCGAGGCAGTAACACACCGCCGAATTGGCCGCACTGCCCCGCCCCTGGCACAGGATCGGTGGATCGACCCCGCGCGCGTAGTCCACGATATCGCGGATGGTCAGGAAGTAGCGGGCCAGGTCGAGCTTATCGATCAGTGCCAGTTCGCGCTCCAGCGTGTTCCGCACAGCCTCCGGCACGCCCTCTGGCCAGCGCCAGTCTGCACCCTCAAAAGTCGATTTTTCAAGGTATTGCTGTGGCGTCATGCCGCCGGGCCAGGCTTCCTGCGGGTATTCATAGCGCAGTTCATCGAGGCTGAAGGTGCAGGCATCCGCCACCTGCCGCGCCGCTGCGATGGCATGGGACCAGCGCGCGAACAGGCGGGCCATCTCGGCAGGCGATTTCAGGTGCCGCTCGGCATTGGCGAGCAACAGATGCCCGGCCTGAGCCACGGTCGTCTTGTGGCGGATCGCGGTCATCACGTCATGCAGCGGGCGGCGGTCCGGGGTGGCATAGCGCACATCGTTGGTTGCCAGCAGACCGAGGCCGTGCGCCCGCGCCAGCGCATCGAGCCGGTCGATCCGGGCCATGTCATCGCCGGAGTAGAGATAGCTCGCCGCAAGGTGGCGCAAGCTGGGAAGCTGGCGGGCGATATGGGGAATAAGCTCTGCGAATGAAGCGGTTAGAGAAGTGGTTTCACGCAGAGGCCGCAGGGAAGAAGAGAGACGCAGAGAGGCCGCGCTTGCGGCGCAGCCGCTCTCCTCTTCAAACGGCTCCGACAGAGGCAACGATGCGGCCAGCGAAGGTGCCTTCGGCACGAAGGATGTCTCCGCGTCTCCCTTCTCCTCTGCGTCTCTGCGAGAAACAGGAAAGGGTACGACATTGCTCGGCACGGCGATGGTAAACTGCCCGTCGAGATCGTCCGGCGGCAGGAGCACCAGTTGAACATGCCCCTCACCTTCCTTGGCCGAATGCTCTGCCAGCATCGCGAGCGAAATGTCGCACGCACCCTTGGCCTGCCATTCTCCACCGAGTGTACGCATCCGCCCGGCGCTGATCAGGCGGCACAGGCGGCCATAGGCGGTGCGGTCCACCGGATAGGCGAGGAAGGCCAGCCCCTCGACCGTCTCGATCCGGCACCCGATCACCGGGCGCAGCCGCAGGGTCCTGGCCTCGCCATGCAGCCGCACCACTCCGGCCATCGAATTGGCATCGGCAATCCCGATCGCATCATAGCCGAGCGTGCGCGCCGCTGTGACCAGATCGACCGCGTCCGACGCGCCGCGCAGGAAGCTAAAGCACGATACCAGCCCCAGCTCCACAAACGGGCTGGGGGATGGCGGCGCTATGGAGTCAGGATCAACCTCGATCCGGCGCTTGTCTGGAGTGAGCGGGGCGTCGGGCACGTCACCCCTCCAGCTCCGCCAGCCGCGCGGCCACTTGCGCGAGATCCCCGGCAAAATGCCGCTCCTGCTCGGCCTGCGCCTCCCCCTCGAGCCGGAGGAGGTAGGACGGGTGGACCGTCAGCCACAGCTCGCTGCCGTCCTCCAGCGGGATCGCCTGGCCACGCTCACGCCCGACGCTGACCGTGCGCCCCAGCAGCGCCCGCGCCGCACTGGCCCCCAGCGCCAGCACCAGCCGGGGCCGCACCAGCGCGCGCTCACTCTCCAGCCACCAGCGGCAGGTGTCGATTTCCTTTGCGGTGGGCGACTGGTGCAGCCGCCGCTTGCCGCGCCCAGAACCCCGCACCACATACTTGAAATGCTTGACCGCGTTGGTGACATAAGCCGCGCTCCGGTCGATCCCGGCTGCAGCGAGATGCCGGTCCAGCACCTGCCCCGCCGGGCCAACGAACGGGCGCCCGGCCTCATCCTCCTGGTCGCCCGGCTGTTCGCCGACGATCATCAGCCCGGAAAATCCATGATCGTTACCGCGCGCCCCCTCGCCTGCCACTGCCCGGTTTTCGAGCGCCCCGATCGGGCAGGCGCGGCAGGCGTGAATCCCCTCTCCCAGCGCCGCCAGGGTGGCAGGCCGTTCGCCAAACTCGCTGCTTCCGGCTGCCACCATGCGCGATTCCCGGGCCTGCGCCCCGGCGATCAGCTCAGGGATGAGCGCAGCCTCGGGCATATTCTTCCAGTACTTGCGGGGCATTTCCTTCAGCATGGCCCCGATCTTCAAACGTGCCGGGTTGAAAATCGATGCATAGTACGTGCGCCACAGATCCTCTGCCGGATCGCCTTCCGGGGCATCGCTATGCTGGGCCGGTGGCCCCTCTTCCAGCACCGCGCCATCCCAGTGCAGGCAGCCTTGCGGGGTCAGGATCGACCAGCGCATCGAGGCGAAACGGCGGACAAAGAAGGCCGCATTGGCGCGCAGGATATGATGCTCCGGCTCGAACCAGGCGACATAGTGTTCACCCACTTCGGCTTCGTCTGATTCCACCAGCCTGAAACGCAGGAAGGCGCGCATCTTGTGAATGTCGCGCCGCACGGCCTTGGCCAGATCCTCGGCCCGCCGCACGTCAAGGTCTGCCTTGTCCTCCATGATCCCCGGACTGCGCTGGAGCCGCCATAGCAGACGGTAGAGCAGGCCGAAGCGCGCGGGGTCCTTGTGCAGCACCACGTTCTTCGCCAGCTCGACAAACCGGCGGCTGGCGCGCACCGGCGAGGCGTCGCGAGGGGGAGCGGGCAGGCGCAGCGCGGCATTGGCCGGTCCCTCGTACGCGAACAGGTCCCCCACCCCGCCCGGCTCGGCCCACATGACCCGATCGGGTGGGACGTCGGCCTGCACCAGCGCCCGCGCCCGTTCCCGCCACAGGTCGAAATCGTCCGGCTCAGGCAGGTGCACGGCATAGTGGCTGCCGGCAGCGAGATGCTGAAGCGCGGTCATGCCGCGAACAGTTCCAGCTGTTCCTGCCTGGGTGCCAGCAGCGCGCGCAGGTCGGCGCGGTCGGTCAGCGTGACCGGGCGCCAGTCAAGCGTACAGATGAACGGGCGGACCTTGGCAATCGACTGGGTCAGCCGCGCCACGTCGTCCAGCCGCAAGGTACGGTGGCGGCGACTGGCGAGGATCCGCTGGACCGCCTTGACGCCCAGCCCCGGCACCCGCAGCAGCTGCTCGCGCCCCGCGCGGTTGACATCGACCGGGAAAGCCTCGCGGAATTTCAGCGCCCAGGCCAGCTTGGGATCGATATCGAGCGGCAGCATCCCGTCGGCCTCGGTCGCCTGCATTACCTCGGCGGGCTGGTAACCATAGAACCGCATCAGCCAGTCCGACTGGTAGAGCCGGTGCTCGCGGATCAGCGGCGGGCGCTTCAGCGGCAATACGGCGCTGGCATCGGGAATGGGGCTGAAGGCACTGTAATAGACCCGGCGCAGGCGGAAATTGTCATAGAGGCGGCTGGCCTTGCCGACGATATCGGCATCGGTCGCAGCATCGGCACCGACGATCATCTGGGTCGACTGGCCCGCGGGGGCAAATCGCGGGGCGTGGCGAAAGCGTTTGCGCGCATCCTTGGCCTCGACGATGTCGCTCCTGAGCTTGCCCATCGCCCCTTCGATCTGGCGCGCGCTCTTGTCCGGCGCCAGGCGGACCAGCCCGGCATCGGTCGGCAGCTCGACATTGATCGACACCCGGTCAGCATAGAGGCCCGCCTGGTGGACCAGCTGCGGGTCTGCCTCGGGAATAGTCTTCAAGTGGATGTAGCCGCGAAAGTCGTGCTCCTCCCGCAGGATACGGGCCACTTCTACCAGCTGCTCCATGGTGTGGCTGGAGCTCTTCACGATGCCGGAGGAGAGGAACAGCCCCTCGATATAGTTGCGGCGGTAGAAGCTCAGCGTCAGGTCGACCACTTCCTGCGGAGTGAAGCGCGCGCGGCGCACGTTGCTGCTCTTGCGGTTGACGCAGTAATGGCAGTCGAACACGCAGTGGTTGGTCAGCAGGATCTTGAGCAGCGAGATGCACCGGCCATCGGGTGCATAGGCATGGCAGATGCCCATCCCCTCGGTCGAGCCAATCCCTTTTCCGCCCAGGGAGTTGCGCTTGGCCGTGCCGGACGAGGCGCAAGAGGCATCGTATTTCGCCGCATCGGCGAGGATTTCGAGCTTCTGGAGAGTGGTGAGAGACGACATTTGTTCTTTATATGTTCCGATGCTGAATTCGCCAACAGGATTGTGCAGCCGGGCAAATCGGCGCATGGTTGAGAGGAGGAGATTGCCGTGCACACCGCCCCTGCCCCCCAGTCACGGCCCAATGCCGCGCTGCGCCGCCTGATCTGGGCCGGGGCCATCGCGCTGCTCGTTCTGCCCGCCATCGCCATGCTGTTTACCAGCGAAGTGAACTGGGGGCCGGAGGATTTCGTGGTCGGCGGCGTGCTGCTGCTGGGCACCGCCTTCGTGCTCGACCGCGTGATCGGCAGTGGCTGGAGCAGGCGCACCATTGTGCTTACCGGAGGCGCTGTGGTGTTCGTGCTGGTGTTCGTATGGGCCGAACTTGCGGTCGGCCTGATCGGCTCGCCCTGGGCAGGCAGTTAAACGCTCAGGCACCCAGCCCCTGCAGGAACCATTCGGGCGGGCCGCCGCGCCCGTCGCCGGCAAGGCCGAGGCGATAGATCCAGTAGCGCCGCCCGGCATCGTCCTCGACCCGATAGTAATCGCGCAGCCGCGCCGCGCCGCGTTCGCGCCACCATTCCGGTGCGATCCGCTCCGGCCCTTCGACCCGGGCGACTTCGTGCACCTGCCCGCGCCAGCGGAACGAGCGCGGGTGCCCGTCCGGGCTGGCGTAGAGCACCGCGATCGGTTCCGCCCGGTCGAGCAGCTTCAGCGGCCGGGCATGGAAACGCAGCTGTTCCTGCGTGGCGGGTTCGGGCGCGAGCGGCGGCTGCCAGCGCTGAGCGCGCTCAGGCACATGGCTGGCGTGGAGCACCGGGCGGCTGACAGCCTTGTCCCCCAGCCGCACCCGCAGCCGGTCAACCATGGCGGCAAGCGAGGTGCCATGCCGCTCCGCCGCAGCCTCGATATCGCCCTGGGTCATGGCGACAGGCTCGCACCAGCTGGCGCGCAGGCGGGCCAGCTCGATCCCCAGCCCGGCGTCGACATCGTCCAGGCGGCTGGCGAACAGGCGGGTGAGGTGCGCCGCATCGCGGCTCGCCGCCGCCAGTTCCAGCTGGCGCACCACCACCATCCCGTCGACCCGCCACAGGCCCAGTTCCAGCCGCCGCACACCCTGCCCGCGCCGCTCCAGCTCGCGCACCATGTCACCCGCCAGGTCGGTCATGACCTGGTCCAGCAGCGGGCGATGCCGGATCGGCTCCATCAGCCGCCGCTGGACCAGCGGCAGATCCTGCGCCGCCACCGGCAG
The DNA here is from genome assembly GCF_035319885.1 of Altererythrobacter sp. H2. Taxonomy (NCBI): domain Bacteria; kingdom Pseudomonadati; phylum Pseudomonadota; class Alphaproteobacteria; order Sphingomonadales; family Erythrobacteraceae; genus Altererythrobacter; species Altererythrobacter sp. H2. The sequence continues at coordinate 2,249,793 of NZ_CP141285.1, forward strand.
CAGAGGCTCCGGCACCCGGCCCAGCAGCTGGTCGAGCCGCACCAGCGGGTTGGCGGAAGGCGACGTGCGGTTGCGAAACCGCCGCACCAGCGCATCGCGCCCGATACCCCACAGGTCGCCCAGCCGCTTGAGGCCGAGGCGGCGCAGCACCGTCAGCACATCGTCATCAAGCCGCAGCGCGGCAACGGGCAGATCGGCCAGCGGGCGCGACCAGTTCTCGTCCGCCCCCAGGACCGCCCGCGCTGGCCCGTAATGCGCCAGCGCCCAGGCTGCCCCCGCCGTGGGCGCAATGGCGCAGCGCGCAGCCAGCCCGCGTCTGGCAAAGGCGGCCTGGACATCGGCCAGCAACCGCGCCTCGCCGCCGAACAGGTGGGCAACGCCGGTAACATCGACGAGCAGGCCATCCGGCGGGTCGAGTGTGCTCCAAGGCCCCCAGCGCTGCCCCCACAGCGCCAGCTTCTCCAGCGCATCGCGGTCCCCTGCGGGATCGGTCGGCACGGCCCTGATGTGCGGACACAGGGCGCGGGCATCGGCCAGCCGCATCCCGCCGCGCGCACCCGCTTCGCGCGCGGCACGGTTGACGGCGTCGATCCGGGGGCCGTGGGCAGTGTCGGTAATGAGCACGACCGGCGCCGCATCCACGCCCTCGCCCGGCGTGCAACCCTCAGCCAGCCGCCAGCGATCGAGCGCCAGACGCGAAAGCCAAACCGAGAGGATACGGCGCCCCCGATTGTGCGGCGGGGGTTGCACCTGGCTTTGCGGGGCGGACAGCAAGGCTTTGCCCGTCATCATCGAGGGTCCATTCACCGGGGGGATGGTTGCGGGCACGGAATAACGTGGCGCGCCAGGCTGGGGGCCCCGGCGCGCGCGCATCCCAGGGCGACGCGGCTGAGGGGGCGGCGCGCACCTCCCATCGCATCCGGGCCGATGACAGGTCACGCGCGGCGTCCATCCGCACCAGCCATAGCGGCACGCCATGCTTTTCAGCAGCGAGGCTGAGCCGGCGCGAGGCGGTGAAATCGAGCGCGCGCGGATTTCCGCCCAGCTCTCCCACCACACAGGCCAGATCACGACAGCGCAGCCCCTCTTCCAGCGCGAACAGCGCATCCTCCGGCTTGTCGGCCGCGACATGGATCAGGCGGCCCTGCAGCCATGGCGGCAGGCCGGGGCGGTAGGGCCGCCCGCCCAGACGGATTGCAGTGCGATCCTGCACCCACAACACGCAGCGGCGGTCCTCGGCCTCCTGCACCGCGTTGCCTGGGGCATGGCTCAGCGCATCGCGCGCCAGGGCCAGCGCCAGCCCCGCCCCGCTTGCCGCGCGTGAGCACGCGAAAATCTCGTTATGCAGCGCACCCTCCGCCAGGCCCGGCCTCCAGCCGGAGGCCTGCACGAAAGACAGACCAAGGCTGCGGGAGGGGCCGGGAAGGCCAAAAGAGGAAGCGGAACAGTCCATATGTTCCACTTATGTTCTATTTCGGACCGATTCGCAATTCGTCCGGTCCAACGCCTGTTCACAGCCTGCCCGGAACGGCAAGGCGGGCCATGGGTTGCCATCCCATAACCAGAAGGAGCAACCGATGAAGCACACCACCACCGATACCGCAGCCAAGGCCGATGAACTGAAGCAGGCGTTCTGGCGCGAACTGGCCGGTTCCCCCTACCTTTTCCTGCAACGGCAGGGGGACAGCACCAGCGCGGTGCCGATGAGCCCGCAGCTCGACAAGGATGCCGACAGCGCGATCTGGTTCTTCACTCACAAGCACAGCGCGTTCGCCGCACTCGGCCCGGTCACCGCTACCTTCGTCTCCAAGGGCCACGACATGTTCGCGCGCTTCGACGGCACACTGACAGTTGAACCGGACCGCGCCCGCTTCGAACAGTTCTGGAACAACTTCGTCGCCGCCTGGTACGATCAGGGCAAGGATGACCCCGACCTCCTGTTCCTGCGCATGGACCTGGGCCGGGCGGAAATCTGGAGCGGCGAGATGGGCCTGCTCGATACCGCGAAAATGGCCCTGGGCATGAACGTCCACGACAGCGCGGAAGAGCGCCACGTCCAGACCGCGCTCTGACCGAAACCATCTCCCAATGAAAAAGGGCCGCCCGATGGGGCGGCCCCTTTGATCATCTACCGGAAATCAATTCTTCGGCGGGTCGATCGGAACCATGGTTTCCTGGCCGCCGATATCGTCCACCACCTCGATGATACCCTTGCCCAGATGGCTCCTGCTCCGGCTGTAGCCGAAATAGATCGCCAGGCCGATCCCGGCCCAGATCGGCAGCACGAGCTGGGCATCGAGCGGCAGGTTCACGAACAGGAAGATGCACCCGGCCACCGTCGCCGGCCCGACGAACCACAGCGCCGGAGTGCGGAACACCCGCTTCCGGTTCGGCTCTTTCTTGCGCAGCATCATGACCGCAATCCCGACCATCATGAAGGCATAGAGCGTGCCGGCATTGGCGATATCGGCCAGTCGGCCCACCGGCAGGAAGGCTGCCGCCACAGCCACCACCACCCCGGTGATCGCGGTCACGACGTAGGGCGTCTTCCACTTGGGGTGAATCTTCGACAAACCTTCCGGCAGCAGGCCGTCCCGCGACATCACGAAGAAGATGCGGGTCTGCGCAAACAGCAGCACCAGAATGACCGACGGCAGCGCCACGAAGGCAGCAATGCCGAGCATGTTGCCCACGCTTGACCAGCCAATCTGGCGCAGGACATGCGCCAGCGCCTCATCCGAACAGACCAGCGGCAGGTTCGCTGCGGCATAGGTGGCGCACTGGCGCGCCAGCTCTTCGGAACCAGCCGGGAAAGGAACGCCGTTGGGGCCCATGATCGGCTGGCCACCAATCGTGCCGATCGCTCCTGCGGCAACCAGAATGTAGAACACGGTGCAGAAGAGCAGCGATCCGATCAGGCCAATCGGCACATTCCTCTGCGGGTTCTTGGTCTCCTCCGCCGCTGTGGAAACAGCGTCGAACCCGACATAGGCAAAGAAGATCGTGGCAGCCGCACCGACAGCACCCAGCCCCGTGCCAAGCCCGCCGAACACTCCGGCCGGCAGGAAGGGATTGAACTTCTCGATCTCCACCTCCGGCAGCGTAAGCACGATGAACGCGGTCAAGGCACTGACCTTGATGGTAACCAGCACCGCGTTGACCTTGGCACTTTCAGACGTGCCGACGATCAGCAAGGCCGTGACCAGAAGGGCAATGAATACCGCTGGCAGGTTGACGAAGCCGCCCTCCACCCCGCCCAGTGCCAGCGGTGCGCCAGCCAGATAGGCAGGCAAGCCGGTGCCGGTAAATTCCGTGATCAACCCGTTGAGATAGCCCGACCAGCCGACCGACACTGCACTGGCTGCCACGGCATATTCCAGCACCAGCGCCCATCCCACGGTCCAGGCCAGCAATTCGCCCATGACCGAATAGGTATAGGTGTAGGCAGATCCCGCCACCGGTATCATCGATGCAATTTCGGCATAGCAGAGCGCGGCCACGATGCAGATCGCACCGGCGATGGCAAAAGCCAGCATCAGCCCCGGCCCGGCCTTTTGCGCACCAGCGGCAGTCAGCACGAAAATTCCGGTGCCGATAATGCAGCCGATGCCGAACAGCATCAGCTGGAAGCCGCTCAACGTGGGATGCAACGACTTTTTTGCCGCCGTTGCCAGAATCGCATCAAGCGGCTTGATCCTGTCTAGGAACATGTGATTTTGTCCTCCCGCTGGCTCTCGAATGCCTGACCTTGCCGGCCGGGCCCGAAGCCCGTCAATGAGGCGCGAAACTAGCGGAAGCCCTTACCAATACAAGGCGCAACTTGCGGGGTTTCCCCCGCCGGTTCGGCGGACTAGAACGGCCCCATGTCCACAACCTTCCAGCTCGACACCGCGACCAGCCGCGCCAATCCCACCCCTTCGCCGATGAAGCGCCTGACGGTGCCGAAAATCCGCGCCCACAAGACCGGCGGCACCACGGCCGAGCCGCTGGTGATGCTGACCGCCTACACCGCCCGGCAGGCACAGCTGCTCGATGCCCATTGCGACATCCTGCTGGTCGGCGACTCGCTCGGCCAGGTTATTTACGGCCTGCCTTCGACCGTGCCGGTCACGCTGGAAATGATGGCCAACCATGGCGCTGCCGTGGTCCGGGGCAGCTATCATGCGGTGGTCGTGGTCGACATGCCGTTCGGCAGCTACGAAGCCTCGAAAGAGAAGGCCTTCGAAAGTGCATCCTGGCTGCTCAAGCAGACCGGCGCAGCGGCGGTGAAGCTGGAAGGCGGCGCGGCGATGGCCGAAACGGTCGCCTTCCTCAACCAGCGCGGCATCCCGGTGATGGGCCACGTCGGGCTGACCCCGCAAGCGGTTAACGTCCTTGGCGGCTACATGGCGCGCGGCCGCAGCGATGCCGAAGCGGACAAGATCGTCAGCGATGCCAAGTCGCTCGACGAAGCAGGAGCCTTCGCCATCGTGGTGGAGGGCGTGGTCGAACCGATCGCGATTGCGGCCACCGAAGCCGTGTCCTGCCCGACCATCGGTATCGGTGCGTCAGCTCGCTGCGACGGGCAGGTGCTGGTCACCGACGACATGCTCGGCATGTTCGACCGCGTGCCGCGGTTCGTGAAGCAGTACGAGGATATTGCCGGCGTGATTGAACGGACGGTGGAACGCTATGCGTCGGAAGTGCGCAGCCGCGCATTCCCGGGGCCGGAACAGACCTACCAGCCCAAATAAGGGCTCAGCCTTTCGCCAGCCTGCTCGCCAGCGGCGCAGCGACCACCAGCTGGAACAGGTGGTAGAGCAGCAGCGGCAGCAGGACGAACCCGGCGATCTCCACCGGGAAGATCAGTGCGCCAAGCGGCACGCCGATCGCGGCACTTTTCTGCCCGCCTGCAAACAGGAACGCGATCCGGTCCGCCCGGCGCAAACCCAAAGCGCCAGAAGCGAGCCACGCCCCGCCATGGCCGACCAGCAGCATCATAGCCATGCCCGCCAGCACCAGCAGCCACGTAAGCGGCTGGATCCTGTCCCAGATGTCCTGCTCCACCGCGCCGGAGAAAGCGACATAGACCGCCAGTGCGATGACCAGTCGGTCCACCCAGACAATCTGCTGCTTTCGCCGGGCAATCCTTTCCCGGAACCAGCCCTGCACTGCCTGCCCGATCAGGAACGGCAGGATCAGGATCAGGCCGATCCGCATGATCACCTCGTTGCCCAGTTCGGCCTGCACGCTCCCCGCAATCAGCGCGAACAGCGGTGCCGTGACGAACACGCCGGCGATGTTGACCAGCGCGGCCGCAATGACCGAAAGTGCAGCGTTGCCGCCCGCCAGCATGGTATAAGAGGTCGCTGACTGCACGGTTGACGGCAGGGTGCCGAGAAACAGGAACCCGAGCGCCACCAGCGGCGGCACGAGGCCGGAGAGCGAGGCTGAAACGACCCATCCGATCAGGGCCATTGCGCCGAAAATCCACAGCATCAGCGGCGCCAGGAAACGCAGATTGGCCGCACCACGAACGATCTCGGCCCGGTCGATCCGCAAGCCATTGAGCAGGAACAGGATGAAGATGGCGATGTTCGAGGCGTTCTGCGCGTGAACCCGCGCCTCGCCAGTGGCCGGCAGCAAGAACGCCAGCAGGATCGCCAGCGCGAGAACGCGCACCATCAGGTCTATACTGCCGAACATCCTGCCGATCATCCGCCATCGCTGCCCTTGCAGGACAGCAAAGTCGAGCCGGAAGCGCGGCTTATCCGCCCATCCGCGAGAGTTTCTGCCTGAGCGCTGCCGCGGTTCGGGTCTGGCTCTGCTGCTCGAGCACGCTGGCAAGCAGTTCCGATGACCTGGCAGACATGGGCTGCAACCCGTAGGCATAGACCGCCGCGTCAAACGCCAGATCGATGTCGCCCGATTTCTGCGCTACGAAGGCACGCTGTCGCCACAGCACCGGATCCCGCGCCGCAGCGCGATCAAGCGCGTGATCGAGCAGGATGGCAGCACGCGGCCAGTCCTGCTGCTCGATCGTGATGACAGCCAGCGCTGCGGCGGCTTCCGCATTGGCAGGATGCCCAGCCAGGTATTGCGCAAGCTGGCGTTCCGCCACCCTGCCCTGCCCCGTTGCACGCTGCGCCACCACCATCCGCCGGACCAGCGGCCAGGTCAGGCGAATTGCAGCGGCCTCGCGGTAAAGCGTCAATGCGTCCGCCGGTCGGCGGTCTGCCAGCCGGGCATCACCGGCCAGGCCGAGGGCATCGGCCGAGCCCGGGAAACGGCGGCGGAAAGTATCCATCTCGGATATGGCCGATCCGGTTTGCCCCGCCTGAATCCTGCCCCGCACCAGTGACTGGATGGCACTGCCACCTTCCTCGCGCCGCATCTGGGCTATTGCCAGCGGCATACGCCCCCGGATAGCAATGAGGCTGGTCGGCCGGGCCTGCACTGCACGGCCAAGCAACGGCTCCCCGTCGGCGCGCCGGTCGATCGCCTCATTATTGCGGCCCACCAGCTCGCGTATGTAGGGCGAGGCGCTGGGCAAGCTCGCCATGCCACCAAACCGGTGAACCAGTTCGCGATCATTCAGGCCCATCGCGACTGCCCGCACCAGCAATTCCCGCACCCGCTGGTTATCAGGCTGGATCGTGGCCAGCCGGTCCAGCACTTGCGCTGCACTCTGGTAGTTGCCGTTTTGGATATCGACCACGCCGCTCAGCAGCATTCCCGCGGGACTTTCCCCGATTCCCGGCCCCGCCCTGTCCAGCAGCGAGCGGGCCAGCATGAAATCGCCACCACGCGCAGCGAGTACTGCCTGGAGGTAATACAGCCGCGGATTGCGGTCATCGATCTCGGCCATGCGCCGGATGGTCACCAGCATGTCACCCGCCCGGCCGAGATCGCCCAGGGTAGCCGCATACTCGCCCAGCAATTCCAGATTATCAGGCGATTGCTCCAGTCCGGCTTCCAGCCAACCCAGCGCTGCGCTCAGCCCTTCGCTGTCACGGACCAGTTGCGCCCGCAGCAGCAGCGCATCGGGGTTCGTGGGATCGAGCTCAACCGCCCGCTTGCTGGCCTCGATCGCCTGCTTCTGCTCTCCGCCGCGAAAGCGCAGGCGGCCAATATCCACCCACAGATCCGAATTTTCCGGCATGACCGCATGGGCCCGGTCAAAAGCCTGTCCGGCGGCTGGGAGGTTGCCGCTGCGCATTTCCAGCCGGCCCAGCATGTGATGGCCATGCCCGGCGGTTGCATCGGAAAAATTGCCCTCGCCCAGCCATCGCCGCGCCTCGACCAGTTGTGCTTGCAGAAGCTCCGCCTCGCCGAGGTAAGCCGCGATCTCCTCTTGGGGCGTCCCGCTCGCCAGCATGTCGCGCAAGGTGATCTCCGCGCCAAGGCCGTCACCAGCCTCAAGTGCTGTCCTTGCCTTGTCGATCGGCTGCAGATCGACCGGTTCGTTGCTGCAAGCCGCAACGGCCAGCATACTGATCACAGCCAGCAGCGTCCGCAGTCCGTGCTCAGGCCTGCAAATCATACTGCTTCAACAGGTCATAGAGGGTGGGACGGCTGACCCCCAGCAAGCGGGCCGCGCTCGATATGTTGCCCTCGGAGCGGGCCAGCGCGTGGCGGATGACCTTGCGGTCGGCCTGCTCGCGCGCTGCCTTCAGGTTGAGCAGCAATGTCTCCTCGTCCCCGTTCTGGTCGAGATCGAGGTCCTCCGCCGTCACCAGCTTGCCATCGGCCATGATGACTGCCCGCTTGACCCGGTTTTCCAGTTCGCGAACATTGCCGGGCCAGCCCCAGGCGTCGATGGCCGCCAGCGCATCGGCCGCAAAGCCCCTGACCTGCGGATTGATCTCGGCACTGAACCGCTTGAGGAAGGCCTTGGCCAAGAGCACCGCATCGCCGGGCCGCTCCGCTAAGGAGGGGATCTTCACCACGATCTCGGCCAGCCGGTAGAACAGGTCCTCCCGGAACAGCCCGCGGCCGATCATCCCTTCAAGATCCTGATGTGTGGCGCAGACGATCCGCGTGTCGACCGCGATCGCCTTGCGCCCGCCAATCCGCTCGATCGTCCGTTCCTGCAGGAAGCGGAGCAGCTTGACCTGCAGGGGCAGCGGGATGTCGCCCACTTCATCAAGGAACAGCGTGCCGCCGTGCGCCAGCTCGATCTTGCCCTCGGTGGTCTTGACCGCACCGGTGAAGGATCCCTTCTCGTGCCCGAACAGCTCGCTTTCAAGCAGGTTCTCCGGGATCGCGGCGCAGTTGATGGCGATGAACGCGCCGCCCTGCCGCCCGCTGGCATCGTGCAGCCCGCGCGCCAGCAGTTCCTTGCCGGTGCCGCTCGCCCCCAGCAGCATGACCGACGCGCTGGTTGCGGCAACACGCTCGATCATCCGGGTTACTTTAAGCATTTCCGGCGCGGCGGTGATCAGTCCACCCAACGCCTGATGGCTTTCAGTCGAACGTTCCACCAGCCGCCGGTTTTCCCGTTCGATCCGGTGGAGGTTGAGGGCCCGCCTGACAATCAGCCCCAGCGCCTCGATATCGACCGGCTTCTGGTAGAAATCGTAGGCGCCGAGTTCGATTGCCCTGAGCGCACTCTCACGAGCACCGTGGCCGGATGCGACCACCACTTTGGTGTCAGGCTTGAGCGCCATGATTTCCGCGAGAATGGCAAAGCCTTCGGTCGTGCCATCCGGATCCGGCGGCAGCCCGAGATCGAGGGTCACCACATCAGGCGCCTCGTGCCGCAGGGCTGTCAACGCGCTTGCTCGGTCACCGGCGATGACCACCTCGAAGTCCTCGTAAGCCCATTTGAGCTGGGCCTGGAGACCGGGATCGTCTTCCACGATCAGCAGCTTCGGGCGCTGTTCGACCATCACGCGGCTTCCATTTCCGGATAGGGCATGCCCGCCTCGGCCAGCGGCAGCCGGATGACGAAGCGCGTTCCAAGACCTTCGCGCGAGTCGACTTCAAGCGAGCCGCCCATCGCGCGAACCAGTTCGCGCGCTTCGAAGGCCCCGATGCCGAAGCCGCCGTTTTTCGAGGACACGAACGGCTTGAACAGCCCGTTCCGGACAAATTCGGCCGACATGCCCGTGCCTGAATCGACCACCTGGATGATTGCCGAGCCCTTTTCCGCCGAGACCTCCAACAACACCGCCGCCCGCGGATCGCTGGCTTCGATGGCATTCTGGACGAGGTGTGACAGCGCCTGCTCCAGCGCCTCGCCAGCGGCATGTGCCATGCACGGGGCATGGATGATCGCACTGACCGGGTGGTTGGCCGTGTGGCGCTGTGCCAGACGGTTGGCCAGCCCGGCCAGGTCCACCTCGCTCCGCACGTCACCGCCGCCCGCGCCATACCGCCCCAACCGGGCGAGCAAGGTGGTCAGCTTTTCCGAGCTGTTGCGCAGGGTGACGAGCATATCGGCGCGGAAAGCCGGGTTGTCGGCATGCTTTTCAGCATTGCGAGCCAGCAAACCAAGCTGGCTCGCCAGGTTCTTGATGTCGTGCAGCACGAAGGCCATCCGGCGGTTGAACTCGTCAAACCGCGCCGCGTCCATCAGGGCCTGCTGGGTCTGCTGTTCGGCCAGATAGCTTGCCAGCTGCTGTCCGGCGACTTTCAGCAGATCCAGATCCTCCCAGTCGAGCCGCCGGCTTTCCGCCGGTCGGGAGAGCAGGACCACCCCGGTCAGCCGGTCGAAATGGAGCAAGGGGACCAGTGCCCAGCAGCGTGGATCGGATTTCAGCCAGTCCCCAATCACCGCCGCCTCGCCGTGCCGCCCGGTTCCGGCACGGACCTCGTCCATTTCGACGATGTAGCTCTCTTTCGTCATGAGCGCAGCCAAACCCGACGAAAGTGCCTCGCCCGGCACGGCGATATCGGGCCATTGCCAGCGAGCAACGTGGACGAACGCCCCGGTTTCGTCCGGCAGCAGCAGCAGACCGGACGGGCTTTCCGTAATGTCGGCGAGCGCGCGGATCACCCGCTCGGTCAGCGGCACCGTTCCGCCCCGGCCGACCGTCTGGTTGAACCGCAGCCATTCCGCGCGGTAGTCGTAGCGGTGCTGGAACAGGTTTTTGAGCACGGTCACGCGCACCCAGTCCCGCAGGCGCTTTGACGGCATCCAGTAAAGTGCGGTCATTGAGCCGAAGAAAACGAAGCCGACCTGTGCCAGTCGCCCGAAATCGCCGCCAAGAGCGTCCAGCCACTGGGCGAAGGCGATCATGAACAGCAGGTATGCCGCGATCACCAGCAGCGACAGGCTCTGGAACGCCATGGCGCGCGATGGTTTGAGTCCGGCGCGGGCGCGGCGCGGGCTCAGCCCGATGGCGATCGCGCAAACAGCAAACATAACCAGCAATCCGTGGAGCGATTGCAGCTGTGCGGACTGCCCGCCAAGATAGGTCACTGTGTATAGGTTGAGATCGTAGAGCCACAGGGCCGAAAGGCCGATGGCGCTCCACCGCAGAACCTGACGCGCTGCGCCCGTGGCCCCGGCGTAGAGGTTGTGCAGCATGACCAGTGCGCCGATCGCGACCAGCATGTTGAACATCGCCTGGATCTCGAACGCAAGGGCCGCCACTGGCGGTGTATCCGCGAATTCAGCACGGACAAGCAGCACGGCGGGCTGCAACCCTTCGACAAAGGCGAGCGCGGCAATCACCGGCCGGATTGGCCTCAGGCTGCGGTGGCGTCCATCGACCTCGAACAGACGATAAAGGACATGCAGCCAGGCAATATCCCGCACTGTTTCGCCGAACGAAGCAGAGGGGCTCTGCGGGCCGAGCGCCGCGACGATCACGCACCAGCCAGCGGTGATGGATAGCGCCGCCATAGTCGCCGTGCGGTCGGGCCGGTCACTGTCCTTGACCCCGGCCAACCACAAGGCGGCCCCGGCGCAGGCCAGAGCAGCCAGGAGGTGTGCGCCGAAACTGGCCAGTTGCCAGCCGCTCGATGCGATCTCGCTCACCGCGCCCCCTCCGACCACAGCACGACGCGCAGGGTCTGGAGCAGGATCAACAGGTCAAGGAATGGCGTATAGTTTTTGGCGTAATACAGGTCGTATTCGAGCTTGTTGCGCGAATCTTCCACGCTGGCCCCGTAAGGGTAATTGATCTGCGCCCAACCGGTGATGCCTGGTTTGACCATGTGGCGCTCGGCATAATAGGGCAGGTGTTCTTCCAGTTCAGCAACGAACTTCGGCACTTCCGGGCGGGGGCCGACGAAACTCATCTCGCCCTTGAGCACACTCCAGGTCTGGGGCAGTTCGTCGATCCGCACCTTGCGGATGAACCGTCCCAGCCGGGTAATGCGCGGATCGTCCTTTTCAGCCCACTTGACCCCGTCCTTCTCGGCATCCGTGCGCATCGAGCGCAGCTTGATCACCTCGAATGTTTCGCCATAAAGGCCGACCCGCTGCTGGCGGAAGAATGCCGGGCCCTTGCTGTCGAGTTTCACCAGCAAGGCAAACAGCGCAATCACCGGCAAGGTCAGCAACAGCAGCAGACCACTGGCCAGGATATCGAACACGCGCTTGGCCGCGCTCGACACCATCCGGCCGGAAGAAAACCCGTCGGAAAAGATGAGCCAGCTCGGATTGACCGAATCGAGATCGACCCGGCCCGTCTCCCGCTCCATGAAACTGCTGAAATCGTTGACGTGCACCCCTTGCGTCTTGATCCGCAGCAAGTCCTTCAGTGGAAGCGAATTGCGCCGCTCCTCAAGCGCCAGGACGACTTCGCTTACGCCCAGCTTGGCCACGAAGGCCCCAAGATCGTGAATAGCGGATCGCGGAATGGCCTCTGCCACGACGGGCGCCCCGTCGCTCATCTTGATGAAGGCAACCAGCACGAACCCGCTTTCGGGCCGCTCAGCCAGCAGCCGCAGCCGCTCCGCCCGTGCGCCTGCGCCAAGCACCATGACCCGGCGCCGGAAGGCGGTTGTTCCGATCAGGGATCCGGTAATCAGGCGGTTGAACAGCAGCAGCACGACCGCGATGATCATCGCGAACAGCAGGGTGGATCGCCAGAAAGTGCTCCCGGGGAACAGGAAATCCAGCACCGACAGGGCGATGATGCCCAGGCTGACTGCCACAAGCAGCCTCGCGCCTGCATAGCGCACGGAACGCAAGGCCATGCTGCTGTAGACGCCAACCGCGATCATGGCGGTCCAGACCACCAGCGCAAAGCCGACCATCGGAACGAGCCGGTTGGCCAACTGGCCAGGGTCTATCCCGGCTCGGGAAGCCCGCAGCTGCCAGGCGATTTCACCCGTCACCAGCAGGATGAGCAGGTCGAGCAGCCCCAGCAGCAGCACTGCATGCGGAATATAATGCTTGAACAGGCGGATCATCGGCCGGTGTCCGGACTCCTCTACAGAAGTCCGGACTAGCGGGCAGAAATGAAATGTCGGTAAACTTTACATCGCTCTGGTTAACCGCCGGGTAGGAACCGGCAGATCAGCGGGCAACCTCGTCCGCCGCATCCTGCGCCGCATCACCCACCTGCTGGGCCGCATCGCCCACGTCCCTGGCGGCATCGGCGACGGCCGTGTCCTTGGCGCTTTCTGCGGCACCAAACTGACCAAACAGGAACAGTGCTGCAATCGCGGCGATGATCAGCACCACGATCAGCAGCCATCCGCCGCCGCCGCCGCGGCGCTCTGCGCTGTCATGAATCACGGTCGTATTGGTGTGGGTGTTGCCATCGGCGTCACGCGTTTCAGTGATACGTTCTTCGGTCATGTTCTCTCTCCGCTCATGAGCCGCCAAACGCGGGAAGCATCAGCCGGTTCCACCCTCCCCGAAGGTAAACGAGCTGCCACCGCGGCTCAATCGGTCGAAAGACAGCGTGGCTCCGCGCGGCGGCAATGACCGCTGGCGGCAGTCCCTGATATGGCAGCGGGCGCAGCCGGGCCCGATGCGGACGGCATCTTCGCGCCGCAACGACACGCCGCGGGCATGAGCCAGCTGGTCAGCAAGCTTGGCCTCGATCCCGATCGTCACGGCAAACCGGACATTGCTCCCCGCTCCTGCACCAACGGTGCGGGACATCGTCAGCCAGTGATCGCGCCCTACCTCGGCCCCGTCAACCAGCACGGCCTGGACCCGCAGCTCACTTTGCTGCTCGAAAGTGCGGTTCAGTTCCCACAATGGGCAGGTCGCCTCGCTTTCGAGCAAGGTGGCACCGCTTGCACCGGCGAAGCGTTTCGACACCTGCCCGGCCCGGTCGATCCGGGCCATGAAGAACGGCAGCCCCCGCTGACCGACCCGCTGGAGCGTGGTAAGCCGGTGCGCCAGCTGTTCAAAACTGACATTGAAGCGGCGCATCAGTACCGGAATATCATAACCGGTTGCATCGCAGGCGCGCAGGAAACGGCCATAGGGCATGATCAGCCCTGCGGCGAAATACCCCGTCAGGTGGCGCTCGAACAGCTGGCGCGCCGCGCCGTCAGCAAATCGCGGCCCTGCGGCGAAATTGGCGATCGCCTCGCCCTGCTCCAGCACCGCCAGCTGCTGCGCGACATGGAACGTCCGCGAGCTCGGGTCGAGCATCTCCGACAGTTGCAGCTGGCGCGCATGAAGGTCGAGCCTGCGGACGGCACTGCCCATCACCTCTGCCGGCAGGATCCGGATGGTCAGTTGGTGCCGTTCCCGCAAACGCTCTGCCAGCGCGGGCCCGATTTCAGCCCGCGACAGCCGCAGTTCATCCGCGAGGTGTTCGGCGCTCGTATCGAGGTCGGCAAAGTGGTTCCGCCAGCGTTCGATTTCTCTCCGGCACTGCTGTAGCGGGTCGTCGGCCTCCGCCGGACCGCGACCTGCCGTGTCGAACAGCCGGGCAAAGGCCGCTGCGGCAGCCGGCGCTGCTGCGAGCAATTCGGCCGCATCGTCCCGCGCCAGTCCGAGGTCGGCGAAACGTTCATCGGCAAAGCGGCGCATCAAGCCATCGACCCCGCCAATCGATTCGTCCTCGCGCAGCAGGCGAGGATCGAAATCGAATGCTTCCACGGCCCGCATGATGACGCGTGCGGTCAAGGGCCGCTGGTTGCGCTCGATCAGGTTGAGGTAGCTGGGCGAGATGTCGAGGCGCTGGGCCATTGCGGCTTGTGTGAGCCCTTCGCGCTTGCGGAGGCGGCGCAGGGCGTGGCCGGCAAAAATTGCTGCTTCTGTCATCATTTGTAAATATCAATACAAAATTACAAACTCAACTGCGGATTTCCGCAGCGCAGACATATTATTCTGTAATTTTCCCTGTCTCTCCGCGCCGCTCCCCTCCACATGGACCTCAAGGGCCTCAGCCCACCAGTTCGAGGAGATTCGCCATGACCTACCAGACTGAAATCAGCGCGCTGCGCACCGCCATCAACGAACAGGGCGCCCCCTGGAATGCCATCGATGCCGAGAATGCCGCGCGGATGAAGCTGCAGAACCGCTTCCCCACCGGCCTCGACATCGCCCGCTACACCGCGAAGATCATGCGCGAAGACATGGCGGCCTACGATGCCGACCCGGCCAACTACACCCAGTCGCTCGGCTGCTGGCACGGTTTCATCGCACAGCAGAAGATGATCGCGATCAAGAAGCATTTCGGCAGCACCAAGCGCCGCTACCTCTATCTCTCGGGCTGGATGATTGCCGCGCTGCGCAGCGAATTCGGCCCCCTGCCCGACCAGTCGATGCACGAGAAGACCAGCGTTCCCGCCCTGATCGAGGAACTCTACACCTTCTTGCGCCAGGCAGACGCCCGCGAACTGGGCATGATGTTCCGCGATCTCGATGCAGCGCGCGAGCGCGGTGACGAGGTCGAGGCCAAGCGCATCGAGAAGGCAATCGACGAGCATGAGACCCATGTCGTGCCGATCATTGCCGATATCGACGCCGGGTTCGGCAATGCCGAGGCAACCTACCTCCTTGCCAAGAAGATGATCGAGGCCGGTGCCTGCGCCATCCAGATCGAGAACCAGGTTTCGGACGAAAAGCAGTGCGGCCACCAGGACGGCAAGGTCACCGTGCCGCACGAGGACTTTCTGCAGAAGATCCGCGCCGTTCGCTACGCCTTCCTCGAGCTCGGCATCGAGGACGGGATCATCGTCGCCCGCACGGACAGCCTCGGCGCCGGCCTGACCAAGCAGATCGCTTTCAGCAAGGAAGCCGGCGATCTGGGCGACCAGTACAACAGCTTCCTCGATTGCGACGAGGTCGATGCCAGCCAGATCGGCAACGGGGATGTGCTCATCACCCGCGACGGCAAGCTGCTGCGGCCCAAGCGCCTTCCCAGCAACCTGTTCCAGTTCCGCTCGGGCACGGGCGAGGACCGTTGCGTCCTCGACTGCATCACGTCGCTCCAGAACGGCGCCGACCTGCTGTGGATCGAAACCGAAAAGCCGCACATCGGCCAGATCGGCGGCATGGTGAACCGCATCCGCGAAGTCATTCCCAATGCGAAGCTGGTTTACAACAACTCGCCCAGCTTCAACTGGACCCTCAACTTCCGTCAGCAGGTCTATGATGCCTGGGCCGAAGCCGGCAAGGATCTCGCCGCCTATGACCGGGCCCGACTGATGAGCGTCGACTACGACGGCACCGAGCTTGCCAGCGAGGCAGACGAACGCATCCGCACCTTCCAGCGTGATGCAGCCGCGCAGGCTGGCATCTTCCACCACCTGATCACCCTTCCGACCTATCACACCGCCGCCCTGTCCACTGACAACCTGGCGCGGGAATATTTTGGCGAAGCCGGGATGCTGGGTTATGTGAAGAACGTCCAGCGGGAAGAAATCCGCCAGGGCATTGCTTGTGTGAAGCACCAGAACATGTCGGGCAGCGACATCGGTGACGATCACAAGGAATACTTCGCCGGCGAGGCGGCGCTGAAGGCCGGTGGAGCGCATAACACAATGAACCAGTTCGCGGCCGCCTGACCGGCAGCTGCGGGTCACGACAGGAAGCCAAGCTATGACTGACGAAACCACTCCGCGCGAACCGGGCCGGGCCCGTGCCCTGCTCTCGACGGCCGACTTCAAGCTGCTGCGGCGTGCGCTGGAAAGCCACGCCAAGGCAACCGAGGATCGCGAGGAACTGGCCCGCATCAACGCGCTGCACCATCGTCTGGGCACTTACAGCTAAGGCGAGCCAATCATCTCCTGGGGAGGAGACACGGCCGTCGGGGTTTATCGCCCCGGCGGCCGTAAACTTATCCGAAACCATAGAGGCTCGGCCATGGTTAACCGGCGTCTGCTAGGCCTCGCCTTCCATGATACGCAAGCAATCCGCCAAGCCGGTGACCGCCAGGATGTACCGCCATTTCGCGGTGGTGACCCTGTTCGCCACCGGCGCGCTGGCGGTTGCCACAAGCGATTCGAGCGCGGACCAGCTTAATTCCACGCTGGACGAGAAGCAGGCCGGTGTCTCTGCCAGTGGCCAGGAGCTGGGCGCACAGGCACAGCCCAAGGTCGTCAAACGGATCAGCAAGGCCAATGCAGCCCCGCGCACCGCGTCTGGCTGGGGGCCGGACGAATCTGTCGATGGCGGCGGTGGAGGAACCGCCTCCTCCTACATCCCGCAGGGGATCGGCGGAAAGGGCGTTTCGGTCGGAATGCTGCGCCAGGTCAAACTGACGCCGGAACAATTCCTCGCCCTGTCCGCCGAGGAGCAGGAAAAGGTGCTTGCCCGGCTGAACGGCGGGAATACGACCTCACCTGCCGAACAGGCCCGCAACCAGCAGGCCATTGTGGCCGCATCGTTGCAACGGTCAGGCTTTGAAGGCAGCTGCAGCGACTGCTGAGGCGTAACCCTCAGCCTCCGGACGCGGGCATCAGGTCGAGCGTCGCGGCCGCCATTGCTTCGGCAGCGGTCGAAATCACCGCCTCGGCATCCGGCGCCCAGAACGGGCTGTGCAGCGAAGGCAGTTCAAGCTCGCCCTTTTGTGCCCGGGCGAACTCCTCCTGTGGCACGCCGCCAACCCAGAAGATCAGCGATTTGGTATCGTCCGGGCTGGCGCGCAGGAACTGGCCGAAATCCTCGCCGCCCATGACCGAAGGCACCTTCATCACCCGGCTTTCCCCGAAACGGGTGCGGAATCCGGCCATGACTTCTTCAGTAAAATCGGGCGTGTTGAAGGTCGACGGAGTATAGGGTTCCTGCACGGTGACCTTCGGAATCTTGTCATCGGGCATGCCGGCCGCCATCGACTCGGCCCGGGCAATGCGGGCGATCCCGTCGAGCAGCGCCTTGCGGGTCTCGTCACTGTAAGACCGCACCGTCAGCTGCAACCGCGCCTCGTCCGAAATGATGTTGTGCTTGGCCCCGGCCTGGAATGAGCCGACCGTTATGACTGCCGGGTCGAGCGGGTTGCGTTCACGGCTGATCAGGGTCTGGAGGCGCATCACTATCGCGCTGGCGATGACGATAGGGTCCTTGGCGGTGTGGGGATAGGCGCCATGCCCGCCGATGCCGGGGACGGAAATGTCCACGCTGTCGACATTTGCCAGTGCATAGCCCGGCGAATAGCCGATCATCCCGGCTGGAAACTGCGCCGCATCATGGAAACCGAGTACGTAGTCCGGCTTGGGGAATCGCGTGAACAGGCCATCCTTGAGCATGGCCAGCGCCCCCTCGCCGATTTCCTCGGCAGGTTGCCCGATCAGGACGAGCGTCCCGCGCCACTGGTCCTTGCGATCGACCAGAAGCTGCGCCGCGCCAATCAGGCCGGTCATGTGGGTATCGTGCCCGCAGGCGTGCATCACACCGGTCTCGACCCCTGAGGCCGGTGTCGCCACCCGCTTCGAGGCATAGGGCAGGCCGGTCTGCTCGACCACCGGGAGGCCGTCCATGTCCGCGCGCAGCATGACGGTTGGCCCGTCACCATTGCGCATGACCGCCACGACGCCGGTCTTGCCAACCCCTTCGGTGACGTCAAAACCCATGGCCCGCATCCGGGTGGCCAGCTTCTTGGCAGTTTCGAACTCTTCGAAACTCAGTTCAGGATTGGCGTGGAGATCGCGATACATCTCCATCAGCGCAGGCATCTGCGCGCGAACACCATCGCGCAGTTCATCCGCCTGGGCTGGCGCGGCCAAAGCCAGCACCATTGCCCCGATGCCAACCTGACCTGCAAAGCGCTTGAACGACATACCCGTCTCCCCCTGTACTGGGGGAGACTGTGCCACCGCTTGCCAGCGAAATGCAAGAAGGTTGGTGCCCCTGGCCCGACTCGAACGGGCACTCCGTAAGGAACTCGATTTTGAGTCAGGTAGTGACTACTCCAAGATACTGGATTTTATAGAGTTTTCAAGGGATTTTGCGCTAGTGTGCTAATATTTGTGCTAAATGCACCGTATTCCGATATCATTACGTATGGGCACAGGCCCGCACTGCATCGCTGACCTTCGCCTTTAACCCGAGAGGCTGCGCGATTGCGCGCGCCCGTGTCAGTGTTCCTTATGGAGACTTCATGACAGAATTTGAAAAGCAAAGTC
Organism: Altererythrobacter sp. H2; assembly: GCF_035319885.1. Taxonomy (NCBI): domain Bacteria; kingdom Pseudomonadati; phylum Pseudomonadota; class Alphaproteobacteria; order Sphingomonadales; family Erythrobacteraceae; genus Altererythrobacter; species Altererythrobacter sp. H2. The sequence goes on from NZ_CP141285.1 coordinate 2,268,264, forward strand.
TCGATCTCGAAACGCCCGACGGCAGGCTATCTGCCGCGATATGGAATCGTGACGCGCTGACCGCTGGCTCCACGCCGATCATTCTTTTCCATGAGTCGCTTGGTAGTGTCGCCAGTTGGCGGAATTTTCCCAAGAAGCTCGCCGAAGTAACTGGGCGGCCTGTAATTGCCTATGATCGTTTAGGCTTCGGACAGTCGGACGCGCGCATTGACAAGCTGCCAGTCAGCTTTGTTACCGATGAAGCGGCTTGGGTGATTCCCACAATGCAGCGCGTCTTGAGCTTCTCGCACTTCATCGCCTGCGGCCATAGTGTCGGCGGCGGTATGGCCGTAGGCGCAGCCTCTATCTATCCCAAACAATGCAAGGCGGCCATCACGATGGGTGCCCAAGCCTATGTCGAGGATTGCACCATCGCGGGCATTTTGAAGGCGCGTGATAAATTTCGTGATACCGATGCCTTGGGACGGCTAGCCAGATTCCATGGCGATAAAACCCGTTGGGTGGTCGATGCATGGATTGATACCTGGCTCGATCCCGCCTTCGCTGACTGGTCGCTCGATCGGGCGTTGGATGGCGTGGAATGTCCTGTGCTCGCCATACACGGCGAGAGCGATGAATATGGCTCAGCCGAGCATCCCAAGCTCATCGCAGGTGCCAAAGGTCGGGCGGTGATCCTGCCGAAAATTGGCCATGTTCCGCACCGTGAAGCGGAAGCGGAAGTGCTGAAACTGATCGCTGACTTCTTGAACGCTTCATTGAGAGAATAATCGGAAAACAAAGAAAGCGGCATGGCTGCTTTCGTTCGGGAGTTCAAAAGGCCACGGGCCTCTCTGCTCCATGAAGGCTGGGCGTTCCACCTACTAGGGCGGGGGTTACGGGGCTTGGGGCGTATCGAAGGCCGCGCGGCAACGCGCGTGGCCTTCCCTCACCGGCTTAAAACAGCACGCCTTGGCGGCTGTTTTCGACATAGCGTTGCCAGTCCGGCTTTGTCGCCTCCTCGTCCAGCCACGCCATGACCTGTGCCACCACATCGCCGCCGTTGGCTTCGACCGTGCCGCATGGGTGAAAATGCGAGCGGTAGCCCGTTTCGGTGATCGGCAGCGGTGCGCGCGGCGGCTGGATGCTGTTGATTTCCAGATGGGCGATGACGCCGCCCCACAGGCAGGGGCGATAAGTGGCCTCGATCTCGATACCCTGCCATGTGAAGCGGCGAACTTGGGGCTGCTGCTCCATTGTCAGCACCCCGCGAAAACATGCACCACGTCCCACGCGGTGCTGACGGTGAACAGGTCGGGGCCGTTGCCGTCCACGCGGTAGAGCATGAATGCGGGGCTGTTGGTGGTTTCGGTGGTCATGTCGGTTCTCCTTTTGGCTCTGAGCCGCAACCGTTGCGGCCGATGTGGAGAACAAGGCGCGGCCAATAGGTCGCGGGGTCATGCCGGTCAAAGACCGCCCGACAGGGGAAGCTGCACAAACGAAGTGCGGAAGCGCCCGCGATTGACGCCCGATCTGGCTAAGCCAGTGAATCCACGCATGAGGCCTATGACGTTCGCGGCTGCCGACAGAGAGAACGAAGCTATCGTAACCAGTAAGCCTGCTATGCCGGAGGTGAAGCACCGCCGGGGTCACGCACCTGCCGAAGCGCACGGTTGAAGAAGTGGCGCGTGGCCTTGTCCCGCGCCTCGGCATCGGTCAGCACGATATTGCGCATTTCGTTATCGCGCTGGAACATGCGAACTGCACCCTGAAAGAAGGCTTGGGCGAAGGCGGCATAAACGACATCCGGCGGGTTGTTGCGGAGCATGTCCGCAAGGTCATCGCCAAGGATTTCCTCATTCACCTGCTCAAAGCGGATCATGTCGGCCTGGGTGAACTGCGTGCCGTGGCGCTCATTGAACGCCTTGACGATCTCAGAAAGCTCTTTCTTTTCATCCTCTGTATAGGGCTTGGCACCAAACTCGCTGATCGCCTTGAGCGCCGCCGTGTCGCCGGCAGCGAGTGAGGCGTCACCCTGCTCTTTTTGCTCTACTTTGAACTTTTGCAACCGGAGCATGTCGTCGGTGATCTCGATCTCGGGCGGAATCTGTCGGTTTGGAAGCAGACGGGCAAGCCATGCGCCATAGGAATACAGCTTTTCGAGGCTGGTATCTTCCAGCTTCATAACTTGCGCGATGAAGCTATAGAAACGCATGTAGCTGCGCAGAAGCTGGCGGAACTCCTCCTGCCGACCCTCATCGTCATCGGCTTCAAACCGAGCGACGGCCTGACGGACGAGTCCTTCGAGCCGCGCGCGGTCATGTCCGTCGAGCGCACCCTGATAATAGGTTGCTGCAAACCGTTCGATCTCGTCCTTGTCGAGATAGGCGAATTTGAAGAGGCGCCCTTCAAGATCGTAAACGAGATTAGGATCAGAATTGGCTTCGAGCGCCGTCACCTCGAAATAGGGCCGGAAGGCGTCCTGTATGTCTTCGATGGCGTTCTGGAAGTCGAGAATATAGGTCTGATCCTTGCCGGGCCGGGTGCGGTTCAAGCGAGACAGCGTTTGCACCGCCTGTAGGCCCGCCAGCTTGCGATCTACATACATGGCGCAGAGCTTGGGTTGGTCGAAGCCGGTCTGGTATTTCTCGGCGACGATCAGGATTTGATACTGTTCGGGATAGGGTGTGCCGTCCGGCTTGAAGCCGTCGAAGCGACCCGGAAGCTCGGTTTCGGCAAAGCCTGTCAAATCGGCTTCTGTATAGGTTTGACCATCAAAATTTAGCTCGCCGGAGAAAGCGACAAGGGCGCGAAGGTCGGTGTAGCCCTGCGCCTTGATGTAATCACGCACACCGAAGAAGTAGCGCAGCGCATGATCGCGACTACCAGTGACGATCATGGCCTTGGCCTGTCCGTCCAGCATTTTGGCGACATGGCGGCGGAAATGCTCGACTATGATCTCGACCTTCTGGCCGATTGCTGTGGGATGAAGGTTGGCGTAGCGCGCAACCCGGCTCTGACCACGCCGCCCGCTCAATTGCGGGTCATCCTCAATAGCCTTTTCCAGCTCGTAGTAGGCTTTGTAAGTCATGTAATTCTGGAGAACGTCCAGAATGAAGCCCTCTTCGATGGCCTGACGCATAGAATAGAGATGGAACGGATGCGGCAGCCCGTCCGCACCTTTCGTGCCAAAGCGTTCGAGCGTGACGTTGCGGGGGGTCGCGGTGAAGGCAAAGAAGCTGATATTCGCCTGCGGGCCGCGCGCCTTTTGATAGGCGGCGATGATGTCCTCAATGTCGTCACTGGAATCCGCTGCGCGGGTGAGCGCGTCGGTCATGGCCTGGGCGGATTTACCGGATTGGCTGCTGTGCGCTTCGTCCACGATGACGGCGAAGGTGCGATCACCCTGACCAGAAATCTCTTTCAGATGCTCAGTTGAAAATTTCTGGATCGTGGTGACGATGATGCGGGCACCCTTGGCGATAGCCTGCTTGAGTTGCTTCGATGTGCCGTCGATCTTGCGCACGACGCCTTGCGTCTGCTCGAACTGCGACACGGTATTTTGAAGCTGGCGGTCCAGCACGATACGGTCGGTGACGATAATCGCGGTGTTGAATACCGCTTTGTCGTCCGTGTCGTGCAGGTTGATCGCGTGGTGCGCAAGCCAGCCGATAGTGTTGGATTTGCCCGAACCGGCAGAGTGCTGGATCAGGTAATTGCGCCCCGCGCCAAACTGCCCCGCGTGCGCCATGAGCTTGCGCACGGCGTCAAGCTGCTGGAAGCGCGGAAAGATCAGAGCCTCGGACTTGCCACTGGTGTCGAGGTGGATGAAACGTCCGATGATGTCGAGCAATACGGCACGAGAAAAAATCGCCGCGCCCCATTCACCAGAGTTATAGAGGTAGGCGACGCGGAACTCGTCCTCGATGTCGGGATTCCCCGCCCCCCCATCGCGGCCCCGATTGAACGGCAGGAATCGGGTGCGGCCATTTTGCAGCCGCGTGGTCATGGATACGTTGTCTTCATCCAGCGCGAAATGAACCAACGCCCCGCGCTTGAAGGTCAGCAACGGCTCGCCTGCTGGGGAGCGGTCCTGGCGATATTGCTTCTCGGCGTGCCGAAAATTGGAGCCTGTAAGGAGGTTCTTGGCCTCCATCGTGGCAACGGGCAGGCCATTAAGGAACAAGGCTACGTCCAACCGCCCGCCGTGGCGTTCGCTGTATTCGACCTCCTTCATCACCGAGAGGATATTGGCCTCGTATTCGGTGACGCGCTTGGGTTCCAAGCCGCTGGCGGGGCGGAAGTAGCACAGCGCGAACTTAATGCCGGGAACAATCTTGATCCCCTGCCGAAGCACATCCAGCAGCCCGCGATCCTTGAGGGATTTTTCGAGCTGTTTGAAGAATGTGTCCTCCGCCGCCGACGTGTAATGCCCTTCTAGCTTGGTCCATTCGTCGGGTTGGGTGTTTTGGACGAAGCGCAGGATCAAGGCCCTGTCCATCGCCAGTGCCCGGTCATAGTCAGCCTTGGCATCACGTAATTCATAGCCCTCACCGGCGACAAGCCGGGCGATCAGGTGATCCTGCACCACCTGTTCCTTGTGGGCATTATGCGCGGCGGTGCTCATTGCGCCCCCATTTCTAAAAGGTCTTGTGGGTTCCAAACGCGCTCCGCCAAACTCTGATAAAGTCGTCCCCGATCATCAAGATTCACCTTCGCAAAATCCGGAACGGCCTCGAACGGCAATCCAGACTCCTTCACGAAACGGACGAAGCCCGGATTTCGGTCGTAGCAATCGGGGTGAAGAGAGTGCGCCAGTAGGTTCTGCGTCCGGTAGTGCAGAAGCTTGTCTTTGTAGGGAAGATCGCCGTAGCTAGCATTAAAGGCTTTCGGCAGGAGCAGAAGTCCGCCGATACGATTGCGATACTCCGCAAAGTCGGCGGGATGCGAGAACTCGTCAGTATGCCGTTCGGCATGGTTCGCCCAAATATGTTCGACCTCGTAGCGTTCGCGCCCTTCGGCAACATATTCAGGATAGCGAGAAGGCTGTCCCGACTGCGTTTCCACATACTCAGTCAGACGTGCCAGTAGCCGGTGGATCAGGTATCGGTTCTGCTGGTGCACATAGAGTCGGTCATTACTCTCGAACGTCTCATCCTGCTCTGAAAGCTGCTCGACCAGCTTGGCAGCCAAAGCTTGAACATCGAGGCCCCTGATCTCGCGCATAACCAGGAACATTGCGTATTGCATCGTCGAATATGCGATACTGCGAAAATTCCAAATGCGCCGGGCAATCAGGATGTCCACGAAACGCGCGACTATATTCATTTTCAGCTTGGCGATGTTGGGGTCGTCCTCCGGTTTGAGCGGAGCAAGCAGAAGCATGTATTGAAGCGTGAACCCGTTTTGTGAATTGTATTGAACAGCTTCCAGCCCCGGCACGCGCGTTTGGGATGCTTTCATAGCCAGCAGATAGTGTCGCGCGTAAAAGTCGAAATCGCGCTCGATGAAGCGGAAGAAGTCATCCTCTCCGATCAAGCCGTTCGCTCTGCTGGTGTCGCGTAACCATCGGTGGAACTCCGTGCCAATGCGGTCGAAGTCCTCTGGTTTGGCTCCGCGCTTGCGCTCACGGATTTTTGTAGCGAACTGACTGCGAAGCCATGCCTTGAAAAAGTCTGATTCCACTTCCTTGCCCGCTTCGTTCAATTCAGCGATGCGGGAACGCCAACGGTTGTTGGCGGCGACACGCTTGTTCTCAGCGATATTCGCCAGCAGATATCCTTTGAGCATATCCGTTGGGCTGAGTGACAGTCCGCGATCATTCATCGTCTCGAAGATCGTGTAAGCGTCGTCGTCTGAATACGCTGTGATTTCTACCAAATGGACGTTTTCCATCAGCCAGTCGATGAAGTAAGGGAGCGCATCACCGCGCAATTCTTCCGGCCACGCACTCTTCATGTCCTCGTATCGCGCATACAGGTTCTGCACGGATTCCGAACGGTCGGTGGGGTCAAAGTCCTCCTGCTCGAAGAGTGCAGCCATGCACGGCGCGCGCTCATCAACGTCCAAGTTGAATGATTTTTCGCCGAACTTTTCGGAGACAATCAGCTCATCGACGTTCACGAGGTCATCGCGTTCGCGCTGAAGATTTCGCAGAAGGATCAGAAGCAGGGTAAGGCTGGTGAGGCGTTGTTGCCCGTCAACGAGATAGTTGGCCCCCTCCTTCTTACTTACGATAATCGCGCCGAGGAAATAGTGGGGATATTCGGCAATCTTCTTGCGTGCGTGGGTGGGCTGATATTCTTCAAGGAACTTGCCGGTGAGATCATCGATCAACTCGCGGGCTTGCTTCTCGCCCCATTTGTATTCGCGCTGATAGTAGTCAATGGAATACTTCTCGCCTTTCAGAAGCTTGCGAACTGTTTTCGCTTCCCCAACAATTCCGCTCATGCCGCATCCTCTTTTTCTAGAGCATTGGCCGCCCGTGCTTTCTGATAGTCTCGACTCTCAACAAGAAAATCGCAAAGAGCGAAGGCCGCATTGACGGCTAGCTTAGCGTGATGCCGCGCGGGATTGAAGCGACGAGCGTGGCGATCGCTGCCCTTGTTGGCCATTTCGTAAAGTCCGCCGATCAATGACTGGAAGCCGCCCGCTATCGGCTTTAGCGGCTCCTCAAGTTTGGCAGGGTCAAGGTTTAAGGATGGCTGTAGCGCCTTGTAGAGCGCCCTGATATCACCCTCGGTTTCCTTGAAAGCTGTGGCCGTTTCTGCGAGCAAGAGCTTTAGGAGGTGCTCAACCAAAGTATAGGCGTTGGTGATCGCACCAGAGTAATCGCCGGACTCAATTTTCTGACTGGCCTTGCGCACTTGCTCGGTGATGGCCTCATGGCTGATCGCGACAAGGCTTGTAGGTGCCATGACGCTTTGCCCAATGGAGCTGACTTCAAAACGTGGATTGATCCTGACTTCCCTATCCCCTTCCATCCAACCGTAATCATCTTTCTTGACAAGTCGGAAGCCATCACGGGACAGAATTTGATTGAACTGATAGGCCACGTTCTCGGCATTGAAACCATCTTCGCCGATAAAATCAAAGGCTGTGGACACGATATCCTTCATCGTGTCCGTGCCATTAAACTTGTCCAATTTGGCGCGCGCGAATTGAGCGCGTGAGGGAAAACCCTGCCCATAGAGGTCGCTTTCGCCGAAATCATTGAAAAAGCCGACAAGCTGAGGGCCGGACCGATATGGACTTTTTCGGGAATCGCCCGTGATGATTCCAGTCAGGGATTCAAGAGATTTAGCGGTCAATCTCATGCCCGCAAGGCCTCCTCAATCCGGTCAAGGCGACGATCTGTCTGACTATGCTTGCCCCAAGTCGCCACGTCGATTTGTCCGGTCACGGCTGCGGTGATGAGCGCGGCACGGAACTCCTCTAACCGGGCAATCGACTGTTCTGTTTTTCCCTTTAACCGCCGCTCGAAATCGACCGCTTGCTCAACGGCCTGCTGCAATGCCAATCCGGCAACCGGGATTTTTTCCTTTCCAAGTCGGCGGATGTTCAGGGGGCGGTTGCGACCAGCCGAACCTCTCGACGCTTCATTGAGAAGGAAATCACCGTAGCTGCTGCGAAAGAGACCGAGTAAATACGAGGTGCTAACCCCGGCCTTGCCGCGATAAACAGGGTATCGGTGCGAGACGACGCAGCCTTCTTCCTCGGCGGTCGCGATGGCGACTGCGCCCTCCCATGCGAATTGGCCGCTGAGGATTAGGTCGCCAGCCTCAACGAAGCAGAACTCGGAATCGCCCATGCCTTCTTCATCGGCAGCGGGCTTTTTGAAAATGCCGCGCCCCCGGTTATAGAGGCCAAGCCGAACCAGCTCATCATGCTCGGATAACGTAACCGGACGAGAAACGCGATGCGTGAGGTGCTCAAATCGTATGCGTGGAACATCGGCGTCTGAAATTGCTTGATCCACAAGCGCCTCAATCCGACGCGCCACGCCGGTCACGAAAAGGCGTTTCTTCTCGATCAACTGGTCGATGCGGGCGGTTTCACAGTCTAGGAAATCCGCAACTACGCTTGCGGCATCAGCATCTGGAACGGGAATTTTAACATAGCGCACCCTATTCCATTGAAGCCGCTGACCTTGCCGGATGCCATTTCGGAACACGGTTAGCTGTTGGATCAGAAAATCGGATTTCAAGGAATATCTAAGAAACCTGCCAATTTGCTCATCAAAGCGGGGGCGCAGCAGGGTGTAGTCAGGAGAAATACCGCCGTAGCGCGTGCAATATTCAAAACCGTGAAGGAAGCTGCTCATGGAGATCACAAAATCTCCCGGCATGGCAGGATGCACCTCATATCCCTCGCGCATGACTTGGTGAGGTTTTGAGGGGAGCGAAGACTGGGGCACGACACCATACACTGTGCTGGGCGTTAGAAGTTCCGACTCCGCGAGCGGGATCGTCTGCTTTACCTCGCGGAACAAGTGGTCGAGACGATGGTGCTGAAAAATTAGCGTCACGCCGCAACCTCTTGCAGTAGGCCCGCGATCTCTACTTCCAGCGCCTTAAGTTCCGCGTCGATTTCATCAAGCGGGCGCGGCGGAGTGTAGCGGTAGAAATAGCGATTGAAGTTGATCTCGTAACCGACGCGGCCGATTTCGCGGTCGCGGGCGTCGCGGTAGGATTCATCCACCCACGCATCGGCAGCGAATGGCTTCACCTCTCGCGCCACATACTCGCGCCAGTCTTCATTAAGCGGCACAAGCTCATGATCGCGCAAATCTGTGTCCGGTTCTGGATTGCCGTCCTTGTCAGTGCAAATGTCAGCTTCCTCGTCGCGCTCGGAGAGTGCTGAAAGAATTGCTTTTTTGACTGGCCCAGCAATCTTCACACCATCTGCCTTGAGCGCCTTAGCCAACGTATTCTCGAAGGCCTCGCGGTTGGTGAAAAGCTTGTCTCCCATCCCCAGCAAGGCGACTTCGATCTCTTCCCGCTCGTCTTCTGCCAGGCGCGCATACACCTTCTCCGCAGCGAGGCGGGCGATCCGCTCTTGATTTGCCTGAAAATTCAGGCGCAGCGGGCGTTCGACGCGGATTTCACGATAGCCGAAGTCGGCAACGTCAAAGATTTTTGCAACGTCGCCTGCACCGCTATCACCGTTCAGGAACCCTTCGTAAATGCGCACGATGTCGGCGCGAGCTTCTTCGGGTATCTCTCGGCGCTTGGAGCCTAGAGATTTGCGCATGGAGCGCCAGAACCGTTCGCCGCTGGCGTCGATCAGCTGCACCTTGCCCCGGCGATTGGCGGGCTTGCGGTTGGTTAGTAACCATACATAGGTCTGAATGCCGGTGTTATAGAACAAGTCGGTGGGGAGAGCTACAATCGCCTCAACCCAATCTTTCTCAAACATCCATCGACGGATTTCGCTTTCACCGGACCCCGCTCCACCAGAAAATAAGGGCGAACCGTTCATGACGATGCCAATGCGCGAGCCAATTTCATCGTCTCGCATTTTAGAGATCATGTGTTGAAGGAAGAGAAGCTGGCCATCGGAAATGCGCGGCGTCCCTGCACCGAAGCGGCCATCGGAGCCCATTAAGTCAGCTTCGGCCTTAATCGCGTCTTGATACTTTTTCCAGTCCACGCCGTAAGGCGGGTTCGACAACATGTAGTGGAATCGCTTATCCTTATGTGCGTCATGCGTGAGCGTGTTGCCAAAGGCGATCTGCTCAGGATCGTGGCCCGTCACGAGCATGTCGGATTTACAGATGCCGAAGGATTCACCGTTCAATTCCTGCCCGAACAATTCGACGCGGATTGAAGGATTAAACTCCTGTAAAGCAGCTTCTGTAAGTGCGAGCATACCTCCCGTACCGCAGGCCGGGTCATAGACCTGCCTGATGATGCCGCGCCCAGTCAGCTTGGTATCGTCGTTGGCGATCAGCAAATCCACGATCAGGCTAATCACCTCGCGAGGGGTGAAGTGCTCACCCGCAGTCTCGTTAGAAATTTCCGAGAAGCGGCGGATTAGCTCCTCGAACAGGTAGCCCATCTCAATGTTGCTGACGGCATCTGGATGCAGGTCGATTTCTGTGAAACGCTCAAAGACGTTCCAGAGGATATCCCCCTCTTTGAGACGCTTGAGCTGGTCCGTGAACAGAAACTTGTCGAGAAAGATGTCGCGGACGTTAGTCGAAAACTTGGTGATATAGTCGACCAGATTGGCATGAAGCTGACCGGGGTCTTGGCCCTTGAGGGTGGTCAGCGTGAAACGGGACAGGTTGTAAACTTTCACGTTATCCCCCACCGCGCCGAACAAAATCATGTCGCGAGTGGCGTCGTCCACGCCTTCGGGAATCGAATTTGCAGCTTCGAGAACGGCGTCCTTGGCAGATTCAAGGATGCAGTCCAGTCGGCGCAATACGACAAAAGGAAGGATAACTTTGCCGTATTCAGACTGCTTGAAGTCCCCACGAAGTATATCCGCGACTGACCACACAAATCCGCTAAGGCTGCGGATTTCCTCTCTTTGCATCTATTAATCCCCTGTCGTTTCCGCACGAAACAAAACATGGGGTTTCGCCCCATGTCTCTATTCTTTTTCCGGATGACGCGCCCCTACTGCTGCTGCACTCGGAGCGCTATCGGTTCCCACTTTGGCCGGTATCATGCCACAGGGCAAAGGTAATTTTCTTTCAATGTGTCGGGCGGATGCTCCCCGTTGCAGTCGGTGCCGCGAAATTTGTCAGAACAAGCTCATCTTGCAAGATCAGCATCCATGATCGCCAATAGCGCGTCGCTCCCTAGCGCATCCAAGGCGGTTTCAGGAACTGCCGTGCGCGGAATCTGGAACGCAGGCGACGGCGCACCGCGCGCGGTGGTTTCGGGCGTGGAGCCAAGGGGGGAGCAAGGAACATCGACCCCAAGTCGGCACCGTCAGCCACGCCCTCGGATGTGTTGCCGGAAGTCGAAAAGAAACTGGATGTGATTTCGGTATGGCTGGCGCTACCAGCCCCGCCCTTGGCTTTCTTGGCGCGTCGGGCAACCGCCATGAAGCGTGATACAAGGCTCGGCACAAGCGCAAGCGCCGTGCCGCGCACGAAGCGCGATACCGATTTGGCGGCTTGCGGCACTAGGCTGGCAATCTGTCCTAGCAGCAGGCCCGGTTGTGATTGCAGGAAACGCGAGCCTGTCAGCGTGCGCGGGGATCTCGCTCCGGCCCTTCACGTTCGCGCGCTAGGGCTTCGCGCTGCCGTTCTTCATACTCGCGCGCAAGATGGCGAGCGCGCTCGTCGTCCTCGATGGCGCGTTTAAGGTCGCGCGCCTGCTCGTTTAGCAGGTCGGCGCGCTCTCTGCCCTGACGATCAACAAGGGTGTTGATCTCCGCGCGTTGGGCAGCGTCAATGCCGGACACCATGATGCGGATTTCATCGCTGCGGCGATCCTCAAGGTCGGTTGCTCGCCTTGCTTCGTCGGCAATGCGCTGACGGCGGGCTTCCTCGTCCACAGCCTCGCGGATGTTGCGCCACATACGCTCAAAGCCGCCCGGCTCCGGCGGGCGCTCCGCAACCACGCGCTGCGCCTGCTCCTTGGCGAAGTCCTCAATGGCCTTGTTAGCTGCGGCCTGTTGACTCTCTTGTAGCTCAGTCACCTCGCGGGCGTGGCGCTGCTCTTGTTCCTTCAACTCGGTGGCGTGACGCTCCATGACGGCACGGCGCACAGCGTCGATATGCTGGCGCTCGGCTTCTGCCGCCACATCCTGCGGCGACGTTGTATCGCGTTCGGCTGGGGTCGGCTCCTGACGCGGCGGCTCTGCGGTGGTGTCGGGCAGGCCGGACAGATCGGCCTCCGGCGATAGCGCGGTGCGGCCAGCCTCTCGGATGGCGGCGCGGGCTTCCTTGACGCTTGGCAGGCTCTCGGAATCTACATCGGCCATGAAGGCGCGAAGGTCTGCGGCCTTCACGCCGGAAAGCTGGCGGCCAAGGCTATGCACCTTGGCGTCGTCATCGAGGATGACGAAATCGCGGCGGTCACCGCGCGCCAGCACATAGCCCGCATCCTCAAGTGCGGCCTTGAAGGCTGGGCCGGTGTCGCTGGCTTCATACAGCGCCTTGACCTGCGCCTTGCGCTCGCGGTGGTCGATACCGCCCCGCTCGGCCTGCTGCCATTCGCCGTGTTGGGCATCGGCGGTGGGGAACTCTGGCTGCGCGTCACGGTTGCGGGTCAGAACTCGTGCGACAGTGCCACTACGTCTTGTCGTGCTATCCCTGCCCGTTGGATATGGGCGTATGCGTGCCAGCGCCCCATTGCGATGAAGTCCGCCGGAGTCATTGCGGGTGCCATCGCGTTGCCTTCTGAGCGGTATTGGCGGTCACGATCCTCTTGCCGCCATGCCGCTTGCTGTTGGGCGCTCAAGGCCGCAAGCTGGGTGGCCTGATCGGTCGCTTCCGGCACGAAGCGCATGTCTGGTGCATAGGTCGGCTTGGCGGTTGCCGCGCCAATGGCCGCACTGTCCAAGAAGCCCCGCGCGGCCTTAAAGTAGAACCCCGCCCCGCCCGCATTGGGTGGCGGGGCGTCATCGTCCAGCGGTGCAAAGGGCGACCAGCCGCTTATCAATTCCCGCTGATCTAAGCTCTCCCATTGCCCCTCGCCAAACACGCGGTTGCGCTCGAACTCTCCCGCCAGCCAACAGGCATAGGACACGGTGGCCTGATCTTCGCTACGCAGGAATATCTTGCTGCGGGCCTGTTGCATGAAGTTTTCGGCGGCGTCTTTGCCCATTGCCTGCGTCAGCGCCGCCACCGTCTGCGTAGCGAATACGCCCGCTATTCCAGTGGAGCGCGCGACGTTCCAAAACGTCGCGTCGCTGAGGCCGGATGTGGGGTCAACGGTCGCAAGTTCCTGCACCTCGTCCATCATCACAATGCAGGGATTGGCCTGCGGGCTGCCGCCCTGCTTTTTCAACGTAGCCTCGCGCCGCCGCGCTTCCCGATACAGCACCGTCTTGAGCAGGATGGCGACAAGGCGCGCGGGCAAGCCGTCCTCCATCGTATTCAGGGTCACAAGCGCGATTTTGCCATTGAGCGGCGCGTCCAGGCTGGCGGTATCCTCATTCAGCCCGCACAAGAAACGCTCGCGCAAAGCAGGCGCGCCCGCGAACCCGTCCATAAGCTGCGAGATATTGGCGGTGATGCCCGTCTTGGTGTCCTTTGCCATGTCTTTCCATGTGGCCGTCACATAGGACTGGCTGGCAGCAACATCGGATGATGACAGCACGCGCGTAAGGTCGATCTGGCGCAAAAGCGCGTCTTGATCGCCCGCCTTGCGGGCTTCCTCCATGACTTCAAGGCAGGCTTTATTGGCGCGGCTTATCGCGTCGCACGCCGATTGCAGCCGCTTGTCGTCCAGCACTGCCTGATACGCCCACCACAGGCTCGACGGATGCAGGCGCTTTGACTCGCCTTCACCCTCCGGCGTCGCGGCATAGGCACGCCCAATAGTGAGCGCGTGGCGCATCAGGTTTGCGGCCATGTCAGGCCAGAAGGTGTCACCCTGCGCTCCGCCGACCTGTGCGAGAACCGAGCGCAGGACGGCGGCGATATGATTGGGCGCAAGGCTGGCGGTGATATTCACGCCAAGTTCGCCCGTGCCTGTGCCGATACGCAGCACGTCACCCGACCGCCCCGCAGCGGCGGCGATTTTTTCCGCGTCATGCCACAGCACGCCCTTGGCATCGGTGATGTATGCGCCGCACTCCGGCTCCGCGAATACCTGACGCAACAGGGGTTTGAGGATTGCGGTGGTTTTGCCGTCGCCGGTGCCACCGAACACCAGCAGATGCTGGAACAAGGCCTCTCCATCGAGCGCGAGGGTTTGTCCTTTGCTTGGCGCGGCCATATCGCCGCGCACACGGAAGGTGCCCGTGCCTTTGCCGATCTCAAAGAGCGGCGCGTCTTCCAAAAACCCCGTGGCATGAGCGACCTGTCGCACATAGCCTGCGCGGGCAATTTCTCGCGCTTCGGCGCGGTAGGGCCAGCGCACGTGAGCGTCCTTGGACAGCACCTCGTAAGGTGCAGATGCTTCACGTCGCCAATGTTCAATCGCGGCGATGGCGACAAGAATGCCGATGCCTATAGCGATCAACAGCCACGCGGCCAGCAAGCCAAAAACGGTGATGGCACCGCCAAACAGGCTGGCGGCAAAATCTGCCGCGACGGCCTGCCATACATCCCAGCCCGAAACATAGGCAGGCTCTTCGCCGGGGAACTGCTCATATAGAACAGGCGCGGCAGTCACGTCCGGCGACGTGACGCCCTTCCACGCCAGCAGTAACAGCGGTTGCGCGATCAGCGCGATGATGGTTGCTGCGAGGCCGCATTGCCCTGCGGCTTTGGTCATCCCTGCGCCGAAATGGCGGTCGGCCGCCCACGGAATATCTTGACCGCCAACGAGCTTGCCGTCCTCCCATAAGGGGCGGCGAATATCGTCCGGCACCTCTTGATAGAGGAACGGATAGAGTTGTTCGGGCCACAGCTCCCGCGCGATCGCCGCGCGATCGCCAGCGGGCAATCCGGTCTTGCGAGTGCCGATGCGCTCCACCCCTGCCGCGAAGCGTTCGCTTGCGTTGGCAAGGAAGGGCACGCGCGCAATAAGCCAATTGACGGGCCTCCACAGCACGTAGGCGGCAAGGCCGATAACAAGCAGCGCTAGCGCTGGAATGAGATTGAGCGCCTTGCGCAAGAGTCTGCGGGTGGGCGCAAATAGCAAGGCCAGTCCGAGAGCAATGGCAATGGCAACGGGGATGATCCAGTCTGGCATCATTCCACCTCGAAGGCAGCAGCGGGCAGCAGGCCGCGCATGGTTGCGGGGATGGTGGTCGGGTCGATAGAGGCCGAGCCGCACGGCTGCGCGCCCTGCACTGCGAGGCAATAGACCCGCCATGTGCCTTCATCGTCGCGCCGCAACAGGCTGAAGATGCGTCGCACCTGTGGCCGTTCGCCATAGTTGGGATTGGCAACATCAACGTAATAGCCAAGCAAAATGCTGCGCTCATCCTCGACGGCATGAATGCCTTCGGCCTGCCAGTCACCGCGCCAGAACGCATCCGGGGTCTGGCGCGTTACGGCTTCGGGCAAGCGGCCTGTTCTGCCTAGCGCCTCAATTGCGGAGGTTGCCTCCGCTTGGGCTTCGACTGGCGTTGGTGCCTGAACAACGCGCTGGGGCGGCTGACTTAATCTCGCGCCGATCTCCTGCATATACTGGCTGACGGCGCGCCGCTGCGCGTCGGCGTATGCGTTTTTGGCCTCGGCCACGCGCGTTGACGGCGGGGAGTCCGGCAATGACAGAGCGAGAAAAACGCCAAGGATGATCGCGGCCACCGCACCCCAAAACAAAAACGGCGCGGCCTTGCGCCAGCGTGCCGCCCGCACATGGCCATGTGTTACTAGCTGTTCCCATTGCAGCACGGCCAAGCCCTCCAAAGCCTGCCACGACTGCGACCGCTGGCACGACAAGCCAATGATTCAGGCGGTCATATTAAGCGGGAAGTCGGAACGATCAAGCATTCAGCTTATTACTCTCATTGATGGGCGCACAGGAGAGCGCGTGATTGGCGCTGTTCTTTCATTGCAGCACGTCTGACGGTTCGCAATTGAACGCCTGCCCTCCCTGCCAGCCCGCTACTCACGACCTTCTTTGTTCGCATCCTTGCAGGGGATTCGCCTTTACGTCCGCAAGCCGCGCAAGCGCGGCTTCTCAACTGCGTTTCGTCGAGTGCGGCCAAGGCGAACGCCCTGCCTCTGTCTGCTTATGAAGGCCGCGATGGTCGCGGTTCAGACAGGGAGAAAGAGCATGTCACAATTCATCGCCCCCAACGAGCTGCACGGCATGAACGAACAGGAACTGCGCGCGCTTCGTGGTCGCATCATGGCCGATCTGCGCAGCATGGGTCAGTCGGTCTTTCTGAACCCGCATATTTACGCTTCGCTGCAAAACATCGACGCTGCAATCCTGCGCCTGCAACAGCAGCCAAAGTCGCGTGGGCCAAAGCCGCCGGGTTTCTAAGGGCTTTGCACCCCTGATGGCCTCGCCAGCGCATACGATAATATGCTTATTATCAATATGTTATCTGTAGCCGCGCATCGTAGCACCTTGCCTACTGCGCCGCTCTGTGCAAGAATTGGAGTATGGAACGAGAGGTAGCATTGGCCCGGTTGAGGCCGTTGGAACAAAGGCTGCGCCAGCAAGGCGTTTCGGCCCTGTATCTCTTTGGCTCTACGGCGCGCGGCGAGGCGGACGATAAATCGGACCTCGACCTTCTTTTTGAATATGTGCCGGATCGTGGGTTTAGTTTGTTCGATCAAGCCGGGCTTCAAGTGGAGCTTTCCGAATATCTGAATACCAAGGTCGATTTCATACCCCGCAGAGGATTACGCGATAGGGTCAGGCAGCGAGTAGAAGCTGACATGGTGCAGGTCTTTTAATGAGCCGCGACCTGAGCGATAACCTCGACAATCTCCAAGTGTTGATTCAACGCATAGAGGACAGTTTGAAGGATAGGTCTTACGAGGACTATCTGAATGACCAAGACCTTCAGGATGCAACCACTTATCGTCTATCAATGCTTGGGGAAATAACGGGCAAGCTGCCTGACGATGTGAAAGAGCGGCATCCAGACATACCTTGGAATAAGATACGCGGTTTGAGAAACGTCGCCAGCCACGACTATTTCAGCAACATGCCTGACATGGTGTGGGAAGGAACGCGGTCGCTCGAACCTATCAAGCAAATGATCCGCGAAGAACTAGCGCGCATCGAAGCGGAACAGCGCGACGGTGGCCGCAGGCGCTAACAGCTTCCATTGCGTCCGGCACGGGCGCTGAACAGGACAGCATGGAGCAATGGATAGAGGCACAGGACTTTATCGCGGCTGACGTCATCCGGTGGAAGGAAGGCGTCTTTCACAATCGCCGCAAGGGCAAGGCCCTCCGAATTGGCGAGCGCCAGGTTGCCGCAGAAGTGTTGCAACGGGGTGAGGACGGTTGGGTGAAGCTCCTCGTGCGGGGGTGCACGATCACGAAAGACGAAGCTGCCGGAAAGACTGTTCAGGCGCTCAAGGCGGGCGAACAGATACGGCGTGCCGCCAAGACTCTCCTGCGAGGCAAGGTCGAGCGATTGCTATGGGATGATGAAACCGCGCGAGCGGCGGTGCTGGCGAGCAAGCCCGCCAAGTCGCGCTTCGCAGATTTGCTTGTAGAGGAATAAGAAGGCGATGGGCGGTTCCCGTTCGGGAACCTGATGCCCAACGGTTCAGCCTGTTCAGGCTGAACCTTCGCAAAAGGCCGACGCCATCGTTCTGGCTTTCGGCCAAGGGCAAGCGCCGTTCGGCGCTATTTCAGGGACAATAAAGATGGTGCCGGTGGTCGGACTCGAACCGACACTCCTCGCGGAACTGGATTTTGAATCCAGCGCGTCTACCAATTTCACCACACCGGCTAGCGGTTGCGCATATGCTGCGTGGCAGCGGCTGCGTCAACCGATAAGACGATGATATGATACCAAATAGGCGATTCCGTCAATATCACAAAGTTACCGTTTTGGTCGTCGTGTATTGATCGCCGATGCGTCGATCATATCCTTAATATGGGAAGCATAGAATTTCTCAATCATTTCGACGCTGGTGCGGCAATTCTTGGCGACTTGGTAGATGTCTGCCCCTTCTATCAGGCGGAATGAGATATAAGTATGGCGCAGGCTGTAGGCCGTGCGCGGGTTGCCCTCGCGGTCTGATTTCATCCCCAGTTCGTCCAAAATGGTATTGAACAGCTCGCGCTGAATTTTCGGAAAAATGAGGTCCGTTGGACCGAGGTTGTGACGTTTCTTCATGCGCTGGAACGGCAGCACCGCCCCTGGCATGGTTTTGCAGTAGCCGACGCCGCGCTTGCCGCGCACGGCGATGTGAAGGATTTTCTCGTCCTTTGGCCCGTCTGCGACAATCTCCACGTCGCGCAGCTCGATGCGCTTGGCCTCGTCGGGACGTAGGCCGCTGTTCACCATGAACAGCACATAGTCGTGGAGATCTTCGCAGGCTGACCGCCACCGCTCCTTCTTGGGGTTTTTCGCCCGTTCGCCGGTGGCCTTGTAAAGCTGCTTATATTCCTCGGGTGAGAACCATGCGCGGTGCGCGATCTTACCAGAGGTTTTGTATGGTGCAGAAATGTCCGGCAGGTAGGCCAGCCATCCGTGCCGCTGGGCTGTTTTCAGCACGTGCCGCAGCGTGATGATTTCTGAATGGATGGTCGAGCGCGATGGGCGCTTAGGCTTGCCCTCTTTGTCGAGGCGCGAGGTCATGCGGTGGACGCGATACTCTTGCACAAGGCCGGGGGTGATCTCCTCCACCATTTTGTCGCCAAAGAACGGTAGCAGATGGACACGGAGACGGATGCCATGGCCTTCGACATATTTCGCGTTGCGTTCGCCTTCGGTGATGATGGTGTATTCCGAGAGGAAGTGTTGGGCCGCCTTCTTGAATGGCGTGCCTTCTTTGATTTCACCGGCACGGTATTTGCCCATAAGACCGAGATACCAGTCGCGGGCGACATCCTTGGCTCGGGCTAGGCTTTCTTCCTTGGTGGACGTTCGCATCTGCTTCCCTGCAATTGAGCAGGAGCATTGCCAATGCGGACTGTTGGTCCGCATGTAGAGCTGAACTTTTCCGTCAAGAAACTTGTGGCGGGCTGTATCCTTCATGGCTGACACCTCGTGAGCAAAATTGTGCTAGATGTGCGCTAGGCGTCCATCTTACTATTTTGCCACTAACCGACTGATTTTGCTATATTTATATCATAACTGATTGATATAAATATGCTTTTGAGTCGAGCGCGTCTACCAATTCCACCACAGGGGCACTGCAGGGCGGCCCCGCCGATAGCGGCGGCCGCGCGTTGCTTCAAGCCTTGAGCGCGCCGGCCAGCAACTTGTGCAAGCGCGAATGGAGCGCATCGTTGGCCGCCAGAACCTGCGCGGCATGGACCGGCTGAGACCGTCCGCGGAAATCGCTGACGAAGCCGCCGGCCTCGCGCACGATCAGGCATCCGGCCGCCGTATCCCAATCCTTGAGGCCGCTTTCCCAGAAGCCGTCAAACCGGCCTGCTGCGACCCAGGCCAGATCGAGCGAGGCGGCGCCAAACCGGCGGATGCCAGCCACTTCCGGGCCGATCTCGTTGTAGATCTTCGACCACTCGGCCGGGCTGCCCGCACCCTGGAAGGGAATGCCGGTGGCAATCAGGGCATCGGACAGGTGCGAGCGGGCAGACACCCGCAGGCGGCCGTCATGCAGCCAGGCACCGCGGGTCTTCTCGGCCCAGAACGTCTCGTCCGTGATAGGCTGGTAGATCACGCCCGCAATCACATCGCCCCAGCCTGAGCCATCGAGCTTTGGTTCCTGGGCTGCGATGGAAATGGCGAAGTGCGGGATACCGTGGAGGAAATTGCTGGTGCCGTCGAGCGGGTCGATGATCCAGCGCGGCTTGCCCGGATCGCCTTCGATCACGCCGCCTTCTTCCAGCACGAAACCCCAGTCAGGGCGCGCGGCCAGCAATTCGTCATAAAGGGTACGCTCAGCGATCTGGTCCGCCTTGGAGACGAAATCGGCCGGCCCCTTGCGGCTGACCTGGAGGTGTTCGACCTCCCCGAAATCGCGCCGCAGGCGGCCGCCCGCCTTGCGTGCAGCCTTTTCCATGACCCGAATGAGACCGGACAGAACGGCCATAAATCAATTCCTTTGCCGTTCGCCTCGAGCGCAGTCGAGAGGCGGGAGAGCGGCGCTAGGGTGTCTCGACTTCGCTCGACACGAACGGAAAGGCGTCCGTCAGTTCGCCTTGCCGACGTAGCTCTGCTCGTACACGTCGACCACGATCCGCGTGCCGCTTTCGATGTGCGGGGGAACCATGATCCGCACCCCGTTGTCGAGCATGGCCGGCTTGTAGCTGGACGAGGCGGTCTGCCCCTTCACCACGGCGTCGGCTTCAACAATGGTGGCTTCGACCTGGTTGGGCAGTTCCACACTGATCGGGCGTTCGTCCCACAGTTCCAGCATCACCTGCATCCCGTCCTGAAGGAACGGGCGGGCATCACCCAGCAGGTCGCTCGGCAGCGTGATCTGCTCGTAAGTGTCCTGGTCCATGAACACCAGCATTTCGCCGTCTTCATAGAGGAACTGGTAGTCCTTGGTGTCCAGGCGGACCTTCTCGATCGTGTCGGCGCTGCGGAAGCGGACGTTCGTCTTGCGGCCGTCGATCAGGTTCTTCATCTCGACCTGCATGTAGGCGCCGCCCTTGCCCGGCTGGGTATGCTGGATCTTGGCGACCTTCCAGATGCCGCCTTCGTATTCAAGGATGTTGCCGGGACGGATGTCCACGCCGCTGATCTTCATGTTGAAAGAGCCTTTGCCTGGGAACTGGGCACGGGCGTTGCCGCCCGCTGCTGCGGCGCCGCCCTTAGCCGAGCAGGGGGCAAGGGGCAAGGTCAGTGGCAATATGGCGCGCGGCGGCTATAGTGGCGCGATGCGCACCATCATGATCGCTCTTATCGCTGCCGCAGCTGCAGCCTCGCCGCTCGCAACCGCGCCGCTTGGTGCCATGGCGGGCGGAAAGCTCCAGACCATGCCGCAGGGGCGCTACATCTGCTCGCTTCCCGGAGACGCCCTGGGCAAAGCGTGGGAAGAGATACCGGACAAGGATTTCGTGATCGACAACGGATCGACCTATCGCACCGAAGCGGGGACCGGCACCTACCTGCTTACGGGCAGACAGGTGCAATTCACGCGCGGGCCGATGAAGGGCATGGCGTTCGAGCGCATCAGCGGCGGCACCCTGCGCTTGCTGGACGAGAACGGCCAGCCAGGCCGGGTCCGCTGCGTGCGCTCAGCTCGTTAACCCAGTTCCCTGGCGAAGGCGGCGACTGCTGCCGCCTCGTCGCCGCTCCACACGGCCCCCGATACAGCAAGGAAATCGGCGCCGGCTTTTATCAGGGGCGCGCAGTTGGCCGGTGTGATCCCGCCAATGGCCACGCAGGGTATCTCGAACACCTGGCTCCACCATTCCAGCGTCTCAAGCTCGGCGCGATGTTCGGCGTCCTTGGTGGACGAAGGATAGAAGGCGCCGAAGGCGACGTAATCTGCCCCGGCCTCACCAGCTTCCATCGCCAGGTGACGGCTGGCGTGGCAGGTGACACCAATCTGGGCCTCCCGACCGAGCTCCTCCCGCGCCTCCTTGACGCTGCCATCCTGCTGCCCGAGATGGACTCCATCAGCCTTGAGCCTTTTGGCCAGCCCGATGCTGTCATTGACGATGAACGCCACATCGCGCGCGGCGCAGATTTCCCGCAACGGCCCGGCCAGCCGCGCCGCCTCGTGCTGGTCGAGGCCCTTCACGCGATACTGGAAAGCGGCAACCGGCCCGGCGGCAAGCGCGCGCTCCAGCCGGTCCGGGAAGGTCCCCGCCACGTCGAGCGGGGAAATGAGATAGAGCTGGCATTGAGTCATGATCCCGGGTGCCTAGCCGCACCCGGAGCCATGCTCAAGCGACAGAGGCCGCGCAGATCTGATCAATCGCTGCCCCGAGTGTCGCGTCGAACTCGGCATCGCTCTGCCCTGCACGCAGATCCTGCAACAGGCCGCGGCTGAAGCTGGCGATCATGCCGGGGTTCTTCGCCAGATGTTCGCACGCCTCATCGGTCGAATAGCCACCCGACAGCGCCACCACACGCAGCACGCGTGGGTGGTCGATCGCCGGCTGATGAAGACCGGGCTCGACAGGGATCGACAGCTTGAGCATGACCTGCTCACCTTCCGGCAAGGCATCGAGGTGCTTGATGATCTCGCCCAGCAGCACCTTTTCGCCCTCTGCCCGGTCGCTGGCGGTGATGTCGTACTCGGGCTCAAGGATCGGCATGAGCCCGCGCGCAATAATCCGGCGCCCTTCAGCAAACTGCTGCTCCACAAGGGCGACAATCCCGGCGGCATTGTTCGACTTGATCACCGAGCGCATCTTGGTTCCGAACACACCCTTCGCGCGGGCACGGTCGAGCAGCGCCTCGAGATCGGGCATGGGCTTCATCAGCTGCACGCCCTCGGCCTCGTCTTCGAGGCCCTTGTCGACCTTGAGGAAAGGCACCACGCCGCGCTCGGCCAGACGCGCCGGAACCGGCCTGCCGCCGCTTTCCCCGTCCATCGTCTTCTCGAACAGGATGGCGCCGATTACCTTGCCACCCCCGAAGCTGGGCGTTTCGATAATGCGGCTGCGCATTTCGTGGATCTTCGCGAACATCTCGTCATCGCCAGACCATTCGCTGTCGTCGATGCCATAACCGCGCAGTGCCTTGGGGGTCGAACCGCCCGACTGATCCAGCGCAGCGATAAAGCCTTGCCCGGTGGCGATACGATCGGTCATTTCGTCGAAGGTCATGCTGTCGTTCCTGTAATGGCGTCCGGTCTGCATACGAATGCAGAGGCGCACTTAGCGAGGCAGGCAGCGCTCGGCAACAGGCCCCGGGACCCCATTTCAACGCTCGTGCGTAGATGAAGGCGAAAGGACCCCCAATGCTCGATGAAACGCAGGAGCAGCTTTGCTCCGGACACCATTTCGACTTCAGCGACCTGCGCGCGCTGACGATAAACTGCACGCTGTCGCCCTCACCGAAGGACTCGCACACCGACCGCTTGCTGGACATGGCGCAGACCATCTTCAGCCGAAACAAGGTATCGGTCGAACAGGTCCGCGCAGTCGATCACCAGATCGCCCCCGGCGTTTCGCCCGACATGACCAGGGAAGGCGCGGAAAGGGACGACTGGCCCTTGCTATGGGAGAAAGTCTCCGCCGCAGATATCCTGATCCTGGCCACCCCGATCTGGCTGGGAGAGAAAAGCTCGGTCTGCTCCCGCGTTATCGAGCGGCTCTACGCCCATTCCGGGCAGACGAATGATCGGGGCCAGTATGTCTTCTACAACAAGGTGGGCGGATGCCTGGTGACGGGCAACGAGGACGGCATCAAGCACGTCGGAATGGGGGTGCTCTATTCGCTCCAGCACATTGGCTACACCATCCCGCCCCAGGCCGACGCCGGCTGGGTGGGTGAGGCGGGCCCCGGCCCGAGCTTCGGCGACGAAAGGGAGGATGGCGGAGGCCGGGTCGGCTACGACAACCCCTTCACCCGCCGCAACACGACCTTCATGGCCTGGAACCTGATGCACATGGCGCGCATCCTGAAGGACGCGGGCGGCATACCCGCCTGGGGCAATTCGGTTGACCTGTGGGAGGATGGCCGGCGGTTCGATTCGCCCAATCCGGAATATCGCTAGCGTCGGCCCTGCCCCGGCGCTGCTCAGCCCTTGCGAATCTTGCGGATGATGCCGTTGAAGGCGAACACCGGCTTGCCGTCGCCGGTGATGACCCCGCGCACGAAAATGGTCTTGCCTCCAGCACGGGTCACTTCCCCGCGCGCTTCCATCAACTGGCCCACATGAGCCGGATCGAGGAAGTCGCCCGACAGGGTCAGCGTGACCGCATGGCTGCCCTCCAGCTCCTTCGTCGCAATGGCGAACAGGGCAAAATCGGCAAATGTCATCAGGCAGCCGCCGTGCATGAACCCGCCGCCGTTCATGTGGCGCGGCTCGGCGCGGAAGGCGCTCACCACTGAACCGTCAGGTTCAGCCCGGTAATAGAACGGGCCCGAGCGCGACTCGAACGGATCGTGCGGCCAGTGGGTCCAGCCGTCGAACTCGCCGCCGCTGACCCGTTTGGGCCCGTGATCGGTGACGCCCTGATCTTCGCTCATGCTTGCAGCGCCACCACGCTCGGCAGCTCGCGCCCTTCCATCCATTCGAGGAATGCACCGCCCGCGGTTGAAACATAGGTGAAATCGCTTGCCACACCGGCATGGTTGAGCGCGGCGACGGTATCCCCGCCCCCGGCCACCGAGACCAGCGATCCGTCCTGCGTCAGCGCCGCAGCCGTGCGCGCCAGGGCGACCGTTGCTGTATCAAACGGCTCGATCTCGAACGCGCCCATCGGCCCGTTCCACACCAGCGTGCGGCAGGTTTTCAGCACGTCGGCCAAGGCCTCGACCGCCTGCGGGCCAACGTCCAGGATCATCTCGTCGGCGCCCACTTCGTGGACGTTGCAGGTGCGCAGACTGGCCGGATTGGCGGCAAACTCGGTCGCCACCACCACGTCATAGGGCAGGTGGACGGTGCAGCCGGCATGGTCAGCCTGGTCCATGATCCGGTTGACCGTTTCGGCCAGGTCGTGCTCGCACAGGCTCTTGCCGACATCGACCCCGCGCGCGGCGAGGAACGTGTTGGCCATGCCGCCGCCGATGATCAGGTGCTGCACCCGCCCGACGAGGTTTTCCAGCACCGCCAGCTTGGTTGAGACCTTGGCCCCGCCCACCACTGCCGCAACCGGCGCCTTCGGGGTGCCGAGCGCGGCATCGAGAGCCTTGAGCTCCGCTTCCATCGCCCGCCCGGCATAGGCCGGCAGCAGATGCGCCAGCGCCTCGGTGCTGGCATGGGCGCGGTGCGCGGCGGAGAAGGCATCGTTGACATAGATATCGCCGTGGGCCGCAATGCCGCGGGCGAACGCCATGTCGTTGGCTTCCTCACCCGGCCAGAAGCGGGTGTTCTCCAGCATCCCGATATCGCCGGGGCGCAGGATACCGATCGACTGTTCGACCACGGGGCCCTGAACTTCCGGAATGAACATGACCTCGCGCCCGAGCACGGCCTGCACTGCATCCAGCGTCATGCTGACCGAGAGGACCGAGCTGCGCTGCCCCCTGGGTCGCCCGAAATGCGCCAGCAGCAGGACCTTGGCGCCCTTGTCCGCCAGTTCGAGAATGGTCGGCGCGCTTGCCTCGACCCGGGTGGCGTCAGTGACCGAGCCATCGTGCATCGGCAGGTTGAGGTCGACGCGGACAAGCGCGACCTTTCCGGTCAGATCATCAAGGTCGTCTAGGGTTTTGAAAGTCGGCATGAGTTCTGATCCGTTCCTCCCCCTCGGGGGAGGGGGACCGCGCGCGAAGCGCGGAGTGGAGGGGCACCCTCCGATGGTCCGAATGGTGGCAGGTGCCCCACCACCACCTTCGGTGGTCCCCCTCCCCGTACCGGGGAGGATTAAATCACATCAGCTTCGCCATCACCCCGGCGGTGTCGATCATCCGGTTGGAGAAGCCCCATTCGTTGTCGTACCAGCTGACCACGCGGGCCAGCTTGCCTTCCAGCACGGCCGTTTCCAGGCTGTCCACGGTCGAGCTGGCCGGGTGGTGGTTGAAGTCGCTGCTGACCAGCGGCTGGTCGGTGTAGTCGAGCACGCCCTTCATCGGGCCTTCTGCAGCGGCCTTGAGCGCGGCGTTCAGTTCCTCGGCGGTGGTGTCGCGGCCCGGAACAAAAGTGAGGTCAATCAGGCTGACGTTCGGGGTCGGCACACGGACCGAGGAACCGTCCAGTTTGCCCTTCAGTTCGGGCAGGACCAGGCCGACCGCACGCGCCGCGCCAGTGGTGGTCGGGATCATGTTCTGCGCCCCGCCGCGCGCCCGGCGCAGGTCGCTGTGGATCTGGTCGAGCATCCGCTGGTCGTTGGTGTAGCTGTGGATCGTGGTCATGAAACCGCGCTCGATCCCGACGAGATCGTGCAGCACCTTGGCCACCGGTGCAAGGCAGTTGGTGGTGCAGCTGGCGTTGGAGATAATATCATCGTCAGCAGTCAGCGTATCGTGGTTGACCCCGAAGACGATGGTCTTCGACACACCGGTCGCCGGTGCCGAAATGATCACCCGCTTGGCCCCGGCGGAAAGATGCGGCCGCGCCGCCTCGTCCGACTGGAAGAAGCCGGTGCATTCCATCACCAGATCGATGCCGTTTTCCTCGTGCGGCAACTTGCCCGGATCGCGCTCGGCCGTGACCTGAATGCGCTTGCCGTTGACGACGATGTCGCTGCCATCGACCTCGATCTTACCCGGGAAACGGCCATGGGTGCTGTCAAAGCCGAACAGCAGCGCATTGGACTTCGTGTCCGACAGGTCGTTGATCGAAACGAGGTCCAGATCGTGGTCGGTCCGCTCCAGGATCGCGCGTGCTACCAGGCGCCCGATGCGCCCGAATCCGTTGATTGCAACCTTGGTCGCCATGTCAAAGCTCCTCTGTCAGGAATTGAGTTTGTTCAGGATTTGCGGAACGATCGCGTCCGCGGTGAAACCGAATTTTTCAAACAGCACTTCTGCCGGAGCGGAGGCGCCGAAGCGGTCGATGCCGATGTTTATACCGTCCATGCCGGTATAGCGTTCCCAGCCATGGGTTACGCCCGCTTCGATGGAGACCTTGAGGGCGTCAGCGGGAAGCAGGTCGGACCGGTAGCCTGCGTCCTGCGCCGCGAACAGTTCCATGCACGGCATCGACACGACATCCGCGCCAATGCCCTGCCCTTCGAGCGTGTCCGCCACGGCGCAGGCCAGTTCGACTTCCGAGCCGGTCGCCACCAGCACCACCTTGCGTGCGGCCTGAGCGGCGCGCAGGCGATAGGCGCCGCGCGCAGAACGGTTGCCTGAAGCGGACCAGTTTTCGTCGCCCTCGCCGCGCATGGGCGCAAGGTTCTGGCGGGTCAACGCGAGTACCGAGGGCGTTTCCGGCGTTTGTAGGGCCAGGGCCCAGCATTCCGCCGTCTCGATCGCATCGCACGGACGATAGACGTTGAGGTTGGGGATCAGGCGCAGGCTCATCACCTGCTCGACCGGCTGGTGCGTCGGCCCGTCCTCGCCCAGCCCGATGCTGTCATGCGTCAGAACATAGACCACCCCGGCCTGCTGCAAGGCGGAGAGGCGGATGGCGTTGCGGCAATAGTCGCTGAAGATCAGGAAGGTGCCGCCATAGGGCACTACACCGCCGTGCAGCAGCATCCCGTTCATCGCCGCCGCCATGCCGAATTCGCGGATGCCGTAATAGACATAGCGGCCGGAATAATCGCTCGCGCTGAACGGAGCAGTGGAAGGGGTCTTGGTGTTGTTCGAGCCGGTCAGGTCGGCCGAACCGCCGATCAGCTGCGGCAGCTTCTCGGTGAGCGGCCCGAGCGCCATCTCGGATGCCTTGCGGGTCGCCACCTTGGGCGGGTTCGCTGCGAGGCTGCGGATGTAGTCTTCGAGCGCAGGCGCAGCGGCATCCGCGACACCGGCAAGCTGGCTCTCGAATGCGGCGCGCCTGGGCGAGGCGGCCAGTCTGGCCTTCCAGTCGCCATGGGCGGCAGCGCCGCTCGTGCCGGTTGCCTGCCAGTCAGTCAGAATCTCCGCCGGCACCTCGAAGGGCGCGGCGCTCCAGCCCAGATACTCGCGGGCAGCGGCAATCTCGTCAGCGCCGAGCGGCGCACCGTGGACATTGTGGCCGCCCTGCTTGTTGGGCGCACCCTTGCCGATCACCGTGCGGCAGGCGACCAGCGAGGGACGATCATCCGCCATCGCTTCCTCGATCGCGCGAGCGATGTCAGCAAAGTCATGCCCGTCACACGCCGTAACGTGCCAGCCGGTTGCGGCATAGCGCGCGGCAATGTCCTCGCTGGTGGAAAGGTCGGTGTCGCCGTCGATGGTGATGCGGTTATCGTCCCACAGCACGATCATCCGGCCGAGCTTGAGGTGCCCGGCAAGACCGATCGCCTCGTGGTTCACGCCTTCCATCAGGCACCCGTCGCCAGCCACCACCCAGGTGCGGTGATCGACCAGATCGTCCCCGAACACGGCATTGAGATGGCGTTCGGCCATCGCCATACCGACCGCCATGGCCAGACCCTGACCCAGCGGGCCGGTGGTGCATTCGACCCCGTCGAGCAGGAAGTTCTCCGGGTGGCCGGCGCACGGGCTGCCGAGCTGACGGAAATTGCGGATGTCGTCCATCGTCGGCCGGGCATAGCCGCTGAGGTGGAGCAGGCTGTAGACCAGCATCGAGCCGTGACCGGCACTCAGCACGAAGCGGTCCCGGTCTGCCCAGCCGGGCGCGGCGGGGTCAAACTTGAGATATTTCGACCACAGCACGGTGGCCACATCGGCCATGCCCATGGGCATCCCCGGGTGCCCCGAATTGGCAGCCTGCACGGCATCCATCGACAGCGCCCGGATTGCATTGGCCATAGGGTTAAGACGGGCGGGATCGAGGCTCATGCGGGTAGGCTCCTGCCGAAAGGCTCCGCGCGCGCGATTCGCACGGTTGGCGCGTCTCTTGCGGACCGGGCTGGCGAGGTCAACAGGCGCAGCGGCAAGCTTTTCCCCACCCCGCGACAAGCCAAGTTATCAACAGCCCGCCCCAAGCCTTTGCAGCAGCACACCAACTGGCTATTTCCGGTGCCATGGACGAGGAGCGCATCGAAAACGCCGTAAAACGGATCGAGGCCGCCCTTGCGCGGATCGGGGCCGCGGCCGATCAGGTCTCGCCGCAGCCGGCGTCCGTCTCCGCCTTGCTCGAAAAGCACGAGACATTGCGCGAAACCGTCTCCAACTCGCTGAAAGAGCTGGATGAATTGATCGGGAAAATCGAGGCGTGAGCGAGGTCCGTCTCTCGATAGGTGGCCGCAATTACACCATCGCATGCGCTGACGGGCAGGAAGATCACGTTGCCGGTCTCGGCGCGCTGGTCGATTCCAAGCTTGCCGAATTCGGGCCCAACCGCGCGCCGCAGGAAGCGCAGAATCTGCTTTTTGCCGCGCTCCTGATTGCCGAAGACCTGCACCAGGCCCGCAGCACCGCCACCGCCCAGCAGGCCGAACTTGCTGCTGCGGTGCGCGAGCGCAATGTCGCGATGGGCCAGCATGACCAGCACAAGGCCCGTATCTCCGAGCTTGAAGTGGAGCTTTCGAACCTGCAGAGCGCCCAGCAGGCCTCTGCCCGCGAAAGCGACGACATCAAGGCCGAGCTGACCAGACTGCGAACCGAACTGGTCGATGCAGAGCAGGTCGAAGCCGAGCTGCGGTCCGGGTTGGCGGGGCTGGTCGAGGAACGGGACGCTCTCCAGCTGGAACTGGACGAAGCCCTTGCGCGAGAGGCGGCAATGCCCGCCGCAGAGGGGCCATTTGCGCGCGTCGCCACGGCCGATCACGAAGCGGGCCTTGCCCCGGCGCTTGAGCGATTTGCCGAATTGCTCGAAAATTGTGCCGACAAGCTTGAGGGCAAGGTCCAGACTTCCTAAATAGGGTGCGGCGGGACTGCCCGATACGAGCCGCATGAATATCCCTGAGGCTATAAGCAATCCATGGGAGCTGTCCCTGTCTCAGTCCACTGGTTCGTCCGGAGGGTTGGGACATACGGTGCCCACCTGACGTCATGCGTCAGAGGATTTTCCGGCAAACGATCCATGGTGGTTCCGCCACTCGCGCTAAGGATATGATGCAAAGCAAGGCCGCCTTGAGGAAGCATCTGCGGGCTGAACGCCTGGCGCACGTCGCCGCGATCCCCGAAACGACGCTGGGCCTGCTGTTTCGCCATCCCCCTGCCCCGCTTCTTCGCCACATCCCCGCAGGCAGCACGATCGGTCTTTACCGCGCGATGCCGGGCGAAGCGCCTGCTGCACGCTATGCTGCTTTCTTTGCCGAGCGCGGCCACGCGATTGCCCTGCCCCGCTTCGCGGGGGCGGCAGCGCCGATGGAATTTGCCCGGCACACCGATCCCTTTGATGAAGCAGACCTGCAACCCGGGCCATACGGCCTGCTCCAGCCACCGCCGGACGCGGACGTGCTGGTGCCCGATGTGCTGTTTGCCCCGCTGGTCGGCTTCACGGCTGACTGTCACCGCCTTGGCCAGGGCGGCGGACACTATGATCGCTGGCTGGCAGAGCACCCCGGCACGGTGGCCATCGGACTGGGATGGGACTGCCAGCTCTGTGCCGAATTGCCGGTCGAACCCCATGACATGCCGCTTGCCGCGGTGGTCACCCCTACCCGCCTGTTCGGAGAGCTCTGATGCGTGATCAACCCACCTGGCGCATTCCGGTCGGCCTGCTCGGCCTGCTCGTCGCGCTGACTGCCTATGGCCTGATCATCGCACGCTATGTGCCTGAACTGATCGGCACCTGGCCGGGCCTCGCCCAGGCCCCGGTCTATCTGGTGCTGGGCCTGATCTGGCTGCTGCCCCTGCGCCGCTTCCTGATCTGGATGGAAACCGGCCGCACCCGGTAGCGCTGTTGCCCGCAGGGCCGCTGGGGGTTAGCCTGCCTGACAAAGGGGCAGGACGATGGCGAAACGGATTGGACTGGCACTGCTCGCCCTGATCGGGCTGCTGGCGCTGGTTGCCTTGCTGGCTCAGCGCCAGATCGGCGAATGGCTGTTCGAGCGGGCGGTCAATTCGACCGTCGGGGTCGACAGGAGTTCGGATCTTCCGGACGGGCTCCACGCCTATATCTGCGGCAGCGGCTCGCCCATGCCCGACGCCGACCGCGCCGGTCCGTGTATTGCCGTGCTGGCCGGCGAGCGGGGCTTCGTGTTCGACGCCGGTTCCGGCTCGATCCGCAAGCTCGGGCGGATGGGCTTCCCGATGGACCGGCTCGATGCCGCCTTCCTGACCCACCTCCATTCCGACCACTTCGACGGTCTGGGCGAGCTGATGCTCCAGGCATGGATGGCGGGCGGGCGCGGCTCGCCGCTGCCGATCTACGGACCGGAAGGGACCGAGCGCGTCGTCGCGGGGTTTGTGGAGGCCTATACCATCGACCGGGGGTTCCGCATCGCCCACCATGGCGAGGCCGTGGCGCGCCCGGGCGGGTTCGGCGGAGAAGCGCGGACGATCAGACTGGCTGGCTCCGGCAGGCGCGGAACGGTCGTCTACGAGGGCGACGGCGTGACCATTCGCACCTTGCCCGTGGATCATGCACCGGTTGACCGGGCTGTCGCTTACCGGATCGATTATGGCGGCCGCAGCCTGGTCATCAGCGGCGATACCGTGCGATCACCTCAGCTGGCCCGCTTTGCGCGGGGCGCCGATGTTCTCTTTCACGAGGCGCTCAATCCCGGGATGGTCGGCCGGATCGGCGAACAGCTGGCTGAAAGAGGCGATGCCGACGGAGCCAAGATCATGGCCGATATTCCCGATTACCACACATCGCCCGAAGATGCGGCGCGGGTGGCCCGCGATGCGGGGGTTCGGCACCTGGTTCTTTATCACCTGGTGCCGGCCCCACCGGTCAAGCTGATGGAACGGGTGTTCCTGGGGGAAGCGACCAAGCGGTTCGATGCGATCGACATCGCTTATGACGGGATGCGCGTCAGCCTGCCTGCTGGCACGCGGGACATTGCGCTTTCCGATCAGCTGTAACGGTGCAGTTCCCAAGTGGCGCGAGTGACGGGGCTCGAACCCGCGACCTCCGGCGTGACAGGCCGGCGCTCTAACCAACTGAGCTACACCCGCATGAAAACTTGGCTTCAAGGGGGGCGAAGCGCCGCTTGGGAGCGCCGCCACTAAGGCAGGTGTGCAGGGCTGTCAATGGCCCGCCTGCGCAATTTTCGAACACATTTTCCAGGGCCCTGACCGGCCGCCCGGCAACCGCGCATTAACCTTATTTTCGCCTCTGCCTGTCACACAGCCTGCGATAGCCAGCCATGGTTGTGACGGGGGCGACATGAAGAAAATCCTGCTGACTCTGGTGGCGGCATCGCTCGCCGCCGGTGCAACCGCCGCGCAGCCAGGCGTGGAAATTTCGCGCGCCGTGTTCATCGAGCGCAAGGCAGCAGTGGCACCGGGGCGGATGGCGCTGTCACTCGAACCGGCGACCACGCTCAAGCGCGGCGACGTCGTTGTCCTGATGCTCGAATGGACCGCACCGGGAAGGCCGGATGCCTTCGTCGTGTCGAGCCGGGTCCCGCGCGACCTCGCGTTCCGGCGCAGCGGCGGCATGAACCCGCAGGTTTCAACCGACGGCGGAAAAAGCTGGGGCGAACTCGGAACGCTGCGGATCGGCCAGCGCAAGGCCACGCCGGAAGATGTGACCCACCTGCGCTGGCACGTCAGCGATACCGAGGCCGCGCTGGGCCGCGGCACCATGACCTACAGCGCGATCGTGCGCTGAACCTCTAGTCCGCCAGCAGCAACACCGGCGCTTCGATCAGGCGCTTCACTTCCTGCACAAAGCTCGCGGCATCGTGGCCATCGACCACGCGGTGGTCACAGCTGATGGAAATGTTCATCAGCTTGCGCTTCTCGATCCGCTCGCCGCCCATACCGTCGGGCACGAACATGGGGCGTTCAATGATTCTGTTGGGTCCGATGATCGCCACCTCAGGGCGGTTGATGACCGGCGTGGTCGCCACCCCGCCCAGTGGCCCGAGCGAGGTAATCGTCAGGGTCGAACCGCTCAGCTCCTCGCTGGTCGCCTTGCCGCTGCGCGCGGCCTCGGCCAGGCGGCCAATCTCGTTGGCCAGCTGCCACAGGTTGCGGGCCTGCGCGTCGCGGATGACGGGCACCATCAGCCCGCCGCCGGTCTGCGCCGCCATGCCCAGGTGCACGGCGCCATAGCGGGTGACCACGCCCGCCTCGTCATCATAACGGGCATTGATCATCGGAAATTTCGGCACGGCCTTGCAGATCGCGGCGATCAGCAGCGGCAGCATCGTCAGTTTCGCCTTACCCCCGCGCGAATCGTTGAGCTGGGCACGCAGCCGCTCCAGCTCGGTCACATCGCATTCCTCGACATAGGAGAAGTGCGGGATGTTGCGTTTGGCCTCGGCCATGTTCTGGGCGATGCGCTTGCGCAGGCCGATCACGCGGATTTGCTCGTCCGCCCGGGCCTTGCCCGAAGGGGCGAACCCGCCGCCGGCATTGTAGGCGAGGAAGGCGTCGAGATCGGCGTGGCGCACGCGGCCATCTTCGGCCGGTTTCACTTCGGCCAGGTCAATCCCCAGGTTGCGCGCGCGCTGGCGCACGGCCGGGGTGGCGAGGACTTTCTTGCCAAGTCCGGTGGTATCGGGGGCCGTCGAGGCGGGTTGCGCTTCGGGCTCCGTCCGGGGCGTTTCAGTCGCACGAGGTGTCTCGACTTCGCTCGACACGACCGGGTCCTGCGAGGGCACGTTCATTACGTCCTCCGCATCGGGCGTCTCTGCCTCGATCCGCTCTGCTACGTTGTCCGCAGCCTCTTCTCCCTCGACCTCGATCACCACCAGGGCCGAGCCGATCGCGACCATGTCGCCAACCTCGCCCGCCACTTCCAGCACAGTGCCGGTAACGGGGCTTTCCAGCGGCACGGTGGCCTTGTCCGTCATCATGTCGACGAACTCCTGGTCTTCCTCGATCCGGTCACCCGGCTTGACGTGCCAGGCCACGATTTCGGCCTCGGCGATGCCTTCGCCGATGTCGGGCATGTTGAAGATGAATTTCGCCATGGCGGTCAGTCCTTGAGGAGCTTGTCGATGGCCTCGCCGATGCGGATCGGGCCGGGGAAATAGGCCCATTCGAGGCTGTGGGGATAGGGCGTGTCGAAGCCGGTGACGCGTTCGACCGGGGCTTCGAGATGGTAGAAACACCGCTCCGTCACCAGCGCGGAAAGCTCTGCCCCGAAGCCGGACGTGCGGGTCGCCTCGTGCACGATCAGGCAGCGTCCGGTACGTTCGACCGATTGCTCGATCGCTTCGATGTCGAGCGGCACCAGCGTCCGCAGGTCAAGAATATGGGCGTCGACGCCCTTGGCCGCGCAGACCGCTTCAGCCACGTGCACCATGGTGCCATAGGCCAGCACGGTCAGCGCATCGCCTTCGGTTACCGTGCGCGCCTTGCCCAGCGGCACTCGGTAATGCCCTTCCGGCACCACGCTGTCCTTGTGCCGCTTCCACGGCTCGACCGGCTTGTCATAGTAGCCGGTGAACGGCCCGTTGTAGATCCGCTTGGGTTCGAAGAAGATCACCGGATCGTTGTCCTCGATCGCGGAAATCAGCAGGCCCTTGGCATCGTAGGGGTTGGAGGGGATGACCGTCTTGAGACCCGAAACATGGGTGAAGATCGCCTCCGGGCTCTGGCTGTGAGTCTGCCCGCCGAAGATGCCGCCGCCGAACGGGCTGCGCACGGTCAGGGGGGCAATATAGTCGCAGGCCGAGCGGTAACGCAGCCTGGCCGCTTCGGAAATCAGCTGGTCCAGCCCGGGGTAGATATAGTCGGCGAACTGGATTTCCGGCACCGGGCGCAGGCCATAGGCCCCCATCCCCACCGCCACGCCAATGATCCCGCATTCGGAAATGGGGGTATCGAACACGCGCGTCTTGCCGTGCTTCGCCTGCAATCCGGCCGTGGCGCGGAACACGCCGCCAAAGTAGCCGACATCCTCACCCATGACGACCACATCAGGGTCACGCGCGAGCATGATGTCGAGGGCCTCGTTGATTGCCTCGATCATGTTGAGGCGGCGCTCGGCCTCTGCCGGTGCGGCGGTATCCGGCGCCTGGGCTTCGGGGGCAGTGCTCACGAGTTGGGCCTCCCTTCGGGAAACTTGATCAGCCGTTCGCGGGTCGCCTGCGCGGCCTGTTCCTTGAGGTGCCAGGGCAGTTCCTCGAACACGTCCTCGAACATGGTGCGGAAGGGATGGTGCAGCCCGTGGCCGAGGATGCCGTTCTTCTCCGCCTCGCGAGTGGCCTCCTTGACCCGTTCGGCGGCGGCGAGGTCCATTGCGGCGTGCCGCTCCTCGTCCCATTCGCCCAGCGCGATCAGGTGGTTGCGCAGCCGGGCAATCGGATCGCCCAGCGGCCAGTCGATCCCTTCCTGCACGCTGCGGTAGGCGCTCGGATCGTCGGAGGTGGAATGGCCCTCGGCACGGTAGGTGAAGTATTCGATCAGGGTCGGCCCGCCATTGGCGCGGGCGCGGTTGGCGGCCCATTGCTGCGCCGCGAACACCGCCAGCGCGTCGTTGCCGTCCACCCGCAGACCAGCCAGGCCATAGCCGAGCGCGCGGGCGGCAAACGTTGTCCGCTCCGCCCCGGCAAACCCGCTGAAGCTGCTGATCGCCCACTGGTTGTTGATAACGTTGAGGATAACCGGTGCATTATAGACCGTGGCAAAGGTGCACGCGCTGTGGAAATCGCCTTCCGCAGTGCTGCCCTCGCCAACCCAGCTTGCGGCAATCCGGCTGTCACCCTTGATCGCGCTGGCCATGGCCCAACCAACCGCCTGCGGGCACTGCGTGGCCAGGTTGCCGCTGATCGAGAAGAAGCTGTGTTCCCGGCTCGAATACATGATCGGCAGCTGGCGGCCCTTCAGCTTGTCACCCTTGTTGGAGTAGATCTGGTTGATCATTTCGACCAGCGGATAGCCGCGCGCGATCAGGATGCCCTGCTGGCGGTAGCTGGGGAAGACCATGTCATCGCTCGCCAGCGCCATCCCGGCGGCGACCGAGGTCGCCTCCTCGCCGGTGCACTTCATGTAGAAGCTGGTCTTGCCCTGGCGCTGCCCGCGGAACATCCGTTCGTCGAACGCGCGGACCAGCACCATGTGGCCCAGCATGGTCCGCAGCGTGTCCGGATCGAGCTTCGGGTCCCACGGGCCGTGGGCTTGGTTGTCATCGCCAAGCACGCGTACCAAGTCATAGCACAGCGACGCCGTCTCGCTGGCGTGGCAGGCCTCGTCGGGGCGCGGCTGCTGGCCCGCCGCAGGAATGGCGAGGTGCGAGAAGTCCGCCGCGTCTCCGGGGCGGAAGCGCGGTTCGGGAACGTGGAGCTGCAAGGCGGGCTTGTTGCTTCCCGCCGCACTGCCCTCGGGCCGCTCGGCCATATCGATTCTCCCAGACGCAATATTTTACGCGAGCGTTATTTTATTTCACGCTCGCCTCTGGGTCAAGGCGAACGACTCACACCGCCACGGGTGCGCTGAGGGGCGCTTGCGGGCAGTAATCCCGCACTGCGAAATCGCTGATTTCAAATTCGAAAATCGAAGGCGGACGGCGAACAAGGTCAAGCACCGGCGATCCGGAGGGGGCGCGCGTCAGTTGCTCGCCCACCAGATCGGCATGGTTGAGATAGAGGTGGACATCGCCCCCCATCCACACGAATTCGCCCGGTTCCAGATCGACCTGCTGCGCGATCATCCGCGTCAGCAGCGCCCCGCCCCACAGGTTGAACGGCAGCCCCAGCGCGACATCGCAGCTGCGCTGGTAGAGCGCACAGTTGAGCCGGCCGTCAGCGACATGGAACTGGTAGCTCTTGTGGCACGGCGGCAGCGCCATCCAGTCCAGCTCGGCCACGTTCCAGCCTTCGATGATATGGCGGCGGCTGCCGGGATTGGTGCGCAGCGAATCGATCACCTGCGCCACCTGGTTGATGCCGGGCCCCCGCTCGTACTTCCCGTCCGGGCCATAGCGGTAAGTCGGCCAGTCGACCCATTGCTTGCCATAGACCGGGCCAAGATCGCCCCAGCGTGCGGCGAAAGCCTCGTCTTCGGCGATGCGCCGGACGAACTCATCCAGCGTGATCGCATCGCCCGTTTCGCGCACGTAATGGGCGTGGGGCCACTCGTTCCAGATCTTCACGCCCTGGAGCACCAGCGGCCGGATATTGGTTTCGCCGGTCAGGAACCACAACATCTCGCGGGTGGCGGTCTTCCAGTAGACCCGCTTGGTCGTGATAAGGGGCATCCGGCCACCCCCAAGGTCGAACCGCAGCATCGCCCCGAACAGCGACCGGGTGCCGATACCGGTGCGGTCAATGCGTTCGCTGCCGGTCTCCCAGATGGCGCGCATCAGGTCGAGATATTGCCATTCGGGATGGTGGGGATCGCTCCGCAGAGCAGGATTCGCGGCAGTGGCCATGAATGTTCCCTAGACCGGCAAATGCCCGCTTGCCACCCCGCACAACGCTGCCTATAGCGCGCGCCTTGCCTCGACCCGCCAGCCTTTCGGGCCAGCGGGAACGACACGGTCGGGGAGTAGCTCAGCCTGGTAGAGCACTGTCTTCGGGAGGCAGGGGCCGGAGGTTCGAATCCTCTCTCCCCGACCAACGTCATTCTGCCCCAATCGCGGCTTGTTTCCGCTCAGCCCCCGCGCAAGAGCTGCACGCCCCAGTCGCGCTCGAACAGGTAGAGCAGCACCCGCGCTGCCTCACCGCGCGGGCCGGTCAGCCCGCCATCTCGCTCGATCAGCAGGCGCGCATCGTCGTGCGCGGCGGGCAGCAGGCGGGTGATCTGTTCCAGCGTGGCGATGCGGAACGGGGCGTCGCCCGACTGGCGCGTGCCGAGCAGTTCGCCCCCGCCGCGCAGGCGCAGATCCTCTTCCGCCAGCCGGAACCCGTCCTGCGTCTCGCGCATCAGGGCGAGCCGCTCGCGCCCGGTT
Source organism: Altererythrobacter sp. H2 (assembly GCF_035319885.1). Taxonomy (NCBI): domain Bacteria; kingdom Pseudomonadati; phylum Pseudomonadota; class Alphaproteobacteria; order Sphingomonadales; family Erythrobacteraceae; genus Altererythrobacter; species Altererythrobacter sp. H2. The sequence goes on from NZ_CP141285.1 coordinate 2,305,563, forward strand.
TCTGACAGCGCTTCGCCCCGCAGCAGCAGGCAGGTTGACTTCTCGCTCCCGCGCCCGACCCGCCCGCGCAGCTGGTGCAGCTGGGCGAGGCCAAACCGCTCGGCCTGCTCGATCACCATCAGGGTGGCGGCGGGAACATCGACCCCGACTTCGATCACCGTGGTCGCGACTAGCAGACTTGCCGCGCCACTTGCGAAACGTTCCATCGCCGCGTCCTTGGCCTCGGGGCGCAATTGCCCGTGAACCAAAACCACGGCATCACCAAACCGTTCGCGCAGCAGGGCATAGCGGGCCTCGGCAGCGGCAATGTCCTCCGTCTCGTGCTCGTGCACCATCGGGCAGACCCAGTAGGCCTGCTGGCCACCGGCAATATGCCGCCCCACCCCCTCGATCACGTCGGCCAACCGCTCCTGCGAGACAACGCGGGTGTCGATCGGCTGGCGACCGGGCGGCATTTCGTCGAGGCGGCTGACGTCCATTTCGCCATATTGCGCCAGCGTCAGCGTGCGCGGGATCGGGGTGGCCGTCATTGCCAGCGTGTGCGGCGCCGCGCGGCCCTTGCTCGCCAGCCGCAGCCGCTGGGCCACGCCGAAGCGGTGCTGCTCGTCGATCACCACCAGCCCCAGATCGCGGTAAGCCACGGTGTCCTGAAAGATCGCATGGGTGCCGACCACGATCTGCACCGATCCGTCCATCAGGCCCATCAGCACGCTTTCCCGCGCCCGGCCTTTGTCCCGCCCGGTCAGGATCGCGATTGCGACCCCGGTGGGGGCGAGCATGCGGCGCAGGGTTTCGTAATGCTGGCGGGCCAGGATTTCGGTCGGGGCAAGCAAGGCGGCCTGCTTGCCCGCCTCGACCGCCACCAGCATGGCCATCAGGGCGATCACCGTCTTGCCCGCGCCGACATCTCCCTGCAGCAGGCGCAGCATCGGTGCCTGCTGGGCGAGGTCGCCCTCGATCTCGGTAATCGAGCGGGTCTGCGCCCCGGTCAGCGGGAACGGCAGGTCCAGCCGCGCCCGCAGCGACCCGTCGCCACACAGTGCCTGCCCGCTGCGCCGCCGGTTGTGCGCCCGCACCAACAGCAGGGCAAGGCTGTTGGCAAGCAGTTCGTCATAGGCCAGCCGGTCACGTGCGGCGGCGTGTTCGCCCTTGTGGGCAAGGTGCAGGGCATCCTGCCAGGTGGGCCACCCTGCCCGGTCCAGCTGGCCCGGTTCGATCCATTCGGGCAGGTGCGGCAGACGGGCGAGCGCCTGCGCGGCAAGGCCGGCGACTTTCGGCTGGGTCAACCCTTCGGAGAGCGCATAGACCGGCTCGCACATGCGACCCAGCCCGGCTTCTTCCTTTTCCTCGACATGGTCGGGATGAACGATCTGGAGCATGTCGCCATAGCGGTCGATCCGTCCGGAAACCCGGCGCATTTCCCCCACCGGCAGCAGCTTCTTCGCACTGTAGGCGGCCCGGCCGAACCAGGTCAGCGAACAGACATTGCCCACGCTGTCCTGCGCCAGCACCCGATAGGGGCCGCGCGGATTGCGCGGCGCGCGATGCTCGATGGCGGTCAGGGCGATGACCACCTGCTCGCCCTCGGCCACATCGTCGAGGCTGGCGACCGGGCGGCGCGAGACGAATCGTTCAGGCAGGTGATAGGCCAGATCGCGCACCCGCGTGAGGCCGAGCTTGTCCAGCGGCTTGCGCAGCTTCGGACCGACGCCATCGAGCGTCTCGGTTTCGGCAAACAGGGGGTTGAGAATGTCCGGGCGCATCGCGCGCAGTCTATACCGGCTTGCGCCGCCAATGCGAGTGCCCTACCCGCCCGGCCATGCCCGATCCTGTACGCCTTGCCCGAGCCAAGTTTCGCGCCTGGCATCGTGGTACCCGCGAGGCCGATTTTACTATTGGCGGGTTCTTCGACCGCTATCACCCCACGTGGGGCGAAGCCGAGCTCGACTGGTTCGAGACCCTGCTCGATGAAGACGATGTCGATGTGCTCGCGTGGGCCTTCAGCACCGCGCCCGTGCCTGACCGGTACGCGGGGCCGCAGATGGCGCTGATGCAGCGGCTCGACTACGTCTCCATTCCGCGCTGACCATGCCCGATATTGCCCGCATCCTTTCGGCCAGGGAGCCGCTGACCCTCGCTTCGGTGGCGCGCGGGGCGCAGCCGCTGCTGATGGCAGACCTGGCCCGGGCCGCCAAACAGCGCGCGGTGTTCATCGCGCCCGACGAAGCGGCGATGCGCGCGGTATCCGAAGCGGCGCACTATTTCGCCCCTGAGCTGGAAGTGCTGGAATTCCCGGCATGGGACTGCCTGCCTTATGACCGCGCAAGCCCGGCGCTGACCGTGAGTGCGCGGCGTCTCGCCACCCTCTACCGGTTGCAAGCTGGCCGCAAAGGGCCGCAACTTCTGGTGACCACGGTCAACGCGGTGCTGCAGCGCGTGCTGACCCCGTTCCGGGTGCGCGAGAGCGTGCGCGATTTCCGCCCCGGCACGGAGTTCGGGCGCGAAAGCCTCAGCGCCCTGCTCCAGCGCCAGGGCTACAGCCGCACGGATACCGTGGTCGACAAGGGCGAATACGCGGTTCGCGGCTCGATCGTCGACATCTTCCCGTCCGGCCTCGACGAAGGATTGCGGCTCGATTTCTTCGGAGACGAGCTGGAAAGCCTGCGCAGCTTCGATCCCTCGACCCAGATGAGCACCGGCGTGCTCGGCTCGCACCTGCTCCTGCCAGCCAGCGAAGCCCTGCTCGACGAAAACAGCATCAAGCGGTTCCGTACCCGCTATCGCGAAAAGTTCGGCGCCGCCGCCACCCAGGACCCGCTGTACGAAGCGGTCAGCGAGGGGCGCCGGCTCGCCGGGATGGAACACTGGCTGCCGCTGTTCGAAGACCGGATGGTGACATTATTCGACTACTTCGTCGATGATGATGTCATCGTCGTTGATAATGCCGCAATCGGTGCGGGCGAGGAACGCCTGGCCGATATCGCCGACTATGCCGAGCAACGCCGCTCTGCCAGCGGGCAGGCGAAGGGCAGTTACCGGCCGCTTGGCCCCGACGCGCTCTACCTCACGGCCGACGAGTTCTCCGCCAAGCTGGAGTCCGCCCCGGCCCACCGCGCCTCGATCTTCGCCGAACCGGAGAGCGTGAAGGTTCTCGACTTCGGCTTCGCCTCAGCCCGCGATTTCGCTCCTGAACGCGCCCGTGGTGACAACATCTACGAGGCAGCCGCAGCCCATCTCAAGGCCGTCACCAGGACGGGCCGCAAGGCCCTGCTGGCAGCTTATTCGACCGGCAGCCGGGCGCGGATCGCCTCGATCCTGGGCGAAGCGGGAGCGCCGACACAGCTGGTCGAAAGCTGGCAGGAAGCCCTGGGCATGGCCGCCAAGGGGCAGCCGGTGGCGATGGTCCTGCCGCTCGAAAGCGGCTTTGCGAGCGACCAGATCGAGCTGCTGACCGAGCAGGACCTGCTAGGCGACCGGCTGGTGCGCCGCCGCAAGAAACGCAAGGATTCCGATGCTTTCCTGGCCGAATTGCAGGCGCTCAACCGGGGCGACCTGGTGGTTCATGTCGAACATGGCATCGGCAAGTACCTGGGCCTTGAACCGATCACCGTCGGCAAGAGCAAGCACGACTGCGTGATGCTGGAATACCGGGGCGGCGACAAGCTCTACATCCCGGTCGAGAACATCGACGTCCTCACCCGCTACGGCAGCAGCGAAGAGGCGGTCATGCTCGACCGGCTCGGCGGGGAAGGCTGGCAGAAACGCCGCGCCAAGCTGAAGGACCGCATTCGCGAGATCGCCGGCGAGCTGCTCGCGGTTGCGGCCCAGCGGGCCTTGCGCAAGGCCCCGGTGCTCGAACCGGAAGATGCCAGTTTCAACCAGTTCGTCGAGCGTTTCCCGTGGCAGGAAACCGACGACCAGGACCGCGCAATTGCCGACGTGCTGGAGGATCTGGCAGCAGGCCGGCCGATGGACCGGCTGGTGTGCGGCGATGTCGGCTTCGGCAAGACAGAAGTCGCGATGCGGGCGGCCTTCGTCGCGGCGATGAGCGGGCGCCAGGTCGCGGTGGTGGCGCCGACCACCCTGCTCGCGCGCCAGCACTACCAGAACTTCGCGGATCGCTTTGCGCCCTTCCCGCTCACCGTCGGACGGCTCAGCCGGCTGGTTCCGGCAAAGGAGATGGCGGAAACCCGCGAAGGGCTGGAAAAGGGCTCGGTCGACGTCATCGTCGGGACCCACGCGATCCTCTCCAAGACCACCAAGTTCCGCAACCTGGGGCTGGTGATCGTCGACGAGGAGCAGCGCTTCGGGGTCAACCACAAGGAGCGGCTGAAGCAGTTGCGCGCTGACGTGCATATGCTCACCCTTACCGCCACGCCGATCCCGCGCACCTTGCAGATGGCGATGAGCGGATTGCGCGAACTCTCCACCATCCAGACCCCGCCGGTTGATCGCCTCGCCGTCCGCACTTACGTGATGGAGTGGGACGAAATGGTGATGCGCGAGGCCTTGCTGCGCGAACACCATCGCGGCGGGCAGAGCTTCATCGTGGTGCCCCGCATCTCCGACATGGAAGGCGTGGAAAGCTGGCTGGCCGAACACGTACCCGAAGTGAAGGCGATTGCCGCCCACGGCCAGATGGGCGCGACCGAGATCGAAGAGCGGATGAGCGCCTTCTACGAAGGCAAGTACGATGTGCTGCTCTCCACCACGATCGTCGAAAGCGGGCTCGACCTGCCGAGCGCCAATACGATCATCATCCACCGCGCCGACATCTTCGGCCTGGCCCAGCTTTACCAGCTGCGCGGCCGGGTCGGCCGGGCGAAGCTGCGTGCTTATGCCTACCTCACCACCGCGCCTGATAACCAGTTGTCAGAAGTGGCGGAAAAACGCCTGAAAGTGCTCGGTGATCTGGACAGCCTTGGGGCCGGGTTCCAGCTCGCCAGCCACGATCTCGACATTCGCGGCGCAGGCAACCTGCTGGGCGATGAGCAATCCGGCCATATCCGCGAGGTCGGCTTCGAGCTCTACCAGTCGATGCTGGAAGATGCGATCCTCGCCGCCAAGGCCGGTGCCGCCGGGCTCGAAGCCAAGGCTGACACGGTCAGCCCGCAGATTACGGTCGATGCGCCGATAATGATCCCCGAGGAGTATGTCCCGGACCTTACGGTGCGGATGGCGCTCTACCGCCGCCTGAACGACGCGGCCGACAAGGCCGAGGTCGAAGCCATGGCGGCCGAGATGATCGATCGCTTCGGCCCCCTGCCCGCCGCTACTGCCAACCTGGTCAAGCTGATCGAGATCAAGCAGCAGGCCATTGTCGCCAACATTGCCAAGGTTGATGTGGGTGCGCGGGGTACACTGGTGGCGTTCCACAACGACAATTTTCCCGACCCGGCGGGGCTGCTCGCCTGGGTCGCACGGCTCGATGGCACGGCCAAGCTGCGGCCGGACATGAAGCTGGTAATCAACCGTGCCTGGGCCGACCCGCAGAGCCGCCTCAATGGCCTGTTCCAGCTGACCAAGGGCCTCAGCGCCATCGCCCGGCGCGCTGCCAAGGCCTCAACCGGAGGCTAGCTCGAGAAATTCGTTGGCCGTGATTGGCGCGGATCCGTAGAACCCCTGCCAACGATCGCACCCTTCCCTGCACACCGCTGCGCGCTGCGACGGGGTTTCGATCCCTTCTGCAATCACGCGCAGATCCAGGGCGCGGGCCATGGCCATGATCGCCCGGAACACGGCAAGGTCGCGCCGGTCGGTCGTAATCCCTTCGATCATTGACCGATCGAGCTTCAGCGCTGCCAGCGGCAGCACTTTCAGGTAATGGAAATTGCAGAAACCCGCACCGAAGTCGTCCAGCGCGATGGCAATGCCCTGATCGGTCAGGGCCCGCAGCATCATGGCCGCCGCGTCAAGCCCATGCACCAGCGCCTGCTCGGTAATCTCCAGCGTCAGGCGCGAGGCAGCAAAGCCTGTCTTGGCAAGGCTCTGGTGAAGCATGGCCGGATAGCCAGGGGAGGCCAGATCGTCTGCCGTGGCATTGATGGCCAGGCGCAGGTGATCCGGCCATGGGGCCGCGCTGGCCATCGCGCTCTCGCAGACATGCTGCGCCAGGCGGTCTGCAAGGCCGGCATCCTTGGCGAGGCTGAAAACCCGATCACCGGACAGCAGCCCTTCGGCAGGATGCTGCCACCGTACCAGTGCCTCGGCCCCGGCCAGCGCCCCATCGGCGCAGAGATACTGCGGCTGGAACAGCACCTCGATCTCACCATGTTCGATCGCGGCGGCCAGCTCTGCCACCTGCGCCGGCGCAGCCCGCTGGCGCCGATCAAAACGGGTGCGTCGATCAACCACGGGGGAAACGGGCTCGGCTGGGATCATCATGCGCCTTGCCTAGCCTATGTCGGCGGCCCTTGGCCTGTCATTTCACATGCGTTGCCAAATGGCACAGCCGCCCATAGGTAGGGGAGCGCCAGATCGCGCGACGGAGGGGACCCGGCTTTGGGCAGCAATCACGGTTTTTCGCGGCTGGCACTGGTCGCGTCCGACACGGATCGGGCGCAGGAAGCTGCCGCCGAACTGGCCGGAGTGCATGACTGGGTGCCGATGGCGCAAGCCGATGCCGTGGTCGTGCTGGGCGGTGACGGCTTCATGCTCCACACGCTCCATGCCATGCTCGATGCAGGGGCAATCCTGCCCGCCTACGGCCTCAACCTCGGCACAGTGGGTTTCCTGATGAACCGCTATCGCAGCGGCAGCCGGATACTCGACAAGGTCAATCGTTCACGCTCCATTGCTATCGCGCCGCTGCGGATGGAAGCCGTGACCCAGACCGGCGTGCGGCATGTGGCCTGCGCCATCAACGAGGTCTCCTTGCTGCGTGAAACCCGCCAGACCGCGAAGATCGAGGTTTCGGTGGACGAGCGGATCCGGATCAAGGAACTGGTCTGCGACGGTGTGCTGGTGGCCACTCCTGCCGGTTCGACCGCCTACAACCTGTCCGCCAACGGGCCGATCCTGCCGCTCGATTCGCAATTGCTGGCGCTGACGCCGATCAGCCCCTTCCGTCCGCGCCGGTGGCGCGGGGCAATCCTGCCCGACCGTTCGACCATCCGGCTGCGGGTCAACGAGCCGGACAAGCGCCCCGTTTCCGCCGTGGCTGACCAGAAGGAATTCCGCGATATTGCCGAAGTCTCGCTCGAGATCGCGGGCGATTCCGAGCTTACCCTGCTGTTCGATCCGGGCCATGCGCTGGACGAACGGATCGTTGCCGAGCAATTCCTCGCCTGAACGCCACTGGGCACTTGCCAAACAAATCCGCCGCCCATATAGGCGCGCTCTGCCCGCAAGAGGCTGCTCCCCGATAGCTCAGCGGTAGAGTAGGTGACTGTTAATCACTTGGTCGTTGGTTCGAATCCAACTCGGGGAGCCATACACTTTTCTTAGAGCTTTGAATTACCTAGCCTTCTGAGGCCGGTCGCTAATTCGCTCCCACATTCTTTACCACATCGCGCTATGAAACTGGTCTTCCATCGCTCAAGGCCAGTGCCAAAGCTCTATTATGGGTGGGGTCAAAGGAGTTCCACAAACAAAGTGATAAACCACCCTGCAAAAAAGAGGCCCCATAGGCCCCAGGCTAGCGGTTGTCCGTAATTGTCACGCGCGCCCCGTCCTGCCTTCCGAACGTGTAGATTCTCCCAAAGGAAAAGGAGGCAACCGCTCGACAGGGTAAGAGCCACGCCGGTTAATATGCCTGTGAACGCGTCGTCTGACATGCCTCCTGCCTAACGTGCTATTTTGTCAGATAGAAGCCTATTTGAGACCGACCAGCCGGATAAGCAACGGCTCTGCATCGCTAGGGCCGTAGCGCGACCGCCATGCAGCAAGCTCCGCCTCCACATCGGTTTCAGGCGTTACAAGCAGGACAGGTCGCAACGTGGGCGGCTGGCTTACCGTTTCCAGCTTTTGAAGTCTGGTAGCTATTCTAGACATGACAACCCGGCTTTCGGATAATCACACGCAGGATGGAATTGCTCTCACCGATAGGGCCATGCTCTGCCTCATAGGCTGCCGTGGCCTCCGCCTCGCTCTCGCCTTCGTGCTGGATAATGCGCACCCACGGAACGAACCCGCCGAGCGTTCGCGTTTCCAAGGCTTCCAGCCTCCGCTTTATTGCTGCAACCATTCTCGAACCTCCTTTGAAAAGCCGCTTAGATCGCCATCAAATTCGGGCGGGCTTTCATTATCGACCCGCTCTTGTTCTTCGCCCGTCAACTGAATGCCGAGCCACTGCTTTGCCCAAGGTGACAGGGAGCTTTCACGCCTTGCCCCCTCCAGTGCGGACAGCCTTCGATTAAGTGCACTCATTGTTTTGCCTCCAGTGCGGCCAATCGGGTTTCGAGGTCGCAGGTTTCCACCAGCTGCTTGTGCGAAGTCAGCAGCGACATGACCCGCCCCCCTTCATCGGGAGTAACCTCACCAGCCGCCACAGCAGCCAGCAGGGCGGACGAGGCAGTTACCGCATCCTCAATGGAGCGAATTGCAGGCAGGGCGAACGTGACCGGCGAGTCTTTCCTAGCCGGGGCGATGCGATCCAAGCACAGGCGAATAGCGGCAGTGTCACCTTCCAGCGCCTTGTCGATTGCTGCACGCGTCAACGCTTCGTGCTCACCTTCCAGCAGCGCCTCAATTGCTACCGTTGTCTTGTTACGCGAGCCGGGGGTGCGGCCCCCAAGCGAATTGCCCGGAGCAAAGGTGCCATCCGTTTTTCTGCCGTTATCTTTCGGTTCAGCCATCAGCGCGCCCCTGCCGGATTAGGGCGCTTAACGCCCACCGCCAGCACCAGGAGAGCGAACAGCGTAAGCACGCCGATTGCGGCTAGAATCTCGATCATCACAGCCACCCCGAGAAAGCGCGGTTAAGCGAACGGTTGAGACGCACCGCGCCTATCGCCAGAGCGCCAGCAAGAAGAGTGAGGACGAGGCGGGTCATACGCTTGCCTCATTCCTGCCTTGTGCTAATGCCGCCCTATGTTGGCTATTTACGGCGCAGGCGGCTACGCCTTGCAGATGCTCGATACGGTCGAGACCCTGCTCGCAAACGGGCGCCAGGCCTGTTTTGTCAGCGACAACGGCCCCGATGAACTTTGCGGCGTTCCGGTTCTCCGTCCTGCCGCAGTCCCCGAGGGTGCAAGTTATTGCATCGCCATTGCCGGTAGCGACACCCGCAAGCGCATTGCCAGCGGCCTGCCTCGCTTCTCCACTCTTGTTTCCCCCACAGCGATTATCTCCGATCATGCGACAATCGGTGAAGGAAGCATTATTGCGCACAACACCATCATCGAGGCGAAGGCGCGCATCGGCAGGCACTTCCACGCCAATATCTATTCCTACGTCGCCCACGAATGCACCATCGGAGATTTCGTGACATTTGCCCCCCGCGTGAACTGCAACGGGAATGTCACCATTGGCGATGGTGTTTACATCGGGACAGGCGCGATGATTAAACAGGGCGTAACCATTGGAGAGGGCGCAGTAATTGGCATGGGCGCAGTCGTCACGAAGGACGTTCCTGCTGGCGAAACATGGGTCGGCAACCCAGCCAAGGCTCGCTAACTCCATCATGCCCACTTGTTGAACACGATACGATTGCCAGACGATGCCGTAGTGGGCGGCGCGGTTGTAAGTGTAACCGTTGTTCCCGAGAGTGCTGAAATGTCCGACCAATGCGCTTCGCCGCTATCCAGCCAGACCCCGGCCCCATACGTGCGCCGGGCGGCACCGCTTGGGAGTTCGTCTTGTCCTGTGTGTTTCATGTTCCCCGCCATCGTCTCTTAGTGGACCGCTGGAGCATAGCCCGTAGGCGCTCGCCTGAGATCGTCCGCGAGATAGGCAGCCAGTGCCGACCAGCCTTGCGGATGATCCAGAAGTGAAAGCATGTTGTCCGGAATGAGGGTGAGGCTGTCCCACACCTTCCCCTGATCTTCGCCAAGCTCGCCAGCCACATCGGCAGCAAGAGCCTGTGCCGATACAAAGCGCGCAAGTTCCGCCAGCCGCTCGCACTGAGCAACCGGGGGATGCGCCGCATTTGAAGGGGCAAAGGCTTGAGCGTCAGGCTGGTGCACTACTGCAACCCAACCTTCTCACGCACCATCGAACGGAGATATTCGGATACGGAGCAGCCTGCCCGTTGAGCACGAAGGGCCAGCGCCGCCTCAATGGACGGGCTGGCCCGGAATGAAATTCGCGAAGCCTGCATTCCCTCTCCCCTTCTGTCATCGCGACGATGGGCGCACGCTCAATAATTCATCGAAGTGCAGGGGTTCGCCTAGCACATTTTGCCGTGTCTGTCAAGTGACTGACAGGCTTCCACGAATCATTAGTTCCCGTATTGTTCTGCCGATGAGTTCCAAGCGTCTAGAAACCCTAGCAGACTATGCCACCCCCGCAGGGATCGCGGGGCGCAAAAAGGGCCAAATATTTTGAGCAATGTTTGTGGCGCGGTTTCTTGTTATCTTTCGGTCACTTAAATAGCTGGTGTTTCCACAATGGTAAGTAGACCGTGTATGTAGTCTATCCTTGCAACTCCACTATTGGACCACTCAGACCATAATCGAGGGCCGTTTCGGCCATAATATCCTCTAGATTCTGCGCGTGGCAATTTTTGGCGATAAATCCGTCATGCATCGAGAGGGCGAGGAACCCCTGCCTCAACGCTTTGAGCATTACGCGCTCAGCCATTTGGCTTTCGATGTGCTGGAGGCGCAGGCCCACACCAGAATGAAAGGCCTTTGCAATCGGGCGGTGCGCGTCCTTAATGTCGTCGATCAGCTGATTGGCTTGTTTCTTGGCCTCAATATCGGGCAGGCCCATCGCCTTCATTGCATCGCAGTTGACGATTGCACCTAGAGCCTTGCGCTTGGTTAAGGCGTTCAGAAGTATCAACATTGCCCGCTTCACCAACTGACGAGGCCACGCGCCTATGTCGTAGCAATCGGAAGGAGGAACCGCCCCTATCTCAGCGTAGAGAATGCGAGGGTGTAGATTTTTGTAATCCGCCTCGCTGGTGGCCTCACCGTCCATTGTGAGATCCCTACGCAATGCCCGTGGCACGTTCTGATAGGACGACCCTTGGCAGAACAGCCGTCCCCCCATCCCCATGCAGTGCTTGAACATTCGACACATTGGCGCGGTCATCAACGGGCCTAGTCCAATCCTCAAATCAGCCGATGCCTGCCCCTCATTCAATTCCGCCATGCGCTTAATCATCCGAGAGATTGCCCGCGTGTTCGGTAACCGCTGCGGAGTGCCGTTTGCATCCCGCAAGATGACCCCCGGAGAAGGGCGCACCAGCCGAAGTAGAGGACTATCACCGAGCAGATTTCCCACTAGGTCAACAAGAGCAGGCTTTGCAGTGAGCGTGCTTTGCCAGCCTCGTCGACCTGGAGTAGGAACAAAAGACTCGCACAAATCACTTTGCGCCCTGAAATAATCAGCAGCGCTGGCAACTCCGCGATATGAAAACGCATGGTGGGCGGTCCAATGCCCCATGTGGCGACTGTAGGATAGACTGCGGCCTAGGGCCTTAGCCTCAACCATACCGAGGGCCATATGTGCGCCGGTATCGCAGCACCCAAGAGCGCCCCGTAGTTCCTCGCCAACCTCGCCCAGCTCGTATTTTCGCGCCAGTGGAATGTCTCGTATTGTGTCGTCATCGTGGCCCCCGCCCATACCCCTAGACCCCCTTAGTCAGGTCGATCTTTCGACGACCGAGGACTAGGCGCAGACCACCCATCGCGCCGCGTGCATCACGTATGTCCGAGAAGCGTTGTTCTGGTGCGTGAATGCCGCCCGGTTCAGGAGGAACAAGCCTCACGACATATTCCGCCCCTTCCTGCGATAGTATCACCTCGCCCCGATCCATTACGCCACCTCGCCTTCTGGCGGGGGAACGATGCTAAACGCGGTCACATCGCAGCCCATACGCCCCGGACGCTTGCCGACCTCATACAGCAGCTTTCTGGTGCGAAGCTCACCGCATCGAGGACGGACAACGTGAACCGGCAAGTCCAGATCGTTTGCCACCTCTTCCGGGATAGCACCGGCAGCGCCGTAGGTCGCAAATGCCTCCACGACTTGCCTGTGACGACGCGGAAGCGTCTGTGTGACCTCAGAGGCCGCAGCCTCGCTATTCGCCTTGGCAGTGGGCGTATTGCCCTTGGAGCCAGCAGCAGTCCCGCGCCCGTAGTGGTTGCCGTTCTCGTTCTCAGCCTTCGACATAATCAAACCCCGCGAATTGTTCAGACATTCCCCCTTTGTCGGCCAGCTTTCCCAGCCAGCTCCATTGCTTGGGGGTGAGTGGGTAGTGGTCAGGGGCGCAGAGCTGCCCGAGGAATTGCCCGCTCTTGCGGGTGATCCCTTCACCGTTCTGAAGTAGCGCCAGAGCCAGCGCCCGCAGCTTCGCCCGCTCATCCATTGCCGCGCCCTCCAAACTTGGAGAGAGAGTTGCGCTTGCGCTTCTCGACTTCCCATTGAGAGGCAGCCGCCATCAATGCGATAGCCCAGCGGCGCGTAGGCTCTAATCTGTCTGGTGTGGCGCAGTCAGGCAGACCGCACAGCAATTTCTCAACGCCCGGATTACGAGCGGAAAGCACAACTCTGTTCATGAAACGTTCCTTCCGTCACTTTTCGATGCGAGGAAGCGAACAGAACGAACCCAACTAGGTTGACGTAAACGTAAACCTGTTCTATAAGGATCGAATGGAAACCGTTTGCTACCACGCAGACACTTAGACCCCTTCCCTTGCTCAGAGGGTTGGGGTCTTTTCTTTGAGGCTTCACGCAGCCTCCACTACCGGCAGGCTGTTGCGCCACGCCATCTCATCCTCCAGCTTGATCCGAGTTGCGCGCCCAACCTTTGTGAAGCGCAAGAGACCTTCCCGATGGGCGGTGTAAACGTAGCTGCGGGACACATCGTTATCAGCGCAAAAGGAAGCGATGGACTTCATCCCGCCCATAAAGTTCGCGCCCTGCGAAGATTCCGTTTGCGTTGTAGATTTTGACATGATAGGCTTTCCCCGAAGGACGTGTTGTGAAGCTCATCCATACACGGTGAAGCACAAAAAGCGAACATCGCTGGGGCAGTAATCCCCAGTCCCTTCGTGGTTGGTCGCAAATTAGGCACGGCCTAGCGCACTGACCCTATCTTTGTTTTTGCAAATCAGCGTGGCCGACGACTCCGGGCGTCCTGTGCTATCCGAGAGACCGCAAGGAAAGCGGAAGCTGGACCACATCGCCAGACGTTCCGGCAGCATACCTGCCCCACGCATCGAGCAGGGTTCTCCGCATCTCTAGAAACTTGGCCCTGTTGTAGGCACGCACAACCTTGTCCGGGATCTTGTGTGCCAATGCCGCCTCAGCGACAGCCTCAGGGATCGAGGGCATACGTTCCGCCGCCCATGTCCGGAATGTAGAGCGGAAGCCGTGCACCACGTAAGGCAGCGCGGCCATTTCTTTGCCAATCGTCATATCGGATAGACGCTTGCCGCCCTTGCCGGGAAACACATGGCAGTCCGCCTCGATGGTCCGCCACCGCTTTGCCCGTTCCAGTATCACCACCGCTTCCGGTGACAGCGTAATGGTGTGGGCCTCGCCGTTCTTGCGCATCATAGAAGCCGGTCGCCGCCATTCGCCAGCTTCAAGGTCAATCTGTGACCACATCGCGTCTCTAACCTCCCCATTACGGGCAGCAGTCAGGATCGTGAACAGCAGGGCCAACCGCCCTATCGTTTCCGTCTTGGCCTCCAGCTTCGCGATAAATGCGGGCAATTCCTCATAGGGCATGGAAGAGAAGTTGCCGCCCTCCTGTTGCTTCGACAGCAGCGCCGAGAGGCTTTGACGCGGAGCGCCCTCATTGCGCCACCCGCTTGCCTTCGAGTAATCGAGTATCAGGCCGATCCGGTGCCGTAGCTTCTTCGCCAGCGCAGGCTTGCTATGCCATACAGGCGACAGCGCAGCCGCAACATCGCGCTCCGTAATGCTATCCACCCTCAGCTTGCCAATCTTGGGGTGCACGTGGGCCGAGAGGGATGACAGGAACGCGGCAGCAGTCTTATCGGACCAGCCTGGAGCCTTCGCGTCATGGCAGGCCTGTGCGGCATCCTTGAACGAGGGCGGCGCGTTACTATCCCTGTCACGCTCTGCAATCGGGTCACGCCTTTGCTTAGCAGTCTTGCGCAACTCGCGGGCGCGGTCCCGAGCTTCCGCCAGACCGTAAGCCGCCAGCGATCCTAGGCCAATGTCCTTGCGCTTGCCATCGACTTGCACCCGGAGAACCCACGACTTCGCCCCTTTGGACGAGACGAGCAGGTTCAGGCCATCGCCATCGCTATGCCTTCCCGGCTTCGCATTCTCGACTTGTTTGTTTGTCAGTTTGCCCACGGGCCAGCGCTCCCACACTTCTTACCACACTATGCGCTGGATAGAGGAACGCGTCAATGCGCGCCCAAATACAAACTCCCCCCCTAAGCCCCTAGGATTCAGGGACTTCCAAAATGCCGAGAATCACCCAAACACAAGAGTTGCAATCCAACTCGGGGAGCCACTTTCTAGCACCGGACATGAAAAACCCCGCGCAAGGCTCTGGCCTCGCGCGGGGTTTTCCGTTTCCGGGGGGCCGTTCAGGCAGCGGCGCCGTGGCAGTGCTTGTACTTGCTGCCCGAACCGCACGGGCATGGGGCGTTGCGGCTGATCTCCATTCCCGCATAGGGATTGTCCGCTGCCGTCGCCGCTCCGCCGGGCGAAAACGCCGCGCGCGGGCTGCCTGCAAGCGAGCCGAACAGTGCTGGCTGGCTTTCCGAACCGTCACCGTCGCCCGAGTTGTCGAGCCCCGTCAGCGGGTCGATATGGCCGGTCAGGAAATCGGGCAGTTCGGGCAAAGCCGGTGCCGCAGGCGGGGTGATCCGCAGCTCGCTCTTGACCAGAATGCCCGTCACATCCTCGCGCAGGGTTTCCAGCATCCGTTCGAACAGCCCGAACGCTTCCTGCTTGTACTCGTTGATCGGCTGCTTCTGGGCATAGGCCCGCAGGAATACGACCTGGCGCAGCGCATCGAGCGTGGCGAGGTGTTCCTTCCAGTGATGATCCAGCCGCTCCAGCAGGATCGACTTTTCCACCCGGCGCCAGATCTCGGTGTCGGCACCGGCGAACTTGCGCTCCATGATGGCATCGGTCTCGGCGCGGATCCGTTCCTCGAACAGGTCGGGCTCAACCGCGTCTTCCTGCAGCCAGGCGTCAATCGGCGGGGTGATGCCGAGCACTTCCTCGACTTTGGTCTTGAGGCCTTCGATGTCCCACTGCTCGGGGTAGGACCCGGCCGGACAGGAGGCAGCGACGATCGCGTTGACGGTGTCATGGCGCATATCGGCCACAACTTCGCCCACTGATTCGCTGTCCATGATCTCGGCGCGCTGCTCGTAGATGACCTTGCGCTGGTCGTTCATCACGTCATCGTATTCGACGACCTGCTTGCGGATATCGTAGTTGCGCGCCTCGACCTTCTTCTGGGCGGTTTCGATCGCCTTGCTGAGCCACTTGGAGCCGATCGCCTCGCCATCTTCGAGGTTGGAGTTCATCATCCGCGAAAACAGCGTGTCCGGCCCGAAGATGCGCAGCAGGTCATCCTCGAGGCAGAGGTAGAACCGGCTGAGCCCCGGATCGCCCTGACGGCCGGAGCGGCCGCGCAGCTGGTTATCGATGCGGCGGCTTTCGTGCCGCTCGGTGCCCAGCACGAACAGCCCGCCGGCCTGCTTGACCTGCTCGCGCTCGGCCGCGACTTCCGCCTTGATCCGCTCGATCGCTGCGTCGCGTTCCGGCCCTTCGGGCATGTCGGACAGTTCGTCATTGATGCGGAATTCGACGTTGCCGCCAAGCTGGATGTCGGTCCCGCGCCCGGCCATGTTGGTGGCGATCGTGACCGCGCCCATGCGCCCCGCCTGCGCCACGATGTGCGCTTCCTGTTCGTGGAAGCGGGCATTGAGCACCGCGTGCTTCACGCCCTCCTCGTCGAGGAATTTCGACAGCAGTTCCGATTTCTCGATTGAGACCGTGCCGACGAGGACCGGCTGGCCGATCTTGCTCTTCTCGGCAATCGCCTTGGCAATCGCCTGGAACTTGTCCTGCGTGTTCTTGTAGAACTCGTCCTGCTCGTCGATCCGCTTGACCGGGACATTGGTCGGGATCTCGACCACGTTCATCTTGTAGATGTCCCAGAACTCGCGTGCCTCGGTGGCGGCGGTGCCGGTCATGCCGGACAGCTTGGGGTACATGCGGAAATAGTTCTGGAAGGTGATCGAGGCGAGCGTCTGGTTTTCCGGCTCGATCTTCACCCCTTCTTTGGCCTCGACCGCCTGGTGCAGGCCGTTCGACCAGCGGCGACCATCCATCATGCGCCCGGTGAACTCGTCGATGATGACGACCTTGTCATCCTTGACGATATAGTCCGTGTCGCGCTTGAACATGATGTTCGCCTTGAGCGCCTGGTCAAGGTGATGGACAACCTGGGTGTTCTCGACGTCATAGAGGTTGTCGGTCGCGAGCAGCCCGGCTTCGCGGAGCATGTCCTCGATCTTCTCGTTGCCGTCTTCGGTGAAGCTGACGTGGCGGCTCTTTTCGTCCTTCTCGTACCAGTCCGCCGGCACCTGCTTAACGATGGCGTCAAGCTGGGTGTAGAGTTCGCTCTTGTCCTCGGTCGGGCCGGAGATGATCAGCGGGGTCCGCGCTTCATCGATCAGGATGGAGTCGACTTCGTCGACAATCGCAAAGTTGAAGGGGCGCTGCACCATCTGCCCGCGATCATGCTTCATGTTGTCGCGCAGGTAGTCGAAGCCGAACTCGTTGTTGGTGCCGTAGGTGATGTCGGCCGCATAAGCCTCGCGCCGTTCGAATTCGCCGATATTGGGCACGATCACGCCCACGGTCAGGCCGAGCCAGCGATAGATCTGCCCCATCCAGTCGGCATCGCGGCGGGCCAGGTAATCGTTGACCGTAACAACGTGGACGCCCTTGCCCTCGATGGCATTGAGATAGGTCGCCAGCGTGGCCACCAGGGTCTTGCCCTCACCGGTCCGCATTTCGGAGATTTCGCCCCGGTGCAACACGATCCCGCCAACCATCTGGACGTCGAAGTGCCGCATCCCGAGCACCCGCATGGAGGCTTCACGAACCGTGGCGAAGGCTTCAGGCAGGATATCGTCGAGCTTCTTGCCGTCAGCCAGCTGGGCGCGAAACTTGGCGGTCTGCGCCTGCAGTTCGGTGTCGCTCAAGGCCTGGATTTGCGGCTCCAGTGCATTGATATGGTTGACGATCTTGCCGAGCGATTTGACGTAGCGATCGTTGGACGAGCCGAAGATCGATTTGACGAGTGACTGAATCATGGAATGGATTTCCCTTGCGGGCGGATAGGGGAATAGCCACCCCTGCGCTCATGGCGCGAGGTGGCGTGACAGAAACCGGGTATGGCTGGCGGCTCTATTCGAGCGCGCGATCAGGGCCGTACTGGACTGTCGGGATGGTGATGACGATCGCGCGGCGGTGCTTGCACTGCGGCGCAACGTCCCGCTTTGCGGGGTTGGTGCCGCGCTGGGGCGAACATTCGCGCCGTTCCGCCGATGGCGTACCGGATGCCGCTTTGCTGACGCCAACCTGTGCGGACAGCGTCTCGGCAAAGGCCGCATTCGCCGGGGTGCCGATGGCGGCAAGCCCGGTCAACAGCGCAAGGCAGGCTAGGAGGCGGCGGAACATACCATTGGCAGATAGGCGCGAAAGGCCGCTTCGTCCACCGTGAATGGCGTCAAGTCACAATGCGGTGTCGCTCGTCATCGATTAACGCCCCTTGCAGCAGGGAATTGCGGGCGGGCTCTCCAGCACCTATGCGCGCGATCATGGACATCGCCAGAAGCCCGCTCGCCCAGACCTTTCCTGCCATGCCGCCCGTCGAAGGCGTAACGCTGCGCGTTGCCCGCGCACGCTACAAGGCGTGGGACCGGTGCGACCTGACTCTTGCTGAGCTGGCCCCCGGCACGGCCGTGGCCGGGGTATTCACCCGAAGCGCCTGCGCTTCCAGCGAGGTCGAACTGGGCCGGGCCCATGTGGCGCAAGGCCAGGCCCGCGCACTGGTCGTCAACGCGGGCAATTCCAATGCCTTCACCGGCTATCGCGGACGCGAGGCAGTGGAGGCCATCATGGCGCAGGTTTCGGACCATCTCGGCTGCCCGGCAGAACAGGTGTTCGTTTCCTCCACCGGGGTAATCGGGGTGCCGCTGCCGCAAGATAAGGCGCGCGCAGGGATCGAGGCTGCTCTCGCGGCAGAGCCTTGCGGATGGGAAGCCGCCGCCAGTGCTATCGGGACCACCGACACCTTCACCAAGGGCGCCCACACATCGGCCATGA
The DNA here is from genome assembly GCF_035319885.1 of Altererythrobacter sp. H2. NCBI lineage: Bacteria > Pseudomonadati > Pseudomonadota > Alphaproteobacteria > Sphingomonadales > Erythrobacteraceae > Altererythrobacter > Altererythrobacter sp. H2. Next base: position 2,324,009 of record NZ_CP141285.1, read on the forward strand.
TTGCCGGCAAAAGGGTGGAGCTGTGCGGGATCATCAAGGGCAGCGGGATGATCGCGCCGGACATGGCGACCATGCTGGGCTATGTCTTCACTGACGCGGCAGTGGAGCCGGCATTCCTGCAACATCTGCTGGAGCGCGCCAACGGCCGGACCTTCTCCTGCATTACGGTGGATGGCGACACCTCGACCAGCGACACCGTGATGGCCTTTGCCACCGGCGCGGCAGGCAACGCTCCCCTCGCCTCGTTCGAGGATGCCGGGGCCGATGCTTTTGCGGCCGCGCTGGAAGACATCTGCCGCCAGCTGGCCCACCTGGTGGTGCGCGATGGTGAAGGCGCGCAGAAGTTCATTGAAATCGCCGTGCGCGGTGCCGTGTCAGATGACAGTGCCCGGCGGGTCGGCCTTGCCATCGCCAACTCGCCGCTGGTGAAGACCGCCATCGCGGGCGAAGACGCCAACTGGGGCCGCGTGGTCATGGCAGTGGGCAAGGCGGGCGAACCGGCTGACCGCGACAGGCTTTCAATCGGATTCGGCGGTGTCTGGTGCGCGCGTGACGGGCAGCCGCTGGCGGGCTATGACGAAGCACCGGTGGCGGCGCATCTCAAGGGGCGGGATATTCGCATCGATGTCGATCTGGGCCTGGGGGAAGGTCTGGCGACTGTCTGGACCTGTGACCTGACCCACGGCTACATCGCCATCAACGCGGACTACCGTTCATGAGTGCCACGCTGGACGGTGCCATTCACGCCCTGATGCAGCGGGTCAGCGAACAGGTTATCCTGCCGCGCTACCAGTCTCTCGCCAGTGGTGAGGTTGTTGCCAAAGGGCCCGGTGACGTCGTCACGGTCGCCGATCACGAGGCCGAGGCGATCCTGAGCGAAGCACTGGCGGCCCTTGATCCGGGCCTGGCCATTGTCGGCGAAGAAGCCACTCATGCCGATCCGGCGGTGCAGGATGCGCTCGGCCGCGATTGCTGGATTATCGACCCGCTCGACGGGACCCGCAATTTCGCAGCCGGCAAGCCGCCCTTCGGGATCATCCTTGCCCGTGCTTCCGGCGGGATCTGCACGTCCGGCTGGGTCTATGACTGCCTGACGGGCCGGTTCTGCGCCGCCCATGCAGGCCAAGGGGCCTGGCTTGACGGCGAACGGGTAGCCGCCCGGCCTACCGGGCTTGCGACCCCCGTCGCCGCAATCTCGCTGATCTACATGGATCCTGCTCACCGCGAGGCAGTCAAGGCGCAGGTCGCGCCCCACTATTCGCTGGTCGACATTCCCTACTGCGCAGCCGAACAGTATCCCCGCCTTGGCCTGGGCGTGAACGACGTGTCGATCTTCGAGCGCACCCTGGCGTGGGATCACGCCGCTGGCGTGCTCTGGCTGAACGAGGCGGGCGGCAAGGCAGCGCGACCCGATGGCTCAGCCTACCGGGCCGATGAATGGGATCGCCGCGGCCTGATCGGCGCGGCCAGCCCCGCCCTGTGGGAGGAACTGGCCGTGCGCATGGCGGCCCTGGCTTAAAGCACGCTCTCGAGCCAGGCCTTGAGCTGGCTCTTGGGGCGGGCGCCGGTCAGTTCGGCGGCTTTCTCGCCGTTCTTGTAGAGCACCAGGTAGGGGATGCCCTGCACGCCCAGCTTGGCCGGGGTATCGGTGTTTTCCATGATGTCCATCTTGGCGATGGTGACCTGCCCGGCCAGCTCCTCGCTGATTTCTTCCAGCGCGGGGGCAATCATCTTGCACGGGCCGCACCATTCGGCCCAGAAATCGACCAGCACGGGCTTGTCGCTGCCCAGCACATCGGTGGGGAAGCTGGCGTCGGTGACGGTAACGGTAGCCATCGCAAATCTCCTGTCAGGTTGGTCGCCAAAGTAGGAACTGGCGCCGCTTACTCAAGCAGCAACGGATCAAACCTTTGCTGCGCTGTGGACAACGCGGCCTTGTGTTCATCCAGCACCACCGCCGGAATCTCGATCAGCTGCGGCGTCTGGGTGTAGAGCAAGGCGGCGCGTATGGTGCGACCCGGGTAGATCTGCTCCAGCACTGCCGCATAGGCAGCCATCTGCCTTCGTGTGTTGTCAGGCACCTGCTCAAGTGATGCGGGCGGGCGGCGCGCGGTCTTGAAATCGACCACGGTGACGCAGTCCGGTGTGACCAGCAGCCGGTCAGCCACCCCGGCGATGACCTGCCCGCCAACGGTCGCTGCCAGCGGCACTTCGGCCAGGGCATCGGGGCCGAACAGGTCGGCAAAGCCGGGATCGGCAATCACCAGCAATGCCGCGTGAAGCAATTCGTCACATGCCGCCGGTTCGAGATCCGCTGCGGTGCGGGCGAGCCATGCGCGGGCCTCTTCTGACCGGCGCGCAGGCGGAACATCTGGCAGCCGTTCCAGCAGCCGGTGAATCAGCGCACCGCGGCGCGCGGCTTCAGCCAGAGAGGCGCTTGGCATCGGCGGTTCCGCTCCGCGATCCTCCCCGACCGACGAGGGAGCAAGCGGGCGCGGCGGACGCGGCTCCTTGCCAACCGGCCGATAAGCCCATTCGGGCAGCGAAGGCCGGGCCGACGGTTCACCGGAAGTTCCCGACGGAACCGGCGACGGGGGCAGGCCGTGACGGATCACATTGCCCCACACCGGGTCCTCCAGTGCCTCGCCGCCGGGCAGTGCGGCCAGCCGGGCATACCAGCTGTCTTTTGCGGGTTCCTTCTCGCGCTTGCTCAGCGCACCGCCGATGAACAGCGCCTCTTCGGCGCGGGTCATGGCGACGTAGAGCAGGCGCCAGTGTTCTTCGCGTTCGGCCCGCTTCGCGCCCTCCTCTACTTCGGCCACCGGGCCGACCTTCTGGTCCTTGCGCAAGGGGGGCAGCGGGATTTCCGCCTGACCCGAATGCGCATCCGGCAAGGCAAGCCCGCGGGTCGGCGACCGGTCCGGGTCGCCGGTTGCATCGGCCAGGATCACGATCGGCGCCTGCAGCCCCTTCGATCCGTGCGCGGTCATGACCCGGACCAGCCCTTTGCTCGCCCCCGCCTCGCGCTTCAGCTCGCCCTCGCCGCTGTCGAACCAGCGGATGAAACCGGCAAGGCTGGCAGTGTGGCTGGCAGCATAGGCATTGGCCGCGTTGAGCAGTTCGTCGATCGGATCGTTGGCTTCGGTCCCGAGGCGGGCAACCAGCTTGCGCCGCCCGCCCCACGGGCCAACCAGAAGCCAGTAGAGCAAGGCCTGCGGCGGCTCTGTATCCGCGCGCCGCAGCAGATCGCGCAACTGATCGGCCACCGCCATCGCATCAGGATGATCGGAACGGCGGAGATGGTCCCACAGGGCCTCGCCCTTGGGCCGCCATCCATGCTCCAGCAGTTGTTCCTGCGTCCAGCCCAGCAGGGGCGAGACAAGCAGGTTCGCCAGGCTCAGGTCGTCGAGCGGCTGGGCGGCGAAGCGCAGTGCCGCCATCAGGTCTTTCACCGCCAGCGGCGCGCCGAGCCGCAGCCGGTCAACCCCCGCCACCGGAACTCCCGCTGCATAGAGCCGGGCCACGATCAGCCCAGCGAGTTCCCGCCGCTTGCGCACCAGCACCATGATATCGCCCGGCCCGGCATTGCGGGGATTGCCTGCGTCCTTGACGAGGGGAAACCCGTGGTCGAGCCAGTGCCGGACCTGATCCGCGATCCGGTCTGCCATGCGCCGTTCGGGTTCGGAAAACCAGTCCGGCCCTTCGGCTTCGCTTTCGTCCCCTTCCTCATCATCGGCCTGTGCGCGCAAGGCGGGCCAGACCACCACCTGGCCCGGCCGGTCGAAGCCGGTATGCGTTTCCGCGCCCTGCCGCAGTCCGAAGTTCGGCCCACCGATTGCGGCGATCGCGGCATCGACGAAATCCAGCACCGGCTGCGACGTGCGGTAGGACCGACCGAGGCCAAGTGCCTGGAGCCCCTTGCGCTCGACCGGCGGCCTCATCGCCCCGGCGTTGCGCGCAGCCGCGCCGATCACCAGGTCAAACTCCTCGCGCGCTTTCTCGAAGTTGTCAGGGCTCGTACCCTGGAACCCGAAGATGGCCTGCTTGTAATCCCCCACCACGAAAATGGTGCGCTGCCGGCCTTCGCGCTGCCCTTCCCCGCTGAAAAAGTCGTCGGTCAGGGCTCTGATGATCGACCATTGCGCGGCGTTCGTATCCTGCGCTTCGTCGATCAGGATGTGGTCGAACTGGCGGTCCAGCTTGAAGCGGATCCACGGGCCCAGGTCAGGCGAAGCGAGCAGGCTGGCGGCGCGGCGAATCTGGTCGTCGAAATCGATCAGCCCCTCACGCGATTTGGCTTCTTCCCACGCCAGCGCGAAGCGGCGCCCGGCGGTGAGTGCGGGAACAAGGTAATCGACAAGGGCGAGCAGGGAAGCCTGTGCGGCGACAGCATCAAGCCAGCCGAGCGCATCCGCCGCCAGCGCAGCGGCGCCTTCGACCTTCTTCTCGAGGTTCGACTGGTACTTGAGCTTGCCTTCGTCGTTGAAGATCGCGCCCCTGAGTGTACCCGCGCTGGCGAAGCGAACGTCTGGCGAACTCATGAGCCAGTCGCCAATCCGTCCGGCGAATTTCTGCCCGCTCGCCGCGCCCCATTGGTCATAGGCCCACATGACCTGGCGGAGGAGATTGACCCCCGCCTGGCCATCGGCACAGCCACCGGCGAAACTGGCCGCGCTCGCATCCGCTGCCAGCCCAAGGGCACTGCGCACCCGCGCCGCGATGTCGCTGTCCTGCCATCCGGCCGGGCCGTGCCACAGGTCCCGCGCTTCAGCGCACCGCATCAGCCACTTGCGCGTGCCGTCCGGGCCAAGGCGCACGCTCAGCATCTCGATCGCATCGGTCAGGTCACGCTCGCCGTGCGCCTCCCAGTCGGCCAGCAGCGCGGCAAGCACCTCGTGCGCCAGCAGGTCGCGGTCGCGGTCCTCCATCGGGCGCGTGCCCGGGACCAGCCCGGCTTCCTCCGGAAATGCGGCCAGCAACCACTGCGAAAAAGCGTGGATCGTATCGATCCGCAGCCCGCCGCCGGGGCAGTCCAGCACGCGGGCGAACAGGCTGCGCGCCCGCTCGCGCGTCGCAGGGCCGTTGTCGGCCCCCAGCGCCACCAGATCGGCCCCGAGCTGCGGGTCTGGCATCCGCACCCAGTTGGCCAGCACCTCGCTCACCCGCACCGCCATTTCCGCAGCACCGGCCTTGGTGAAGGTCAGGCACAGTATCTGTTCGGGAGCGACATCCTCGCGCAGCAGCAACCGCAGCACGCGGGCGGACAGAACCTGCGTCTTGCCTGTGCCAGCCGAGGCGGACAGCCAGACGTTATCCAGCGGGTTGACCGCCGGCAGCTGGTTGCCCTGAAGCGGGAACACCCGCCCTGTCTTGCCTGCGCCGCTCATTCCTCGCGCCCCATCCATTCATCCAGCCGCATCAGCTGGTCATACGTGGCATAACCCTTTGCATCGGGGTTCAGGCGGGCGGTGAACGGCTGGTCGCCGAGGATCCATTGGTCGAGCGCCTCGTCGAGATATCGCTGCGCCTGAGGCAGGAAGTCTGCGGCTGGAATGCCCGTGCGATTCGCGCCGACCAGCAGCGGCGTATCGCGATATCCGAAACCGGTTTCGCTCTTGTCGCTCTTGCCCAGCGACCAGTATTCGTACCCGGTCGTCTGGCCGGTCACGTCCTTGAACCCGCCCGCCTCGACGATCAGGCCGAGTGTCCCGAGCTGGAGGGCAAAACCTTCCTCCACCTGCTTGCGGCTGGGAGGTTTTCCGGTCTTGTAGTCGATCACCACGAAGCTGCCGTCCGCGCACCGGTCAAGCCGGTCGATCCGGCCGAACACGCGCACGCCGCGCAAGTGCATATGGCCCCACTGCTCCCACCTGAACGGCGCGCGTGATCCATCCCGGGCGATCTCCCCCTCAACCCATTCGAGCGCCTTCAGCAGCCGCGGGCGCCATAACGCCCGGGTGAGCGGGTGCGCGTTCATGGCTTCGAGCTCAGCTGCCGCAATGTCGGCGAGCGAACCCTTTCCGTCGTGCCACTTTTCGAGAATCGCGTGGGCCAGCTGGCCCTGCCAGGCCGGGGTCGGCTCGGCATCAAGCGGCTCCAGTTCCTTGAGCCGCAGGATGGCCGAGGCATAGAACTGGTAAGGATCGGAACGCAGCCGGTCGAGCGCGGTCACGCTCACATCGACCTTGCGCTGTTCCGGCGAAGGGCGCGGCTCGGGCCGCGGGTACCGCTCCGCCGGTTGGGCCCAGTCGATGGCCTTGGCCCATTCGACCGGCGCCGGATCAAGATGCCGCTCCAGCAGGTCTTCCCCCAGCAGCGCGCGCACGCGCAGCAGGAAGCGTGAAGGGATTGTCGGCCCGCTCTCGTCGCGCTGGGCGCGGGTCAGGACGACTTCAGGCGCGCCAAGCATGGCGGCAAGGTCATGTGCGGACAGGCCGATCCGGAAATCCGCCCCCGGCACCCCGAGCGCACGCAGGACCGACGGCGCGACCAGCGGGTCAGTCGCCGGGCGGGCTGGCCAGACGGCCTCGTTCAGGCCAGCACAGATGGCGAGGTCGGCACGAGCCATCCGCGCCTCCAGCAAGCCGTAGATGGCGACGCGCGGGTGGCCGCCATAGGGCGGGCGGACGGCGACCTGCTCCATCGCATCGCGCAACACGGCATGGAGATCGCCCCGTTCGACGACCGTGCCAACTTCGCGCGCCTGCTCGCGCAGGTCCTCAACGAAGCGGGCCAGTGCGCGGCCATCCTCGCGTGCCCACAGGGCCTCGCCGCACAGGGCCTCGCCGGCTTCGGCAAGCCAGTCAAGCCACTGCGCCAGGGATGCTTCCTGCGCGGCGCAGATTGGCGCCAGCAGGGGCTCAACCCCGCCCCACCATTCCCGGACCTTCGCCTCGTCTGCGGAGTCACCCAGAGCGGCGAGGCCCGGCTCACTTCGGGGGCCGCGCAGGACCAGCTCGAAAGCCCGGACTGAACCGAGCCAGTCACCCCGGCCTTCACCAATCCGCACCAGCGGATGGCTCAGCAGCCCCACCAGCGGCACGGGGGCTGCATCATCCCCTGCCGTTTCGGCAAGCAACAGCAGCAGACGACCGGCCGCCGTCAACGACAGGGGGCGACCTGCGGAATCGTCTGCCACCACGTTCCAGCGGCGCAAATGGCTGGCGACCCGGCGGGCCAGCGCGCGGTCAGGCGTGACCACGGCCACGCGCCGCTCAGGCACTTCCAGCGCCTCGCGCACCAGCAGCGCGATTGCCTGAGCCTCGCTCTCGGGATTGGCCGCCTCGACCAGCCGCACCCCGGCGAGACGGCGGCGATCGGGCGGCAGGCCGACCCAGCTCTTGCTGGCCTCGGGCGGCAGGAACAGGCTCGAGAGGGCATGGCTGCGATCAGGGTCGGCCGCCGACAGACCGCGCCGGTGCCACGGTTGCACTTCCTCGCGCGCCACGCCCATGCGGTTGAGCAGGAGCTTGAGATGGTACTGCGGATGGGTCACCGCATCACCGCGTCCGAACGGCGGCTGGCCAGGTTCCTCCGGCGCGCCCGCCACGCCCAGCTCGTCCCACACCGTGCCATCGAGCGAGAGGTCGAGGTCAGGCAGGACGACAGAGCCCAGCGGCAGGTCGGCGACAACCCGCAGGAGCCGGGCCAGGGCCGGGGCTGCGCTGGTTACCCCGGCGGCCACGATCGGGCTGGCGGGCGGCACATCCTGCCAGCGCGCAGCGGCCCGGCGGAACAGCAGGTTGCGCCGCTGCGCCGCATCGACTTGCGCGCGCTGAGCCAGTTCGGCCAGCCAGAGCTGCTGCACGGTGGCGAACGTGTGCAGGTTCTTCTGCCAGTGCTCCGAAAGGTCCTTCTCGAACAGGTCGAGCACCCGGTCAGCAAGCAGGTCTTCCGGCGCGATCTCTTCCGCCAGCAGCCGGTCCATCGTCCGGGCCAGATCTGCCGCCAGCCGCAGCAGGGCGCTTCCGCCGGGTGCCTTGTCACCCATATGCGCGCGCAAAATCTCGGCAATTCTCAGCCAGCGGTAAGTCGGATCGCAGGCAGGCGGGATATCTGCCGCGCCCAGTGGATCGAGCAGGCTGCCGAGCGTCTCGTCGAGATCAAGATCGCCGACCGCGGCCATGCGCGGCATGAGGAGCCCCCCGCGTCCCTGCTCTCCGAAGTGACGGATGAAGGCTTCCTGCACGGTCCGCATGGCGCGGCTGCTCGGCAGCAGCAGGGTCAGCCGGGCAAGGCCCGTCTCGGGATCGGCGTAACGCGGCACCAGCCCGGCCACCAGCGCATCGGCAAAGCCACGATGGGCAGCAATCGAATAGACGCGCGGGCCCGGCCGGGAAGCGGGCCGCTCAGGCACTCCGCAGCGCCTCTTCGGTCGGGCCGATCGCCTGCGGCGTGCCGACCTCGAACCACAACCCGGTAAAGCTGGCCCCGAACAGCCGCCCTTCGGCAGCGGCGCGATCCCACAGCAGATTGGTGGAGAACCTGCCGGCCGGCGCATCGCGCAGCAGACGGTGCGATACCAGCTGGATGCCGGTGTAGATGAAAGGTGCTATCCGCCCCGGGCGGCGGCGGGCAAGCCGGCCAACCGGGTCCATGGTGAAATCGCCCTCGCCCCGGAAATTGAGCGCCCGGGCATGGGGGACCACCAGCAGCAGGGCGTCCATCTCGGCCGGGCTCCAGCGCGTGGACAGATCGTGAAAGGCGCTGCGCGGGCCGTCGAGCCAGATATTGTCGGCGTTGAGGCAGAAGAACGGGTCAGGCAGATGCGGCAGGGCCTTGACCATCCCGCCGCCGGTTTCGAGCAATTCGGACCTCTCGTCGGAGACGATCACTGCCGGGCTGGCCCGAGACCCGAGGTGGGCCTCGAGTGCATCGGCCAGATAGTGGACATTGACCACCGCCCTGCCAACCCCGGCATCGGCCAGCCGGTCAAGCGCATGGTCGATCAGCGGCTTGCCGCCGACCCGGACCATCGGTTTGGGCTGAGTGGCGGTCAGCGGGCGCATCCGCTTGCCCAGCCCGGCGGCCATGACCATGGCCGTGTCGGACGCAAGCCCGGTCACCGGACTCCGCCTCCGTGTGCGGCACGCACCTCGTCCGGGATATTGGCCGAAAACCAGTCCGCTACCGGGCCGAGCGCCGGATGGGCGAGGTCACGCTCCAGCGCCTGCCAGACACGCGGGATCAGCGAAAGATAGCGCGGCTTCCCGTCGCGCCGGGCCAGCCGGGTGAAAATGCCCACAATCTTGGCGTTGCGCTGCGCCCCGAGGAGGGCATAGTCGGCCTCGAACTGGTCGTCCGCCCCGGTCGAGGCGCGGTAACGGTCCAGCATCCGCCGCTCCAGTTCGGGGGCAACATCGCGCCGGGCGTCCTGCAGCAGCGACACGAGATCATAGGCCGGGTGGCCCACCAGCGCGTCCTGGAAGTCAATCAGGCCCTGCTCCCCGCTCCCGTCGGCAGCCGGGGACAGCAGCATGATGTTTTCGGCATGGTAATCGCGCAGCACGGTCACACCGGGCTGCTGACGGTCCAGCAACGGAGCGAGCGCCTTGCCCCAGGCAGTGCGATAGGCCGCCGCGTCTGCCGCGATCTCCCGGGCCGGGCAATACCACTCGGTCAGCAGATCGGCTTCGCGGTGGTAAACCGACATATCGTAAGGCGCGAACGGCCCCGGCGGGGACTGGTGAAGCTGCACCAGGGCATCGATTGCCTGGGCATAGGCCTGTTCCTCGCCAGCCGGATTCGCATCGAGCCAGTCACGCATCCGGTCATTGCCGAAATCTTCAGTCAGAACCCAGCCTTCCGCCGGCTCGGCAGCGTGGATGGCAGGGGCGCGATGGCCGTGCTGTGCCAGCCAGCGCGCCACATCGAGGAAAGGCTGCGGATCCTCATGCGGTGGCGGAGCGTGCATCAGCATGGCCCGCCGCCCCCCGTCAGCCACACGGAAATAGCGCCGGAAAGAGGCATCCCCCGGGATGGGGTCAATGACCGCTCCGGCCCAGCCGGCGTGTTCCAAAAATGCGAAGAGGCCGTCAGGCAGATTGTTCATGGCCAGCGGGTTAGCCAATCGGCCCCCGGGCGAGCAATCGCAATCCGCCCTGCACCCACAGTTTGCAGCTCGATCGACAGGCATCCCGGCTCGTGCGCGAAGCCGCCGGCGTGGTCTGGCCATTCAGCGATCAGCGCGGCCCCATCGCGATAATCATCCAGCCCAAGCTCATGCGCATCTTCCGGGCGGCCGAGGCGATAGAAATCGGCGTGGATCACAGGCGGATCAAGCGAGTCGTAGGTTTCGATCAGGGTAAAGGTCGGCGACGGGACCTCGCCCCGATGGCCGAGCGCCGCGATGATCGCCCGGGCCAGCGTCGTCTTGCCTGCACCCAGCCCGCCGGTAAGGGCGACGACGTCGCCCGGCCGGAGCTGCGCCGCTATCCGCGCACCCAGAGCGTCCATCGCTGCAAGGTCAGGCAGATCGATGGTCACGGCAGAGTGATCGTCACCGTGGTGCCCTCGCCCTGCCGGGAAAGGATTTCCATCCGCCCGCCGTGCGCCTCCACCAGCTGCCGCGCGAGCGGAATGCCCAGCCCCTGGCGCCGCTCGCCGGGATCGGCGCCCGGCCGCAGCGACCTGGCCAGTTCCTCCTTGCTCATGCCCCGGCCATTGTCGGACACGACGATCCGCGCGGCGCCCTGCACCCGGGCAAGGTCGATCAGCACCTTGCCACCCGCCGGTGTGGCCGCAATCGCGTTATCGAGGATCAGGCCGACCGCCTTGCCCAGCTGGCGCGGGTCTGCCTGGACCGTGCCGCTGGCCTTGCTGCCACGCAGGTCAAGGCTGAGCCCGGCATCGAGAATCGCCTTCTCGCGTTCACGCACCAGTTGCGCCGCAAATCCGAACAGCTCCAGCCGTTCCTTGTTGAGCGGCATCAACCCTGCTTCGCTCTGCGACAGGTCCAGCACGTTTTCGACCTGTGCGGTCAGGCGTTCAACCGATTCGAGAATGGCCGCCACATAGTCATGCGCCTGGTCGCTGAGTTCGCCCGCCACCCCGCTGTGAAGCAGTTCGGCAAAACCGCCGATGGAGGTCAGCGGCGTGCGGAACTCGTAGCTCATGTTGGCGAGGAAACTGGTCTTGACCTGATCAGCCTGTTCGAGCGCCTGATTGCGTTCGCGCAGGGCGGATTCGGCCTGTTCGTTGGCCGTCACATCCAGCACGGTCAGAAGCCCGTTGCCATCGGGCAGCGGCACACCCGCGTATTCGAGCGTGCGCCCGTCCGCCAGCGCAATCCGGCCAGCCCGCTGCCGCCGGTCAAGCGTGGCCGCGCGGATCGTTTCGCCGATCAGGCTGGACTGCCCCGGCCGATGGAGATTGGGCGCAATGGCCGCGAGCAGGGCCTCGGCAGACGGGTGCGCGTCGAGCAGCTCAGGCTCCAGCCCCCAGGTGCCGGCGAAACTGCGGTTCCAGAGCTGGAGCTTCCCATCGGGCGCAAACACCGCCAGCGCTTCGAACAGGCTGTCGAAGGTGGCCGTGCGGGTGCGCAGCAGCGTGTCGCGGGTCGATGCCAGCGCCAGCTGTTCGGTCCGGTCCTCGGCGATCAGCACCATCCCCCCGTCGGGCATTGGCTGGGCGACGATCCTCAGATGGGTGCCATCGGACAGGGGCCAGGCCTCTTCCCGCGTCCCGCCACTGGTGAACCAGCCCGCGTGCTCCGCCCGCCAGGCCGGAAAATCGCGCACTTCCGGTGTTCGCCCGGCCTCGCGCGCGCCGCTGAGGACGCGCTCGAATTCCAGCTTGATGCCGACCGCACCGGGAGGGAGGGCGAAGATCCGCCCGAACGGCTGGTTGGCGAACACCAGCTGGCGCTTGCTGTCGAACTGGGCAACCCCGACAGAAAGCTGGTCCAGCATCTGCCGCTGCGCTTCGCGGAAAGCGCGAAACTCGCGGCCCAGCTCTTCCATTTCCTCGATGTCGACCGCGTAACCGGCCACGCCTTCGCTGCCCAGCGGCAGGTCGCTGACCCGCAAGGCCCGCCGTTCCCCGCCGATCGTCGCGGCGACAATCCGCTCGATCGGCATTTTCTGCGTGGCGGCCTGGCTGGCGACTTGTGCGGCGGACAGGCCGTCAACCGGTTCAACCAGTTCAATCCGGCCATCGACGACCGCTTCTGCGCTGTCTGCCCCCACGGCGTCGACATAGGCCTGGTTGACCAGCCGCAGCGCGCCATCCTCGCCGCGAAACCACATCGGCATCGGCGCCGCCTCGATCAGGCCGACCAGCGCGGCGAAATCATTCCGCGCACGGTGCGCCTCGGCCCGCAGACGGGCAATTTCCGCTTCGCTGTCGCTGAAATCGAAGATCCAGACCAATGCCGCGCCGCCCGGTGATACCTGCGGATCGGCCAGCGCCCCGCGAAACGCCATGCTGCGCTGTGCCCCCGGCTGTGTCGCCACCATCCGGAAAGGGGCGGCGGTTTTCTGAGTGGTGCGGACCAGAAGCTCCAGCTCGCGCAGCTGGGTTTCGGTCAAACCCTTGCCCGGCCCGGCCGAGAGTTCGGACAGGAACTTGGGCGGCTTGTCGAGGTCGAGCCAGCTCGCCAGACGGTCCGACACCTCGATCCGGCCGTCAACACGCACCAGCATGGGAATGGCCGGTGCTTCCTCGATCATCCGCGCCATCTGGCGCGCGGCCCGCCGGCCACTCTCGGCCCGCCGCGCCTTGCCGACCGACCACAGCACCGCCCAGGCCGCCGCCACGGTCCAGGCGGCGAGCAGGACCCCGATCAGGGTCAGTGCGGTGGGGGAAAGATCCATTCGCTGTCAGCTATGCGGTACTTGCCGCGGTTGCAACGGCGGCTGCGGCCGAATGCACCAAACGCCGCCTCCCATGAATGGAAAGCGGCGTTCGATGGAACCAGCGCGGGCTCAATAACGGTAATGATCGGGCTTGAACGGCCCCTGCTGCGGCACACCGATGTAGTCCGCCTGCTTGGCGCTGAGCGTGGTCAGCTGGACACCCAGCTTTTCAAGGTGCAGCGCCGCCACCTTCTCGTCGAGGTGCTTGGGCAGGACATAGACGTCGTTGTCGTATTCGTCCGACTTGGTGAACAGTTCGATCTGCGCCAGCGTCTGGTTGGTGAAGCTGCTGCTCATCACGAAGCTGGGGTGGCCGGTGGCGCAGCCCAGGTTCACCAGCCGCCCCTTGGCCAGCACGATGATCGACTTGCCGTCCGGGAAAGTGACCAGATCGGTGCCGGGCTTCACTTCCTTCCAGGTGTAGTTGTCGAGCGCCGAAATCTGGATTTCGCTGTCGAAGTGGCCGATGTTGCAGACGATCGCCATCGGCTTCATCGCCATCATGTGCTCGGCCGTGATGACGTCCTCGTTGCCGGTCGCGGTGACGAAGATATCGGCCCGGCTGACGGCGTTCTCCATCGTCACCACCTCGAACCCGTCCATCGCCGCCTGAAGCGCGCAGATCGGATCGATTTCGGTCACCAGCACGCGGGCACCGCCATCGCGCAGCGAAGCGGCCGAGCCCTTGCCGACGTCGCCGTATCCGGCAACGCAGGCGACCTTGCCGGCCAGCATCACGTCGGTCGCGCGGCGGATCGCGTCGACCAGCGATTCCTTGCAGCCATAGAGGTTATCGAACTTCGACTTGGTGACGCTGTCGTTCACGTTGATCGCGGGGAACGGCAGCTTGCCCTGCTTGGCAATCTGGTAAAGCCGCATCACGCCGGTGGTGGTTTCCTCCGAAACGCCCTTGATGTTGCGGACCGTGTCCGTGAGGTAGCCCGGCTTGGCCGCGACGAACGCCTTGAGCGCGCGCTGGAATTCGATTTCCTCGGCATTGGTGGGCTCGGGCAGTTCCTCACCCGCCTCGATCCGCGCGCCCCACAGGGCGAACATGGTGGCATCGCCGCCATCATCAAGGATCATGTTGGTCGTCCGGCCATGGCCGTCATCCCAGTCGAAAATGCGGCCGACATAATCCCAGTATTCGGCCAGGGTCTCGCCCTTCACGGCGAAGACCGGGATGCCCTGCGCGGCAATTGCGGCTGCGGCGTGATCCTGGGTCGAGTAGATGTTGCAGGTCGCCCAGCGCACGTCGGCGCCCAGTGCCACCAGCGTTTCGATCAGGACCGCGGTCTGGATCGTCATGTGCAGCGAGCCGGTGATGCGCGCGCCCTTGAGCGGCTGCGCGGCGCCATATTCCTCGCGCAGCGCCATCAGGCCGGGCATCTCGGTCTCGGCGATGCTGATTTCGTCCCGGCCATATTCGGCCAGGGTGATGTCGCGAATGATATAGTCCTGCTGGGCGTGGGCCACGATAATGCTCCTGAAATCCGGCTTCGGGGCACCGGACCGGCACCCGCCATAGCCACACGCATCTAGCGACGGGCCGCTGGCGAGGCAAATATAAAGCGATCTTTATATCCTTCTGTGTTGCCGCATCGGTCTACGTGTCTATATCGGGTGCGGATGGGTTTGCAGACGAAAGGATATTACCCGATGACGATTTCCGTGGGCGACAAGCTCCCTGACGTAACGCTGATCAAGGCGACCGAGGAAGGGCCGCAGAAGGTCCAGAGCAGCGAGTATTTCGCGGGCAAGAAAGTGGCCCTGTTCTCCGTGCCCGGTGCCTTCACGCCGACCTGCTCGGCCCGTCACCTGCCCGGCTATGTCGACAAGGCAGCCGAGCTGAAGGCCAAGGGCGTGGATGAAATCGTTGCCACTGCGGTCAACGACCCGTTCGTGATGGGCGCCTGGAACAAGGCCGCCGGCAGCGAGGACATCACCATGCTGGCCGACGGCAATGCCGAATTTGCCGAAGCACTCGGCCTGACCATGGACGGTTCGGGCTTCGGCCTGGGCAAGCGCGGCCAGCGGTTCTCGATGGTGGTCGAGGACGGGGTCGTGAAGGAACTGAACGTCGAAGCACCGGGCGACTTCTCGGTTTCCAGCGCTGAGCACCTGCTCGGCCAGCTATGACCGGCCAGCTCTGACGGGAACGCCCGACTGACAAAGAAAAAGGGCGCCTCATCTGGCGCCCTTTTTTGTGGCTTCAGCCGTAGCCCATCAGGCCGAGAACTTCCTCACGGCTGCGATGATCGTCGAGGAAACAGCCGAGCAGCCGGCTGGTGATCATGCCAACCCCCGGTGTGCGGACCCCGCGGCCGGTCATGCAGCCATGCTGCGCCTCGATCACCACCGCCACGCCGTGGGGGTTGAGATTGTCCCAGATGCACTGCGCCACCTCGGCCGTCAGGCGCTCCTGGATCTGGAGACGCCGGGCATAGGCGTGCAGCACCCGGGCCAGCTTGGATATCCCCACCACCTTGTCGCGCGGCATATATGCGATGCAGGCCTTGCCGGTGATCGGCGCCATGTGGTGTTCGCAATGGCTCTGGAACGGGATGTCCTTGAGCAGGACGAGCTCGTTGTAGCCCCCCACTTCCTCGAACTGGCGGGCCAGATGCGATGCAGGGTCTTCCAGATAGCCCTGGCAATATTCCTTCCACGCGCGGCCCACACGCTTGGGCGTGTCGAGCAGCCCTTCACGGGTCGGATCATCACCCGCCCAGGCGATCAGGGTACGAATGGCATCCTGCACTTCGACGGGAACCGGCAGCTTGCCCGAAACGTCATCGTCATCCGGATCGATCGAGCAATTCATGCAGCCTTCTTCCTTGTCCTGTTCCTGATGCGACTCAGGAACATCCCTTTGCGGAACAGGCCGCCTTTCGCAAATGGTTCCAGCAATTCGTCAGGGCGCTCAGGATCGAGCATTGCCGATTCCGCCAGCGTTTCGGCCATGCCGTTGAGCTGTTTGAGATCGAACCGGCGCAGCGTCCTGGTTCGCTCCTGTCCCAGCGCCTGGATCATGGCGTGCATCGATCCGGCTTGCTCAATCAGGCGGGGAACTTCGTCGATTTTGAGCCCGCAATGCTCTGCCAGCAGGGAATGGCGCAAGTTGGCGATTGCCCCCCGGGCATGGGCATTGCCCGGCCGCCGCGCATCGATGAACACGTCGCATTCGCTGTCCAGCCCCATCGAACGGTTGTTCATATTGGCGGAGCCGATCCGGATAATTGCGTCATCGACAATCATGATCTTGGAATGGACGTAGATCGGCGTTTCGCCCGTATAGGGCACATAGAGGTTGAACCGGCCCGCCTGGTCGACTTCGCCCAGGGTCCGGACCAGCTGCGCCCGTGCATGGTCCATCGCCTGCTGCTCTAGCCAGCCGTCGGCATTGGCAGGATGGACGATCAGAACTTCCGGCGGGTCCGGCTCGGCCATCCGCCTCGCAATCGCATCGGCAATCCGGCGCGAGGCGAAATACTGGCTTTCGGCATAGATGAAATGGCGCGCCTCCCTGATCTGCCGTTCGAACAGGTCGGCAATCTCGCACACCTGCGGCGAGTTCTCATGGGCTGCGCGGGTACGGGCGATGCCGATTTCGACGTTCTCGAACTGCGGCTCCAGCCCCTCGGGCCAGCATTTGCCCGTGGTCGGGTTCACGGGGGTCAAAGCGTCCCCCCCGGCCCTGCACCACCGGTCGCGCCCCAGTTCGTCCAGGTCTTTCACGATGGCCCCCGCCATGATCATGGTTGCATCATGCCAGGGGCCGTATTGCTTCCAGCGAGACCATCTGCGCCGCGGATCATCCTCGACATGGTCCCGGGTGTCCCACCGGCCCCTCGTCATGTCGATGCCGCCGCAAACGGCCAGCTGATCATCGATCACCACGATCTTCTGGTGATGGCAGGCGCCCATGGGATGGGCACTGTCCCACTTGAAATCGATCCGCCGGCGCGGTGCCCAGCGCAGCAGGTCGAGCGCCATTGAGCCGCGCAGGGCCATCGGGATCATACCCATGCCCCATTTGAGCATCTTGATGTCGAGCCCCGGCCGATGCCGGTTGAGCCAGAGGATAAAACTGCCGAGGCGGGAAGGATGGCTCCGGTCAGTGCCCTTCCGCCACCATCGCCGCCCGGTTTCAAGGTGAATGCGCGTGTCGAAATCCCAGCCGATCATCAGGATGCGCTGCTCGGCCCTGAGCATCGCGTCCTGCATGAAACGGAAGTAATCCTGCGCATCAATGACCACGCTGGCCTTGTCGGCACGCGCAAAGCGCCAGACGCCCGGCTCTACCGGATCGTCATCGAAATCGTCCAGTCCATCGCTGCTGGCATCCAAGTTCGATATCCCCCGCGTTGCCGCCCTACTCCTTGGCGTCTTCGGCCTTCTCGGGTGTCACTTCCGCGTCGGCCTTTTCCACCTTCTTCCGGCGGTCGAACACCGCTGTCATATGAACCTCGTCCTCGGCGGTAAGGTGTTGAGCGAAATCCGGGAAGTGCTCTTCTTCCTCCTCCTCGATATGGTGGAGGTAACGGTGCTCCAGATCACGGAATTTCGTCATCCATTCGTCGCTCGCCATGTCTGTCGCGGCGAGGTCGTTGAGCATTTCGTCGATTTCGTGATGCTCCGCCACGGAATGGCGTGTTTCATCGGTGGTCGGGGGCTTGCGCATCATGGTGGAATAGAGCGCCTGCTCCTCGGCGGCGGCGTGCCCTTTCAGCTCCTTGGTCAGTTCGGTGAAGAGCCCGGCCTTGGCTTCGCCATCATCCCCGGCTGACCCGATTTTCTTCAGCAAAGCACGGTGGTGGTCATGATCCTGCTTCAGGCGTACGAAAATGGCTTCGCAATGCGACATCGATGGTTCTCTTTAAAAATGTTAATCCCTGCCACCCAAACAGGCGAACAGGCGCCAGGTTCCTGAGCGGTTTTGCAAGGGAACTTCTCTTTGCCAGACAGACACCCATATCACCGTGATGAACCGCCCCATGCCACCCCCACCGACCGCTGCCGACATGGAAACAATGGCGTTCGCGTCAATCCGCGCGCTGCCGGAGCATTTCCGCGACCAGCTCATTGACGTGGTGATCAAGGTGGAAGAATTCGCCACGCGGGAGCAGCTCGATTCAGTCGGGATCGAGAGCCGCTGGCAATTGACCGGCCTCTATGAAGGCCGGCCGATTGACGAACAGTCCTTGTGGGATTCGGGCGACCTGCCACCGGTCATCACCCTTTTCCGCCAACCGCTGATCCGGGAATGGCGGGAGACAGGGGTCGATTTTGCCGCGCTGATCCACCACGTCACGATTCACGAGGCGGGACACCATTTCGGCTTGTCGGACGAGGATATGCACGCGCTGGAAGAGGCTGCGGAGGAAAACTAGCCTTCGCGCTTGCGGGTATCGAGCTCGTCACGGATATGTTCGAACACCGGCCCGTAGAGCGGCTTTTCGAACTCGACGCCGACCACTTGCTGGCGGCACCACCGCACGGTGGCGATGACCGGGCCGATGGCGCCGATGCGCAGGCTGATTTCCGTTCCCGCGATCATGCGGCCGAACCGGTCGAAAAACCGGCAGCCAGTTTCGGAAAGGTCGAGAATATCGACATCCTTCGCCACCCCGGAGCCGGTCCGATACCGGCCCGGCACCGAAATCGGATGCCTGGGTTTGCCGCGATCTTCCATGTGGATGAACACTAGGCTCTGATGAGCCGACAAACAACCGCCGATGCGGAAAGCCCCCGGGGCGTTCGCGGGGCTGGATAACCCCGGTGGAAGAAATGGCGCGCCCGGAACGATTCGAACGTCCGACCCCCAGATTCGTAGTCTGGTGCTCTATCCAGCTGAGCTACGGGCGCCTGTGAGGCAGGGCACATAGGCAGGGTGGCAGGCCTTGGCAATCCCTATCATTGCTGTTTTTGCGCCAATTGCAGCGCCAGCACCTGATCGAGCGGCGGCTTGTCGAGCGCAGCGATCTCGTCTGCGTTGCACCAGGCTACCGCGCCGCCCTCCATCGCCACCGGCTCTCCCTGCCATTGGCGGCACGCGTAAGGAAACAGGACAATCGCTGACCCGCCCTCTGTCAGCGAACCGTCTGCAAACCCCACGGGCTCAAGATCATCCAGACGAACAACGATATCGAGCTCCTCGGCTGCTTCCCTGACCAGTGCAAGTGCGGGAATTTCGCCGCTTTCCACCTTTCCGCCTGGAAACTCCCACAGCCCCCCGTGCTGCTTGCCGAGCGGCCGCCGGTGCATCAGCCATCGCCCCGCTCCATCATAAAGCGCCAGTGCCACCACGGGCTGCCATGTCGGATTATTTTCCAACCAGTCTGACTCCTTCAAACATTTATTAACCGATAGGACGGATACCGCAGCCTGTCTGGACCATATCCGGGGGCCTTTTTTCCATGTCATTGCGTACTCTGCTTGAAAGTATCGGAGCCGACAATGGCGGGGCGACAGCCATCGAATACGGCCTGATACTTGCTCTCATCGCCATCGCCGCCATGGGCGTCATGAACAGTCTCGGCAACGAGACCACGACCCTGTGGGAGACGGTAACGGAGCAGGCCACCGCAGTGCTGTGAACGGCAGCGTCGGAGATTTTTCCACGTTAGGAAATTCTCAACGCCTCGTTCCTAGAACTGCAATCACTCCTTCCGGAAGACCACTGGAATGAGACGGGTACCGAAGACCAACAGGAGACTGACCATGAAGTTCATCAACAAGCTGCTCCGCGACGAGCAGGGCGCCACCGCCATCGAATACGGCCTGATTGCTGCCCTGATCGCCATCGCCGCGATCACCGCCATGCAGAGCCTCGGCAACGAACTCGAAACCACCTTCTCGACCGTGTCGAGCGAGCTGTCGGCTTCGAACACCGTCTGATCGGTCTGACGATACGACAAGAAAGGGCGGCAGGAGCAATCCTGCCGCCCTTTTCTTTTGCCCTAAACAGGGCCCAGCCGGTTACCGGCCCTTGACGACGATCTTGACCTTCTGGCCGGCCCGCAAGGTGGCGTTCGAGGCGAGCCCGTTGAGCACGCGGAACCGGGTTTCCTGCGCCGTGTCGAATGCCATGCGGCGTGCCAGCGAGGCCACCGTATCACCGCTGCGAACGGTCACCACCTCGATCCGCCGGGGCACGACCTGAGCCGCCTCGTTCGCCGAGACACGGCGCATCGAATTGAACATCGGCGAAAATGCGTCGGCCGAGCCCGCCTGACTGATGGCGGTGAAGTGATAGGCCCGGTCGCGCGCAAATTCATAGGCGAACACCACCACGTCCACCTGGCTGCCCCCGCTGTTGACGCGGGCCTGACCATAAGCGGCCGGTATGCCGTTGACCGTGGTTCGCTGCATCGTGGCCGGTGCAAGCTGCTGCTGGTCCCCGCCAAGCGCAGTGAAGACGCTGCGGACATAGGTCTCCAGGTTGCCGTTATAAGGGGCAAGGGTGAGCTGGGCCCGGCCGCTCTGGCCATTGATGGTCACCGCGCGGGTGCCGTTGACCATGTAGAAGCCCTGTGGCGCGTTGAACGCCAGCCGCATGTCGGGATGGATGAAGGTGTTGCCTTCGATCACGCCCTGACGCGGATCGTCTCCGTAGGTCATCCCGTTGATGCGCGTAAGGAACGTATCGGCGTTGGTCTGGCCGGTAGAGGCACCCGCCTTGGAAAGCGCGCTCTGCACCCGGCTTGCCGGGTCTGGGTGGGTCGATGCCCATTCCGGCATCCGCGCATCGCGGCCCTGCAGCTGCGCATCGAGCGTGTTCTGAGCGGCCAGGCTGGCGAGCACTGTGCCCATCGCCCGCGGATCATAGCCCGCGCGGTTCAGGTACTGGATGCCGAGATCATCGGCCTCAAGTTCCTGGTTGCGCGAAAACTTCAGCGTCAGCATCTGGGAACCCTGCAGGAACCCGCGCGACAGGGTGTTGCCCACGCTGCTGTCGCCCAGAAGGACGCCTGAAAGAATTGCGCCCGCTGCCCCCAGCAAGGTGTTGCGCTGCGCCGCAGCCTGCCGGCGCTGCGCATGCCGCGCCGCCACGTGGCCAACTTCGTGCCCTAGCACGGCGGCCAGTTCCGCCTCGTTGTTCATCAGCCCGACCAACTGGCGCGTGCCGTAAACATAGCCGCCGGGGATGGCGAACGCGTTGTTCACGGGGCTGTTCAGGAGGGTGACGGTGAAGTCAGACCGGGCGTTCCCCAAGCCGGAATGCACCGCAATGTTCTTACCGACGCTTTCGACGTAAGCCGACTGCGGGCCTTCGTAAGCCCCGCCGAACTCGGCCAGGAACTGCGGGTGATACTGCGCGCCCTGCTGCGCTTCGGACTGGGTTATGGGTGTCGAAGCGTCAGGAACTTCCCCTGCACCCATGCAGCCGGACAGCAGCAGGCTGGCCGAGGCCGTTGTGGCCAGTGCGACGGATTTGAATCGGATCATGGTCTGGTATCCTCCATCGGTGCGGCCCCACCTTCCGCCGTTCATCAATGCTGCGCCTCCAACGGCTCAATGCGGGCACAGTTCCCTTCAGAGCGAACCTATCCGAAGGAAGCGATCCTCGCGCACCTGCCGCAGGGCAGCGGCGTCCTTGCCAGCCAGCCCGTCAAGCTCTTCCCCGATCGCCTTCGCCAGCGATTTCGCGGCGGCGGCCGGATTACGGTGGGCCCCGCCCGATGGTTCGCCGACGATCCGGTCGATCACGCCCAGCTTGTGGAGATGCTGCGCGGTAACCTTCATCGCTTCGGCTGCGTCGGGGGCCTTTTCTGCCGTGCGCCACAGGATCGAGGCGCAGCCTTCGGGCGAGATCACCGAATAGACAGCGTGTTCGAACATCAGCACCCGCTCGGCACTTGCCAGCGCGACCGCCCCGCCCGATCCGCCTTCGCCGACGATGGTCGCCACCATTGGCACCGGCAGAGCAAGACACGCCTCGGTCGATCGTGCGATAGCCTCGGCCTGGCCGCGCTCTTCAGCCTCAACCCCGGGAAACGCGCCCGAGGTGTCGACCAGAGTCACCACCGGCAGGCCGAACCGGCCGGCCATTTCCATCAGGCGGATCGCCTTGCGGTACCCTTCGGGCTTGCCCATGCCGAAATTGTGGCGAAGGCGGCTTTCGGTATCGTTGCCCTTCTCGTGCCCGATCAGCATCACGCGGCGCTCACCCAGCCGGGCAAAGCCCCCCATGATCGCCTCGTCCTCGCCGTAATGGCGATCCCCGCCGAGCGGGATGAATTCGTCGAAGGCATGGTCGACGAAATCCCGGAAGTGCGGGCGGGCCGGATGGCGGGCCACCTGCGTCTTCTGCCAGGGTGAGAGCGAGGCATAAGTGCTCGCCAGCAGATCGGCGCTCTTTTGCTCGAGCCGGGCGATCTCTGCCGAGATGTCTACGTCATCATGCACGGAAGCGGCACGAAGCTCGGCGATGCGGGCTTCGAGCAAGGCGACCGGCTTCTCGAATTCGAGGTAGGAAATCATCCTGCCCCGCTAGTCGCGCTGGCGCTTCTCTGCAAGCGGATGCCGTTCATTGACCAGCGTCACCAGCCGTGCAGCATCGACGTGGGTGTAGATCTGGGTCGTGGCAATATCCGCATGGCCGAGCAGGGTTTGCAGCACCCGCAGGTCTGCCCCGCCCTCCAGCAAGTGCGTGGCAAAGGCGTGGCGAAGCACGTGCGGGCTGACCTTTTCCGGGGTGAGCCCGGCGCGGACGGCGAGCTCTTTGAGCAACTGGAACAGCCGCACCCGCGTCAGGTGCTTGCCGCGCGAAGGAAACAGGTACTTCGATCCGCCAGGATGCAGCGCCAGCCAGCCCGCAAGAGCCGTCTTCGCCCTGCCGCTCACCGGGACCATTCTCGCCTGGCCGCCCTTGCCCGTCACGGTGAGGAACGGGGCATCGCGCGGCACGGCTGACAGGGGCAGGCTCATCAGCTCGCTCGCCCGCAGGCCCGATCCATAGAGCAGTTCGATCAGCGCCAGCAGGCGAACTGCGGAAGCCGTGCCGCCCTGGGCTTCCTTTTCGGCGCGTGAGAACAGCGCCTCGACTTCGGCATGGGACAGGATCTTGGGCAATTGCCGCCGCGCCCCGGCACGCGGCAGCGCAGCCGAGGGATCGTCGCTCCGCCAGCCTTCATCGACGAGAAATCCGTAGAACTGGCGCAGGGCCGAAGCCTTCCGCGCGACAGTCGCAGGCGCAAGATCCGACCATTGCTGGCCCAGCCCGCCCAGATCGGCCTGCTTCACCGTGACCAGGTTGCCAAGCGCGCCTTCGACCGCTTCAAGATCTCGCCGGTAGGCGGCCAGCGTATTGGCAGCTGCCCCCCGCTCTGCCGCCAGCATGGCGAGAAAGGCATCGACTGCCTCGCTCATGGCACGGCGCGCGTCACCCGCGCGCCACCGCCTCCGCCGCGATCATCCGGGCTTCCGCAGTCATGCCCACCCGGTTGAGGGCGGAGACGATATGATAGAGATGCCGCGGGGTCATCCGCTCCCAGCTGCTGCCCTGCATGCCTACCCCTGCGAGCAGCGCGACCAGCCCCGGATTGCCGCTATCGGCAGCCTGGTCGATCAGTGCGCTCCACCGGGTCTCGCGCGAAAAGTCGGCTCCCAGATCGGCGGCAAAGCCTTCAACCGCCCCGTCTTCAATCCGGCCCAATCCGGCGAGCCCGGCCAGCAGGAAGGCCGATTTGCGCTGGCCAGCGCTTTCATCGTTTCCGCTGAAGCTGTCGAACGCGCCCGAGCTGACCGGCGTGGCGCGATTCGGCTGGGCGAACACCAGCAGGGCCCAGCCCTCGCTGCCCTGGGGAACCAGGCTTGCCCAGCGCAAGGCATCGCGCTCCAGCCCGGCTGCCAGCATCGATGCGATCAGCGCCGGTGCATCGTCCAGCAGCGCCTCGTCCGGCTCAAGCCGGGCTGCCGCATAGGCGGTCAGAACGAGGCGGCCATAATCGGGATCGGCACCGCCCCACACATCCTTGATGGCAGCCACCCGCGCGGCCGGATCGGCCAGCACATAGGCATCCCGCAGGCGGGCAGCGACGCGCGCAGCATCGCCTTCCTGCGCCCCTTCCGCCCGCAGTTCGGCGTAGAGATCGACAAAGGCCCCGGCTGAGAGAATGCCCTCACGCGCCGCCCGCTGAGCCCCGTCGAGGCGCTGGCTGAGCGGCAGCATCGGCGCAATGGCGGCCATCCGCTGGAGCGTGGGCGACGGGTTGGCCAAAAGCGATTCGGGGATCTCTGCCCCGACCGCGTTGGCCAGCGCAAAGCGCCACGGGGTCAGCTCCCGGACCTCTTCCCATTCCAGGTTGACCGCCCGGCGGCCGTCCCCGGCTGCTCCGGCGAAACGCTGCGCCAGCAGCACGTCGATCGGGTCGGCCCGCCCGCGTGACAGCATCCGGCTGAGATCGCTCCCGGCGCGGGCACCCTGGCCCGAATAGGCAGTGCAGATCGACCGGGCCATTTCCCACTGCGCGTCCTCACGCGAATGGCTGCCAACCTGAACGCGCGGGCAGATGCCCACCAGGTCGGCAGTGTGGAGGTATGAATCGAATGCAGCATTGGTCAGCGCGCCGTTCCAGTTGCCGGTATCGACATCCTGCGCCAGCGCGCGGGCCACGGCCCATTCGCCCATGGTGTTGAGGACCCGGGCCCGCAGCGCAGCAAATTCGACCGGGTCCATACCCGAAGGTGCCTCAAGCCGGCTGGCGAGTGCACGGCGCAACATGATGTGGCCCCAACGCGACACCAGCGGCCGCTTTGTCCCGGCCAGGGCCGCGCGGACTAGCGCGGCCGGCTGGTTCGCCAGCGACGCCGTCGGCAGACCGCCTTCGGCCATGTCGAGCAGGCCGACCCGTTCGGTCGACCGGCGCGCGGCTGGCGGAATGTCGAACTTCGGCTTGAGGCCGAGCAGCTCGTCCAGCTCGTCAGTATCGAGCTTCTCGAGCTCTTCCAGCGAGGGCAGGTTGCCCGGAATGGGCAGATCGGGCACGGCCGCAGGCGTGCCCGCACCGGCCCCGGGAAGCGGCTGCACCACGGGAGTGCCGGTGGAAGGCGCAGGGGTTGACGGGTCGGGCTGCTGGGGTCGTGGTGTTGGCGAGGCAGTGGGCGCAGGTGCCGGATCATCGAACCCCGGGGGGAGCAGCGATTCGGGGCGTTGCTGCGCCATGACCAGAGTCGAGCACAGGGCCAGCGCGGCCCCGCCAAGCAGCCAGCCGCGCCTCATTGCGCGCGATCCGGCACAGCGACAGGCTGGGCAATCGGACGCAGCGCCTGTTCGCCGCCATCGATCCAGGCATAGGCGAGCAAGGCCAGCAACAGCCCCGCCCCGGTCCAACCGATCCTGCGCGAATTCGTCAAAGCGGCGATCCCCAGTCTTCTAGCTAGCAGCGCCTGCGGCGCCGGTGGTTGCGCCGCGTCTAGCGCATCTATAGGCGCTGCATCAATGACCCAGCCGCCGCAATTCCTTTCCGATGACCGGATTACCGCCGTCGCCCGGCGGATTGACCGACCGGTCGTGCTGGTGGGGCTGATGGGCGTGGGCAAATCGACCGTCGGCCGCAGGCTGGCCGCGCTGCTGCGCCGCAGCTTCGTGGATGCCGACGACGAGATCGAAAAAGCCGCGCAGATGAGCATCGCGGAAATCTTCGCCCAGTTCGGCGAAGGCTATTTCCGTGACGGCGAGCGGCGCGTCATCGCCCGCCTGATGGATCAGAACCACGGCGTGATCGCCACCGGCGGCGGGGCTTTCGTGAATGATGAAACGCGCGCGCTGATCCTTGATCGCGGCATCGCGGTCTGGATCGACTGCCCGGTCGAAACCCTGGTGGAACGCACCGCGCGCAAGAACACCCGGCCGCTGCTGCAAGGCGGCGATCCCCACGCGATCCTCACCCGGCTGCACGCCGAACGGCAACCCTTCTATGCCGAGGCGCCGATTCACGTCTCAAGCAGGCATGGACCCCATAGCGAGACAGCTCTCGCCATCATCGGAGCAATTGACCAATGGCTGTGATCCCCGTCGCGCTGGCCGGGCGGCCGTACGAGGTGCGCGTGGCGCGCGGCCTGATCGGCAACGTGGCGCAGGAAGCGCAGGCTTTCGTGCGCAAGGATCGGGTGGCCGTGGTGGCAGACGCCAATGCGCGGCATTTTCATGGCGCAGCACTGGAAGCCTCGTTCGCGTCCGCAGGCCTGGCCCTGGACTGGCTCGAACTTGTGCCCGGCGAAGGGGCCAAGAGCTGGGATGGCTTGCGGCTGCTGGTTGACTGGCTGCTCGCACGCGAAGTCGAGCGCGGCGACCATGTCTTCGCGCTCGGCGGCGGGGTAACCGGCGACCTGACCGGTTTTGCCTGCGCCATCCTCAAGCGTGGCTGCGGCTTCGTGCAGATCCCCACCACCCTGCTGGCTCAGGTCGATTCGAGTGTCGGCGGCAAGACCGCGATCAACACCCCGGCGGGCAAGAACCTGGTCGGCGCCTTCCACCAGCCATCGCTGGTGCTGGCAGACCTGGCGGCGCTCGACACCCTGCCCGACCGCGAAATGCGTGCAGGTTACGCCGAGGTGATCAAGTACGGCATCCTCGGCGATGCGGCGTTTTTCGACTGGCTCGCCGATAACGGCGCGGCGGTGCTGGCGCGCGATCCAGCGGCGCTCGAACACGCCGTCGCCACCAGCGTTGCGGCCAAGGCCCGGATCGTGGCGGAGGACGAGCGCGAGACCACCGGGGCCCGCGCGCTGCTCAACCTGGGGCACACGTTCGGCCATGCACTGGAGGCGGAGACCGGCTTTTCCGACCGCCTGCTGCATGGCGAAGGCGTGGCGTTGGGGATGGTGTTGGCAGCGCGCTATTCCGCACGGCGCGGGCTGATCCCGGCAGCCGATGCAGAGCGGGTGGCACTGGCGATCGCCGCAGTCGGCCTGCC
Source organism: Altererythrobacter sp. H2 (assembly GCF_035319885.1). Taxonomy (NCBI): domain Bacteria; kingdom Pseudomonadati; phylum Pseudomonadota; class Alphaproteobacteria; order Sphingomonadales; family Erythrobacteraceae; genus Altererythrobacter; species Altererythrobacter sp. H2. Next base: position 2,350,785 of record NZ_CP141285.1, read on the forward strand.
CGCCAGCCTCCCTGCGCTGGGCCTCGATTGCGATGGCGCGCGCCTCGCCGACCACATGCGCCATGACAAGAAGATGGACGCGGGCACCCTGCCCTTCCTGCTGCTGCGCGGCGTGGGCGAGGCGTTCCTGGCCCGCGATGTCGAACTGGCCGATGTGGCCGCATTCCTGGACGAACAGTTGAAGGGATAACCGGATGCCCCGCTTCATCGATCTGTCGATTCCGATCACCAACGACGTGATCTCCGACCCGGAGGTGATGCGGCCCAAGGTCACCTACATGAACCACGAAAGCACGTGGGCCCAGATCGCCATGTTCTTCCCCGGGCTGGAGCAGGCCGACCTGCCCGATGGCGAAGGCTGGGCCGTCGAATTCGTCGAACTGTCCACCCACAACGGCACCCACATGGACGCGCCGTGGCATTACCATTCGACCACGGATTCGGGCGCGACCCCTGCCCCCAGCATCGACGAAGCGCCACTCGACCGGTTCTTCCGCCCCGGCGTGAAGCTCGACTTCAGCCACCTGCCGCATGGCCACGTGGTCAGCGCACAGGAGGTTCAACAGGCGCTCGAAGCGATCGGATATGACCTGCAACCGCTCGACATCGTGCTGATCCAGTCGGGTGCAGTCTACGGTACGGAGAATTTCACCGACCAGGGCGTCGGCCTCGGTGCGGAAGCGACGCTGTGGCTGACGGAACGCGGCATCGAAGTGGTCGGCACCGATGCGTGGAGCTGGGATGCGCCGTTCAGCCACACCGCGAAGCGCTGGGCCGAGACGCGCGACCCTTCGATCATCTGGGAAGGCCACAAGGCCGGACGCATCCGCCCCTATTACCAGATCGAGAAACTGACGGGCCTCGCCGCCCTCCCCCCGCACGGATTCACTCTGAGCTGCTTCCCGGTGAAGATCGAACGCGCGAGCGCGGGCTGGATCAGGGCGGTGGCGCTGGTGGAGGACTGATCGCATACCGGCCCGAGGCCGACCTCAGCGCAAAACCATTTTCCTACACCGCGGAAATATGGCTCATGCTCGGCGATGGTCGATCCCGCTTCCCTTGCGTGCCCTGCTAACCGGACCCCGAACGGCGCCCCCCCCCCGGGGACCTCCCTGCGAAAGGGCGCAGCGTGCCTATGCATTTTATTATTTTTATAACAGATAGTTATGTCCATTCGCCAAGCTTGACAGGGTGTCAACTTCGTCAAGCAAGTGTCAAGCAAACCCGCGTTCAGAACAGGCGTGTACCGTCGGGCACTTTCACGTCCGGCGCGAACAGCACCACCTCGCCGGCCTCGTCGGCAAAGCCCAGTGTCAGCACCTCGGACATGGCCGGGCCGATCTGGCGCGGCGGGAAATTGACCACTGCGGCCACCTGCCGCCCCGGCAGTTCATCGACATGGTAATTGGCTGCGATCTGGGCGCAGCTCTTCTTCCGGCCGATTGCCGGGCCGAAATCGATCACCAGCCGGTAGCTTGGTTTGCGCGCCTCGGGGAATTCCTCGGCCGCCACGATGGTCCCGATGCGGATATCCACCTTGAGGAAGTCGTCGAACGCGATTTCCCCCGCAGCAGGCGCATCGGGATCGTGGCGGAGGTGCATTATTCCAGCTCGAGGATGACCGCATCGACCGCCAGGCTGTCACCCTCGGCCGCGTTGATTTTCGCCACCACTGCCTGCTTTTCGGCGCGGAGGATGTTCTCCATCTTCATCGCCTCGACTGTAGCGAGCGGCTGGCCGGGCTGGACTTCCTCGCCCTCGGCCACGTGCAGCTTCACCAGCAGGCCGGGCATGGGGCAGATCAGCAGCTTGGACAGGTCCGGCGGGATCTTTTCGATCATGTGTCCGGCCAGATGCGCCACCCGCTGCGGCAGCACACGCAGGCCGTGAGTCGCCCCGCGCGTGGTGATGGCATAGCCGGCGCGGGTGGGCTTCAACTGGATGGTCATCGCCTCGCCATCGAGTTCAAGGTCCACCATGGTATCGCCGGGGGTATAGTCGAAGCTGACCTCGACCGGCATGCCGTCAACGGTGATCGCCTCTTCCTCCAGGCTGACCGCGTAATCGGTTTCGCCGATCCGCACGGCCCAGTCACCCGGAGGCGGGTTGGCGCCATTCAATTGCTGGTCGATCCGCCGGGCACGGTCCGCGTCGGCCGTCGCCAGCACCCCGCCGATGGCGGCAAGGCCGCGCAGCAGCTCAGGCGAGGCGGGCGCGCCGGTGAACCCGTCCGGATATTCCTCGGCAATGAAGCCGGTGGTCAGCTCGCCGCTGCGGAAGCGCGGATGCTGCATGATCGCGCTGAGGAAATCGACGTTGTGCCCCAGCCCGTCCAGCCGGAACGCGTCGAGCGCCTGAACCTGCAGGTCGGCCGCTTCATCGCGGGTCTTGCCCCAGGTGATCAGCTTGGCGATCATCGGGTCATAGAACATGCTGACTTCACCGCCTTCGTAGACGCCGTCGTCCACCCGCACGCCGTCAATGCCCCGCCGCCCGTTGGCGCTGCCATCGTCGGTCCAGCCGTCGACCGGCGGCTGATAACGCACCAGCCGCCCGGTGCTGGGCAGGAACCCGCGATAGGGGTCTTCGGCATAGACGCGATTCTCGATCGACCAGCCGTCGATCCCGATATCGTCCTGCGTCATCGCCAGCGGTTCGCCTGCGGCAACCCGGATCATCTGCTCGACCAGGTCGACCCCGGTGATCGCCTCGGTAACGGGGTGCTCCACCTGCAGGCGGGTATTCATTTCGAGGAAGTAGAAGCTCTCCCCCGTCGGGTCCGCCCCGCTGACGATCAGTTCGACCGTGCCCGCCGAGTGATAGCCGACCGCCTTGGCCAGCGCGACGCACTGCTCGCCCATGGCCTTGCGCATCTTGGGCGTGACGAAGGGCGACGGGGCTTCCTCCACCACCTTCTGGTGACGGCGCTGGATGCTGCATTCGCGCTCGTTGAGGTAGAGCACGTTGCCGTGCTTGTCGCCGAGGATCTGGATTTCGATGTGGCGCGGGTTGAGGATGAACTTCTCGATGAACACGCGGTCATCGCCAAAGCTGTTCAGCCCCTCGCGCTTGGTCGCTTCGAACCCTTCGCGGACATCGGCTTCGGAGAACGCCAGCCGCATCCCCTTGCCGCCGCCGCCGGCACTGGCCTTCATCATCACCGGATAGCCGATTTCCGACGCGATCCGCACCGCGTGCTCGGTGTCGTCGATCTCACCGAGATAGCCGGGGACGACGTTGACGCCCGCTTCCTTGGCCAGCTTCTTGGATTCGATCTTGTCACCCATCGCAGCAATCGCGTTCACCGGCGGGCCGACGAAGGCGATGCCCTCGGCCGCCAGCGCCTCAACGAAGCTCGCCCGCTCCGACAAGAAGCCATAGCCCGGATGGACCGCATCGGCCCCGGTCTGCTTGCACGCGGCGATGATCTTTTCCGGGATCAGATAGCTCTGCGCCGCCGGAGCCGGGCCGATATGGACCGCCTCGTCCGCCATCTTCACGAACGGCGCGCGGGCATCGGCATCGGAATAGACCGCGACGGTGGCGATACCCATGCGGCGGGCGGTCTTGATCACCCGGCAAGCGATTTCGCCGCGATTGGCGATGAGGATTTTCTTGAACACTAGCCTTCGATCTCCGTTAGCTCACGCAACTGAGCGGTGCGCGCCTTGGTCAGGGACGTCTTGCAGAAGCTGACCAGCATCGGCTCCATCGAGCCCCCCCGTGCAAGATAGCCCTCGCTGGCGCAATGGGCGTCACGATACCTGAGCCAGGCACGCTGGCCGTCGAGCAGGGTCTGGAAGTAGCCCGGCCGGCCGTCGTCCAGCATGTCGCCCACGTCCTTGTCCCGCTGCTTCATCACCTCTGCCACCAGCTTCCACTGCGCGTTCAACTCGGCATCGGCGACAAGGAAATCCTGATGGGCGCAATAGTTCATTTCCTGCTGCACCAGCGGATCGGCGCAGTTCCACTGCGGTGCTTCCGAGGCAGCCTGCACAGCGAGCAGCAGCGGCAGCACGATCATGCGGGCTCTGCTTGCAGGCAGGCCGAGGACTCGCGCTGAGCCTGACGAAGGGGCTCCTCGCCCTTCAGCGCGGTCAGGCCGAGCTTGGCGAACAGGGCTGCGTCCTTGTCATCGCCGGCATTGGCAGCGGTGAGCAGCTTGTCGCCGGTGAAGATCGAGTTCGCCCCGGCCATGAAGCACAGCGCCTGGGTCGCCTCGCTCATGCTCTCGCGTCCGGCGGAAAGGCGGACCATGGAGAGCGGCATGGTGATGCGGGCCACCGCGACGGTGCGGACGAATTCGATGTCGTCAATCTTCGCCAGCGGCGTATCCGCCAGCATGTCGCCCAGCACCGTGCCCTTGATCGGCACCAGCGCGTTGACCGGCACGCTTTCGGGATGCTGCGGCAGGGTGGCCAGCGTGTGGATGAATCCCACCCGGTCATCCCGCGTCTCGCCCATGCCGACGATGCCGCCGGAGCAGACGTTGATCCCCGCCGCGCGGACGTTGCCGAGGGTATCGAGCCGGTCCGCCATGGTGCGGGTGGAGATCACCCGCTCATAATACTCAGGGCTGCTGTCGATGTTGTGGTTGTAGTAGTCGAGCCCGGCCTCAGCCAGCATCTCAGCCTGGTGCGGTTCGAGCATCCCCAGCGTCATGCAGGTCTCAAGACCCATGGCTGAGACGCCCTTCACGATCTCCACGATTGCAGGCATGTCGCGGTCCTTGGGATTGCGCCACGCCGCGCCCATGCAGAACCGCTGGCTGCCCGCATCCTTGGCCTGCGCCGCGCGCTGGAGCACGGCCTGCACGTCCATTAGCTTGGTCGCTTCGACGCCGGAGTCGGCCTTGACCGACTGCGAACAATAGCCGCAATCCTCCGGGCACCCGCCGGTCTTGATCGAGAGGAGCGTGCAGAGCTGGACCTGCTCAGGCGGATGGTTCGCGCGGTGGACGCTGGCGGCCTGAAACAGCAGCTCGGTGAAGGGAAGGTCGAAGAGGGCCGCGATTTCGGCGCGGGTCCAGTCGGTACGGGTATTCATAGGGGCTTCCTTGCCAGATACAGTCCAATCGCCATGATGGCGATGCCGAGCATACGGCGAGGTGTCAAACTGCTCTGGATCGCTCCAAGCCACCCGAAATGATCAATTGCTGCTGCCGCCACGATTTGCCCCAGCAGCACGAAGAAGATCGCGTTACCCAGTCCGATCCTTGGGGCTGCGAAGGTTACCGAGACGCCGTAAAACAAGATGAAAACTGCGCCGAACCAGATGTAGGGCACCTCGAAGTGCAGGGTGGAACGCTGCGGCAGGCCCGTGAGTGCGAGCAAGGCCAGTGCTATTGCCAGCCCCACGGCGAATGCTGCTGCGGTTGCAGCAATCGGGCCGCCCAACTGCTTGCTGAGTCCAGAATTGAACGCGGCGAAGACCGGAATTCCAATCCCGGCTGCAAACATCATCGCCGCAATTGGCAAGAACGCACTGGACTGGGGCGTGTTCACTCCGCCGCCTCGTCCAGTTCATCCCCTGCAGGCGGCATATTATGACCCAGCAGGCGCAGCATGTCCGCGCCGCATTCGACCACGTTGCTGCCCGGGCCGTAGATGCCCTGCACCCCCGCCTCGCGCAGGAAGTCGTAATCCTGCGGCGGGATCACGCCGCCAGCGACGACCTTGATATCGCTGCGCCCGGCTTCACGCAGGAGCTGGATCAGCTCGGGGATCAGCGTCTTGTGCCCGGCGGCGAGGCTGCTTGCACCGATGGCGTCGACATCCTGCTCCAGCGCCATTGCCACGGTTTCGCGCGGGGTCTGGAACAGCGGGCCGGAGACGACCTCGAACCCCATGTCGGCAAAGGCGGATGCGATCACGTTTGCGCCGCGGTCGTGCCCGTCCTGGCCCATCTTGGCGACCATGATCTTCGGCTTGCGGCCCAGGCGGCGCTCGACCGCCTGCACCCCATCCAGCACCTGCTGCCAGCGGCGGTCGAATTCATAGGCGCTCTTGTAGACGCCGCGCACCGGCTTGGGCGTGGCGTCATGGCGGCCGAACACCTGCTCCATTGCAGCGGAAATCTCGCCCAGCGTAGCATCGTGCCGCGCCGCATCGACCGCGAGGGCAAGCACGTTGGCCCCGCCCGCCGCGCCTTCGGTCAGGGCCTTGAGCGCCGCCTGGCAGGCCGCCTCGTCACGCCCGGCCCGCACCGCTTTCAGCCGCGCGATCTGGCTGTCGCGCACGGCGTGGTTGTCGACCTCCAGCGTGTCCATCGCGTCTTCGGTTTCGCGGCGGTACTTGTTGACGCCGACGATCACCGCCTCGCCCTTGTCGATGGCGGTCTGTTTCTGCGCCGCCGCCGTTTCGATCGCGGCCTTGGGCGCGCCGGTGGCAACATAGGCGGTCATCCCGCCAGCCGCCTCGACCTCGGCCATCAGCGCCTCGGCCTGCTCCACCAGCGTCTGCGTCAGCGCCTCGATGTAGTAGGAGCCGCCGAGCGGATCGACCACGTTGCAGATGCCGCTTTCCTCCTGCAGCACCAGCTGGGTGTTGCGGGCAATGCGGGCAGAGAAATCGGTTGGCAGGGCAATGGCTTCGTCGAGCGCGTTGGTGTGCAGGCTCTGCGTCCCCCCCAGCGTCGCGGCCATGGCCTCGATCGTGGTGCGGATGACGTTGTTGTAGGGGTCCTGCTCCTGCAAGCTGACGCCGCTGGTCTGGCAGTGGGTGCGCAGCATCTTGCTGCGTTCGCTCTTCGCGCCCAGCCCGTCCATCACCCGCCACCACAGCGTGCGCGCGGCGCGCAGCTTGGCGATCTCCATGAAGAAGTTCATGCCGATGCCGAAGAAGAAGCTCAAGCGACCCGCAAACGCGTCCACGTCCAGCCCCGCCGCCATCGCACGGCTCGCATATTCCTTGCCGTCGGCGATGGTGAAGGCGAGTTCCTGCACCGCCGTCGCCCCGGCTTCGTGCATGTGGTAGCCGGAAATCGAAATGCTGTTGAACTTCGGCATCTTGGCCGAGGTATAGGCGATGATGTCCGACACGATCCGCATCGAAGGCTCAGGCGGATAGATGTAGGTGTTGCGGACCATGAACTCCTTGAGGATGTCGTTCTGAATCGTCCCGTCGAGCTTGTCCTGGCTCACCCCCTGGCGTTCTGCCGCGACGATGAAGAAGGCCAGCACCGGGATCACCGCGCCGTTCATCGTCATGCTGACCGACATCTGATCGAGCGGGATCTGGTCGAACAGGATCTGCATGTCGGCGACGGTATCGATGGCGACCCCGGCCTTGCCGACATCGCCGACCACGCGCGGGTGGTCGCTGTCATAGCCCCGGTGGGTGGCAAGATCGAACGCGACCGACAGCCCCTTCTGCCCCGCCGCCAGGTTGCGGCGATAGAAGGCATTCGATTCCTCGGCGGTGGAGAAGCCGGCATATTGCCGGATCGTCCACGGGCGGCCTGCATACATGCTCGCCTTCACCCCGCGGGTAAACGGCGCGAAGCCCGGCAGGCCGGGATCGGTGGTCACGTCCTCCGCCGTGTAGAGCGGCTTGATCGGGAACCCTTCCGGCGTGTGCCAGGTGAGGTCCTTGCCCTTCACTTCCTTGTCGGCTGCTGCCTGCCAATCTTCGAACTTAGCCATGTCTTACCTCAAAGCTCTCTCCCCTTCAGGGGAGAGATACGCAGGCTTGCGGGCTTGCCCCGCTAGCCGGAGTTGAGAGGGGCGGGCAACGCGCCTCCCCCTCTCCCAACCCTCTCCCCTGAAGGGGAGAGGGCTATCTTACTTCCCCTTGAATTCCGCCTTGCGCTTCTGGAGGAAGGCCATCCCGCCTTCCATCGCGTCCGCGCTCGCGCCTGCAATGCGCTGGCCTTCGGCCTCGGCCACCAGCACTTCCGGCAGGGTGCCGTCCATCGCCAGGGCAATGTTCTTCTTCATCGTGGCGTAGGCGAGCGTCGGGCCGTTGGCCAGCTTCAGCGCCAGCGCGCGCGCCTCACCCATCAGGTCGGCGTCTTCCACCGCCTTGTAGATCAGGCCCCATTCCTCGGCCTGTTCGGCACCGATCTTCTCGCCCAGCATCATCATCCGGGTGGCGCGGGCGCGACCGATCGCGCGGGCGAGCAGCCAGGTGCTGCCGCCGTCGGGCACCAGCCCGATGTTGACGAAGGCCTGGAGGAAATAGGCGCTCTTGCTCGCGATGGTGAAATCCGCCGCCAGCGCAAGACTGCAGCCCACGCCCGCCGCCGGGCCATTGACCGCGCAGATCACCGGCACTTGCAGGCGCATCACGTGGCCGACCGCCGGGTTGTAATGGTTCTGCAGCGCCCGGTGGCTGCCGCCCTTGGCCGCCAGCGCGCTGGCCTCGCCGCGTGCGGCCAGGTCCGCGCCTGAGCAGAAGCCCTTGCCCGCCCCGGTGATCAGCACCGCGCGCGCGTCACCCAGATCATACAGCGCCGCGCCGATCTCGTCCGCCATCGCCGGCGGCATGGCGTTCAATCGCTCGGGCCGGTTGAGGGTAATGGTCAGCAGCGGGCCATCGCGTTCTGCGAGGATAGTTTCGTAGGACATCAGTGCTCTCCTGCGGGTGTTTCCATGATCTCTGTCAGCATGCCCTGCATGTCCTTGGGATGGACGAAAAAGATAGGCGTGCCATGCGCGCCGATCCGGGTGGGGCCGAGGATGCGCTTGCCCTGCCCTTCGAACCATTCGCGCGCGGCGGCAATATCAGGCACTTCGAAGCAGACATGGTGCTGCCCGCCCAGGGGGTTCTTGTCGAGGAACCCGCGAATGGCGGAGCCTTCGCCGAGCGGCTCGATCAGTTCGATCTGCGTGCCGTCCATTCCGGAGTGCGTGGGGGTGTTGACGAAGCACACCTTCACCCCCTGCTCCGGCAGGTCGAACGGCTCGGTAATATCGGTCGCGCCCATGGCGTCGCGGTAGAACGCGATCGAGTCCGCGATGGAGGGCGTGGCGACCCCGATGTGGTTGAAACGGCCTAGTTTCATGCTTTTTTCTCTATCTGTGTTTGATCGACGGGCAATTGGCCGATTTCGTAAGCCGCGAAGCCGATTCCGACCATAAATGCGGCGATTGAGAGTCCCAGCAACACAGCGCCAACCACAATGGCACCGCTAGGTTCTGGATCATACGTATCGTTTTCGCACGTATCGAGCCCTTGTCCCTTCCAGAGACTATTGGTTAACTTCCCCGCATAGTCCGCAGCACCAATAGCAAGGACGATACCGCTACCTAACGTCAAGCCAATACCTCCCAAAAAAGCCCACGCTGGCCCAGCAAACATTATCGGGGCAAACTGCGTCGAATTGAATCCCGCGATAAGCGCTGCTGAATGGAAAACAGCAGTGCTCGTAAGGACCCATTTCAATAGCCCGATCGATCCTTCGAAAAAGCGCGAAATTGCGTCGCGTGCAATTGCTTTACGCTCTTCAAAAACCCAATCTGGAAGTTTGTCAGTCAAGAGCTACTCACAGCGGAATATTGTCATGCTTCTTCCACGGGTTCTCCAGCACCTTTCCGCGCAGCCTTCTCAGCCCTGAGGCGATCCGGCGGCGGGTCGAGTGGGGGTAGATCACCTCGTCGATATAGCCGCGCTGGGCGGCGACGAAGGGGTTGGCGAAGCGGGCTTCGTATTCCTTGGTGCGCTCGGCGATTTCCTCCGGCGTCTTGCCACGGAAGATGATCTCCACCGCGCCCTTTGCGCCCATCACCGCGATCTCGGCGGTCGGCCAGGCGTAGTTGAGATCGCCGCGCAGATGCTTCGATGCCATCACGTCGTACGCCCCGCCGTAGGCCTTGCGGGTGATCACGGTGATCTTGGGCACGGTCGCCTCGGCATAGGCGAACAATAGCTTCGCGCCGTGCTTGATGATCCCGCCCAGTTCCTGCGCCGTGCCGGGGAGGAAGCCGGGCACGTCGACGAAGGTCAGGATCGGGATTTCGAACGCATCGCAGAACCGCACGAACCGCGCCGCCTTCTTCGACGAGTTGATATCGAGACAGCCCGCCAGCACCATCGGCTGGTTGGCGACCACGCCCACGGTGCGCCCTTCGATCCGGCCGAATCCGCACAGGATATTGCCTGCGTGCCCCGGCTGGATTTCGAAAAACTCGCCTTCGTCCAGCACCTTGCGGACGACTTCGTGCATGTCATAGGGCTGGTTGGCGTTGTCGGGGATCAGCGTGTCGAGGCTCGGCTCCTCCCGGTCCCACGGGTCGCTGGTCGGCCGTTCGGGCACGGTCTCGCGGTTCGACAAGGGCAGGAAATCGAAGAAGGCGCGGGTGGCCATCAATGCTTCGATATCGTTCTCGAACGCCACGTCGGCCACGCTGGTCTTGGTGGTATGCGTCACCGCCCCGCCCAGTTCCTCCTGCGTCACCACTTCGTTGGTCACGGTCTTGACCACGTCCGGCCCGGTGACGAACATGTAGGAGCTGTCCTTCACCATGAAGATGAAGTCGGTCATCGCGGGCGAGTAGACCGCCCCGCCGGCACATGGCCCCATGATCAGGCTGATCTGCGGCACCACTCCCGATGCCAGCACATTGCGCTGGAACACTTCGGCGTAGCCGCCAAGCGATGCCACGCCTTCCTGGATTCGCGCCCCGCCCGAATCGTTGAGGCCGATCACCGGCGCGCCGACCTTCATCGCCATGTCCATCACCTTGCAGATCTTCTCCGCATGGCGCTTGGAAAGAGAGCCGCCGAACACGGTGAAATCCTGGCTGAACACGAACACCAGCCGCCCGTTGATCGTGCCGCTGCCGGTGACCACACCGTCACCCGGGATCTTCTGCTGCTCCATCCCGAAATCGACGCAGTCATGCTCGACATAGGTGTCCAGCTCCTCGAAGCTGTCCTCGTCGAGCAGCACTTCGAGGCGTTCGCGCGCGGTCAGCTTGCCCTTGGCGTGCTGCGCGTCGATCCGCTTCTGGCCGCCGCCCACGCGGGCGGCTTCGCGGCGCTTTTCCATTTCGGCGATATTGGCGGACATCGGCGCTCCCTGAGTGGTGCCTGATTCACGGGCAGGCATTCGTATGCATGGCTTGGTTGGGGCGGTTAGCCATCCCCTTGCCCCAGCGTCAAGCAAACGCAGCTTGGGCTGTCAAAAGCGCAGTGTGATGCGCCGGGCCAGCGCGGGCGAGATCGATTCGGCCCAGCGCAGGGCGCGGGTCATGCCGATATTGGCCTCGTACCGGCCCTGCTCGATCGCCGTTACGATCTGGCGGGCGCATTCAGCGGCGGGCATCTTCTTCATCGGGTTTCCGGCGTTCATCTGGGTGTCGACCACCGGCGGCAGCGCCTCAATCACCCGCACCGTGCTGCCTTTGAGCTGCTCGCGAAGGGCCAGGGTGTAGAACCGCAGGCCCGCCTTGGTGGCGCAATAGACCGGCTGGCGCGCCGCCGGGGCAATGGCGAGGCCGCTGGTAACATTGACGATGGCCGCCTCCGGGCGGGAACGGAGCCGCTCGATCAGCGCGGTGGACAGCCGGATCGGGGCGGAAAGGTTGGCGTAGATGCAGTCGTCGGCCGCGTCGGCATCGGGCGTGCCCTTGCGGACATCGTGATCGACCAGTTGCCCGGCGTTGTTGATCAGCACGTCGATGTCCTCATCGACAATCTGGGCGACCAGTGCGTCAACTCCGGCCGCGTTCGACAGGTCGGCCGCCCGCGCGTCGAATCCCTCGGCGCGCATGAAGTCGAGCCGTTCACGATTGCGCCCGGTCACGATCACCCGCGCGCCTTTCGCTTTCAGCTGCCGCGCCAGTTCACGCCCGATCCCGGCGCTGCCGCCGGTCAGCAGGACTGTCTTTCCCTCAAGCTGCATCGGATCCACCCTCCTGCCCACCGGCCTACGCGCAAGCCTTGCCGCCCGCAACGCAATGCGCGACACGGGCGAACATGGAACAGGTCGACTTTCTGGTGATCGGGGCAGGCATTGCGGGGCTTTCCGCCGCCGCACGCCTGGCCCGGCACGGGCGCACGGTGGTGTGCGAGGCAGAGGCGGCGCCGGGGGTCCATTCCTCCGGCCGCAGTGCCGCCTTTGCGCACTTCGACATGGATGCCCCGCTGGTACGCGCCCTCACTGCCGCCAGCCTGCCGCTGCTGGAAGAACCCGGTGCAAGGCCGCACCCGGCGCTGTTCATCGCGCTGCAGGGGCAGGAAACCGACCTCGCGCGGGTCGAGGCGGGTTACCGCGAATGGGCCGAGGTGGAGCGGCTGACGGTGGCCGAGGCGCAAGCGCTGGTTCCCGTGCTGGAGAGCAGCAAGATCATCGGCGCACTGCTCGATCCCCACGGCCGCAAGCTCGATGCCCATGCCCTGCTGGAGGGGCACCGGCGCGCTCTGATGCAGGGCGGCGGAGTGCTCGCCACCAACGCGCAGGTCACAGGAATCGCATTCACCGGCCAGCGCTGGCAGGTCGATACGCCGGGGCAGAGCTATAGCGCGCGGGTGGTCGTCAACGCGGCCGGTGCCTGGGCGGACGCGGTCGCCGCACTGGCCGGCGTGGCAGGGATCGGCCTGCAACCGATGCGCCGCACCGTGATCACCTTTGACGTGGACAATGACGTCTCCGCCTGGCCCTTCACCAAGACGGTCGGCCCCGGCTTCTACATCGAGCCGGAAGGCCGCGGCCGCCTGCTCGCCTGCCCGATGGACGAGCACCCCTGCGCGCCGTGCGATGCGCAGCCGGAGGAAGAGGACGTGGCGCTCACCGCCTGGCGGGTCGAGCAGGCGACCACCCTCACCATCCCGCGCCTCGCCAGCAAGTGGGCGGGCCTGAGGAGCTTCACGCCGGACCGGCTGCCGGTGGCGGGGTTCGACCCGGACGCGCCGGGGTTCTTCTGGCTCGCGGGGCAAGGCGGGTTCGGCCTGCAGACCTCGCCCGCGATGGCGCTCGCCGCAGAGGCGCTGGTAGCTGGCGGAGCATGGCCGGAGGAACTGCGCGCCGTCGGCGTGGCGGCCAGCGATCTCTCGCCAGCCCGCCTGCGCCGCTAGGCTACTTCAGCAGCACCAGTTCTTCCGCCATGGTCGGGTGGATCGCCACGGTCGCGTCGAAGTCGGCCTTGGTCAGCCCCGCGCGCACCGCCACGGCGAAGCCCTGGAGGATTTCCGGCGCATCCTGCCCGATCATGTGAATGCCCACCACCCGGTCGGTCGCCGCATCGACCACCATCTTGTAGAGGCTGCGCTCGTTGCGCCCGGCCACCACGTTCTTCATCGAGCGAAAATCGGACTGGTAGACCTTGACTGAGCCGAGCGTGTTGCGCGCCTCGCCTTCGGTCAGGCCGACCGAGGCAATCGGCGGGTGGCTGAACACCGCGCTGGGCACGCAGCTGTAATCGACCGTGGTTGGGGTTCCCCCGAACACAGTATCGGCAAAGGCCTGCCCCTCGCGGATCGCCACCGGGGTCAGCTGCACCCGGTCGGTCACGTCGCCAACCGCATAGATGTGATCGACATTGGTCTTGCTGAAGCGGTCGACCAGGATCTCGCCCCGGGCGCCCTGCTCCACGCCCGCCGTTTCGAGGCCCAGCCCCTCCACATTCGGCACGCGCCCGGTGGCATAGAGCACCAGGTCCACCTCGCACGGTTCGTAATTGGTCATGTGGACGCGCAGCTTACCGCCTTCGATCTGCTCGATTTTCTCGAACAGCGCGTTGAAGCGGAAGTCGATGCCCTTGGTCAGGCTGATCTGGAGCAGCCGGTCCCGCAAGGCCTCGTCATATCCGCGCAGCAGCTGGTCGCTGCGGTTCATCAGGCAGACCTTGGAGCCGAACTCGTTGAAGATCCCGGCGAACTCGTTGGCGATATAACCGCCGCCCGCGATCAGCACTTTCTCCGGAATGGCCTCGAGATGGAACACCTCGTTGGAGGTGATGCCGTGCTCGCTGCCGGGAAACTCGGGCACGTGCGGCCGGGCGCCGGTAGCGATCAGGATATACTTAGCGGTCACCACCTCGCCGCTGGCCAGGGTAAGTTCGTGCAGGCCGGTGATGGTGGCGCGTTCGTTGAAGATGGTCACGCCGTGGTTGTCGAGCGTCTGGGTGTAGAGGCCGTTCAACCGGGTCACGTCGTCCTGCACGATATCGCGCAGGCGCGGCCAGTCGAATATCTTGCCTTCGACGTCCCAGCCGAACCGCTGGGCGTCGACCAGGTCTTCGGCAAAGTGCGCGCCGTAGACCAGCATCTTCTTCGGCACGCAGCCGCGGATCACGCAGGTGCCGCCAACGCGGTATTCCTCCGCCACCGCCACTTTCGCGCCGTGCGCAGCCGCAACGCGGCTGGCGCGGACCCCGCCGGAGCCCGCGCCAATCGTGAACAGATCGAAATCGTAAGTATCGGCCATGCGTGTTCTCCGTCAGGCCGGCGATATGGCGGGTGGAGGCACGCTTGCCAACCTCCCGCCATCACACCGGCTGTGCGGAAACCTGTTCGCAGGCCTCCCGGCAGCGGTTACCGCTGGCCGGGACGGCTCCGGCGGCGATCGGCCGGGCGGCGCTGTTCGCCCTGGCCGCCACCACCGGCGCCTTCGCGCCGGGGCTGACCCGGACGGGCCGGACGCTTGGCCTTGTTGGCAGCACCGCCCTCGCCCCGTTCACCACCGCCACGCGGCGTGACCCGGGGGCGGGCCATCTTCTGCTGCACTTCGCGCTTGGTCGGGCCAACGCCCTCGACCACGGCGCGGAAGTTGTCCGGCAAGGCCAGCCGTTCGAACTCGGCATCGGTCACCTTGCGGATGTCCTTGAGGTGGGCGCGTTCGTCCTCGGCGCAGAACGCGATCGCGATCCCGTCCTTGCCCGCACGCGCGGTCCGCCCGATCCGGTGGACATACTGTTCCGGCACATTGGGCAGTTCGTAGTTGATCACGTGGCTGACGCCGGGAATGTCGATCCCGCGCGCGGCCACGTCGGTTGCTACCAGCACCGGAACCCGGGCCGACTTGAACTCGGCCAGAGCGCGTTCACGCTGCGGCTGGCTCTTGTTGCCGTGGATGGCGTTGGCGGGAATGCCGATCTGGGCCAGCTTCTTCACCACGCGGTCCGCGCCGTGCTTGGTGCGGCTGAAAACCAGCACCCGCTCCAGCTTGCCCGGAACCGGGTGGCGGCCCTGCAGGATCATTTCGAGCAGCGACTGCTTCTCGTCCTGCTGGACCATGAACAGGTACTGGTCGACCCGCTCGGCAGTGGTCGCCGCCGGGGTAACCGCGACCTGCGCCGGGTTGTTGAGGTAGTTCTTCGACAGGTCGCGGATGCTGGTCGGCATGGTCGCGCTGAACAGCAGGGTCTGGCGCTCCTTGGGCAGCATCGGCACGATCTTGCGCAGGGCGTGGATGAAGCCGAGGTCAAGCATCTGGTCCGCCTCGTCGAGGACGAGGATTTCAACGCCGCCGAGGCCGAAAGCCTTCTGGTCGATCAGGTCAAGCAGGCGGCCCGGGGTGGCGACAAGGATGTCGGTGCCGCGGTGCAGCTTGTTGCGATCCTTGCCGACGGACGTGCCGCCGACGATCGACTGGACCTTGAGCCCGCACAGCGCGCCGTAATCCTTGGCCGACTGGGCAATCTGCCCGGCCAGTTCGCGGGTCGGGGCCAGCACCAGCATGCGGCAGGACTTGAACGGGGTCTGCCGGTCGGCATCGCGCAGCCGGTCAATGCTGGGAAGCATGAAGGCGGCAGTCTTGCCGGTGCCGGTCTGGGCGATACCGAGCAGGTCGCGCCCTTCGAGAAGATAGGGGATCGCCTGTTCCTGGATCGGGGTCGGCGTGGTGTAGCCCTTCAGGTCAAGCGCCTGGAGGATGGGCTGCGACAGCCCGAGTTGTTCGAAAGTGGTGGTCATGGTTTACTCGCATTCAATGCGGCGCGCTGACCGATTCCAGACGGAATCGTCGCGCGGCGCGGGTGTCAAAACGACCCGCGTGAAAAGGGAAGTCTCTTGGAAAACCGAAGTGCGGCCGGGGCGATGGATGTTTCAGATCATCGCCACTTCACGCTGGCTAGCGCGCTTCGTTGGAGCGGCATATGGCGAGGAACCTGCAGAAAGTCAATCGCCTTGCTGTTCCTTGCCCTGCCACTCGTCATTGCGGGGCGGCTCCATCGCGGCCAGCCGGCGCGAGGTGACCCCGGTCTGGATCACGAACAGCACGATCAGGATCGTGCCCACCACGCCGGTAAAGACGTCGAACCCTGAAATGGCCCCGAACCACCCTTCGCCCTCGTGTCCGAACCACATCATCGCCAGGGTCAGCGCGATCAGCAGGAAGCGCAGCTCGGTCGGCCCGGCGTTGAGGTAGGACAGCTTCAGCTCTCCCAGCACCCGCACCGACAGGAAGGCGTGGATCGACAGCAGCAGGTACCCCGCCAGCGCCACCAGGGCCACTTCCAGCGTGACATAGGGGCTCAGCCCGATCCCGGCCACGACCAGCGTGGTGGCGAGGCCATCGCAGCTATGATCGAGGAAATAGCCATAACGCGGCCGCTCGATCTTGCGGAAGCGGGCCAGGCTGCCGTCGGTGCTGTCACCAAACCACTGCACCGCGTAACCGGCAATCGAGAGCCAGAGCCACTCTTCGGCCAGGTTGCTGGCAAGATAGCCGCCGAACACCATGAACGCGCCCGCCATGCCGATGAAAGTCAGCAGGTCAGGCGAAATCCAGCGCGGCATCCGCGCGCAGATCCAGTTGAGCAGGCGCCGCTCGGACCGGGCCAGCAGGTTCTCCTGGATACGGTCAATCGGCGTGGAAGAAGTCGGGGCCTTGGGGGCTGCCAATGAAACTACCTTTGCAACTCGCGGCGCTATGCATGGCGCCTGTAGTCGCAATTCCGTAACCGTGTTGCGGTTCCGCGACAAGCAAACCCTCGCCGCGCCGCGCCCTCAGGAGGCGGGAACCTCAGGCGGCACCACCAGCATGTCGATCGGCACCCATTCGAGCAGATCGGAGGCAATGCTGCCAAGCGTGGCACGCCTCCAGCCGCCCTTGCCGTGGGTGCCTGCGACCAGCAGGTCCGGCTGGACCTGCTCCATCGCGGTGCGGATGCCCTTGGCCACCCCGCCGTAGCACAGGCGCCACTGCACCCGCTCGCCCAGCCCGGCCAGCTCCGGGCGGGCGAGGAACCGGCGCATCTCGTCGCTCACATCCGCTTCGACCTGTTCCTTGACATGGCCGGCCTTCTGGAACCCCTCGAACGGGACATGGAAAGCGTGGACCAGGTGCAGTTCGGCATCGGGAAACATCTCCGCCGCCACCGCCAGAGCATGGGCCGAGAAATCCGAGAAGTCCGTGGTCACGAGGATCTTCGCATAAGCGCGGTGCGGGCGCTGCTTGACCACCAGCACCGGTCGATGGCCGCGGGTGATGATGTGGTCCACCGCTGTGCCGGAGAAGTAGTCTCCGATGCCGTTGAACCGGGCAACCCCGCACACGATCAGCGCAGCGTCGAGCGTGTCCGCAGTCTTGGCGATGACCTCAGGCGCCGGGCCGACCGGCATCCGGATTTCCACATCGGCCGCAGGATCGGGCAGCGCGGCCCGGCCAAGGGCGACCAGCTGTTCCGCCGTCTCGTCGTTGATTGCGGGCGAGCGGGCATGGACCAGGCTCACGGTCCGCCCCATGGCAGCGCCCAACTGGAGCGCGCGGTCAACCGCGCGGTCATTCCGCGGGCTGAGGTCGGTAGCGACGATAATCGGGCGTTCGGACATCGGGTTTTCTCCTTGATGTTCTTTCGCCCTCCCCGAAAGTTACGATGCCCAAACAGGTTTGGAGCCGCAAGCAAAACCGGCCTTCAACGCCCGGATTTCGACCTCATCGGCTGGATCAGGACAACCCCGCCGCTGCCAGCAAGGCCTGCGTGCTTGGATCGAACTCGCCGCCGCCCGCCTCGATGTCGTTCGCCATCTTCTTGCCGAGTTCCACCCCGAACTGGTCGAACGGGTTGATGCCCATCAGCACCGCGTTGGCGAAGGTGCGATGCTCGTGGAAGGCGATCAGCGCGCCGAGCGTGGCGGCATCGATATCGTCGCACAGGATGGTGGCGCTGGGGCGGTCACCGGGGAAGGCGCGCGCGGGGTCCCCAAGTCGATTGGCGCCATCCGCCGCCATGTTGCCGCCCGCCATCAGCGCAGCCCCTTGCGCAAAACAGTTGGTCAGCAGGATCGCATGGTGCGCCGGGTCCAGCGTGTCCCCGGGCGCGATCGAGGCGATGAAATCGACCGGCACCAGATGCGTGCCCTGGTGGAGCAGCTGGAACACCGCGTGCTGGCCGTCAGTCCCCACCCCGCCCCAGGTGATCGGTGCGGTCGGCCCTTCCACCGGGGCACCTTCTGCCGTCACGCGCTTGCCGTTGCTCTCCATCTCGAGCTGCTGGAGATAGAACGGCAGCAGTCCCAGCCGCTCGTCATAGGCGAACACCGCGCGCGTCTGACAGCCGCGCACGCGGGTGTAGTACTGGTCAGCAAAGGCGGCGCGCAGGGCCAGGTTGGCGCGGCCGTCGTTATCGCGGAAATGCAGGTCCATCGCCTGCGCGCCTGCCAGCATGGCTTCGAACTCGTCCCATCCCGCTGCCAGTGCCACGGGGAAGCCGATGCTCGACCAGAGAGAGTAACGCCCGCCCACGCTTTCCGGGAACGGCAGGACGCGGGTCTCGTCCACACCCCATTCGACCGCCTTTTCGGGGCTGGCGGTGAGTGCGATGACCCGGCCGTAAGGATCAGCCACGCCATTCTCGCCGAGCCACTTGAGCGCGCTGAGCGCGTTGGTCATGGTCTCTATGGTGGTGAAGGTCTTGCTCGCCACGGCGACCAGCGTCGTCGCCGGATCGCAGGCGGCGAAGGCCTGCTCCAGCGCGAGGCCGTCGATGTTGGAAACGACATGGCAATCGACCAGCGCCAGGTCACGGGTCAGGGCGTCGATCGCCAGCTTGGGGCCCAGTGCGCTGCCGCCGATGCCGATGTGGATCAGGTGGCGCACTTCGCCCAGCGCGCCTTCATGGATCGCCTCGACCAGGATCCGCATCCGGGCGTGGAGCGCCGCGGCTTCCTCCACACTGGCATCCGCGCCCACGCCGCGCTGCGCGGTGTGCTCAGCCGCACGGCCTTCCGTCACGTTGATCCGGGCACCGGAAAGCAGCTGGCCCCGATTGCCTGCAAAATCGCACGCATCGGCCAGCCCTTCGAAAGCGGCGAGCAGATCTTCGTCAAGATGGGTCTTGGACCAGTCAAACAGGACACCGCCCGCCGTCTCCCCCTCACCCCAGGACAGGCGCGATGCGAGCGTGCCCACCCGGCTGGCATCAGCAGCAAACAGTTCCGCCAGCGTCCTGCGGGGCAGCCCCGAGATGCGGCTCCATGCGGCGGGGACAGCGTCGACCATGCGAAAATCCTTTTCCGATTGCGGGCCATGGGACTAGGGACTTGGCCCATGCATTTGAAGCCCCTCATCGCGCCCGCCATGCCTGAATTGGTATGCCTGCCTCTTGGCCACGGCAGATGCCCCGCATGACCGACCCGACCGAAGCCGCACCCGCCGCCGAGCCGGAAGAGAAGGAATCGCTCGCCAGTTTCATCTGGTTCGTGGTCAAGCTGGCGATCCTGGCGCTCGCCTTTCGCAGTTTCCTGTTCTCGCCCTTCTCGATCCCGAGCGAGTCCATGCTGCCCCGGCTGATGATCGGGGACTATTTCGTCGCCGCCAAATGGCCCTACGGCTATTCGCGTTACTCGCTACCGCTAAACGCACCCCTGATCCCCGGGCAGGTGTTCGCCGGGCTGCCCGAGCGCGGCGACGTGGCCGTGTTCAAACATCCGGTCGACAAGGTCGATTACATCAAGCGGGTCATGGCCTTGCCTGGCGACACGGTGGAAATGCGCGGCGGCGTGTTCGTGCTCAATGGCGAGCCGGTGACCAAGGAACCGATTGCCGATTTCGTCCAGCCGGTGGACCAGCACCTGCTCAACGCCGCGGCGCTGTCCGGGCGGCCCTCGCCCTGTTCCTGGGGCGGACTGGAGGAGCAACGCAGCGATGGCCAGCGCCAGTGCCGCTACATGCGCTTCCGCGAAACGCTGCCCTCGGGCGTGTCCTACGAAGTGCTCGATTTCGGCGAGTCCGGGGCCGATACCTGGGGCCCCAAGATCGTGCCCGAGGGCCATGTCTTCATGATGGGCGACAACCGCGACAATTCGCAGGACAGCCGCTTTCCGGCCCGCAGCGGCGGTGGGGTTGGCTGGGTGCCGACCGATCATCTGGTGGCGCGGGCCAGCGTGATGGTGTGGTCCACCGATGGCAGCGCCGAATGGATCAAGCCGTGGACCTGGTTCACCGCCGCCCGGTGGGAGCGGATCGGAGACGGGGTATGACCGGGCTTCCCGAACCTACCCGCCAGTGGCTCGCCGACCACGGCTTCTCAGTTCAGGACGAGCACCTCTGGCGCGAGGCGCTGACCCACGGCAGCACCGGCCACGCGCGCGATTATGACCGGCTCGAATTCCTCGGTGACCGGGTTCTGGGCCTGGCCATTGCCGACTGGCTCTACAGCGCTGGCGACGACGATGAAGGCAAGCTGGCGCAGCGGCTCAACGCGCTGGTCAGCAAGGGCGCCTGCGCCAAGGTTGCCCGGGTGATGGGCCTCCCCGACCACGTGCTGCTGGGCAAACAGGCCCGCGACGACGGCGCGGCGCAGAGCGACAATATTCTGGGGGACGTGATGGAGGCGCTGCTCGGCGCGGAATTCATCGAAGCCGGTTTTGACAGCGCGCGCGCTATCGTGCGCCGCCACTGGCACGACGATGTGCAGGGCAAGGCAGGCCATTCCAAGCACCCCAAGAGCGCGCTGCAGGAATGGGCCGCCGGAAACCAGCGCCGCCCGCCGGAATACCAGCTGGTCGACCGGTCCGGCCCGGATCACAAGGCGCGCTTCACGGTCCGCGTCTCGGTCCACAACGTGGGCCAGGCTGATGCGACGGCCGGAAGCAAGCAGGAAGCGGAAACCGCGGCAGCGCGGCTATTCATGGAGCGGTACGGATGAGCGACAAGCAACCCCATTGCGGCCTGGTCGCCGTGATCGGCGCCCCCAATGCGGGCAAGAGCACTCTGGTCAACGCGCTGGTCGGGCAGAAGGTGGCCATCACCAGCGCAAAGGCGCAGACCACCCGCGCCCGAATGCTGGGCATTGCCCTGCACGACAATGTCCAGATGATCCTGGTCGATACCCCCGGCATCTTCGCGCCCAAGCGGCGGCTGGACCGGGCCATGGTCAGTGCCGCGTGGGAAGGGGCGGAAGCGGCCGACGCGGTCCTGCTGATGGTCGATCCGATCAAACAGCGCCGGCACGAACTGGAGCCGCTGCTGGAGGCCCTCGCGAGCCGGCCGGAACGCAAGATTCTGGTGCTCAACAAGGTGGATATCGCCAAAAAGGAGCCGCTCCTGGCGCTGGCCGAGGAACTGGCGGCAAAGGTCGATTTTACCGAGATCTTCTTCATCTCCGCCCTGACCGGAGACGGCGTGCCCGAGCTTAAGAACCACCTCGCCGCTCTGATGCCGGAAGGCACCTGGCACTATCCCGAGGACCAGGTCTCGGACGCCAGCGAGCGCCTGCTCGCGACCGAAGTGACCCGCGAACAGCTTTACCAGCAACTGCACGAGGAGCTGCCCTATGACAGCGCCGTGCGGCCCGAGAAATACATCCAGCGCAAGGACGGCAGCGTCGAGATCCACCAGCAGATCGTGGTCATGCGCGACAACCAGCGCGCGATCGTACTGGGCAAGGGCGGCAGCCGGATCAAGGCTATCGGCGAGGCCGCACGCAAGGAACTTTCCGAAATGCTGGGCGTGAAGGTCCACCTGTTCCTGCACGTCAAGACCGACGAACGCTGGAGCGAGGACAAGGAACTGTTCGAGGAAATCGGGCTGGACTGGGTTCGGTGAGAGCCGCGCGGCCCGATTTGCTGCCCCCGTGGACCTGACCGCTTACGGGCTGGGCCTGGGCGCTGCGCTGGCCAGCGGCCTGCTGATCGGGATCGAGCGGGGATGGACCCTGCGCGAAGCACAGGCGGGTTCCCGGGTTGCCGGCATCCGCACCTTCAGCCTGTTTGGCCTGCTTGCCGGAATCGCCGGCGTGGTGGGGCAGAGCGGCTATCCCGTTCCGGCTTACCTGATGCTCGGCGGAACAGTGGCGATCGTGGTGATCGGCTACTGGCGCTCGACCATGGCCGACCGCAAGCCCGATGCCACTTCGTCCGTCGCGGCGATGGTGACGCTGGCGCTGGGCTTCCTCGCCACGAGCGGACAGCCGGCGCTGGCCATCGCGCTGGCCGCCGTGGTGACCCTGCTGCTCGCCATGCGGAGCCAGACCCACGGCCTGATCGACCGGCTGGACGAAGCCGATATCAAGGCGCTGGCCCGCTATGCGGTGATCGCGCTGGCGATCTACCCATTCCTGCCGGAAGGGCGCTACGGGCCCTATGACGCGTGGGAGCCGCGCACCCTGTGGCTGGTGGTGGTGCTGGTCACCGGGTTTTCCTTCCTCGGCTACATTGCCAACCGCCTGTTCGGGGCGCGGCGCGGGACCATCGCCACGGCGGTAATCGGGGGCCTCTACAGCTCCACGGCGGTAACCCAGTCGCTTTCGCAACGGCTTGGCGCGGGCGAGGGAAGCGCAGCCGAGAACGCAGGGATCGCGCTGGCAACAGCAGTCATGTACCTGCGGGTGCTGGTGCTGGTGGGCGTGCTGGCGGAGCGGCTGTTCCTGCCATTCGCATTGCTGCTCATGCCGGCCGTGCTGACCGGGCTCGCGGCCAGTTACCTGATTTTCCGCCGCGCACCTGCCACCACCGGACCTTCCCCGCCAGGCAATCCGATTGCCCTGCTCCCTGCCCTCAGCTTCGCTGCTTTCGTCGCCGTGGCAGCAGTGGCTGCGCGCTGGGCCGAGGGGCAGTTCGGCGAGCAGGGCATCGCCGTGCTGCTGCTGGTGATGGGGGTGATGGACGTCGACGCGGCGATCGTCACCGCCGGGGGCCTGGGGCCGGACACGATCTCCGCCGGGCTGGCGGCGCTCGCCATAGCGGGCACGATCCTGGCCAATATGTCGGTCAAGCTGGGCGTGACGCTGGCCTATGGCCGCAGCCATGCCCGCCCTGCCGCACTGGCACTGGCGGCAAGCATGGTGGTGCTGCTGGCTTCCATCGCTTTGGGCGCGGTGCGCCTGTAGCCCCTACCGCTTCTTGAGGATCTCGATCCCGTTCTTCTTGGCGAAATCCTTGGTCGATTCCTCGCTCCGGTTCAGCGCCTTGGCAATCTCGCGCAGGCCCTTGCCCTTGGCGGCAAGAGTGCGCAGCTGACCCGCTTCGTCCGATTTCCACGGTTGCTTGTGGCGCTCGAAGTTCTCCTTGCCCATCAGTCCGCCTTGGCCTTGGCCGCCGCTTTCTTGGGAGCGCCCTTCTTCTTGACCGCAGCCTTCTTCGGGGCCGCTTTCTTGGCGGCTGCCTTCTTGGGGGCCGCCTTCTTGGGGGCCGCCTTCTTCCTGGCACCCTTCTTCTTGACCGGGCCCTTGGCAATGCGGGCATCGATCAGCTCGATTGCCTGCGCCTCGGTCAGGTCTTCGGGCTTTACATCCTTGGGGATGGTGGCGTTGTTGGTGCCATCGGTCACATAGGGGCCATAGCGGCCCGGCATGACCTTCATCTCGCCGCCGCTGGTCGGGTGCGCGCCGAAGCTCTTGACCGGCTCGGCCTTAGCCCGCCCTTCCCCGCGTCCGCCGCGGTTCTGCGCTTCGGCCAGCAGGGTGACCGCCGCGTTCATGCCGACCTCGAACACCTCGGCGGTGCCGGTAAGCTTGGCGTACTTGCCATCGTGCCGCAGGTATGGCCCATAACGGCCTATATTGGCTTCGATTTCCAGCCCCGTCTCAGGATGTGCGCCGACGATGCGTGGGAGCGAAAGCAGCTTGACCGCCCAGTCCAGGTCGAACTCAGGCAGATCCTTGGGAATGCTCGCCCGCTTGGCTTCCTTGCCGCTGCCCATTTCGACGTAGGGGCCGAAGCGCCCGGTCTTGCGGTTGATGTCCTCGCCCGTATCGGGATGCTGGCCCATCACGCCGTCGTCCGCGCCTGCCGTGCCGCCGCTACCCGCCTGGGCAAAGCGGCGGGTGAACTTGCATTCGGGATAGTTGTTGCAGGCCACGAAGGCCCCGAACTTGCCACCCCGCAGCGAGAGCCGCCCGGTGCCGCAGCTGGGGCATACACGCGGGTCGCTGCCGTCCTCGGTCGGCGGGAACAGGTAGTCCGACAGGTATTCATCGAGCGCCTCGGTCACTTCGGAGGGGAGTTTGTCCATCACCTCGTCGGCCTTGGGCTTGAAATCGGCCCAGAACCGGGTGAGCAGCGCCTTCCACTCCTCGCGACCGCCGGAGACCTCGTCGAGCTCGTTTTCCATGCCCGCCGTGAAATCGAACGCGACGTAATTGGGGAAGAAACGTTCGAGGAACACCGTCAGCAACCGGCCCGATTCCTCGGCGAAGAAGCGGTTCTTTTCCATCCGCACGTATTCGCGGTCGCGCAGGGTCTGGATGGTCGAGGCATAGGTGGAAGGGCGCCCGATGCCGAGCTCCTCCAGCCGCTTGACCAGGCTGGCTTCGGAGAAGCGCGGTGGCGGCTGGGTGAAATGCTGCACTGCCTCCACGCCTTTCTTGGCCGGGCAGTCGCCCTTGCGCATGGCCGGGAGCAGGCCGCTGTCGTCATCGTCACCGCTGTCGCCGCGCTCGTCGAAACCTTCCTGATAGACGGCGAGGAAGCCGGGGAATTTCACCACCTGCCCGGTCGCGCGCAGCTCGTTCATCCCGGTCCCGTCAAGCAGGCTGACCGTGGTCCGCTCCAGCCGCGCGGCGGCCATCTGGCTCGCCATGGCGCGCTTGAAGATCAGCTCGTAAAGCTTGCCCTCGTCGCCCGAACCGGCGCGGTCCCGCCCGAAATCGGTCGGCCGGATCGCCTCGTGCGCTTCCTGCGCGTTCTTGGCCTTGGTGGTGTAGAGGCGGGGCTTGTCCGGCAGGAAGCCGGGGTCAGAATACCGCTCGCTGATCGCCTTGCGGCAGGCATTGATCGCGCTGCCATCCATCTGCACCCCGTCGGTCCGCATATAGGTGATGGCGCCGGCTTCGTAGAGGCTCTGCGCCAGTCGCATGGTGTGGCTGGCCGAATAGCCGAGCTTGCGCGCCGCTTCCTGCTGCAGGGTGGAGGTGGTGAACGGCGGGGCCGGATTGCGGGTGAGCGGCTTGGTCTCGACCCCCTCCACGGTGAAGCGCCCCGCTTCGACGGCAGCCTTGGCCGCCATCGCGCTGCCCTGGTTGCCGAGGGTCAGCTTGTCGAGCTTCTTGCCCTCGAACCGCACCAGCCGCGCAGCGAACTCGGTCCCGTCCTGCTCCATCATGGCGGCGACCGACCAGTATTCCTCGGCCCGGAAGGCCTCGATCTCGCGCTCGCGGTCGACGATCAGCCGCAGGGCGACGGACTGGACCCGGCCCGCGCTCTTGGCACCGGGCAGCTTGCGCCACAGCACCGGGCTGAGCGTGAAGCCGAACAGGTAATCGAGCGCGCGACGGGCCAGGTAGGCGTCGATCAGATCGGTATCGAGCGCGCGCGGGCGGGTCATCGCCTCGGTCACCGCCTGCTTGGTGATGGCGTTGAAGGTCACCCGGTCGACCACCTTGGGCAGCGCCTTGCGCTTGGCCAGCAGCTCCTGCACGTGCCATGAAATCGCTTCACCCTCGCGGTCAGGGTCAGTGGCGAGGACCAGCCGGGTGGCCGTCTTGGCCGCGTCGGCGATTTCCTTGAACCGGCTCTGCTTGTCGCGATAAAGTTCCCAGTCCATCGCGAAATCCTCGTCCGGGCGGACGCTGCCATCCTTGGGCGGCAGGTCGCGGACATGGCCGTAGCTGGCGAGAACCTTGAAGTCCTTGCCGAGGTATTTCTCGATGGTCTTCGCCTTGGCCGGCGATTCGACGATGACAAGCTGCATGGAGTTGAGCGAAGTCCCTTACGCGTATGTGTGTACGTATACGCGAGGGTGGCCCGCGTTTCCCGATGCCGTCAAGGCACCTGTTTGCTCCCGGCCGCGCGCCGGGTGGAGCGAAGTCAGGCGAAGACCTCGCTGATTTCGTTGCTGTTGTCGGCGACCAGCAAATAGACGGCAATGCCGAACGCCAGGCCCAGGGCATTGCCTGCCATTTCCATCATGCTGGAAAACAGGGCAACCATCAGTGCCGAACCGGTGAAATCGATTGCGCTTCCCACTATGCCGCTGGCGAGGCCCAGGCCGAGGAACAGCACCAGACCGGCGAAGAAGATCGGCCAACTGTGGCCACGGGTCGCTTCCCAGCTTGCCTTGAGGCTGTCGATGATGCCCAGCCGGCCTACGAGCAGGTAGCCGCTCGAAGCGGACCAGCGGACCAGCAGGATCACGCCAGGTACCACGAACAGCAGGAAACCGAAGATCATGCCAATGACCGAAACGATCGTGATTCCCACATAGGCCCAGATGCGGGTATCGCGAACGGGCAGGCGCCCGCGGCTTTCGAGAAAGCGGGCGAGGAGAAAATAGGACGCGACCACCGAAAGAACCGCCGCCAAGATCTGGAAAAGACCTGCAATCCAGCCAACTGCAGGGTCGATGTTGAAGCCAAAGCCCAACGAGGCAAACGTGCCGTCAGGATCGACATAGCCCAGCATCAGGCCAACCGTGTTCAGCCCGCCCAGCACCAGCACGAACAGCAGGATCGGCACGGCATTCTGGCCGACCAGATCGAACGTCTCGCCCAGAAATCCGCTGAAGCTTTTTTCCCTGTTCATGCCTGTGCCCATTACCCCGCTGCTTTCATGCCGCCCGCGAAACCCGCCCGGCCGCATGGCGCACCAGAAGCCCCGCCAGCTCCAGCTCCAGCAGTGCCAGTTGCACCGCCGCCGCGCTCGTGCCCGACTGGCGGATCAGTTCATCCACGGGGACCGGCGCGGTGGTGAGCAGGCTGGCGATATCCGCCGGCTGCGCATCGGCCAGTTCGTCGACATCGAAATCGAACCGCGCCGTGCTCTCGCGGAAGGTCGAGCGCGGGGTGCCGTCGAAATGGCTCACCAGTTCGATCACTTCTGCGGGCGACTGGACCAGCACTGCGCCTTCCCGGATCAGCTGGTTGCACCCTTGCGCGCGGGCGTCGAGCGGGCTGCCGGGGATCGCCATGACCTCCCTGCCCGCCTCCGCCGCCAGCCGCGCAGTGATGAGCGAACCGCTCTTGGGCGCAGCCTCCACCACCAGCGTGCCCATGGCCAGCCCGGCAATGATCCGGTTGCGGCTGGGAAAGTGGCTCCCGCGCGGCTCAGTGCCGGGGGGCTGTTCGGCCAACAGCAGGCCTTCGGTGGCGATCCGTTCCTGCAGCGCCTCGTGATGTGGCGGATAGGTCACGTCGATCCCGCTGGCGATCACACCCACGGTCGCCGGAAGCGCACCTTCATGCGCCGCGCCGTCGATCCCCCGCGCAAGGCCGGAGACGACCGCGAACCCCTCGCCCGCCAGTTCCCCGGCAAATTCACGCGCCAGCTTGACCGCCGCCGCACTGGCGTTGCGCGCGCCGACCATGGCCACACAGGGGCGCTCCAGCAGCGCCAGATGACCGCGCCAGGTCAGGATCGGCGGTGCTCCGTCGATCTCGCGGAGCAGGTGGGGATAGCCCGGCTGGTCATGGAACAGGTATTTCGCGCCCGCGCGGCGGACCCCCTCCACCTCGCGCTCAACCGCATCGCGCAGGGCCGGGCGATAGGGCTGCCCGGTCTTTCCGGCGAGATCGGGCAAGGCTTCGAGCGCCGCCACCGCATTGCCGAACCGGGCGAGCAGGTGGGTATAGGTAACCGGGCCGACGCGAGGCGAGCGCAGCAGCCGGATGCGGGCGAACGCCTCGTCCTGCGACAGGGGGGCCTGCGACAGCGCGGTCATTTTTTCCCGCTGCCCACCTTCGGTTCCTCGCCGCGCATCAGGCGGCCGATATTGGCGCGGTGCTGCACCAGCACGATGGCGGCGATGGCGATCAGCGGCACGATGATCTGCGGGTAGCCCAGCGCCCATGCCGCGACCGGCGCCAGCACCACGGTGGTCATCGAGGAGACCGAGGAAATCCGGCTCACCGCCAGCGTTGCCGCCCAGATTGCCGCGCAAACCAGCATCACCGGCCAGGCCAGCGCCAGCAGCACGCCCGCTGCGGTAGCAAAGCCCTTGCCGCCCTTGAACCGCAGCCACGGGGTGAAACAGTGCCCGGCTACCGCCGCGACCGCCGCCCACCCTTCCGTGCCCGGCCACAGGTGCGCCGCGAGCAGGACCGGAAATGCGCCCTTGGCCGCGTCGAGCAGCACGGTCGCCGCTGCCAGCCCCTTGTTGCCGGTGCGCAGCACGTTGGTCGCGCCGATGCTGCCCGAACCGATATCGCGGATGTCGCCCAGCCCGGCGGCGCGGGTCAGCAACAGGCCGAACGGGATCGATCCGCCCACGAAACCGAGCAAAACCGCAAGCAGAATGTCCTGGTTCATGTCCCTACCCGGCAAGAAATGTTCGCTCCACCATAGGCGCATCGCTTGCATTCGGGCCACGGAAAAATAAGGAAGATCGCTCCGAACCGGGGGAACCAGCCGCGATGCCCAGCACCGTTGATCCAAGCGCCCCCGTGCTGCTGTTCGATTCCGGCGTCGGCGGGCTGAGCGTGCTGGCCGCCCTGCGTGAAGTGCTGCCGCAAGCCCCGGTGATCTACGCCGCAGACGAGGCCGGCCTGCCCTATGGCACCAAGAGCGAGGCGCAGGTGACCGCGCGGGTCGCCGGGCTGCTGGGGCGGATGAGCGAACGCTACCGCCCGCGCCTCGCCTGCATCGCCTGCAACACCGCCAGCACGATTGCACTGGGCATGGTGCGCGAGGTGCTGGAGATCCCGGTGGTCGGCACCGTCCCTGCGATCAAGCCCGCCGCCGCGCTGACCCGCACCGGGGTGATCGGCCTGCTCGGCACCGAAGCGACCGTGCGCCAGAGCTATGTCGACGATCTGGAACGCGCCCATGCCGCAGGCAAGACGCTGCTGCGCCATGCCGCGCCGGAGCTGGTGACGCTGGCCGAGGCAAGGTTGCGGGGCGAGGCCGTCCCGCTGGATGCCGTGCGCCGCGCGGTGTCCGGCCTGCTCGACCATCCCCGCGCAGCCGAAATCGACACCGTGGTGCTGGCCTGCACCCATTTCCCCCTTCTGCGCGACGAGTTGGGCGCCGTGTTCGGCCCGGGCGTCACGCTGGTCGACGGCGCGCTAGGCATTGCCCGCCGTATCGCTGCGCTGACCGAAGGGCAGGCGTTCGAACGCCGCGAACCCGATCTCGCGGTGACCACCGGGCCGCTCGACGAATTCCGGGCGCTCGCGCCCAGGCTGTGCGAATTGGGGCTCACCCGGATCGAAAAGTTCTAGCTGCGAACGTCTCGCAAAGATCGTGATGGAAATGCAGCCGTTCTGCGCCTAAATCGCTGCTCGGACAGCCGCAGACGGGGCGGCGCTGACGCAGGCTAGCGATGAACTACGATCAGATTTTCGAGCAAGCGATCGACCGCCTTCACTCCGAAGGGCGCTACCGCGTGTTCATCGATATCCTGCGCAACAAGGGTGCGTTCCCCAACGCGCGCTGCTTCCACGGCCATAACGGCCCCAAGCCGATCACCGTGTGGTGCTCGAACGACTACCTCGCCATGGGCCAGCATCCCAAGGTGATCGCCGCCATGGAAGAGGCGCTGCACGATGTCGGCGCCGGTTCGGGCGGCACCCGCAACATCGGCGGCAACACCCATTACCACGTCGAGCTGGAGGCCGAGCTGGCTGACCTGCACGGCAAGGAATCGGCCCTGCTGTTCACCAGCGGCTATGTCTCCAACGACGCCACGCTCTCGACCATTTCCAAGCTGCTGCCCGGCTGCGTGATCTTTTCGGACGAACTGAACCACGCCAGCATGATTGCCGGCATCCGCAATTCCGGCTGCGACAAGCGGGTGTTCCGCCACAACGATGTGGAACACCTTGAAGAACTGCTGGCAGCGGAAGACCCGGACACGCCCAAGCTGATCGCCTTCGAAAGCGTCTATTCGATGGACGGCGATGTGGCCCCGATCCACGCGATCTGCGACCTGGCCGACAAGTACAACGCCTTGACTTACATCGACGAAGTCCACGCCGTCGGCATGTACGGCGCGCGCGGCGGCGGCATCTCGGAACGTGACGAGGCGGCTGCCCGGATCGACATCATCGAAGGCACGCTGGGCAAGGCCTTCGGCGTCATGGGCGGCTACATCGCGGCCGACACGAAAATCGTCGACTGCATCCGCTCCTACGCCCCCGGGTTCATCTTCACCACCTCGCTCAGCCCGGCGCTGGTCGCCGGGGTGCTGGCCGCCGTGCGCCACCTCAAGGGCAGCAGCGAAGAGCGCGACGCCCAGCATCGCAACGCCAACCTGCTGAAGGCGAAGTTCGCCGCTGCGGGCCTGCCGGTCATGTCCACCACCACCCACATCGTGCCGCTGATGGTGGGCGATCCGGTCCGTGCCAAGAAGATCAGCGACATCCTGCTGGCCGAATACGGTGCCTATGTGCAGCCGATCAACTTCCCGACTGTCCCGCGCGGGACGGAGCGGCTGCGCTTTACCCCCGGCCCGGCCCATACCGAGGCGATGATGGACGATCTCACCGGTGCCCTGGTGGAAATCTGGGACCGGCTCGAACTGGAACTGCGCAAGGCCGCCTGAACAGACGCCATTGCCCTGCAAAGCAGCGATAATTAAGCCAAAATCAACCATCGCGCGCCTACACCCGCGCGATGGCCATCAATTTCCTCAAAAGCCTGAAAAGCAGCCCGCCTGCCCAGCCCCCGGCAAGCGAACAGCCAGAAGCGCAGTCCGGCACCTCCAGTCCTCTGCGCGCACGGGTGCTCGACGAATTCGAACGGGCCGGAAGCGTCTGGGTCTGGGCCACGGATGAACAAGGCCGGCTGCTCTATCTGACTGAAAAGGCCAGCGAGACCCTGGGTGCAAAGCCGGAGGCACTGATCGGCCAGCCACTCGAAAGCATCTTCGAGGCTGACGAGGCCAACCCCACCAATGGCGCGGGTCGCTCGCTGCGCTTCCAGCTCAAGGCCCATGCCACCATCCGCGATCAGATCGTGCGCTTCACCGTCGGCCGCCCAGCCGATGATCTGCGCCAGACCTGGTGGTCGCTCTCCGGCCAGCCGGTCCGCAACGAAGAAGGCACCTTCACCGGGTACCGCGGCAGCGCCAAGGACGTGACGGCCGATTACGAACGGCAGATCGCCGATTCGCGCCTCGCCGAGTTCGATTCGCTGACCGGCCTCGCCAACCGCCATTCGATCAACCGCCACCTCGACGGGTGCGTCAACGCCTACGGTTCGGCCCCCCGCCCCTGCACGCTGATGATGCTCGATCTGGACAAGTTCAAGTACGTCAACGACACGCTGGGCCATCAGGCCGGTGACGAACTGCTGGTGCAGGTGGCCGAGCGGCTGACCAGCATGGTCGGTTCGCGCGGCAAGGTCGCCCGTCTTGGCGGGGACGAATACCAGGTCGTGCTGCCGGGCGAGGATGACCGGGGCAAGCTGGGCGAACTGGCCGACAAGATCATCCAGATCCTGACCCAGCCCTATCCGCTGGAGGATGGAAAGCGCGCGGTGATCGGTGCCTCGGTCGGCATCGCGGTGTTTCCGTTCGATGGCGATGACCGGGAAAAGCTGACCCGCAGCGCCGACCTCGCGCTCTATGCCGCGAAGAACGGAGGACGCGGCCAGTTCCGGTTCTATTCCAGCGACCTCAAGGACGAAGAAGAGGTCCGCCAGCAACTGCTCGACGAGTTGCGCGAGGCCCTGTCCGCCGGGCAACTGTCGATGCATTACCAGCCGGTGGTCTCGGTCGAGACCGGGGCGGTGGTCTGCCTTGAAGCCCTGATGCGGTGGGAGCACCCCGAACGCGGAATGATCAGCCCGGGCGCCTTCATCCCGGTGGCTGAGGAAAGCGACCTGATCAATCCACTGGGCGAATGGGCGCTGCGGCAGGCCTGCGAGGCGGCGATGCGCTGGCCCGAAACAGTCAAGGTGGCGGTCAACGTCTCGGCCAACCAGTTCGTCAACGCGGGATTTCCCGATGTGGTGGCCAACGCGCTGGCCAGCACCGGGCTTGCCCCGGACCGGCTGGAGCTGGAGCTGACCGAGAGCGTGTTCGTGGGTGACAGCGAAGCGACCGAAAAGACCTTCGCCGTGCTCAAAGGCCTGGGCGTGCGGCTGGCGCTGGATGATTTCGGCACCGGCTATTCCTCGCTCAGCTACCTGCGTTCCGCGCCGTTCGACAAGATCAAGGTGGACCGCAGCTTCGTCGATTCCTGTACCCAGAAGGATCGCAACAGCGCCAAGATCATCGCCGCCATTGTCGGCCTGGCCAATGCGCTGGGCATGGAAACCACGGTCGAAGGGGTCGAGGCATTCGACCAGCTGGAGGTGGTTCGCAACAAGGGGGCCAAGCTGATCCAGGGCTACCTGTTTGCGCGGCCGATGCCGGAATCGGAGATTCTGGCCGCGTTCGAGCGGGGCGAATACCGGATCGAGCCGAAGGGCCCGGAAAAATTCCGGCCTGACCGGCGCTCGGTCTACCGCCGGATCGGTGCGATCCACGAGGATTACTACTACAACCTGGTCATGCGCGATCTGTCGCGCACCGGTGCCGGGCTGGAGGGCATTGTCGGCGTGCCGGTTGGCACCGCCCTGGTCCTCGATCTGGGCGAAGGCCAGCTGGCGGTGTGCCAGGTGGTTCATGCGCACGGAGACGAGATCGGGGTGGAGTTCGAAACCCCGCTGGTCAGCGATGGAGCTGGCGGGCTGTGCACCCGCCACCGGGTTTCACCCTACATGATCTCCGCCGCCGGCTTGCCGAAAAAGCCGGGCACGGCCGGACCGGACGAAGGCAGGCGCAGCGAATCGAAACCGCAGTTTCTCGAAGTCGCGCCGGGCTCTGCCGTTTCGGCGGCCTGACAGATTGGCGGCTCGACAGCCGCTTCCGGATTGCTATGCGCTCCTGAACAACATTCCAGGGAGAGAACATGGGCGATCAGGGGCCAGGTTACGACGAGGTAGTTCTCGGGCGGCGCAGCATCCGGGGCTATCTGGACAAGCCGGTTCCGCGCGCACTGATCGAGGAAGTGCTGGCGCTGGCCGTGCGCTCGCCCACCTCGATGAACACCCAGCCGTGGCACTTCC
The DNA here is from genome assembly GCF_035319885.1 of Altererythrobacter sp. H2. Lineage (NCBI taxonomy): Bacteria > Pseudomonadati > Pseudomonadota > Alphaproteobacteria > Sphingomonadales > Erythrobacteraceae > Altererythrobacter > Altererythrobacter sp. H2. The sequence goes on from NZ_CP141285.1 coordinate 2,384,093, forward strand.
ACGTCATCACCGGCGAACCGCTGGACCGCATCCGGCGCGGCAACACCGAGCGGATCCTGGCCGGCGAGCCCGACAGCCGCGAATTCCGCCGGGGCGAACCCTTTGCCGGGGTGCACCGCGACCGGCAGGTCGAGGTCGCCAAGCAACTGTTCGGCGCGATGGGGATCGCGCGCGACGACAAGGACGCGCGGCAGGACTGGGTGCTGCGCGGCTTCCGCCAGTTCGATGCGCCGGTCTGCGTGATTGTCGCCTACGACCGCGCGCTTTCCGGCAGCGATGACACCGCGTTCGATTGCGGCGCGGTGACGACTGCGCTGGTCAATGCGGCATGGAGCCGGGGCCTGGGCTGCGTGATCAACAGCCAGGGAATCATGCAATCGCCGGTGGTGCGCGAGCACGCCGGGATCCCGGACGATCAGGTCATCATGAAAGCCGTTGCCATGGGCTGGCCGGACCCGGATTTCCCCGCCAACGCCGTGGTCAGCCACCGCAAGAGCGTGGCGGAAGCGGCGCGATTCGTGGGGTTCGGGGAAAATTGCTGAGCTGCGCACCGGGCTGGCAAATTGCCGTGGACAGCCAATTTCGGCGATATATATACTTCTGAATTGAGGGCAGAATCACCGGAATCAGGTCCGGGCCCTCAACGGGAGGGTCGCATCATGAATTTCAGAAATGCGGCAGGCGTGGTCCTGCTGTCTCTAGCCGTGGTCGCGTGCGGTGGTGGTGGCGGTTCGGCGCCGCCCCCGACCGGCGGTGGTGGTGGTGGCACGACGCCGCCTCCACCGCCGCCACCGCCACCGCCACCGGCGATCACCTACACGAAGTTTGCGGATTTGACCGGAAACCAGACCTTCAAAACCGCTTGCGGCGGCGTTGAATTCCAAGGCGGCGCTCGCCCCATTACGGCAAGTGATTTTGGTGAAGGGGTTTCTCAGGGGCGCAGCCTCGACATCGCTTTTGTGGGATCGACCAGCACCTGGAACATTACCGGGCCGGCATTTACAACAAGCTTCGGGCCATCAGACCTGTCCGCCACGCCGCCGGCCAACACCGTCCTGTACCAGCGGACCAACTTTGTCGGCGGTACTGACCGGTTCGCGATCGCTGCTCGGCCTTTTGGTACGCAGCCAGCCGAATATGTCAGGGGGAGCCGTCTGTTCATCGTCCCTGCTACGGGACGCACCCTGGATTTCTGGTGCGTGTTTGGCGTCCCGACGGTTTTGAGTGACAGTCGACCTGCATCGACGATCACCTTTACCTCATTCAACATCGGCGGAAGTATTTCGGCGGTCAGCTCGACCGGATTGACCCAGTTCGATCTGGGCGACAGCACGGTTACTCTGACTTCAAACCCGACAACTGGCGCAGTGACGACACGACTCACTTTGGTTGGGCGTCAGTTCACTCCCAGCGGGCTATCGACGACACAGACACAGTTCGGCACCTATGATGGGGTTGCCACCGTCAACGGCACGACCGACACCTTCCGCAACCGCCTGACAAGCAGCAGCAAGGTAAGCGTGGATTCCAATTTCGGGGGCTGGTTTTTTGGCCCTCAGGGGCTCGAAGCAGGTTTCGCCTTCAACATCGCCGTAGATGAACCCGACGGCACCAGACTGTTAGGCGCCGGGGCCGTGACCGCGCGCCGCTAGCCCCGCTGGGAAAAAGTGGCTCCGCTTCCCCCGCTGCAATCTGGCAATCGGGGAAGCTGAGCAACTGGACAGCGCGAGTTCACTCCGTTGTCCGCAACCGGGCGGACCCGATCATCGCGGTCGAGGCTGGCTACCGCAAAAGCGTGGCCGAAGCGGCGCGGTTTGTGGGGTTCGGGGAAAACTGCTGAGCTGCGCACCGGGCTGGCAAATTGCCGTGGACAGCCAATTTCGGCGATATATATACTTCTGAATTGAGGGCAGAATCACCGGAATCAGGTCCGGGCCCTCAACGGGAGGGTCGCATCATGAATTTCAGAAATGCGGCAGGCGTGGTCCTGCTGTCTCTAGCCGTGGTCGCGTGCGGTGGTGGTGGCGGTTCGGCGCCGCCCCCGACCGGTGGTGGTGGTGGGGGCACGACGCCGCCTCCCCCTCCTCCACCCCCGCCGCCGCCGCCGCCGCCGCCGCCGAGCTATCAGACTTTCGCGCAGCTGACAGGCACACAAACATTCAAGACGACCTGCGCAGGCACCGTGAATGTGAACACCGGCATTATGGCAGTCACCGCAGCGCCGTTCGGCCGCGGGGTCACCATCGTTTCAGATCGCAGTGTCCCGACCTATGACATCACATCGGATGGAACCGGACTGTTCGGTCCGTTCCAGCTGAACCTTACCCAGGCCGACCGTGACACTACGATCACCAGCGCCGAAGCCTATCGCAAGCCCAACCCCAGCGGTCCGAGCAGCCTGTTCGCAACCTTTGCGCCGCTGCTTTCAGGGGGTTCGTACCAATACGCGAAGTTCGCTCAGATCATCACACCGGTGCAGAACAATCTGACCAGCCTGTTTTGCGCCTATGGGGTGCCGACTTTGCTGAGCGACCGGCCGACGACCACTGCCGCCTACACCAACACTTTCACTTCAGGGAACCTGGCGATCACCGAGAACGTCGGCGCGGGCCCGCGTTCGGATTACGCGATCTCGAGCACAGCGATCAGCCTCTCCGGCAACCCCACCACAGGCCAGATCAGCGTGACCATCAACCTTAAGGGACGACTACGCACTGGCGGCACCACCTCCACCACGGTGACCGACATCGCTACCTATACGGGGCAGGTCACGATCGATGGCAGCGAGCAGTCATTTGATGGGGTCCTGGTCGATTCGACCAACACCGTCGCCGGGACGTTCGCTGGCTGGTTCTTCGGCCCCCAGGGCCGCGAAGCCGCGCTCTCGTTCAGTGTCCAGCAGCGCCGGGCCGACAACAGCGACGTGACCGCTGGCGCGGTAGCGTTCCTGACGCCGGGCAGCTGAGCTGTTTCTCCGGGCCGGGTGCGACCCCGGCCCGGCCATTCACCGATTTAGCGCAGGCTCACCACGTTGTCGGTGACCGGGCGCACCCGATCGCCGCGGTAGAGGCTGGCCATCGGCTCGTCCTCGACCACGAACTGCTCGGCATTGCCGAAGCCGTTGAAGCCGGTCTTCATCGCCGCACCATAGGCGCCGAGCATCCCGATCTCGATGTAGTCGCCGGCCTGGATGTCACCCGGCAGCAGGAAGGGCCCTTGCATGAAGTCGGCATCGTCACAGGTCGGGCCGTAGAAGCTGAACTCGCGGTCCGCATCGCGCAGGTCGTCTTCCAGCGCCGCCACCGGGAAGCGCCATTCGACGTGCGCAGCATCGTAAAGCGCGCCGTAGGCACCGTCGTTGATGTAGAGTTCGTCGCCCCGGCGCTTGTCCACGCGGACCACGAGCGAGGAATACTCGGCGCACAGCGCACGGCCGGGCTCGCACCACAGCTCTGCGTTGTAGGCAATCGGCAGCGCCTCGTAGTGGCGGTGGATCACGTCAAAGTAATCCTCCAGCGGCGGCGGCTCCATGCCGGGATAGACGCTGGGGAAGCCCCCGCCGACGTCGATCATGTCGATCACCACGCCCGCTTCAGCCACGGCCGCACGGACGCGCTCCAGCGCCTGGACATAGGCGAACGGAGTCATCGCCTGGCTGCCGACGTGGAAGCATACACCCAGCCAGTCGCAGTGCTGGCGGGTCGCTTGCAGCAGCGGGGCAGCATCGGCGAGGTCAACGCCGAACTTGGCCGCAAGGCTCAGTTCGGAATACTCGCTGGACACGCGCAGGCGCACGCACAGCCGCAGGTCGAGCGCCGGTTCACCGGCCTCGCTGGTGCAGGCAGTGACGATCTTCTCCAGCTCCTCGACCGTATCGAGGCTGAAGGTGCGCACGCCATGCTCGAAATAGGCCTCGCGGATCGCCCGCTCGGTCTTGACCGGGTGCATGAAGCACAGCTCGGCCCCGGGCAGCGTAGCGCGGACAAGCCGCACTTCGGCAATGGAGGCGACGTCGTAATGCGTAATGCCATTGTCCCACAGGACCTTGATCAGGTCCGGCGAGGGATTGGCTTTGACCGCATAGAGCGACTTGCCCGGAAACTTCTCGGTAAAGAAGCGGGCAGCGCGCGCAGCAGCTTGCGGGCGATTGAGGATGACCGGTTCGTCGGGCGAAAAGGCGCGAACTACAGACCGTGCGTCAGGATAATGGTGCAACTCAAGGGACCCCCAATAGGCCTTTCGGCCAGAACGACTACAGGTTGAAGCTGCCTTGCGGTTTGGAAGTCCCCATGGGGCAGCGAGGTGGGGCATATAAGCCGCGCTGCGTGAACCGCAAGTGAAAATCCCCCCTTGCCGGGGGCTTAGCTCAGGCGGTCACGAAACGCCTCGTAACCGAATGATTTCACACAATCGAGCTGGTCGGTCTCGCTGTCCCACAGCCAGATCGAAGGCAGCGGCACACCGTTGAAAGTGTTGGTTTTCACCATCGAATAATGGGCCTGGTCAAGAAAGGCGATTCGCTCGCCCGGCTCGCACGGCACGGGCAGGCGGTAATCGCCGATCACATCGCCCGCCAAGCACGAGGGGCCGCCGAGGCGAACCGGCTCGCCCTCCCCCACCTCATGCAACATCGCCGGGCGATAGGGCGCCTCGATCACGTCGGGCATGTGGCAGGTGGCGGAAATGTCGGTGATCGCCACCGGCATTCCGTTGTCGTGGCTATCGAGGATCGTGCCCACCAGAATCCCGGCATCGAGCGCCACCGCCTCGCCCGGTTCGAGGTAGATCTCCGCCCCGGTGTCGGCTTTGGCATCGCGCAGGAACTCGACCAGCTCCTCGCGCTGGTAATCGGCGCGGGTCACATGGTGCCCCCCGCCCATGTTGATCCACTTGAGCTGGCCGAACCACGGCTCGATCGCGTCGAACACCTTGTCCCAGGTCTGCTGCAGCGGCTCGAAATCCTGCTCGCACAGGTTGTGGAAGTGGATCCCGTCAACCAGCTCCATCACCTCGGGCGTCAGCTGGTCGAGCGGGAAGCCGAGCCGGCTGCCGGGGCTGGACGGGTCATAGCGCGGTACTTCGCCGGTTGGCACCTGGGGGTTGATGCGCAGGCCAATGTCGAACGTCTGCCCGCTCGCCCGCGCCGCATCGAGGATCGGCGCCATGCGGATCAGCTGGCCGGGCGAATTGAAGATGATGTGGTCCGACAGGCGGCAGATTTCCGCGAGGTCATCCGGCTTGTAAGCGGCGCAGTAGGTGGCGATCTCGCCGTCATAGAACTCGGACGCGAGGCGCGCTTCGTATAGGCCGCTGGTGCACACGCCGTCGAGATATTCCCCGATGATCGGCGCGACCGAGAACATAGAAAACGCCTTCAATGCGGCAAGCACCTTGATGTCCGCCGCATCGCGGATGTCGGCCAGCACCTGGCAATTGGCGCGCAACTTAGCCGCGTCGACGACAAACGCGGGGCTGTCTACGCGGGTGAGGTCAAACTGGGCAAACGCCCCCGGATCGCCGGCTTTGGTTTCCATTCGCAAACGGTCCTTTTGGTTTCTCGCAGAGACGCAGAGGAAAGAGAGACGGAGAGAAGTTAATTAGAGTTGTGATCGTTGGAGACCCTGCGGACGCCGTCTTTCATTGTTCCATGAGAGAAATTGAGCAGTAGCCCTACGGGCTGTTTGAGGAGTCTCAGATAGGTCAGCAACTGGCGGATATGGGTCTGGGAAAGGCGTTCCACAGCCTTGATTTCCAGAACGAGCCTGCTCTCTACCAGAATATCAACACGAAAAGCCGGATCGAAGATCTGCCCGTCAATTTCCACCGCAACGGGAAATTGCCGAGACACTTTCAGTCCCCGCCTTTCAAGCCGTCCTGCAAGGACGGCTTCATAGACATTCTCGAACAGACCCGGTCCAAGCTCGCGGTGAAGGGCGATGCATTCGTCGATTACGATGCCCGAAAGTTCATCAATCTCCATGCCCCCTTCTCTCCGTCTCTCTTTCCTCCGCGTCTCTGCGAGAAACAAAAACTCAAAACTCGACTGGCCCGTCCAGCTCCTCGACGGTCCACGGCAGGCCGTGCTGGTTAAGCATGTCCATGAACGGATCGGGGTCCATCTGTTCGATGTTGAACACGCCCTTCCCGCTCCACACGCCCTGCACCACCAGTGCGCTGCCGATCATCGCGGGCACGCCGGTCGTGTACGAAACAGCCTGGTTGCCGGTTTCCTCGTAGGCCGCTTCGTGGCTGCAGATGTTCTTGATGTAGAACGTCTTCTCGCCCGAACCGTCGAGCGCTTCGCCGGTGGCGATGCAGCCGATGTTGGTGTTGCCCTTGGTCGTCTCGCCCAGCGTTTCCGGCTTGGGCAGCACGGCGGCGAGGAACTGGAGCGGGATGATGTCCTTGCCCTGGTATTTCACCGGCTCGATGCTGGTCATGCCGACGTTCTGCAGCACGGTGAGGTGGGTGATGTAGGCATCGCCGAAGGTCATCCAGAACCGCGCGCGCTCCATTTCGGGCACGAACTTGGCCAGGCTCTCCAGCTCCTCATGGTACATCAGGTACATGTTCTTCTGGCCGACCGCCTCAAAGTCGAACGGCACCTTTACCTGCATCGCCGGGGTTTCGACCCACTGCCCACCTTCCCAGTGCCGCGCCGGGGCGGTCACTTCGCGGATGTTGATTTCCGGGTTGAAGTTGGTGGCGAAATGCTGGCCGTGATCGCCGCCATTGCAGTCCAGAATGTCGAGCGTGCGGATGGTCTTGAGCTTGTGCTTCTTGAGCCACATCGTGAACACGGATGTCACGCCCGGATCGAAGCCGGAGCCGAGCAGCGCCATCAGGCCCGCATCCTTGAACCGGTCATGGTAGGCCCACTGCCATGAGTATTCGAACTTCGCCTCGTCCTTGGGTTCGTAGTTGGCGGTGTCGAGATAGCTCACGCCGGCTTCAAGGCAGGCGTCCATGATCGGCAGGTCCTGATAGGGCAGCGCGAGATTGACGACGAGCGAAGGCTGGACCTTGCGGATCAGGTTGACCATCGCCGGGACTTCCTCGGCGTCGATCGAGTAGGTCGCGATGTCGCGTCCGCAGCGTTCCTTGACGCTGGCGGCAATCGCGTCGCACTTGGACTTGGTGCGGCTGGCGAGGTGGATATCGCCGAAGATATCCGGGTTGAAGGCCATCTTGTGGACGCAGACCGAGCTGACGCCGCCGGCACCGATCACGAGAACAGTCGATTTGGCTGAGGAATTGGCTGAGGGCATGAGGGGAGTTCTCCGAAACTGATTCTGGCGAGTTCTCTAGTCGAATGCGGAAGGGGCGTAAAACGATCCGCGTTTCCTACTCGGCTGCGATGCGGCATAGCGGTGACATGATCGTGAAACGCCCCTCCCCAGCACACCGGAACCGGCGCTGCTGCGGCCCGGACTTTTTTGCCCCAGGACAGTGTAACATGTGGTCCATGTCTCCCCCCAAACCCATCGAAAGCTGCACCCGATGAGCGCGCAGCGGATGCCGACACGCGAGGGTGTGCTGCTGGCGGCGGAGCGGGTTGCGGCCATCCTGCCACCGACCCCGCTGCTGCCGCTGGAGATCGGCGGCGTGCAGCTCTGGGCCAAGGCCGAGGTGCTGCAACCGATCGGGGCATTCAAGATCAGGGGGGCGTGGCATCGCCTGTCCGCGCTGAGCGACGAGGAGCGCACGCGCGGCGTGGTCGGCGTCTCCAGCGGCAACCACGCGCAAGGGGTGGCCTGGGCGGCGCGGCGGCTGGGGATAGCGGCGACCATCGTCATGCCGACCGACGCGCCGCGGACCAAGCTCGATGCGACCCGCGCGCTGGGGGCGGACGTGGTGCTCTACGACCGCCCCGGCGGCGAGGACCGGGACGAAGTGGCCGCGCGGCTGGTCGCCGAAAGCGGTGCGACTCTGGTCCATGCTTTCGCCGATCCGTGGGTGATCGAAGGGCAAGGCAGCGCCGGGATCGAGATCATGGCGCAGCTCGGGCATGCACCCTCGCGGATCGTCGCCTGCTGCGGCGGCGGCGGGCTGGCGGCGGGGCTGGCGCTCGCCTGCCCGGACAGTGCCGTGGTTCCGGTCGAGCCGGAGGGGTGGGACATGGTCGGCCGGGCGATGGCTGCCGGCGAGGTGGTCCATGTCGGCCCCAACCCGCCCGCGACAATCTGCGATGCGCTCCAGCCCCCGGCAACCAGGCCGGTCAACCTCGCTGTGCTGCGGGGCCGGGCCGAACCGGGCGTGACCGTGACCGACGAGGAAGTGCGCGCGGCGCAGCGGTTTGCCTTCAGGCACCTGCACCTGGTGGTCGAACCCGGCGGCGCGGCGGCGCTGGCGGCGGCGCTGGCCGGCAAGGTGCCGCTTGATGGCGATACGGTGGTCATGCTGACCGGCGGCAACGTCGATCCCGCCGCCTATGCCGCCACCATCAGCGCGGGATGAGTTGCATTTGACAATCGACCGTTCGCCCGCCACGTTCCGCCGCAGAGGTCAAAGGGAGGGATAACCGTGCAAGCCCAAATGCTCGCACCGGCGGCGATACTCGTCGCGTGGTCACTGATCATGCTGTTCTGGATGGCGGGCACGCGCCTGCCGGCGATGAAGGCGATCAAGGCCGACATGGGTGACCGGCCCGGCGGCCGCGGGCAGGATCTGGAGGGCCGGATCCCTGACTCCATCAACTGGAAGGCGCACAACTACAGCCACCTGATGGAGCAGCCGACCATCTTCTACCCCACCGTCGTGATCATCGCGCTGCTGGGCGCCGGTGCGGGCGACGTGCTGGCGGCGTGGATCTACGTCGGAATGCGGATCGTCCATTCGGTGTGGCAGGCAACGGTCAACAAGGTGCCGGTGCGCTTCCTGCTGTTCCTGGTCTCGACTTTCGCGCTCGTCTACCTCGCCTATCGCGCAGTCGCCCTTACCCTGTTCGCCGATCCGGGAGCCATTCCGCAATGATCCAGTCTGCCATCCTGCAACCCGTCGTCGCGCTGGCGGCATGGACCATGGTCATGTGGCTGTGGATGTACGCCACCCGCATCCCCGCGATGAGCAAGGCCGGGATCGACGGGACCAAGCTGGTCGGCTCCGATGGGGCCAGCCTGCGCGCAAAGCTGCCTGAGGACGTCAGCTGGAAGGCCGACAACTACAACCACCTCCACGAAGCGCCGACGGTGTTCTACGCCGTCGCGCTGGTGCTGGCTCTGGTTGGCGCGGGCGACGGGCAGAACGCGCTGCTGGCGTGGATCTACGTCGGCCTGCGGGTTGCGCACTCGCTGGTGCAGGCAACGGCTAACCGGGTGCTGGTGCGGTTCGTGCTGTTCGCCCTGTCCAGCCTGGTGCTGATGGTGCTGATCGCCAAGGCGGCGCTGGCGGTGTTCGGCTAGGCTGTTCTGCTACGCTGTGGCAGCAGCGTGGGCATGTCCCTGAACGTCGATGGCAAGGCCGGACAGGAACCGCTCGGCATCGAGCGCGGCCATGCAGCCGGTGCCGGCCGCGGTGACGGCCTGCCGGTAGGTGTGGTCCATCACATCGCCGCAGGCAAACACGCCCGGGACCGCCGTCTTGGGCGTGCCCGGTTCGACCAGCAGGTACCCGCTCGCATCCATCGGCAGCTTGCCCTTGAACAGCTCGGTCGCGGGCGCATGGCCGATGGCGACGAAGGCCCCGTCGACATGCAGTTCGCTCGCCTCGCCCGTCACCGTATCACGCAGGGCAAGGTGGGTAAGGCCGCCGGATGCAGGGTTGCCCTCGAAGCTCGACACCGCCTTGTTCCACAGCACTGTGATCTTCGGATTGGCGAACAGCCGCTCCTGCAGGATCCGCTCCGATCGGAGCGAGTCGCGCCGGTGGATCAGGGTCACATCGTCGGAATGGTTGGTGAGGTAGAGCGCTTCCTCGACCGCGGTGTTGCCGCCGCCGATCACCGCGACCTTCTTGCCGCGGTAGAAGAACCCGTCACAGGTCGCACAAGCAGATACGCCCTTGCCGCCCAGTTCCTGCTCGCCCGGCACGCCCAGCCACTTGGCCTGGGCGCCGGTGGCGATCACCAGCGTTTCGCCGATGTACTCGTCACCGCTGTCGCCGATCGCGCGGAACGGCGGGCCGGACAGGTCAACCGAGACGATCGTGTCCCACATGGTGCGGGTGCCGACGTGTTCGGCCTGCTTCTGCATCTGCTCCATCAGCCACGGCCCCTGGATCACATCGGCAAAACCGGGGTAGTTCTCCACATCGGTGGTGATGGTCAGCTGCCCACCCGGCTGGATGCCCTGCACCACGATCGGTGCCAGCATGGCACGCGCGCCATAGATAGCGGCGGTGTAGCCGGCCGGGCCGGAGCCGATGATGAGCATCTTGGTGTGGTGGGTTGCCATGGGTCGGGTCCGTGTTCGCGTGAGGCGGAATGTGGTTACGCTTCGAGGAGGCGCAAGCGCAGCGCCTCGCGGGTCTCGGGGGTCACTCCAAGCACGTCTTCGAGGAAGGCGTCGAGGCTGCCGTGCGCGGCTTCCACAGCTTCGCGCATGGCTTCGAGATAGCGCGCATCGACTCCCATCAGCACACGGATGGTCTCGTCGCTGATCTGGCCATACTTGCTGCGGATTGCATGGCTCCCGGCGGCAATTCGCGCGTCAATATTGCCCGCGGTGTTGGTGAGGAGAAAGTCCTCGATCGCGTCGTCCCAGTGGACACCCAGCGCATGATGCAGCAGGGCGACGGACATACCGGTGCGGTCCTTGCCCGCGAGGCAATGGACCAGGCTTGCCCCCTCGCTGCCGGCCAGCACCGCGAAGTAGCGCCGCATCACCCACAGCACCGGCTCGCGACCCGGCAGGTTGCGGTAGATCCGCTCCATCGCGCGATGCGCCCCCTCTTCATCGAGCACACCGTTTGCGGCCTCCAGATGAGGCGCAAGATTGGCGGTTTCGCCGTCGTAGAAATGCACTTCCGCCGCGAACCCTTCCGGGCGGCGGCATGGCGCATGGCTGCGCTCGCTGGCGCCGCGGAAATCGATCACATGGGCCAGCGCCAGCCGGTCAAGTGCGGCCAGATCCGCTTCGGTCGCATCGACGTGCTGGCCGGAGCGCCACAGCACACCGCGCTTGAGCCTCCCGCCCCCGGCAAGCGGGTAGCCGCCGTAGTCACGGAAGTTGTGGACGCCTTCGAGCGGCAGGACGCGGTTGTCATTCATGCCCGGGCGCTTGCCAGCGCCCACGCATCAACGCAAGCGCCCGTGCCGCTTACCCGAAATCGAGCGGCGCGTGCTGGATATGCGGCAGGACATGGCGCGAAAACAGGTCGCACTCCGCCGCGTGGGGATAGCCGGACAGGATGAACGCCTCGATCCCTTCCGCCTGGTAGGCTCGCAGCTTCGCCAGCACCTGGTCCGGCGTGCCGACAATCGCCGCCCCGCAACCCGAGCGCGCCCGGCCGATGCCGGTCCACAGGTTGTCTTCGACAAACCCGTCACCGCCGGCGGCGCCGCGCAGCTCCTGCTGCCGCTGCACGCCATAATTCTTGGCATCGAGCGACTTTTCACGGATTGCCCGGCCGGCCTCGTCATCGAGCTTCGACAGGAGGCGGTCCGCATAGGCCCGCGCTTCCTCTTCGCTTTCCCGCACGATCACATGGGCACGGTACCCGAACTTGAGCGTGCGGCCGTAGGCCCCAGCCCGCGCCTTCAGGTCCGCGATATTCTCCCGCACCTTGTCCATGGTGTCAGGCCACATCAGGTAGACGTCGGCTGCCTCCGCCGCGCACTCGCGCGCTTCATGGCTCAAGCCGCCGAAATAGAACGGCGGGCACTTGCCATTGAGAGTGGTGATCCGGGCAGGGTCGAGTTCCAACTGGTAGAACTCGCCCTGGAAATCGAGGTGTTCCCCGTTCAGGAGCGTACGGACGATTTTCATGATCTCGGTGCCGCGGCGGTAACGCGGGCCGCTCTCGATCTTTTCCCCCGGCATGTCGGAGGAGATGATATTCACGTTCAACCGGCCGCCGGTGCCCGCAGCATTGGGGCCGAGAATACGGTCGAGCGTGGCAATGCGCCGCGCCAGTTGCGGCGGCCAATCCTCCCCCATGCGCGTTGCCCACAGCAGTTTGATCCGGCTCAGGTAAGGCGCAATGGCCGCAGCAAAGATCGTGGTGTCCAGACCAAGCTGGTAGCCTGACGGGAGCAGGATATTGTCGAATCCGCCCTTCTCCGCCTGGAGCACGATGTTCCGGCAATGCTCCCAGCTCGACTTTAGCCGTTCGTCGGGCACGCCAAGGAACTCGTAGTCGTCGTCGCACAGCGCGGAAAACCACGCGATTTCGCATTGTTGCTTGTCGGTCATCAGGGGAGCCTCTCTCCACGCGCGGCGACCAGCACCGCATACCAATCCTGCCGCGTCCAGCGCATCGTGCGTGCCTGGCCCGCTTCGGCGATCCGTTCGGCGTTCTGCGAGCCGATAATGGGAATGATCCGCGCCGGGTGCGCCATCAGCCAGCTGTAGGCAGCCACGCTGCGTGAAACGCCCTGTTCGCCGCCGACACGATCAAGTTCGGCTGCAACCGCGCGGTCCCGCTCGCTTTCCGGCGCAAGCAGACGTCCGCCCCCAAGTGGAGACCAGGCCAGCGGAGTGAGGCCAAGCCGCATCGCCTGGTCCAGCTCGCCGTTTTCAAAGCAGTCGATCCGCAGCGGGCTCACTTCAGGCTGAGTCGTCGCCAGCGGGGTGTCGAGGAAACGGGCCAGTGCCTCGATCTGCTGGATGGTGAAGTTGGACACGCCAATCGCGCCGATCTTGCCCGACGCGAGAGCGTCTTCCAGAGTGCGCGCCACTTCCTGCGGATGGGCGAGGATATCGGGCCGGTGGATCTGGTAGAGGTCGATCCGCTCGGCCTGCATCCGCCGGAGCGAAGCGTCGATGGCTGCGCTGAGGTATTCCGCCGACTGGTCGTAAGGCAGCGGCGGGATGATCCCGCCCTTGCTTGCCAACACCATGCGTCCGCGCAGGCCCGGTTCGGTCGCAAACACCTCGCCCAGCAGCGCCTCGGCATCGCCAAACCCGCCGGTCCCGTCGAACCCGTAGATGTCTGCCGTGTCGAGCAGGGTGATCCCCGCATCGAGCGCGGCATGGACCAGCCGCGCGGCCTGGGCGGCGGTACGGCCGCCCTCGGCCAGGCGCCACATGCCCCAGGCAATCGGCGCAACCGACAGGCCGGACTGGCCCAGCGCCACAGTTTCAGGGGGTGCGGGTAGTAGGCTCATCCGGGTTTCCTTGCAGGTGGGGCGACAGAGGATCGCTCAACCAGTTGATGGGGCAGGCGGCGGTGGGTGATATCCCCGCCGCCAATCAGGATTTCCGCCGCCGTGCGGGCCAGTTCGGCCATCGGCTGGTGGATCGTGGTCAGGGGCGGCCAGACAGTCCGCGCCAGCGTGGTATCGTCAAACCCGGCGACCGACAGTTCGCCCGGCAGGTCGATACCCCGGTCATGCGCAACGGACAGAACCCCTGCCGCCATGTCGTCGTTGGCGGCGAAGATCGCGGTCGGGCCGGGTTTCAGGGACAGGAAATACTGGCCCGCCGCAACGCCGCTTTCGAAGTCGAATTCGCCATCGGCCACCAGCTGCGGTTCGAACGCGATCCCCGCCCGGTCAAGCGCGCGGCGATACCCGAACAGGCGATCATCCGAAGCCATGTGGTTGGGATGCCCCTTGATGAACCCGATCCGGCGATGGCCGAGATTGATCAGGTGTGTGGTCATATCGTCTGCCGCCTGGGCATCGTCCATGAACACCGAGCTGGTCAACGCATGGTTGGTGCCGGGCGAAATACGCACGAACGGCACGTCCATCGCTTCGAGCGCCTGCAGCACCGCTTCACAATCGGTGACGGGGGAAGACAGGATAATGCCATCAACCTGCGTTTCACTGACCAGGCCGCGGACCTGATCCCCGACACGCGGATCGGCCACATTGACGGGCTGCGCCAGCAGGCGGATGCCGTTTTCCTGGCATACGTCCCAGCAGCCCTTCTGGATCTGGAACATGTAGTAAGGGCTGTGGTTGTCGTAGATCAGCGCGACCTGGTTGGACTTGGCACCGGACAGGATGCGCGCGGCGATGCTGGGCCGGTAATCGAGTTCGGCCATGGCCTGCTGGACCTTCTGGCGCAGGGCATCGCTGACATAGGGATGGCCGTTCAGCACCCGGCTGACAGTCTTCACGGCCACCCCGGCTTTCGCCGCAACATCGCGGATGTTTGCCCGGCTGCTCATTTCGGTAATTCTCCGAACAAGGCCGCAAACCGGCTTTCAGGCCGAAAGAAGGCTGGCGGCTGGCCTATGGGAGCGGCCACCTCATGCCAACCGGGTGCCCGGTCTGCCCCGCTCCACACATGCCGCCAGACCTGCCCTGCCTTGCCCGGCAGGTAAACCCGCCGCGAAACAGCGCCTTGTTCGATTACCGGTGCCACCATCAGGTCTTCACCATAGAGGAACTGGTCCTGGATGGTGAAGGTATCCCGGTCATCGGGATAGTGGAGGAACAGCGCCCGCTGCGCAGGCAGGCCGGTCGCCTGCGCCTCGGCAACGAGATGAGCAACGTAAGGAGCGAGGGTGGCGTGAACCCTGCTCCAGCGCGCGAAGGCCGCCAGCAGTTGCGGCGTCGAATCGATCTGCAGGTTGTCGTCCGGCCGGTTGCCCTCGTGCGTGCGCATGACCGGGCTGAATGCACCCAGTTCGTACCAGCGCAGCAGCAATTCTTCTGTCCGCACGTTGTCGAACAGGCTGGTGTAGCCGCCCACGTCCGAATGGCTGAAGGCATTACCGACCAGACCGGAGGACAGCGCGGCGGTAATCACCGTACCAATGCCGTCATGGCGGCTGAAGTCGACCGACTGGTCGCCCGCCCACAGCAGGGGACAGTGCGCATGCACCCCGGTATGCCCGGCGCGCATGAACCACAGGACGTCGCCCTCCCGCCCGCGTGAGGCGACCGCGCGGCGGTTGACCTCGGCCCAGCGCACCGGCCAGCGGTTGTGCTCCTGCATCGGATCGCCATCGAACAGGCGCAGGTCGACCGGCAGGTACTCGCCGAAATCGGCCATCCACCCGTCGAGCCCGAAATCGAGCATCCGCTTGCCGATTACTTCTTCAGCGAACCAGTCGGCTGCGGCGGGGTTGGTGAAATCGACCACGCCTGCATCGAACTCACCGAAATCGACCAGATAGGGCTCGTCGCTGTCGAGCCTGCGGGCAAAATAGCCTCGCTCCGCCGCTTCCGGGTAGAGCGGCCCATCGACTGCCAGATAGGGGTTCACATAGCCAAGGAAGCGGATTCCCCGCGCCTTCAGTGCCGCAATCCGCGCGGGCAGATCGGGATAGCGATCCGCATTCCACTGCCAGTCCCAGAACAGGCGGCGGCCGAAGCTGGTCTGGCGAACGCCGACCCAATCCTCGCACCACAGGCCCGAGACCGCAGCGCCCGCCTCGATGATCTGCTCAAGCCGCTCGAAACTGCGGGCCCCGTCCTTGAGGCCGACGACAGCCCCGCCCAGCGCCCACTGAGGGAGCGGCTGACGCGGCCCGAAGCGGGCACCCAGTTGCTGCACCAGACTGGCGGGATTGCCTTGGTAAAGGGTAATCGAAACTGCGCCGGCCCAGACATGGAGCCGCAGCCGGCCAGCCGCGGTGCAATCGAGTTCGCAGTATTCCGGATTGCCCAGCGACAGCGCCCAACCTGCTGAAGACAGCACCGTCGGCTCAGGGTAATTGGTGGTCCAGTAATCGCCCCCGGCAAAAGACCCGTCCGCGCTGGCGAGATCGGTCAACGCGGAGCCTGGTTCGCGCCCGACCCCGGGTTCGCTGGTCCAGACCGGAAACTTGCGTCCGTTGAGCGCGAGGTAGCTCATCTGCTCGCCGCCGCCCCAGAGGACCTCGTCATCGCCCAGCGCGAAATCGATGGTCATCCGGTCGAAGCTGTCCGCTGCGCGAAAGGTGATTGCAGAGCGGGCCTGATCTGCCTCGACAGACAGGATGGCATCGGATTCCCCCACTCCAAGGCGAACGGTGCCGTCCGGCCCTCTCTGGCACACCTGAAGCACGGGAGCGGACACCGGAGCATCGGCCATGCGGAAATTGCCGCGCACCATGGCCACGTCGGGATTGCCGTGTGCCAAGGCCAAGGCCGGAGAATCGGCCCGGTGGGCGAGCAGGACCCGGCCGCCGAAATGCAGCTCGAACCCGTCCTTTTCCTCTCGCACACGCAATTCCAAAACCTTAGGCTCCCCTCTGCCCCGTCGTGTGACACCGCTTGACATATCTGGCCGGAAAGCGCAATTCAAGCCTCGCATCGCTGCCACAGAAGCGGCGATCTTGCACGTCCGGCCAGATCACATGGCCGGGGCACAGGGAGGAGAAACCAGGATGCCTGCCAACACCCGAATTGCGCTTCGCGCGCTCGCCGTTTCAGCCAGCACGCTGGCCATGATTCACACTGCACCGGCTATGGCCCAGGTTGCAGAAATCGTCGTAACCGCCCAGAAAGTCGAAGAAAATGTTCAGGATGTGCCGATTGCCATCACGGCCGTCACGTCAGAACGACTCGAGCAGGCCGGCGTCACCAGCCTCGAAAACATCGGTGCTGTCGTCCCCTCGGTGACCTTCCGCAAGGGCACCACCAGCGCCAACAGCGCGATCGTGATGCGCGGCGTCGGCACGATCACCTTCTCGGTCGCGGCCGAACCCAGTGTGTCCACCGTTGTCGATGGTGTTGTGCTGTCCCGCTCGGGCCAGGCTTTCATGGATCTGGTCGATGCCGAACGGATCGAAGTCCTGCGCGGGCCGCAGGGCACCCTGTTCGGCAAGAACGCTTCGGCCGGCCTCGTCAACATCGTCTCCAAGGGCGGGACGGACGAGCTTTCGGGCGAATTGCGGGCTGAGGCATACGAAGGCGACGAATATCGCCTGCGCGCTTCGCTCGCTGGCCCGCTCGGCGACGGCCTCACCGGCCGCATGACCGGCTTCTACGGCAGCTACGATGGCAACATCACCAACATCAACGGCGGCAGCAACGAGAAGATCAACGGTTACGAGCACTACGGTGTTCGCGGGATCGTCGATTACTCGAGCGGCAGTGCCGACCTGCGCCTGATCGCCGATTATTTCCGCGCCAACGATGATTGCTGTGCCGATGTGACCGGTGCCAGCCGCGGCGCGGTGCTTGATGCGGAACTCAACCTGCCCGGCGGCGCAGCGCAGGGTGAAGACCAGCGCTTCGTGAACCACAATCTGGTAACGCAGACCCGCGACCGGCAGTGGAGCCTGACCGGATCGGGCGACTTCGGCATCGGCGAAAGCCACACGCTGAGCGTGGTTGCCGGATACCGCAACTGGTTCAACGAAGAAGTGCGCGAAGGCGACTTCCTGCCGCGCGCGCTGGTCGGCACCGCCGAGCTGCACGACGTGGGCGAAGTGCGCACCAAGCAGATCTCGCTTGAGGCCCGCATTGCCTCGGACCAGGCGCAGCCGTTCTTTTATCAGGTCGGTGCGTTTGCCTGGCAATCGGACAACAGCCAGGTTTTCACCCGCGAGAACATCACCTGTGCCAGCTCGACCTTGCCGGTCGATCCGCGCACGGGCGGCCGCCCGTGCAATGTGGCCGATACGGTCAACACGATTTTCCCAACGGCCACCTCGTTCAGTGATGTGACCTCGAAGAACTTCGCGCTGTTCGGGCAGGCAACTTACCGCTTTACGGAGCAATTCTCGCTCACGGCGGGCCTCCGCTACACGTGGGATGACCTCAGCTACACCCATGTGCGCGCGCCGGGCGTCAACGCCACCAACGGCACCCCGGCAACCGGACCGGGCGTGTCTGGCAACCCTGCCGGCGGCACTGTGGCCAGCGGCGGAAACGGGACCAACACCTCGTCAGGATCGAGCGACAACGGCAACCTTTCCGGCAAGGCCGTGCTCCAGTTCACGCCGAGTGACGACGTGATGCTCTACGGCAGCTACACCCGTGGCTACAAGGGCCCGGCCTTCAACGTGTTCTTCAACCACACTGCCCCGGTCAACGCGATCCCGATCGACGAGGAAACGTCCGATGCGTTCGAAGTCGGCCTCAAGTCCCAGTTCTGGGATCGCAAGGTCCAGCTCAACCTGGCGGCCTTCATGGTTGAATATGACGGCTTCCAGGCAAACAACTTCGTGCTCCTCAACGGCGCGGTGGTGTCGAACCTGACCAACGCCGGGACCGTCAAGAGCGAAGGCTTCGAGGCAGACCTGATCGTCGCCCCGAGCGAAGGTCTCTCCTTCCGGGCCAGCGCGGCCTATGCAGATGCGCGGGTCAAGGAATTCAATCCCAACCCCGGCAACAACGCCCCCGACGCGCGCAACGGCACGCAATTGCCGCTGGCGCCGAAGTTCACTTACACCATCGGGGGTGATTACGAGACCGACCTGGGCGGCTTCAAGGCCTACCTGTCGACCGATTATCGCCACGTCAGCCGGCAGTTCTCCGACCTCGGCGAGCAGGGCGTCATCGATCCCTATGGCATGTGGAACGCCTCGGTCGGGTTCTCCGATGCAGAAGACATGTACCGCCTGACCTTCCACGCCCGCAACATCACCGATGACAGCTACGTGATGCTCAATGTGTCGAACGGCCAGCGCTTGCAGATCCCGCGCGATGCGGACCGCTACTTCGGCGTCAGCCTGCGTGCGCGGATGTGATGGCAAGCCAGCCGCAACTCTGATCAAGCAAAGGGCCGCCGGAGCAATCCGGCGGCCCTTTGCTTGCCCCCTTCCGCCGCCCCCCGCTAGGAGCAGGCCATGGCATCCCCTACCCCGCACATTTCCACCCGCCTGCGCTGGTCGCTGTTCACGGTCCTGTGCATCGCGGGCGTGTTCAACGCCATGGACCGGCCGATCATCGCGATCCTCAAGCCGGACATGATGGCCGATTTCGGCTGGACCGACAGCGACTTCGGCGATCTCGCCGCCGTCACCCAGTTTTCCGCCGCCTTCGCTTTCCTGGCCACCGGCTGGCTGGTTGACCGGCTGGGCGTCCACCGCTCGATGCAATTGGGCGCCACGGCATGGAGCTTTGCCGCCATGGCCCACGGCTGGGCGATGACCACCTGGCAGGTGGTTGCCGCGCGGGTCGGCCTGGGGGTGACCGAAGCGGTCCAGACCCCGCTCACCATCAAGACCGTGGCCACCCTGTTCGAACCCGACCGGCGCTCGCTTGCCTTCGGTTTTGCGACCTTGCTGGCCGGGGCTGGCACCATTGCCATGCCATTCCTCATTCCTGCGCTGGCGCTGGCGTTTGGCTGGCGCGGGGCACTGGTCGTGGGCGGGATCGGCGGGCTGGTCTCGCTGGCTGCATGGATGTGGCTGGCGCGCGGGCTGGCGCAGCTGCGCCAGTCAAACCTGCCGATGGACGGGGCGGAAGCCGAAGAAGACCGCTCGACTTACGGGCCGATCCTCACGAACCGCCGGACCTGGGCCATCGTCGGTGCCAAGGCCCTGTCGGACATGACCTGGTGGTTCATGAATTTCTGGCTGGCGGATTACTACCGCAAGGAATTCGGCCTCACGACGCTGGAGCTGGCCGTGCCACTGGCCATCGCCTTTGCCGGGTCCGGCCTTGGCGCATTCCTGGCCGGCTGGGCATCGACCCGCCTGCTGGAGAGCGGCTGGTCCGTCAACCGCGTCCGCAAGACGGTGATGCTCATTTCGGCGCTTGTTGTCGCGCCGCTGCCGCTGGTGCTGGAGCTCGATTCCTTCTGGCCGGTGGCGGTGATGATGGGGGTCGTCATGGCCGGGCATCAGGGCTTCTCGCTGTCGATCTTCTCGACCATCACCGATGTCGTTCCCAACGCCAAAGTCGGGCGGGTGACGGCCTTCGGGGCCTTCATGGGCAACATGGGCGGGGTTGCGATCAGCCTGATTGCCGGCCGCGTGCTCGATGCAGGCCTGGGGTTCGTCCCGCTGTTCCTGTTCGCAGCGTCATCCTATCTGCTGGCCCTGGCCTGGTTCCAGTGGTTGCTGCCTGTCATCCGCCGTGACGAAGGGGCGTTGGTTTCGGTCGACTGACAGGCATGGCCGCAGCGCGCTGCTGATTCCGAGGTGGCGAGTGGCGAACAGGGCATTTCGGGCCTATGGCCATATTGCATGGCCGGGCAGAGCCGGTTAGGGCTATGACACCGTAGGACATAGAAGGTGGGAACGGTTTTGGCAGAACACCTGGCGACGGATTGATGAAAGCGGACCGCGGCCCCGATTATGACGCTTACGCCGGCGATCTGTTCGGCGAGATCATGCTCGCCGATGCGCCGGCGCCTGCCGCGCGGCGCCCGCTGGCCCGCTTCGTGCCCGGATTTGCCATCTGCGCCATCGCCGGCGCAGCGGCCGCCTGGTTCAGCGATCAGTACGGGGTGCCGATAATCCTCGCGGGCCTGCTGCTCGGCCTCGCGCTCAACTTTGTGGCCGGTGACAGCCGGACCCACGAAGGGCTCGATTTCGCGTCCCGCCACGGCCTGCGGATCGGGATTGTCCTGCTGGGATTCCAGGTCACCGTAATGCAGATCGGCGCGATGGGCGTGGTGCCCTTTGCCGGGCTGGCGCTGGTCATGTTCGCCGCTGTGGTCGCCGCCATGCTGGCAGCGCGGGTCACCGCGCAGGGCCCCTCCGTCGGGCTGCTGGCGGGCGGTTCAACCGCGATCTGCGGGGCCTCGGCAGCGCTGGCGCTTTACGGCGTGATCGGCCGCCAGCGGGTGGATCAGGCGCAGTTCACCCTGACCCTGGTCATCCTGGCCGCGGCGAGCGCGATCGCACTTATCACCTACCCGGCACTTGCTGCCTTGCTGGACCTCAATGAAGCGCAAGCCGGTTTCCTCGTCGGGGCCTCGATCCACGATGTCGCGCAGGCAATCGGCGCAGGCTTCGCCATTTCCGATCCTGCCGGGGCGCAGGCGACCGTGGTCAAGCTGACCCGCGTCGCCCTGCTCGCCCCGCTGGTGGCGCTGGCTGCGCTGTCCATCGGCAGGCTGCACCCGGTTTCCGCCCCCACCGGGACCGCCCGGGTGCCACTGCTGCCGGGGTTCATCCTTGCCTTTCTCGCGCTGGTCGGGGTCAATTCGCTGTTCGCCATGCCGCCAGAGGTGGCCGAGGGCGCGCTGGTCGCTTCCAAGGCGCTGCTCCTGCTCGCCGTCACCGCCACCGCCATCCGGACGCGGACCGACCTGTTGCTCGAGCTCGGGTGGCGCTCGGTCATGCCGGTGCTGGCGGCCACTGTGGCCTCGCTGGTGGTGGCGCTCGCTTTCGCCAAGTGGGTGATCTGATGGACAAGCTCTACGATCTGGCCGTGATCGGCGGCGGAGTGAACGGCGCCGGCATCGCCCGCGATGCTGCCGGACGCGGGGCCAGCGTGCTTCTGCTCGAACGCGGCGACCTTGCGACCGGTACCTCGTCCAATTCGACCAAGCTGATCCACGGCGGCCTGCGCTACCTCGAGCATTACGAATTCGCCCTGGTGCGCGAGTCTCTCAGCGAGCGCGAAGTGCTGTGGGGCATCGCGCCGCACATCGTCTGGCCGATGCGCTTCGTCCTCCCCCACCGCCCCGGCCTGCGCCCGCGCTGGCTGCTGCGGCTGGGCCTGTGGCTCTACGACCATATCGGCGGGCGCAAGGAGCTTCCGTCGGCGCAATCGGTCGCCCTCGCCCGGCATCCCGCCGGTGCGGTGCTCAAGCCCGAATATGCCCACGGTTTTCTCTATTCCGATTGCTGGGTTGACGATGCCCGGCTGGTCATCCTCAACGCCCGCGATGCCGCTGACCGGGGCGCAGATATCCGCACCCGCTGCGAAGTCAGCGCGCTGGAACGGCAGGGCGATTGCTGGCAGATCACCGCCGGGGGGCAACAGTTCCGCGCCAGCTGTGTCGTCAACGCCGCTGGCCCGCGCGTGCTCGACCTGCTGGGCCGCGCAGGCGAGCCGAGCAGCCAGCGGATGCGGCTGGTACGCGGCTCGCACATCGTGGTGCGCAAGCTGTTCGACCACCCGTTCGCCTATTTCTTCCAGCTGCCCGACGGGCGGATCTTCTTTGCCATCCCCTACGAGCAGGACTTCACCCTGATCGGGACGACCGACGTCGACCATGATGCCGATCTTGACAGCGTGCAGGCCAGCGCGGAGGAAATCGCCTATCTCTGCGCCGGGGCGAGCGAATACTTCCGCACTGCCGTAACCCCGGCGGACGTGGTGTGGACCTATTCCGGCGTGCGCCCGCTGATTGACGATGGCTCGGGCAAGCCGGAAGCGGCAACGCGCGGCTACCGGTTCGAGCTGGATGGCGAACCGGGCGAGGCCCCGCTGCTGTCGGTGTTCGGCGGCAAGATCACCACCTACCGCCACCTCGCCACTGAAGCGGTTGATCGGCTGGCACCGCTGTGTCCGGTTTTCGATGGCCCGGAGTGGACCCATGCTGCCCCCCTCCCCGGCGGCGACTTCGGCCTGCACGAAGCGGACGACCTGGCACGAGAGCTCGCTGCGCACTATCCCTTCCTCGACCACGCTCAGGCACAGCGCCTGATCCGGCTCTATGGCACCCGCGCCCGCAACATTCTCGGCCAGGCGACCAGCCCGGCCGGCCTTGGCGAGCAGTTTGGCCACGGGCTGACCGCCGCCGAGGTCGATTATCTGGTCGCGCAGGAATGGGCGCGGACGGCGGAAGACATTCTGTGGCGCCGGACCAAGCTGGGCCTTCATTTCACCGCAGGCGAAACCGCGCGCCTTGAACAGTACCTCATTGAAAGGACAGCACTGGCATGACCCGCATCGTGGCCCTCGGCGGCACGGTCAATCCCGGCAGCTCGACCGAGCAGGCCTTGCGCCTCGCCGCTTCCATTGCGGGCGAGGAGGGGGCGCAAGTGCAGGTGTTCGGGGGGGAATACCTGACCTCCCTGCCCCACTATCTGGGGCCGACGCACAATGCCACGTGGGGCGCCGAAATGGTCGAGGCCGTGCGCCAGGCAGACGGGCTTCTGATTGCTGCGCCCGGCTATCACGGCACGATTTCCGGCGTGGTCAAGAACGCGCTCGACTATCTCGAAGACCTTGCCCGGGACGAGCGCCCCTATCTCGATGGCCGCGCGGTCGGCCTGATTGCCACTGCGTTCGGCGACCAGGCATCGATGAGCACCCTGCTGACCATGCGCGCCATCACCCATGCCCTGCGCGGCTGGCCCACGCCGATGGGGGCGACCATCCGCACCTATCGCGGGCTGTTCTCACCCGATGGCGAATGCCTTGACGAGCGGGCGCGCGGCCAACTCGAACTGGTGGGCAAGCAGGTCGTGCTTGGCGCCCGCAGCTTCGCTGCCGGGAGGGCGCTGGCGTGACCACGCAAGCAGACTTCGACCGGGCGCTGGCGGATGTGGCAGCCGGGCGGATCGTGGTGCTGAGCGGCGACAGGCTGCGTGGCGGGGACGTCGATCTCATGATTGCTGCCCGCCATGCCGACGCCGCTGCCATCAACTTCATGGCCACCCATGGCCGGGGCCTGATCTGCCTGACGGTGACCCCGGATCACGCAATCAGGCTGGGCCTCAGCCTGGTGAACGCGGGCACCGAGCGCCAGACGGGCCGCCCCTTTGCCCGCTCGATTGAAGCGAAGACCGGTGTCTCCACCGGCATATCCGCGGCTGACCGCGCCCGCACCGTGCAAGTCGCCATCGACGCAGCGGCCACTGCCGACGACATTGTGTCGCCCGGGCACGTGTTCCCGCTGATCGCCCAGTCAGGCGGCGTGCGTGCGCGCCAGTCAGCGGTGGAGGCGTCGATTGACCTGTGCCGGATGGCCGGTGCGGGGGAAGCGGCCGTAATCTGCTCGATCCTGCGGGACGACGGCGAAATGGCGCGGATCGACGACCTGGCCGACCTGATTGCGGAACACAGCCTTGCGGTCGCCGACATTACCGCCCTTATGGCGCGGCTGGAGGGAGCGCCGGGCTAGCTGTCTTCCAGCGTGTACTCCGGCAGCGAGTTGAAGGCGTGCTGAAGCGCCCTGCCCCAGCCGGTCGAAATCGCCTGGTAATAGGGATCGTCGTGCGTAATCCGCCGCTCGTGCGTGGCGACGAATTCGTCCTTGCCGATCACCAGCAGGTCCAGCGGCAGCCCGACTGACAGGTTCGCCTTGAGGGTGGAGTCGAACGAGACGAACAGCAGCTTGATCGCTTCCTCAAAACTCATGGAACGGTCATAGCCGCGCAGGATGATCGGGCGGCCATACTTGGTTTCGCCGATCTGGAAGAACGGCGTATCCAGACTGGCTTCGATGAAATTGCCTTCCGGGTAGATCAGGAACAGGCGCGGCTCCATGCCGGCGATCTGCCCCGCCACGATCATCGAAGCGGTGAAGCGCCCTTCGCCTTCCTGCCCGTTGGCGGTTTGCTGGCCGAGCACGGTTTCCCGCAGCAAGCGCCCGATGTCGGTCGCCACCTGGAACATGGTCGATGACTTCAGGACCGAGTTCTGCCGCTGGTCCGGCGTCTTGGTGCGCTCTTCCAGCTGGCTGACCACGGCCTGGGTGGTGGCGAGGTTTCCGGCCGTCATCACGGCGATGATCCGCTCGCCCGGCACTTCCCAGCGGAACATCTTGCGGAACACCGAGATATTGTCGACGCCGGAATTGGTCCGCGTGTCGCTCATAAGCACAAGCCCGCGATCGAGCATCATGCCGACACAATAGGTCATTTCACTGTTCCGCCTGCTGCTGTTCCACTCCGATCGCGACGTGAAGGTTCTCCTGGCTCGTTCCGAACAGGATCCCCGTCACCGGAGCGGCATCGCGATAGTCGCGGCCAGTTGCAACCCGGATATAGCGCGGATCGGGACTTATCCCGTTGGAAACGTCGAATCCGACCCAGCCCAGCCCGTCAACATGGGCTTCGGCCCAGGCATGGGTCGCTTCCTGGTCGATCCGGTCGTTCATCATCAGGTAGCCGCTGACGTAACGCGCGGGCACGTCCATCGCCCGCGCTGCGCCGATGAAGATGTGGGCATGGTCCTGACACACCCCGTGCCCGGCCACGGCAGCCTCCTCGGCAGTGGTCTCGACCCCGGTCCGGCCCGTCTCATAGGCGACGTGTGCCGCAATCTCGCGCGAGAGGAAATGCAGCCGTTCGAGCGGATCGCTACCCGATGCCAGGGCATCGC
The DNA here is from genome assembly GCF_035319885.1 of Altererythrobacter sp. H2. Lineage (NCBI taxonomy): Bacteria > Pseudomonadati > Pseudomonadota > Alphaproteobacteria > Sphingomonadales > Erythrobacteraceae > Altererythrobacter > Altererythrobacter sp. H2. Next base: position 2,409,309 of record NZ_CP141285.1, read on the forward strand.
GGGCCAGAGCGCGCAGGCGCACTCCCGGCCGGGTCAGTGCGGTCTGGCCCAGGAAACTCCACAGCGGCAGATGGCCGGAATGACGGCCGATGATGCCGGCATTGTCCTGCGTTTCGACTTCGCCGGAACAGCGAACCATGACCTCGCGCGCGCCCGGCTCGATCGACAGCAGAGTGACATGGTTGAAATGCTGGTCGTCATATTCCAGCTCGACCCGGGCGTGCTCCAGCTCCATGTTCCAGCGGATGATTTCCTGCCCCTGGGTGCGCTTGGGGGTAAGCCGGATACGCTGCAAGGCGTGCACCACCGGTTCGGTGAAGACATAGCGCGTGGTATGGGTGACCGAGAGGCGCATCAGACGAGGAACCGGTAATCTTGCGCGATCGCTTCGGCGATGGCGGCGTTGCGATCAACGAACCGGGTGAGGAATTCGTGCAGCCCGATCTCGAATATTCCGTCCACCGTCATGTGGTCCAGAATGGTAGCGGCCTCATGCATCAGTTTATGGCAGTGCGCTTCATGCCCGTGGATGGCGGCAAGGCAGGCCAGCTCCTCGTCCAGTTCGCCATGGCAATAGGCCAGGCTGCGGGGGAAGCGCCGGTCAAGCACCAGGAATTCCACGATCCCGCGCGCCTCGATCCGGCCTGCGTTGAGCCAGTGATAGGCGCGGTCACCCGAGACCGAGCGAAGCACCTGCTCCCACTGCCCGGTATCCATCGTGCTGCCCACGTAACGCAGCGAGGGCAGCAGCAGGTAGTATTTCATGTCGATGATGCGGGCGACGTTGTCGGCCCGTTCGACAAAGGTGCCGACCCGGGCGAAATGGTATCCCTCGAACCGCAGCAGGGTGCCTTCCATCGCCCCGTGGGTGAGTGTTCCCGCCCTCCGGATGGTTTCCACCACTTCCCCCACCTGCCCCTGTGATACCGGGCGCTTGAGCAGGGCGGTGATTTCCATCCAGCTGGTGTTGATCGCGGTCCACAGCTCGGTGGTGATGGCGGTGCGGGTCACGCGTGCATTGGCCCGCATGGCATCCATCATCCGGGCGACGCTGTTGGGGTTCTCCCGGTCGCGCAGGATGAAGTTCCACACCTCGTGTCCGATGTAGCTGTCGTGGTGCCGCTCGTAGACTTCCTTCAGGCCCAGGGTATGAACCAGCGAGCGCCATTCCGCCTCTGCCGTCTGAAGGTCACGGGTGAGCGCCATGCGAAAGCCGGCTTCCAGCAGGCGGGCAGTGTTCTCGGCCCGCTCAAGATAGCGGAACATCCAGAAAAGGCCGTTGGCGGTCCGTCCCAGCATTGCCCGCTCAGTCCTTCAGCACCCAGGTATCCTTGGTGCCCCCGCCTTGCGACGAGTTGACCACCAGCGATCCCTTCTTGAGCGCCACCCGGGTGAGCCCGCCGGGGGTAATGTCGATCTTGTCGGGCGAGACCAGCACGAACGGGCGCAGGTCCACATGGCGCGGGGCCAGCCCCTTGGCGGTGAAGATCGGGCAGGTCGACAGGGCCAGCGTCGGCTGGGCAATGTAGTTGCCCGGCTTGGCGCACAGCTTCTGGCGGAAAGCGGCGATTTCCTTCTTCGAGGCGGTCGGGCCGATCAGCATCCCGTAGCCGCCGGAGCCGTGCACTTCCTTGACCACCAGTTCCGCCAGGTTGTCGAGCACATAGGCAAGGCTGTCCGGCTCGGCACACCGCCAGGTCTGGACGTTGGGCAGCAGCGGCTTGGAGCCGGTGTAGAACTCGACGATTTCCGGCATGAAGCTGTAGATTGCCTTGTCGTCGGCGATCCCGGTGCCCGGTGCATTGGCAATCGTGATCCCGCCTGAACGGTAGACGTCCATGATCCCCGGCACCCCGAGCACGCTGGCCGGATTGAAAGTGAGCGGATCGAGGAATTCGTCGTCGACCCGGCGATAGAGCACATCGACCGGCTCGTAACCGCGCGTGGTGCGCATCTGCACCCGGCCGCCCACCACCCGCAGGTCGCTGCCCTCGACCAGCTCGGCACCCATCTGGTCAGCCAGAAAGGCGTGTTCGTAATAAGCGCTGTTGTAGATGCCAGGAGTCAGCACGGCCACCGTCGGCTTGCCCCGCGCCGCATCGGGCGCGCAGGCGGCCAGGCTTTTGGCGAGGCGGCGGGGATAGTCTGACACGCTGGCAACCGGCACCCGGGTGAACAGTTCCGGGAACATCGCCATCATGGTTTCGCGGTTTTCCAGCATGTAGCTGACACCCGAGGGCGTGCGCGCATTGTCTTCCAGCACGAACCAGTCGCCCGGGCCGGTCCGCACCAGGTCAATTCCGACGATATGGGTGTACACCCCGCCCGGCGGCGTGAAGCCGACCATGTGCGGCAGCCAGGCTTCGTTATGGCGGAACAACCGCTCCGGCACCCGCCCGGCGCGGATGATTTCCTGCCGGTGATAGAGATCGTGGATAAAGGCGTTGAGTGCGCTGACCCGCTGCTCGATCCCGCGCGTAAGGCGGCGCCATTCGGCAGCCGTGATCACGCGCGGCACCATGTCGAACGGGATCAGCCGCTCCTCGGCCTCGCCCTCACCATAAACATTGAACGTTATGCCAGTGCGGCGGAAACTGCCTTCGGCATCCTTGTGCTTGCGACGGAGAAGATCGCCGGGCTGCTGGTCGAACCATTCGCAATAGTCAGCGTAAGCCGGACGCACACCGCCGCCCTCATGCCGCATTTCATCGAAGGTATTCGCTGCCTGCTCCATGTACCCCGTCAATCGCCCTGTTGCAGTGCACAATCCCCGCCTTGGGGGCGGGCGTCAAGAGCAAACGGAAAACGCGGCAAATCTGCGCTCTGGCAGGCGGATCACCCCGCCCGATCAAGCTCCGCCAGCACGGCATGGATCGCCTCGGGGGCATAGCTGAACCCGATATGGGTGCAGCGCAGCGCCACCGCCCGGTCGCGCTCGTGCGCCAGACCGCGGGCGCTGCGCGGGCTGATGATCCCGTCACGCGGGCTCCACAGTGCGACGGTCTCGACCGGCGGTTTTTCCGCCACCACTGTCTCGATCGGCGGCTGGTCCACCCGGTGCCCGGCGACGAACTGATAGATGCGCCAGGCGTTGTTCGCGCGCGGATTTCCCGAAAAGGGCGTGCCCATGGTCACCACCTTGGCCACCAGGCCGGGGCGGCGCTTGGCCAATTCCCGCGCGAACAGGCCGCCCAGGCTCCACCCCACGAGCACCACATCGCGGCCATAGCGGGCGTGCACTTCCTCCAGCCGGGCTTCGAGGAACGCCAGGTTCTCCTCGGTCGGGCCGAAATTGAAGCCCATCCCCCAGCGCTTCACCGTGTGACCGGCGCGTTCAAGCTGGCGCGCCAGATAGCGCATGCGCACCGGGTGCGTGGCAAAGCCGGGCAGCAGCATGACCGTGCGCGGCACTGCCGCCGCCGGGATGGCAAGCTTGCGGAACGGACGGCGCACCGGCTCCCTGAGCACATCAAGCTCACCTGCCAGGTACCGCAGACCGGGCCGGGCAGTCTCGTCCTCGACCGCTTCACGGGCAAGCTGCACCCGGCGCGTGAATTCCTCCCGCGAGGCAGGCAGCATTGCGAAAGAGGAAGGGGCGGGTCTGGTTGCCATCGAACTGCAATATATCGTGCAGCCCGACTAACGCCACCTGAACAGCCCGGTTGTCTTGGAACTGCAATATTGGCCGGAATGGGCGTGTATGCCCTCCGCCGAATGCCTACTTGCAGTCGCCGATCCGCTCGGATTTCACTTCCATTGCCATGCGCATTTCGCCGCCGGGGAGCTGCGGGTTCTTCTGGCTCATCCGCATGGTGATGGCGCTTCTGGTGGGTTCGATCGTGCCGTCCATATCCATGTTCACATTGACCCCGCCCGGCCCGGTGCAGGCCAGCGTCGATTCAAGTTCCGAACCGGATGCCTCGAACTTGGAAAACTCGCAGGTTACCCCTTCCTGCCCTCGCCGAGTTCCCGGGCGACGCTCTTGAATCCTTCCTCGGCCTGGTCGGGCGTCAGGCAAAATTCGCTCGACTGACTGGCGGAAGAGCCCATCATTTCCTTCATTTGCGCCGCCTGTTCCGCGGGCAGTCCGGGAATTTCGAACTCGGTAATGTTGGCGGTGCTGCGGTAAAGGCCGGGCGTCGGCTTGACCATGCTGTCGGCAGCCTCCGCCACTTCCTCGGCGGTTTTCGGGCCGGAAGGTTCACTGCCACATCCAGCCAGGGCAATCGCGCTTATCGGGATCAGCAGGTGCCAACGCATTCCATTCCCCTCCTTGGGTGCTTGCAGGTCTGGCGAGGCTAGCAAGCTTGCCTGAAGGTGCCAAACGCTATCGCTCCCTCGGCCACCCGGGGCATTGCAGAACGCACCGTGAACGGCCATATTGCCGCCATGGCCGAACTCGTTATCCGCCGCGGTCTGGAAGAACCCGACACGTCCGGCAACTTCACGCCCCACAAGCCCGTCCGCCCCGACAAGTCGATGGGTGGGCGGCCGTTCGAGCTGGTCAGCGAGTATTCCCCCAGCGGCGACCAGCCGACCGCAATTGCCGACCTGGTCGAAGCGGCGCGGGCCGGCGAGCAGACCCAGGTTCTGCTGGGCGTTACCGGCAGCGGCAAGACCTTCACCATGGCCAAGGTGATCGAGGCGCTGCAGCGCCCCGCCCTGATCCTGGCCCCTAACAAGATTCTCGCTGCCCAGCTCTATGGCGAGTTCAAGAGTTTCTTCCCCAACAACGCGGTCGAGTATTTCGTCAGCTACTACGACTACTACCAGCCCGAAGCCTACGTGCCGCGCAGCGATACCTACATCGAGAAGGAAAGCTCGGTAAACGAGGCGATCGACCGGATGCGCCACTCGGCCACCCGCGCGCTGCTGGAACGCGATGATGTCATCATCGTCGCCTCGGTTTCCTGCCTCTACGGCATCGGCTCGGTCGAGACCTATTCCGCGATGATCTTCGACCTCAAGCAGGGCGAGACGCAGGACCAGCGCGAGATCATCCGCAAGCTGGTCGCGCTGCAATACAAGCGCAACGATGCCGCCTTCCAGCGCGGCAACTTCCGCGTGCGGGGAGACAATCTGGAAATCTACCCCAGCCACTACGAAGACATGGCCTGGCGCATCAGCTTTTTCGGCGACGAGATCGAGGAAATCAGCGAATTCGATCCCCTGACCGGCACGAAAGGTGCCAGGCTCGACAAAGTGCGGGTCTATGCCAATTCCCACTACGTCACGCCCGGTCCGACCATGAAGCAGGCGGCTGAAGCGATCCGGTTCGAGCTGGCCGAGCGGCTCAAGGAACTCGAAGCGGAAGGCAAGCTGCTGGAGCATCAGCGGCTGGAGCAGCGGACCAATTTCGACCTCGAAATGATTGCCGCCACGGGAAGCTGCGCGGGGATCGAGAACTACAGCCGGTTCCTCACCGGCCGCCTTCCCGGTGAACCGCCGCCGACACTGTTCGAATACCTGCCCGAAAACGCGCTGCTGTTCGTCGATGAAAGCCACCAGACCGTGCCGCAGGTCGGCGCGATGAGCAAAGGCGACCACCGCCGCAAGATCACCCTGGCCGAATACGGCTTCCGCCTGCCGAGCTGCATCGACAACCGCCCGCTGCGCTTCAACGAGTGGGACGCGATGCGCCCGCAGACGATCGCGGTTTCGGCCACGCCCGGCTCATGGGAAATGGAACAATCGGGCGGCGTGTTCGCCGAACAGGTGATCCGCCCGACCGGGTTGATCGACCCGCCGGTGGAGATCCGCCCGGTCGAGGACCAGGTGCAGGACTGCATCCAGGAATGTCTCGCCACGACGAAGCTGGGCTACCGCACGCTGGTGACCACCCTGACCAAGCGCATGGCGGAAGACCTGACCGAGTTCATGCACGAGGCCGGCGTTCGGGTGCGCTACATGCACTCCGACGTCGAGACATTGGAACGCATCGAGCTGATCCGCGACTTGCGGCTGGGCGTCTATGACGTGCTGATCGGAATCAACCTGCTGCGCGAAGGGCTCGATATTCCCGAATGCGGGCTGGTGGCGATCCTCGATGCGGACAAGGAAGGCTTCCTGCGCTCCGAAACCTCGCTGATCCAGACCATCGGCCGCGCCGCGCGCAACGTCGATGGCCGGGTGATCCTCTATGCCGACCGGATGACCGGCAGCATGGAGCGCGCCATCGCCGAGACTGACCGGCGGCGTTCAAAGCAGGAGGCCTACAACGCCGAACACGGCATCACGCCGACCACGATCAAGCGCAACATCCACGATATCGTCGCGCATTCGGCAGCGCAGGACGGGGTGCTGGTCGACATCGGCGATCCGGAGCGCAACAACCTGGTTGGCCACAACCTGCGCGCCTACATCGAGGACCTCGAAAAGCGGATGCGCAATGCGGCGGCGAACCTGGAGTTCGAGGAAGCCGGACGTCTGCGCGACGAAATCCGCCGCCTGGAAGCAGACGAACTGGGCATCCCCGACGGCGAGAAAAAGGCCCCGCTGGTGGGCCGCAGCAACGAGGGCAAGCCCGGCACGCGCAAGATGCGATACGGGAAAACGCAGCGGAAGTGGGGGAAGTAAGAGGAGCACATCCCTGCTTCGTCATGCTGAACGTGTTTCAGCATCCATCCCTCGGCCATGAATGTCGGGCGAAACCGCAGAATGGACCCTGAAACAAGTTCAGGATGACGGTCATGAGCTTGCATAAGGGCAGGCAAGGGAACTGCCGATCCCTGAAGCCAGCCATGGGCCAGCCATTTACGCTGCAGCCTGACGATTTACCGGCACGTTCTGCCCTGCCATAGAGCGCCCATGAACCGCACCATTCTCGCCGCCGTCGCGGCTCTCTCGTTCGCTCCCCCTGTGCTCGCTCAGGACAAGCCGCCGGAGCAGGCCGCGAAAATCGACGATTACCAGCCCCTTTCAGCCTCGCGCCAGTTTACCGGCGTGTTCGGCGGGCAGCGCGTGGCCTATACCGCCACCATCGAGGAGCAGATCCTCAAGGATGACAAGGGCCATCCGAAGGCCGCGATTGTCACCACCTCTTACGTCGCCAATCCGCGTGATCCGGCACGGCCGGTCACTTTCCTGTTCAACGGCGGTCCCGGCTCAGCCTCGCTGTGGCTCCAGATGGGCGCGTTCGGGCCCAAGCGGGTGGCGATCCCCTCGGACGCGCGTGATGACGGGGCGCCGCCCTATCCTATCCTCGACAACCCCGACGCCCTGCTTGATGTGACCGATCTGGTGTTCATCGATCCGGTCGGCACCGGCTTCAGCAAGGTGATCGGCGAGACCGATCCCAAGGACTACTGGGGCGTGACCAAGGACGCCAGATCGGTCGCCCTGGTCATCCGCCAGTGGCTGTCTGCCAACGGGCGCTGGAACAGCCCCAAATTCCTTGGCGGCGAAAGCTATGGCACCACCCGCTCGGCCGCCGTGGTGCGCGAGCTGGAGGGATCATACAACGATGTCGCATTGAACGGGGTGATCCTGATTTCCACCGTGCTCGATTTCGGCGCCGGGGCCGAGACCGAAGGAGCGGAACTGGGCTATATCACCACCCTGCCCAGCATGGCGGTGACTGCACTCTATCATGGCAAGGCGAGCAGCGTCTCGCCGGAAGCCTTCGCCGAGGAAGCGCGCCAGTTCGCGATCGGGCCCTACGCCGCATTCCTGCTGAAGGGCCAGCGCGCGGGGGCTGAGGAGCGTGCAGCCGTGCGGCGCGAGCTGGCGCGATTCACCGGCCTGTCGGAAGACTATCTTGACCGGGCCGACCTGCGCGTCACCAGTGGCCGGTTCTACAAGGAACTGCTGCGCGATCGCGGGCTGACAGTGGGGCGGCTCGACAGCCGTTATACCGGGCGCGACTATGACAATGCGGGCGAAACGCCTGACAATGACCCCAGCTTCTACGGGATCGATGGGGGATATACTGCCGCAGCCAACGCCTATTTCCGCGAAACGATCGGATTCAGTCCGGAACGGCAATATGTCACCATCGGCGGCGTGCGGGACTGGGACTGGCGGCTGGAAGGCGGGCGTGACACCAATGCCTACCTCAACGTCACCCCGTTCCTGGGCAAGGCGCTGCGCGAGAACAGCGGGATGCGCATTTTTGTCGGCCAGGGCTGGTATGACTTTGCCACCCCGTTCTTCGCTGCCGAATATGCCCTGACGAGGACCGGCATCCCGCAGGACCGGATCGTCTACTCCTATTACGATTCCGGCCACATGATGTACGTGCGTGACCAAGACCGCAGCAAGCTGTCAGCCGATGTCCGCGCCTTCATCCGCGGCCGGTAGGCGGTTGGCCTTGCGCGCCCTGCCTCTGGTGCCCTTGCTCGTTCTGGCCGCCTGCAAACCGCCGGCGGCCGACGGGTATGTCGAGCGGGTCGACCTGGCGAAAGCGGGGCCGTTTCCGAGCGAGCCGCTGCCCTCGCCTGACACCGCTGGCGCGCTGTGGGCACAAAGTGCCACGGCCGGGCAGATCATTTATGGCCAGCCCGGCAAGCCGCCGCTGGTCGCGCTCGCCTGTGCCCGGACGCAGGACGGGGCCAGCATCCGTCTGACCCGCTATTCACCGGCCGATCCGGAGGCACAGGCCTTTGCCGCCCTGATCGGCAACAGCCACATGCTGCGGCTCCCGGTTGATGCCGTGCGCGAAGGCCAGCTGTGGATCTGGCGGGGCGAGATCCCGGCCGGTGATACCCGGCTGGAGGCGCTGACCGGCGCCCGCGAAGTCGAACTGACCATTCCCGGCGCGGGAACGACCGTCCTCAATCCGTCGAGCGAGCCGGCGCAGCTGATTGACCGCTGCCGGGGGACAGCGGCACTGCCTCTGCCCGCTCCACCAGCAACCCCGCAGTAAGCACCTGCGGCAGCTGCTCGGGCGCGCGGTTCGGCGCATACCACAGGTAGAGCGGCACGCCCGCCGCGCCTTGTCCGGCCAGGAATTCGGTAATCGCCGGATCGCGGCGGGTCCAGTCACCGCGCATGGTGACGACCCCGGCGCGGTCGAACGCCTGCTTCACCGCTTCCCGCTCGATCGCGGCGCTTTCGTTGACCTTGCAGGTCACGCACCAGTCGGCGGTGAACCACACGAACACCGGCTTGCCCTGTGACTGGACCGTGTTCATCAGTACGAATTCGTCGAACGGAACCGGATCGTGGATCGACTCCGCTGCGCCGGCAGACGCCGGGTCATGGCTGGCCGGGAGGGCAAAGGCGGCAAAAATCGCGAACGGCGCGGCAATCAGGCCAAAGGCGGGCCAGGCCAGCTTGCCATGGCGCTGCAACCGCCCGACGACCGCCAGCGCCAGCAGCACCCCGAACAGCGCGACCAGCGCGACCAAGGCGAAGCCCTGTCCCCCCAGCCGCGCGGTGAGCCAGACCAGCGCCAGCGCGGTAAGCCCCATCGGGATCGCCATCGCCTTGCGGAACCGCTCCATCCACGGCCCCGGCCTGGGCAGGCGGCGGCGCAGGGCGGGCGAGAGGCCGATCGCCAGGAACGGCAAGGCCAGCCCCAGCCCCAGGGCGGCGAACAGGAGCAGCGCCTGCGCTGCCGGCAGGACCAGCGCCGCGCCCAGTGCCGCCGCCATGAACGGGCCGGTGCAGGGCGTGGCGACGAAAGCGGCGAGGAAACCGGTCGCAAAACCACCGGCAGACTGCCCGCCGCGCGTCAGCGGCAGCGAAGGCAACTGGAACAGGCCCGCAAAATTGGCGGTGATGACCGCCGCCAGCAGCAGCAGCGCCACCACCACGCCCGGTTCCTGCAACTGGAACGCCCAGCCAACCTGCTCGCCCGCCGCGCGCAGGGCCAGCAGCACGGCGCCGAGGCCGACGCAGGCGAGCACCGCGCCCGCCGTGTAGGCAATCCCTTCACGCCGGGCGACCGCCTCGCTCTGCCCGGACTTTACCAGGCTGATGGCCTTGAGGCTGAGGATCGGGAAGACGCAGGGCATCAGGTTCAGGATCAGCCCACCCGCCAATGCCGCGAGGAGCAAGGCCCACAGGGCGGGCTCTGCCGGTCCGGCCAGCGGTGCCTTGCCTTCGAGCGGAACCTCGCCTGCCCGCGCCCCGAACCGTACCCCTTCGCCCTCGGCAAAGGACAGGATGCCCTGCACGGAAGCCGGTTCGGGCGGCACTGCCGCGCCCTCAGGCAGTGGCAAGCGCCGCAAGGGCACTTCGGCGACAAGCAGGTCGCCTTCGCGCCGGAAAGTCTGCGCCTCGACATAGGCGGGCTGCCAGCCCTGCCCCAGGTCGGTCGTTTCGAGGAAGACATGCGGCCGGGCCAGATTGACCGCAGCAGGCAAGGGAATGCCGATCCGGAGCAGCGCGCCGGTCCGCTCCCACGCGCCGTCCTGGTCGAGCGGCGGCACAAGAGCCGCCCGCCATGCGCCGAAAGCGCTGCTGGCCGGCACATCACCGAGCCTGCGGGTGACAGTGGCCTGCTGGGGCACGCAGATCGTGTCGGTACAGGCCAGGTATTCGAGCGTGACCGACACCATCTGCGCCGGGTCGATCCGGCTCCCCGCAGGCACCCGCACCGGGACGAAGACGGTATAGGCGCCCTTGAACACATGGTTCATCAGGCCGCTGGTCACCAGCGTGCGCGGCATCGGATAGAGCGGCGCGCCCGCCTGCCAACCGTCCGGCAATTGCCAGTCGAGCGTCATCCCCAGCCCGGCGTCGCCGGGATTGGACCAGTAGCCGTGCCATTCGTCGGCCACCGGGATGAAGCGGAAGGCAAGCAGCCATTCCTCGCCTGCACGAGGCGGCCCGTCCGCATAAAGTTCCACGGAAATCCGGTCGTCGCCCGGCCCGCTTCGCACCGCGGCCGGTTGCGCCTGCGCAGCAGCGCCGAACAGCGCGAACGCCGCAACCAGCACGAGCCAAATCGCGCGCCAGCCGCCCAATGTCCTTGCCTCGATCACGCGCGACCCTCTAGGGCTATTGCCACCCGATGACAACGAGGCTGCAATGGTCGACACGAGCATGGACGAGAAGCGCGATCTCCTGATCCTGGGCGGCGGACTGGTCGGCATGACGCTGGCTCTGGCAGCGGCCACGCGCGGGCTGTCCAGCCATGTGGTGGACCGGGCCGATCCGGCCGAGCTGACCGCTGACGGTTACGATGTGCGCGCCTCGGCCATTTCCACCGCCAGCTGGAACCTGTTCACCAATATCGGGATCGCCGACCGGCTCGAGCCGCTGGGTTGCCCGATCGAGGCCATCGCCGTCACCGACCAGATGAAGCCCGGGCGGATCGACTTCCGCCCGGAACCGCACGAGGGCACGCTCGGCCGGATGTTCGCCAACCGCGATCTGCGCCTGGCCCTGTTCGAAGCCGCCGCCGCCCAGCCACTCATCGCCTGGCACAGCAATGCCCGGATCATCGACCGGGACCGCGCCGAACACGGCGTCAGCGCGACGCTGGCCGATGGCGCGGTGCTGCGTGCCGAGCTGCTGGTCGGCGCCGAGGGGCGTGCCTCACCCACTCGTGACGAGGCAGGCATCTCGCTGGCAAAATGGGGCTACGGCCACCGCGCGATCATTGCCGGGCTGGTCCACGAAAAACCGCACGGCGGGGTGGCGTGGGAAATCTTCTATCCGGATGGCCCCTTCGCCTTGCTGCCCCTGCGCGACACGCCCGAAGGCCGCCATCGCTCCGCGCTGGTGTGGACCGTCTCGGAGAAAGACGCTGCCGGTGTCCTCGCCCTTTCGCCGCGTGCCTTCCTGGCAGAAGTGGCAAAGCGGATGGGCGACGTGTTCGGCACAGTGGAACTGGTGGGTGAACGGTCGTCCTATCCGCTCAGCTTCCAGCACACCGCGCGGATGGTGGAACAGCGCATGGTGCTGGTCGGCGATGCGGCGCACGGGATGCACCCCATAGCCGGGCAGGGCCTGAACCTGGGCCTGCGCGACGTCGGCGCGCTGGTCGAGGTGCTGGCAGAAGCACGGCGACTGGGGCTGGATCTGGGCGATGCCGAAATGCTGCGCCGCTACGAAACCTGGCGGGGGCTCGATACCTTCAGCGTCTCGTTCGCGACCGACGTGCTGACCCGCCTGTTCGGCCTGCCCGGACGCACGGCTTCGGCAGTGCGCCGGTTCGGCATGGGCGGGGTCCAGCGGATGCCGGTGCTGAAACGCTGGTTCATGGACGAGGCGCGCGGCGTTTCTGGCGAAGTGCCCGAACTGCTCCGGGCCTAGCCTCCGGCCTTACCCCGCCGGGCTGGGCTGCTCCACCGGCGTGCCGGAACTGTCCCGCAGTCGCCGCGGTTCAAGCACGGCCGAGGTTTCGATCAGATCGAGCGCGCGCTGTGCTTCGGCATAGCGCGCCGCATCCCTGGTCCAGGCGTCTGCGTTGGTGGCCCCGGGCAGGTTGCGGACTTCCTCGATCGCCTTGTTGACCCGCCCGCTTTCGAGGAAATAGCGCGCCCGTTCGATTCGCATAGCCGGTTGCGGCGAAGGGGTGCTTTCGCGCCGGATGACAAACAGGCTGGTCACCTCGCGCCGGACCCGTTCGACCAGGTTCATCTGCGCCGGATCGGACAGTTTCGGCGCAAGGCCATCAAGGCGCGCCATCAGCTCATCCAGCGTCACAGGCTCGCGCGAGAAGGCGATGACCGTCTCGACCGCATTGGGCAGGGCATCGCCAAAACGCAGCCGCAACTGGTCTGCCAGATAGCCGAGCTCCGCGCCCCGGCTGATCGACCGGCGGGTGGCGAAGGCGATCAGCAGGCCTTCCGCCCGCGCTGCGTTGCCGGAAGCGGCCTGCGACTGGAGATCGAGCCGGGCAAGCCGTTGCTCGGCTGCTGCAAGGCGCTGTTCGATGCCACCCTGTTGCTCTGCCACCCGCTCGACCGTCGCTTCGGCTGCGGCCTGGGTCGCGGTGACGCTGGGCACAGGTGCCGGGATAGCCATGCCGGATGCAACCGCCGCAGGGGTTGAGCTGCGCCGCTCGACCTGTTCCTCAGCAGGTGCACCAAATCCGAACAGGCCGGGGTCACTGCGCCACGCAAGGTAACCTGCCAGCATGGCCCCCAACACAAAGCAGGCAAGCCCGACCCAGAGATAGGGTTTGAGCGATGTGCGGGCTGGGCCCTGGGTGCTGTACTGGTCCATCATTATCCGTTCTGCGCCCCGCATGGGCCTTGTGAGCGGCCCTCCGCCGGAATCATTGGCACATGTCGCGCGCCATTTCCAGCAAGGCACGGTCGTTCGCTTGCGCCGCAACACCAACCTGGCGCCAGCCGTGGCCTGCCGACTCGGCAATGCGGGGGGCCAGCGCGGCAATCGCGATTCCGGCCCGCTCCAGCCCGGCGCGGTCACACTCCGCCGCGAAATGGCTCGCCGCCTCGCCCGAATGGAGCAAGGCCAGCGCGCCACCTTGCAGGGCCTCGACCGCTTGGGGAGCGAGCGGGAAGTAGGCGACCCGGTAGACCACCCGCGTCTCGATCAATACGCCGGCGGGCGCGCTCAGGGGCACCCGGTCTTCTCCTGCCAGGCGCAAAAGACGTTTGAATTCGGAGCCTGCAATCCGGTCAAGCACCGACTGAAGCCCGCCCGTGCCGGTTGCCACCACGTCCAGCCCCGCATCGCGAGCGACGCGTGCAGTCGCCTCGCCCACCACCAGCGCGCGGCACCCCCGATAGTCCGCCAGGGCAGCGCCGCCATGCCGGATTGCATTGGCGCTGCCGAGCAGCAGGGCATCAAAGCTGGCAGGCGGGGGAACCTGCCACGCAACCGGCTGAACCTCTGCCATGGGGGCCGCGGTCACGGTGAAACCATCTGCCCGGGCAAGGTCAACGGTGGCCGAAAGTCCGGGCTCGGGCCGCAAGACCACGAGTGCGCCGCTCATGCAGCGCCGTCGAAAGCAGTCCCGTCGAACAGGGCCTGGATGGCGGGCGGTGCCTGGCCGAGCAGTTCACGCGCCAACCGGGCCGGGCCGGCCGCATCGTGCGCCGCGAACCGTGCCTGCCCTTCGACCCGCTCGATCCCGTCAGCACTGTAGATTGCCGCGCGCATGACGATGGAATCGTCATCGATCCGGGTCAGCACGGCGATCGGGCTATGGCAATTGCCCCCCAGCGCCGCCAGCAGCCCGCGCTCGGCCATGACCTGCAACCGCGAAGACGCATGGTTGATGGCACCGATCAGGTCGCGCACCCGGCTGTCATCCGCGCGGCACTCGATTCCGATCGCCCCCTGCGCCGGGGCGGGCAGCCAGTCATCTTCCGGCAGCGGTGTACCCACGCCGCTTTCGCCCAGCCGCGCCAGCCCTGCGGCAGCGAGCAGAGTGACATCTGCCTCTCCCGCCGCGAGCCGCGCCAGCCGGGTGGCCACATTGCCGCGGAACAGCACCACGGAGCAGTCCGGGCGGGCATGGAGCATCTGGGCGGCGCGGCGCGGGGCGCTGGTTCCGACCCGTGCCCCGGCCGGAATTGCCGCCACGCTCGGCGCGCCAACCAGCACGTCCCGCACGTCCTCGCGCGGCAGAATCGCACCGATGGTGAGCCAGTCCGGACGCAGTGTTTCCACATCTTTCATCGAATGGACCGCTGCATCGATCCGGCCTTCGTGCAGCCAGCCATCGAGTTCCTTGGTCCACAGCGCCTTGCCGCCAATCTCTGCCAGCGGGCGGTCAAGCACCTTGTCGCCGCTGGCCCGGACGGGGACCAGTTCGACGGCATCCTCCGTCCATCCATGGGCGGCGCACAGGCGCTCGCGCGTTTCGCGGGCCTGGGCCATGGCAAGCGGGGATTGGCGGGTTCCGAGGCGGATCGTGGGCGTCTTGGTCATGGTGCAACGCTTGCCCTAGCGGCGCAATTTGTTCAGGGGAAGCACCATGGGCCTGGTCCTCGGCATAGAATCAAGCTGCGACGAGACGGCAGCAGCCCTGGTGACCACCGGGCGGGTGATTCTCGCCCAGCGGATTGCCAGCCAGGACGCGGAACACGCCCCCTACGGCGGCGTCGTGCCGGAAATCGCCGCCCGCGCCCATGTCGAGCGGCTGGCTCCGATGATCGAGGCCGTGCTGGCCGATGCCGGGGTCGAACTGCGCGATTGCGATGCCATTGCCGCCACCGCCGGGCCCGGCCTGATCGGCGGGGTGATGGTGGGGCTGGTCACGGCCAAGGCGCTGGCCATGGCCAGCGCAGTGCCGCTGATCGCGGTGAACCATCTGGAAGGGCATGCCCTGTCCCCCCGGCTGGCCGATCCGGGGCTTGAATTTCCCTATGCCCTGCTGCTGGTTTCGGGCGGACATTGCCAGATCCTGCGGGTGGACGGGGTTGGCCAGTATCGCCGCATCGCCACCACGATCGACGATGCGCTGGGCGAAGCCTTTGACAAGACCGCCAAGATCCTCGGCCTCGGCTTTCCCGGCGGCCCGGCGGTAGAGCGGCTGGCGCAGCAAGGCGATCCGCGCGCCGTTCCCCTGCCCCGCCCGCTCAAAGGCAGCGCCGAGCCGCATTTCAGCTTCGCCGGGCTGAAGAGCGCGGTTCTGCGGGCCAGCGAAAGCGGGCTTCACGCTGACGCCGATATTGCCGCCAGCTTCCAGCAGGCCGCGCTCGACTGCGTGCTCGACCGGCTGACCCGCGCGCTTGACGCGATGGAGCCGGTCCCGGCGCTGGTCGTGGCGGGCGGCGTGGCGGCCAACCAGCGCATCCGCACCGCGCTGGAGGAACTGGCGGACGAGCGGGGAATGCGTTTCGTTGCCCCGCCACTGGCCCTGTGTACCGACAATGCCGCGATGATCGCCTGGGCGGGATGCGAGCGGTTGGGGCTGACGGATTTCCGCGCCGACCCGCTCGATTTCGTCGCCCGCCCGCGCTGGCCGCTCGATCCGCTGGCTGAACCGGTGCGCGGTGCGGGGTACAAGGCATGAGTGCGGCAAGCGAACGGGTCGGCGTAATCGGCGCCGGTGCCTGGGGCACGGCACTGGCGCAGATGCTTGCATCGGACGGGCGCGAGGTGATCCTGTGGGCGCTGGAACCGGAACTGGTCGAGGCGATCAACCGGGACCGGCGCAACCCGCTCTACCTGCCGTCTGCCACGCTGGCCGACACGCTCAAGGCCACCGGCGATCTGGCCGATCTGGCCGCGTGCGAGACGGTGCTTGCCGTTACCCCGGCCCAGCATCTGGCACGGGTCCTGGGCGGGCTGGCACCGGCCCCGCGCGACCTCGTCCTGTGCAGCAAGGGGATCGAGGCAGGCAGTGGCCGGCTGATGAACCATGTCGCCAGCGAAGCCATGCCGCAGAGCGCCGTCGCCGTCCTGTCCGGCCCGACGTTCGCGCACGAGGTGGCCGCCGGATTGCCGACAGCGGTGACCCTCGCCTGCAGCGGCGGTCAGGCGCAATGGGCGCGGCTCGCCCCTGCCATCGCAAGGCCCGCGTTCCGGCCCTACTATTCCGACGACGTGACCGGGGCGGAAATCGGCGGCGCGGTCAAGAACGTCCTCGCGATTGCCTGCGGGGTGGTCGACGGGCTGGGCCTGGGGCAGAACGCCCGCGCCGCGTTGATTGCGCGCGGCTATGCCGAGATGCTGCGGTTCGGCGAGGCGCTGGGCGCGCGGGCAGAAACGCTGTCGGGCCTGTGCGGCCTCGGCGATCTCGTGCTGACCTGCTCCTCCACCGCCAGCCGCAACTTCTCGCTCGGCAAGGCGCTGGGCGAAGGCGGTTCGGCGGCCGCGCTGATGGCTGACCGGCGCACCGTGGCCGAGGGCGCGCATACTGCCCCGGTGCTGCGCGACCTCGCCCGCCAACACGGTGTCGACATGCCGATTGTCGCCGGTGTGACTGACCTGCTCGCCGGTGCCCCGGCCGTCGCCGTGGTCACCGCTCTGCTGAACCGCCCCTTGCGCGCCGAAAGCCACCCGGCAGCGTGACCGAACAGGCCAACCAGGGCGATATCGCCGCGCTGGCCAAGGGCGGGCGGACCAATTTCATCGGCTTCCTGCTGCGCCTGCTGGCGCGCCTGCCGTTCCTGTTCATCGCCGGTCGGCTCTACGGGGCAGACGCGCTGGGCCGGTTCGCCTCGGCCCTGGTGGTGGTCGAACTGCTGGCGATGCTGTGCTCGCTCGGCGAGAAGCGCGGGCTGGCCCAGCGGCTGAGCGAGGGCGAAGGCCTGCGCCCGGCCAACGTGGTGTTCGACGGCATCCTGCTGGCGCTGGCCTATTCGGTGGTTGCGGGCATCGTGCTGTGGTTCTTTCCGGAACCGATGTTCCCGTCGGGCCAGTACAGCGAGCTCGACAAGCTGCTGGTGCTGGCCATCCCCGCCTTTGCCCTGACCGAGATCCTGCTCGCGGCGCAGGCTTACCGCTATGACATAGCCACCACCGTCCGCGCCCGCGCGGTGATCGAGCCGTGGACGATCTCGATCATGGCCGGCGTGTTTTTCTACACCGGTTTTCGCGAAGCCGGGCTGTCACTGGCCTATATCGTTTCGATCTACGCCGGGCTGGCCGCCGCGGCCTGGTCGTTCCTGCGCGACTACGGCCTGCCGAAGGACTGGCGGCCGCAACCGCAGGCCCTGTGGCGCCAGACCATGCGCGCACTGCCGCTCGCCACGGCCGACGCGGTCGAGTGGGGCACCCGGCGGCTCGACATCTTCATCCTCGGCTTTTTCGCCGCTCCGGCAGCGGTAGGCATCTATTACATCGCCCAGCAGGTCGCCAGCCTACCGCAGAAGCTGAAGACCAGCTTCGAGCCGATCCTCGGCCCGGTCATCACCCGCAATCTCAAGGAAGGCAATCTCGGCGCGATTGCCAAACAGGTCGCGCAGGTCGGCTTCTGGATTGTCGCCGCGCAGGCCGGTATCGCTCTGGCGCTGGGCGTGCCGGGCGAAGCGGTCATGGGGCTGGTCGGGCCGGAATTCGTCGGCGGCACGGGCGCGCTCGCATTCCTGCTCGCCGCCGAAGTGGTTGCCGCCACTGCGGTCGTCTCCGAAGCGGCACTGGTCTATGTCGCCCGCAAACGGAACCTTGCCATCTCGCTTGCCACCATCGCACTTCAGGCCGCGCTGACGGTGGGCCTGATCGTGCTGGTCCAGAACCTCGGCTACGGCGAGCCCCACAAGGCAGCAGCAGCGGCCATTGCCCTGATGCTGGCGCTTGGCGCGGCCTCGCTGGTCAAGGCGTGGCTGCTGTCCCGCATCCTGGGCCACCGGGTCAACAACTGGCGCTGGGCACTGGTCTGGGCTGCGGCACCGGCGGTGCTGGTCGGCTACCTCGCCACCCTGATGCCCGAATGGGTGGAACTGATCGTCGGCGTGCCACTGATCCTGCTGACCTATGGTTGGGTGATCTGGAACCGCGGGTTCGGCCCGGAAGACCGGGTGCTGTTCCGCAAGAACCTGAGCGGCGACAAGCCACAGGATTAGGCGCATGTGCAGGGTTCCGTCTGCGCCCCTCCCCCGCTAAGCCGGACCAATGCCGATCCGCCCCGCCCTTGCCCTGACTGCCGGTGCCGTGCTGACCGCAGCGCTGGCCGTTACCGGCGCGCGCGTCACCACCCCGGCATTGCTGGAACGGTTCGAACAGGATGCGGTTGCGGCCATTGCTGCAGCGGGCGGCACGCCAGTCTCGCCCGATTTCCGCGGACTCGGTGACCTCGCATCTCGCCACCCGACCCTGTCAGGCGGGGAAGCGATGGACGATGCTCTACGCGAACAGATTGCCCGCGCGATCGCTGCCGTACCTGGCGTCGGCGGCGTGCGCTGGGCCGACAGCGAAATGAAGGCACAAGGCAACGAACCGGTGTTCGCGCCGCTGCACTGCCAGGATGACGTCAATGCCCTGCTCAAGGCGCGCAGCATCCGGTTCGACGAAGGCCGCAGTTCCATCGATGCAGGCAGCCGCCAGTTGCTGGATGAAGTTGCCGCCGCGCTGCGCCCGTGCCTGGGCAGCATTATCGCGATCACCGGCCACACCAACGGCACGGGCAACGAAGCCGCAAACCTGGCCCTGTCTCAGGAACGGGCCGATGCGGTGCTGGCCGCGCTGATCGCGCGGGGCATCCCTGACGAAGGCTTGCGTTCGGTGGGGGTCGGCTCGGCCCGGCCCGTCATCGGCCTGCTGCCCGAAGACCCGGCGAACCGCCGGATCGAGTTTTCCGTGGTTGCGACAGTGCCGCTGCAACCGACCCCGATCGATACGCCGAGCGCGCGGTAGGAGCCCCGGGACCATGCCGATCGTGTTCGAACTCGTACTGATGGCGCTGGCGGCTTATGCTGCAGGGTTCGGGCTCGGCTGGCTCGTCTGGGGGCGCGTCGGCCGCAAGGAAGGAGAAGACACCGCATGATGGAACTGGTGGAAGCAAACTGGATATTGCTGGTCGCCGCGCTGCTGATCGGCCTGCTGGTGGCATGGTGGATCTTCGCCGCCAGCCGCAAGACGCGGGTCTCGGGTGACAGGCGCGATGTGCTTGACGAGGGTGCCGATCCGGCCACGCGCAACCAGGCGCTGATTGACAGTGCGGCGGCAGCCCGGGCCGATACACCCGTCCCCATTCCGCAGGCGATTCCGGTTGCGGCCGCCGCAGGGGACGACCTGACCCGGATCAAGGGCATCGGCCCCAAGCTGCGCGACGTGCTGGTCAGCCTGGGGGTGACCCGGTTCGACCAGATCGCAGGGTGGAGCGATGAGGACATCGACCGGATCGACGCCCGGCTAGGCCGGTTCGAGGGGCGCATCCGGCGCGACAACTGGGTTGAACAGGCAAAACTGCTCGCCGCCGGCGACACGGCAGGATACGAGAACCGCTTCGGCAGACTCTGACCCTTGCAGGCATAAGCCATCCCTGCAAAGGGGCATAAAACTAGTTACAGGAGAAACTTGTGGCAGGCATGGTTCCCTTCAATTGGGAAGATCCGTTCGACCTCGAAACCCAGCTGACCGAGGACGAGCGGATGATCCGCGATGCCGCGCACGGGTTCGCCCAGAGCGAACTCCAGCCGCGCGTGCAGCAGGCTTTCCGGGATGAAGCCGATGCCCCCGAACTGTTCCCGCTGTTCGGGCAGGCTGGCCTGCTCGGCGCGACCATTCCGGTTGAATATGGCGGCGCGGGCGCCGGCTATGTCGCCTACGGCCTGATCGCGCGGGAGATCGAGCGGGTCGATTCCGGCTACCGTTCGATGGCCTCGGTCCAGTCGTCGCTCGTGATGTATCCGATTTATGCCTACGGTTCGGAAGATCAGCGCCGCAAGTACCTGCCCGGCCTTGCTTCGGGCCAGCTGATTGGCTGCTTCGGCCTGACTGAGCCCGACGCTGGATCGGACCCGGCCGGGATGAAGACCGTCGCCCGCAAGGATGGCGATGGTTACGTGCTCAATGGCACCAAGACGTGGATTTCCAACGCGCCCTTTGCCGACGTTTTCGTGGTCTGGGCCAAGAGCGAGGCACATGGCGGCGGCATTCGCGGCTTCGTGCTGGAGAAAGGCATGGCCGGTCTTTCCGCCCCTAAGATCATGGGCAAGGTTTCCCTGCGCGCCTCCACCACCGGCATGATCGTGATGGAAGACGTGAAAGTGGGCGCCGACGCACTCCTGCCCGATGTCCAGGGGCTGAAGGGGCCGTTCGGCTGCCTCAACCGCGCCCGCTACGGCATCAGCTGGGGCGCGATGGGCGCGGCCGAGTTCTGCATGGCCGCCGCGCGCCAGTATGGTCTGGACCGCAGGCAGTTCGGCCGTCCGCTCGCCGGAACGCAGCTCTACCAGAAGAAGCTGGCCGATATGCTGACCGATATCGCGCTGGGCCTGCAAGCCTCGCTGCGGGTCGGCCGCCTGATGGACGAAGGCCGCTTCGCGCCCGACATGATTTCGGTCGTCAAGCGCAACAACGTCGGCAAGGCGCTGGAAATCGCCCGCGCGGCGCGGGACATGCACGGCGGCAACGGCATTTCGGACGAATACCACGTGATCCGCCACATGGTGAACCTGGAGACGGTCAACACCTACGAAGGCACGCACGATGTCCATGCCCTGATCCTGGGGCGCGGGATTACCGGGATTCCGGCATTCTGATGCGGGCCGGCCGCAAGCTCTGTCCTACATCGCCGCAATGTGTCACGGTGATGCCATGATGCACTGTTCTTCCGCTTCGGTCTGGCTCGTTTCCGGGCAGCAGAGGCCCCTGACTTTTTTGCTTCAGGACAGTGTAACATGTGGTCCATGTCTACCGCCGAGGGGGGTGACCGCATGATACGCCTGCACGGCTACTACCGCAGTTCGACCACCTACCGCCTGCGTATCGCGCTGGAGCTCAAGGGGCTCGCCTACGACTACGTGCCGGTGAACCTGCTGACCTCGCAGCAGAAGGACGCGGGCTTCACTACCCGCAACCCGTTCGGCAGCGTGCCCTTGCTGGAAGCGGGCGGGCGTGACCGGGCGCAGTCGATGGCGCAGCTGGAATGGCTGGAGGAAGCCCACCCCGCGCCGCCACTGCTGCCTGCAGGGCTGGAGGACCGGTTCACTGCGCGCGAGCTGACCTACGCCATCGCGACCGAGCTCCATGCGCCGCTCAACCTGCCGGTGCTCAAGTACCTCAAGGACCCGCTGGGCCATTCGCAGGGCGAGATCGACGTGTGGTATCGCCACTGGCTTGCCCGCACCCTCGGGCCAGTCGAGCAGCGGCTGGCCCAGCTTGGCACCGGTGACTTCCTGTTCGATGCGCCCGGCCTGTTCGAGGTCGTGCTGCTGCCGCAGGTCTACAATGCGCAGCGGTTCGCGTTCGACTTTGGCGCCATGCCCCATATCCGCCGGATCGAGGCGGCCTGCCTCGCCATGCCCCAGTTCCAGCGCGCCCATCCCGACAACCAGCCGGACAACCCGGAAAGGACCATGCCATGAAGCTCGCCAGCCTGAGAGACGGAACCCGCGACGGCAAGCTCGTGGTGGTATCCAGGGACGTGACCCGGTGCTGCGCGGCGGACAACATCGCCCCTACGCTTCAGGCCGCGCTCGACGATTGGGACAACCTCGCCCCGCTGCTCGAAGCGCTCTACCGCGACGTCGAGCACCAGACCGTGCCGTGCGAGCGGTTCCACGAGCGCGATGCGCTCTCGCCCCTGCCCCGCGCCTACCAGTGGGCTGACGGCTCGGCCTACATCAACCATGTCGAGCTGGTGCGCCAGGCGCGCGGGGCCAAGGTGCCGGAGAGCTTCTACCACGATCCGCTGATGTACCAGGGCGGCAGCGACGGCTTCCTCGCTCCGCGTGAGGACATCCCGCTCGGCGATGTGGCCTGGGGCTGCGACATGGAAGGCGAGATCGCCTGCATTACCGGCGACGTGCCGATGGGCGTGACCAGCGCCGAGGCACTGGGCCACATCCGCCTGCTGACGCTGGTCAACGATGTGAGCCTGCGCGGGCTGATCCCGGGCGAGCTGGACAAGGGCTTCGGCTTCTTCCAGTCCAAGCCCGCCAGCGCCTTCTCGCCAGTGGCCGTAACGCCCGACGAGCTGGGCGACGCCTGGGCGGACGGCGTGATCAGGCTACCGCTGAATGTCGACCTCAACGGACAACCGTTCGGCCGCGCGAACGCGGGTGAGGACGCGACCTTCAGCCTGGCGGACCTTGTCGCTCATGCGGCCAAGACCCGCAGCCTGTGCGCCGGTTCGATCATCGGTTCGGGTACGGTTTCGAACAAGGGTGCCGATGGCGGCCCCGGGAAGCCGGTGGCGCAAGGCGGCCTCGGCTACAGCTGCATCGCCGAAATCCGCATGATCGAGACGATCCAGCAGGGTGCGCCCAAGACCCCGTTCATGCAGCCGGGGGACCGGGTGGCAGTGTGGATGGACGACGAGCACGGCCACTCGATCTTCGGCAAGATCGAGCAGACCGTGGTGCCTGTCTGAAAACTTGGGTCTAGATCACGAAGTCCATCACGCTGGGCATCTTGGAGCGATTGACCACCATCCGGTCATGCAGGGTGCGGATCTGCTGGCTGCCGGTCTTCACGAACAGGAACGGCAGCAGCCCGTGGAGGAGGCAGGCAATCCCGCCCGCAATCATCCGCAAGCCAAAGCCGCTCGCATGGGCGAGATGCTCGCCATAGGTCTCGCCGACTGATGCGGGGTGTTCGGTGAATGCCTTGCGGATCATGCGATGCGTCTCCCTGTTGAGGGGCACAATGCCACTGGTGCCGGGCAATATCATCCCAAATGCATCGCTTTCATCCGAAAAATGTGCAATACCATCCCAATGAAGGACATTACCTCGCAAATTGATGCTATCGACTGGCGTATCCTGCGCGTCCTGCAACGCGACGCCAGCCTGCCGGTCGCGGCGGTTGGCGAGCAAGTGGGCCTGTCTGCCAATCCGTGCTGGCGGCGCATCCGGCGGCTGGAGGAACTGGGTGTGATCCGCGGCCGGGTCGCTCTGGTTGCGCCTGAGGCGATCGGGCTCGGCACCTCGGTGATCGTCGCCATCCGCACCCGCCGGCACGATCCCGAGTGGCTCGAAGCCTTCTCCCGCGCGGTCGAGGCGATCGACGAGATCGTTGAATGCCACCGCATGGCGGGCGACATCGATTACCTGCTGAAACTCCGCGTGCGCGACATTGCCGACTATGACCGCATCTACCAGCGCCTGATCGCCCGCGTGCCCGACCTGTCGGACGTGACCTCCAACTTCTCGATGGAGCGGCTCAAGGAAACCACCGCCCTGCCCCTGCCGCTCTAGATTGGCAGTTGGACCCGCCCGCCAATCCATGCACAAGGCAGCCCATGACCTATCAGCGCGCGCTCATCACCGCCCATGGCGGCCCCGAAGTGATCGAATGGCGGGAGGAACCCCTACCCGCCCCAGGCCCCGGCGAAGTGCTGATCGCGCACGAGGCAGTGGGGCTCAACTTCATCGACACCTACCGCCGGCGCGGCATCTACCCGATCCCGCTGCCGAGCGGCCTGGGCATCGAAGCGGCCGGGCGGATCGTCGCGCTGGGCGAAGGGGTAACCGGCCATGCGGAGGGTGACCGGGTCGCTTACATCGGCCCCGGCCTGGGGGCCTATGCCACCCACCGGGTGATGCCCGCCGCCGCGCTGTTCCCACTCCCCGATCACGTCTCGTGCGAGGTGGCTGCTGCCGCACTGGTCAAGGCGTTTACGGTCGAGGCGCTGGTGGAGCGCTGCGCCCACGTAAAGGCGGGTGACACCGTACTGGTCCACGCGGCGGCCGGCGGGGTCGGCCTGCTGATGGTGCAGTGGCTGACGCATCTAGGGGTCGAGGTGATCGGCACAGTCTCCAGCGCGGCGAAGGAAGGGCTGGCCCGGGAAGCCGGGGCGGCCCACGTGATCCGCTATGACCGCGAACCGGTCGCGCCGCGCGTGCGAGACCTGACCAGTGGCAAGGGCGTGCCTGTGGTATTCGACGGGGTCGGCATGGACACATGGGAAGCCTCGCTCGATTCGCTCAGCCCGCGCGGATTGCTGATCAGTTATGGCAACGCCAGCGGCCCGGTCGAGGGCATCGGCCTCGGCGCGCTCGCAGCGAAGGGCAGCCTGTTCGTCACCCGGCCGACGATCTTCCACTACTACGCCACACCGGAGGAGCGCGATCTTGGCACCAGCCGGGTTTACGACCTGCTGCGCGCAGGCGCCCTGACCGTCACCATCGGTCAGCGTTATCCGCTGCTGGAAGCAGCACAGGCGCACCGCGACTTCGAGGCTCGGGTGACGACCGGCTCAGGCGTCCTGCTGCCCTGATGCCTCAGATCATCCCGCGCGCCATGTCGGGCGTCGGTTCGTCGCCCCTGCCGTCGTCGGCGGCCAGCTCTGCAAAGGCGCGGTCCTGCGACAGGTAGACCCGGCCGTTCAGCTCTTCGAGGAAATGGGTCCGCTGGAGGTGGTCCATCACCGGCCCCTTCACTTCCGACAGGTGCAGGCCGATGCCGCCATCGACAAGGCGGTGGTTGATTGCTTCCAGGCTTTCGAGGCCTGACGCGTCGATCTCGTTCACTGCGCTGCACATCAGGATGACATGGCGCAGCTCGGGCCGCTCAGCGACGCGCTCCAGCACATATTCCTCCAGCCAGCGGGCGTTGAGGTAGGTCAGGCTCTCGTCGATCCGGATCGACACCACGTGCGGCACGGTGAACACCTTGTGCCGCAGCACATTGCGGAAATGCTCGGTCTCCGGCACCCGCCCGACAATCGCCGCGTGCGGCCGCGAGGCGCGCCACAGGTAGAGCAGCAGGCCGACGCCAACGCCCGCGATCACGCCAAGCTCGACCCCGGCCAGCAGGGTAATCCCGATGGTCGCCATGTGCGCGGCGAAATCCGGCTTCGAATAGCGCCACAGCTTGCCGGGTGTCTGGAAATCGACCAGGCTCAGCACCGCGACGATGATGGTTGCGGCCAGCGTGGCAATCGGCAGGTAGAACAGCAGCGGGGTCAGGAACAGCGAGGCGAGCGCGATGCCCACCGCGGTATAGGCCCCGGCGGCAGGTGTTTCCGCCCCCGCATCGAAATTGACCACCGAACGGGCAAAACCGCCCGTCACCGGGTAGCCGCCCGAGAAGGCGCTGGCGATGTTGGACGCCCCCAGCCCGACCAGCTCCTGATCCGGGGCAATCCGCTGGCGCCGCTTGGCAGCCAGTGTCTGCGCCACCGAGACGCTTTCGACAAAGCCGATGATGGAGATCAGCAGGGCGGGCACCCATAACTGTTCGATCAAAGTCAGGTCCGTCGATGGCAGGGCAAACGGCGGCAGGCCTTGCGGCACCGCGCCAACCAGCTTGACGCCCTTGCCCGACAGGTCGAGCAGGACCGCTGCCAGGATTGTCAGCGCCACTGCGACCACCGGCCCGGCCTTGGCCACGATATCGGCCAGGCGCGGCTTGAGCCCCAGCCGCACCAGCGCAGGCTTGGCCCCTTTGCGCACCCAGAACAGGAACAGGGTGGCGGGGACGCCAATCGCCAGTGTCCAGGAATTGGTCTGGGCAATCGACCGCGCCAGCGCGCCGAGCATTTCCGGCCAGGTCTCCCCGCCGGCCGACACGCCGAGGACATGCTTCAGCTGACTGGTGGCAATCAGCACGCCGCTTGCACTGATGAAACCGGAAATGACCGGATGCGACAGCAGGTTGGCAAGGAACCCCAGCCGCAGCAGGCCCATGATCACCAGCATCACACCCGAAAGCGCGGCCAGGGTGATCGCCGCCTCAAGATAGAGCGCGGTGCCCTGCGCCGCCACCGCGCCGGCGGCCGAGGCGGTCATCAGCGAGATCACCGCCACCGGCCCCACCGCCAGCGTGCGGCTGGTCCCGAACACGGCATAGGCGAATAAAGGGAGGATCGAGGCATAGAGGCCGACCACCGGCGGCAGGCCTGCCAGCAAAGCATAGGCAAGGCTCTGCGGGATCAGCATGATGGTGACGATCACCGCCGCCACCAGGTCGCTGGTCAGAACGCCCGTGTTGTAGGTTCGGCCCCATTCGAGAATGGGGAAGTAGCGCACCAGGGCCGGAGCGAACGGCCCCGGCCCCGGCGCGCGCCCGTTATGCGGGGCACCACCTTGCGGTGACGCTTGCGACCCGTCGGGCATTGTCATGCGGCATCCCGCAGCGTGAGCCTGGGTTTCGGCCGCACCAGCCACTCATGCCCCTTGAGCATTCCGTTCCAGTAGACCCACGGCAGCACTTCAGATTTGAGCAACCACGAAAGCCGCGCCGGGCGGGTTCCGTCGATCAGCCATTCGGGAAAACTCGGCAGGAGTTTCCCGCCATAGCCGAACTCCGCCAAGATGATCTTGCCGCGTTCGACCGTGAGCGGACAGGAGCCATAGCCGTCATAATCGATCGGCGGTGCCTTGCCGTCCAGCACGGCCAGCGCATTGACTGCGACCAAAGGCGCTTGCTTGCGGGCGGCGGCAGCGGTCTTCGCGTTGGGCATCGAACCGGCATCACCGGCACCGAACACGTTGGGATAACGCACGTGCTGGAGTGTGAACTGGTCGACATCGACGAAGCCGCTTTCCGCCGCCAGCGGGCTGTCGGCCACGAATTGAGGAGCCACCTGCGGCGGAACCACGTGCAGCATGTCGAAGGTGCGCTGCACTTCACCCTCGGCGGTCGCGAATGTGGCCGTGCGGGAGGGCCCGTCAACTGCAACCAGATTGGATCCCAGTTTCAGCTGGATTCCATAGCGTTCGACATATTCCATCAGCGCCGGGACATAATCGGCCACGCCGAAAAGCACGGCGCCCGCATTGCGGAACTCGACGTCGATATTGCCCAGAACGCCCGCTTCCTCCCACGCATCGCACGAGAGATACATCGCCTTCTGCGGCGCACCGGCGCATTTGATCGGCATCGGCGGCTGGCTGAAGATTGCGCGGCCAGACTTGAGGCCCTGCACGAGCTCCCAGGTGTAAGGCGCCAGATCATAACGGTAATTGGAGGTGACGCCGTTGCTGCCGAGCGTCTCTTCCAGCCCCGCGATCTTTTCCCAAGCGAGGCGGATGCCGGGGGCAACGACCAGGACCTGGTAAGTCAGCGTAGCGCCATCTGCCAGTGTCACCTGGTTGTGGTCGGGCTGAAACGTGGCTGCTGCCTGCCGTACCCAGGTTACCGCCTTCGGCATGACGCTCGCCATGGCCCGCCGGGTGACAGGTGCCTGGAACACACCGGCACCGACCATGGTCCAGCCAGGCTGGTAGAAGTGGTCCTCGCTTGGCTCGATGACGGCGATATCGAGCGACGGCCTGCGCCTGAGCAGCGAGGACGCGGTCGCGATGCCGGCAGCTCCTCCGCCAACGATGACGATATCATGATGCCTGGCAGTGGTCATGGGTCTCTCCTTCCCGTGAGAGGGGGCACATGACAGCGAGGCCAGACGGGGAAACCGGCCTTGCTGGCGAATACGCTTACCGTTCGACCAGGCGAACCAGACCCATCCCGGCGAGCATGGCGGCAATGAAGGTTGCTGCCCCTGCGGGCTCCAGCACCAGCGCTGCAACGCCTGGCCCGGGGCACAGGCCGGCAATGCCCCAGCCGATTCCGAACAGGGCAGACCCTGCAACAAGCTTGAACGTGAGGTCGCTGCGATCAGGCAGGGCGAACTTTTCCGCGAACAGCGGATGGGCCAGGCGCGGCTGGATGCGCCAGGCAATGGCCATCACGATCACCGCCCCGCCCATCACGAACGCCAGCGTCGGATCCCAGGCCCCGAACAGGTCGAGGAAGCCGCGCACCCGGGCCGGATCGGTCATCCCGCCCAGCGCCAGACCGGCACCGAACAGGCTGCCCGATGCCAGAGGCGGCAGCAGCCGCCGAATCATGCCTTCCCGCATGTGTCCATCCCCATCAGCCGGTAGAGCGGGCAGAAGCTCACCAAAGTGGTTGTTACGAAAACCGCCACCACGATCCAGGCCCCCAAGGCGAGCGGGCCGGCCAGGGTGCCGTTCAACGCCAAGACGGCCAGTATGGCAGCCACGATCAGCCGCATGGCACGGTCAAGCGGGCCCATGTTCTTCGTCATTGCAGGATCTCCAGTCCAAGAGCGTTCATCGCCGCCACCGTGGCAATGCCTGCCGCCATGAATGTGGCGGTGGCGACAATCGAACGTTGCGACAGGCGGCTCACCCCGCAAACGCCATGGCCGCTGGTGCAGCCGCTGCCGAGCCGGGTGCCAATCCCGACCAGCACGCCGGCAATGACCAGCGGCACCGGTCCGGCGAAGCTGGCTGGCAAACCGCCCGACGCCAGCGCGACAATCAGCGCACCGAGCGGCAGGCCGAGCAGGAACATCCACGCGCTCGACTTCGACATGCCGCTGTCGCTGAGGCCGGTTGCGCGAGCAGCAATGCCGGACACACCAGCGATCCGCCCTGCTCCAAGCAGCATCAGCGCAGCGGCCAGGCCGATCAGCACGCCGCCGCCCAGCCCCGCCAGCGGAGCCGCATCGGGAAATCCGGCCAGAGTCATACCGCGTTCACCGGAATCTTGAGGTAGCGCACGCCGTTGTCCTCCGGCTCAGGCATATGGCCGGCGCGCATGTTGACCTGCACGCTCGGCATGATGAGAGTGGGCATTCCCAGCGTCTTGTCGCGCGTGGTCCGCATGGCGACAAATTCGTCTTCCGAGATGCCGTCATGCACATGGACATTGGCGCGGCACTGCTCACCCACGGTGGTCTCCCACGCAAAGTGATCGCGTCCGGGTGCCTTGTAATCGTGGCACATGAACAGCCGGGTTTCCTCCGGCAACGACAGCAGGCGGCGGATCGACTGGAACAGGTGCCTAGCGTCACCCCCGGGGAAATCGGCCCTCGCTGTCCCGTAATCGGGCATGAAGATCGTGTCGCCGGCAAAGACGGCATCACCGATCACGAAGGCCATGTCGGCCGGGGTATGGCCGGGTACATGAAGGGCTATGCCTTCCAGCGCACCAATCCGGAACGTGTGGCCGTCCTCGAACAGGGCATCGAACTGCGATCCGTCACGCACAAAAGCACTGCCTGCGTTGAACAGGTTGCCGAACACTTCCTGCACAGTGGTGATGTGGCGGCCAATAACGATCTGCCCGCCGAGGATCCCCTGCAGGTAAGGTGCGGCCGACAGATGGTCGGCGTGGGCATGGGTCTCGATCAGGAGCACGACTTTCAGATTATTTGATTTCACGTAATCGATGATTGAATCAGCTGAATGGGTCGAAGTGCGGCCGGAAGGCGCATCGTAATCGAGCACCGAGTCGATAATAACCGCCTCGCTCGATGCAGCGTCGTGCACGACGTAGCTGACGGTGAAGGTCGCCTCGTCAAAGAATGCCTTGATTTCCGGACGGAGGGACGGGTCTGCTTGAGCGCGGGCCACCTGTCCGGCCGCCGCTTGAAGCACTGTGTCAGCATGTTCCATCGGGCATCTCCAATTTACTTTCGTAAAGTGTGTATATGTCTTGATTTCTGTCTGTCAAGCGGTATTGGAGAATGCATGACTGACCCCACCTCCCGCCCTGCCCCTTGTGCCGGCCTCCGCATTGGCGACCAGGCCCCTGATTTTACGGCGCGCAGCACGACCGGGCAGATCCGCCTGTCTGATTTCCGGGGCCAGTGGTTGATCCTGTTCTCGCACCCGGCCGACTTCACCCCGGTGTGCACCACGGAGTTTGTGGCGCTTGCGCGCAACGCAGCCGCGTTCGAGAAGCGCAGGTGCGCACTGATGGCCCTCTCGGTCGACAGCCTTTTCTCGCATTTCGCGTGGCTGAGACTGATCCGTGACCGGTTCGGGCTGGAAGTGCGCTTTCCCATAGTCGAAGACCCGACCCTGGTGATCGGCCGCGCCTACGGGATGGTTTCGGCGTTCGATACCGACAGCGCGACAGTCCGCACGACGTTCTTCATCGATCCGGAAGGCACGATCCGGGCGATGACGTGCTACCCCGCCAATGTCGGCCGCTCGACAGCGGAGATGCTGCGCATCCTCGATTCCTTGCAGGCAGTCGATGCCGAGGACGCGCTGGCCCCGGCCAACTGGGTGCCGGGCGAGCCGCTGCTGCGCCAGCCTGAAGCAACGCTCGACCGGGTCTATGCAGCAGATGGCGAAGCCGACTGGTTTCTTGGTGACGCCGGCAAAAAGGGTGCGCAATGAATCGCGACGGCCTGATCGAAGCGCTCAAGGCGCTCGCCCATCCGCTGCGCTACCGCATTCTGGAAGTGCTGCAGGATGCCGAACGCAATGTCGGCGAAATCGAGGAACTGACCGGCATCGGGCAGCCAGGCCTGTCACAGCAGTTGGCCGTGCTGCGCAGCGCCGGGCTGGTGCATACACGCAAATCGGCCAAGCTGGTATTCTATCGGCTCGATCCCGCCACCATGGGCGAAGTGCGGGGCGCGATCGGCAGGTTCGCGCGAGCGGCAGACGCGCCCAAACCGGCAAGGGCAGCCCCGGGCGCGGCCAATTTCGCCCGGTTGTCCTGACTTCAGACGGCCCGCAGTTTCTCGTAAAGCACGCGCGTTTCGAGCAGGTTGGAAATGCGCAAGGCGACCTCGATGACGTCGAACGGCTTGGCGACAAAATCCTTGGCTCCAAGTGACAGCGCCCGCCGACGGGCCTGAATGGTGGTATCGGCAGTCAGGACAAGAACCGGGCGGAACTCGTCCGGCCGATCATGCCGGGCAAAGGCTTCGAGCAACTGGAAACCATCGACCCCGGGCATCATCAGATCGAGCAGAACGAGGTCGGGCTCAAGCTCGACATAGGCAGCCAGCGCCCTTTCCGGATCGGTCAGGCCGTACACGTCGCTGTATCCTTCACGCTCCAGCAGGCTGCGTAGCAGGAGCACGTTGGCCTCCTCGTCATCGATGGCGAGTATTCGGCGCGACAGGATTTCGCTGCTGTCGATCAGGCGGGCGGGCATGGTTTGACCTCTGGGGATGCAGATGAAACACTGGAATTCGCGACAGAACCGGCGGCGTTTGCCATTGGCAATGTGAACCAGAAGCACGCTCCGTGCCCGGGCGCCTCGTAGCCGATCCTGCCGCCCATCGATTCGACCAGGCCTTTGGACAGGGCAAGCCCCAGCCCGGTGCCCTCGACCTTGGCCCTGTCCTCATGGCCCAGGCGGTCAAACGCCGTGAAGAGCCGCGGCACATCGGCCGGTTGTATGCCGGGGCCATCGTCCACCACCTCGACCCTGATCTCGCCGTTTCGCGGTTCGCTCGAGAGGCGGACAAAGGTGCCGCTGCGATTGTACTTTGCCGCATTGGCCACGAGGTTGAGGATGACCTGGATAACCCGGCGCCGGTCAGCCTGCGCGGCGGTGGGTGTGGAAGGGCGGACCAGATTGAATTCAAGCCCGGCATTGGCAACAATCGGCGCTGCCAGGGCATGGACCTCTTCCAGCAGGTCGTGGAGATCGATCTGCTCGATCCTCAGTTCTGCCCCGCCGGCCTCGATGCTGGAAATGTCGAGCAGGTCATTGATCAGCGAAAGCAGGTGGCGGCCCGCCTTGGTTATCTGGCCAATCGCCACGCGGTGCCGTTCGGGAAAGTCATCCTCGTCGATCTCCAGCAATTGCCCGAAACCGAGAATGGCATTGAGCGGTGTGCGCAGTTCATGGCTGGTGCGCGACAGGAATTCGCTCTTGGCGAGATTGGCCGAGACTGCCTCTTCCCGCGCCAGGCGCAGCGCCACTTCCGAGCGGCGCCGTTCGGTCATGTCGCGGGTCACCTTGGCGAAGCCCTGGAGCCGGCCCCGATCATCCCGCAGCGCGGTGATCACCACGTTGGCCCAGAAACGCGAACCGTCCTTGCGCAGCCTCCATCCCTCATCTTCGGCGGTGCCTCCCTCGCGCGCACGGTCCAGCATCCGGGCCGGTAGGAATGCGCGTGTTTCAGGCGGGTAGAACCTGCTGAAATGCTGGCCGAGAATTTCCTCGGCGTGCCACCCCTTGATCCGTTCCGCGCCCAGATTCCAGCTCGCCACCACCCCATCCGGATCAAGCGCGAAGATGCCGTAATCGCGCACCTGCTCCACCACCAGCCGGAACCGTTCCTCGCTCTCGCGGAGGGCCTGCTCACGCGCCCGCAGCAGGGCGCTGGCACGCGCGAGCCGCTGTGCAAGTCGGCCAAGTTCGTCGGCTTCCTCGGGCAACTGCGTCAACGGCTCGCCCCGGGCCAGGCTTTCCGCATTGCTTTCGAGGTTCCGCACCCGGCGGACAATGCCGGTCGAAAACAGATAGACTGCGGCAAAGCTTCCAAGCAATCCGACCAGCGCACTGATGGCCGTGAGCAGCAGGAAACGGTCCCGCACATCCTGCACCCGCCCGCGCCGCTGGTCGAGCAGCACGGCCTCACGACGCTGGATGTTCTCGATCTCGGTCCGCATCCGGTCGAGCACGATCTTGTTGGCGATCAGCGCCTCTTCCAGCTCCGGCGCACTGTTGCCTGCCGGCCCCGCCAGTTCAACGATCCGGCGCAAGCCTTCCCGCTTGCGCACGGCCAGGGCGCGCAATTGCTCGAACTGGCGGCGCACCACGGGATCGCGAATGTCACCATCGAGCCGCGCCATGGTTGCAGGCAGCACGTCCTCGGCCTTGCGGTAGGGTTCCAGAAACCGCTCTTCGCGGGTCAGCACATAACCCCGTGCCCCGGCGGCGGCTTCTGCCAGCAGGGCATGGACCTGATAGGTGTCGCGCTGGATGGCGAAGGCACGGCGCACATCGTCTTCAGCCCGTTCCTCGGCATTGCTGGCCAGATAGAGCGATCCCAGCGCACCGAGCAGGATCGCCAGCGGCAGGGCAACCACGACCAGCCCCTTGAAGGCCAGAGGTCGGTCGGTCCAGTACCGGGTCAGCGAGCGGGCGGGGCGAGCAGGAAGCAAGGGTCAGCCGTCCATCGCCTGCATCCGGGTGGCCATGACGGCGGCCTGGGTCCGGTCGGCCACCCCAAGCTTGCTGATGATGCGCTCGACATGGACCTTCACCGTGGCCGGGCTGATCCCCAGCCGCCGCGCAATCTCCTTGTTGGTCAGGCCATCCGCGATAAGCCCTACGACGTCCCTTTCCCGCGCGGTCAGCAAGGTGGTCACGTCGGCATTGCGTCCGGGCAAGGGTGCTGCCCGCATGGCGGCATTGACCAGATCAAGCGGAATGGCAGAATTTCCGGCCATGACCTGTTCGATCGCGGTAGTCAGGCCGCCGATGGCGGTGTCTTTCAGCACATAGCCAGATGCTCCGGCCGCCAGCGCCTCGCGCACATAAGCGGGCATATCGTGAAGCGTCAGCACGATGACTTTCACCTCAAGCCCCAGCGCAGCGATCTGCCGGGTAGCTTCCAGCCCGTCGATGCCGGGGCCGAGCCGGACGTCCATCAGCACCACGTCCGGCATCAGTTCGCGCACCAGGCCAATCGCTTCTTCACCGGTCGCAACTGCGCCCACGACCTCGATCCCGCTGGCCGAGAGCACTGCCCGCAACCCTTCGCGGGCCAGTTGGTGATCGTCGACGATCACGATGCGCGGGGCGGCCTTCGCCATTGTTACAGATTCTCCGGGAGATGGGCGGTCACGGACACCCCGCCTTGGATGCCCGCCAGCCAGTCGAGCGAGCCGCCAATGGCGGTCATCCTTTCCCGCATGACCTCGATTCCGACGTGGTTCCCGCCTGCTGTGCCATCGGCAGCCGCATGATCCGCAGCCAGCCCCCGTCCGCCGTCGCGGATGCGCAGAAAGCGGGCTCCGTTATCACCGGGTATGCGAAGCTCCAGCGCCACCATGCACGGTCCGCCAGCGTGTTTGCGAATATTGGAGACGGCTTCCTGCGCCACACGGAACAGAGCGGTTTCGACATGTGGCTGCAACAGCGCCACTTCGCCTTCAACGCTGAACCGGATGGTATAGCCGTCCGCCGCCAATCCGTCGGCCAGCGCGCGCAGGGCCGCCTCCAGCCCGAGATCGTCCAGCAGGGTCGGCCTGAGATTGCCGATCACCGCGCGCAATTCTGTCACCAGTTCGCGGGCGACGCCTGCCAGCCTTGCCCGATCGGTTACAGACAAAGCCTCGGCCCGATGTCCTTCTGCTCCTTCGAGAATGCGGACCAGAGCAGTCGCAGTCTGGGCAACGCCGTCATGCAGTTCGCGCGAAACCCGGCGGCGTTCGTCTTCCTGCGCGCTGAACATCCGTCCAACAAGAACTCCAAGACGTTGCTCCCGCTCTCGCAGGGCGGCGAGCAGCCGGGTGCGTTCGTGCTCGCGGCCGATACGGTCGATTGTCGCACCCATCAGTTCAAGATGCATTCGCACGGCGTCGCGATCTTCGGGATCGGGAATGCTCTCCAGCCCGGGCAGACCTTCAATCGATATCCGGCCAACCGGTTCGCCCCTGGTGCCAGGCCCCGGGATTGCGATACCCTCGCCGACACCACCCAGACTGACGGCAGCTCTGCGGGCGCCGACGAAAAAGGCCAGACGCTCACCGCTGCGCCTGAGCGCTTCTTCGATTGTGCTGGCCTCTGCCCGCGCCAGGTCCTGGGCCGTCTGCGACAGGAAGCGCATCCGGGCGGCGCGCGATTCTGCTGCGCGATAGAGCTCCCGCAGTTCGGCAATCGTCTCGATTGGCGGTTCCAGATGCTGCAGGTCGTCGCGCATGGCGCCTTTCTACCTGCTGGCGCGCAAAGCGCATAGGCCATCCGGCCTATGTCGGACGGCTCGCCAAGCGGCAGATTTTCGCCCTGTCCCGCTCACCTATCTCGCTGCCGATGGACAGGAGAGTGGCCCGGCGACCCCGGGTGACCGAATTCTTGTTCACACCGCCTGATCTTGCACAAGGAGCTGTGACATGAAGACTTTTTCGATCAAGACCCTCGGCCTCGCCGCTGCCCTACCTCTCGCTGCACTCGCTTCGCCGGCCATGGCACATGACCACGCCGGCCACAGTGCCGCCATGACGGCTGCCACCTACGCCCCCATAACTGTTCAGGAAGTCGAAGCAGCCCAGCGCGCCTGGGGCGATGCCCTGGTTGCGATTGCCACCGAATACGACACCAAGGGCCACGCTGCGGCCAAGAAGCTGGCTGGCGACGTGCTCGACAGCGCCTATGGCTACAACATGGGCCCGGTCCTGTTCAAGCCGACCCTGGCTGCCGCGCCCCAGACCTTCCGCACCGAGCGGGAAGGGGCGTTGGCCTACTTCGTGGGCGGGGACAGCAAGTTTGCCGGTGATACAGGCTTCGCGCTGAAGGGCTGGCGCAGCTACGAGATCAAGAACGCCGGCATCCTGATCGCCGGTAACTCTGCCACCTCGATGGGCAATGTCACCGTGATTGACGCCAAGGGCAACCGCACCACCGTCGACAAGACCTGGGGCTATGTCCGCGGGCCGGACGGCAAACTGCGCATCGTGCTGCACCACTCCTCGCTGCCGTATCAGGCCAACTGACGGCAGCCTCCCCCGTCCGGTCATGCCAGCGCGCCTCCCGCCATTGGCGCAGGCATGACCGGGCACCCCCTTCCCTGATCCCTCCCCACCCTTCCCTGGCATTGCCGTCGGGGAACAAGGAAAGCGCGTCATGAACACCAAGCGTAGTCTGGCCATCACCCTTGCTGCTGCGACCATGTCGTTGGCCGCCCCTGCCGTTGCCCAGAGCAATGACGTGGCCATTCAGATCAAGGGCTTCGTCACCGGAGTCCTGCCCGACGGGGCCATCACCGATGTCGAGACCGACCTGATCGGGCTGCCGGCCGGTTCGCAGACCCGCGCTACGGACTCGGTGGTACCCACGGTGGCAGTCGAGTACTTCCTCTCGCCCGGCTTCTCGCTTGAGACCATTTGCTGCATCACACCGCATGATGTGCGAGGCACAGGTGCGCTGGCCGGGGCCGAACTGATCAACAACGCGATCATCCTGCCCGCCACCGTAACCGCCAAGGTCCACTTCGATCTGGGCGGCGTGAAGCCCTATATCGGCGCAGGCCCGACCTACTTCCTGATCTTCAGCGAAGACGTAGGCGCGGATGCCGCCACGCTGGGCGCCACCGATGTCGACCTGTCGGACGAGCTCGGCTTCGTGTTGCAGGCCGGAATGGATATTGCGCTTAACGATCGTGGCCTCGGCCTCTCGCTCGATGCCAAGCGTTATTTCATCGGCACCACCGCCACCTTCCGCGCCGGGAACACGGTCGCACTCCAGACCGAGCACGACCTTGACCCATGGGTCCTCAGTGGCGGTCTCAGCTACCGCTTCTGATCTCTCACGAGCATGGCCGGGGGCAAGCCGACCTCCCGGCCATTTCGATTCTCACCAGCTTCATCGTGTCCATCAATGGAGTGTTGCCGTGCTCAGACCCCTTATCGCACTCTCCGGCTTTGCCTTGATGACTTCCCCGTCATCCGCCCTCGCCAGTGACGAAGCGTTCGAATTCTGGCTCAATCCCTCGGTCAGCACCGGCCTCGATGAAAATACCGGCATCGAAATCGAAACTGCCCAGCGTTTCCGCGATGCTGATGACGGCCGCGCTGACACCTACTTTGCCCGCCTGTGGCTGAACCAGCAGGCCAGCGATACGGTTACCGTGAGCGGCGCGTTCGAACGGCGGATCAATGATGGCAGCGCGAACGAAACGCGCCTGATCCAGCAGATCACCACCCGCCACAGCATTGTGCGCACGCGGTTGCGACTGGAGCAGCGTTTCGTCGACAGCGCCGACCGGATGGGACTGCGCCTTCGCCCTCGCCTGGGTTTGTCCGTGCCACTGGACATCGATGGACGCTGG
Source organism: Altererythrobacter sp. H2 (assembly GCF_035319885.1). Taxonomy (NCBI): domain Bacteria; kingdom Pseudomonadati; phylum Pseudomonadota; class Alphaproteobacteria; order Sphingomonadales; family Erythrobacteraceae; genus Altererythrobacter; species Altererythrobacter sp. H2. The sequence goes on from NZ_CP141285.1 coordinate 2,446,507, forward strand.
AGCCTGAAAAGCGATGCCGAGCTGTTCCTGACCTTGCGCAGCAACAACCGCGGAGGGGACCAGGGTCTGACCGGGCTTCGCACCCAGGTCGGGATTGGCTATGATTTCAACGATCGCCTGTCGATCAGTGCGGCGTATCTGCGCCAGCAGGACTTTGTGGATCGCGGGCCAGACGATGTGGGCCACGCCCCGGTCATCGGCCTGGAGTTCGCCTTCTGACCGGGCCCGGACCTGAACGCTGTGCCCGAAAGGCTTTCTAAGTTCCCGGGCAAACGCTAACCGGCGCCCATGACCAGCACGATCTATGTCCTCAACGGCCCCAACCTCAACCTGCTCGGCCTGCGCGAGCCGGAGATCTACGGCACCGCCACGCTCGACGATATTGCGGGAATGCTGGAAGACCGCGCGCGTGATCTGGGCTTTGCCATCGACATGCGCCAGTCCAACCACGAGGGGCACCTGATCGATTGGTTACACGAAGCCCAGGCTGAAGGCGCGCGAGCGGTCTTGCTCAACGCTGGCGGATATACCCATACTTCGGTTGCCCTGCACGATGCGATCAAATCGATCACGGTGCCGGTGATCGAAGTTCACCTGTCCGACCCCAAGGCACGCGAAGCGTTCCGGCACCATTCCTTTGTTGGCCTTGCTGCAGCGAAAACAGTGGAGGGCCACGGCCCGCAGAGCTACCTGCTCGCGCTTGAGGCCGTAGCGGAATTGTAACTTTCCCGCTCCGCCCCCTTGCCAGCCACGCCCCAGCCGCGCATAGGCGGCGCGACATATTAACAAGGGGCTCTCATGGCCGATACCAAGGGCGCGTCCGGGCAAAAGTCCGGCATGAATGTCGATACCGCACTCGTGCGCGAGCTGGCGGAACTGCTGGCCGAAACAGGCCTCACGGAAATCGAGGTGGAAGACGGGACACGCAAAGTCCGCGTCTCGCGCGGTGGCAGCGTTGCCGCCCCGGCGATGTATGCTGCCCCGGCGGCAGCGGCCTCTTCGCATGCGCCGGCAGCACCTGCGCCTGCTGCGCCCGCCCCGGCGAACAACGCCAATGCGGTGAAATCGCCGATGGTGGGAACGGTCTATCTTGCCGCCGAGCCGGGTGCCGCGAACTTCGTCAGCGTTGGCCAGACGGTCAAGGCGGGCGACACGCTGGTCATCGTCGAGGCGATGAAGGTGATGAACCCGATCATCGCCGACCGTGCAGGCACGGTCGAAGCGATCCTGGTCGAGAATGCCCAGCCGGTCGAGTATGACCAGCCGCTGGTCGTGATCGCGTAAACCCATGGGCATTTCGCGCATCCTGATCGCCAACCGCGGCGAGATCGCCCTGCGCATCCACCGCGCAGCGCACGAAATGGGGATCGAAACGGTCGCGGTTCACTCCACTGCCGATGCCGATGCAATGCACGTGCGGCTGGCGGACCACGCGGTATGCATTGGCCCGCCGTCGGCGACCGACAGCTATCTGAACGTCGCTGCGATCATCTCGGCCGCAGAAATCGCCCACGCCGACGCCATTCATCCGGGCTACGGCTTCCTGTCCGAGAACGCCAAGTTCGCCGAGATTGTCGAAGCGCACGATCTCAAATGGATCGGCCCCAAGCCCGAACACATCCGGACCATGGGCGACAAGGTCATGGCCAAGAAAACCGCCGGCGACCTTGGCCTGCCGCTGGTGCCAGGCTCTGCCGGTGCCGTGTCCGAAATCGGCGAAGCACGCCAGATCGCGGCCGAGATCGGCTATCCCGTCATCATCAAGGCCGCCAGCGGCGGCGGCGGGCGCGGGATGAAGGTCTGCGAGAGCGAAGACACGCTCGAAACCCTGATGCAGCAGGCCGGAAGCGAGGCCAAGGCCGCATTCGGCGACGCCACCGTCTATATCGAGAAGTACCTCGGCAACCCGCGCCACATCGAATTCCAGGTATTCGGCGACGGCAACGGCAATGCCATCCACCTCGGCGAGCGTGACTGTTCGCTCCAGCGCCGCCACCAGAAGGTGCTGGAAGAAGCCCCCTCCCCGGTTCTGACCTCGGAAGACCGGGACCGGATGGGGGAGGTCTGCGCCGACGCCATGCGCAAGATGAGCTATCGCGGTGCCGGGACGATCGAATTCCTGTGGGAAAACGGCGAATTCTACTTCATCGAGATGAACACGCGTCTGCAGGTGGAGCATCCGGTAACCGAAGCGATCACCGGGGTCGATCTGGTGCGCGAGCAGATCCGCATAGCCGACGGCAAGCCGCTGTCGGTCACGCAGGACCAGATCGAATTCAAGGGCCACGCGATCGAGTGCCGCATCAATGCCGAAGATCCGTGGACCTTCGCCCCCAGCCCCGGCAAGATCACTGCCTATCACGCGGCCGGCGGGATGCATGTGCGGGTCGATTCCGGGCTCTACGCCGGTTACTCGGTGCCGCCTTATTACGACAGCATGATCGCCAAGCTGATTGTCTACGGCCGCAGCCGCGAAGGGTGCATCATGCGCCTGCGCCGCGCGCTGGAGGAAATGGTGGTCGAAGGGGTCAAGACCTCGATCCCGCTCCACCAGGAACTGCTGCGACAGCCCGACGTACTGAGCGGGGACTACAGCATCAAATGGCTGGAGGACTGGCTGCGGGAGCGGGCGGGCTAGACGCCGGACTTTTCGGCGTATTCGATACAGGCGACAACTGCTGCCCGAAGTTCGCCCGGCTGCACTGACCCCAAGAGCTCGTCTCTCAGTTGATTAAGCGCCGCGAACGCCTCCGGCTCACCGATTCCTTGCGGTATCGCGTAGGCATTCAGGTGCGTCATCAAGGCTACGAGCGACTTCGAGACGATTTGCGGATCGCGCTCGGCCTCACCGCTTGCCATCAGCCGATCGTAACTGCTGATCTGAGCGGCACAGCGCAGATGATCGTCATGCGACATCGCGCCGAAGGAAATGGCGCCAGCACTTTCCGCTGAGCATCCCGCCAAAGCGCTGGCGAGCGCGGCGACCATGACGGTGCAGGCCCCTCTCATTCCAGCGGAACCCCCGGCTCGTGCTTACTGGTACGGATCGTAAGGCTGGTCTTCACGCTAGCCACGTTGGGGGCCGGCGTGAGTTTGCTGGTGAGGAATTCCTGAAAGCTCTGCAGGTCACGGCTGACGATCTTGAGGATGAAATCGATTTCGCCGTTGAGCATGTGCACTTCGCGCACTTCAGGCAGCATCTTCATTGCCGCCTCGAATTCGCGCAGCGCATCCTCAGCCTGGCTCTTCAGGCTGACCATGGCGAATACGGTAATGGCAAAGCCGAGCTTGGTTGCATCGAGTTCGGCGTGATACCCCTTGATCACCCCATCTTCCTCGAGCGAGCGGACCCGCCGCAGGCACGGTGGTGCCGTCAGCCCCACCCGCTGGGCGAGTTCGACATTGGTAATCCGGCCCTCATCCTGCAATTCGGCCAACAGCCGCCGGTCGATGAAATCAAGATTGGACATGCACTCACCCCTGTAAACTTACGCGGAGAAGGCATATTCGCTCCACCACCCGCAACGAATGCCACGCTCCAGGTCGGGTGGCGATAATATTGTTGTTTCTGGCAGCAATTGTCCCGCTTTGCAACGCCTGCCATGTCTGTGCATACGCCCGGCCCGCCCCTTGCTAGTATCCAAGCGGGCAGGCACCTCGCGGAGGTTCGAGCGTATTCACCTCGCCCGCCGGAGAACCCATGCGTTTCGATGACCGCCTTGCCACTGTGCTGCGCCACCGCGCCGCCGGTGCGCGCGCGGCGCGTACGCAGTTTCGGCAATTGCTCGATCTGCTCGATCAGCCGCGCGATTCGCGGGACCGGAGCCTGCTGGCATCGGCGTGGCTGCGGCTCGGTGCGCTCGGGGAAGCTATCCCTGCCAGCGAACGGGCGGCCCTGCTGCGCGATCCTTCGGTGCGCATCCGCAACGCCGAACTGGCCGCCCATTTGGCCGAGGACGAGCCGGACGTGGCCGCTGCTGCACTGGCGAGAGCACACCTGTCGCAAGACGACTGGGAGGCCCTGATCCCGCGCTTGCCGATCCGCGCACGCGGATTTCTGCGCTTTCGCCGGGATTTGCCCGAGGGAACGGTAAGGTTGCTTGACCGGCTGGGCATTCATGACCGGGGCCTGCCTCAACCGGTAGCGACTGAACTGGCGGCGGCCCAGCCGGATGCCGGAACTGCCCCGCCCCCTCCCACCGATGCGGATCCCGAAGAGACAGCGTTGGCCGAAGCCGAAGCAGAGGACAGCGAAATCGGCGCGCTGGTCAAGCGCATCGAGGCGTTCCGCCAGGCCCGCTTTGCGCCTTCATCGGTTGTCGAAGCCCCGCGCCTCCCCCTCGGTGATCGGACGGGCGAGAATGATCGCCCACGGGTTGCCAGCTTTGCCTTCAGCACCGACGTCGCAGGCCAGCTTGACTGGGCCGATCCCGCCATTGCCCCGGCAGTTGTCGGTATGCACCTTGCCGATTGCATTGTCGGTCGGGTAGCCCCGCTCGCTCTGCGGCAGCCCTTGCGTAGCGCCCCGGCCACAGTGGCGGGGGCCCCCGCGATTGCGGGCGACTGGATCATCGATGCAGCCCCGCGCTTTGCCCGCGAAACAGGCGCGTTCGCCGGCTTTGTCGGGCGATTCTGCCGGCCGCCGGAACCGGCTGCGAATGATGCGGCCGCAGAACCCTCCGAAGGCGATCGGATGCGCCAGCTGCTGCATGAATTGCGCACCCCGGTAAACGCGATCCAGGGATATGCCGAAATCATCCAGCAGCAATTGTTCAGCGCTGTGCCGCACGAATACCGCGCGCTGGCGGCCACCATCGCAGGCGATGCCGCACGGATCATGGCCGGCTTCGACGAGATGGACCGGCTGGCCCGGCTGGAGACCGGATCGTTCGAGATCGAACCCGGCGCCTGCGATCTGGGCGCCGTGATCGAGCGCCAGCTCGCGTTGTTGCGCCCTGTCATCGAGCCGCGCATGGCCGATATACATGCCACGATGGCGACCGGGCCCTGCCCGGTAGCCCTCGCCCCGGCTGACGGCGAAGCGCTTGCCTGGCGACTTCTGGCAACCCTGGCAGGATCGCTGGCTGCCGGCGAGCGTCTGGTGTTGTCGCTCAGCCGCACCTCGCGCGAAGTCCTGCTCAGCTGCGATCTGCCTGCCGCCCTTGCTGGCGAAGACGACGTATTTGCGGCGACTGCGCGGGCGGCAAGCGGGGCGCTCTCCGCCGGTGCGTTCGGTGCAGGCTTTGCGCTGCGGCTGGTCCGCGCCGAGGTGCGGGCCGTCGGCGGTTCGCTTGCCCGGGTTGACGACAGCTTGCTGCTGGTACTTCCACTCTTGACCGGCATCGTGCCGGTTCCTAGCGCTCTTGCCGGTGCCGGAGGGGAAGCCGGGACCGGGTAACAGCCGCGGATGTGTGCGGCCAAATACGGGAACCAGCCAGGTGGGACCATCGCTGCGCGAACCGCCCGCCCGTGGAGCGCGGGCACGATTTGCTGACGGGTTCGGCCAGCGGGCCTTGCTGACAATCGATACCGAAGAAGAATTCAACTGGGGAGGCGAGTTCTCCAAGAGCGGCTATGGTCTTGACCATGTGACCCGCCTGGCGAAGTTCCAGGAGTTCTGCGAGAACCTCGAGGTCGTGCCGGTCTATCTGGTGGACTGGCCGATTGCGACGTCGCGCGAGGCAATCGATATCCTTGCGCCTGCCGCTGCCGCTGGCAAGGCAGAGATCGGAGTGCAGTTGCACCCCTGGGTCAACCCCCCGCACCAGGAAGACGTCAACACCCGCAACTCGTTTGCGGGCAACCTTCCTTACGAGCTCGAACGTGCGAAGCTGCTGCGCCTGCGCGACGAAATTGCCCGCGCCTTCGGCGTCAATCCGCTGATCTACCGCGCAGGCCGTTACGGCACCGGCCCACGCACCGCCGAAATCCTGATGGAGGCGGGTATCGCGATCGACACCTCCGTCCGCAGCAATTTCGATTACAGTGCTCAGCAGGGTCCGGATTACAGCAGTCACCCGCTGGAGCCCTACTGGCTGGGCAAGGACAAAGTGCTGCTCGAACTGCCCGTTACCACCGTGTTTTGGGGCATTCTGAGGCGGCAGGGCCCGATGCTCCACCGGCTGGCGAAAAACCTGCCGCTGTTGCGCGGAGCACTTTCGCGCCTGGGCCTGCTGGAAAAGATCGCTCTGACGCCTGAAGGCGTGCGGCTGGATGAGGCGATCCGTGGGATCGATATCGCGATTGACGACGGGCTTCCGGTGATCGTGCTGTCTTTTCACAGTCCTTCGCTGGTGCCAGGCTTCACGCCTTACGTTCACACGGAAGCCGACCTCGACCGGCTCTATGGCTGGTTGCGCGGGGTCTATGCCTACCTGCGCCAGCGAGGGATAGCACCCACGACGGTTACGGAAATCATGCAGGCCGTCGCACGATAAAAGCGGTCCTGCTGCGCACCGGGTGCCGAAATCGTGGCTATGCCTCCAGCCTGCTTGCCCTCCGCAGGGACAGCGGCTAGGGGCCACAGGCCTCTCGGCATCGGGAGGGCCTGTAGCTCAGTTGGTTAGAGCTGGCCGCTCATAACGGCTAGGTCGCGGGTTCGAGTCCTGCCGGGCCCACCGGATGCAAAAGGCAAGTCAAGTTGGCCCTCAGGCCGCCGCAAGGTGGTAGGCCAGAAAGAGCATTGGCCTCAAGCAGCCGCGAGGCGGTAGGCCAGAAAAGAGCGTCGGGGAGTGGCGCAGTCCGGTAGCGCGCCTGCTTTGGGAGCAGGATGTCGCAGGTTCGAATCCTGTCTCCCCGACCACTTTCTACAATCCGCCGCCTCCGGAAGATATGGGCCGCAGGCTCAGGCCCTCGATCACTGCACCACGAAATTGACCGTTCCGGTCATGCGGTGCGCATCGGCTCCCACGGCATGCCATCGCACCTCGTACGTCCCCGCCCGAAGGGGTTGCCGCAGGTTGAGCGTCATGGTCCGGTTTTCATCCGACCAGGCCGTGGTGAAATTGCGGATCGCCATCTCGCCGTGGTTCTTCACCCCCGGCATGGCCGTCATCACAATGCTGGCGGCGGTGGTGGCAGGTTGCAGCGGATCGCTGAACGTGAGCGTGATCACCCGGGGCGACGAGACTGTCGAACCGTCCGCCGGGGTGGACGCCGCCACATCGGCCTGGGCAAAGGCAGCGTGCGGCATGGCGAGCGAGCTTGCAACGAGAGCGAGGGCGGCAAACCGGAAGGGACGTGTCATGAGGCTATTCCTTGTTCTTCAGGGCGTTCTTCAAAACCAGAAGCGTACGCCGACGACGTAGTGGGTGACGCTTGAATCTTCGCCGGCTGCCCGGGCCAGGCGGGCACTGCGGCCGGTGCGCCAGCTTTGCTCAACGCCAATGTACGGGGCGAACTCGCGCGTGATTTCGTAGCGGAGCCGCACTCCTGCTTCAACTTCATCAAGTCCGGCACCAATGCCAAGCTCCGGCACGTCCTGCGCGGCAAGCTGGACTTCGGCCCGGGGCTGAATGATCAGGCGCTGGGTGATCCGCTGATCAAGTTCGGCCTCGACCTTGGCGGTAATGTCCCCCCGGTGGGAGAGAAATACCGCCGCATCGATCTCGAACATGTAGGGCGCCAGCCCTTGCACACCGAGCACCCCATAGGTCGTGTCGTGCTCGCCGAAATCCTGCCGCACACCTGCCTGCACATCCCAGAACGGGTCTATCGCGGCCGAATAGAGCGCCTGGAGCCCGGCCTCTTCGATATCGCCGCCAAACGCGCCCTCGCCTTCGCTCTTGAACCAGAAGCGACGGGTTGGGCCGCCATAATAGCCCTGCAAATCCCACAGGTAGCTCTCGCTGCCTTGGCTGAACTGAGCTTCGAACCGGTCCGCCTGGAACCAGAATGTGGCGAAATCGCCATGGGTCCGCCGCAGCTCGTCGCGTGCCGCCTGCATCGCCGCTGCGCCCCAGATCGCATCGGCGGCGCGCGGCGGCCCGCTGCCTGCTTCGGGCGGCGCGGGGGTCTCCATCGTCGGACCGGGCGACGGATCTCCCGGTTCATGGTTCATTTCGGCATGATTCATGTCGGCATGGTTCATCGAGCCATGATTCATCGCGTCATGATTCATGGTGGAGTGATCGGGTTCGCTTGGCTCGGGTGCGTGCCCTTGGTGGGCCTCATGGCTCTCGGCACGTAGCGCTTCCTCAGACTGATGGGCAGAGTGGTCCTGCGCCACTGCGGAAACGGACCAGCCCAGAAGGGACAGGGCGGCTGCCGCAAAGGTGATACGCGCGATCATGCCCCACCCTCCGGCCCGACCACGGTGACTGTCTGCATCATGCCGCCATGCATGTGGTAGAGCAGGTGGCAGTGAAACGCCCAGTCGCCCGGCTCATTGGCGGTCAGGTCGAACGTAGCGCTGGCCCCGGGCTGCACCACAACCACATTCTTGCGCGGCTGACGGGCGGGAACCTGGCCGTTGACCACTTCGAAGAACATGCCGTGGAGGTGGATCGGATGCGCCATCATGGTGTTGTTGACCAGCTTCACCCGCACCCGCTCGTTCCAGGCAAACCGGATCGGCACATCGCTGACCGCGCTGAACATCTTGCCGTCGAACGACCACATGTAGCGTTCCATGTTCCCGGTCAGATGGATTTCCAGCAGGCGGCTGGGCTCCCGCGTATCGCGGTTGGGTTCCAGCGCGGCAAGCATACGGTAGTTGAGCACGCGGTGTTGCACGTCGCGCAAGCCGAGCCCGGGGTCGCCCGTCTTGTCGACCGGCGCCATAGAGACCATGTCGAGACCTGGGCCAATGGCCACATCCGGCGGCAGCAAGGCGGTATCGCGCATGCTCATGCCATCCATGCTGTGACTGGCCTCAGTTTCCGGGCTGGCGTTCCCGTGATCACCGTGTCCGCCGTGTCCTCCTGCATGACCTCCGTCCCCCTCGGCCGGGCCGTGGTTCATCCCCATATCGGCCATGGTAAGCAGAGGCGGATCGCGCAGCGCCGGGACTGTTGCCCGTGCGCCTGCGCGGCTCGCCAGCATTGCCAGAGCCATGCCGGAGCGGTCCATGCTTTCGGCCACGATCGGGTAGGCTTCGGCCGAGCCGCATTCGATGATCACGTCATAGGTTTCAGCCGTGGCAATCTGAAGCTCGTCGACTTCGACCGGCCGCACGTTCTGCCCGTCAGCGGCGATCACGGTCATTGGCAGGCCCGGTATGCGGACGTTGAAAAAGGTCATGGCGGACCCGTTGATCAGCCGCAGCCGGATGCGCTCACCGGGTCGGAACAGGTATTCGAGCCCTTCCTCCGGACCGCGCCCGTTGGCAAGATAGGTGTAGGTCGGCGCGCTTACGTCCGCGATGTCGGTCGGCATCATGCGCATCTGCGCCCACATGCGGCGCTCTGCCCCGCTCATCGGATATTCGTCGGTCCAGGCCGAAAGCTGGCGGTTGAAGTAGCCTTCTCCGGTGCGCAGCCTGCTCATGATGAAATGCGGGTGGAGCGGGGTAAACTCGCTCAGCAGCAGGATGTAGTCGCGATCGTATTCGACTGGTTCGGTACCTGCGGGATCGATCACCAGCGGCCCATAATGGCCTGCCTGTTCCTGGAGCCCGGAGTGGCTGTGATACCAATAGGTGCCTGATTGCCGGATCGGAAACTCGTACCCGAAAGTCTCATGCGGCTTGATGCCCGGAAAGCTTACGCCGGGAACGCCGTCCATCTGGAACGGCAGCAGCAATCCGTGCCAGTGGATCGAAGTGTCCTCACCCAGATGGTTGGTCACGTTGAGCCGGACGTTCTGCCCCTCGCGCAGGCGGATCAGCGGCCCGGGCACGCTGCCGTTGACGGCAATGCCATGCCCCCTGCGCCCCTGCACCACGCGCCGCCCGCCGGCCACGGAAAGATCGATAACCTCTCCGCTGAGCTGGTCGAAGCCGACGCGGATCGGGGGGCCATCGTGGTTCATCAGGCTGTGCCCCTGCGCCCAGGCCGGCAACGCCGGGAGGCTCGCCAGCGCAGCGCCTCCGCCAAGTCCACCAAGCACAGCACGGCGCGAAAGATTATTCACTGTCATTGACCCTTGATTCCGGATTGGCACGGGACATATAGGATACCCCAGTAGGGTATATCAAGTGGGGAATGGGCGATGGCCAGGGACAAGCAGGATACGATCAACCGCCTCAGGCGGATCGAAGGACAAGTGCGTGGTGTGGCGCAGATGGTGGCGGATGATCGCTATTGTATCGACATCATGCACCAGATGCAGGCCATCAAGGCTGCGCTGGCGAAAGTCGAAAGCGGCATTCTGAAGGAGCACGCTGCCTGCTGCGTTGCCGAAGCCATTGCCTCTGGCGACGTCGCCGAACAGCGGGACAAGTTCAATGAGCTCATCGACCTGTTCGAAAAAGTAAGACGCTGAGCGGGCCCGGGCCCAGGAGAATCTGCCATGAGCAAGTCTGCCACAATTTATCGCATGGTCATGGACGGCCACATCTGCCCGTGGGGGCTGAAGTCGCTCCATGTGCTGCGGTCCAACGGCTTTGCTGTCGATGATCGGTGGCTTGCAACCCGCAGCGAAACAGATGCCTTCAAGGAACAGCACGGGGTAACGACCACGCCCCAGGTGTTCATCGATGGCCAGCGGATTGGCGGGCATGACGACCTGTTGCGCTATCTCGGCAAACCCGTCCGCGATCCCGAAGCGCTGACCTATGCACCGGTGGTGGCGATCTTCGCCATGGCGGCTTTCATGGCCCTGGCGGCCCACTGGGTGGTAGCCGGGACCTTGTTCTCGGTACTCGCTGCGGAATGGTTTATCGCCTTTTCGATGTGTCTGCTGGCGCTGCAGAAGCTGCGCGACGTGGAAAGCTTTGCCACCCAGTTCCTTGGTTACGATCTGCTCGCCCAGCGGTGGGTACCCTATGCCCGGCTCTATCCGTGGCTGGAAGGGCTGGCAGGCGTACTGATGATTGCCGGTGCGCTCCACTGGCTGTCAGTGCCGGTGGCGCTGTTTATCGGTTCGATCGGTGCGGTGTCGGTGTTCTACGCCGTCTACATCCAGAAGCGGGAACTCAAATGCGCCTGCGTTGGGGGCAACTCGAACGTGCCTCTCGGATTTGTTTCCCTGACTGAAAACCTGATGATGATCGCCATGGCGCTGTGGATGGTGGCCAAGCCGCAGCTTCTTTAAGCTGCGGCGCCGCTGGAACGAGCCTGCGCGTGCTGCGTTACCATCCTATCCTGAACCCAGAATAGGAGAGTTCGATGCTCTACCGCGCACGCAAAATGGTATCTGTCTTCGCTGCTTCTGCCGCCGCCCTTGCACTGGGCGCCTGCGATGTGGAGCAGACCGAAGAAGGCGAAATGCCGGAGATCGAGGTCGAAGGCGGCAACATGCCTGAATACAATGTCGATGCACCCGATGTCGACGTCACGACCGAAGAGCGCACGGTCGAAGTGCCCGTGATCGACGTAGAGCCAGCGGACGCGAGCGAGGAACCCGCCGCAGAGCGCGAGTAACGCGCAACTCATGGGTAGGCCCGGCAGAACAGCCGGACCGCCTGCCAATCCAGCGAAAACAAGCCTGCCGGAGCGCCAGTTGTCGCTCCGGCAGTGCCTTGTTTAAGGCTTGATCGTGCCAGCCTCGTTGGCGAGGATGCCGACCACCTGAGTCCAGACTGCCACATTCTGCCTCAACTGGACCGGGTCGATCATGTCCAGAGTATCATTGGCTGTGTGGTGAAGATCGAAGTAGCGGGTGCCGTCCTGCTGCAGATCGATGATCCCCGTCTTCTGGTCTCGGGCAATGTCAATGTCCGCACCGCCCGTTGCCACAATGGCCGAATCCGCCACGCCGAACCGTGCGACAGATTTCGCGATGCGATCATGCAAGGCGCGGTTGCCATCGCGGAAATTGCTTTCAAAGCGCCAGATCCGGTCTGCCCCGAAATCGCTTTCCAGGCCTACCGCAATCGGTTCATCGATGTGCGCCGCAGAATAGGCCTTGCTGCCCCACAGGCCGGTTTCTTCCGCGCCTGCCATCAGCACGCGGATCGTGCGCAGCGGCTGTCCGGTCAGGCTGACATGCTTTGCCGCCGCCGCCACGATGCCGCAGCCGGCACCATCGTCGATCGCGCCCGTGCCGTTCCACCAGCTGTCGATATGACACGCCACCAGCACCGGCGGCAGCGAGGGATCGCGCCCCACGATCTCGCCCACGACGTTGCCGCTCATCGTGGTGCCCAGGCTGCGCGGGGTGAGGGTCAGCTTCATGGTAACCGGCTTGCCGTCTGCGCGGGCGAACATCCGCTCAAGGTTACGCGCATCGGGCATTGACAGCGCCCCTGCAGGGGTCGGTGCAACACCTTGCGGGAAATCGGTCCCGCCGGTGTGCGGTGTGCGGTCGCTATCGGTTCCTACCGACTTGATGACCGTTGCCACCGCCCCCTTGCTGGCCGCGATCCCGGCACCGACCCACCGCGCCGGCCCGGCAAAGCCATACTGGCTGCCGTCCTGCGTTTGGGTCATGGAATGGCTGATATAGGCGATCTTGCCCTTCAGGCTGCCAGCCGGGGCAGCGCGCAGTTCATCCACTGTGCGGAAGAAGACGACCTCGGCCGTTACACCTTCCGGTCCGGTCGAAGCAGTATCGCCCAGCGCCAGCACTTCGAGCGGCTGGGGGAACGGGCTGACGATTTCGGCCTTCGCCTCGCCCGGCACCCAGGTTTGCATCGGGAACGGTTCGTCTGCCACGTTGGCAAAGCCATGGCGCGTCAGCCAGCGCATCGCCCACTCACGCCCGCGCTTCTCCGCTTCGGTGCCGGCCTGCCGCGGACCGACTTCGGTGGTGATGCCTTCCACGAAATCCCACGCCAGCGCGTCGGACTTCAGGGCCATGTCGGCCTGCTGGTCCAGCGTCCGGGGCATGGGGGTGGTGGCCAGTGCCGGTGCGGCAAGCGAAAACGCGGCGAGCGCGAGGAGCGATGTCTTCATGCGGCAGACTGCTATCGCTGTGCCACAGCCAAGTCCAGCTTGCCCCCGCGTCGTCCACCGCCTATCTGCGCGCCAACCCTGCAACCGCTGAAATACCCGAAGGACCCCGCCCGATGGCCGCGCAATATGCCTATGTCATGAAGGACATGACCAAGACTTTCCCCGGTGCCCCCAAACCGGTGCTGGCGAACATCAACCTGCAATTCTACCAGGGCGCCAAGATCGGCATTGTCGGCCCCAACGGCGCAGGCAAGTCGACGCTGATCAAGATCATGGCCGGGATCGACAAGGATTTCACCGGCGAGGCCTGGCCAGGCGAAAACATCACCGTCGGCTATCTGGAGCAGGAGCCGGAACTCGATCCGACCAAGACGGTGCTCGAGAACGTCAAGGATGGTGCCCGCGCAGTTGCCGACATGGTCGAGCGGTTCAACCAGATCGGCATCGAAATGGGCGAAGACGGCGCCGACTTCGATGCGCTTGGCGCGGAAATGAGCGAACTGCAGGACAAGATCGATGCGGTTGACGGCTGGACGCTCGACAACCAGCTCGAAGTGGCGATGGAAGCCCTGCGCTGCCCTCCCGGCGACATGGGCGTGGAAAGCCTCTCCGGCGGGGAAAAGCGCCGCGTCGCGCTCACCCGCCTGCTGATCCAGAAGCCGGGCATCCTGCTGCTGGACGAACCGACCAACCACCTGGACGCCGAAAGCGTCCAGTGGCTGGAAAACCACCTGAAGGAATACGCCGGCGCGGTGCTGATGATCACCCACGACCGCTATTTCCTCGACAACGTGGTCGGCTGGATTCTCGAGCTCGACCGGGGCAGCTACTACCCCTACGAAGGCAATTATTCGACCTACCTCGAAAAGAAGGCCAAGCGGCTGGAGCAGGAAAGCCGCGAGGAATCGGGCCGTTCCAAGGCGCTCAAGGAAGAGCTGGAATGGATCCGGCAGACCCCCGCCGCGCGCCAGACCAAGTCCAAGGCGCGTATCCGCAAGTTCGAGCAGCTGCAGGACGCGCAGAACGACCGCAAGCCGGGCAAGGCGCAGATCGTAATCCAGGTGCCGGAACGGCTTGGCGGCAAGGTGATCGAAGCCAAGAACATCACCAAGGCCTACGGCGACAGCCTGTTGTTCGAGGACCTGAGCTTCACCCTTCCGCCGGGCGGCATTGTCGGCGTGATCGGGCCCAACGGCGCGGGCAAGTCCACCCTGTTCAAGATCCTGACCGGCAAGGAAACGCCCGACAGCGGCACCGTGGAAATGGGATCGACCGTCCGGCTGGGCTATGTCGACCAGAGCCGCGATCACCTGGACCCCAAGAAGAACGTGTGGGAGGAAATCTCCGACGGGCTCGACTACATGAAGGTCAATGGACACGACACCAGCACCCGGGCCTATGTCGGCGCGTTCAACTTCAAGGGCGCGGACCAGCAGAAGAACGTCGGCAAACTGTCAGGCGGAGAGCGCAACCGGGTCCACATGGCCAAGATGCTCAAGCAAGGCGGCAACGTGCTGCTGCTTGACGAGCCGACCAACGACCTTGACGTCGAAACCCTGGCCGCATTGGAAGACGCGATCGAGAACTTCGCCGGTTGCGCGGTGGTCATCAGCCACGACCGCTTCTTCCTTGACCGTCTCGCCACCCACATCCTCGCCTTCGAAGGCAACAGCCACGTCGAATGGTTTGAGGGCAACTTCGAAGCCTACGAGGAAGACAAGCGCCGCAGGCTGGGCGATGCGGCCGACCGGCCGACCCGCCTGGCTTACAAGAAGCTGACGCGCTGATCCGGTAAAATCAGGGAACGGAAGGGACCGGCCGCGCCGGTCCCAGCGTAGTCACAAATCCCCCGGCAGGGTCGGCTCGCTCAGCAGGCGGATCATCCGCGCCCAGCGTTCGGCCTGCCCCGGTCCGGACCGCTCGATGCTCGCCTGCACCATGTCGCGGCCCAGACCGTAGTTGATGATGTAGCTGCGATAGGTGTCGGTGAAACGCAGCGATTGGGCCGCGCGCTCGGGCGAGAGAAGCTGGTATTGCTGGAGCAGCGCCTTCGCTTTTTCCGCATCGATTTCGCCGGCGAGATACTGCGCGGAAATGGTGTAGCGCGCGGGGCCAAGCGCGCGGGTGGCGGCATTCAGCTTGCGGTAAGTGGCAAGGTCCGCGCCTTGCAATCCGGCCAGCGGGGCGAGCACGCGGGTCTCGAACTCCAGCTGCTCGTTACCCGGAAAAGCCAGGTCGATACCGTAATTGGCCGAGCCTTCCGCGATCAGCGACTGCGGCGAATAGAGCGGATAGACCGCGAATTCGACCCACCCCTTCCCGTTGACCAGATCGCGCTCCAGCAGGGCGTTGAACACGTGGTGGCCGGGGTAGCCTTCGTGGCAGCCGAGATCGACCGCGCGGTTCAGCCGGGTCGGCAGGTCGGTGTTGATCTCGATCCGCGAATGGTACTGGCCCTTGTAGTAATTGTACCCGCTCCACGGCTTGTCGGTGACATAGCCGAGGTCGAAGCTCTCGCCCGCCGGCAGCGTGAGGTGTTCGAGCGTACGGCGCTTGCATTCGGCAATCGCGGCATCGAACACGTCGGACAGACGGTCGGCGGGAATGTCGAACTGGCGGTTGAACCTGTCGAGCCGCTGCCACAGCGGGCCTTCGCCGGGGACCAGCGCGTCGATTTCAGCCAGCGCCGGGTCGAAGCTCTCCAGCGGCGGCGTTTCCGGGGTCACCCCGAACAGCCCCTGCGCTTCCTCCACGAACGAGAATTGCTCCCCGCGCATCATCCGGATGCGGGTGCGGGCGGCGGTCATCTGCGCGGCAAGGAAGCGCGCGCGGCGCTCGTCCATGCCGAGGCCTTCAACTCCGTCGTCGGCGAACTGCTCAGCCCGGAGCTTGAGCGCGGCCGTGCGCGCCTCCAGCATCGGAAGGCTCTGGCCGGGCGCCTCGGTCTTCGCCTTGTCCTGCACTGCCGGATCGCCGTAATAGGCGTCGATATAGCCAGCTTCCTTCTCGCCAATGGTCAGCTGGAGCAGGACGTAGTCGCTGGCGATGGCATCGAGACTGTCTGTCTTTGCCGGAACAGTGGCACAGGCGGACAGGGCGAGCGCACAAAATACTGCTAAGGACCGCATCACTCGCCTTTCCCGGTAAGCCAGCGGAACACGTGTTTCCAGAACCGTGCCTCGGCCAGCATGAGGTTCACGACAATGGGCGGGATCCCTTGGTCAATCAGTGCCTGCTCATTCGGGCTTTCACCGTAGACATAGCGAACCACCGCGACCAGCGCCGCAAGTTCGATGGCAATGATTACCGGTAGAGCGACCCACCGGAGCCATGCAAGGATCGGGAGCACCTCCCCTTCGCCGATTGGCATCAGCCATGCTGCGAGCGCGAGGCCCGCTGCCGCCATCCCAACCGAACGAATCAACGCCGCGCGCAGGGTGACGCGGCTGCGAAGGAACACGAAATAGAGCAGCGGGAGAAACACCCCGAAATCGAACAGGAACACGCGCTCCATCATGATCGGGTCGGCGATCGCATCTGGTGTGGTCGACAGGTTCCACCCGGCCGCAAGCCACAGCGGGAGCAGAAGATAAAACCAGTGGTTCCGTGCCGTTTCGACAATCCGAGAGTGTACTCTGACCATTTCGTCTTCTCCTACAGCAGCCCCGCAATCTCGAGCGCTTCGTCCACCGCCTTCTTCGCCGCGTCAGAACACTCGACCAGCGGCAGGCGTACCTGCGGGCGGAGCCAGTCGTGCACCCGGCTCAGCGCGTATTTCACCGGCGCGGGAGAGGCATCGCTGAACATCGCATAGTGGAGCGGGAACAGCCGGTCGTTCAGTTCGCGCGCCTTTTCCAGTTCGTTGGCAGCAATCGCGGCATGGAATTCGGAGCACAGCTTCGGTGCAACGTTGGCGGTAACCGAGATGCAGCCCGAGCCGCCGGCTGCCGAGTGCGGCAGCCACAGCTCGTCATTACCGGACAGCTGGCAGAAATGCTTGCCGATGCCCATCCGGTGGTCCGCCACGCGGGAAAGGTCGCCGCTGGCATCCTTGATACCCACGATCCGGTCGGGATACTTGGTCACCAGTTCGACCACGGTCTCGTCGAGCAGGTCGGTAACGGTGCGCCCGGGCACGTTGTAGAGCACGATCGGCAGATCGCTGTGCTCGGCCAGATAGCTGAAATGCGCGATCAGCCCCGCCTGACTGGGGCGGTTGTAATAGGGCGCGACGCACAGCCCCGCCTTGGCCCCGGCCTTGCGGCTGAACTGCATGTGCAGCAGCGCGTTCATCGTGTCGTTGCTGCCGCACCCGGCGATTACCGGCACGCGCCCTGCGGCCTGTTCGATGCAGACTTCGATCACCCGGTGATGCTCGGCATTGGACAGGGTCGAGGCCTCACCCGTGGTGCCGCAGGGGACCAGCGCGCTCGATCCGTTCTCGATCTGCCAGTCAACCAGCTTGCGAAAGGCTGCCTCGTCAAACACTCCGTCGCGAAAAGGAGTCACCAGGGCAGGGATTGAACCGGAGAACATTTACACGCATCCTCAAACACCGCATGACCGGGGCGAACCTGCCCAAGCCACCCGAACCGGCGCAAAGCCATTCAGCGCCTGATAAGGAGCCGCCTACCATTATGTCCAGCATGGACCGCTTTTCTGCCTTTTCGCTGCTCGCCCTCACCGCTTCCCTGCTGGCTTCACCAGCACCGGCCCTGGCGCAGGATGCGGCGTCGTGGGATCGTGCCCGGGCAGATATGGTGGCCAAGGCGCCGACACGGATGGCGCAGGCGATCGAACGCTGGGAGCACCTGACCAAGTACGACAATCTCGGTTTCGAGCCCTACGCCGAATTCGTCATGGCCTATCCCGGTTTTCCCCGCGAAGACCTGCTGCGGCGCCGCGCCGAGAAGGCTCTGGCGGACGAGCCGCTGCTGCCGGAACGGATTGTCGCATACTTTGACCAGTACCCGCCCCTGACCAATCAGGGTCGGGCGCGCTATGCCCTTGCCCTGTCGACTCTGCAGCGGCCACAATCGTTCGACATCGCACGCGAAGCATGGCGCGGCGGGCCGATGAGCGGCCAGTCAGAGCTCTATATCGAGGGCGTTTACGGCATCCGCTTCAATGGCCGCGACCATGCCGAGCGGATGGACGCGCTGCTATGGAACGATTCGCTGGAGGCAGCGGGTCGCCAGCTCCTGCGCCTGTCTGACGAGCAGCAGCCGATCTATCGCGCACGCCTGCGGATCCTGACCGGCGGGCTCGAACAGTCGGGCGAAATGGGCGTGCCGGGCGAAGCCATGCGCGACGCCGGTTTCGTCTACGACCTCGCCCGCCATTACCGCAAGACCGGGCAGGCGGGGCGCGCCGCCAACCTCCTGGCCACCCGGCCGCAGCTTGACCGGCCAGCCCGCTATCCGGAGCGGTTCGTCAGCGAGATGCTCAGCGTCGCGCAGGGAGCGAGCGCCAGCGAAGCCGCCCGCATCGCGGCGCGGATCGACGACCTGTTCGAACCGGGCGCAGACATTTCGCGCATGTCGTTTGCCTTGCGGGACGATTACACCTCGCTGATGTGGCTCGGCGGAACCAAGGCGCTGTGGACCAATGGCGATGCGCGATCTGCCGCCCCACTGTTTTACCGCTACGGGGCGGCCGCGCAGACCCCGCAAACCCGCTCCAAGGGGTTCTACTGGGCCGGGCGCGCGGCCGAGCAGGCAGGCGACCGCGCTGCCGCAGAGAATTATTATGCGCAGGCCGGGCAATACCCTGACCGGTTCTACGGTCAGCTGGCTCTCGGCAAGCTGGGCCGGACACCGGTCATTCCGCCGGAGGACAATTCTGCCCGGCCAAGCGCCGAACAGGTTGCCGCTTTCCGGGCCGCCCCGCTCACCCGGGCGGTGGAGGAACTGGCCAAGGGCGCGCCCTGGCGCACCGGCATCCTGTTCTACCGTGAGCTTGCGCAGTGGGCCACGACGCCCGAAGAACATGCCATGGTCGCCGATTTCGCCCGACAGATCGGCAGGCGCGATCTCGCCGTGAACCTGGCCGATGCGGCCGGGTCTGACGGGCACAGCCAATTCATCGCGCAGGGCTATCCCACGATTCAGACACCGCCGGGCGGCGAATGGACGATGATCCATGCGATCAGCCGGCAGGAAAGCCAGTTCGCCCAGAATGCCATCAGCCACGCCGGGGCGCGCGGACTGATGCAGCTGATGCCCGGCACTGCGCGCGAAGAAGCAGGCAAGGCGGGGATGCAGTACATGGAAGCCTCGCTGATCCAGGATGCGGGCTACAACGTTCAGCTTGGCAGCAATCACATCCAGCGACTGCTGGCGCGCTACAACGGCAGCTATCCGCTCGCCATCGCGGCCTACAACGCCGGGCCCGGCCGGGTGAACCAGTGGCTGCGCGCCAATGGCGATCCGCGCACCGGCTCGATCGACTGGGTGACATGGATCGAGCGGATCGGCATCACCGAAACGCGCACGTATGTGCATCGAGTGATCGAGAACGCAGTGGTCTACGAACAGTTGCACCCCGAGCGCGCGCCCTACGGCAAGCCGCGCACCGCTGCCGACTTCCTGCGCTAGGCAGACAACGGCGGGGGCAAGGCATTGAACGGCAGTAATCCAATCACCCCGGCGGGATATTCTGCCATGCGCGCGCGCTACGACCTTTTGCTGGGTACCGAGCGGCCCGCGATCGTGGAGATCGTCAGCTGGGCTGCGGGCAACGGTGATCGCAGCGAGAACGGCGATTACCTCTATGGTCGCAAGCGAATGCGGGAAATCGACCGCGAACTGGCGCACCTCGCGCGGCGGATGAAAACAGCCCGGGTGATCGAACCATCCAGCCAGCCGGAGCAGGACCGGGCCTATTTCGGCGCCACCGTCACCATCCTCGATGAGGACGACAGCGAGAAAGTGGTCACCATCGTCGGCGACGACGAGCAGGACGCCAGTGCCGGGCGGGTTGGCTGGTCCAGCCCGCTTGCCCGCGCGCTGCGCGGGGCGGCTGTGGGTGACGTCCGCCAGGTCAGGCTGCCGGTGGGCACCAAGGAATGGGAAATCACGGCCATCCGCTATGATTAAGCGCGGCGCGATAGCAATGGCGGTTCTGATGATCCTCGCCGCCCCTGCCTCAGCGCGGGACAGCCTGGGTGTATTTTCCAGCTGGGGCGCTTTTCGCGATCCGCAGGTGCCGCGCTGCTATGCCATCGCCAAGCCGCGTCCGGGCGAGATCCGGCGTGATTACCAGCCCTATGCCAGTGTCGGAACCTGGCCCAGGCGCAACATTCGCGGCCAGGTTCACTTCCGCCTTTCCCGCAAGCTTGCCACCGAGCCTCGCATCCAACTCGCGATCAGCGGCAAGCGCTTCACCCTGACGGGCGGCGGCGGGGACGCCTGGGCCCCCGACCGCGCAACCGACGCAGCGGTAGTGGCCGCGATGCGCTCTGCCGGATCAATGTCGGTCAGTGCGACCGACAGCCGGGGCCGGCGGTTTTCGAACATCTATGATCTTGCCGGGGCTGCGACCGCGCTCGATGCCGCAACCGTCGGCTGCGCCCGGCGGTAAAAAGCAAACGGCCGAGGCAAGTGCCCCGGCCGCTGCCTTTACCCGTTGCGTTTCCGATCAGAAGCGCATCCCCAGACCAACCGCCACCTGGTGACGGTCAAGGTCAACCTTGAAGCGTTCGGTATCGGGCAAGGTGCCCTCGAAATCGACTTCGGCCTTGGAATAGTTCGAATAGCGGTACTCGGCATTGATGAACATGTTCTGGCTCAGAGCCACCTCGACGCCGCCGCCGATGCGGTAGCCGTCGGTGTCATACCCTTCGCGGAACTCCCGCGTGCCATCGTTCGAGCGGATGTCGAATGTGGCGTTGGTGTAGCCACCCTTGACGTAGGCCAGAGCATTCTCGCCCACCTTCGCGCCGATCCGGGCACCGAGGTAAAGGTCACGCTCTGCCGAGACATTGCCGAAGCCGAAATTTTCGAAATCGCCGTCGTTGAAATCGGTATCGGCGCTCGAAAAGGTGAATTCGGCTTCCGGCCCCACCACCACACCGCCAAAATCGATGTCGTACCCGACCGCGGCACCATAGAGGATGCCATCGGCCGTCTGATCGTTGTTGTCGTTGATATCATCGTCGTCATCGCTGCCGGCGGTCACGCTGTCGTAACCGGTGACGGCCTGAACCCGCAGGCCGGTGAACGGCGATTCATCGACCGCCTGGGCCGATGCGGGGACTGCCACCAGAAACGTGCTGCCGGCAAGCAGAGCTGCAATGGTCTTTTTCATGGGACTATCTCCATTCATGCCGCAGGCGAGGTGCCTGCATGGGCAATCAAATGGATGGCGAGAGGTCCGGTTTCATGAACCTCACACAACAACAAAGTGTTGTTTTCAGGTTACATTCTTTCGACAGGGCGATAATCGTCAACGACGAACGGATGGAACGAAGCTGATCGCAGCGGCAGTTCGCTGGATTTCGCAGGCCAGCAAGACTATATGCGCGATCTCCATGGCCGACACAGCTCTCATGCCGATCCCCGGACAGGTGGATCCCGTTCCCATTGCGCGCGACATCACGCCGCGTGCCGATGGGCGTATCGACCTGCTGGGCCTGCCAAAGGCCCGCATTCGCGAACTGTTCGAGGCTGCGGGGCTTGATACCCTGCAGGCCAAGCTGCGGGCCAAGCAGGTGTTTCACTGGCTCTACCATCGCGGCGTGACCGACTTCGAGGCGATGACCGATATCGCCAAGACCATGCGTCCGTGGCTCGCTGAGCGCTTCGTGATCGGGCGGCCCGAGGTGGTTGAGGCCCAGCATTCGGTTGACGGCACCCGCAAGTGGCTGCTGCGCACGGCGGACGGCCACGATTTCGAGATGGTGTTCATCCCCGATGCTGACCGGGGTACGCTGTGCGTGTCCAGCCAGGTCGGCTGCACGCTCAACTGCACCTTCTGCCATACCGGCACCATGAAGCTGGTCCGCAACCTCACGCCCGGCGAAATCGTCGGTCAGGTCATGCTCGCCCGCGATGCACTGGGCGAATGGCCCAAGGGCAGCATGGCCAGCGACGCTGATGACCAGGATGACGAAGCGGGCCACTACACCGCCGACGGGCGCCTGCTGACCAATATCGTGATGATGGGCATGGGCGAACCGCTCTACAATTTCGACAATGTGCGCGATGCGCTCAAGCTGGTGATGGACGGTGACGGGCTGGCCCTGTCCAAGCGCCGCATCACCCTTTCGACCAGCGGCGTGGTCCCGATGATGGCCCGCTGCGGCGAGGAAATCGGGGTCAACCTGGCAGTCAGCCTCCACGCGGTGACCAAGGAAATCCGCGACGAGATCGTGCCGATCAACCGCAAGTACGGCATCGAGGAACTGCTCGGAGCCTGCGCCGCCTACCCCGGCGCCAGCAATGCGCGGCGGATCACCTTCGAGTATGTCATGCTCAAGGACAAGAATGACAGCGATGCGCACGCGCATGAACTGGTACGCCTGATCCGGGAGTACGACCTGCCTGCCAAAGTGAACCTGATCCCGTTCAACCCCTGGCCCGGTTCCGCCTATGAATGTTCGACGCCGGAACGGATCCGGCGCTTTTCGGATATTGTCTTCGAAGGCGGGATCAGCGCGCCGGTCCGCACCCCGCGCGGGCGCGATATCGATGCTGCCTGCGGCCAGCTCAAGACCACGGCGGAAAAGAAGAGCCGCGCCGAACGCGACCGCGAGGCGGCAGAAGCAGCAGCCGGGTGAACCCGCTCGTCAGCGCGATCTGCATCGGCCAGCCGCGCCCCTTCCGCGGCGAAGAACAGAGCGCGTTCGCCAAGCAACCGGTCGATGGTCCGGTGACTTTCGGGCCAGAAGGCATCCTTGGCGATGCACAGGCTGACCGCAAGCACCATGGCGGGCCGCATATGGCAGTGCATCTCTACCCGCTTGCCCACCATGCCTTCTGGGAAACCGAACTGGGCGGGCACGAACTGCTGGCCGAACCCGGCGCGTTCGGCAGCAACCTGGCCGTTGACACGATAACCGAAACCGAGGTGATGCTGGGCGATCGTTTCCGGCTTGGCACTGCTCTGCTGGAAGTGAGCCAGCCACGCCTGCCATGCTGGAAGATCGAGCACCGCTTCGGCTGCAAGGGCATGGTCCGTACGATCATCCGGACCGCCCGCTGCGGCTGGTATTTCCGCGTGATCGAACAGGGCATGGCGCAGGCGGGAGACAGCCTTGAGCGGATCGAAACCGGGTGCACCCCGTGGACAGTTGCCGAAGTGTTTGCCGAGATCGCCAACCCGAAGGCAGGCACCACATCCACGCGCCTTGCGGCAATGGCCCGGAGTGACGTTCTCTCGCCCAGCTGGCGCGAAGCCGCCCGCGAGAAAGCGGCCGCGCTTTAGCAATCCGTCCCGCCAGGGCCACAGCTGGTCCCGCCCTACCGGCGGCACGCCGTCCGTTCATCAGGCGTTGTGGACCTGCGGCACAGTTCGTTGGTTAAACCCGCAACACACGTTGAGGAGACCTGCGATGAAGAAAGCATTTCTGGCAATTGCGGCTGCGGCCCTGGCCGTTCCCACCGCCCCGGCCATGGCTGATCCCCCGCCATGGGCACCGGCCCACGGCAAGCGCGCGAAGGACCGCGCCTATGACTCGCGCGGCTATTATGTCGAACCGCGCCGGATCACCCGCAACTCGCGCATCTGGCGCGGTGACGACGGGCGCTATTATTGCCGCCGCGACAACGGCACCGCCGGCCTGGTGATCGGCGCGGGCGTGGGCGCACTGGCCGGGCATGAGCTGGCCGGGCGCGGAGACAAGACCCTTGGCGCCGTTCTGGGCGGAGTCGTAGGCGGCCTCCTTGGCCGCGAGATTGACCGGGGCAGCCTGCGCTGCCGCTAAGGCTGCGCCACCACCCAACAATTGCATGACGCCGGCGGCGCGGGCTTTCCAACGCCGCCGGGTTATGCTCCAAGGCGGGGATGCCTCGCCCCTCCGTCCTCATCACCGGCGCCGCGCGACGCCTTGGCGCAACCGTGGCCCGGGCGTTTGGCGAATCCGGCTGGCACGTCGTGCTTCACTACGGCAATTCCGCCCGCGAGGCCGAGGCATTGGCTGCCAGCCTGCCGAGCGCCGAAGCGATCCACTGCGATCTGGCCGACAGCTTGGCATCCTCGCAAATGGTAGAGCGGCTGGCGCTGCGGCTCAATGACTGGCGAGTGCTGGTCAACTGCGCGGCAATTTTCCGCCCGGACGATGTAACCGCGCTCGACTCGAACACCTATGACCGGTCGATGGCCATCAACGCCAAAACCCCGGTGCGCATGGCGCAGGCGTTCCTCCGGCTCGCCCGGTCGAAACAGGGGCGCACGGTAATCCAGTTCACCGACCAGAAGCTGGAGAACACCAATCCGGATTTCTTCAGTTATACCCTCAGCAAACATGCCGTCGCCGGGGCCCTGCCCATGCTCGCCATGGGGGCCGGTTGGCCGGAGGACCGGATCTATGGCCTCGCCCCCGGCGCGATCCTCGCCAGCCATGACCAGACCGAAGAAGAGGTGGAAATATCTCACCGGCTCAATCTGCTGCAGCGCAAGACCGGGGCGGACGAAATCGCCGATGCCTGCCTGTTCCTGGCGCAAGGTCATCTCGCCAGCGGTGAGACCCTGTTCATCGACAGTGGCCAGCACCTGATGCGCCAGCCGCGCGACGTGATCTATCTCGCCCGCGAGCACATGGAATGAAGCGCCACCCGCTTTCGACGCGGGTCTGGCACTGGGTCAACCTGCCCTGCCTGGTCGTGCTGTTCATGAGCGGGCTGACCATCTCCAACGCGCACCGCTATCTCTACTGGGGTGACTGGGGCTTCGCGCCGGAGCAGGCCTGGCTGGCGGTCCCGCGCTTTCCCGGCTGGATGACGATCCCCGCGAACTACAACCTGGCCGAAGCGCGTGACTGGCACATCCTGATGGCCTGGCCCTTCGCGCTCGGGCTGCTGTTCGTCTGGCTCGCCATGCTCGGCAACCGGCACTTCTGGCGGCGCCTGCGCACCCGGCGCGACGAATGGTCCCCGGCGGCAGTCTGGCGTGAGGTCAGGGCCCACCTGCGGCTCGATTTCGACCATCCCGGCGGCGGCTACAACTTCCTCCAGCGGCTGGCTTACGGGCTGGTGCTGGGGGTGATGCTGCCGATGATGGTGTTCACCGGCATGGCGATCAGCCCGGGGATCGAACCGGCCATGCCGTGGCTGGTCGATGCGCTGGGCGGGCGACAGAGCGCGCGCAGCCTGCACTTCCTGTTCGCCTGGGCACTGATCGCGTTCCTCGTCGTCCACGTGGTGCTGGTCCTGCTCAACCGGCCGCTGGCCCTGCTGCACGACATGGTGACGGGGGGCAGCCGATGAGACGCCGCAACGTCCTCGCCGGCCTTGGCGCACTTTTCGCGGGCGGATGCGCCAAAGTGGCCGACACCGGAACGGCGCAGTCGCTGTTCGATCTGGCGGAAGGCTGGCACCGCAAGGCGCACCGCCTGCTGGCCAATCGCGAGGCGCTGGCCCCGGAATATCCCCGCGCAGCGATCTCGCCCTATTTCCGTGGCAATGGTTCGCTTACGGTAAGCAGCGATTTCTACCGCGCTCAGCTCACCGCCGGTTTCCCCGACTGGCGGCTGGAAGTGCGCGGGCTGGTCAAAAGCCCGCTCAGCCTCTCGCTAGACGATCTGCGCGCCCTGCCCCAGCGCACCCAGGTCACCCGCCACGATTGCGTGGAAGGCTGGAGCGCGATCGGCGAATGGACCGGGCCGCAGCTTTCCACCCTGCTCGAAATGGCCAGGTTGCGCGAGGACGCGCAGTTCATCGTGTTCCGCTGCGCTGACCGGCTGGCGAACCGCGACTATTACGAGAGCGTTGACCTGGTCGATGCCTGGCACCCGCAGACAATCGTCGCCCACGCATTGAACGGCCAGCCGCTGCCGGAAAAGAACGGCGCTCCCTTGCGGATGCGGATCGAACGCCAGCTCGGCTACAAGCACGCCAAATATGTCACCGCGATCGAAGCGGTCGCCAGCCTCGACGAGATCGGTGACGGCAAAGGCGGCTATTGGGAAGACCGCTCCGGCTACCAGTGGTATGCGGGGATTTAGGGATAGAGCCGTGCCATCGTCGCCCAGTCGGCGGCGGCAATCTCCTCCAGCACCGCCATATCGATATCGGCCAGCTTGTTCACATAGAGGCAACTCGCCCCGGTCGAATGCCTGCCCAGCCGGGCGAGCAATTCGTCGCGGTGCTTGCCGGTCAGCGCGTCGCAATAACCGCCCATCAGGTAAAGCGAGAGCCGGGCCTTGCGCGGGCTGAACCCGATCCGCATCCAGTGCACGTCGCGCCCGCTGGCATAGGTGGTGCGGTATTCGCCATAGCCGATCATGCTCGGCCCCCACATTTTCGGGACCTCGCCGGTTACCCGCCGGAACAGGGCATCGAGCACAAGTGCTTCGTCACGACGCCGTTCAGGCTCGACTGATGCAATAAAGTCGGCCGGATCAACCGGCGTGATTTGCGTCTTGGCTTCGCCCATCATGGCTCTCCCCGTACGCCAGTCTAGTGCGCCGGGAGAGGGTTTCAATCGATCGCGATGCCAAGCTTGCGCGCTTCCGCTATCCGCACCGCGTTGGCTCTGGCGATCCGGCGCGCCTCGCGCTCTCCGGACTCGCGGGCCCCGGCGAACAGCGAGCGTGCCGCCGTGCACCGCGCCTTGCCATCACCACCCTTCTGCGCTTCGATCAGCGCAGTGGCGGTCAAAAGGAAATCGGTAACATCTTCGGCGGATTCGCGGCTATCATAAGAAACCGCGCGATCCTCGATCTCCAGGCTTTCCTCGAAAGAGAGTTTGCCAGAGGTGCGGATTTTCCACCGCAACCACATTTCAAGTCGGCGCTGATAGTCCCCCTCCGCCCCTAGATCGGGCGGCTGGCCGATATGCGCGATGACAACCGGTGCGGTCTGATCGAGCTTTTCCACCTGATCAAGCCGCGCAAGCAATGTATCGTCATCACAATCGAAACGCGCCAGCCAGGAATCGGCTACGTTCGCCCAATCCGCTGGCGGCGGCAGTGGGCGCGGAGAACCTTCGGCCAGATCGCCCAGGGCCTCTGCCGCCGACAGGTCCAGCAACGCCGCATCACCGCACGTCAGTTCGAAGTTCCCATTGCTGGCAGCCTTGACCGCAAATGTGCGCGGTCCGTCCGCAGTGGCAATTTCCTTGCGGTATTCGACAGGCTCGAACAGGCCATCTTCTTCGCCGTGGAGAGACCATCCCGCCGCTTCCAGCTCTTCCGAGATCCCATCAAGCCATGGGAAATGTTCCATCCCTTCGAACCCCGGACCTTGCCACTCGATTGCAGCCAGGCGGTTCGACCAGGTCGTGAAGATCAACGAGGCATCAACCAGCGGAGCGGGCGCCTGCGTTTCGACTTCGGCCAGTTCAGCCCAGTGCGCGCTGGTTTCGACCGCTCCGAGCAGGTAACCATTGAGCCCGATTTGCGGGCAAAGCAGCTCTATCTGCTCCACATCCGGGATGAAGCGGCCCTGCGCGGATGCCGGGGTCGTCAGCGGCAGGGCAAGCGCTGCGAGCGCCAGCGCATTAACGGAAATTGTCCGCATAAGCCTGCAACTTGATCGCCTTGGGCGGAGTCGCATGGACACGGGCAGCAATCCCGTACCGCTCGGCATAGGCTTTCGCCTCGTCCTTGCTCGGGAACGTGAGCACGACCTGCGACTGGGTGTCGGCGCTGCCGGTCCAGCCCATCAGCGGATCGGGGCGGCGCGCTTCGGACTGCTCGAATTCGAGCACCCACTCCTCGGTGCGGGCCTTGCCGGACTGCATCGCGTTTTTCGGGCGTTGATAAATGCGGGCGCTCATGGGCTGCGCTCTAAATCACGAATCGCTGCGTGAAAAGGCGTTCTTGGTCTTCAGGCTGGGCTTTTCCGCCCATGGTTCATCGGGCCAGCGGTGCCTGGGGTAGCGCCCTTTCATCTCTTTCTTCACGTCCGCCCACGATCCGCGCCAGAAACCGGGCAGGTCGCGGGTCGACTGGAGCGGGCGACCAGCCGGACTGGTGAGCTTGAGGAGCAGGGGCGTATCGCCCACCATCGGGTGGCGCTCAAGCCCGAACAGCGCCTGCACCCGGACCTCGACGCTAGGGGCATCATCCCCGGCATAGTCGATCGCATGGTGCGTGCCTGCAGGCGAGGCGAACTCGCGCGGGGCGAGCCGGTCGAGCAGTTGGCGCGCATCCCAGTCGAGCAGGGCCAGCAGGGCGTCGGCAAGCTTGCCCCTGGACACATCGAGATCGCGGCGACCGGCGAGCAGGGGCCGCAACCACTGGTCGGCACTGGCGCGCAGCGCAGGCTCCTCCCACCCGACAATCCCGGCGTAGCGCCCGCGATTGACCAGCTCGCGCGGGAGAATGGCTGACAGGTTGTCCAGCGCCTTGTCCACAAGCATGTCCACAACCGCCACCGGGTCGGGCGCGGGATCAGGACCGGTAGCCAGAGTGATTGCGCCGAGCCGCCGTTCGAGCCGGGCTTCAACACGCTCACCGGTCCAGCGCAACACGCTGCGCCGCTCGATGCGGGGTGCCAACCAGAGTTCGACCTCGGTTTCCTCCAGAGCCAGCGCTGCGGTAATTCGTGCGCCCTTGGCCTGCCCCTGAGCATCGCCGATCACCAGCCATTCGGCGCGCGCCAGCGAGCTTGTGGGATCGAGCACGAACCCCCGCCCGCCCGCTGAAAGCCAGTGCTCGCCCGAAGGATCGCGGCGGCGCGCCACATTGTCTGGGTAACCTGCCGCGAGAAGGACGGCGGGGGGCGGCTCCTGCCTTGCCGGCGTTGCCTTGCCTGCCAGTTCATCCCACCGTGCGGCGAGCTTGCGGCTGGCCTCCGCGCGCGGGGAACGGTCGGCATCCCAGCGCTGGAGGCGCGCGGCGAGGTCCTCGCCCCGCCCGCCAAGACCACGCTCCTGCAGCAGCAGGGCGAGCCTGGCCGCCGTGCGCCCTGCCCCATGCTCCGCCCCGTAAAGCACCATCGCCGCCTGCGCCGGGTCGAGCGGCAAGGCGGCCAGCGCTTCCCCCCGCCCGGTAATCCGCCCCGAATCGTCCAGCGCGCCGAGTGCTTCCAGCCGCGCCCGTGCCGCCGCGACCGAGGCCGCAGGCGGCGGGTCAATCCACGGCAGGCTGGCCGCGTCCGCCGTGCCCCACCGTGCCAGCGCCAGGACCAGCGGCGCGAGGTCGGCGGTCTCGATCTCCGGCGGCGCGAACGGCGGCCTGCCCGCGTGCCCGGCCTCTTCCCACAGGCGATAGGCCACCCCCGGCCCCTGCCGCGCTGCCCGGCCCGCGCGCTGGGCGGCCGAGGCCTGGCTGGCGCGCCGGGTGACAAGATGGGTGGTCCCGGCAGCCTTGTCGAATTCGGCATGGCGAGCGAGGCCGCTGTCGATGATGATATCGACACCGTCGAGGGTCAGCGACGTCTCGGCAATCGCGGTCGCGAGCACGATCCGCCGCCGCCCTTGCGGGTCACGCCGGATCGCCGCGCGCTGGGACGCCGGTTCGCACTGCCCGTGAAGCGGGAGGATCGGCACCTCGGGCAAGCGCTCGACCAGCCGCTCGCGGGTGCGCTCGATTTCGCCTACGCCGGGGAGGAACGCGAGAATGTCGCCACCCTCTTCGCGCCAGGCAGTCAGCACGGCACCCGCCATGGCGTCTTCAATCCGTTTCTCAGGAGCGGAGCCCAACCAGCGGATTTCAAGCGGGAAAGCCTTGCCTTCGCTTTTGACAACCGCCGCACCATCGCCCAGCAGACGTGCGAACCGCGCGCCGTCGAGCGTGGCCGACATCACGCAGACCCGCAGGTCCTCGCGCAGCACGGCGCGGCTCTCCAGTGCCAGCGCGAGGCCAAGGTCGCTGTCGAGGTGGCGTTCGTGCGCCTCGTCGAACAACACCGCAGACACACCCGGCAGTTCGGGATCGGCGACGATCCGGTTGACGAAAATCGCCTCCGTCATCACCAGCACCCGCGTCTTGCCTGAGGCCCTGCTGTCGAGCCTCGTCAGATAGCCGATTGTTTCTCCCGGCTTTTCGCCCAGCAACTCGGCCATCCGCTCGGCCGCTGCGCGGGCCGCCACCCGGCGCGGGCTGAGCAGAATGACCTGCCCCGTGCACCAGCCCTCGCCCAGCAGCGCGGGCGCGACCGCCGTGGTCTTCCCGGCTCCCGGCGGCGCGATAAGTACGGCAGCACCCTTGTCGGCAAGGGCGCCGAGAAGATCGGACAGGACGCCGTGGATGGGGAGGTCGGGGATCACGGCACCGCCATATCCGGTCGTGCCGAGCGAAGTCGAGACACGATGCACTGTGCGCGATGTCTCGGCTGCGGCCTACGGCCTGCGCTCGATACGAACGGGCCGGGTAATCAATACCCCCGCGCGACCGCGAATTGCGCCGCTTCGGCCATCGCGGCGCGGGCTTTGCTGTCGGGGAAGATCGATATGGCGTTGATCGCCCGCTCGGCAAAGTGGCGTGCCCGTTCGCGGGTGGTTTCGACGGCGTCATACTTGCCGATCAGGCGGATCGCCTCGGCAAGTTCGGCATCGCCGGCGCGGTGGCCTGCGATCGCCAGCTGCCAGAACTTGCGTTCTTCTTCCGTCCCGCGGGCATAGGCGAGGATCACGGGCAGGGTCATCTTGCCTTCGCGGAAATCGTCGCCCTGGTCCTTGCCCATTTCGGCGGCGTCGGAATCGTAATCGATCGCATCGTCGACCAGCTGGAACGCCACACCGAGGTTGCGACCATAGTCTTCCAGCGCCCGCTCCTGCTGTTCGTCGCACTCAGCCACCACAGCCGCAATCCGGCTGGCCGCGGCGAACAGGGCGGCGGTCTTGGCGCCGATAATCGACAGATAGCGTTCCTCGCTGGTGCCGATCTGGCGCTGGGCGGTAAGCTGCGACACCTCGCCTTCGGCGATGATGGCGCTGGCGCTGGAAAGGATCTTGAGCACCTTGAGGCTGCCGTCCTCGGTCATCAGCTCGAAGGCGCGGCTGAACAGGAAATCGCCGACCAGCACGGTCGCCGGATTGCCGAAGATGATGTTGGCCGCAGCCTTGCCCCGGCGCAGTTCGCTGCCATCGACCACATCGTCATGCAGCAAGGTGGCGGTATGGATGAATTCCACCGCGGCGGCGAGCTTGTGGTGGCGGGCGCCCTGGTAGCCGACCAGCTCCGCCCCCGCGAGCGTCAGCATTGGGCGCAGCCGCTTGCCACCACCCGAAATCAGGTGTCCTGCCAGCGCCGGGATGAGCGGAATCTCGCTCTGCATCCGGTCAAGGATCACCGCATTGACCGAATTCATGCCCTGCGCGGTCAGCGCCAGCATCGGGTCGAGCGAGGGCCGCTTGCGCGGCAGGGGGACGATTTCGGCAGTCATCGCCCCGCCATGCGACTGCGGGGCGGGCTTGGCAAGAGTTGAGAACACTTGGAAACCCGGCTGCCCCCGTGATAGGCAGCGCCGCGATGACCGACACAGCTCCCGATCCTCAGCTCGCCGCTTTCCGCCGCAGCATCGACAATATTGACGCCGCGATTGTCCATATGCTGGCAGAGCGGTTCCGCATCACGCAGGCAGTCGGCGCCTACAAGGCAGCGAATGCCCTGCCCCCGTCCGACCCCGGGCGCGAACAGGCCCAGATCGAACGACTGCGCAAACTGGCAGAGGAATCGGATCTGGACCCGGAGTTCGGCGAGAAATTCATCCGCTTCGTGATCGATGAAGTGATCCGTCACCATGAAAAGGCGCGGCAAGGATAGGCAGAGGCCCCTGCCCCGCGTTTACGGCTCTTTCATGGTTGCCGCGCTATTAACCATGCCATGGCAAGCGCACCGCATCTCCCCCTGGCATCGGCACCGGACTTGTCCGCCGTTCTTGGCCGCCGCCGTTCGGAACGGCTGACGGTCTGCCTGCCGGGCAAAGTGGTCCTGCTCGATGGCGAGTTTGACTGTGCGCTGGACGATGTTTCCCAGACCGGCGCCCGAATCATTACGGATGCGCCGCTGCCGGTTGGCCGACGGGGCATCCTTTCCTGTTCTCCGCTTGAGGCGGTCTTTTCGGTCGTCTGGACCAGAGGCCGGTTTGCGGGGCTCGAGTTCGAGGAAGATGAGCCGCTCGGCACCATCCGCCTGCTGCGCTGGCACAATGACCGTGATCGTGAGCGGCATGATGCCACCTTGCGCCAGCTGGTCCAGAGATGGGGCTCGGGCGGCTGGTAAGGCGGCCGTTTCAGGCTGCCCGCGGCAAGCTCAGCTTGACCAGCAGGCCGCCAAGATCCTCGCTCTCGCCCAGCGAAACCTCCCCCCCGTAGATTTCCGCCACGTCCCGCACGATCGCCAGGCCGAGGCCCGTTCCGGGCTTGCCGGTATCGAGCCGCGCGCCGCGATCAAAGATCCGCGGCCATTCCGCTGCCGGAATACCGGTTCCGTCGTCCTCGACCCAGATCACGCACTGTTCCGCCTCGCGCTCGGCGTCGACCGTCACAAACACGCTGCCGCCGCCATATTTGGCGGCATTTTCAATCAGGTTACCCAGGATCTCGTCCAGATCCTGCCGTTCGATCGCGACTTTCGCGGCGCGGTTACCGTCAATGTCGAACCGGACATCGGGATAGAGCCGCTCGACCGCACGCCGCACGCCCTCTGCGCTGTCGCACACCGGGGTGCTGGCCAGGCCAACCGCGCGCCGCCCCACGGCCCGCGCCCGTGCCAGATGGTGCTCCACATGGCGCTGCATGGTCCGGGCCTCGCGGATCACCGTTTCCGCCAGATCGGGCGCATGGGCGGTGGCCGCATTGGTGACCACGGTCAGCGGAGTCTTGAGCGCGTGGGCCAGATTGCCGGCATGGGTCCGGGCTTCCTCCGCCTGCTGTTCCGAATGGGCCAGAAGCATGTTGAGTTCCTGCACCAGCGGCTGCACTTCCAGCGGCAGGGGATCAGTCACCCGGTTGGTTCCGGTGGTGCGGATGCGCTGGATTGCCGCCCGCACGCGCCGCAGGGGACGCAGGCCATACCAGCTCTGCAGGGTGGCCATCAGAAACAGCCCCAGACCCAGAACGATAAAGCTCCACAGCAGGATGTTGCGGATCTGCGCCTGCTGCGCCTGGCGTTCTCCGGTGGCGGAGGCAACGGCGAAGGTCCAGCGCGTCTCGCTGTCAGGCAGGATCACGGTGCGCTCGACCACCCGCAAAGGCTCGCCCGGGAACTGGTTACTGTCGTAATAGTGGGGATCGTTGTCGACATGGTCGCCCTGAACACGGAGCGTGCGATCCCACAGGCTGCGCGAGGGCCAGGAATCGTGCCCGGCGCCGTCGATCTGCCAGTAGAGCCCACTGTTCGGTTCAAGGAACCGCTGGTCGCCCAGCGCGCGGTAGAACAGCACCTCTCCGTCCTGCCCGATCTCGGCCGAGGCGATCATGGCGGTAAGCATGTATTCGAGCTGGTCGTCGAAATTGCGCTGGACCAGGTTGCTGAGGGCCCGGTCCAGCGCGAAGCCGCCGGCCAGCAGGAGGACGAGAATCCAGCCCGCCGCGATCATCATCATCCGGCGCGAAAGGCTGCCGGTATGCGGCGTGCCCCCGATGGGCGGGGTGTCGGATGCCCCTGCGGAATTCTCGGCCGGGGCGCTCACATCACCCTCAGCCGCGCGTGCCTTCGGCCGGATCGTCGAGGCTGTAGCCCAGGCCGCGGATGGTGGTAATCACATCGGCTCCCAGCTTTTTCCGGATGCGCGTTACGAAGACTTCGATCGTATTCGAATCACGGTCGAAATCCTGATCGTAAATGTGCTCGATCAGCTCGGTCCGGCTGACCACCTTGCCCTTGTGGTGCATCAGGTAGCTGAGCAGCTTGTATTCCTGCGCAGTCAGCTTGACCGGCTCGCCGTTCAGGGTGACCCGGCCGGAGCGGGTATCGAGCCGCACGTCGCCAGCGGTCATTTCGGCAGAGGTGTTGCCGGAAGCGCGGCGGATCAGCGCCCGCAGGCGGGCGATCAGCTCTTCCGTGCGGAACGGCTTGGCCAGGTAGTCGTCAGCACCGGCATCAAGGCCGGCCACTTTGTCGGACCAGGAATCGCGCGCAGTCAGCACCAGCACGGGAAACTTGCGGCCTTCCTTGCGCCACATGCCGAGCACGGTCAGCCCGTCGATCTCCGGCAGGCCGAGGTCGAGGATCACCGCATCATATTCTTCGGTCGAGCCCATGAAGTGGCCGTCTTCGCCATCGGTCGAAAGATCGACCGCATAGCCGGTCTGTTCAAGCGTGGACTTGAGCTGTTTGCCGAGTGTTGGTTCATCCTCAACGATCAGGATACGCATCGATGCTGGCTCCCCTGTGGTGCCGATGATTAAGGTTGCTCCTAAGTGGTCGCTTGAAGGAATGGCGTCAACACGGCCGACATCTGCTGCCCCCGCCTATTCGCGATGCTATTGGGTGCGCCGAAGCACCCGACCGGTGCGCGCATCGACATCGACGAACAGCACCCGCCCCTGACGGATGAACTTGAGGCGATAGGCCATTGCGGTGGCATCGTAGGCGAACCCCAGATATTCCGAACCGCGCATCGTCGGCAGGATACGCGCCTCGATCTCGCGCGAACGCAAGATGTTGCCCGCCTGCATTTCCTTGCGCGCCTCACCCTGATCAGAGCGCGGCTGGGCCAGTGCAGGTGCGGCCACGCCGGTAAACACAAGCGCACCGGCCAGACAGGGGAGGATGAGCTTTTGCATCATGCTTTCCTGCCTAGGCCTGAGGCATTGAACAAGTTCTGAATGCTGCGGTTGCCGCCCATTCAGGTTTGACGCACTTAATATTAACGTGTCATTTCATAGGTGACTGATACGCTGACGGACGTCCCCACCAGACCGGGCTCCACCGGAGTGGGCGCGGAGGAAGCTTCCATCGCCTGCGCGCGCATATAGGGCACAGGCATTCCGCCCTGCATGGATTCGCTGATCTTGAGCACCCTCACGCCCGTATAGCCGCTCCATTCGGCATATTGCCGCGCCATCGCCCCGGCCTTTTCCACGGCTGCCTTGCGAGCCTGCGCCTGGGCGGCCGTGTCATCCTCGATCGAGAAGCTGGGGCCCGACAGATCGGTCGCCCCGGCTGCGACCAGCGCATCCAGTATCCGCCCGGTTTCGTCCACCTTGCGCAAGGTTACACTCACCCGGTTGGACGCCTGATAACCGCGGAATACCTGACGCTGGCCGTTGTAATCGTAAGCCGCGTTGAGATTGATCCCGGTGGTCTGCACATCGTCTGCGGCAATTCCGAGCGAGCGGATGCGCTGGACAACGCGCGCCATCTGTTCGGCATTCAGCCGCATGGCCTCGACTGCCGTGGCGGCTTCGGTCGTCACCCCTGCGCCGACCTCAACCAGATCGGGCCGGCCCTTGACCGTCTCGGTCACGCTGAGCTCCACAATCGGCCCTTGAGCGGTGACGGTGACTTCCGCCGCCGCAAGCGGGGAAGCGGCCATGGTCAGGGCGGCAAGAGGCAGGGCAATTCGGGTCATAAGCAAGGTCTCCTTGGTCTGTGCCCATCGGCGCAGTGCCCTTACGCGTGGCTGAACCGCTTGTTCCAGTGAGCCGCGCCGTCTAGTGCGTCGCGCCATGGCGCAACCCCCCGTTCTCTCGCTGGAAAACATGGCCCTGCAACAGGGCGGCAAGTGGCTGTTCGGCGATGGCGCCGGTGCTTCGCTCGACCTGCATGTGGGCCCGCGCGACCGGCTTGCCCTGATCGGGCGCAACGGCGCCGGGAAGACGACGCTGTTCCGGCTGATTGACAATCGCATCGAAGCTGACCGGGGCGAGCGCAAGATCAAGCCGGGCCTGCGCATCGTGCTGCTGGAGCAGGATCCCGACCTTTCCGGCTGCGCGACGCTGATGGACTTCGCCCTGGCTGGCAGCGATGCCCCGGCAGTCCATGAGGTGGAGGCCATTGCCGGCCAGCTCGGTATCGATATGTCCACGCCCGCTGCCGGGGCGAGCGGCGGCGAAAAGCGGCGGGCCGCGATTGCCCGCGCCCTGGCGCAGGACCCGGACCTGCTGCTGATGGACGAGCCGACCAATCACCTGGACCTCGCCGCGATTGACTGGCTGGAAAGCTGGCTCGACCGGTACAAGGGGGCGTTCGTGGTCATCAGCCATGACCGGACCTTCCTCAAGCGCCTGACCAGTGCCACCATCTGGCTCGACCGGGGCCAGTTGCGGCGCAAGGAAGTGGGCTTCGGCGGCTACGAGGCCTGGGAGGATCAGGTTTACGCCGAGGAAGCGCGCGCCGCCGAGAAGATGGACGCCAAGCTCAAGATCGAGGCGCACTGGCTCGAACGCGGGGTCACGGCGCGGCGCAAGCGCAACCAGGGGCGGCTGGAAAAGCTGTGGCAGATGCGCAGCGCCCGCGCCGCGATGATTGCACCCAAGGGGACGGCGAAACTCGGCCTTGCGACCGAGGAAGAGTTCAAATCCAAGTCGGTCATCGTGGCTGAGGGTGTGTCGAAGAGCTTTGGCGAGCGCCGGATCATCCGCGATTTCACCTTTCGCATCCAGCGCGGCGACCGGATCGGCGTGGTCGGATCCAACGGTGCCGGCAAGACCACCCTGCTCAAGCTGCTGACCGGCGAACTGGCCCCTGATAGCGGCACTATCGACATCTCCCCGAAGCTGACCGGCGTGATGATCGACCAGCAGCGAAGCCTGATGACGCCCGACAAGACCGTGCGCCAGGTTCTGGCCGAAGGCGGCGACTGGATCGACGTGCGCGGCGTGCGCAAGCACGTTCAAGGTTACCTCAAAGAGTTCCTGTTCGACCCTCGCGTGGTGGACATGAAAGTGGGCGTCATGAGCGGGGGCGAACGCAGCCGCCTGCTGCTGGCGCGCGAATTTGCCCGCAAGTCCAACCTGCTGGTGCTCGATGAGCCGACCAACGACCTCGATCTGGAAACGCTCGACCTGCTCCAGGAAGTGATCGCGGATTATGAAGGCACCGTTCTGATCGTCAGCCATGATCGCGACTTCCTCGACCGGACTGTCACGGTCACCCTGGGGCTAGATGGAAGCGGCTACGTCGACATCGTCGCAGGCGGATACGAGGACTGGCAGACCAAGCGGATCGCGCGATCCACCAAGCCTGCTCCTGCGCGGGCCGAGCGAAGCCGCGAAACGCCCGCCGCGCCGCCGCCGAAAAGCACCAAGCTGACCTATAAGGACCAGCGCGATTACGAGCTGCTCCCGGCCCGGATCGAGGAGCTCGACGCTGCAATCGCGCGGGGCGAGGCCTTGCTGGCTGACCCGGACCTCTACACCCGCGATCCCGCCCGCTTCGCCACCATCAACAAGGGGCTTGAGCACGCCCGCGCCGAAAAAGAGGCGGCAGAAGAACGCTGGCTGGCACTGGCAGAAGCGGTCGAGGGCCAGACCTGAGTCACGGGATCCGGTAAAAATCCGCCACGCGCTCCAGGGCGATGCGGAGCACCAGCTTTCCGCTGCGCGCAGGCCATTCGAGCGCGCGTTCGGCATGTGGCAGACCCTCGCAGGCACAAACCACCCGCCACAAGATATCCTCCAGGCCCTTGCCCGCCGCCGCGATGGCGCCATCGAAGCGTTGGCGCGCGGCGATCTGCCGCTCGGTGGGCGAAAGCCCGCCATTACCGCCGCCACTGATCCGCACCGGATCCCACCGCATGGTCACGTTCGGACCAAGCTGAGCGCGCTCGTAATCGGCGCGCAGGCGCTCGCCCGCATCGAACAGGCGCGCCTCAAGATGGCCCCGCGCATGGAGCCAGGCGATCGGGCTTTCAGCGAGGTTGACGGTCACAGTGTGCCGCTTGCCTTTCGCCCCGCCCCGGCGGCGCGGGCCTTCATCGGTCAGTTCGCGTTCCACGAGGATGCGGTTCACGGCAGTTCTCCTTGTTTGTGATTCGACAGCCAGGCTCGACAGCCGAGCCTTGCAATTATTGGGTTCGTGTAGGAAAGAGATAAAACCATATTGGTTATCGGGCTTCCTTCATGATCAACCGCATCCGCGATATCCGCCGCCAGAAGGGCCTGACCCTGGCCGACCTTGCTGCCGCCTGCGACCCGCCGACGACCGCGCAGACGATCGGCCGGCTCGAAACGGGAATGCGCAACCTTTCGACCAAGTGGATGGACCGGATCGCGGCGGCGATGGATGTCGATCCGGAGTCGCTCGTGCGGTCTGGCCTGTCGGCGCAGCCGCAAGTTGTTGCAGTGCTTGCACCCGGCGGGGCTGAAGCCCTTGCTTCTCCTCGTGAGGCAATCCTGCCAACCGACGTCGGCAGCGGCGGCCCGCTCCTGGCACTTGAGGTCGAAGCTGCCGCCGGGCCTTACCAGGCAGGCGACCTGCTGTGGCTGCGGCAGGTAGCTCCGGAGGACTTCGCACGTGCAATCAACCGCGACGTGCTGGTTCCCCGCAGCGGAGGGCGGTTCGCTTTCGGCCGGCTGATCGACCGGAAAGGCACGATGGTCGGCATCCTGCCGCCCGGACAGGGGCAGAAACAGCAGGTCGTCGACAATCCCGCCTGGATTGCCGTGGCAGAGATGCTGGTGCGCCCGCTGTGAAGCGCGTCCTTTCGATATCGACCCTTTACCCCAATTCTGCGTCGCCGCGGTTCGGGACGTTCGTGGCCCGCTCGATGGAGGCCTTGGCCGCTCAGGGCGACTGGCAGGTGACCATGATCAACCCGATCGGGGTTCCACCACTCGCTTTCGGCCGATACCGGGCGCTGCGCAGGGCGGCAATGGGAGGGGTTGAACAGGGGGTTGAGGTTCACCGGCCGACCTTCACCCTGATCCCGCGCCTGGGCGCAAGGATCAACCCCGGAGTCATTGCCCGTACGATACTGCCGCTGGTGACGCGGCTGCATCGGGACCAACCCTTCGATCTGGTCGATGCGCAGTTCTTTTATCCGGACGGTCCGGTTGCAGCGCGGATCGCAGAAAAGCTTGGCCTGCCCTTTTCCGTCAAGGCCCGGGGCAGCGATATCACGTACTGGGGCGGGCGCGGATTCGCTGCCGAGCAGATGGTAGACGCCGCCCGCCGTGCAACCGGTTTGCTCGCGGTGTCACAAGCTCTGGCAGAAGACATGGCCGCGCTCGGCATGGATCGGAACAAGATTACCATCCACTACACCGGGCTCGACCGGGAGCGCTTCCGGCCGCTGGGCCATGCGGGGCTCCGTACCCGGCTCAATGACACGCTTGGCCTGTCATTGCCGGAAACCCGGCCCGTCCTGGCAACTGTCGGCGCGCTGCTGGAACTCAAAGGGCAGCATCTGGTGATAGGTGCGCTGCCGGCCTTACCCGGAATGCATCTGATGCTGGTCGGCAAGGGAGAGAACGAGCGCCAACTGCGCGATCTTGCCGCCAAGCTGGGCCTGACAGACCGAGTCCATTTTCTCGGATCGATTGATCATGACATGTTGCCACTGGTGCTTTCGGCGGCAGACGCGATGGTCCTGCCAACCCGCAATGAAGGCCTGGCCAACGCCTGGGTGGAGTCCCTCGCCTGCGGAACCCCGGTGGTGACCTGCGGCGTCGGTGGCGCAGGGGAACTGGTAACCGAGCCAGCCGCCGGCGAACTGGTTGAGCGGTCCATCCCCGCCATTGTCGCAGGAATCAGAGCCGTGCTCGCCCGCGAGGCGCCGCGCGAAGATGTTGCTGCAACGGTCGACCGGTTCGACTGGCGGATACACTCTGCCGAACTGGCCGCTTATTATGATCGGCTCGTCGCGCAGGTCAGCTGAGCTGCCGAGCAGCCTTTTCCTGCGCCTCGGTGGCTGTTTCATCAGGCACGAAACTGTCCGAGTTCACACCCAGCCAGATCAGGATCGGAGCTGCCATGTAAACCGAGCTGTAGGTCCCCACGACCAGGCCGAGGAAGATCGCCGCAATCATGCTGAACAGGCTTGCAGGGCCGAACAGCAACAGCGGAAGCAGAGCCACGCCGAGGGTGAGCGAGGTCATCACGGTGCGGGCCAAGGTCTCGTTTACCGACAGATCCAGCAGTTCGACCAGCGGCATCTTGCGATACTTTTTCAGGTTTTCGCGGATGCGGTCATAGACCACGATCGTGTCGTTAAGCGAATAGCCGATGATGGCCAGAATGGCAGCAATGCTCTGAAGGCTGAACTCCATTTCGAACAAGGCAAACATGCCCAGCGCCAACGAGACGTCGTGGAATAGCGCGAACAAACCGCCGACCCCGAACTGCCATTCGAATCTCACCCAGATGTAAAGCGCCACGCCCAGCATCGCGAGCACGAGCGCCAGCACTGCGTCACCCCGGAATTCATCCGAAACCTTCCCGGAAACGTTGTCATTGCCATCCAGCCGGAAATCGGGGTGCCCCTGCTTCATCTCCTCGACAATGCGGTTGGCGATGACCTGTGCGGCTTCCTTGTCCTGGGCCACCTCGTCCGGCAGCTGCACCCGGATCGAGACCTGGTTCGGATCGCCGAACTGCTGGACGACGGGCGTTCCGTAACCCAGGTTGCCCAGACGGTCGCGGATTTCCCCGATCGGAGCTTCGCTGCTTTCGGTAAAAGTGGCACGCAATTCCATGCCACCGGCGAAATCGACCCCGAAGTTCAGCCCTTTGCCCAGAATGAGCGCCCAGGCCCCGACAATCAGCAGGCAGCTGAAGATGTAAAACGGGACCCGTAGCCGCAGGAAACGGATGTTGGTGTCATCGGGGACGAGCTTGAGAAGACGCATGGTCTGTGCCCCTTACAGATTGAGATCGTTCGGCCGCGCCTTGCGCAGCCAGTCGGCAACCCACATCCGGGTCAAGGTAACGGCAGTGAACACGCTGGTGAACAGCCCGATCACCAGGACCACGGCAAAACCGCGCACCGGCCCGGATCCGAACATGAACAGCAGAACCCCGGCGATGAAGTTGGTCACGTTCGCGTCGTAAATAGCGCGACTGGCTTCCTTGTAGCCGGTTTCGATGGCCGCAATCACCCGGCGCCCGCGTTTTCGCTCTTCCCGGATTCGTTCATTGATCAGCACGTTGGCATCGACGGCTGCGCCAATGGTCAGGACAAAACCGGCGATGCCAGGCAGGGTCAGCGTCGTGCCGAGCAGGGCCATGATCCCCAGGATCATCGCCACGTTGAACACCAGTGCGACTGTCGCATAGACGCCGAACCGGCCGTAGCTGGCAATCATCAGGGCGATCACGGCCACCGAGCCGACCATCATTGCCAGCATCCCGCGCCGGATCGAGTCCTTGCCAAGGTCAGGGCCGACGGTGCGCTCTTCGACAACTGCAAGGTCAACCGGCAAGGCACCGGAGCGCAGAGAGATTGCCAGCTGGTTGGCTGATTGCGTGGTGAAGCTGCCGGCAATCTGTGCGCTGCCGCCCAGGATTGGTTCGTTGATATTCGGCGCAGAAAGCACCTTGCCATCGAGAATGATCGCGAACGGCTTGTTGACGTTCTCCTGCGTCAGCTTGGCAAAGCGCGCGCCGCCCTGCGAATCGAACTGGATCGTGACCACTGCCTCGTTGGTCTGCTGGTCGAAACTCTGCTGGGCGTTGATCAGGTTGTCGCCCTTGATTCCGCCAAGCCGGCGGACAGCGATCGACTGTCCGGCAAAATCGCTGCCTTCGGCATAGGGAAAGATCTGGCTTCCCGGCGGCGCAATCCCCTGCGCTACGTCAGCAGGCAACGCGGTCTGGTCGACCAGCTTGAATTCGAGCTTGGCCGTTTGGCCAAGCAGCGCCTTGAGTTCATCGGGGTTCTGCAGGCCGGGCACCTGGACCACGATGCGGGTATCGCCCTGGCGGATGATGGTCGGTTCACGCGTACCGAGCGCGTCGATGCGTTTGCGGACGACCTCTGTCGCGCTGTCCATGGCATCGGTCACTGCCTGCTCGAGACCATCGCTGGTCGGCGTCAGCACCATCCGGGTCTCGTCGAGAACCTGCAGATCCCACTCGCGGGTCAGCCCGGTCCCGTTGACCAATGGCATCAGCAGTTCGCGCGCCCGGTCCACATCGGCCGGACTTTCGACCATAAAGCTGAGCTGCCCGTTGGCGGTGGACACGTCACCGATGCGAATGCGGGGTTCGGCATTGCGCATTGTGTTGCGCACGGCCTCTTCCATATTCTCGATCCGCTGCTCACCAACCTGGCTGGCATCGGCCTCGAGCAGAATATGGCTGCCCCCGGCAAGATCGAGCCCGAGATTGACCATCGGGTCGGGCAATGCATCGGGCCAGCGGGCGTTGCCCATCGACACGAGCGAAGGGATCGCGGCGGCCGCAAAGGCCAGCGTGATCCCCCACAACCAGACCTTTTTCCAGGTCGGAAATTCCAGCATCGGTGCGGTGCTCCTGCGGCTCGCTGCGCTCAGTCGTTGGCCGGTGTGCCGCCGGGGAGCACGATGTCGCCAATGGTGTGCTTGACCACCTTGACCTTGACCCCCTGGGCAATCTCGACATCCGCGTAGGTGTCATCAACACGAGTCACCTTGCCCACGATCCCACCCGACGTGACAACCTGATCGCCCTTTTTGAGACCGCCGATTTTTTCGCGGTGGGCCTTCTGCTGCTTCATCTGCGGGCGGATGATCAGGAACCAGAAGATCGCAATCATGCCGACAATCGGCAGCCAGCCCAGCCAGGCGGGCGGAGCATCGGCAGATGCGGCGGCGGCAGCAGTGAGGAAATCGAACATCGGATCGGACCTGTGTAAACGGTTGTTGCGACCATCGCGGGCCAGGTCCGGTAAGGCTTTTGCCTGGCCGACACCCGCTCCCATGCGGCAAGTGGGCGCGCCTAGCAGCAATACAAGGGCATCGCAACGCAAGCCCGCAAGCTGCTGTCGCAATCCGGCTTGCCAGTGCCGGACACGCCCCTTATAGGCGCACCTCCACTGGAACGGGACGTAGCGCAGCCTGGTAGCGCATCACACTGGGGGTGTGGGGGTCGGAGGTTCGAATCCTCTCGTCCCGACCAGTGGTTTTCCCCCTAACATCCCCCGCCCGGCATCTTGCCCCGGACCACGCCCGCGCCTAACCGGCGTGCGAGGAGTGCCCGAGATGCCTGACACCGCCGCCCTGCCCCATGCTCTGCCCGATACCTTGCCGCGGATGCGCAGCTGGCTGTTCGCGCCCGGCGACAGCGAGCGCAAGATGGCCAAGGCCGCCGATGGTGAAGCCGACATTGTCCTGCTCGATCTGGAAGACTCGGTTCTGCCCGAAGCGAAGCCCGCCGCACGCGAGGCGGTGGCCGCGTTTCTGGCCAGCCGAACCGATTCTGCGCGTCTGTGGGTTCGGATCAACCCGCTGGCCGGAGGCGAGACGGCGGCCGATCTTGAAGCTATCATGGCTGCGGCCCCTGGCGGCCTGTTCCTGCCCAAGGCTGAAGGCAGCACTGACATTGCAACGCTCGACGCCATGCTCACTGTACTGGAGGAGCGCCATGGCCTCGCTCACGGCTGCACCCGGGTCGCAGCGCTGGTGACGGAAACGCCGCGCGCGATGTTCCTGTGTGGAGACTATGCCGGGGATTATCCCGGCTCACAGCGCCTGGTGGCGATGAGCTGGGGCGCAGAAGATTTGTCTTCGGCGCTCGGCGCCCGGGTCCAGCATCGCGCTGACGGCAGCTATATGCCGACTTACGAGCTGGCCCGCAGCCTGTGCCTGCTCGGCGCCGTTGCGGCCGGCGTTACTCCGGTCGAAACCGTAATGCCCGATTTCCGAGACCTCGACCGGCTGCGCGAACGGGCACTGATGGTCCGCAGCCAGGGCTACCGCGGGATGCTGGCGATCCACCCGGCGCAGGTGCCGGTGATCAACGCCGCGTTCACTCCCTCTGACGAGGAAGTGGCCCATGCCCGCGCCGTGGTAAGGGCCTTTGCCGAGAACCCCGGCAAGGGCACGGTGGCGCTTGATGGGGCGATGGTCGACATTCCGCACCTCAAGCTCGCCCGCGCCTTGCTGGCCGACGCCGGACTGGCGGAATAGGCACTATTCCTTTTCCTACATGAACCGATTTGGTTATCCATCGGCGCGACTCGCATAGCTGGAGCGCGGACCATGGCCCTGATCGAATCGCTTATCGGACCCATCGCCTCGATCATCGACAAGGTGATTCCGGA
The DNA here is from genome assembly GCF_035319885.1 of Altererythrobacter sp. H2. Taxonomy (NCBI): domain Bacteria; kingdom Pseudomonadati; phylum Pseudomonadota; class Alphaproteobacteria; order Sphingomonadales; family Erythrobacteraceae; genus Altererythrobacter; species Altererythrobacter sp. H2. Next base: position 2,490,737 of record NZ_CP141285.1, read on the forward strand.
CAAGGAAGCGCGGGCCAGGGCCAAGCTCGAACTGCTGGCGCTGGAAGGGACGCAGGAGCTCAAGCAGATCGAGGTCCGTCTGGCGGCGATCGTCGCGGAAGCCAGTTCCGCCGATCCCTGGACCAGCCGCGCCCGCCCCAGCTTTCTCTACGTAATGTATACGCTGCTGCTGTTTGCCATCCCGATGGGGTTGCTGGCGGCCTTCAATCCTGCGGTGGCCGGCGAAATCGCCAAGGGCATGAACGCATATCTGAACGGCCTGCCGGAACCGCTCTATGCGTTGTTCGGCACCGGCTATCTCGGCTACACCGCCGCGCGGCAATGGGGCAAGGTGAAGGGCGTCGAGCGGTAAGACTCTAGAGGGACGAAGCCCTCTTAACGGAATCCCACATCCAGAAAACCAGGCTTTGGCCCGTTCCATTCCCCGGCGGGAACCGGCGCATCGTCTTCGTCGCGGTAACGGCGCGGACGATCGGCAGCCTGTTCCGCCCTTGAGCTGCGCTCAGGCCGGGGAGCCCGTTCCTGCCGGTCGGCCCGTTCCGGTCGCGGCTTGCGCTCGCCACGTTCCGGCCGAGCCTTGCGCGGGCGCTCCTCGCGCGGCTCCTCTGGCTGCGGCCGATCTTCGCGGCTGCGCGCTTCGCGGCGGGGCTTTTCTTCCGCTGCGACCTCGGGCACGGTCAGTTCGACCCGCACGTCTTTCTTGCCGAACACCGGGATCTGGGCCCCGGTCAGCTTTTCGACGTTGGCAATCGCCTCACCATCTTCTTCGGCCACAAAGGTGAAGGCGCGGCCCTTGGCACCGGCGCGCCCGGTCCGGCCGATCCGGTGGACATAGTCGTCGGGATGCCAAGGCGTGTCGAAGTTGAACACGTGGCTGACGCCCTTGATGTCCAGCCCGCGCGCTGCAACGTCGGATGCAACCAGGATCGTCACCTCGCCCGCCTTGAAGCGGGCCAGTTCCTTCAGGCGGCTGGACTGATCCATGTCACCGTGAATCTCGCTGCTGGCGAAACTATGGCTCTGCAGGCTCTTGTTGATCTCGCGCACCGTCGTCTTGCGGTTGGCAAAAATGATTGCCGTCTCGACCAGGTCGTTGCGAAGCAGCCAGCGCAGCGTGTCACGCTTGTCGCGTGCCTTCACCGGCACTTTGAAAGCAGTGATGTCCGCATTGGTGCTGGCCGCACGGCTGACTTCGATCCGCTTGGGATTGGTCAGGAACTTCTTGGACAGCTTTTCGATCGGCGGCGGCATCGTGGCCGAAAACAGCATCGTCTGGCGTGTTTCAGGCAGCTTCGAGCAGATGAATTCGATATCGGGAATGAACCCCATGTCGAGCATCCGGTCCGCCTCGTCGATCACCAGCAATTCGCAACCGTTCAGCAGGATCTTGCCCCGTTCAAACAGGTCCATCAACCGGCCGGGGGTTGCGATCAGAACGTCGACGCCGTCAGACAGGGCCTTGAGCTGGTCCCCCATCTGCACGCCGCCAATCAGCAGGGCCATCTTGAGATCGTGGTTCTGTCCGTACTTCTCGAAGTTCTCCGCAACTTGGGCTGCAAGCTCACGGGTGGGCTCCAGGATCAGGCTGCGCGGCATCAGAGCGCGGCGGCGGCCGTTGGAGAGGATGTCGATCATCGGCAGGACGAAGCTGGCCGTCTTGCCTGTGCCCGTCTGGGCAATGCCGATGATGTCTTTCATCATCAGGACTGGGGGAATTGCTTCGGCCTGGATCGCGGTCGGCACGGTATAGCCGGCGTCATTGACGGCCTTGAGCAATTCATCGGAGAGGCCGAGGTCGGCGAAAGTCATATCTGGCAAGGGTATCCGTTCAGGAAATCGCCGCCGAAGCGGCTGCGCGCAGCCGAGCGTTCGCAGCTGCACAATCGCTGCCGCCCATGCGCGCCGAAGCACGGATTGTCAAGGTTGGCGCGTGTTTGAACGCTAGTCGTCGGCGACCAGCCAGTTGATCTCTTTCATCTCGCAGTTGGCCCCCGTGCGCGAACGCAGGATGTCGCGATCTACGCACAACATCCCGTCTGCGCGCGGCTCTACGTAAAAGCCGGAATAGAAGTCCTGGGCCCGGCAGGTCTTCTTCATGCGAACGGTCATGACCCTCTGGTCGCGCAGATAGAGCAGCAGGCGATTGTCACTGGTCGACTGCACAGCCCGGATGGAACGCAGCGGCACACACCGGCCTGCATCGCGTTCGTCCATATCGCGCAAGTCGATCCGCGGCGCGTCAGGCATGAGGCTCTGGCGGGGAGAAGTTCTGATCGGCGAAATGCGAATGGTCACCCGCTGCTCGATCCGCACCTGGTTCTGCAGCGGCGTTGCAGCCATTGATTCGATGATTTGCCAGCCGAGAGCCGGTTCGGCACCTCGCACCGCTTCTTCGGCACCACTTTTTTCCGGAAGCAGGTGCACGGGCACGTCATCCTGCACCGCGGGAGCGGGCAGCAAAAGTGCGAGCGGAGCAACATAGAAAAGGACATTGGGCATGGGCCCGAATTGTGCCTCCCTGGCGTGGGGCCAGTAACGACTGGTCTTCGGTGGCTGGCCTAGCAGCCCGGCTTGAACGGACGCTTAATCTCCTTCACCAACCATGCAAGTGCTGGCGCACCCCGCGTCCGCTGTGGCATAGCCATTGCACCATGGCTGAACCCACCCTGTTCCTCGTCGAGGTAGTCCATTTGCTCGGCCCGCGCGGCTGGACGCGCGACGAAGATCTGGTCTTGCCCTGGCTGACCGACTGGAGAGGCCGCTATACCGGTCGCGCCCTAGGCCTGGCCTCGCCGGCATCCACGGCTGAGGTAGCCGCACTGGTGCGCCTATGTGCATCCCATAATGTCCCGATCGTCCCGCAAGGCGGCAACAGCGGCATGTCAGGCGGCGCCACGCCGGACGATAGCGGCACGGCAATCATCCTGTCCCTGCGCAGGATGAACGCAATCCGCTCGATCGACGGCGAAGCCGGACAGGCGGTTTGCGAGGCAGGGGTGATCCTGCAAACGCTGCATGATGCTGCGGCTGCGCACCGGATGCGTTTTCCGCTTACGCTGGGCGGCAAAGGATCGGCCACTGTCGGAGGACTGGTTTCGACCAATGCCGGGGGCACTCAGGTCCTGCGGCACGGAACAATGCGCGCCCAGGTGCTCGGGCTGGAGGCAGTCCTCGCCGACGGCACCGTGCTCGATACCCTCACCCCGCTGCGCAAAGACAACCGCGGGTTCGATCTCAAACAGTTACTGATCGGTTCGGAAGGCACGCTCGGCATAGTCACCGCTGCCACCCTGCGCCTGGTGCCGGAAGTGACCGGGCGGACGGTTCTGTGGGCGGGTCTTGGTTCGATTCCCGATGCCCGGCGCTTGCTCGCTCTGGCCGAGAAGCAGGTGCCCGATGCGCTCGAAGGCTTCGAGGTCATGCCGGCGCATTGCCTTGATTCCGTGCTGGACTACCTGCCCGATGCGCGCGCACCGCTGGCGGGCGAGCACGCCTGGCACGCCCTGATAGAACTCGTCGCCACGGGAAAGGATTCGGAAGGCCTGGCGGAAAAGGCCGAACAGCTGTTGGTGGCGGGCCTGGAGGCCGGTCTGGTAGAAGACGCCACGATTGCCGCCAGCGAGAGCCAGGCCGAACAGTTCTGGCTGCTGCGGGATTCGGCCGCTCCGGCAGAACGGGCGATCGGCCCTGCCATGCAGCACGATATCTCCGTTCCGGTTGAACGGATGGCTGATTTCGTGGAGGCCTCCGTACCCGCAGTGGAGACGCGCTTTCCCGGTTGCCGCGCCGTTGGCTTCGGGCATCTCGGCGATGGCAATATCCATTTCCACGTGCTCGCACCAGCGGGTGCTGCACGCGGTGCATGGGAAGAGAGCGACGGCAAGAAAATCAGCCGGTTCGTGCATGATCTTGTGACGGAATGGAACGGATCGATCAGCGCAGAGCACGGCATCGGGCAGATGAAACGGGACGAACTGGGGCGTCTGGGTGATCCGGTGGCGCTGGCGACGATGCGGGCAGTAAAGGCCGCCCTCGACCCCCAGGGTCTGCTCAATCCCGGCAAGCTGGTGCCGCTTGCGCCCGAGGGAACAAGCCCGTAAAGCGCGCGCTTCGCGCGGGTGGCGTGCTACCCGAACCGACATTCCTGACCGACCGGAGAGACCCATGGCAAGCGCGCCGCAGCCCAACCTGCCCCTGTTCTACAACGACCTCATGCCGCTCAACAGCCGCGATCATGCGAAGTATCGTAGCTCGTCGATGGACCACGCCAAGTGGTTGATCAACGTTCACGCGATCCCGCTGACCGTGGACGAATTCGTTCAGGCGCAGCGTGATTTCCCGATCGTGTTCTCGTCCGGCGACAACCCCCTGCCGCTGGCGCTGATGGGCCTGAATGAAGGCGTGAACACCTTCGTCGACGCGGATGGCAAGATCACCGATCCGGTCTACCTGCCCGCCTATATCCGTCGTTATCCGTTCCTCCTGGCGAAGCTTCGCCCGGACACGGAAGAGCTCTCGCTCTGCTTCGACCCGACTTCGGATATCCTGGGCGAGGACAAGGAAGGTGAAGAACTCTTCACGGAAAACGCCGAGCCGACTGATGCCACCAAGCGGGTGCTTGAGTTCTGCCAGCACTTCGAAGAAGCGGGTCAGCGGACCAAGGTGTTCATCGACGAGCTGAAAAAGCATGACCTGCTGATGGAAGGCGAAATGGCCATCACCACTCAGGCCGATGGCACCAATCCTTATGTCTATCGCGGTTTTCAGATGATCAACGAGCAGAAGCTGCGCGACGTGCGCGGCGACGTTCTGCGCGGATGGAACCAGAACGGCATGCTGGCGCTGATTTACGCCCACCTGATGTCGCTCGACCTTATGCGCGCGGTCTTCGCCCGTCAGCAGCAGCAGGGCAAGGGCCCGCAACTGCCCAATGCGGCTGCGCCTGCGACCGCGCAGTAAGTCATCGAGGCCGATCACAGCCGGTTTTTCGGGCGGGCCCGTTAGCCCGCTTGAAACCGGCGCGCATCGATCCTAAATTCCCGGGGTCCGGTGCGCGTCTCCCCTCATGGCGCACCCGGATTGGTGCATTTCGATGCACCACCTCCCTGAACCTTGGCCACCTCGTGCTTGTTTGCACGAGGTGGTTTTTTCATTCCGCGGCGAGCGGAACAGTCCGGTCCCGCCCGAGCACGGCGACCGCCGCAGCCAGTTCCCTGACCAGCCCCTCGATCAGCCGCGCGACTGAGCCGAGCCGGGCGGACGGTTCCGCAAGTCGCGCGTCCAGGTAGGTGGAGCGGCATACCTCGATCTGGATACAGTGAATGCCACGCTGCGGCTGGGCGTGGCGATCCAGCACATAACCGCCGGCATAAGGCCGATTGAGTGCGCAGGGTCGCCCGTTCCTGGCAAAGAAGGAACTGGCACGTGCGGTGAGCGAAACGTGGCAGCTGGCACCGAAGCGATCGCCGATCACGAATTCCGGCGCCGGCTCATCGGGAAAACGAGCCTTCAACGGCGGCATCGAGTGGAGGTCTATCAGCAGGGCTGCGCCCCAGCGGTCACGCAGGGATTCCAGCGCCAGACCCAGCGCCTGGTGATAGGGCCGGTGCACCGTCTCCATCCGCCGCTGGACTTCCTGGTGGGCAAGCCGTGTTTTCCATATCTCGCCGAGCCCGGCAAGCCTGCGCGGGACGAGCCCCAGCCCGCCGCGCGAACGCCTGCTCGCCGAAAGATGCCGCCCGGGACGAGCCGGGCCATCAGCCACCATGTCCCAGTCGATATCGTCGGGTGATCGATTGAGGTCGATCACTGCGCGCGGCGCATCGGCAAGCAACAGACCGGCCCCGGTCCGCGTTGCGACCTCGTGTGCCACCCGGTCAATCAACCGGTCTTCCAGGCGAAGGATCGACCAGGCAGGATCACGCATGGCCTCAAGCACATCCTGCGGATAGCAGCGCCCGGCATGGGGTGCGGCAATGAGCACGGGCAAGGGGCAGCCGCAAGCCTCGAACAACCGGAAAGCTGCCACCTCGGTGCCGGGAGTCAGCCCCCCGGGGGTGCATTCGAACGCATACTGCGAATCGTCGGCGGAAGAGTGCGGCTGCTCCATCGGGCTCCAACGCTGGCGGCAAAACGCCAAGGTGTCAAAAACAGGGTTCCTGCCAAAGTCACTTCACCCCTCGGCTGACCTGTCTCATTGCAGGGCAATAGCGATCACGCCAAAGAATTGTTAAGTGCAAGCGGGTATGGACAGCCACCTATGAGCACCTCTTCACCCCGAATCCTGCTGGCCGAAGACGACCAGGCCATGCGCAGCTATATCGAGCGCGCACTCCAGAACGCCGGTTATGAAGTCACGGCGGTCGATCGCGGGACCGAGGCTCTGCCCTTGCTGGAAGCGCAACACTTCGACCTGCTTCTGTCGGATATCGTCATGCCGGAAATGGACGGCATCGAACTGGCCCAGCGATGCGCAGAGGTCAGCCCGGCGACCAAAGTGATGTTCATCACGGGCTTCGCTGCCGTGACCCTGAAAGCGAGCCGCGAGCAGCCCCGCGCCAAGGTTCTGTCCAAGCCGTTTCACCTGCGCGATCTGGTGCTGGAAGTGGAGCGGGTGTTCGCCGATCAGGCCGCAGCCTGAAACAGCGCTTGCGCGCACCGGCATGGCTCGCTAATGGGCGCGCCTGCCACGCGAGTGGCTGATCCGATGGACCGGGCGTATAGCTCAGTGGTAGAGCACTATGTTGACATCGTAGGGGTCGCAAGTTCAATCCTTGCTACGCCCACCATCGAACTCTCGTGAAAACGAACAAAGCCCGCCGGTAACGGCGGGCTTTGCGTTTCGGGGACGCGAAAAAGCGACCAGCCGCAATTCGGTTCAGAACGAATATTTGGTCGACAGCTGGACCTTCTGCAGGTTGCCGGAGCGGCCATCCTCCAGTGTCCGTTCTGCGTACATGTACTCGATCCCGATATCGAACGGCTTGACCGGCGACCAGATCAGGTTCGCCAGCGCATTCCAGCTCTCGTCGGTCACCAGATTGCCGGTCAGCACCACCGGGTTGTCAGCCTTGAAATAGGATCCGGCCACGGTCGAGCGCAGGTTGCCGCTCCAGAAATGGCGATAGGCGGCAAACCCCGACCAGGTCGCAATCGGGTCGAGATCGCCCGCCAGTTCGAGCGCTGCGTCGTTGACAATGTTGATCCCGATATAGCGTCCCAACCCTTTGCCTGCGGTTGCCATCAGGCGAAGATCGTCTTTCGGCCCGATGTTGATCTTGCCCGACAGACTCAGGCCATAGCCTAGCGCGCTCTGCTTGCCCGTGCCGAAATCGTCGTTGCTGATCCGCAGGTTGCGCAGGATGCCAGCTGCCGTGAAAGAGCCCCGCTTGCCCGCCAGGTTATAGCGCGCCACCACATCGGGTAGGGTGTCATCACCGGCCACGACCCGTCCGCCGGTACGCGAGGTCACGGTGGTTTCAGATTGCTCGACCGCCAACTGCAAACCACCCCTGGTGTACCGGATCATCGGCTGGCGCACGAACACCGTACCCGGCGTGGTACCGATAAAGTCGAGACTGTCAGGCAGTGCGCCAACGTCCTGGAAGGTCGACCAGGCCTGGCCGAACAGCCAGTTATCGTAGGTGATGAACGCCTGCCGCATACGGGGGACGCAGCTGTTCGACACCCGCTCATCGCCACCATCGGTCACCATGAAGTCGAGTTCGATATGCGAATTGAGCGTGTGCTCGGCCCCGACGTCGGTTGCAGTCTTGAGGATGAAACGCGACTGGCGGGCACTGAAGTCCTGATCCCAGCCTGATGATGTCCCGCCGACCGGGATCGCGCCCGGAATCAGGAAATCGCGAGTGAAGGCACTGGTCGGCAATTGCCCGCCGCTGGTGCGCTGGGCGATGGCGTCCATCTTGACATAGCCGGCATAGGCCACGGTTGTATTGCCGACGCGGAACCCCTTGTCTTCCTGCTTTTTCGGCGCATCGATCTGAGCGGCCAGCTCCTGCTGACGCACCTGCATCGCACGGGTGTCCGCCAGCGCCTGCTGCGTCATGGCGATCGTTTCGGCTTGCTGGGCGTCGATGTTGCCTTGTTGTGCATCAAGCCGGGTGACCAGTCCTTCGACGAGGCGTTCGAGCCGGGCGAGCCGGTCCTCGATGCTGCTGTCCTGTGCGGCGGCGGGTGCTGCGGTCATGCAGGTGGCTGCCAGCAGGAATGCCCGCGCCAAGCTGCGCGAAACGCGAAGTGCCATCCGATTTCTCCCCTCGTCCGTTATCGTGGGGAATGTGCCTGCAAGCGCGCCCTGCGCCCATCTAGCCGATGGTCTTACGACGTTTGTCTGAAGGCGTTATGGTGGCAAAAGGCGCTATGACAGGCGCGAAAGGGAGACTTGCCAGATGAGCGACTTTGTCCGCCGCCCCGCCACTGACCGCGCCACCGGCTGCACCGCCGCGCAGTACGATGCCCTCTATCAGCGCTCGATCGAGGATCCGGACGGTTTCTGGCTGGAACAGGCGCAGCGACTCGACTGGAGCAAGTCGCCTACCCAGGGTGGTAACTGGTCCTACGATCCGGTCGACATCCAGTGGTTTGCCGATGGCGAGCTCAACCTGTGCCACAACGCGGTCGACCGCCATCTCGCCAGCCGGGGCGAGACGACCGCCCTTATCTTCGAACCGGACGACCCGGCGTCGCCCGGTCGCAGCCTCACCTACCGCGAGCTCCACGGCGAAGTGGTGCGCATGGCCAATGCCCTCAAGGCACTGGGCGTGCAGAAAGGCGACCGGGTCACGATCTACATGCCCATGATCGTCGAGGGGGTCCTGGCAATGCTCGCTTGCGCAAGGCTGGGCGCAATCCACTCGGTGGTGTTCGGCGGTTTCTCGCCCGAGGCACTGGCTGGGCGGATCATTGACTGCGGAAGCCGCTTTGTCGTCACTGCTGACACCGGCCTGCGCGGCGGCAAGACGGTGCCGCTCAAGGCCAACGTTGATGACGCGCTGGCCCATGACGGGATCGGGGTCGATGGTGTGCTGGTGGTGAGGCACACCGGCGCCGATGTGCCGATGATCGAAGGGCGTGATCACTGGTTCCACGATCTTGCCAGCGATGCCCCCTGCCCGTGCGAGCCGATGAATGCGGAAGACCCATTGTTCATCCTCTACACCTCCGGTTCGACCGGGAAGCCCAAGGGCGTGCTCCACACCACCGGCGGCTATGGCGTCTGGACCGCGACAACCTTTGCCTACATCTTCGATTACCAGCCGGGCGAAGTGTTCTGGTGCACCGCCGATATCGGCTGGGTCACCGGGCACAGCTACATTGTCTACGGTCCGCTCATGAACGGGGCGACCGCAGTCGTGTTCGAAGGCGTGCCCAATTACCCGGACCATGGGCGGTTCTGGGACGTGGTCGACAAACACCAGGTCAACATCCTCTACACAGCGCCGACTGCGATCCGCGCCCTGATGCGCGAAGGCGACCACTTCGTGCGCTCCCGCAGCCGCAAATCGATCCGGCTGCTCGGCACTGTCGGGGAGCCGATCAATCCGGAAGCCTGGCGCTGGTATTTCGATGTGGTGGGCGAAGGCCGCTGCCCGATCATCGACACCTGGTGGCAAACCGAAACCGGCGGCACCATGATCACCACCCTGCCCGGCGCGCACGACATGAAGCCGGGCAGCGCCGGCCTTCCGTTCTTCGGCGTGCGCCCCCAGCTCGTCGACGGTGAAGGCGCAGTGCTGGACGGCGCGACCGACGGCAACTTGTGCATCACCCACAGCTGGCCGGGCCAGGCGCGAACCGTCTATGGCGATCACGAACGCTTCGCCCAGACCTACTTCAGCACGTACCCGGGCAAGTATTTCACCGGTGACGGCTGCCGCCGCGATGCTGACGGTTACTACTGGATCACCGGCCGCGTTGACGACGTTATCAACGTCTCCGGTCATCGCATGGGCACGGCCGAAGTCGAAAGCGCGCTGGTGCTGCACACGCTGGTGGCAGAGGCGGCGGTGGTCGGGTACCCGCACGACATCAAGGGGCAAGGCATCTACTGTTACGTTACGCTCAACGCTGGCGAGGACGGTTCCGACGCCCTGCTGGCCGAGCTCAAGCAGCACGTGCGCAAGGAAATCGGCCCGATCGCCACGCCCGACCATATCCAGTTCACCGACGGCCTGCCCAAGACCCGTTCCGGCAAGATCATGCGCCGGATCCTGCGCAAGATCGCTGAGAACGATTTCGGGTCATTGGGAGACACCTCGACCCTGGCCGACCCTTCACTCGTGGAACGGCTGGTCGAAGGGCGGAAAGACGGCTGAACCTATGGCTGCCCGGATCATCATCGCTGACGACCACCCGCTGTTCCGCAGCGCCCTGGGGCATGCGGTCTGCAAGGTGTGGCCGGAAGCGGAGGTGGTGGAGGCCGGTTCGGCAGGCGCGGCGCGTGCCGCGCTGGCGGACGGTGCGGAAGCCCTGCTGCTTGACCTTCATATGGAGGATTCGCACGGCCTCACCGTGCTGATGGACCTGCGGCAGGACTATCCCGCCCTCCCCATCGTGATCGTCTCTGCCAGCGAGGAACCGCGGGTCTATGCCGCTGCCAGCCAGCTGGGCGCGGCGGCGTTCATCCCCAAGTCGGCGAGCCTCGACGACATGCGCGGCGCGCTCGCGGCCGTACGCGAAGGGGACAGCTGGTTTCCTGAAACCGATGTCGATGCGGACGATGATCTTGCCCGCATGGCCAGCCTCACCCCGGCCCAGCGCCGTATCCTTGGGCAGATGCGCGCAGGCCTGCTCAACAAGCAGATCGCCTGGGAACTCGAGATCAGCGAAGCGACGGTGAAGGCCCACATCACTGCCATTTTCCGCAAGCTGGGGGTGGTCAGCCGGACCCAGGCAGTGCTGCTGGCGACCAAGCTCGACGTCGATCAACCAGCGGCCGACGCCGCCGCATCCTGAGCACCGGAACGCCGGCCCCGCGCCACGGCATCCGAGATCAGCGCCCGCAGGGATGCCGGTGATGACGGCTTGAGCAGGCGGCGCGCATCCATCCGGCGCGCGGCCTGCTCGGTTTCCTCGCTCGCCTCGGCCGTCAGCAGGATCGCCGGGGGGTACCGTCCCCCCCCTCGCACAGTGCATGATAGACAGCATCGCCCCGTGCATCGTCATCCAGCCTGAAATCCATGATCACGGCATCGGGGGCAGCTGGACAGGCCACGCGCGCGCCGGGAAGGCCGCTGGCCGCAACAACCTCCAGCCCCCATCTGCCCAGCAGCGCGGTGGTCGCGCAAAGCGCAGCAGGATCGTTGTCCACCACCAGCACCCGGGCATGGCCGAGGGCTGACGTCGCCGCGACCCTTCTCGGCGCCTGTGGCCTGGCTCCCCAGCGCAAAACCGGCACCCCGACCGCAAACAGACTGCCGCGACCGATCCTTGAGCGGATCAAAACCGGCATTCCGAGCAGCCTCGCCGTACGTCGCACGATGGCAAGGCCAAGCCCGAGCCCCTCCCGGTCTCCGGCTGCGCGCTGGAACTCTTCGAAGATCCGCTCCTGGTCGGCCTCGGCAATGCCCGGACCGGTATCGTAGACGCACAGCAATATGTTCCCGCCTGACCGGCGCACCCCGATCAGCACCTTGCCAGACCGGGTATAACGCACTGCATTGCTGACGAGGTTGCGCAGCACACTGGCGAGCAACCCCCGGTCGCTTTCAATCCAGGCAGATGAGGCGACCCGGCGCAGTTCGATCCCGCGCGCGCTGGCCTGCACCGCAAAATCACGCACCAGATCGTCCAGCAGGTCGTTGACTGCCAGGGGCTCATGGCGCGGCTCGATCCCGCCCCCATCCAGCTTCGAAATGTCGAGCAAGGTCCGGATCAACCGGTCGGCCGAAGCAATGGAACCGTCAAGATCGCGGACCAGCCGGGACAGCGGTTCGCTCGCTTGCACTTCCTCGCCCAGGGCCGACGCAAACAGCCGCGCGGCATTGAGCGGCTGGATCAGATCATGGCTGGCGGCGGCGAGAAAGCGGGTTTTGGACCGGGTCGCCTTCTCCAGCGCGGCATTGGCCTCGCTCAATTGTGCGGTCCGCTCCGCCACCTTGCTCTCGAGCGCCTGCTCGGCAAGGCGGTCGGCCGTGATGTCGGTGTAGGAGGTCACATACCCGCCGCCCGGGGCCGGATTGCCGACAATCCGCATGATCCGCCCGTCATGCTGCTCGCGCTCCATGCGGTGTTCGCGCCCGGCGCGCATATGGTCCAGTCGGCGCGCAACCTGGTCCTCGATCTCGGTGTCGTCGATCTTTCCCTTGCGCATATTGTAGCGGATCAGGTCGGCAATCGGGGTACCGACATTGACCAGTTCGTCCGGCAGTTCAAACATCTGCTGGTAGCGCCGGTTCCACGCGACGAGGTTCATCTCGGCATCGACCAGTGCCACCCCCTGGTCGATGTTCTCGATCGCGATCTGCAGCAGGTCACCGCTGAAGGTCAGCCGCCGCCCCGTCTCGTCGAACATCGCCATGACTTCGGCCAGGGGCACCGGCTCGCCCTGTGCCCAGCTCGCCACCAGCATCCGGGCGGAGGAACTGCCGACAACTCCCGCAATCATCCGTTCCGCCATGCTGAGCAGCTCTGGATCGGCCTGATCCGCATCGCGATAGGAACGCGGCATGGCGAGCAGCGCCGCAGCGGCCCGCCGCTTGCCCACGAACTGGGTCAGCAGCAGGCGGATGTCCGCCACCCGCTTGGCCGTGCCGTAGGCATGGGTTTCTCCCGGCAGGCTGGCACCGACAAAGCTGGCCGCCTGCACCGCATCGCACAAACGGGGCCGGAACATGGCCGAACCGATCCAGTAGGCGGCAAGGTTCGCCCCCAGACTGATCAACACGCCCGACACGAGAGCGTCAGGATGGATCGACAGGACCGGCGGTTGCCCGGCTGCAGCAGGCATGATCAGCAGGCAGAGCCACGCGGCAAAACCGGTCAGCAGCCCGGCAATCATGCCTGCCCGATTTCCCGCGCGGCTCAACACGCCGAGGACCAGCCCCGGTGCAAACTGGGCAGCTGCGGCAAAGGCCAGCGTGCCCAGTCCGGCCAGATTGGTCGCCCCACCGAAGCCGCGGTAGAACAGGTATGCCAACAGCATCAGCAGGCAGATGACCAACCTCCGGATCAGCAGCAGGCGGTGCGCGAGGCCGGCGCGGTCGGCCTCCCCTTGCAGCACTCTGCGGAAGGCCACCGGAGCAATCAGGTCATTGGTGATCATGGTCGACAGGGCCACGCTGGCGACCACAATCATGCCGGTGGCGGCAGAGAACCCGCCGATGAACACGAGCAAAGCGAGCGCCGAGTTACCGACATTGAGCGGCAGCGCCATGACGAGGGCATCGGCGTCGGTCCCCGCTGGCAGCACGGCCACACCTGCCAGCACGATCGGCACGATGACCAGCGAAGTCAGCACCAGATAGGCGGGAAACACCCACTGCATGGCCGGGCTGGCCCGGTCGGTTGTTGCTTCGACAAAGGTCATGTGGAACTGGCGCGGCAGACACAGGATCGCACAGGCGGCAAGCAGGGTCAGCACCGCAAAGCGGGCGTCGATCTGGGTGGCTGCGAACAGGGGCTCCACCGGTTGAGCCGGGCCGTTCGCCAGCAAGGCAATAGCCAGCGCGGCGACAGCAAGCAGCGCGGCCAGCTTGACCACCGCCTCGACCGCGATGGTCAGAACCAGCCCGGCGTTGTCGCCCGCCCGGTCGGCGCGGCGTGACCCGAACAGGACCGCGAACAGCGCCATCAGTACCGCCACGGCAGCGACGATCTCGTCCCGCGCCAGCGCGCCAACCTCCGCCCCGCCGACCATGACCAGTGCAGTGCCGACCGATTGCAGCTGAAGGGCCATGTAGGGCAACGAACCGACCGTCGCGATCACTGTGACCAGCGCCGCCACCCCTGCACTCTTGCCATATCGGGCCGACAGGAAGTCAGCGATCGAAGTCGAATGCTGTGCCCGCGACTGGGCAAGGATCCGTCGCACCAGTCCGAAGCCGAAGGTGAACACCAGGATCGGCCCGAGATAGATCGGCAGGAACTCAAGGCCCGCCGTGGCCGCAGTGCCGACCCCGCCGAAGAAGGTCCAGCTGGTGCAATAGACCCCCAGCGACAGGCCATAGACCCAGCCCGACAGGCCCGGTCGGGCAAGCCATCCTGCATTGCGCACGCGGTCCCGCCAGGCCGCGAGCCAGAACAGCCCGGCCAGATAGATCGCTGCCGCCGCGATGGCCGCTCCGAACAGCATCGGATGCGCTCCTCCTCTCCCTTGTCAAAGGCTAGCCGAACCGCGCTGACTTTCAAAGGTAAAGGGAGCAAGAGTGATGGGGCAAGAAAAAGAGGGCGGCACCCTGCGGCACCGCCCTCCCTTCTTGCGACCCGGTTGACCGGTATCAGTGGACGTGGGCTTCCCCTGCTCCGCGCGGCACGCGGATCGAGTCGACAAGCTTGCGGATTTCCACCGGCGGGCTCTTGGTCACCTTGGACACCGCGATGGCGATGACAAAGTTGATCACCATGCCGACCACCCCGATCCCTTCGGGCGAGATGCCCAGGAACCAGTTGTCCGCCACATTCATCGCCGGATCCACCACCAGCTTGAAGTAGAAGATGTAGCCAAAGGTGAACACCAGCCCCGAGATCATCCCGGCAATCGCGCCTTCCTTGTTCATCGACTTGGAGAAAATCCCCATGAAGATGGCCGGGAAGAGCGAGGCTGCGGCCAGACCGAAGGCGAAGGCGACCACCTGCGCCACCCATCCTGGCGGATAGATGCCGAGATAGCCTGCCACCACGATCGCCGCCGTTGCGGCGAGACGTGCCGCCATCAGTTCGCCCTTCTCCGAGATGTTCGGGCGGAAGGTGCTCTTCAGCAGATCGTGGCTGATCGAGCTGGAAATCACCAGCAGCAGACCAGCCGCAGTCGACAACGCTGCCGCGAGACCGCCTGCCGCCACCAGAGCAATCACCCAGCCCGGAAGATTGGCGATCTCCGGGTTGGCCAGAACCATGATGTCGTTGTCGACATAGAGCTCGTTGGCGTTGTCGGCCACGCTCTCGTTCCTGACCTGGCGCTCACCCGAGGGGCCGGCCCCTTCGGTGAACTCCGGCTTGCCCTTGAACACGTCGCCCTTGGCGATCTGCACCTTGCCGTCGGCATTCTTGTCCTGCCACACGATCAGGTCGTTCGCTTCCCACTTCTTGAACCAGCCCGGCGCTTGCGCGTAGCTCGTCTCGTTCATCGTATCGATGAGGTTGATGCGCGAGAACGCCGCCACAGCCGGGGCCGTGGTGTAGAGCAGGGCGATGAAGATCAGCGCCCAGCCAGCCGACTTGCGGGCGTCGGACGCCTTGGGCACGGTGAAGAAGCGGACGATCACGTGCGGAAGCCCCGCCGTGCCGACCATCAGCGCCATGGTGATGCAGAACACGTCGATCATCGACTTGCTGCCGCTGGTGTAGGCGGTGAAGCCCAGGTCGGTCAGCACCAGATCGAGTTTCTGCAAGACGTAGAGGCCCGATCCATCATTCACGGTGGAGCCCAGCCCGAGTTGCGGAATCGGGTTGCCCGTCACCATGAAACTGATGAAGAAAGCCGGCACCATATAGGCGAAGATCAGCACGCAGTATTGCGCCACCTGGGTGTAGGTGATCCCCTTCATCCCGCCGAGCACGGCATAGACGAACACGATCCCCATGCCGATCACCACGCCGAGGTCGATCGGCACGTCGAGGAAGCGCGAAAACACGATGCCCACGCCCCGCATCTGCCCGGCGATATAGGTGAAGCTGATGAAGATCAGGCACACCACCGCCACCACCCGGGCTGCGTTGGAGTAGTACCGGGTGCCGATGAAGTCCGGCACGGTGAACTGGCCGAACTTGCGCAGGTATGGTGCCAGCAGCAGCGCCAGCATCACGTATCCGCCCGTCCAGCCCATCAGGTAGACCGAGCCGTCATAGCCCATGAAGGCGATCAGGCCGGCCATTGACAGGAAGCTGGCCGCGCTCATCCAGTCGGCTGCGGTAGCCATGCCGTTGACGATGGGGCTGACCCCGCCGCCGGCGACGTAGAACTCTTTCGTCGAACCGGCCCGCGCCCACAGCGCAATGCCGATATAAAGCGCGAAGCTCGCGCCGACGAAGAGATAGATCAGGGTCTGTGTGTCCATGGTCCCGCCCCCCTCAATCGTCGAGATCGTACTTGCGCTCGATCTTCCGCATCTTGACGACGTAGTAGAAGATCAGCGCAATGAAGATGTAGATCGAGCCCTGCTGCGCGAACCAGAAACCGAGCGGGTATCCGCCGATCATGAACTGGTCGAGAAAGCCGCGAAACAGGATGCCCGCGCCGAAGGAACAGGCGAACCAGATCGCCATCAGGGTGACCAGCAGGCGGATGTTCTCGCGCCAGTAGGCACCCTCCGCCGCATTGGTCTCGTTGTCAGGTGAATTGTCGGCCATGGCCTCCCCTCCTTTTTCCCCGCACCCATTGCGGGAGCGTGGCCGAAGGCTAGGGAACCGGGCGCACGACGGGGAGCGCGACATTGGTCTAATGCGGCCAGAGCTAGCGGTGGACAGCCATCCCTTCGAGCGTGCCGAGCCGGATGTCGGCAGGGAGCCGGGCGAGTTGCGCAAGGAACAGTTCGGCGGCCGCCAGCGCATCGGTCAGGGCATCATGGGCGTCGTAGGGGGGCAGCCCGTGCCGCACACGCGCGGCTCCAAGCCGGTAAGGCCCGCTTCCCACCAGATTGGGGGAAAGGTACCGCTCAATTGCCAGGGTGCAGATGCTGCGGATGGGCAGCGCAAACCCGAACAGTTTGCGTACCGCACCTTGCAGCGCCTCGCGCTCGATCGAGGCTCCGTGCGCCACGATCACGCGCCCGGCGAGGTCGGCCAGCAGCGCCTCGATGGCCTCGGCCAGCGGCGCCCCGGCGCGGGCGCGCTGCTCACCAATGCCATGGATCGTCACCGCCGTGTCGTCGAGCCGCTTGTCCGAACGGATATCGAATGACCGCGCACCCGTAAGATCGATCCCCGCCGCCGTGAACGGCACCCAGCCCACCTGCAGCAGGTGCGCGCCTTTACCCAGCCCGTCGAGTTCGAAATCGAGCGCGACGAACTGCGCATCGCGCGCGGGGGCAGCGCGGTCGGGCCAGTCGGCCGCCGCATAGGCCTGCAAGGCTGAAACCGGTGACTGCGCCAGTTTGCCCAGCCCCTGGCGGAAACGCCAGTCGGCAAACACTCAGGCGATCCCGCCCGCAAGGTTGCGCCGCAACGAATCCAGCCCGCGCCGGACGACCGAGAAACAGTCCTTCAGATGTTCGCGCTCAAGCGGCGAGAGGCTGTCAGGAGCTATGGCATTGTCAGCCCGCTGCCCCGCGCCGGCCTGCGCCGCCTGGTGGGCGATCCGCAGTTCGTTGACGAAGGCCAGAGCATCGACCAGGCTTTCGCTGTCCTCGCCCGCCATGTAGCCGTGTTCGGCCAGCGCGCGCAGCCTCGCGACGGTTCCCACGGCGTCAATGCCGTGGGCCAGCGCCAGCGTCCGGGCAATGTCGACCACCGGCACCACCGCCTGCCCCTTGGCATCGAACACTTTCTCCCCGCTCTCGCTGCGGTCGAGCACCAGATTGCGGAAGATGCCGAGCGGCACCTTGCTGCGCTGCGCGTCACGCGCAAGATAACTGATGAAGATCCGGTTGGCGGCGGCAGCGGCGACGGTTTCCTGGTGGAGCCGGTGCACCAGGTGGCTCTCGCCATGGATGCAGCGCATGTCGAAGAAGATCGTTGCGCGCAGGATCGCGTCCTCATCCGGATTATCGATCCAGCGGGCATAGCGCGTCTGCCACTGCCCCAGCGTGAGGCGCTGGTCGGCGTTTTTGGCCATGATCCCGCCCTTGCAATAGACGAACCCGCAGGCATCGAGAATGTCGGAGATACGGGTGCCGAGCGCCTCGAAATAAGCCTCCTGCCCCGGCTCCATTGTATCGTTGATCACCAGGCCATTGTCCTGGTCGGAGCCGATCAGCTGCTCCTCCCGCGCCAGCGAGCCGAACACGACCAGAGCGTAGGGCACCGGCGGTGGCCCCAGTTCGCGCTCGGCCAGTTGTGCCGCCCGGCGGTGAGCCGCCTCGCCAAGCGCGGAGGTAAGCCGGGCCATCTGCCCCGGCTGCATCCCGCTGCGGGCCATGGCGACGAAGTTCTCCGGGATGCGGCGTGCCGCAGCCGCAAGGGCTTCGGCATCCTGGGCCCGGGCAATCGACAGGCCATGATCAATCGCGTTGTTGCCCAGGTGCGCGAGAATGTCGGTCGCGCTCAGCATGCCGGCCGGCCTGCCCGCATCGTCAACCAGCGGCACATGGCGAAACCCGCCCGAGGCCATCAGCGCCACCGCTTCGGCCAGGCTGGCACTGGCGGGCAAGGTGCGCGGGTTTGCGCTCATCACGTCCCTGATGGGGCGGGATGAGGGCACGTCGGCAGCCACGACCCGGTTGCGCAGGTCCTTGTCGGTGAATATCCCCAGCAGGCGGTCACCTTCGCACACGGTCAACGTGCTGACCTTATGCTGGCGCATCAGCCGCGCCGCATCACCGATGATGGTTTCGGGCGGGCAGGAGACCGGCGCACCGATATGCGCAACATCGCCCACCGTGGCGCCGTCAAACCCGCTCGCCCGCTCGCCCGCCCGCTGCTCCAGCGCGTGGCGAAGGCGGCGCTGTTCATCATTGCTGAAGAAAGCGCGGAAAGGCTCGGACGCATCACGCAGCCGGTGAAACTCGGCCGCCGGAACGAGGTAAAGCAGCGTGTCTTCCAGTGCCACCGTCTCGTTGCGGACCTCGCCCCCGCGCAGCAGCGAGGGGTAGGCAAACGAGCCGCCCCGGGTGATGCGGGCGGTCAGCTCCTTGCCCGCAAGCCGCAGCTCGACCGCGCCTGAGCGCACCACGAACAGCCAATCGTTGTGCTGCCCCGCCTCCAGCACCCGGTCGCCCGCCCGGGCATAGCGCACCGTGACCTTGCGCGAGAGCGCCGCAACCTCTTCCTCGCCAAGACTGCCGAACGGCGGTGTTTCCCGCAGGAAGGCGGCAACCTGGGCGATTTCGCTGCTCATCCCGTGACATTAGCGCATTTGCCAGCGCCGCGCGCCTGCGACCTAAGTCTAACGCTTGCAGGGCAAGCAGTTCAGCGGCACATCCCTGCCAAAGACAAATAACGGGAGTGAACACCAATGCCCTTTCGCATGACGGACATGGTCGGCTGCGAGTTTCCGCTGTTCGCCTTCTCGCACTGCCGTGACGTGGTCGCTGCGGTCAGCCGCGCCGGCGGCTTCGGCGTACTCGGCGCCGTCAGCTTCACACCCGACCAGCTGGAGCAGGAACTGGCCTGGATCGACGATCATGTCGACGGCAAGCCCTATGGGGTCGACGTGCTGATACCGGAGGTCCAGGCCGTCGAGAAGCAGGTCACGGCGGACGAGATCGTGGCCATGATCCCGGCGCAATACCGCGACTTCACCCGCCAGATCCTGCGCGAGGCAGGGATCGGCGAGGACGCTGCCAGCCCGCTTGGAGGGAGCCAGCGGCCCAACACCTCACTCGGGCCGGAATTGCTCGAAGTCAGCTTCCGCCATCCGGTGCGCCTGATTGCCAACGCGCTCGGCACTGCCCCGCCGGAGATGATCGCGGCAGGCAAGAAGCACGGCATCCCGGTCGCCGCGCTGGTCGGCGCCAAGGAACACGCGATGAAGCAGATCGACGCCGGGGTCGACATTATCGTCGCCCAGGGCGGCGAAGGCGGCGGGCACTGCGGCGAAGTGTCCACCGTGGTGCTGATACCCGAAGTGATCGAAGCGATCCGCGATGCCGGCAAGGACATTCCCGTGCTGGCTGCGGGCGGCATCATGAACGGGCGGCAGATGGCCGGGATGATGGCAATGGGCGCCGCCGGGGCCTGGTGCGGCTCGGTCTGGCTCGCCACCGCCGAAGCCGAAACCCACGACGTGTTCCGCCAGAAGATGATCGAAGCCACCAGCCGCGACACCATCCGCTCCAAGCACCGCACGGGCAAGTTCAGCCGCCAGTTGCGCAGTGACTGGCACGGGAAGTGGGAACAGTCCGGTATCCCCGCCCTGCCCATGCCGCTGATGATGCTGCTGAGCGAACCGGTGCTGCGCGCGATCGACAAGGCGGCAGTAAACGGCAACGCGCAAGCTCAGGGCCTGGCGACCTACTTCGTCGGGCAAGGCGTCGGCCTGGTGCGCGAAGTGCGGGGCGCAGGGGCTGTGGTGCAGGACTTCAAGCAGGGGTTCGCCGAAGGGTTCGAGGCGCTGTCGGAAGCTATCGGCTAACGTCCACGCAATTGACAGCCACGCCCTGGCCGCCCAGTCTGTCCCGTGGTCGGGGGATGGAGGCCAAATGTACCTGCTCGACAAATTTCTGACCAAAGCCATCGGGACCGGGCGATTTGTCGTCACCGATCATGACGGCAAGGAATACAGCTACGGCCCGGGCTCGGGCGAATACCCGCCGCATGTCGGCGGGCGGCCGGGCCCGATCCGCATCCGCCTGACCCACCCCAAGGCCGCCAACCATATTGTCCGCTACCCGCAGCTGGGCGCAGGCGAGGCTTTCATGTGGGGCTGGCTCGAGGTGGAACCTCCGCACGATATCCGCGACATGATCCTGTTCGTGACCATGAACGCCAAACGCCTCGGTAACGGGTCGCTCAAACCCAAGGGTCCGCTGCGCAAGGCCTTGCAGAAAACGGTCGCCAGGCTTGACGGCATCAACCAGCGCGCCTCGGCCCGCAAGAACGCCGAGCATACCTACAATCTCACCCGCGAGTTGTACGAACGGTTCCTCGACGAGGACCGCCAGTACACCATGGCCTATTACCGCGAGGATCCGCACTCCACCTCGCTGGAACAGGCGCAGATGGACAAGAAGGCACACCTTGCCGCCAAGCTGTTCCTCAAGCGGCCCGAGGACAACGGCGGCAAGCCGATGAAGGTGCTGGACATCGGCTGCGGCTGGGGCGGGTTCGCGCTCTATCTCAACCAGATGTACGGGTGCGAAGTGCTGGGCGTGGCCTTGGCGCCTGACCAGATCGCCTTCTGCCAGGAACGGGCACGGGCGCTCGGCGTCGATGGCCAGGTAAAGTTCGCCCTGTGCGATTACCGCGATGTTCAGGGGGAATTCGACCGCATCTCCAGCGTCGGCCTGCTCGAACACGTCGGCACGATCCACTACCCGCAGTTCTACGAACACACCAACCGGCTGCTCACAAGCGACGGGGTGATGATCAGCCACTGCTGTGGCCGTTCCGGCCCGCCCGGCTTCACTGACGCCTGGACCCGCAAGTACATCTTCCCCGGCGGCTACATCCCCGCACTGAGCGAACTGGTCACCCAGAGCGAGCGCCACGGCTGGCAGGTGATGGATGTGGAAGCGATGCGGTTCCACTACAGCCATACGCTGGAGGAATGGTACAACCGCACCGTGATGCATCGCGAGGAAATCACCCGCATGTATGACGCGCAGTTCTACCGGATGTGGCTGTTCTACCTCGCCGGGGCCGAGCAGAGCTTCCGCAACGGCACCATGGTCAACTGGCAGGTCCAGTATGTGAAGGACCGTGCCGCCCTCCCCATGACCCGTGAGTACATTCACGAGGAGAGCGCGCGACTGCGCGCGATGGGCGAAGTTCCGGCGTGGCGGTTCGATCCGCGAATGAAGGACGCTGCCGAGTAGCTATTCGCTCCGTCGGCGGCTGCGCTCCTCCTCCAGCGCAAGCGCGGCCATCGTGCCCTGCACGCGCCGGGCTGCTGCATTGGCATCGCGGTCTCCGGCCATGGCCTCGAACCGCGCCAGAGCGGTTTCCCAGTCGCCCCGCATTTCGGCACAAAGCGCGGCGTTGTACGCCAGGGAACGCTGCGACGCTGCCTCGGCAGCCAGGTCGTCAAACAGGCGGCAGGCTTCCCCGGCGTCCGTCTTGGTCGCCTTGAGCGCCGCCTTGAAGCGATTGCCCTGGTCCTTGCTCAAGCCCTTGCGGCTTTCCAGCACCCGCACTGCCTGGTTTTGCCAGAGTGGCGTGAAGTCATCCGCAAAGTCGGCTGCCACATCCCCGATCATCCGGCTGATCACATCTTCGCTGGCGGGCGGTGCGGCATCGGCCGGGCACCAGGTCACTTCGTC
Source organism: Altererythrobacter sp. H2 (assembly GCF_035319885.1). NCBI lineage: Bacteria > Pseudomonadati > Pseudomonadota > Alphaproteobacteria > Sphingomonadales > Erythrobacteraceae > Altererythrobacter > Altererythrobacter sp. H2. Next base: position 2,512,993 of record NZ_CP141285.1, read on the forward strand.
ACGGCGGGGCAAGGCCCGGCTGTAGATGATCCGCCCGTCCAGTTCGCGTGCGGCGCGCAGATCGCTGGTCAGGGCAATCACGCGCTGACGGCAGGTGACCTCGCGCTCTTCCTTGACCTTGTCCTCGCAATCGGTGCGGGGCTTCTCCGCATCCTTGCAGTAGCGCCGCTTCTGCTGCGTGCGGCGCTCTTCGACGGAGGCACTTGCACCGCCTTCGAACACCACTTCGACCCGGTCAGCGGCGCCGGGCGATTGCAGGGAGTAGATGGCGAAATAGTCAGCGCCGGCGCGGTCGGTCGCACGCGCCAGCTGCCGCTCGAATGCGGCGGCCAGTGCCCGGCCGTCACTGCCCGAAAACTGATCGACTGCCACCCCGTGCATCATGGCAACCTCGGCTGCCGAAGCGGGCTCACCGGAGATGATGGGCAAGACTTCCGCCTGCGCCCCTGCACTGAAACCAAGTGCCACCAGCATCGCCGCCTTGCGCAACATACACTCCCCTCCACTAAACATGCCGGGCCAGTCAATCGCAGTCGGGCGCATCTGGCAAGGGGTTTAGGGCATCTTGCTACAGGGTCATTCGTCCGGCCTTGGGGCCAGCAGCGCATCTTCCATGATGTAGTAGATCAGCGGCTGGTCAATCGTCCCCCGGAACAGGTGTGCGCCGGGGCCGGACGCGCGCACCACAACGTCTTCGCCGGCGTGGGTTTCCGTCGAGAGCGGCACGGCCGCGTGCTGGCGGTAATTGAGTGCCAGCGTGTCATCCTCTGCCGGATCATGCCGGTCATGGCCCTCCGGCGCGCCCGGGCCATTGGCATAGATCAGCGTGGTATAGGCCTTGCCGTCGCGCGCCTTGTGCGGCTGCTCGCCGTCATGGCTGACCACGCCCAGGATCGGGGTACCGCGCGCGGTATAGCCGCCCATGGTAATCGTATGACTGTGATCGGCCGTGGTGAGGACAAGGGTCTCGTCCAGATCGACCAGGCGAAGCGCGGTCGCCACCGCATCATCCATGGCCACGGTATCGGTCAGCGCACGGCGCGCGTTGCCGCCATGGTGGGCGTGATCGATCCGCCCGCCTTCGACGAGCAGGACATAGCCCTGATCCGAGCGGGACAGTGCGGCGATCGCCGTCGCCACCATCTCAGCCAGCGACGGTTCACCGCCCTCGCCTGCCGTGCGGTCTTCCTCGAACTGGAGGTGGCTCGGCTCGAACAGGCCGAACAATTTTGTATGCCGCGCCGGATCGAAAGCGGCAAACTGGCCGCTGTTCCAGGCATAGTGACCATCCGGATTGGCAGCGCGCCATTCGGCCACCAGATCGCGCCCGTCGCGCCGCTTGCCAGCCTTGTCCGGATACTCGGGGTCGGCCTGGCCTTCCGGGGCAAAAGCTGCCCGGCCGCCGCCGAGGATGACGTCAAGCTGCCGCCCGACCGGCCCCTCGACCAGCTGTCGTGCCAGGTCGATGCAGCCCTGCTCCAGCGCGAGCGGCGGCATGTCCGCATCGCTTTCCCAGTTGCGCTGGACGGTCTGGCCGAAAGTCGCCGCGGGCGTCGCATGGGTCACGGTGGTGGTGGTCACGATACCGGTCGCCAGCCCGCGCTGCTGCGCCAGTCCGAACAGCGAAGGCAGCTCGTACCCCCTGCCCGAAGCGCAATCGCCGTTCTGCGCTTCGGGCCCGATCCCGATAACGCCGCTGCGGGTTCGCACACCCGACATGATCGCAGTGGCCGTCGCGGCGGAATCCGACACCTGCGCATCGAAGGAATAGGTTTTTACCAGCGCCGCATGGTCAAGCCCGTCCATCGTGGTCTCGTGGGATTCCCCGTCTCGCCCCAACCGCTGCCCGGCATGGATACGGGCGGCGGTAATGGTCGAGACACCCATCCCGTCGCCGATGAAGATGATCACGTTGCGTGCCCTGGTCCGCGGCTCCGGTGCGGCCTTGAGCCGTTCCAGCGCGGCGCGGCCCTGCTCGACAAAAGCTGGAGCAGTTGCGGGGACATCCTGCGCAGCCAGGCTGGCGCCAGAAACGGCAGTCATCGTCGCGGCAAGACCGCAGGCAAGGTATTTCATGCGAATCGTCTCCTTGTGCCGTCCTTACCGGCCCGTCCCCGGCCCATGCCAGACCAGGCTGACCGGATCATGACAGCAATGGCAGGGCTTCCCCTTGCTCCTGCGGCGCTTTGCCGTCATCCCGTTCCGATACGCATAACGGCATCGTCAACATCCATTCCGGGACGCCCCGCGCACCATGTTCGAAGTGATCTGCATTACCTTTGCCTATGCGTTCGGCATGGTCGTGAAGCGGGTTGGCCTGCCGCCGCTGGTCGGCTTTCTGGCGGCCGGCTTTGCCATCAATGCTCTCAGCCCCTCGCTCAACCTGCCCACGGAAACCGGCGACATTATCGGCCATATTGCCCATCTCGGGGTCTTGCTGCTGCTGTTTACTGTCGGCCTCAAGCTCAGGCTGGGCCAACTGGTGCAACCGCAGGTGCTGGGCGGATCGCTTATCCACTTCGTCCTGACAACGGCTGCGTTCACGCTCGGGCTGGTCCTGTTCATGGACCTCGACCTGCAGACCGCCCTGCTCGTCGCGATGGCCCTGTCGTTTTCCTCCACCGTTCTGTCGGCGAAAACGCTGGAGTCACGGCGCGATCTGGGCACGTTCTATGGCCGCACGGCCATCGGCATCCTGATCGTGCAGGATCTGATCGCCCTCGCTGTGCTGGCTGTCTGGGGTGATCAGTCACCAACCCCATGGGCCTTGCTCGTGTTCGCCCTGCCGCTGCTGCGCCCGCTCCTGCACCGCCTGCTCGACCTGTCAGGCCATGACGAACTGATGGTGCTGCTGGGCATGTTCCTCGCCCTGGTGCTGGGCGGCATGGGGTTTGAAGCGGTCGGCCTCAGCTCCGAAATCGGGGCGCTCGCCATGGGCTTGCTGCTCTCGACGCATGACCGGGCCAAGGAGCTTTCGAAATCCCTCTGGGGCCTGAAGGAAGTGTTCCTGGTCGGGTTCTTCCTGCAGATCGGCATGTCCGGCCTGCCGGACTGGAGCGACCTGACCTTCGCCCTGATCGTGGCGCTGATCCTGCCGCTCAAGGGCGCACTGTTCTTCCTGCTGCTGACACGTTTCCGTATGCGCGCGCGCACCGCCTTTCTGGCCGCCGCCAGCCTGACCGCCTACAGCGAATTCGGATTGATCGTGGCCGCCGGAGTGCTGGAAGAATGGCTGGTGCCGCTGGCCCTCGCCGTCAGCCTCTCATTCGTCTTTGCGGCCGTCCTCAACAACTTCGGGCCGGATATCTACCGCTCCCTTGCGGACGCCCTGCAACCGTTCGAGACCCGGACCACCCACCGCGACGAGGCCCCCACAGATCTTGGCGATGCACGGATCCTGATCCTCGGCATGGGCCGGACGGGCACGGCCGCCTACGACGCGCTGGCACCCCTTGGCGAGCCCCTGATCGGCATCGACTCCGATACCTACAAGGTGCAGTCCCACACCGATGCCAATCGCAATGCCGCCTATGCCGATGCCGAAGACGAAGAGTTCTGGCGCGAGCTCGATATCGGCAAGCTGAGAGCGGTGGTCATTGCGGTCAACGACGCGACGGCGAAAGAGCAGGCCGTGGTTTCACTGCGGAAGAAAGGCTTCGAAGGCCCGATCATCGCCCACGCCATGTGGGAGGACGAGATCGCCATGCTGGAACAGGCGGGAGCAACCCATGTCTGGCAGACCATGAACCAGGCCGGATGGGGTCTGGCGCGGGATACGGCCCGTTCGCTTGGCCTTGAATCGTCCTGACAGCCCGGCGCGCCTCTGTTTCAAACCCTATTCCGTTGCACCTTGCGCCCCGCACTGATAACCGCGCGCCGCCCTTCCAGCGGAGACTATACCCATGTCCGATATCAAGCGGGTCGTCCTGGCCTATTCCGGCGGCCTCGACACGAGCGTGATCGCCAAGTGGCTTGAGGTGGAGCGCGGGCTGGAGGTGGTTACCTTCACCGCCGATCTCGGCCAGGGCGAAGAGATCGAGCCTGCCCGGGCCAAGGCGCGCGCGATGGGTATTCCGGACCAGCACATCTACATCGAGGACCTGCGCGAAGAATTCGTCCGCGATTTCGTCTTCCCGATGATGCGCGCCAACGCCCGCTACGAAGGTGACTATCTGCTCGGCACCTCGATTGCCCGCCCGCTCATCTCCAAGCGACTGGTCGAAATCGCGCACGAAACCGGGGCCGATGCCATTGCTCACGGCGCGACCGGCAAGGGCAACGACCAGGTCCGGTTCGAACTCAGCGCCTATGCGCTTGATCCGGACATCAAGGTGATCGCCCCCTGGCGCGAATGGGACCTGACCAGCCGCACTGCCCTGATCGCCTGGGCCGAAGCGCACCAGATCCAGGTTCCGAAGGACAAGCGCGGCGACAGCCCGTTCTCGACCGATGCCAACCTGCTCCACACCTCCAGCGAAGGCAAGGTGCTGGAAGACCCGTGGGACGAGACGCCCGACTACGTCTACTCGCGCACCGAGCACCCTGAAGATGCGCCCGACACGCCGGAATACATCACGATCGATTTCGAGCGCGGCGACGGCGTTGCTCTCAACGGTGAAGCGATGAGCCCCGCCACCCTGCTGGCCGCGCTCAACGAGCTGGGCCGCAAGCACGGCATCGGCCGGCTCGACCTGGTCGAGAACCGCTTCGTCGGCATGAAATCGCGTGGAATGTACGAAACCCCCGGCGGCGAGATCTACGCCCGCGCGCATCGCGGGATCGAGCAGATCACCCTCGACCGGGGCGCGGCGCACCTCAAGGACGAGCTCATGCCCAAGTATGCCGAGCTCATCTACAACGGCTTCTGGTTCAGCCCGGAGCGGGAGATGCTGCAGGCCGCCATCGACCTCAGCCAGGAGAAGGTCAGCGGCACGGTGCGGCTGAAGCTCTACAAGGGGCTCGCCAGCGTGGTGGGCCGCAAGTCGGCCAATTCGCTGTACTCGGAAGCGCACGTCACCTTCGAGGATGACGCCGGCGCCTATGACCAGAAGGACGCCGCGGGCTTCATCAAGCTCAACGCCCTGCGGTTGCGGCTGCTGGCGAAGCGGGATCGCTAGGCCTTTCGCGGGCAGTGCGACGAAGCGTTGACTTATCCACCCGTGTCCACAGCGAAATCCGGGGAAAGTGGATAACTCGGCCTTGCAAAGCTTGAACGACTCATCCTGCGGGTGCAGCTTCGGTCTATCGGAAGGGTACGGAAGCCGCAACGGATGAAGGTCTAACAGCCTGAAACCGAAGCGAAATCCGAACCCGGAAGAGGTAGCGGGAACTGTCCGCGCGGTCTTCGAGGACCAAGTGCCGAAGGTTTCGACCGGACGCAAGTGGGCCGATTGAGAAGAACGCGAAAGCGTTCCGCTGCGGGCCGGGCAACCCGGTCGCTCATCGATGGCAGGCGCAGATGCCCCAGGGCAGACGCGTCGACCGCTTGAGATGGACGGCCAACACGGGTTGATCGGTCTCGGTTTCGACCAGGCCACAGGGGCGATCTTCGGATCGCGCACTGGGCAGGCAGGAACCGGATGCCGGTGCGAGCGCCGGTGATACAGCCGGATGGTCCGGTTCGCCGGACCGAAGGGGAAACCATCGGGCGCCAAGCGCTCGCCGGAACGGGACGCCGCAAGGCGGAACAGGAAGGCAGCCCACGCGCTGGCGAGAGTGGGGTCGGCAGCGATGCCGGCCCCATTTGCATGGGCCTCCACCCGCAGCCGGCAAGCCCAATCCTCTCCCACCTCATGCTCCCTCTCCTTGCGCGCGGAGGCCCGATTCTCGGCCGCCGTGCACTTGTCCGCACGCCCTCCCAAACGGCATGTGGCCGTGTTTCGGCCCCATTTCAGCGCCGAGACGAGCCCTGCTATCGACCAGCCGTTGCGCCCGTTTGGTTCCCGCCAGCTTCCGGGCGTAAAGGCCGCGCCCAACGCAGCTATGACGACCCTTCACACCTCTCTCACCCGCACCCGGCGGTTTGCGCTCGCCGCCACGCTGGCCGTGCTGCCGCTCGGCTCGGCGCTGGCGGAGAGCAGCGCCAGCGAGGCCGCCATCCCCGAGCTCGCCGCCCCCGTCACTGCCGCCCCCGTCACCGCAGTCGTCGTCCCGACAGTCCAGCCGCTCCCCGAACCGGCACCGGCCCCCGCATCCGCCACCCGCGCGCTCGGCAGCGGCGTCGCCAGCTTCTACGGCGCGGAGCTGCACGGCCGCCGCACCGCCAGCGGCGAGCGGTTCGACATGCACGCCCTCACCGCCGCGCACCGCACCCTGCCGTTCGGCACCCGCGTGGTGGTGACCAACCCGGCCAACGGCCGCTCGGTCACCGTGCGCATCAACGACCGCGGCCCGTTCCACGGCGGGCGGGTGATCGACGTCAGCCGCGCCGCCGCGAGCGAGCTCGGCCTGGTCGCGCGCGGCCACGGCACGGTCGAGCTGGCGCTGGTCGAGGGCTGAGGCCCCCGCACCCGCTCACCTACCCGCTCGCGCCCCCGCTCTCGCCGCCCCTACCCCGCGCTTCGCGCACCCTTCCCCGCCCCCTCCCCCTGCCCCTTGACCGAACGCCTGCCGCGTGAGGCGCGCCCGCGTGCTTCCTCCCGCTCGTGCTCGGCGCGGTCGACCGGGGGGAAGTGCGGGCACGCGCGGCATTGCGGCCAGCGCGGGTAGTCACAACACACCGCATAGTGCCCGCCGGGGTTGGAGACCGGCTCCGGCCCCTGCGCGGTCATGCGCCAGTGCGGCTGGCCGCCATCGGTGCCATGGCGCGCACCCGGGCAGTCACACGGCATGGCCGCCAGCGCCTGCTTCTGGGTCAGCGGAGCCGGAGACATGGACCGCTTGTTACACTGTCCTGGAGAAGAAAAATCACCCTGCCCCGGCTCGCCCGGTTCCTGCCCGGTCGAGGCCGCGTGGGCAGGCGCTGCGGCCACCACCGGCTCCTCCTCCCCGCGCGCGAAGCGGTCGAGCGCGGCTTCGAAATCCTCGGCAAAGGCATGGGCGGCGGCGTTGGCGGTGAGCCGGTCGAGCCGCGCGAGGTGCGCCAGCAGCAGGCGGGAATCGAACCGGCGGCGGGTGGCGACCTCCTCGCCGTGGTAGAACACCTTCTCCTCCACCCCCTCGATCGCGCGCACCGCCAGCACATCCTCCGCCACCGCCCGCGCGGCGAGCATGGCCGCATCCCACGCCAGCCGGAACGCCGGATTGGCGCGGCGCATGCGGTACGCGGTCTGGTGACTAATCCCGGCCGCCCGAACCGCCCGCCGCGCCGCCCCGCCCGCGGCCAGCGCGGAGAGGAAGGCGACCTGCTTGTCGCGGGAGAACTTCGCCCCTTCAGCAGAAACGGGAACCGGTTCTGCGCCCGGAAGGGGCGAGGCGCATTGCAGGGAACCCCGGTTCCCTGCCGCATCAGTGCTTTGCGGGGGATGCGCGGAGTCGGGCGGGAGAATGTCGAGGAGCGCGGGGAGCGATGTATGCGCGTTCATGCCGCACCTCCCGAACATTTGGTCTGGCGATGTCCGGTCCGCGACAAGCGGACCGCAAGGCCGACCGGCCGCCCGAGCTTATGCGAGGGAGCCAAGGCGCACGGACGTGCGCCGCCCGGCGTGTGAGGGCGTAAACAAGAAACTGCGTTCATCGCGGTGGTCCTTCTGTGGGGAGAGGGACCGGGGGATTTATGGCAGGTGGGGGGCTGTAGGAAAGGGCGTTGTCTGTTGCCAATTGTCGTAGCCATCACATCGCTCTAATGTCTCCCACGAAACGGAGTACGCCATGCAATCCCGCGAGATACCACTCGATCAGCTTCTTCTCGATCCCAATAATTATCGCTTGCAAGAATCTGACACCTTTATGATGGTGAACACAGAACGATTTTCTGAGGAGGGTGTGCAAGATCGCACACTAACGCGCCTCGGACGTCACTCTCTTCGGGAACTTGTTAATTCCATTAGATCAAACGGTTTCCTGGAAATTGAACGAATCGTAGTAACTCCATACGAACATGACGATGAGAAATTCTTAGTTATTGAAGGAAATCGACGAATAGCAGCTCTTCGAATATTGAGAGAAGAGCACCGGGGAGGCATTGACGTGCCAGATCAGGTAATTGCAACATTCGATGCTGTTCCTTGCTTAGTAGCCGACAATGAGGGCGAGGCGTTCTTCAAAGAAGCCCTAATGGGAATTAGGCACGTAGGCGGTATCAAGGAGTGGGGCGGTTTTCAGCGAGCCAAATTAATTGCGGATTTGCGCGACGGTCACGATCTTGAGGCTGGCGAGGTTGCAGATCGTCTTGGAATGCATGTTCAGGAAGTTAACCGACGCTACCGGGCGTACAAATGCCTTCAACAAATGCAAAACGACGAAGAATACGGCGAGTACGCAAACCCAGCGATGTATCCAATATTTCACGAGGCTGTATCACTACCAGTCCTCAGAGAGTGGGCGGGCTGGGATGCTGCTACAAATGCATTTAAGAACGATGAAAATAGAGATCTTTTCTATTCGCTCATAACACCGCACATCAACGAAGAAGATCCCAATCCTGATGCGGAACCAGCCCAGCCTAAGATAAAGTCGTATGGAGATGTTCGTCAATTACGAGATATTCTACCCAACGACGAAGCGAGAGCTTGCCTTCTTCAAGACGATAAATCCTTGCTTGATGCACAGACGATCGCCAAAAGAGACGAAATTTCGCGAAAATGGCGCAGCGAAGTTGGGGAAGCCAGTACCGCCCTAAAGAAGATAAGCGCGATTGAGGTTGAGGGCTTTGACGATGACGATCTGACAATCATTAACGCACTGGTCGAGACGGCTAAACGGGTAATCGCCATACATAAGCGACTGAAAGGTGGATAAGAAAAGTGGTTCCTGGCCCGGCCGCAGCGCTGGACGCGATTGGCCGATATCTCGAAATCGAAGCCGGACCGATAGCGGTACGAGCGCTCCTAGTCAATATTATTGTAGGAGAACGATGGCTTGTTGGCGATGAAGCGGCTGAGAAGGCCCAGAAATGGGAAAGAAGCCTACTAGTGCGAGCTCGCGCTCACTTAAACGCTTGTATAAATGACGGATCATTTATTGCGTTTACGTTCAACACGCTAAATCCTGAATATATCCAAGGAGCTTGTTACTGCGAACCTAGCGATCCGCCGGACATCGTAGAAGCCAAAAGGCGGCGCAGGAACTCAATCAAGCTATTCGATGCCATTCGCGTCAAAACGGCAAACGATTTGGAAATACTATGCGTTCGCCTACTAACGTTACTTGGTGTCAAAGACCCACGCCATACTCCTCGTAGCGGCGATGGAGGCATTGATTTTTATGGATTTTCTGACTTCGGCTATATCCTTAAACCAGAGATCTTGCCAGCAGGCGCTGAAAAAAACATGCGAGTCTGGTTTGTCGGGCAGGCGAAGCATTTTGACAAAACTGGAGTTTCGACGAAAGATATACGTGAAATAGTTGGATCAGCTGAACTGGCTAGAGCAAAGCTCTTTGCAGGAAAGAATGATCCAGTTCGATTTTTTTCAGCGAAGTTGTGTGACCCAGTATTCTCAATGTTTGTGACAACTGGAGAGTTCTCTCGAGATTCCAAAGACCTTATGAAAAAATCTGGGATCATCCCGATGGATGGGCCACAGCTAGGGCAGTTTCTTGCCGATAACAATGTAGGATTGATCGGCGAGGAATTTGACGACAGTGCTTTCGACACATGGTTATATGGCTAGCTTATCGGGCTCCTCCGCCCCCTCTGCGATCATGCCTGACAACTCCATGGATGCTTTTTTGGCCGCCTCGGCCTTTACGTGAGCAAACCGGCACTGCGCGTGGCGACCTAACACCCATTCCCGTTATCGCGAACGCAGCGGGGCGATCCAGGGCGCTCTCGATCGCCGTCCTTCGGCCGACGGGCAAGGCCCCCCGCTCAGGACACGCTATGCCCTGGGGGCTCCTCACAATGACGGCGGGTGGGTAGTGCGGCCTCTTCGCCGCCCTTCGACAGGCTCAGGACAGGCTTCGCGTGGACCAAAACAAGCGGGACCCCGGATCTCGTCCGGGGTGACGTGGTCGTTCTGGCCTTCGCAGGGGCAGGCAAGTCCGGGGTGGCGAAGGGAGAGCAGCGGTTGCCGGTTGCGGGGCCTCTCTGCGCCTTGTCTTTCCTCTGCGGTCTCTGCGTGAAACACACTGGGGCGAGGTGTGGGGTCAGGGTGGCGCTTCGCCACTGCGTGGTCCCGCTGTCCCAAGGGGGAGGAATACCAGCCTGCGGCTGGCCCCCTCTCCCAACCCCGGATCAGGTCCGGGGCAGGCTCCTCTCGCGCAAGGGGAGAGGGCCTTTGTGCCCCCTCCGTCCGTGCTGCGCACGGCCGCCTCCCCCAGCGGGGGAGAATTATTCGACCGCCACCGCCGAGCGTTCACCAACTTTGGCCAGCAGCGGGGCGAGGTAGTGCCCGGTGTAGCTGCGCGGTTCCTTGACCACTTGCTCCGGGGTGCCGACCGCGACGATCTCGCCGCCGCGCACGCCGCCGCCGGGGCCGAGGTCGAGCACCCAGTCGGCGGTCTTGATCACGTCGAGGTTGTGCTCGATCACCACCACGGTGTTGCCCTGATCAACCAGCCGGTGGAGCACTTCGAGCAGCTTGCGCACGTCCTCGAAGTGCAGGCCGGTGGTCGGCTCGTCGAGGATGTAGAGCGTCTGCCCGGTGCTGCGGCGGCTCAGTTCCTTGGCCAGCTTGACCCGCTGCGCCTCGCCGCCGGAGAGCGTGGTCGCCTGCTGGCCGACCTTGACGTAGCCGAGGCCGACTTCGTTGAGCATGTGCATCTTGTCGCGGATCGGGGGGACGGCCTTGAAGAATTCCTCCGCATCCTCGATCGTCATGTCGAGCACGTCGGCGATCGAGTGGCCCTTGAACTTCACCTCCAGCGTTTCGCGGTTGTAGCGGCGGCCGTGGCATTGCTCGCAGGTGACGTAGACATCGGGCAGGAAGTGCATCTCGATCTTGATCAGGCCGTCGCCCTGGCACGCCTCGCACCGGCCGCCCTTGACGTTGAAGCTGAAGCGGCCGGGCTTGTAGCCGCGCGCCTGGCTTTCCGGCAGGCCGGCGAACCAGTCACGGATCTGGGTGAAGGCGCCGGTGTAGGTGGCGGGGTTGGAGCGCGGGGTGCGGCCGATCGGGGACTGGTCGATCTCGATCACCTTGTCGCACAGCTCCAGCCCGGTGACCTTGTCATGCGCGCCGGCGATCACCCGCGCCCCGTTGAGCGCGCGGGCGGCGGCGGCGTGGAGCGTGTCGATGGTGAGGCTGGACTTGCCCGAGCCGCTGACCCCGGTGACGCAGGTGAAGGTGCCGAGCGGGAACTTCGCCGTGACATCGCGCAGGTTGTTGGCCCGCGCGCCGTGGACCGTCACGTGGTGGCCGTTGCCCATGCGGCGCGTGGCCGGCACCTCGATCCGGCGGGTGCCGTTGAGGTAGGCGGCGGTGAGGCTGGTCTTGCTCCTGAGCACTTCCTTGAGCGTGCCCTGCGCCACCACCTCGCCCCCGTGCACCCCGGCGCCGGGGCCGAGGTCGACCACGTGGTCGGCGGTGCGGATGGCGTCCTCGTCATGCTCGACCACGATCACCGTGTTGCCGAGATCGCGCAGCCGCTTGAGGGTTTCGAGCAGCCGGTCGTTGTCGCGCTGGTGCAGGCCGATGCTCGGCTCGTCGAGCACGTAGAGCACGCCTGACAGGCCGGAGCCGATCTGGCTGGCGAGGCGGATGCGCTGGCTCTCCCCGCCGCTGAGGGTGCCGCTGGTGCGGTCAAGGTTGAGGTAGTCGAGCCCGACGTTGTCGAGGAAGCCCAGCCGCTCGTTGATCTCCTTGAGGATGGCGCGGGCGATCTGGCGCTGGGTCTCGCCCAGCTGCTCCTCCAGCGCGAGGAACCAGGCCTTGGCATCGGCGACGCTCATCTTGGTGGGGGTGGCGATGTCGGTCATCGCAACCTTCACGCTCAATGCCTTCTCGTTGAGCCGCTTGCCGCCGCACGCCTCGCACGGCTGCGCGGTCTGGAACTTGGACAGCTCCTCGCGCATCCACGCGCTTTCGGTCTGCAGCAGGCGGCGGTTGAGGTTGCCGATCACCCCCTCGAACGCCTTGGTGACGGTGTATTCCTTGCGCCCGTCCTTGAAGGTCAGCGGCACCGGCATCCCGCCCGTGCCGTGGAGGATGATGGTCCGCTGATCGGGCGCGAGTTCCTGCCACGGGGTGGTGAGCGCGAAGTCATAGGCCTTGGCCAGGCTCGCCAGCACCTGCATGTAATAGGGGCTCGGCGGGTTGGACTTGGCCCACGGCACCACCGCGCCCTGCTTGAGCGACAGCGCCTCGTTCGGCACCACCAGCTGCGGGTCGAACAGCATCTTCTCGCCCAGGCCATCGCAGGTCGGGCAGGCCCCCTGCGGCGCGTTGAAGGAGAACAGCCGCGGCTCGATCTCCTCGATGGTGAAGCCGGAGACGGGGCAGGCGAACTTCTCCGAAAAGACGATCCGGTTGGCAGGAATGCCCGCCCCCTTCATGGCGCCGCCCGCTTCACCCTCGCCCTCGCGCCCCGGCACCACGCCGTCAGCCAGGTCGACATAGGCCAGTCCCTCGGCCAGCTTGAGCGCCTGCTCGAAGCTGTCAGCCAGCCGCGTCTCCACGCCCGGCTTCACCGCTATCCGGTCAACCACCACCTCGATGTCGTGCTTGAGCTTCTTGTCGAGCGCGGGGGCTTCCTCGATGCCGTAGAATTCGCCGTCGATCCGCACCCGGGTGAAGCCGGCCTTCTGCCATTCGGCCAGTTCGCGCCGGTATTCGCCCTTGCGCCCGCGCACCACCGGGGCAAGCAGGTAGAGCCGCGTGCCTTCCGGCAAGGTCATCACCCGGTCGACCATCTGGCTGACAGTCTGCGCGCTGATCGGCAGGCCGGTGGCAGGTGAATAAGGCACGCCGACGCGGGCCCACAGCAGCCGCATGTAATCGTAGATCTCGGTCACCGTCGCCACAGTGGAGCGCGGGTTGCGGCTGGTGGTCTTCTGCTCGATGCTGATGGCAGGAGAAAGCCCGTCGATATGCTCGACATCGGGCTTCTGCATCATTTCGAGAAACTGGCGCGCATAGGCGCTAAGGCTCTCGACATAGCGCCGCTGCCCCTCGGCGTAGATCGTGTCGAACGCCAGGCTGGACTTGCCCGACCCCGAAAGCCCCGTGATCACGATCAGCGCATCGCGCGGCAGGTCGATATCGACCCCCTTGAGGTTATGCTCGCGCGCGCCGCGCACGGAAATGTGGGTCAATGCCATGGGTCGTGCTGTTCCATATTTGTTCGGATTCTGCAAGGCAGCCGACCGGGCGGGCGGGACAACCTGGAAAGGCAGCAGGTGGGATTGACAATGATCCATTGAAAGGGCGTGGTGCAGTAAATCTTGCAAACAGGATGAGACCTCATGCGTATCTTGTTGCCTGCCATGCTCGCGTTTGCCGCCCCTGCCTCCATCGCAGGGCTGAATTTGGCGTGGGCGCAGCCAGCACAGGCCCAGGCCGCAATCGATCCGGCGTTTCTGGCCGAGGTGCAGGGGCGCTGGGTGTCTCGATTTCCCCACAGCGACATAGAGTTCGAAGTCAACGGCACCGAGATCCGCCTCGTCGTGGCAGAGGAGAAAGTCCATGGCAGCGGGCGGTCGCAGTATGTGCCTCGTGCTGGCGATCTGGTTGCGGTGATCACCGGCGCTGAACGGACCGGCGCCAAACAGGGGGTCGATGGCAAAGACTATCCGGAATATGTCTTTTACGTCCGCAGCATCTCCAATCATGGAGACGGCTGGCGGATTTCCGAAAGTTCCACCACCAGGCACCTGACATTCAACACGCAGTTTTGCCGGGACGGCTCGTCCGGCCCCACCAAGCCATTCTCCAATTACTACACCCTGTCTTCGCCGGCAGTGGTGACCAATGACGGTTGGCGCGCCGAAGCCAAGGGCCGGATTTTCCCGCCGCGCGGCAGTGTGCCCAACTGGGCCGATCCGATCGTGCCAGGCTGCAAGGATGGCCCGTCAAGTCGCCCGAACCGCATGACGGGCTCGGCCAGCACAGCCACCGCCGCGCAGCCTGCGCAGGTGTCCTCTGACCCTGTTCCGCCCTTATCCGTTCCGGTTGCCTCCGAGCAGGAGCAGCGCGAGCAGGCCGAGCGCGAGCGCCTGAACCGGGAACAGGCCGAGTTCGGCACCCGCCAGCTGGCCGAGAACGAAGCCAACCGGCAGGCCTACGAGCAGGCCCTGCGTGACCGGGAGGCCACCATCGCCCGCCAGGCGGCCGAGCACGAGGCGGCGGTCGCGGCGGTCGAGGCTGAACGGCTCCGGCGCGAGCGCGAACACGAAGCCGCCATGGCCCGCTGGCGCGCCGACGTGGAAGCCTGCCGGAAGGGCGACCGGAGCCGATGCGCCCAGTGACGGAAATGCACCCGGTTGCATTTGTAATCAATCTCAGGTTCAAGCGCGGTCAGCTAACAGCCCGGCCAACACCGGGTAAGACCCGACCATGATCCGATAAGGAGTCGCCGATGAAATCCCGCCTCATGCTCGCCGCCGCTGCCGGCGCGCTGCTCACCACTGTTGCCATCATGCCGGAGCCCGCCATGGCCCAGACCAAGCCTGCCGCTTCCTCCGCCAACCTGTCTGGCGACGAGCTGGACAAGGCGATTGCCTATTTCGCCAATGACAGCGTGCTGCCTTTCCACGCGCCCGATTTCACCAGGGTGCCAGACGCGGTCTACCTGCCCGCGTTCGAGAAGGCGATGGCAGTCCACAACGGCGAGATCGCGCGGATCAAGGCCAATCCGGAGGCGCCCACGTTCGAGAACACCATCGTCGCGCTGGAAACCTCGGGGCGGATGCTGGGCCGGGTCGCGACCATGTTCTTCGCCCTGACCGGCGCCAACACCAACGACACGCTTGACGAGACGCAGACCTTGGTCGGCCCGAAGCTGTCGCAGCATGGCGATGCGATCACGCTGGATCCGGTGCTGTTTGCCCGCGTGAAGGCGGTCTACGACAACCGCGCTTCGATGAGCATGACGCCGGAGCAGGCCAAGCTGCTGGAGGAAACCTACGAAGGCATGGTCAACGCCGGGGCGCAGCTGACCCCGGCCCAGAAGGAGCAGGTCAAGACAATCAACTCCGACCTGTCCAAGCTGACCACGGACTTCAGCCAGCGGGTGCGCGCGGCGACTGTCGCCAATGCGCTGGTGGTTGACAGCGCGGCGGAGCTGGCCGGCCTGTCGCAGGCCGACATCGATGCCGCGGCCAAGCTGGCAGCGGAAAAGGGGATGCAGGGCAAGTTCGCCATCGCGCTGCAGAACACCACCCAGCAGCCGCTCCTGCCCGCGCTGGAAAACCGCGCCACCCGCGAAAAGCTGTTCAGGCTCTCGCTCACCCGCGCCGAGCAGGGCGGGCCGAACGACACCCGCGAACTGATCGCCCAGATCGTCCGCCTGCGCGCCGAAAAGGCCGCGCTGTTCGGGCATGACAGCTGGGGCAGCTATGCCCTGGTTGACCGGATGGCGAAGAAGCCGGAAACCGCGCTGGGCTTCATGACCGACATGGTCCCCGCCCTCGCCGCGACCCAGCAGCGCGAGGCGGCCCTGCTCAACGAGATGATCGCAGCCGAAGGCGGCAATTTCTCGGTCGAGCCGTGGGACTGGTACCGCTATGCCAACAAGGTCAAGGCGGAACGCTACGAGCTCGATGAAGACAAGGTCATGGAGTACTTCCAGATTGACCGGGTGCTGGAAGACGGGGTGTTCTACGCTGCCAACCAGCTGTTCGGGCTCGACTTCAAGAAGCGCACCGACCTGCCGGTCTATCACCCGGACGTGACCACCTACAGCGTGTTCGACCGCGACGGGAGCGAGCTGGGGATCTTCTACTTCGACCCCTACCAGCGCCCGAGCAAGCGTGGCGGCGCGTGGATGAGCAACTTCGTCGACCAGAGCTATCTCTACGGCACCAAGCCAGTGATCTACAACGTGCTCAACATCCCCAAGGCGGCCGAGGGCGAAGTCCAGCTGGTCAGCTTCGACAACGTCAACACGCTGTTCCACGAATTCGGCCACGCGCTGCACGGCTTCTTCGCCGATCAGCAGTATGCCAGCCTCTCCGGCACCGCCACCGCGCGCGATTTCGTGGAGTATCCCAGTCAGGTCAACGAGATGTGGGCCACCTGGCCCAGCATCCTCGAAAACTACGCCAAGCACTACAAGACCGGCGAGACCATCCCGGCCGAGCTGATCGCCAAGATCGACGCGGCGAGCAAGTTCAACCAGGGGTATGACTTCGGCGAAGTCGTTGCCGCCGCCCTGCTCGACATGAAGTGGCACGCGCTTTCGGTGGACGAGGCCGCGAAGATCCGCACCGCCGCCGATGTCGACGCGTTCGAGCGGCGCGCGCTGGAAGAGCTGGGGCTGAAGGTGGACCTGGTGCCGCCGCGCTATCGCAGCAACTACTTCAACCACATCTTCAGCTCGCCGGCCGGCTATTCGGCGGGCTACTACAGCTACCTGTGGACCGAGATGCTCGACCGTGACAGCCGCAAGTGGTTCCGCGACAACGGCGGCCTGACCCGCGCCAACGGCGACCACTACCGCGCCACCGTGATCAGCCGCGGCGGCACGATGGACTACTTCGAGATGTTCGAGAACTTCGCCGGGCGCCAGCCCGACGTGACCCCGATGCTCGAAGCGCGCGGCCTGACCGGCGGCGGCATCGAACCCAGCGGCGAACCGATCATGGAAGCGGTCGGCGGGAAGTAAGACCTCCACCCGCCGCCCTCGCCCCAAGGGGCGATGGTGGCGGGTGTTTGCTAGGCCAAGTGTCTGGGCACCTGCCATCCGCTTGCCAGCGCAGGCTGGATCAGCGGACCGGAACAGCGTATCAGGAGAACACTCGGCCCCGGCGAACGAGGCCCGAAGCGGAAGAAGAATTTAGTATAGTCCACCCCGAAATTGTTGCCGGATTGTCCAGCGGATCTACTAGTATCGCGCGGGCATCGAAAATTTCCGCTTGGATGACAAGATGGGCGACTTACGAGACAATTGGTGGACGCTCGATATCGGAGAGAGCATCGATGTCGGCCTTCCAGGCATCTACGAGTGGCGCATTGGCGTCGACAGCCTTTACATCGGCAAGTCAGCAAGGCTGCGAGGGCGTATCCGCGAATATCCCAACAACGTCCGCAAGCTGATTGCCGGAGATGCGTACAGGAAGGGAAAACCCACTTCCTATCGCGAAATCCACCGCGCACTGCGCATCGCACATGACGACATGATCGAGGTTAGTCTCACTGTACTGGAAAACTGTGGACGTGAAGTACTGAACCAACGTGAGCGGTATTGGATTGCAACCCGCAGAGCCGAGGAGGCGCAAGGTGGTCCTCGCGTTCTCAATGCGGCCAAGTGGAGTGTGTGATGGCACGCGAATTGTACTGTTGGCGCTGCAAAGTTAAAATGCCGATGCTGGATGAGGACGAATGGGAGCGTATCGGCCCGCTTCTTTCCGGGTCGGCCGATCCCATAATGAGAGATGCCGCCCTCGATCTTTTCGAGCTTATGACCGGCATGCGTGAAACCAACATCAATGCGATTTGGCATCACCGGATCAAGGAGCATGGTCCGCCCTGCACCACATGCGGGAAACCATTGAGGACGCCGAAAGCGAGCTTCTGCGCTGCCTGCGGCGGCATGCGCTGAGATCACGAGTTGAGCGGCGATAATTCCGGGGACACATACTATAATTCCGGGTACAGTATATCAACTTCCTCTGCGCCTCTCTTTATCTCTGTGCGCTCTGCGTGAACCAATCGGCGGTGTGCGTGGGGTCAGGGTGCCCCTCCACCACTTAGTGGTCCCCCTCCCCGGCACGGGGAGGAATGGCCTCCATCCGTCCGGCACAATCGGTTTTCCTACTCGTCCCCGATCTGCCACCACGGCGCGATGATCGTTGACCTGCCCCCCGCTGGCTCCCTCGATTTGATGTAGAGTCTGCCCTGAGCGAAGGAGCAGATGAATGAGGAAGAGTCGTTTTACCGAGGAGCAGATTATCGGCATGATCAAGGAGCAGGAGGCCGGACTGCCGACTGCCGAGGTTTGCCGCAAGCACGGGTTGAGCCCTGCGACCTTTTACAAGCTGAAGGCCAAGTATGGCGGCCTGGAGGTGTCGGAGGCGCGGCGCCTGCGACTTCTCGAGGAGGAGAATAGCAAACTCAAGCGGCTGCTGGCCGAAAGCGTGCTGGACAATGCGATCCTCAAGGATCTCTTGGGAAAAGTCTGACGACGCCAGGCCAGCGACGGGACGTGGCGCTCGGCGTGATGCGGGATTACCAGATCTCACAGCGCCGGGCCTGCGGGCTGGTTGGCGTCGACCCCAAGACGGTCCGGCGAGAACGTCCGCCTGATCATGCCGAGATCCGCGAAGAGATGCGCGAGATCGCCGCTCAGCGCCGCCGGTTCGGCTACCGGCGCGTGGGCGTCATGCTCGAACGCAAGGGGCACGTGATGAACCACAAGAAGCTCTACCGGTTGTATCGCGAAGAGGGCTTGTCGGTGCGGCGGCGGCGCGGGCGCAAGCGGGCACGCGGCAGTCGGACGCCGATGCCTGTGCCGCTGCGGCCGAACGATCGCTGGTCGATGGACTTTGTGGCTGACACCTTCGGCGCTTCCCGCAGGCTGCGTATCCTGGCGATCAACGATGACGCCTGCCGGGAGAACCTGTGCTTGCTGGGCGACACCAGCATCTCTGGCGCTCGGGTTGCCCGGGAGTTGGACACGCTGGTGCGGCTGTATGGCAAACCGGCCTGCATCGTCAGCGACAACGGGACGGAGTTTACGAGCCGGGCGATCCTGAAGTGGGCGAGCGAGAACCGGGTCGAATGGCACTACATCGATCCGGGCAAGCCACAGCAGAATGCGTTCATTGAATCGTTCAACGGATCGCTGCGCGACGAGCTGCTCAATGAGGAGCTGTTCGACAGCCTCGCCGATGCCCGGCGCAAACTGGCGGTCTGGCGCTACGACTACAACAACGTCCGGCCGCACTCATCCCTTGGGAACCGGACGCCGACACAAGCGCGCCGGACGTTCCAGCAAGATGGAAGCGTCACGCCCGGCGCGCTTGTGCCGGCCGGCGAGCACGAATATCAAACCGGCAGACTCTCGTTATGACCGCGGGATCACCGGGGGGCAGGTCATCGTCAGTCCGCCTTGCTGTAAGCCGAGCGCAACGATCCTTGCCCGCACGCGGCGGATTTTTTCCGCTCAGGACAGTGTAACAAGTGTAACAGGTTGCAGGGCTTGCCCCCGGCCACTCCAACATTGGCAGTCTGTTCCCGGCGCAGGGGTCGTCGTCCGCCGGGGCAGGTGCTTGCGGGGCCTAGACAGCCAGCGCCCGCGCGCCCGGCTCGCCCAGCCAGCGCGCCTGCACGCCCCAGATCCGCGCGATCACCTCTGCCGAGAGCGCATGGTCCGGCGCGCCCTCGGCCGCCAGCCTGCCCTGGTCCAGCACCAGCACCCGGTCGGCATGGTTCATGGCGAGCGCGAGGTCGTGCAGCACCAGTACCACGCCGGTGCCCGCGTCCGCTGCCCGGCGCAGGTGGCCGAGCAGGGCGAGCTGGTGCGCGAGGTCGAGCGCGGCCAGTGGCTCGTCGGCGAGGATCCAGCGCGGCTCGCCCGCCAGCACCCGCGCCAGCAGCGCCCGCGCCCGCTCCCCGCCCGACAGGCGCGAGACCGGGCGGTCGGCCAGGCCCAGCAGGTCGAGCGCGGCGAGCGCGGTCTCGACCGGCTCGGCGCGTGCATCACGGTGTGGCAGGCGGCCCAGCGCGACGAGGCTGCGCACCGCCACGTCCCACGCCACTTCGCCGGTCTGCGGCAGGTAACCGATCGCCCGCGCCCGCTCCTGCGGGTGGAGCGCCAGCAGCGGCTCGCCCTCCAGCAGCGCCTCGCCAGTATCCGGCACCAGCAGGCCCGCAAGGCATTCGAGCAGGCTCGACTTGCCCGCGCCATTGGGCCCGCAGATCGCGGTGATCCGGCCCGGCTCGAGCGTGGCGGAGACCCCGGCAAGGCGGCCTGCGAGGGCCAGCGAACGGGCTTGGAGCATCACGCCAGCCCTCGCCTCATCCGCAGCAGCAGCCACAGGAAGAACGGCGCCCCGATCAGGCTCAGCGCGATGCCCAGCCGCAGCTCGGTGACGAAGGGGATCACCCGCACCGCGCTGTCCGCCACCAGCACGAGAAGCGCGCCCGCCAGCGCACTCGGCACGATCAGCTGCGACGGGCGCCGGTCGGTCAGCGGGCGGACCAGGTGCGGCACCACCAGCCCGACAAAGCCGACGATCCCGGCCACTGCCACCCCGCTGCCCACGGTCAGGCCCACGCCGAGCACCAGCCACGCCAGCAAGCGCCCCGGCTCCACCCCGAGCGAGCGGGCCGCCGCCTCGCCCAGCGTCAGCGCGTCAAGCCCGCGCGCCGCCATCAGGAGGCAGGCGATCCCGGCCAGGGTGAGCGGCGCGGCGAGCCAGACCTCGCGCCAGCCCCGGTCAGTCAGCGCGCCCATCAGCCAGGTGACGATCTCGCTCATCGCGAAGGCATTGGGCGCGGTGCTGATGGCGAGGCTGGTAAGCGTGCCGGCAAGGCTGGCGACCATCAGCCCGGCCAGCGTGAACAGGGCGATGCCCGAAGTACCATTGGCACTCCGGCCTGCGATCAGCGCCAGCAGCGCCATCCCCGCGCCCGCGCCGAGCAGGGCCAGCAGCGGCAGGGCCCAGGGCTGCGCGGCGTATCCGAGCCAGAAGCTCGCCACCGCGCCCAGCGCCGCCATCGGGGCAATGCCGAACAGGCCCGGATCGGCCAGCGGGTTGCGCAGGTAGCCCTGCATCGCCGCCCCCGCCGCCCCCAGCCCCGCGCCGATCACCAGCGCCAGCACGCTGCGCGGCAGGCGCAGCTCGGCCAGGATCAGCGCGGCATTGGGGGTGCTCGCCGGGTCTATCCACACGCGCCCTGCGAGCAGCGACAGGGGGAAGGCCAGTGCGAGCAGGAGCAGGAGGAGGGGGATCGGGCGGGTCATCTCAGCGCGTATCCATGATGGGGGCTCACGCCCTCGCGCACCTCCCCCAGCCGCGCCGCTGCCCGGATCACGCTCGGCCCGCCGCAATAGAGCAGCGAGGGGTCGAACGCCGCGCGCCGGGTCTGCGGCAGGGCATCAAGCACCGGATGGCGCTGCGCCCGCTCGGCACCGGCGACCAGCAGCAGCGCGGGCGGGTCGGCCAGCACTTGCTCGAGCGAGAGGTAATCGGCCTGGTGCATCCCGCGCGCGGCGGTGTGGCTGGCCAGCCCTGCGCGGTGCATCAGCTCGCCGACCAGCGTGTCCTCACCCGGCACGATGCCGCCGGGTTGCCACAGCACGGTCGCGGGGGCGGCCCTTGCCCGGCCCTGCTCCAGCTGCGCCGCCGCCTGCCCGATCCGCGCCGCCAGCGCCTCGCCCCGCTCCGGCTCGCCCACGGCGGCTGCGAGGGCGCGCACCTGCGCCTGGCTTTCGGCGACTGTGCTGGCAATGCCGAGCGTCTCGACCCGCAGCCCCATGTCCGCCAGCGCAGCGCGGGTGGCCGGCGGCATGAACACGCTGCCGACGACCATGTCCGGATCGAGCGCCAGCACCTCCTCCACCGTCCCCCCGGTTGCCCGGAAGCTGCGGGCGAGCGCAAGGTCCATCGAGGTGCCCTGCGGATCGTGGCTGTAGTGGCTCACCGCCAGCAGTCGTTCGGGCGGGAGCACTTCGGCCAGGATCGCATCGCTGCACGGGTTGAGGCTGACTACGGTGGGGGCGTCCGGTGCAGGCGGCTGAACCGTCGCAGGACCGCATCCTGCAACGGCCACAGCGGCGAGGAGACCGGCCCAGCGCACTACTCGCATCGTGTCATAGGGCCAGCCGCGCCCCGACAAACGCGCCCCGCCCGGCCTGGGCGTATCCGGCAGCCGTCTGGTACTGCGTGTCGAACAGGTTCTCGACCCGGCCAAACAGCTCCACTGTATCGCCCACCGGCAGCGAAGCGCGCAGCGTCACCACCTCGTAACCGTCGAGCGGGACGGTATTGGCAGCATTGTCGAAGCTGTCACCCACCAGCCGCACGTCCGCGCCCAGCGTCAGGCCGGCCAGCGGAACCTGCCAGTCTGCCGAGACCGTCAGCGCATGGCGCGGACGGCGGGCGAGCGTATTGCCCAGCCGCGCGCTGCCAAGGGTGCGGTTCTCGGTCTCGACATAGGCGTAAACCGCCCGCGCGGTCAGTCGCTCGCTGGGCCGTGCCCCGAGTTCCAGCTCGAACCCCTGCGCGCGCACCCTGCCCAGGTTCTCGTAGAACCCGAACGGGCGGGTGGCACAAAGGGGCGCGGTCGAACCGAAGCAGCTGGCGAACTCGATCTGGTCTTCTGCATCACGGCGGAACACCGTGGCGGCGCCATGGAAGCGGCGGCCGGACATGGTCCGTTCGCCCAGCGCCAGGCCAAGGTCGAAGCTGGTGCTCTTTTCCGGGGTCAGGGCTTCGTTACCGAAATCGCTGAACAGCTGGAACAGCGTTGGCGCCTTGAACCCTTCGCCCACGCTGGCGCGCAGGCGCAGGTCATCCGCCAGTTCATAGCTCAGGTCCGCGCCGAAGCTGGTCGCGGTGCCGAACCGGGCATGGTCGTCAATTCGCCCACCAACCCGCGCGGAAATGCCGCCGTATTCAATCCCGAGCTGGGTGTAGGCCCCGAAGATGCGCGTGCTTTCCCCGGCATCGAACAGGGTGCGGTAATCGCTCCACTCGTGCTCACCGCCGAAATGGACCAGCAGCGGGCCGATAGGGCGCCATTCGCCGCGCAAGGCAATCCGGTCGGACGTCCCCTTGCTGGTGAAGGTCGGCCCGAATGCAGGGTCGAGGTTGTCACGCTCGGTTTCGGCAAGGCTATAGCTGGCCTGGAGGTAGAGCGGGCCGCTGTCATAGACCGCCCCGGCGCTGGCGGCGATCTGGCGGGTCTCCTGTGTTTCAAGCGTATCGGCCAGCGCGAACAGGGGTGAAGGGAACCCGTCGAGATCGAGTGTTCCCTCGGCGTAGCGCCCGCGCGCAAACAGTTCAAAGCTGTCCGAGAGGTAGAGCCGCCCCTGCCCGTTCAGCGCCCACTGCTCGAACCCGTCGGCCTCGGTGCCGCTGGCAGCCGAGGAGAACCCGTCAGTACGGAAGTAGCTGGCCGAAGCGCCAAGGAAGCCGCGCTCCCCGCCGATCCCGCCCGAGACGGCTCCGGTCGCGGTATCGCGCGCGCCATATTCGGCGCTGGCGCGCAGCCCGCTGGCCGCGCTGGTCGAGGCCACCACGACGCCGCCAATGGCATCCGATCCCCAGACGGTGGAGTTGGACGAGCGCAGCACCTCCAGCTTTTCGAGGTTCATCGCCAGCAGGTTGCCGAAGTCGAACCCGCCGCCGGGCGAGGCCGGGTCGGCCACTCGCACCCCGTCAAGCACGGCCAGCGTCTGTTCCGCCTCGGCGCCGCGCAGGCGCACCCCGGTGAAGCCGCCGGCCCCGCCGTTGCGGCTGACGGTGAGGCCGGGGACGCGCTCCAGCACCCGGGCAAGGTCCGCACCCTGCACGCTGGTAATCTCGGCCTCGCCCAGCACGGTGACCGGCTGGCCGGTCGCCTCGACCTCCATCCGGGTGCCGGTGGCAGTGACGGTGATGGTGGCTTCATCCAGCTTGCGGTCAGCGATGACCACGCGGTCATCAGCCTCGTCCTGCGCCCATGCGGGGGCAGAAACGAACGCCAAAGAACTCAAAAACAGGTATTTACGCATAATTCCTCCAGTCATGTGCGAACGTCGCCCATGACGGAGGACAGCCTGCGAATTCAGGCTTTCCCCGCAACTTCCGGTACACCCCGCCCGGCCGCTCGAACGACACGCACAGGCAGGTCTCCTGGCTCCCGGATCAACGCTACTCCGCCGCCTTCCCGGGCCGGAGCCCAGTGGCATGTGGCGGGATCGCTCCCCGGTCACAGTTGCGGGGGCAGCGGGGGATTTGAACCCCCTTCCCTCTTAGGCCCGCTCTCGCGGGCAACCCGTGACGTCGGGGCGAGCCATAGAGCGGTCGCCGCCTGCGGGCAAGCGCGGCGGCATTAACCGGTTGTTTGCCGTGCGCCTTAACCGCGCTGTGGAGGCTGTGCCCCTATGGGACAGGCCCCTTCGTCCACCTCGTCCGCCTGCCCCGCCCTTGCTACGCGCTTTGCGCGTATCGCCGCTCTGCCAGAGGAACCCGCTTGACCCGTCGCTCTGCCCACCCTGCCCAAGCCCCGCGGGTCCATGCCGGACCGCGCCCTCGCGCGCCGCGGCAGAACTTGGCGGCGCGGCTGCGGGCGGCGTTTTCGGGCAGACACCGCGGGCGGAGCCTCCTGGCACTGGCGGCAGCGATCGGGGTTCCGGCGATGGCCGCGCCGCTCGATTGGGGTGCGGAAGCAGACACCGGCTTCACTGCCCCCGCCGCCGTCACCCCCATGGCGTTCGAGCAGGCCGGGCAGAATTTCCCCGGTTCGGCCTTCTACTTCATCGAGGATGAAGCGCGGCTCAGCTATGATGTGGATACCGCGCCTGCCGTATTGTTCGACCAGACCGGCACCGGCAATGCCGAAGTGGCCGAGCTCGCCCTGCGCGACACGGTCGGCCCCTCGGCCCGCGCGTTCTTCGGCGGCGGCAGCGGGCTTGACCGCACCCGCGCGCTCGATTGCCTCGCCACGGCGATCTATTACGAAGCGGCGAGCGAATCGATCGGTGGGCAACGCGCGGTGGCGCAAGTGGTGCTCAACCGTGTGGCCCACCCAACCTATCCCAACACGGTCTGCGGCGTCGTTTACCAGGGCAGCGAGCGCAAGACCGGTTGCCAGTTCAGCTTCACCTGTGACGGATCGCTGCGGCGTGTGCCTTCTGCCAGTGCGATGGCACGGGCCCGGATGGTTGCGCGCGATGCGCTGGCGGGCGACGTTTACACCCCGGTCGGCCTCGCCACCCATTATCACACGATCTGGATCTACCCCTACTGGGCGCCCAGCCTCGACCACATCGGCACCATAGGCGCCCACCGCTTCTACAAGTGGAAGGGGCCGGCCGGCACTCCGGCTGCATTCCGCTGGGCCTATGCCGGCGGAGAGCCGGTCTCGGCCCCCAATGCCCGGCGGACCGAGGACTACGCCACCGCCGCAGCCGATCCGATCGCGCTGGCCAAGGTGTTCGAGGAAGAGCGCCGCAAGGCTGAGGTGGATAGCAGGGGCGCCGGCCCGGTTCGCGCGGCTGCGCCCGCCTATGCCCCGGCCATCGAACAGCGCGGCGGGGATGCGATCTTCACCGCCGAAAACCTGCCGGCTTCGGGCGGGGTGAAGCAGGAATATGCCAATTCCGGCCGCTGGATTGCGGAGCCAGGCAAGCCTGCGCGGTAACCCGCAACGGGGGTTAATACGCCGTCAACCTTGCGCCGGAACCGATCCTTAGCAGCCCTGTTGCTACAACGGTCGCACTCCTCCGAATGACTGGAACCGTCTCCGCATGACCCTGCGCTTTGCTGCCGCCCGCACCCCCGCCGCTTCGCCGCTAGCCCGTGTCCTGGCCCGGCGCACGGCTGGCCAGCCCGCCAATGACAACGGGGCGGAAACGCTCGACCAGATGCTGCACGCTGCCCTGCGCCATTTCGCCGAACACGGCCTCGGCGCAGCGGGCGACGCGCACCGCCGGGCGGAGCAGGCCTTCTTCGCCGGTGACCGCGAGTCCTATCAGTGGTGGCTGGGCGTTTGCCGAACGCTGGACAAGCGGCTCGCTGCCCGGCTGGAGCACAAGGCGTCGACCTGCAACGGTCCACTGCTCTGACGATTCGGGCCCCCGGTCTAACAAACCCCAACAAAATCTACAGGGTGTTCGGGTAAGCCCCATTTAACCAATAAAAGAGGATTGCGCGCTATCCCGGAAGGCATGGCGACAAGTGCTCTCTGGCGGAAAATCAGCACGGTTTTCCCGCGCACCGGTGCCGACGCGCTCAATGAGCGGGTCCGGCGGAACCTGGTGCGCACCCTTTATACCCAGCCGAGCAGCCTGGCGATCGGGGCTTTCAACGGGATCGCCGCCAGTACCATCGCAGCCTATGTCAGCGGGTCGGAGCTTCTGGCTCTTGGCGCCATCATCCTCAGCGTGATTGCGGTGATCCGCGTGGGTGCCGCCTACGCCCTTTCGGCGGAGGAAGACGGCCCGAGCACCAACCTGCTCGAACTGACTTATGAAATCGGTGCGTTCACGTATGCCCTCGCGCTCGGTTCCATTGCCGCGCTGACCCTGGTGATTCAGTCGCCAGCGGCGGTCGAGGTGCTGATGATCGCCAACGCGACCTGTTACGGCGTGGGCATCTGCGCCCGCAACGCCGGCCGTCCGACCATTGCCCTGGGCCAGTTGTTCCTGACCTGCGGCCCGATCTTCCTTGCCGCGCTCTATATCGGCAGCCTGCCGTTCATCGCGCTTGCCGCAACCCTGTTCCTGCTGTTCCCGGCGATGGCCTCGATCACCATGAACCTGTTCCGCGAGCTGCGGAACAGCATTCGCGAGGCCGAACGCAACGCCGAGCTGGCCGAGACCATGCGCCTGCTGGCCCGCACCGACGTGGTGACCGGGCTCACCAACCGGGCCGGGCTCAACCACGAACTGGTCGAACAGCTCATGGCCTTGCCTGAAGGACGCCGGGCGGCGCTGTTCTGGGTCGATCTTGACCGGTTCAAGGAAGTGAACGACCTGCTGGGCCATGCCGTGGGTGACCGCCTGCTGCGACAGATCGCCCGGCGACTGGGCGAAATCACGCCGGAAAACGCCATTGTCGCCCGCTTCGGCGGCGATGAATTCATCGTCTTCTGCGAAGTCGAAACCCGGCAGGAAGCCGAACGCATCGCCAGCGAGGTTCATGCCGAGATCATGCGCCCGGTACGGATCGACGGCGACCGGATGGAAGTCCGCGCCTCGCTCGGCATCGCAGTGTTGCCCGAGGACGGAGACGATGCCGACAAGCTGATGCAATCGGCCGACCTGGCGCTCTACCACGCCAAGTCGAACGGCCGGGGCCAGACCTGCTTCTTCAACGAATCGATGAGCCGCGACCTCATCCGCAGGCGCGAGATCGAGGCCGAACTGCGCGCCGCGATCCAGAAGGATGAGCTGTCGATCTTCTTCCAGCCGATCGTTGATCTGGCCACCGGGAAGATCCGCAGCTTCGAGGCGCTGGTGCGCTGGTTCCACCCGGAAAAGGGCGAACTGCGCCCCGACGAATTCATTCCCGTGGCGGAAGAAACCGGCGTCATCGTCACGCTGGGCAACTGGATCACCGCGCAGGCGGCCAAGGCAGCCGCACAATGGCCGGAAAACGTCACGATCGCGGTCAACCTTTCGCCCCTGCAGATCCACGCCCCGGGCGCCGTGCTCGGCATCCGCAACGCCCTGCGCGAAGCGGGCCTTCCGCCGCACCGGCTGGTGCTGGAGATCACCGAGACAGTCCTGCTCGACGAAAGCGAGGCGACCACCTTCTTCATCGAGACGCTGGCGGCTGACGGGGTCAAGTTCGCGCTGGACGATTTCGGCACCGGCTATTCCTCGATCGGCTACATCAACAAGTTCCCCTTCTCCAAGATCAAGGTCGACCGCAGCTTCGTGTCCGGCCCCGGGGTCGGCCGCAAGACCCAGGCGATCATCCATGCCGTGGCCGAAATGGGCGCACAGCTTGACATGGAAATCGTGGCCGAGGGCCTCGAGACGATCGAGCAGGTCCAGGCCGTGCGCGATGCAGGCTGCACGCTGGGCCAGGGCTACTACTTCAGTCGCGCGGTGCCCGATTACCTCGCCGCGATGCTGCTGGCGCAGGAACGCGATGCCGACGATGAGGACCGCATGACCGCCTGATCCGGGCGCTTTGCATCGGCTTTAATGCAACTGCGAACCAGTTGCAAAGATAAGTGCCCTCTCATACCTTTTGACGGTTGCTTTCAGCATTATGCAGGCTTAGTCGCTTGGCATTCGCCGGGCGCAGCTTACTCGCGGGACGTGAGGTGTGCGCCATATCCGGTTCACTCGTTTCGGTCCCGCGCGTTTGGAAGGACGGAAATCCCGTATGGCCCGCAAGAAGATCGCCCTCATCGGCGCCGGCATGATCGGCGGCACCCTCGCCCACCTCGCAGCGAAGAAGGAAATGGGCGACATCGTCCTGTTCGACATCGCCGAAGGCATGCCCCAGGGCAAGGCACTTGATCTGGCCCAGTGCGGCCCGGTCGAAGGCTTCGATGCCAACATCAAGGGCACCAACGACTACGCCGACATTGCCGGGGCTGACGTGGTGATCGTCACCGCCGGTGTGCCGCGCAAGCCCGGCATGAGCCGCGACGACCTGCTCGGCATCAACCTCAGCGTGATGAAGGCGGTCGGCGAAGGCATCAAGAACCACGCGCCAGATGCGTTCGTGATCTGCATCACTAACCCGCTCGATGCGATGGTCTGGGCGCTGCGCGAATTCTCCGGCCTGCCCCACAACAAGGTCGTCGGCATGGCCGGTGTGCTCGACAGCGCGCGCTTCGCCACTTTCCTCGCATGGGAATTCGGTGTTTCGGTCAAGGACGTGAATGCCTTCGTGCTCGGCGGCCACGGCGACACCATGGTGCCGGTCACCAGCTACACCACGATCAGCGGCATCCCGGTCAACGACCTCGCCAAGATCAAGGGTATCGACCCGGCCCGCATCGACGAGATCGTGCAGCGCACCCGCAGCGGCGGCGGCGAAATCGTCGGCCTGCTCAAGACCGGCTCGGCCTACTATGCCCCGGCGACCAGCGCGATTGCCATGGCCGAAGCCTATCTCGGAGACCAGAAGCGCATCCTGCCCGTCGCCGCCTATGTCGACGGCAAGTACGGCCTCGATGGCCTCTATGTCGGCGTCCCGGCCGTGATCGGCGCGAACGGCATCGAAGAGGTTGTCGAAATCGCCTTGTCGGATGAAGAAAAGGCCAACCTCAAGGTCTCGACCGACGCGGTCGAAGAACTGCTGGTTGCGTGCAAGGCACTGGAAAGCAGCCTTGCATAAGAGCCTTGCCCTGATGGTGGCCCCGCTGGCGCTGGTTTCAGTGCCAGCGTCGGCGCAGATGCGCCCGGCCACCCTCGGAGAGATCTTCGAAAGCTACAACGACTGTCTCGTGGCGACGGCCAGCGGGCGGCTGGATCCGGCCGAGCTGGACAGGCTGGGGTGGAAGCTCGCCGCCCCTGCGCCCCAGCCGGGCCAGGCACCGGATGCTGAACCGATCATCTACAACCGCGAAGACCGGGCCACGATGATCCTGCTGAGCCGCCTCGGCCGGAGCGGCGCCTGCATCGTAAGTGCCAGGATCGAATCCTTCCAGAAGTACGAGGACTTCCGCAGCGCCTTCGGTGACAGTCTTCCGCCAGCCGGGCGTAACGGCGCAACAACTTATCGCGCAAAGGGCCGGACCGTGCAGATGGCCCCGGCCGGAACCAGCGACAGACCGGGCCTCAGGCTGGTTGTCGCAACTCCAGTGGAGAGCACCAATGTCAATTCTCGTTAACAAGAACACCAAGGTCATCACGCAGGGGATGACCGGCGAAACCGGTACCTTCCACACCCAGCAGGCGCTCGCCTACGGCACGCAGATGGTTGGCGGCGTGACCCCCGGCAAGGGCGGCACCACGCACATCGACCTGCCGGTCTATGACACCGTGGCCGAAGCCAGGCACGCCACCGGTGCGACCGCATCGTGCATCTACGTGCCGCCGCCGTTCGCGGCCGATTCCATCCTTGAAGCGATCGATGCCGAGATGGAACTGATCGTCTGCATTACCGAAGGCATCCCGGTGCTCGACATGGTCCGCGTCAAGCGCGCGCTGTCTGGCAGCAAGAGCCGCCTGATCGGCCCCAACTGCCCCGGCGTGCTGACTCCGAACGAGTGCAAGATCGGCATCATGCCCGGCTCCATCTTCAAGAAGGGCACCGTCGGCGTCGTCAGCCGCTCGGGCACGCTGACCTATGAAGCCGTGCACCAGACCACCATGGTCGGCCTTGGCCAGACCACCGCGGTCGGCATTGGCGGCGATCCGGTCAACGGCACCAACTTCATCGACGTGCTGGAGCTGTTCCTGGCCGACGACGAGACCAAGAGCATCATCATGATCGGTGAAATCGGCGGCAGTGCGGAAGAAGAAGCGGCCGAATTTATCGCCCACAAGGCCAAGCAGGGCATCAAGAAGCCGATGGTCGGCTTCATCGCCGGGCGCACCGCCCCTCCGGGCCGTCGCATGGGCCACGCCGGTGCGATCGTCTCCGGCGGCCAGGGCGGCGCGGATGACAAGATCGCGGCGATGGAAAAGGCCGGCATCCGTGTCAGCCCTTCGCCATCCGAACTCGGCACCACGCTCGACGCGCTGCTGAAAGAGCTGGTGTAGCCCTCTCTCCTCTCCCTCCCCCGGAGCCGACCATGGGTAACGAAAACCAGACCTTCCTGCCCGAGCTTTCCGACCAGGAAGGCCCGCAGCCCGGCCCGTCGTGGGGCAACCCGCGCTGGCTCGATACGGTGTCGGGCAGCAGCGCCGACCTGACTGCTGCGCTCGACCCGACGCAGATGCGCCTCGTGGTCGAGCAGGCGGCGAAGAAGGCCGGCAAGGCCGCCGATCCGCGCGCGATCGAAGAGGCCGCGGCCGACTCGATCCGCGCCATGCTGCTGATCCGCACCTTCCGCGTTCGCGGGCACCTGGCGGCGGACCTCGATCCGCTGGGGCTGTCGAAGCAGGAGCTTCCGGCCGACCTCGATCCGGAATACCACGGCTTTTCCGGCGCTGCGCTGGACCGGCCGGTCTATCTTGGCGGGAACCTGGGGCTGGAATGGGCCAGCGTGCGCGAGCTGGTCGAGATCCTGCGCCGCAACTACTGCGGCAAGATCGGCTTCGAATACATGCACATCGCCGATGTGGAGGAGCGCCGCTTCATCCAGGACCGGATCGAGGGCGGCGACAAGTCGATCGACTTCACCCCGCAGGGCAAGAAGGCGATCCTGGCCGCCGTGATCCGGGGCGAGCAGTACGAGCAGTTCCTCGGCAAGAAGTACGTCGGCACCAAGCGTTTCGGGCTGGACGGCGGGGAATCGATGATCCCCGCGCTCGAGGCCGTAATCAAGTACGGCGGCCAGCGCGGCGTGCGCGAGATCGTCTACGGCATGGCCCACCGCGGCCGCCTGAACGTCCTCGCCAACGTGATGGCCAAGCCCTACAAGGTGATCTTCCACGAATTCTCCGGCGGTACCGCCAATCCGGAGGACGTGGGCGGCTCGGGCGACGTGAAGTACCACCTCGGCACCAGCACCGACCGCGAATTCGACGACGGGATCAAGGTCCACATGAGCCTGGTCCCCAACCCCAGCCACCTCGAAACAGTCGATCCGGTCGTGCTCGGCAAGGCCCGCGCTGGCCAGGCTTTCCGCGACGATATCGGCCAGGGCAAGCACAAGCAGGTGCTCCCCGTCCTGATCCACGGCGACGCCGCCTTTGCCGGCCAGGGCATCGTGTGGGAGTGCTTCGGCTTTTCGGGCGTGAAGGGCTACAACACCGGCGGCTGCATCCACTTCGTCATCAACAACCAGATCGGTTTCACCACCAGCCCGCAATTCTCGCGCGGCTCGCCCTACCCGTCCGACGTGGCCAAGGGCGTCCAGGCCCCGATCCTGCACGTCAACGGCGACGATCCGGAAGCGGTGACGTTCGCCTGCAAGCTGGCAATCGACTACCGCCAGACCTTCGGCCGCGACATTGTGGTCGACATGTGGTGCTATCGCCGCTTCGGCCACAACGAAGGTGACGAGCCCAGCTTCACCCAGCCGCTGATGTATGCCCGCATCCGTCAGCACCCGCGCGTCTCGGCGATCTACGCCAAGCGGCTTGCCGAAGAAGGCGTGATTGTCGCCGGTCATGCCGAAGAAGTGCAGCAGGCCTTCATCGCGGAGCTGGAAGACCAGTTCGAGGCTTCCAAGAGCTACAAGGCCAACGAGGCGGACTGGTTCGCCGGCCGGTGGAGCGGGCTTCACGCGCCGGCCGATCCGGAAACCGCGCGCCGCAACGTGCCGACCGGGATCGAGCCCAAGCTGTTCGACAGCCTCGGCCGCACGCTGACCACCGTTCCCGACAGCATGACCATCCACAAGACGCTGGCCCGCGTGCTCGATGCCAAGCGCGACATGTTCGCCAACGGCTCAGGGTTCGACTGGGCCACCGGCGAGGCGCTGGCATTTGGCTCGCTCCTCTCGGAAGGCTACGGCGTGCGCCTGTCCGGCCAGGATTCGGGCCGCGGCACCTTCAGCCAGCGCCACGCGGTGTGGGTCGACCAGACCGACGAGCACAAGTACGTGCCGCTCGCCACCGTGCCGCACGGCAAGTTCGAGGTGCATGACAGCCCCTTGAGCGAATACGGCGTGCTCGGGTTCGAGTACGGCTATGCCAGCGCCGATCCGAAGAGCCTGGTCCTGTGGGAAGCGCAGTTCGGCGATTTCGCCAATGGTGCGCAGATCATGATCGACCAGTACATTGCTTCCTCGGAATCGAAGTGGCTGCGCGCGAATGGCATCGTCATGCTGCTGCCCCACGGTTACGAAGGCCAGGGGCCGGAACATTCCAGCGCCCGGCTCGAACGGTTCCTGCAGCTGTGCGCGCAGGACAACATGCAGGTGTGCAACATCACCAGCCCGGCGAACTATTTCCACGTGCTGCGCCGGCAGATGCACCGCCCCTTCCGCAAGCCGCTGATCATCATGACGCCCAAGTCGCTGCTGCGCCACGCGCTGGCCAAGAGCGAGGCGAAGGACTTCCAGACCGGTTCGCACTTCATGCGGATCCTCAGCGACCTGAACGGCGCCGCGGACGAGAATACCCGCCGGGTCGTGCTCTGCTCGGGCAAAGTGGCCTACGACCTGATGGAGGCGCGCGACGCGGCCGGGATGGACGACACCCAGATCATCCGGCTGGAACAGCTCTATCCCTTCCCGGGCGAGCCGCTGGCCCTGCGCCTGTCGCGCATGGCCCATCTGGAAGACGTGGTCTGGTGCCAGGAAGAACCGCGCAACAACGGCGCGTGGTTCTTCGTCGAGCCGCTGATCGAGGAAGCCCTGGCCGCGGCCGGGGCGCAGGTCGAACGCGCGCGCTATGCCGGCCGCACCGCCAGCGCCTCACCCGCCACCGGCCTTGCCAGCCGCCATGCCAGCGAGCAGGCTGCGCTGATCGCCCACGCACTCGGCACGTCGGTCCGCACGGAAATCCGCCGCAGGAAGAAAGCCTGAGGAAACAGTATCATGAGCACTGAAGTCAAAGTCCCCACCATGGGTGAATCGGTCACCGAAGGCACCATCGGCGAATGGCTCAAGCAGCCTGGCGATGCCGTGGCGCTCGACGAGCCGATCGCAAGCCTCGAAACCGACAAGGTCGCCATCGAGGTGCCCTCCCCCGTGGCCGGCATCCTCTCCGAACATCGCGCCGCCGTGGGTGACACGGTCGAAGTGGGCGCAGTGATTGCGATCATCGAGGACAGTGTCGCCGCCGCCGGGGCAACTCCGGTCGAGGCCCGCGAGCAACCGGCCGCCGCCCCAGCGGCTGCTGATCCCGCGCCGGAATCCGCCGCGACCGGCACAGATACGACCACCTTGAGCCCGGCAGTCCGCCGTGCCGTGCTCGAGCACGGGGTCGATCCGAGCACGATCAAGGGCACCGGCAAGGATGGCCGCCTGACCAAGGAAGACGTGCTGGCCGCCGCCAAGGCCAAGGAAGCGGCGCCTGCTCCTTCGACCAGCGCACCTGCCCCGGTACCAGCGGCTGCGCCCGCCGCTGCGGGCGAGCGCCGCACCGAACGGGTCAAGATGACCCGGATGCGCCAGACCATCGCCAAGCGCCTGAAGAGCGCGCAGGACAACGCCGCGCTGCTCACCACGTTCAACGATGTCGACATGAGCGCGGTGATCGAGGCGCGCGAGAAGTACAAGGACCTGTTCGCCAAGAAGCACGACATCAAGCTCGGCTTCATGGGCTTCTTCGCCAAGGCCAGCTGCCTGGCGCTGAAGGATGTGCCTTCGGCCAACGCCTACATCGAAGGCGACGAGATCGTCTATCACGACTACGTCGACATTTCGGTGGCGGTTTCGGCGCCGAACGGTCTCGTGGTACCGGTGGTGCGTGATGCCCAGGCCAAGAGCTTTGCCCGCATCGAGAAAGACATCGCCGATTTCGGCGCGCGCGCCCGTGAAGGCACGCTGACCATGGCTGACATGAGCGGCGGCACCTTCACCATCTCCAACGGCGGCGTGTTCGGCAGCCTGATGAGCACCCCGATCATCAATCCGCCGCAGAGCGCGGTGCTGGGCCTGCACCGGATCGAGGACCGACCCGTGGTCCGCGACGGCCAGATCGTCATCCGCCCGATGATGTACATTGCGCTCAGCTACGACCACCGCCTGATCGATGGCCGCGAGGCAGTCACCGCATTGAAGATCATCAAGGAAGCGATCGAGGATCCCACCCGGATGCTGATCGATTTGTAGTATACGCTTACGCCCGCTGCCCGAAGGAAGAGACCATTATGGCTGCTCAGGATACAATCGGTGTGAAAACCATGCGTCCGGCTTATCTCCTGGTTGCGGTATTCGTACTGGTTGGCTGCGACGCAGCCACGGAGATCGCAGGCGACACCTTCGAGAGCGAGATCCGGCGGGGAATCGTGGCTCAATGCGAACAGGTCGCTGAGGGCGCCGGAATTGCCGCAGGGCGGATTTCGGCGGTCTGCCAGTGCAGCGCAGACAGCCTCGTCGCGGACGGTGCACCGACACTGTCCGACATCAATCCCGAACGCTTGCAGGGCATCATCGACGGATGCGTTGCACAGACCGATCCTGACGGGGTCGGGCAGTAAGGCGCAAAGCAAGTATCGCGGCCCGCCAGATGGGACTGCGCACGGAGTTGGAAATGGCTGAATACGATTACGACGTCCTCATCATCGGCGCAGGCCCCGGCGGCTATGTCGCGGCTATCCGCGCGGCGCAGCTGGGACTGAAGACGGCCTGCGTCGAAAGTCGTGCAACACTCGGCGGCACCTGCCTCAACGTCGGCTGCATTCCCTCCAAGGCCATGCTCCACGCGAGCGAGTTCTTCGATGCGGCGGCCAACGGCACCATGGCGAGCATGGGCGTGGAGGTGACCCCGAAGCTCAACCTGCCCAAGATGCATGAGCAGCGGATCGACGCAGTCGAAGGGCTGACCAAGGGCATCGAGTTCCTGTTCAAGAAGAACAAGGTCGACTGGAAGAAGGGCCACGCCACGTTCGTTGACGCGCACACGGTGAAA
Organism: Altererythrobacter sp. H2; assembly: GCF_035319885.1. NCBI lineage: Bacteria > Pseudomonadati > Pseudomonadota > Alphaproteobacteria > Sphingomonadales > Erythrobacteraceae > Altererythrobacter > Altererythrobacter sp. H2. The sequence goes on from NZ_CP141285.1 coordinate 2,548,495, forward strand.
GTTGGCGAGGAGACCGTCACGGCGAAAGACATCGTGATCGCCACCGGCTCCAGCGTCACCCCTCTTCCCGGAGTCGAGGTCGACAACGACAAGCAGGTGGTGGTCGATTCCACCGGTGCGCTGGAACTGAAGGCCGTGCCGAAGACCATGGTGGTGATCGGTGGCGGCGTGATCGGGCTGGAAATGGGCTCGATCTGGCGCCGGCTCGGGGCCAAGGTCATCGTGGTCGAATACCTCGACCAGCTGCTCCCCGGCATGGACCTGGACGTACGCAAGGAAGCGGCCAAGATCTTCAAGAAGCAGGGTATGGAGCTGCGGCTCGGCACCAAGGTGACCGGCTGCACCGTGAAGGGCAAGAAGGCCACCCTGACCCTGGAACCTGCCGCCGGCGGTGAAGCGAGCACGCTCGAAGCCGACTGCGTGCTGGTGTCGATTGGCCGCCGCCCCAACACATCCGGGCTGGGCCTGGAGAACATCGGGCTTGAGGTCAACCAGCGCGGCCAGATCGAGATCGATCACGACTTCCGCACCAAAGTGCCGGGCGTGTGGGCAGTGGGCGACATCGTGCCCGGCCCGATGCTGGCGCACAAGGCCGAGGATGAAGGCATTGCCGTGGCCGAGAACATCGCCGGGCAGACCGGCATCGTCAATCACGCGGTGATCCCCGGCGTCGTCTACACCTGGCCTGAATTCGCCGGCGTGGGCATGACCGAGGAAGAGGCCAAGGCGCGCGGCCCGGTGAAGACCAGCAAGTTCCCGATGATGGCCAACAGCCGTGCCAAGACCAACCACGAACCGGACGGCTTCGTGAAGGTGATCGCCGATGCCGAAACCGACCGCGTGCTCGGCGTGTGGGCCATCGCCTCGGTCGCGGGCACCATGATTGCGGAAGCTGCGATCGCGATGGAGTTCGGTGCGACCAGCGAGGACATTGCCTACACCTGCCACGCCCACCCGACCCATGCCGAAGCGATCAAGGAAGCGGCAATGGGCGTTCGGGGCAAGCCGATCCACATCTGATGCCGCGAGAGCTGACAGCGCGGGCCGGCCTCCTGAGGGAGCGCCTCCTGGCTGTCATCGCGCTGGCCCTGCCTAGCCTCGCCGGGTTGGTCTATCTGGTCACCCATGGCGCGCCGGAAAGCTTTCCCCTGTTCAACGCGGGCGCGCTGCTGGCCGCAGCAGCGCTGATCTTGCTGTGTCCGCCGGTTGCGCACCTGGCCCTGAGGCGGGTGCTTGTGGTGATGCTCCTCGCCCTGCTGTTCGCCCCGCTGCTGACCGGCCCCTGGGTGAGCGGTGTCATGCGCTGGTTGCCGCTCGGCCCGTTCGTGCTCCATTCCGGAATGCTCCTGGTTCCGGCGCTGGTTGCTCTGGCCGCGCGAGACCGGGACTATGCTGCACCGATACTGCTGACCGGCGTGCTGGCGGCGTTCTTCCAGCCGGACGCCGCCACGGGCTTTGCCCTGACCTTCGCTGCGGTTGGCCTGCACGACGTGACCAGGGACTGGAAGATCGGCGTCAGCGCGATCGTGGCCTTCTTTGCCACGCTGGTCATGGCGATGCGGGGCGAGTTGCCGCCGCAACCGTTTGTCGAGCGTGTCCTGGCCGACCTGTCGTTCAACGCACCGCTGGTTGCGCTCGCCCTGTTCCTGGCGCTGGTGGCGGCCTTCTTCCTGATCCTGCGGGCCAGCGGCGGCGATCGCGGGGCGCGCTACGCCATGGCCGGATCGCTGTTCGGCTTCACGATCATGGCCATGATCTCGCATTATCCCACCCCCCTGATCGGCTACGGTGCGGCGCCGATCCTGGGCTATGGCCTGGCGCTGGCGCTCAACCGCACGGCGCCGACCGGCCCCGCACGGGAATCCCCGGCCTGACCGCAAACGCATTTGCTCCCCAGGCCTTGCCCGCCTAGAACCGCGCGGCACTGAGGGAGGAGCGTTCATGGCCTATCCACAACTGACCCGCGAACCGGGGGCGATCGCACTGGCGGCGCAGATCCGCGCGGGCGACCTGTCCCCGCTCGACGCGGTCGAGGCAGCCATCGCCCGGATCGAGGACCTCGACATCGGCATTGACGCGGTGGTGGTGTGCGATTTCGACCGTGCGCGCGATGCTGCCAAGGCGCTTGGCCACGAAAAGCCGCGCGACAACCAGCCGCTCTACGGCGTGCCGATGACCATCAAGGAAAGCTTCGACATCGCCGGTTTGCCGACCTGCTGGGGCCACGAAGCCTATCGCCACCAGCTCGCCACCCGCGACGCCCGGGTTGTCCACCAGCTCAAGGCGGCCGGAGCCATCCTGCTCGGCAAGACGAATGTGCCGGTCGACCTCAGCGACTGGCAGAGCTTCAACCCGGTCTATGGTCGCACCGGCAATCCGCATGATCCGGCACGCAGCCCCGGCGGGTCTTCGGGCGGATCAGCCGCAGCGGTCGCAGCGGGGATGGTGCCGTGCGAGTTCGGCACCGACATCGGCGGCTCAGTCCGCGTCCCGGCGCATTTCTGCGGGGTCTGGGGCCACAAGTCGAGCTGGGGCCTGATCCCCAAGCACGGGCACGATCATCCGGCCATGGCAGGCCGTGACGCGCACGACGGTGTGCTGTCGATTGCCGGGCCCCTGGCGCGTAATGCCGAAGACCTCGCCTTGTTGCTGGAACTGACGGCGGCAATCCCCTTGCGCCGGAGCGGCAAGCCGCTGCGCGAATGCCGCCTGCTGGTTCTGGCAGATCATCCCGCCAGCCCCATCGACGCGGCCGTGCGGGGGCCAACCGAAGCCGCGATCGCGATGATCGAGGCGGCCGGCGTGCGGATTGATCGCGCCTCGGCCCTGCTGCCCGACCTGCCGCAGCAGCAGCATGACTACCTCAAGATGATGAACATCGCGATGGCTCGCGGGATGCCCGCCCCTGATGGCAGGCGCGCCAACGCAACCGACTGGTTCGACTTGCTTGACGCGCAGGCGCGGAGCGAGCTGGCATGGGCCGCACTGTTCGAAACCTACGACTTCGTGCTCGCCCCGCCCGCCCCGGTGCTTGCTGTTCCGCATCGCGACGAGGCCGTGTTCAAGGGCGAAATCACCATCGATGGTGCGCAGCACCGGGCCGCCGACGGGCTGTTCTGGGCCGGACTTGCCACTTTCCCCAACTTGCCCGCGACTGTCCTGCCGATTGGCGGGACGGACGGCCTGCCCTGCGGGATGCAGGTCATCGGGCCGCGCTGGGGCGATCTGGACTGCATTGCCGCCGCTGCAGAAATCGGCACGATCCTGCATGGCTAGCGTGGCACGGCACCTGCGGCTGATGCGTCAGTTCGCCCGGTGGCATATCTGGCTCGGATGGCTGGTCGGCGTACCAATCCTGATGTGGACGCTGACCGGCCTGTTCATGGTCGCCCGCCCGATCGACGACGTGCGCGGTACCAGCTTGCGGACGCAAGCAGAGCCGCAGGCGCTTGTCCTGCCCGGCACCGCCGCAGGCAGCGGGCCGGTCCGGGAGATGCGCAGCTTCATGCAGCGGGGCCGCGCAATCAGCCTGGTGAACCGGATGGACGGCACCGTGCAGCGTTATGACCTGGCGACCGGGCAGCCGATTGCCCCCATCGGCGCCACCGAAGCGCGCGCCATCGTGGCCGAGGGCGTGATCGGCGGTGACACGGTAGCCCGCGTCACCCTGTACGAGGCCGACCAGGTTCCGTTCGATTTTCGCCGGCCCATGGCGGTGTGGCAAGTCGCGCTCGACAATGGCACCCACGTCTATGTCGGGCGGGATACCGGCGAAATCGAGGCTGTACGCACCCGTTGGTGGCGGGTGTTCGACCTGATGTGGGGGCTCCATATCATGGATCTGGAAGCCCGCGAGGATACCAGCCACCCGGTACTGATCCTGTTCGCAGCCTTGGCCGCATTCGGCGCACTGCTGGGGTGCATCCTGATGTTCCGCCGGCGCCGGGCCCGGGTGGCGACATGACACCGGCGGTCCTTCCTCCCGCGCTCGATCTGCTGGGGACAGCGGTGTTCGCCCTGACCGGGGCCCTGCTGGCTGCGCGGCTCAGACAGACCTTCGTAACCATGGCTTTCTTCGCGCTGGTGACCGGCGTGGGCGGCGGCAGCTTGCGGGACATGCTGATTGGCGCCCCCGCTTTCTGGCTGCACGATCCCTGGGTCGCCCCGGTGATCTTCGCCACCGCGCTGATCGCGTGGTTCACGCCGACGCGCTGGTGGGAGGGATCGCTGCTGGAGTGGGCCGATGCCGCCGGGCTGGCCGCGTTCGCGGTGCTCGGCACGGCCAAGGCAATCCAGTTCGGCGTTGCCCCGGTGCCTGCGGCGGTGCTTGGCGTGGTGACGGGATGCGCCGGCGGCGTGGTGCGGGACGTGATCGCGGGCGTGCCGTCGATCATCATGCGGCCGGAACTCTATGTGACCGCTGCGGCCCTGTCAGCACTGCTCACCGTGGCCGGGACCTTGGCTCATCTGCCATCAGCACTGGTCTGGGGGCTCGCCTGGCTGGGTGGTTTCACCTTGCGGGGGGTGGCGATCCGGTGGCAGCTGGCCCTGCCCAGCTATACTGCCGGACAGGGCCAGAAACCCGATTAATCGGCGCGTTCTTCGCCCGGCAGCGGACCACCGGGATAGGCCGGCAGAGGGCCGTCGGCCGTTGCTGCAGGAACAGCACCCTGACCAGAGCCGACCTGCGCCCAGGCAGCGGCATAGCGCTCGTCATCCCATTGGCGATCATTGGCTGCGCCACTGTAGGGCATTGCGGTGCCTTGGCCGTAGCTGATCCCGTCGACCCGGCCATTGCCATCGATCCGGCACGAGAACCCGTCACCGTTGTAGACCGTACCGGTGACCAGCCAGCCAGCGGCATTGCGGTCCACCCCGTCCACGCTCGCCACCCGCACGTCACGCTCAATCGCGCCCACGCAGAGGTTTACCGCGTTGTCGATGCCGCTGCCCGCAGTGGCGCGGCTGTTCGGACGATAACGGTAGCTGTCATCGCTGGGCCGATAGCGATAGTCCGTGCGATAGCGATCATCCCGATAGTCACGGTCACGCTTGTTGCCGGACGCTGCGCTGGCAATCGCGGCGATCCCGCCGAGGATCAGCACACCGGCGAGCACGTCGCCCGCGTCTATCCGGTCGCGATGGCGGCGATGGCGATAGCCATCGGCGTTGACATCATCGGATTTGAACACGGTCGCGGCGGGTTGCTGGCTGCGCGCAGCCGATACCGGAAGGTCAACCGCTGCGGCCGGAGTGGCCGCCATGGTGAGCGCCGCGACCATCGCCAACGTGCCGGAAACTGCTTTGAAACGAGGCATTTGTGTCCCCCTGTCTGCTTGGGGCACACTGCCCCGCTAACTACCACGCGCTAGGCGGCCCAGGCTTTCATCAGCCTGAACCGCCCCTGGCTCGCCACTCAGCCTGATCGATCAACGCAGGCCACGAATGCCGCTGAAGTCGAGATAGGTCACCCGGCCACGCTCGATCCGGCAGTCGAACCGGCCGCTGTCGCTGCGGTTGTTGTTGTAGCCCCAGCGGCTGTCATAGCGATCACGCCCGTTCCAGCCACGGTTGCCATCGACCACCACGTTACCGCGCACGCGCCAGCCATTGCGGGTATCATCGACGTCCCGGATCTGCGTCACTTGGGCGTAGCGATAACCGGCGCGGCGCGCGTCCTGCCGGGCGGCGTTAACACAGCGCTCTACGGCGGCACGGGGGTTGCCGCGTGCCTGCCAGCGGTCGCCGCCGCGATAGTTGTCACGGTAATTGTCACGATAGCCGTAGGAACCATCCCGGTAGCGGTCATCGCCGCGGTTGCCCACAGCAGCCGCAATCGCAGCAATTCCGCCGATGATCACGGCACCGGCAATCACGTCGCCGGTCGAAATACCGCCGTCACGGTGGTCGTTGGCCAACGCCGGAGTGGCGGAAGTCATCGCCAGCGCACCGGCAGCGACGGTTCCGAGCGTCCCTTTGGCCAGGGCCTTGGTAATGGTCTTCATCGCACGTTCCTTCGATACCGGCCTGCGGGAGTGCGTCCGGCTTCGAAGCCTGTTGTAGCGATTCGCGGTGAGATCACGCTGAACTGCGCTGACAGGAAACGTTCAGAAATATGACAACTTTACTGAACGTTCCTTAATTGAGGGCCGCGAGCACGCCGCGGGTAAAAGCGGCGATATCAAACCCGCTCCCGACAGGGTCTTCGCCCCGGCGGACGATCACCACGTTGCGGCTCGGCACGATCACGACATACTGCCCCCGGTTGCCGAAGGCCGCGAAGGTGTCGGGCGGTATGCCGTCTGACTTGTTCATCAGCCAGAACCCGGCACCATAGCCGAACTCGCCCTGGGGCTGAGGGCCAGACGGGGTAGACACATATTGGACCCAGCCCTCGGGCAGGATGCGGGTGCCGTCGGGCAACTTGCCGTCATTGAGATAGAGCTGGCCGAACCTGACCAGGTCAAGGGGAGTGGCCCAGACCTGACTGGAGAGCACATAGCCGCCCTGCCAGTCTGCTTCGGCAGTCGTGCCAGTCATGCCGATTAGCCGGAGCTGCTCCGCCACCGGATACCTTTCAAACGAGGCCGAGATGGCCGCCGAGGCCATCAGCGTGTCATTGTTGGCATACCGGAAGACCGAGCCGGGGGAATGGATCAGGGGCCAGTGGGCCGCGCTCTCGCCGACGGTCGCACCGCCGAAGTAGAGCGGGTCAGTGCGATTACCCGGCGTATCGGAATAGCGGCCCGATGCCATGCGCAGGAGGTGATCGACGGTGATGGCACGGCGCGGATCGTCCGCGCTTTCACCAAGCCCTGCCGATGCAGTGACTTCAGCCTCGCCGCGATGGACCGCCATACCGACCAGAGTAGCAGCGAGACTCTTTGCCACCGACCATGTGCGCTGGGGCACAAACGGCCCAAAGCCGTCGGCAGATACCTCGTCCACCACGTCATCCGCCCGATAGACAATGACCGAGGTTGTCCGGCTGCCCTTGCCGTAGCGATCACCCATCGCCGCCAGCAACTCTGACCGGACAGGTGTTCGCACCTTCGTGTGCCAGTTGGCCATCACGGCATCTCGATACCGTGGCAGTTCATGCCCGGTGACAGAGGGCTGCATTCCCATCGGCATCAGCGCGCAGCCCGCCTCCCCCCGATACCGGGCAAAGCGGGCCGGACTGTCCTCAGCCCAGTCGACGGCGACATAATCGATCACGCCACTGGCATTGACCCTGATGGAATGGGGAAGGCCATTTACGATGCTGTTCAGGGGGGCCTGAATGCCGGTCAGTTCCCACTGCGCCACATGTTCTGGCGAGCGATCCTGCCCGATCCGCTCCGCATTGGCTATCGCGCCGCACAGCATCAGCGCCTTGTAACCCGCTGCCAGGGCGCGGTCGTACCTGGCGTCGAGAGCCTCCTGCTGGCTTTGTGCTGCGGCGGGAGCGGCGAAGAGCAGCGTTGCGGCTGCAAGGGCGGTGCGGATCATGGCTGCACCCTACCCGGCGCAGGGCAAAAGAAAAGGGCCGCCGGATTGCTCCGGGCGGCCCCTTTTCCCGATTGCGAAAACGCGGCTTACGCGTCTTCGAATTCTTCTTCGTTCTGCACCGGGCCGCTGTCCTGGCCCTTGGCGCTGACATCGCGGTCAACCAGCTCGATCACCGCCATCGGGGCGGCGTCGCCAGCGCGGATGCCAGCCTTGATCACGCGGGTGTAGCCGCCTTCACGGTCGGCATAGCGCGCTGCCAGGACGTCAAACAGCTTCTTCAGCTGGGTCTCGTCAAGCAGGCGGGCCTGAGCCAGACGCCGATTCGACAGGCCGCCACGCTTGGCGAGCGAGATCAGCTTTTCGACATAGGGGCGCAGTTCCTTGGCCTTGGGAACCGTGGTCATGATCTGCTCATGCTTGATCAGCGCGGCTGCCATGTTGCGGAACATGGCATTGCGGTGGCCGGTCTTGCGCTGCAGCTTGCGGCCGGAAATCTTATGACGCATTTTTCAGTCCTTCGTTCGTAGGGAGCCCGTATCAGGTTGCTCCATCCTGGTCGGTAAGGCCGACCGTCCTTTGTCGTGGGGGCCGGATCAGCCGAGCAGTTCCTGCTCGAGCTTCTTGGCCATTTCCTCGATGTTTTCCGGCGGCCAGCCAGGGATGTCCATGCCGAGGCGCAGGCCCATCGAGCTCAGGACTTCCTTGATCTCGTTGAGGCTCTTGCGGCCGAAGTTCGGGGTGCGGAGCATCTCGGCCTCGGTCTTCTGGACCAGGTCACCGATGTAGATGATGTTGTCGTTCTTGAGGCAGTTGGCCGAACGGACCGACAGTTCCAGCTCGTCGACCTTCTTGAGCAGGTAGCGGTTGAGCTGGTTGGCATCCGATTCCTGCGGTTCTGCCGCATGGCCGATCATCACGCCCGGAGCAGCCGGAATGCTGTCGTCGAAGTGGACGAACAGGGTCAGCTGGTCCTGCAGGATGCGGGCGGCGTAAGCCACTGCATCGTCAGGGGTGATGGTGCCATCGGTTTCGACCGTCAGGCTGAGCTTGTCGAAGTCGAGTTCCTGGCCAACGCGGGCCTTCTCGACCTTGTAGCTGACCTGGCGCACCGGCGAGTAGAGCGAGTCGACCGGGATCAGGCCAATCGGCGCATCGATCGGGCGGTTGTGCACGGCCGGCACATAGCCGCTGCCGGTATCGGCCGTCAGTTCCATGTTCAGCGTCGCGCCTTCGTCAAGCTGGCAGATGACGAGACCCTTGTTCATGATCTCGATATCGCCGCTCACGGCGATGTCTCCTGCGGTGACGGCGCCCGGGCCGGTGGCGGAAAGCTGGAGGCGCTTGGGGCCTTCGCCCTGCATCCGGATCGCGATCTGCTTCACGTTGAGCACGATGTCGGTCACGTCTTCGCGCACGCCGGCAAGCGAGGAGAATTCGTGGAGCACGTTCTCGATCTTGATCGAGGTGATAGCCGCGCCCTGGAGCGAGGAGAGGAGCACGCGGCGCAGGGCATTGCCCAGTGTCAGGCCGAAGCCGCGCTCGAGCGGCTCGGCCACGAAGGTCGCCTTGCGGGTCCGGTCACCAGCGTCCTTGATTTCAAGGTTGCTGGGCTTCTTGAGTTCCTGCCAGTTCTTGGTGTTGACGGACATGGATTTCCCCTGGGGTTCGAAATGCGGGCGGACCGGGGCGCTGGTCATGCGCGTCCGGTCCGTGAATGGTCGGCGGGGACTCGCCCCGCCGGGCAGGTACGGATCAGACGCGACGACGCTTCGACGGCCTGACACCGTTGTGCGGGATCGATGTCACGTCGCGGATCGAGGTGATGGTAAAGCCCACCGCCTGCAGCGCGCGCAGGGCGCTCTCGCGACCCGAACCGGGTCCCTTGATTTCCACTTCGAGGGTGCGGACGCCGTGCTCGGCGGCCTTCTTGCCAGCGTCGTCCGCAGCCACCTGAGCGGCGTAGGGGGTCGACTTGCGGCTGCCCTTGAAGCCCATCATCCCGGCGCTGGACCAGCTGATCGCATTGCCCTGGGCATCGGTGATGGTGATCATCGTGTTGTTGAAACTGGCATTGACGTGCGCGACGCCGCTGCTGATGTTCTTCTTGTCGCGCCGCCTGATCCGGCCGGGTTCGCGTGCCATGGTTCGTATTCCTTTTCAGTATCGGATGAAGGCAAAAGCGTGCGGGAAGTTCCCCGGAACGCTTACTTCTTCTTCCCGGCGATCGGCTTGGCCTTGCCCTTGCGGGTGCGGGCATTGGTGTGGGTGCGCTGGCCGCGAACAGGCAGGCCGGAACGATGACGCAGGCCGCGATAGGACCGCTGGTCCATCAGCCGCTTGATGTTCATCGCGGTTTCACGCCGCAGATCGCCTTCCACCGTATAGTCGGCGTCGATCGTTTCACGGATGCGAAGAACTTCTTCGTCATTCAGGTCCTGCACCCGGCAGGCCTGGTCAATGCCGAGCTTTTCAGCAATTTCCAGCGCCTTGGCGCGACCGATACCGTGAATATAGGTGAGCGCGATAATCACGCGCTTGTTGGTGGGGATATTGACCCCGGCAATACGAGCCACTTACTTCTCCATGCTCCACAGGGGACTGGCATTGTCGGCACAAGGCCGGGCCACCCCTATCTCATCGCGGTTACTCACCGACCACCCCGGGCCACTACGGCAAAAAGTCCGGTTGGCGCGCACAAAGGCTATCGCCTGCCGGACTTGTCCGAGACTGTCGAATGAACGGGCCGCTTAGGACGATTCGGACCACGCGTCAACAGGCAAGCGCCTGTGCGCAGTGCCAGCCCCGCGAAGTCGCGCGCGGCAGAGATGCCCGTTACCTTGCACTGGCCTCCGGGCCTGTCAAGACAGCAAAGCCACCCTCGCCGCGCGCGCGCCTCTCGCTCAGCCCCCCGTCAGACGACGCCGAATGCCAGCATGGCATCGGCCACTTTCTTGAAACCGGCGATGTTCGCACCCTTGACGTAATCGACATAGCCGTTGCCGCGATCACCGTAGGTAATGCACCGTTCGTGGATCCCGTGCATGATATCCTTCAACATTTGCTGGAGCTCCGCTTCGGACCAGCTGCGCCGCTCCGAATTCTGGCTCATTTCCAGCCCCGAGACCGCGACCCCGCCAGCGTTGGCCGCCTTGCCCGGCGCGAACATGATCTTCGCATCCTTGAACACGTGCACGCCTTCAAGATTGGTCGGCATGTTGGCCCCCTCGCTGACCGCGATGCAGCCGTTGGCGACCAGTGCCCTGGCATCCTCGCCCAGCAGTTCGTTCTGGGTCGCACAGGGCAAAGCCACGTCACAGGCAACGTTCCAGGGAGTCTTGCCGGCATGGAAGGTGGAGCCCTTGAACTCCGCGACATACTCCTCGATCCGCCCGCGGCGATGGGTCTTGTGGGCCTTTACCCAGTCAATCTTCTCCTGCGTGATGCCGGCCGGATCGTGGATGAAGCCGCCCGAATCCGACAGGGTCAGGACCTTGCCCCCAAGCTGGACAATCTTCTCCGCCGCATGGGTTGCGACATTCCCGGAGCCGGAAATCACCGCCGTCTTGCCGTGGAGGTTCTGCCCCTTGGCCGCGAGCATGTTCTCGAGGAAATAGACCGCGCCATAACCGGTCGCCTCGGTTCGGATCAGCGAGCCGCCCCATTCGAGGCCCTTGCCGGTCAGCACCCCGGTAAACTCGTTGGTGATGCGCTTGTACTGCCCGAACATGTAGCCGATCTCGCGCCCGCCCACGCCGATGTCGCCAGCCGGCACGTCCACATCCGCGCCGATATGGCGATAGAGCTCAGTCATGAAGCTCTGGCAGAAGCGCATGATCTCGCGCACGCTCTTGCCCTTGGGGTTGAAATTGGAACCGCCCTTGCCCCCGCCCATCGGCAAGCCGGTCAGGGCGTTCTTGAAGGTCTGTTCGAAAGCCAGGAACTTGAGCACGCTTTCGGTGACGCTGGGATGGAAACGGATGCCACCCTTGTAGGGCCCGATCGCATTGTTGTTCTGCACCCGCCAGCCCCGCTGGACGCGGATATTGCCGTTGTCGTCTTCCCAGCAGACGCGGAAACTCACCACCCGGTCGGGCTCAGCAATGCGCCGCAGGATCTGCTGCGAATGGTACTCTTCCTTGTCGGCCATGAATTCGAAGATGTCTTCGGCCACTTCCTGAACCGCCTGGACAAACTCCGGCTGGCCCGGATTGCGCTTTTTCACGCCTTCCATGAATGTCGGAAAATCTACATGATCGGATACTGCCACGGTCGCCCCCTCCTGCTGGTGGCGCTGCTTCCAAAGTTGGAAGACAGCGATTGCGACCCGGCATCAACCGGCGCGATTGCGACTCGCGCTCTGATCCCGATGTGTCGGGCATGGTAGCGCGCTTTTGCGGCGCGCCAAGCGCTTGCTTGTGCTGCTTTGGTTATTTGCAGGAGGGCAGTGCGGCAGGGCACATGACCTACTGCCCCTTTGCAGGAAGTAGTGCGGCCAGTTCCTCTCGTGTCAGAACTGCGCCGCCGGCGGGATAGGCATAGCCGGCCTGCATCGGACTCACCGCAATTGCGCTGCGATAGACCACGCTCTCATCGTCCATCTGCTCGGGCGCGGGGGCGGCGGTATTGAAATCGAAGCTGACGCCCGGAAGCGCCGGGATATCCATGCCGCGCGACTTCGCCATCATCTGCATCATCGGTGAAGCGCTGGCCGCCATGTCATTGGTGAAGCCGACCTTGTAGGCGTTGTAGGAGCCGATATCGCTCAACTGCCAGCGCGCGCCTGCAGGCTGGTCAGGAAAGTTTACATTAAGCGCGAGACCGGCCGGCAGCAGCGCACCGCTGCCGGCGCGGGCATCGAGATGGGTAAGCAGTTCGACTGTGCGGTGCGCAACCTCGTCCGAAAGGGGATTGTCCAGATTGGCGCTTTCGGTACCCGCCCCGGCGCTGAGTGCTATGGCGGGGACGCCGCTGACAGCGGCATATTGGGCTGCGCTCACCGTACCTGATGACAGGATGATCGCACCAACATTCTGGCCTTCATTGGGGCCGGACAGCACCAGATCGGGCATCTTGCCCCAGCGCGCCTTCCCGACCACGTCCAGTCCGTGGAGCAGCGCCGCCACCGGAGTCCCATCGACATAGTGGAAATCGCCCGTCGGCAGTCCCGCACGGGTCATTTGCCCGGCGCCCGGATCGCCGGCCTGTGCCGCAGCGTTCAGGCAGGCTGTCTTGAGCGGCGCGATCGGACGGGCGATCCCGAGCGCGGCCCCCTGTCCGCTTTGGTTGGTGCAGGGCACCGATACCACGACATCATGCCCCGCCTCCTTCAGTGCCTCATAGAGCGCCACGACATTGCTGGTCAGGCCGTCGTCATTGGTCAGCACGATATTGCGCGCCGATGCCGATGCCGGGGCGATGCCCAGCGCACTTGCGGCGAGAAGAGCGGTGAGGAAGTGACGCATGATAGATCCCCTTGGGCTGATCAGAAGTTGAAGCGCACGCCGAACAGATAACGCTCGCCAATTCGCTCCACCTCGGATGGGGTCGCTGGCGTGCCTTCATAGGCAACATAGGTTTCGTCGGTGAGGTTGGCGAGATCTGCGAACACGGTGATGTTGGGTGTCAGCGCATAGCGGACGGTAACATCAAGGTTTTCGAACCCCTGCCGGAACTCGCCCGCGCCCAATCCGCCGATGGTGTCCAGGAAATCGGTGCGTTTCTGGTAGGCAACCCGCAAGCTGAGCCCGGCATATTCATAGAACACCGAGGCGTTCAACACCGTGTCCGACAGCCCCTGGAAGGCGAGCCGCTCAAGTTGACCGGCCGCATTGCGCGCCTCGAAATCACCCCCCAGCAGCGTCAGGTTGCCCTGCACCCCCAGGCCAGCGAGCGCGCCGGGCAGGAAATCGAACTGGGTCTCGATATTGAATTCGACCCCGTAGAGCTTGCCGCTTTCGCCGTTGAAGGTCGATCCTAGCAGATAGTCCGACCGGTCGATCCCGCCGCTGTTGTAGAGGTCCGATCCGACCCGCTGCTGGCTCTGGTACAGCACATCCTCGACCCAGCGGTGGAAGCCGCTGATCGACGCGATGCCGTTGCTGGAGAAATAGTATTCGACGGCCGCATCCACGCCCCAGGTATACTCGGGCGTGAGGAAGGGGTTGCCGCCGCCGATGGTGGCGCCTGTGTCACTGATCGAGGCGCCGACGCGGATCGCGGCATAGGCGGGGCGCGAAACCCCGCGCTGCCCGCCAAGGCGCAGCACGACATTGTCGCTGGCCTCGTAACGGATGTTGAGGCTTGGCAAGAGATCGAAGAAGTCCTGCGACACGGCCAGCGGGGTCTGGACCGCGCCGGTCAGCACGGTGCCGGCATTGTCGATATCATACTGCTCGGCGCGCACGCCGGCGACCAGTTGCAGCGGCCCGGCATCCCATTGCGCCATCGCATAACCGGCAATGTTGCGTTCTTCCTGATCGTAGAACGAGGTCGGAAGGACGAAGCGGTTGGGGTCAATCCCGGCGCGCCCCAGCGCGGCCTGCAACTCGCGGTTCATCGCGCGGGTATCGACATAGTTGATCCCCACGCCGAGCGGGAACCGGGTGTCCCACGGCCGGTCAGTTGCGAAGCTGTTGGGGTTGAACCCGGTCGCCGCCAGCGGCACCACGCCGCCGATACCGATGTTGTTGCCCACGATGTCACGCTTGGTCGCATAGACACCCGCGCTGATCTTGAGCTCATCGAGCTGCTTCCAGGCATCAAGCCGCCCCGACCAGGCATCAGAGGTCACGCCCTGAATGATCGGAATCAGCAAGGTCCGCGGCAGGTTCTGTTCGGTGATCGGGACCGACGTCAGCTCTGCCCCGCGCGACAGCACGCCGCCGGTATTGATCGTGCGGAACAGCCGAACGGTGGGGAAACGCGCATCGGCGGTGCGATCATAATCGACGCTGACCGACCGGATCGAGGACTGGATCAGCGGCAGATCCGTGGTATTTTCGGTGCGGGTATAGCCGATGATGGCCTTGATGCCGCCTTCGGGCGTTTCATAGTCGAACCCGGCCGATCCGATGTAGTTCTGGTTGAGGTAGAGCCCGTCATTGTAATTGGTGGTGATCGAGACATTGTCGAGGCTGCCAGTCAGCAACCCGCGCGTGCCGCGCGCGGCGGCCTCGCCAATCTCGATTTCGTAGGCGTGGCGTTCCTCACGGTCCCGGAACTCGGTGAAGATGCCGTTGACGAACAACTTCAGGTCAGCGCTGGGGCGGACCTCAAAGGCACCAAACAACCCGTTGTTTTCACGGGTCAGTTCGTAATTGCGAATGTCGATGTCGATGGGAACGCCGTTCGCATCGTAACCGGCCTCGCGGTTGTCGGTGACCTGGTTGCGACGGTAATGCGAGCCGCCGATGGCAAAGCCGATGCGGTCATTGGTCCATGAGAGGCGCAACGAGCCCTGACGCTGCGGCCCTTCGCCAAGGCTCATCAGGCCGTAGCCCGCATCGCCGGTGATACTGAAACCCGCCTTGCCGTCATCCAGCGGCGAGAAGGTTTGCAGGTCGACCAGGGCGGTGATCGCCTCGGCAGTGATGTCGGGGGTGAGCGATTTGTTGACCACCAGCTGCTGCAATAGCACCGCAGGCACCGCGTCGAAGCGGAAAGCACGTTCCCCGCCGCCTTCGTCGGTGCCGGTCTGCGGAAGGCCGTCGATGCTGACCGAGGTCCAGCGGTTGGGGGCACCCCGCACCTGAATGTAGCGCGCCTGGCCCTGGTCGAGCTGCACCGCAACCCCTGGGAGGCGGGCAAGTGCGGCCGCAATGTTCTCGTCCGGGAAGCGCCCGACAGAGTCGGCGGTGGCGACATCGGTGACGTTGAGCGCGGCACGCTTGGTCTCGGTCGCATTTTCGAGCGAGCCCCGGATGGATCCGGTGACGACGATGACATTGCCAACCTCGCCCTCGCCAGCAGCGGTGGCCCCGGGCGAGACGTTGTCCTGGGCGGCGACCGGCAGCGCCAGAAGCAACGCTCCCAGCGCACCCCCGCTCAGCATGGCGGCCCGGAAAGACTTGGTTACAAGCGACATTGACGATACCCCTATTGCCTCGATTCGCCGCCTAGCTAGAACGCTTGTAAGTAATCTGAGTGACAGCGATACGACCGGTTCCCGGAACCGAAGAACGGGAGGGTTTTCTGTGTCGGACAACAGGGGAGAGGTCACAAACCGATCACAGTTTACCCGAAAACCCGTCTTTAATCCGACGCAGTTCCGTCTCATTGAGGCGCTGCTCGACGTCTGGTGCACAGTGCCCGCAGATGCGATTTCCGTGCGGCTGGTGGTGCAGAAGGCCGCCGCCGCGCAGTCTTCGATCCATTATCACTTCGGCGATATGGAACGGTTGTATCTCGCGGCGGCGGGCACCGCACTGCGTGAGGGCCAGGCATGGATGGAAGCCCAGCTGATGCGACTTGGCGCGCTCGCCGGGGAACCGCTTTCGGCCGAGTTGCAAGGCTCGCTGATTGCCTCGACCATTGCGGACTGGACGGCCGGGCAGCGGCGACTGGCAATGGCATGGCGCCATGCCCCCGATGCGGAATGGCAGGCCGCGTGGGACGGGTTCTGGCGCCGCCTTGCAACCATCCTCGGCCTTGGTGAACACGCGGATTGCATCGCCTGCTTTGCCGCAGGAGAAGCTGCGCGCCACCTGCTGGTATGGAATCCGCTGCTCGACCGCGCCTTGCTGGAAGAAACGGCGGCCACCTTGACGCTATGGTTAAGCGAGCAGCGCCGTGGAACGGAACGTGTTCGCCCCACTTATCGTACCCTCGCCCAGCGCGGCTATAATGTGCCCGTGCTGCATCTCGATGGGTCGGCACCCGGGATTGCAGATGCAGCCGCCGGGCTGCTGGCAGACAAGGGACATGCCGGCGTCACCTTCCGCGCGGTCGCGAACCAGGCCGGGGTTACCCTCGGCAAGGTCATTCACGTCTTCGGCACCAAGAGCGCCCTGCTCCATGCAGCCCTGCACAGTCTCTACGCGCGCGAGGCTCTGGGCGGCGACCCTGACCAGCTACTGGTGCGCACGTTCGCCCCCGAAGCGATGCTCGAACGGCTGCTCGAAGCGGTCATCGGCAGGCATCAGCCGGTCCTCACAGCCTATGACGAGATCGAGCGCGCGATCTACAATGGCGACGATTACGTTTCCTTGCGCGGCCTCGTGCGCGCCATGGAGGATCCCAGCGGGACATGGGCGTTGCAACAGATGCTGGGCGGGATGCGGCCTGATGCATCGCTCGTCGCGGTATTTTCCGCTGTCATTCGGGGGGTTGGCTATCGTGCGGTCCATGGCCGACTGGACGAAGACGAACTGCAATCCGGTGCGCGGATGGCACTGCGGCCCTTTCTGCTCTGACCAGAGGCGATCGCTTAAGCCAGCCGCGGGCGCCAGGGTCGCAACCAGGCAGCAGACCGCGGGATTGACCGGCCGCCCCCCTGCTTGTGGTCCCGGAGTGCTTTCGATATCCAGTGGCCGGATCGCACAGATAAACAGGGGGCCTTGCGTGCCAGACACTCCGCTCGACCTTCTACTGCTGATCGAAGACACTCCCGCGATGCTCTGGCGCGGCGATCGGGAAGGGCGATGCGTCTTTCTCAATCGGGCTCAACGGGAATTCTGGGGTATCGCAAGTCCGGTGCTTGACGAGTTCGACTGGGCAACCACCCTTCTGGAGGAGGATCACGACAAGGTGTTCGGCCCCTTCAGCGAAGGCATGATGCGCGAACAGCCGTTCATGTGCGAGGCGCGCTATCACCGAGCTGACGGCGCTGTTCGCGTGCTGCGAACGAAGGCGTCTCCCTACTTTTCCCAGTCTGGCGTGTTTTGCGGAATGATCGGCGTCAACGAGGATGTAACTGACCTCAGGGAGGTGCAGGCGAGCCTTGATAAGCAGAACGAGGAGCTCACCGACAGCCTTCGCATGGCGAGCAGGGTCACCAGCCGGTTTGAGCTGGCCGCTCAGATCTCCGGCCTGGCGATGTCAGAGCATGACGAGCTTTTGCGATATACATGGTCCCACAACCTGCCGGGCAGTTGTCTCGGCCAGACGCCCGCAGAGTTCATCAGCGGTGATTTCGGCACGAGGATTGAAGCAATTTTGCAGGAAGTGCTGACCTCCGGTGAACCGGCCGCGACAGAGATCGATTTTCTGCTGGATGGGCGCCGGCACTGGCTTGAAATTCAAGCCTGCCGCATCACCACCGACGCGAACGAAATCCGGATCATCGCCAGCGCCCTTGATGTCACCGCCCGCAAGCTCAACGAAGCCAAGCTGGAGTTATTGGCCAAAGAGTTGGCGCATCGGGTCAAGAACATTTATTCGGTGAACGAAGCGATCATACGCCAATCAGCAAAGTCATCGAATGTAGATCCGGAATTCCTCGAATCCATAACGGATCGCCTGCGCACGCTTTCGCGCGCTCAGGATGCACTGCTGGCAAGCCCGCATGACCGCGTCTCGGTGAAATCCATCGTCGATGTCAACCTGGGGCATCTCAATTCGATCGACGTTACTGGTGATGATGCGACAATTCCCGGTCGTTCAGCACCATACCTTGCCCTGGCCCTGCACGAACTGGGGACCAACGCGACCAAATATGGGGCGCTGTCGGACGATGCCGGGAGGGTGTCCCTGGATTGGCACGAAGATGACAAAGGTTATCTGCATATTACCTGGACAGAGGCTTCAGACACAGACCCGATGTCCGCGGAGAAGGAAGGATTTGGAACGGCATTGCTGACCCGCGTCTTCGCGGCTGCAACGAATGGAAAGGTAGACCGCAGCTTCAGCCCTGCCGGACTTCGCTGGTCTGCCATAATTCCGACGGCACCCGAACTCGGCGTGTTTGACTAGCGCAGCCCGCAACCGCTGCCAGTTCTCTTCGCACCCAGCGCTGCGCTATCTGATGTGCACGATGGGATACCCGCCGGATACCGTCATGCGTGGAGGGACGATACCATCGGCGGCAAGGTTAGCCCGCGTAGCCCGCGCCCCGCACCAGCTTTCCCGGCCTTGCGCCGGTAGACTGATCGAACCGGCGGATCACTTCACCCGAAACGATCGTCGCATCATAGCCGGTCGCGCGCTGATGCAGGCGGCGGCCGCCTGCGGGCAGGTCATGGACGATTTCGGGCAGATGCGGGCGCAGGTTGTCGAGGTCGATCACGTTGAGGTCGGCCTTGGCGCCGACCGCGAGCATCCCCCGGTCAGTGAACCCGACTGCGCGCGCAGCCTTGGCTGACAGCATGTAGACCGCCTCGGCCAGCCCGAACTGCAGCGCCCCGCGCTTCTGCACGAACTCGCTCAGCAGGTAGGTCGAATAGCTCGCATCGCAGATCGCGCCGTAATGCGCGCCGCCGTCGCCCAGCCCCGGAATGCAGTGCGGGTGTTTCAGCATTTCGTGCGCGCTCGCCAGCGAGGCGTTCTCGTAATTGCCCAGCGCGGCGAGGAACAGGCCCTTGCCGCCCGTGGCCAGCACCCGGTCATAGGCCACCTCTTGCGGGGTGCACCCCCGCGCCGCCGCCTGGCCCGCCATGCTCATCTCGCGCGGCGGGGCATAGTCCGGCGGATCGTCGAGCGGGAACAGCCAGTCCCAGTTGCGCGCGAGCGCATTGAACGGGTGGCCGGGGGCGAAATCCTCGCTCAGCAGCGCGGCGCGCAGACCGGGGTCGCGCATGGCCTCGACCTGCTGGTCAATCGGCAGGTGCGCGATCTTTGCCCAGCTCGGGCACAGCACGAACGGATGGACGGTCAGCTCCAGCCCGGCAATCAGCCCGATCGGGCGCGGCATGACCTGCGCAGTGGCCTGCCCGCCCGCATCATTGGTCCGCTCCAGCATTTCCAGCACGCGCCGCCAGCGCGGCGGCGCATCATTGCCGGAAGCCAGCGTGAAGGTCGCCGGGCGGCCGCTCGCGGCAATCACCCGCTCGATCACCTGGTATTCCTTGTCCCACCCCACAAAGGCATCGAGCACGACCTGGAAGGTCCCTGCACCCGCATCAGCCATGCCGCCGGTGATCGCTTCGAGCTCAGCCACCTCCGCCTCGAAGGTGGGGATGGCCTCGCCGTCAGCCGTCTTGTGGATCGACAGGCGCGAGGTGGCGAAGCCGAGAGCACCTGCCCGCATGGCTTCGGCAGTCAGGCGGCGCATCAACGCCAGATCGTCGCTGGTCGCCACTTCACGCGCAGCGCCCCGTTCTCCCATGGCGTAGACGCGCAAGGGCGAGTGCGGGAGGTAGGCGGCCACGTCGATATCGCGTTGCCCGCGCGCCACGGTGTCGAGGTATTCGGGGAAGGTCTCCCAGTCCCACGGCAGGCCTTCTGTCATGACCACGCCGGGGATGTCCTCCACCCCCTCCATGACGTTGATCAGCATGTCGTGATCAGCCTTGCGGCACGGGGCGAAGCCCACGCCGCAATTGCCCATCACCGCTGTCGTCACGCCATGGGCGGACGAGGGGCTCAGTTCCTCGGCCCAGATGCATTGCCCGTCATAATGGGTGTGCACGTCGATGAACCCGGGGGTGACGATCCGCCCGCGCGCGTCTATTTCCTCGCGCCCCGAGCCTGAGACAGCGCCCAGCGCCGCGATGCGGCCGCCGCTGATCGCAACATCGCCCTCGATCAGGTCACCGCCTCTGCCGTCAACAATCGTGCCGCCCCGGATTACCAGGTCAAAGTCGTTGGCCATAAGCATCATCCCATCCTCTCCCCTCGCTTGCAGCGGGCCATTCCGGTGGCAACTCGCACAAATGGGGGCGTCCCGAACCTTTCGCATCCTGAGCCTTTGGCTTACGCGAATGCAAGAGAGGAACCACGCCCATGAGCATATCCGAACGTGCCACCGCGATTGCCGAGAAGGTCGAGGCGTTCGTTCGCGAAACGGTCATCCCCTACGAACGGGACCCCCGCCGCGATCATCACGGCGCACCGACCGACGAACTGGTGATGGAAATGCGCGAGCTTGCCCGCGCCGCCGGGGTACTTACGCCGCATATCCTGCCCGATGGCAGCCACCTGACGCAGCGCGAAACGGCGGTGGTGCTGATCAGGAGCGGCCTCTCACCGCTCGGCCCGCTTGCCTGCAACACCATGGCCCCGGACGAAGGCAACATGTACCTGCTGGGCCACAAGGCCACGCCGGAACAGAAGGAACGCTTCCTCAAACCGCTGGTCGAAGGGCGCGCCAGATCTGCCTTCTTCATGACCGAGCCGGCCGAGGAAGGCGGCGCCGGGTCCGATCCGTCGATGATGAAATCGACCTGCCGACTTGATGGCAACCACTGGGTGGTGAACGGCCGCAAGACCTTCATCACCGGCGCGCAGGGCGCCAGCGTCGGGATCATAATGGCGAAATCGGACGAAGGAGCCTGCATGTTCCTGGTCGACCTGCCCGACCCTGCCATCAGGATCGACCACGTGCCCAACACGATCGACAACTCGATGCCCGGCGGCCACGCCACGCTGACGATCGACAACATGCGCATTCCGGCTGACCAGATGCTGGGCGATGCCGGCGCCGGGTTCACTTACGCGCAAGTCCGCCTTTCACCTGCCCGCCTGTCGCACTGCATGCGCTGGCTCGGCTCGTGCATCCGCGCACACGAGATCGCCACCGACTATGCAAACCGCCGGGAGGCCTTCGGCAAGCCGCTGATCGACCATGAAGGCGTAGGCTTCATGCTGGCAGAAAACATGATCGACCTGAAGCAGGCCGAACTGATGATCGACTGGTGCGCGGGCGTGCTGGACACCGGCTCGCTCGGGACGGTCGAAAGCTCGATGGCCAAGGTGGCGGTCTCAGAAGCACTGATGCGGATTGCCGACCGCTGCGTGCAGGTGATGGGCGGCCTTGGCGTGACCGACAAGACGATCGTCGAGCAGGTGTTCCGCGAAGTGCGCGCCTTCCGCATCTATGACGGGCCGACCGAAGTCCACAAGTGGAGCCTGGCAAAGAAGATCCGGCGGGACTGGAAGGCCTCCCTCCAGCCCTAGAATACTGCGTGATCGCGCCGCTCGGGCACGGCCGTGCCGTCAAGCACGGCGCGGTAGTAGTCGAACAGCGTGTCGCTGCCGGTGGATGGCGTCACAGCAGCGTCATAGCGGCCCGTCACCGGGTCCAGCACCAGCATCGACTCGGTCGCGTAGTAGCGGCCGATCCTCGCCAGTTCGGCCTTGTCCGCCAGCGGCGGGATTACGCGACCCACGATGCCGAGCGCGCTTGCAATTGCGCCCAGCAGGGCAACCGGAACTGACCGGAACTGCGGCTCGCGCCCCAGCATGGCGAACAGCGCCTCGCCCTGCTGACGCGGGGTGATCGCCTCGCCCGGGCCGCCAACCGGCAGGATCCGGTTCCATCGCGCCTCTTCGCTCAGGCAGTCCACCAGATAATCGGCGAGGTCGCGATCGCTGATGGGTTTGCAGGCGGTCAGCGTGCCGTCACCGAACAGCAGGAACGCCCTGCCCTGCCGGACCCGCTCGATCTGGCCGGAAAGCGACTTGAAGAAGGCGGTCGGTCGCACGATCGAATAGCGCAGGCCCGATCCCGCCAGCGCTGCCTCGAACGCCAGCTTGGCGTGCTGGAAGGCCAGCAACGGCCTCTGCACGCAGATGGCGGAGAGGAGGACGAAGTGCCTCACACACGCCTGTTTTGCCGCCTCAAGCGCCGCAAGATTGGCATCGTGATCGATCGCCCAGGCATCGCGCGGTACGCCGGTGCGGGAGGCAAGGCAGGAGATAACCGCGTCGAACCGGCCCCCGGCAAACCCATCCTCGGCTAACGCCCGCCGATCAGTCACATCGACCAACCGAACTTCTGCACCCGCGAAACCGGAAGTATTGTCGAGTGGGGTTCGGACCAGGCAGACAACCTCGTGCCCCCGGCGAAGGAGCGCCGCAACCGTAGCCCGGCCAATCGTGCCGGTCGCCCCCAGAACACAGACGCGCTGCGCCATTGCCACGTGTTACCCGCTCCCCCCGGACAGGCGGTTCCTGCCGGACAACCCTATTTGCCCGCCTGCGACAGGTCGCTGGTGAACCGCTCGGTCCAGCGGGTGACATTCTCGTCACGCACGCAGGCGTGCATCTTTTCCCAGCGTGCTTTGCGCTCGTCCAGCGGCATGTCGAGCGCCAGCCTGATCATGGAGGCAATGTCGTCAGGGCTGTAGGGGTTCACCAGCAGGGCATCGGTCAACTGCTGTGCCGCGCCGGCAAAGCGTGACAGGATCAGCACCCCGGGATCATCCGGATCCTGCGCGGCGACATATTCCTTCGCCACCAGGTTCATCCCGTCGCGCAGCGGCGTGACCAGTCCGATCTTCGAGGCGCGGTAGCAGCCGAACAGCTCGGCCATGGTATGCCCCTGGTTGACATAGCGAACCGGCACCAGATCGATCCGGCTGCGTGCCCCGTTGATCTGCCCGGCTTTCTGTTCCAGTTCGGCGCGGATCTTCTGGTAGGAACCGATGTCCTCCCGGCTGGGCGGTGCGATCTGGATGAAAACCAGATCGTCCACCCGTTCCGGATGCCGGTCGAAGAAGCGCGCAATGCCGTCCATCCGCTCAGGCAGGCCTTTGGAATAGTCCAGCCGGTCAACTCCGATCATTGCCGTGCGGTAACGCGTGCTGGACAGGACGCGCTGCGCCGTCTGGCGGGCCTCGCCAGAGTCGCCCTGGGCCATGAAATGCGCGTAATCGATGCCGATCGGATAGGCCCGGGCGATGACCGTGCGGCCGTCGATATCGATCCGCCCGGTGGCATCGTCCACCTGCGCGCCCAGTTCCTTGCGGCAGTAATGGAGGAAACTCTCCAGCCACTCGTCACACTGGAACCCGATCACGTCATAGGCGAGCAGGGTGCGCACCAGCCGCTCGTGATAGGGCAAGGACACGAACAGGCGGGTGGGCGGCCAGGGAATGTGCAGGAAGAACCCGATCCGGTTCTTGACCCCGCGTCGCCGCAGGCCGTCACCCAGCGGGATCAGGTGATAATCGTGGACCCAGATCAGGTCATCAGGCTGAACCAGCGGGGTGAGGCTGTCAGCGAACAGCTCATTGACCCGCTCGTACCCCATGGCCGTGTCACGCTCGTACTCGGTCAGGTCGAGCCGGTAATGGAACAGCGGCCAGAGCGTCGAGTTGGCATAGCCGTTGTAGTATTCATCAATATCCTGCCGGGCGAGGTCGATGGTGGCCATCGTCACCCCGTCGTAGTCGGCCACCTTCGGTTCAACCGAGGGTGTTTCCGCCTCCTGGCCTGACCAGCCGAACCAGACGCCGCCAGTTTTCTTCAGCGCCGCATTCAGCGCCCCTGCCAGCCCGCCCTGGGCACCGGCAACGCCGCGGGCTGTGGGCATGGCGACGCGATTGGATACGACGAAGAGACGGCTCATGTTTTGGTCATCGAATTGTATTCCAGCTTTTTGACAACAGCCCGGCGCAGTTGATCACGCCAACCAACGAATAGGTCTGGGGGAAGTTTCCCCACAGCTCGCCGGTTTCGAAGTCCATGTCTTCGGACAGCAGGCCGGAACGGGTGGTATGGCCAAGCATGGTTTCGAACAGTTCGCGCGCTTCATCGACGCGCTCGCTCCGTGCCAGCGCATCGATCAGCCAGAACGTGCAGATGTTGAAGGCGGTTTCGGGTGCGCCGAAGTCATCCTCCTGCGCGTATCGCAGCATGTGTTCGCCCCGGCGCAGGGCCTTCTCGACCGCCGCAAAGGTGGAAACAAACCGGGGATCGTCCGGTGCAAGATAGCGCAGCTCGACCATCTGCAGCAGGCTGGCATCCAGGTAATCACTTTCGAAGCTGGCCCCGTAATGCCCGCCATCTGGGTGATCGACCCAGGCTTCGGCCTCGATCTTTGCCCGAATGGCGTCTGCCCGCTCGGCCCAGAATGTGGCGCGGTCTGGCCGGCCCATCCGCTGCGCCGCGTTGGCCAGCCGGTCGCAGGCCGCCCAACTCATCACGGCAGAGTAGGTATGGACTTCCTGACGGGTGCGGAATTCCCACAGTCCGGCGTCGGGCTGGTCGTGCTTTGCCCAGGCCATCTCGCCGACTTGTTCCAGACTTTCAAAGTCGTGTTCGTCCGCCATGCGGAGCAGGCGCCGGTCGAAGAAGCCCTGTACCGTGGGCAGCACGATCTGGCCGTAGCAATCATATTGCACCTGCAGGTATGCCGCGTTGCCCACCCGGACCGGGCCCATCCCGCGATAGCCTGCCAGATCGGGGGCAAAGTCTTCATCCAGTTCGCCTTCGCCCATCACGGAATAGAGGGGCTGGATGTCTCCCCCGTTGGCGTTGTCGACAATGTTACGGAGGTAAGCCAGATACTTCTCGAGCACGTCCAGCGCGCCAAGCCGGTTGAGGGCCTGCACGGTGTAATAGGAATCGCGGATCCAGCAGTACCGGTAATCCCAATTGCGCTGGCTGCCAGGTGCTTCGGGAATCGAGGTGGTCAATGCGGCCACGATCGCCCCTGTTTCCTCGTGCTGGCACAGCTTGAGGGTAATGGCGCAGCGGATCACCTCGTCCTGCCATTCAAGCGGAGTGGCGAGGCCGCGCACCCAGAGCTGCCAGTACTTGCGGGTCAGGTCCTCCATCTCGCGCAGCTCGGCACGGACGTTCCCGCTGAACGCCTCGTCCGGGCCCAGGAAGAAGTGCTGGTCGCTTTCCACCCGGTAGGCACGGCCTTCCAGAACGTAGCCGACCGGCGCGTCGGTCGACAGGCGCATGGCCTGATCGCCCACCAGATAGCGGATGTGATTGGTGCCATTGGTGGTCTGTGCCGCATTCGCCCCGTAATCGTGCCTGGGCCTGAGCGTGATGGTCATCCGGGGTGTACCGGCCACCGGGCGCACCACGCGGACGAAGGCCACTGGCCGGTACATCCGGCCCGAACGTTCGAACCGGGGGCAGAAGTCGGTGATCTCGACCGCGCTCCCATCCTCCGCCTCCAGCCGGGTGACCAGGATCGGGGTGTTGCGGACATAGTGTTGGGTGGTTGAAACCTGGCCGACCAGCTCGAACCGCCAGACGCCCTCTGCCCGGTTCTCGCCATTCAGCAGCGAACAGAACACCGGATCGCCATCGACCCGCGGGATGCAGCCCCACACCAGCCCCGCCAACTCGTCGATCAGGCCGGACACCTGGCAATTGCCGATCGGCCAGAGCTGGAGGGTGGGCTGCTCGGACGATGCTGAAGCCGGTACGGGGGAAGCGGGCATTCTTACAACCTCAACCAGGAATGGACCGCTTGGGGGCCGGAGAGAAAAAACGCTGCGTGGTCACTGGACCGCTCCCCCACGGCAATTCCGAAGCCGCCAAGGCGGGTGCAGGCGGCAAAGCCGTCTTCGTCCGTCACATCGTCACCGATGAAGACCGGCATCGCGCCGTTGAAAGGCTCTTCGGCCATGAACAGTTCCACTGCCGTGCCCTTGTCTGCGCCCGGATGGACCAGTTCGACCACCCTCTTGCCGGGTTTGGCGGTCAGGCCATGTCTCTCTGCCAGGCCAGTCATGAAGGAAAGGCAATCAGCCTCCCTGTGCGGCGCGGCGCGTGAGTGCAGCGCGGCGCCATGCGGCTTGTGCTCGAACCCGACGGCTTCGCGCAAGGCGAAAGCTTCTACTTCGGCAACAACTTGGGCCGGAATGGGTGCAGGGCCGGTGCCGCAGCCCTTGCCATCCGCGGTTCTGAGAGCCGCGCCGTGGGAGCCTGCCAGGGCAACGGCCAGCGCGCCGCAATGCCGTTCGATATCGTCAATGCCCCTGCCCGACACGAGAGCGAGGCGTCCATC
Organism: Altererythrobacter sp. H2; assembly: GCF_035319885.1. Taxonomy (NCBI): domain Bacteria; kingdom Pseudomonadati; phylum Pseudomonadota; class Alphaproteobacteria; order Sphingomonadales; family Erythrobacteraceae; genus Altererythrobacter; species Altererythrobacter sp. H2. Next base: position 2,574,833 of record NZ_CP141285.1, read on the forward strand.
CAATGTGGCTGCAAGCGCCACAAGGCGCCGCGCCAGCGAACCCGGCACAACGATGGCATCCGGCGATGGCGCGATCTCGACCAGGGTTCCGTCAAAATCGACGAAAAGGGCCAAGGGTCCTTGCGCCAGCAGCGCGGAGAGCGGCGGCGGCGCGGGTCTGGTCGGTTTGGCTGGCATTGCCTGTCAACATAGGTCTGTGCGTGGTCAGGTCAACGCAAGGCCGCGCGGGGCTGCCCCTGCGATGACTTGCATTGAGGGGGTCAACGTTGTCTGATGGCAGGATGCAGCCCCATACCCGCGCCATAGTTGCCGCCGCCGCCCATGCCTTCGTCATCGGCAAGATAGTTTCCGGTGTGTTCGACCACGCGCGGCAACAGGATCTCCAGATCGCCGCCGAGGCCCGCGGCCAGCGCCTCCAGCTTCAGGACGGGGATCGCGGCGTGCGCTTCGGCGGCACCCTGCCCGAACTCTACGACGCAGGAGACAAGGCCTTCGTTTCACTCGAAATTTCCGGAAACAGGGCCACCGGCTATGATCGGCAATCGTCCGGCCACTTCGTCGTCACCGTAACCGAGGAACAGGCGCAGCTCTACGATTACAGTGCGGAAGCGTGGTTCGCCTTCGATATCCGGGTGGTCTGACCCCAAGCGCCACCGCCCTTGGCGAATTTGCAGTCGGAATTTTGGTTGGGCAGGCCATGACTCGCTGTTAAGGGCCGCCCATGCTCACCATTGACGGTCTCACCGTCCGGCTCGGCGGCCGGACCATCCTCGAACGCGCCAGCGCCACCGTACCACATGGCGCGCGGGTGGGGCTGATCGGCCGCAATGGCGCCGGGAAGTCGACCCTCATGAAAGCCGTGATCGGCGAGATCGAGCCCGATGACGGCGAAATTTCCAAGCCCGCCAGGGCCCGGATCGGCTATATCGCGCAGCAGGCCCCGAGCGGGTCGATCACGCCTGAAGAGGTGGTGCTTGCTGCCGACGTCGAGCGCGCACGATTGCTGGCAGAAGCCGATACCTGCACCGATCCCGACCGGCTGGGCGAAGTGCATGAGCGACTGCTCGCCATCGACGCCTACAGCGCGCCGGCGCGGGCCGCGAAGATCCTCAGCGGGCTGGGCTTCGATGAAGAGATGCAGCGCCGCCCGATCGACAGCTTCTCCGGCGGCTGGAAGATGCGCGTGGCGCTGGGTGCGCTGCTGTTTTCCGAACCTGATATCCTGCTGCTGGACGAGCCTTCGAACCACCTCGACCTGGAAGCCACGCTGTGGCTGGAAAACTTCCTCAAGAGCTATCCGGCCACGCTGCTGGTAATCAGCCACGAACGCGATCTGCTCAACAAGGTGGTGGACCATATCCTCCACCTCCAGGGCGGCCAGCTCACGCTCTATCCGGGCGGCTATGATGCGTTCGAGAAGCAGCGGGCAGAGCGTGCCGCGCAACTGGCAGCGGCCAAGGCCTCGCAGGATGCACAGCGGGCCCGCTTGCAGGACTATGTCGCACGCAACAGCGCCCGCGCCTCCACCGCCAAGCAGGCCCAGTCGCGCGCCAAGATGCTCGCGAAAATGCAGCCGATCGCGGCCCTGATGGAAGACCCCTCGCTCAGCTTCGATTTCCCCGATCCGGGCGAACTGCGCTCCCCCATGATCACGCTGGACAAGGCGGCGGTCGGCTATGGAGACGGGCCGCCCGTGCTCCAGCGCCTCAACCTGCGGATCGATGCCGACGACCGGATTGCATTGCTCGGCCGTAACGGCAACGGCAAGACCACGCTGGCGCGCCTGCTGGCGGCGCAGCTCGCCCCGGCAGATGGCGGGATGAATGCGCCGGGCAAGCTGAAGGTCGGCTACTTCACCCAGTACCAGGTCGAGGAACTGGCAGGCGATGACACGCCGCTGGCGCTGATGGCGCGGGCGATGGATGGCAAGTCGACGGGCGCGATCCGCGGGCAGCTCGGCCGGTTCGGGTTTTCCGGCTCGCGCGCCGAAACAAAAGTGGAGAAGCTGTCGGGCGGGGAGCGGGCGCGGCTGGCGCTGGCGCTGATCACCCGCGATGCGCCCCATCTGCTCATCCTGGACGAGCCGACCAACCACCTTGATGTCGATGCACGCGAAGCGCTGATCCAGGCGCTCAATGGCTATTCGGGCGCAGTTATCCTGATCAGCCATGACCGACATATGGTGGAGCTGACAGCCGACCGGCTGGTGCTGGTCGATGAGGGAACCGCGCGGGAATATGCTGGCAGCATTACCGACTACATCGACTTCGTGCTGGGCCGCAACCAGCCGAAAAAAGACCCGAAACCTGCCCAGCCCAGTGCGCCCAGAGCGGCCAACCCGTCAAAGGATCGGGCCCAGGCACGCTTCGTCCGCTCCGAACAGGCCAAGGCCGAAAAGGCCATGGCGAAGCTGGAGGCGGAGGTCGCCGCGCTCGATCAGGCATTGATCGATCATGGCAGCTCAGCCGCAGCAGGTGGCAAGTCGATGGAAGAGCTGGTTGCCGCACGCGAACGGGCGAGCGGAAAGCTGCAACTGGCCGAAGCCGAATGGCTGGCGCTGGGTGAGAAGCTGGACAAGCTCGATCACGCCTGAGGCGCGCTGACGCGGGCAGGTGCCGACAAGAAAAATGGCCTCCGCCCGAATTTCGGACGGAGGCCTTGAAGTTCGAAGAGAAGGAGCAAGCCCCTTCCCCCCACGGGTCGCCTCGGTGGCAGTCAGGGCTGCCGGATCCTGTTCAGGCGTACGGCGCGCGTTCGCCGCGAAAGGCGGCGATCTGCGGGCGGAACGCTGCATTCATGTCTCGCCCGGCAGTTACCCGGCACCCATGCAGGCGCATATCCCCATCTGTAGTGATGCGGCCTAGGAAGTGCGCAATTTCCGGATCGTCTGGGCGATGACCTGCGGATGGGTGAAGGCGAGCATCCTTCCGGCATCTGCCAATCGTGTGACCGATGCTGCCGGGAGCACGTCCTGCCAGTAGCGTTCGACATCTTCCGCCCGGTGAAGGGTGTCCTGTTCGCCAATGATGATGTCCCATGGCCAGGTGATCTGCCGGATCGGGTCGTCGGCTCCCTTTGCCAGCGCAGCCTGTTCCGCGATGTAGCCGGTCACCCTGCCGGTCGAGAGGCTGCGGGTCGCTCTCCAGTAATCGCTCACGACTTCCGGATTGGTAAGGGCTTTTTCGTCGGCAGGGCTGCCCTTGAGGGACTTCGCCAGCCAGTCAGCAAGCCTGTCAGAGGTCAGGCGAGAGGCCAGCAGCCGGGCCACCGGGGCGATGATCTGCGGATTGCGAAAGAACATCTCCTTCGCAGCACCCAAAGGGCCCCACCGCGCCTTGGAAGACGGAGATCTGGGGTCCGGATTGATCAGCACAGCACCGCCCAGCGCCAGGGGATCGAGACGGGCAATGGCCAGCACCGCTTGCGCGGCCCCGCGGGCGACAGCAAGCGGTCTGGAGATACCCAGCTTTTCCCGCACGATCTGAAAATCCAGCGCAGCCGCTTCGAACTGGCTGTGGGGCGCGGGGTCGGTCAGTCCGAAGCCGGGCCGGTCGATTGCAATCACCCGGCACCCGATCGCTTTGAGCTCGCGCAGGATTGCCTTGGGCACCGGACGGCTCGTCATGCTGGAGTGGAAATAGAACACCGGCTGGCCGCAGGGGGGGCCATGGTCGGAATAGGCAATTCTCGATCCGTCACCGCGATAGGCGAAGCGGAGCGGCTCGGAATGCAGGTCAGTCAATTCCTTGATATCCGCAGAAAACCGGGCCAGCAAACTGACCAGGACGTGCTGGCGCAACATGATCGACAGACCCAGCGCATTCCTGATTCCAAAAGTCTCGAAGACCGTGCTCATTTCCTTCTTTGCCACGGCAGGCGAAATGCGCAGGGCCCGTGCAGCCTGATCCCTCGTCAAACCGTCCGCAATCAGGCTGGACAAGGCGATCTGTCGTCCTGAAAGGCCCCAGATGTCCATCAGCAGAGCCTCATGCGAGGCTGACTGCGGGGTCAGGCCGATCGAGATATCGGCGATCTTCCGGGCCAGTTCGGCCATGTTGCTGGATGCCGTGCGTTTGAGGGCGCCCGAAACAAGCGCCCGCGCCCTCTGATAGGAAATGCCGATCGTTGCGGCAGCAGCCTGGATGTCACCGAGTTTCATGGCCGCAACCGCGATGCGGGTCTCCGCCAATGTCAGGCCGAGCGCAAGGCAGGCGTGTTCGAGCGACTGGCTTGAGCGGAAGTGCGGCAGAATGGCCAGCAAACTGCCGGGGCCCATCTTTTCCAGCCATTCCTTGGGAAAGGCCCAGCCGTCCAGCGCCTCAGGCCGCGCATAGGCGACAAGCGTGGCTCCCGCATCGGTGGCCATTTTCCGGAATACCACCCCATCGCGTTCCAGCGCCTTCTCCGAAGGGGCAAAATCGAGGCTGTCGATCAATCCGATCTCGGTGAACAGGGGGGTCCGCTCGATCACGCGGCCGGTACTATCCAGCAGCGCAACCGCAAATGCTGTTGTGTTCAGGATTGCCCCTTCAACCAGTTGCACCTGGCCTGACTGCAAAATCAGCGCAGCTTCGAGCGCGGACGGATTGTCCTGAACGGTCGTCAGTGCCTGCTCGGGATTGTCAAAAAACCATTGAAGCAGATCATCCGACGAACTTGCCGGTGAGGGCTGCAATACTGGATCACTCATTCACACATGCGCCCGAATTTCACTTTCGTCCCGTGACTGGTCTCCGAACGTCGGCAATCGTGGACCTTGCTCGCCATCAAGGCCGCTCGCCCCCAGGGTCCTTTTGCCGGTTTCCCCATGGCGCCGCGCGGCCGATGTCTTTGAAGAGGGCGCGAAGCGATTTGTCCAGCCTGCCATCCGGGTTCCGGCAAGAAGGGTGGGCAAGGGCGTCCAATCGCGGCCTCCCGGCCACACCCCGGTCTGTCTCGCCGGGGCGAGCGCATCGGGCGGCAAGTGTTTACAGCCCCGCCTGCGTTGTCGCAGAGCGTGGTACTGTTTTTTCCAGAGCCAACTCAGATCGGAGCGACAGACGCCGCCCGCGAAGTTAGCCGCAGAGGCTGTCAGGCAGTCCGCAGCCCGTCAGGGCGCACCGGATATCAGCGGCGGGCCTCGACCATATCGAGCGCCACATCCACGATCATGTCTTCCTGCCCGCCGACCATCTTGCGGCGGCCCAGTTCGACCAGGATCGAGCGGGTGTCGATGCCGTATTCGGCGCTGGCCTTCTCGGCATGGCGCAGGAAGCTGGAGTAGACGCCGGCATAGCCCAGCGTGAGCGTTTCGCGGTCGACCTGGACCGGGCGGTCCTGCAGCGGGCGGACCAGTTCCTCGGCCGCGTCCATCAGCGCGAACAGGTCGCAGCCGTGGTTCCAGCCCATCCGATCAGCAGCGGCGATGAACACCTCGAGCGGGGCGTTGCCCGCACCTGCACCCATCCCGGCGAGGCTGGCGTCGACCCGGATCGCCCCGCCCTGCACCGCGACGACAGAGTTGGCGACGCCGAGGCTGAGGTTGTGATGCGCATGGACCCCGCGCTGCGTCTCGGGCTTCAGAACCCGGTCATAGGCGGAAAGGCGCGCGGCATACTGGTCCATGGTCATGGCCCCGCCGCTGTCGGTGACATAGACGCATTGCGCGCCATAGCTTTCCATCAGGAGGGCCTGCTGCGCGAGCGCATCGGGCTCGCTCATGTGGCTCATCATCAGGAAGCCCGAAACATCCATGCCGAGATTGCGCGCAGCCTCGATGTGCTGCTTCGATACGTCTGCCTCGGTGCAGTGGGTCGCGATCCGGACCGAGCGGACACCCAGTTCATAGGCGTGCTTGAGATCGTGCACCGTGCCGATCCCCGGCAGCAGGAGCGTGGTCAGCACCGAACGTTCGAGCACTTCGGCCACGGCTCCGATCCAGTCCCAATCGGTGTGAGCGCCGAATCCGTAGTTGAAGCTGGAGCCGGACAGACCGTCTCCGTGCGCGACTTCGATCGCATCGACCCCGGCCCGGTCGAGCGCGCGGGCGATGGCCCGGACATGATCGAGCCCGTACTGGTGGCGCACGGCGTGCATCCCGTCACGCAAAGTGACGTCCTGGATGTAGAGCTTGTCGGTGGCTGGATCGAAGCTCATGCCATGGCTCCTTCATGCATACGGGCGGCGATCTTCTCCGCGGTTTTCATCGCGGCCGAAGTCATGATGTCGAGATTGCCGGCATAGGCGGGCAGGTAGTGCGCCGCACCTTCCACCTCGAGGAATACGGTGACCTTGAGCCCGGTGAATTCGCCGTCCATTTCGGGAATGCGCAAAGGGCGGTTGGAGCCGATGTGCTCGAACTGCACCGCCTGCTTGAGCCGGTAGCCGGGAACATAGCCTTGCACTTCGGCCACCATGTCGTGCACCGACTGGCGGATCGCTTCCTGGTCGGCGTCGTCGCACAGACAATAGACCGTATCGCGCATGATCAGCGGCGGTTCCGCCGGGTTGAGCACGATGATCGCCTTGCCGCAGGTTGCCCCGCCCACGTCCATGATCGCCTGGCTGGTAGTTTCGGTGAACTCGTCGATATTGGCGCGGGTGCCAGGTCCGGCACTCTTCGAGGCAATCGAGGCAACGATTTCGCCATAGTGGACCTTGGCCACCCGGTTGACCGCCGCCACGATCGGGATCGTCGCCTGGCCGCCGCAGGTGACCATGTTGACGTTCTTCGCATCAAGGCACTTGTCGCCGTTGACCGGGGGTATGACATAGGGCCCGATCGCTGCCGGGGTCAGGTCGACCATCCGCTTGCCCGCCGCCAGAACCAGTTCGCTGTTGCGCTTGTGCGCGCCGGCGCTGGTGGCGTCGAACACGATTTCGATGTCGTTCCACTCGGGCATACGGAGCAGGCCGTCGATCCCCTCGTGCGTGGTCGCCACGCCCATCCGCGCGGCGCGGGCGAGACCGTCGGAGCCCGGATCGATCCCGACCATCACGCCCACCTCAAGCGCCTTGGACAGGCGCATCACCTTGATCATCAGGTCGGTGCCGATATTGCCCGAACCGATGATCGCCACTTTCGTCTTGCCCATGATCAGGCTCCCGCAAAGGTAAAGGAACAGGCGCCGATCCCGGCGACCTCGGCACAGACGTGATCGCCCGCGTTCAGCGTGACCATCGGCCCGAGCGCGCCTGCCAGCAGGATGTCACCCGCCTTGAGCGGCTCTCCCGCCTCGGCCAGCGTCCGCGCCAGCCAGGCGGCCGCGTTGAGCGGGTTGCCAAGCGCGGCGGCTCCGATCCCGGTCGAGGAGACCGTGCCATTGACAGTCATGCTCATCGCCGCGCCCTCAAGGTCGAGGCCCGCGAGCGGCAAACCCTGGTCCGCCAGCACGAAAAAGGCCGAGGAGCCGTTGTCGGCCACAGTGTCCGCAAAAGTGATCTTCCAGTCGGCAATGCGGCTGTCGACGATCTCGATGGCGGCGTGCACGGTGGCGATGGCAGCGGCGACCTCGGCAGGGGTGGACACTGCCGATGGAAGGTCTGCCCCCAGCACGAAGGCGATCTCCGCCTCGGCCTTGGCCTGGATGCAGCGCGCGGGATCGAGGTGCCCGCCGTCTGCCACCCGCATATCATCGAACAGCACCCCGAAATCGGGCTGGTCGACGCCGAGCTGCTTCTGCACCGCCTTTGCCGTCAGCCCCGCCTTGCGGCCGACGATCCGGCGGCCCTGCGCTTCCCAGAAGCGGGTATTGACCGCCTGCACCGCATAGGCGGCAGCAGCATCGGTCGGCTCCAGCCAGGCGCGCAAGGGCGCCACCGCGCCGCCGGAATAGGCATCGCGAAGAATTGCTGCGGCATGATCGTACCGGGGGTCAGTCATCGGGGTTCCATTCTGCAATTGATCGGCGCCAATCCGGGTCATCGATGAGCCCGCTCCCGCTGCACGGTCAGCCCTGCTCTGCGTTCGAGTTCATCGGCGACCAACGGCAGCAGCTGGCGCGCATCGGCAACCGCCCCGGCTTCGGCAAATCCGAAAATCGGCGCCTCGGCATCACTGTTGACCGCCACGATCCGCGCCCGCGCGCCGACGCCCGCGAAGTGCTGCGGCGTGCCTGACATGCCGGCAGCAAAGTAGATCGCCGGATTGACGAACTTGCCTGACTGGCCGACCTGCCGCGCCACCGGGGCGAGGCCGAGGTCGACGGCGGGAAGGCTGGCGGCAACCGCGCCACCCACTGCGCTCGCAATCCGCTCAAGGGCCGCAAAACTGTCCGGGTCCAGCCCGCGTCCGCCGCCGATCACGACTGCCGCCCCTTCAAGGCTTGCGCTTTCTCCCTCAAGAGGAGCGCGCACGATCGGCAGCGCCGAGGATGTGCCGAGCGGGATGAAGCCATCTGCGACGGCAAAATCATTGGCGGTGGCCACTGCCAGACACGGCGCAATCCGCAAATCGAGCGACAGGCGGCCGCCATGCGTGCTGCGCGAAACCACCAGGTCCGGTCCGTCGCGCTCAATTTGCGTGATCCGGCCGAGCAGCACTGCCTCGTTTGCAGCAGCGAACGCTCCGGCCAGGGCTTCTCCGTCCGCGTCGGCGGGAAAGACCAGCAGCAGCGGACGGTGGTCCTCATGCATGGGCGTGGGATTGGTCCCCTCGCAGGTGACGGAAAGAACGCGCCACTGGCTCACGCCCGCCCCTCCCACAGGATGTCTGCCAGCGCCTGTGCCTGCACATGGGGCGGACCGTCCAGCATGGCGCAATCGGTTCCGGCACGGCTGTTCACGCACGGGAGGAGCCCGTCCAGAGACAGGCCGGGGCTTGGTGGAACCTTGGCCGGAACCATTCCAATCTCGGCCTGCCGCGCCTCCATCACGTTCTTCATCAGCGGCTTGCGTAGCCGCGTGCGGCGATCATTGGTGACGCTGGCCACCAGCGGGCCGGAAAGGGTCAGGCTTTCGACATGGCTGCCAGCTTCGCGCATCAATTGCACTCCAGCGCCCGCATCGATGGTTTGCGCGCGGCCGAAAAACGGCCAGCAGACTATCCCGGCGAGCATGGCAGGCACCAGCCCGTCATCGAAATCGCCGAATTCGCGCCCGATCAGGACCATGTCCGCGCCTTGGCACAGCGGAGCAAGCGCGCGGGCCATGGTGGCCTGATCCCACGGGTGCTGGCACGAAAACGCAGCCAGATCACTGATCCGCAGGGCAGCAACAGCGCGTGCGATTTTGGCCGAAGCCTCGCCGCCTGCCACCCGCACTGCAATCGATGTCGCAGGTTGGGCATCGCGCACCCGCAAGGCCATTTCCAGCGCCGCCTCGTCAAACGGGCTCATGATCCGGTGGTCCGATTCCCCTGCCAGCACGGCATCCGGCGTAACCGGCCACTTGGGATCGTGCACCCCGGCGACGAGGACCACGATTTTCATGCCCCGGCTGCCTCGGCCCCGGCAATCCGCCCGAACACCACCGCCTTGCCCAGCGCGGAGCCGGTCATGTAGGCCGCCCCGTGGAAGCCGCCGGTGACCTCGCCTGCCGCATAGAGCCCGTCAATGCCCGAACCGTCCGCCCGCAGCACCTGCGCAGAAGTGTCGATCCGCAGACCGCAATAGGTCCCGAACACCACCGCGGTCGATGGGTAGGCATAGAATGGCCCGGTCTCGATCCGGCGCAGCGCCCCGTGCTTGTGGACGAGGTTGCTCCGCCCGAATTCAGGATCGTGCCCGGCGTCGACATAGCCGTTGTAGCGTTCAACTGTGGCCACGAGCACGTCGGGATCGATCTCGATCTGGGTGGCGAGTTCCTCCAGCGTGTCGGCGACGTAGAACAGGCCTTCTTCCAGCCGCCGCCCGAAATCGAGGATACGGACCCGGTCATCGCCAGTGTCGAAAATGCCCTGATCCATGATCTGATAGGCGGTGTGCCAGGGCTGGGCCATGACCGCATCGCCCAGCAGCTTGTAGGAGATGCTCTCGTTGACGAACCGCTGGCCGTCCTGATTGACCGCGATCGCGCCCTTGTAGACGGCCTGAAGACTGTGATCGTTGGTTTCGTCGGTGGGGTGCTTGCCGAAAGTGCCTTTGACATAATCCATGTCACGCACATCGGCACCTTGCTCCAGCCCCATGCGCAGCCCGTCACCGTGCGAACCGGCCCCGGCCACGAACACGGCCTCGGCATATTGAGGAGCGTAGTGCATCAGCAGGTCGTGGTTCTTGGCAAAGCCGCCGCTGGCGAGGATTACGCCCCTGCTGGCAGCAACGGATGCGCCGCCCTCCAGGCGAGCTCCGCATACCCGGCCGGTGGGATCTGTTTCGAGCGCGGCTACCGCCTCGTTCGGATGATATGCGATCAGTCCGGTGCGCTCCGCTGCCGCCTTCAGCGTTCGGACCATGTCCGCCGGATCGACCGTGTGGACGCGCGGAACTGACTGGCCGGAGGCCGTCTCGATCACCGGGCTGAATCGCACCCCTGCCTGCCGCAGCCAGTCACAGGTCTCCAGCTGGGCATCACAATAGGTGCGCACCAGGGCAGGGTCATTGACCCCCTGCCCGACTTCCACCAGATCGCGGTAGAGCAGGTCCGGGCTGTCAGTGACGCCCTGCGCCCGCTGCAGGTCAGTGCCCGCAAAGGCGAGGCAGCCCCCGCTCAGTGCGGACGATCCGCCGGACTCGCCAAGTTTTTCGTAGAGCGCAACGCGCGCTCCGGCCTCAGTGGCCGCAAGTGCTGCCGACCAGCCGGCTGCACCACCGCCGACAACCACAATGTCCACCGGAGATGCCATCAGCGCGGGTCCAGTCCGTAAAAGGCGAGAACTTCATCGCGGCGGACGGGATCGACGGTTGCCCCGAAATAACCGCAACCGGCCGTGTCCTCGCCAGCCCGGCGGGCCAGCACCGCCGCCTCGGCCGCGCGCACCCAGGCACCAAGCGAGTCGACGATCTCGACGCCGTCGACTTCGTTCACACCGTTCATGGCGAGGAGCACGTTGAGCGGCGCTTCGCCTGGCACGATCGCTTCGGCCCCTTGGGCGATCAGCATTCGCGCCGCTGCGCGGAAACGGTCGATCAGGGCTTCCGGTCGGTCGAACGCGGCCAGGACATCGTTAAAGCGAAAGCCCACATCGCCCGCCCCGACCAGCCGGCAGCCGAGCCCATGACGGCGCACATTTTCCCGGTACAGCTCGGCCAGTTCGGGGATAAAGACAAGCGCCCCAAAGCGGCGCCCGTCGCCCACGGCTGCCCGGGCCGCGCATTCGCCGTACCCCACCACCGGGATCGAAACGAGCGTGCGGATATCATGCAAGCCCGGTTCAGGCAGAGTGCTGAGAGCGAAGGCATCGTAGCCCTGCCGCTCCGCCATGACCGCGCCCTGCATGAACTGGAGCGAGTGCAGGTATTGCATTCCGGCATGGCGGATATCGTCACCGGGGTAGTTGGTGCGATAGGTTCCTTCACGCATTCCGTGCATGTCGATCACCGTATCGGCGCGCGACACGCGGCGGAAATGGGCCCTCAGCGCCTCGTCATAGGCGGCGAGATCGCTGAGGACCGTGAAGCTTTGATGCCAGATGCGGATCGACACGAGGTTCAGCCCTGCTTCGGCTTTTCGTAGAGCATCGGCGGCAGCTCACCGCTGAGCAGGTAACCGCCCAGAGCACCGGCATTGTTGTCGGCATCCTGGGTGATGTGGTTGGCAGCTGCCAGCGTGTCTCGCAGGTAACGCTGGATCGGGTTGACCTTGTACAGGCCGCGCGCACCGGTGCACTTGTAGATCGTCAGCACCGCCTCTTCGCACTCGCGCCCGATGCGGGCCATGTCGAGCATGTAGTGGATGCGATCATCGACCGTGACCAACTCGCGCCGTTCGACGATGGCGGTGCAGTGCGCCATCATCTGCTCCATCCGTGCACGGCACGAACGGACCTTGGCAACAGCATTGGCCAGCCGGTCCTTCACATAGGGGCTGAGACGCGTCGCTGCGCCGCTGCCGTTGTCGACCCGGGTCGACATCTGTTCGATGAAGACGTCGATCGCGCCCTGGGCGAAGCCGATGATCACCGCCGAGACCGAGGAATAGAACACCATCGCGAACGGGAACAGGTAGTTGGTGCCGCGATCATCGAGCTGGTAATCGATCATCGAATGGGCGCGATGCTCGGGGATGAAGGCGTCGCGGATGATCAGGCTGTTGGAGCCGGTGCCGGACAGGCCGAAGGTGTCCCAGTCATCGAGGATCTCGTAATCCTCGCGCTTGACCAGCAGCGCGTGGCGATCGATCGGCATGCCCTGCTCGTTCTTTTCCAGCGCGCCGATGAAGCACCAGTCACCGTGCCCGCCGCCGCTCGACGTGGGCCAACGGCCCTTGAGGCGCCAGCCGCCCTCGACCTTGGTCAGTTCGCCCATCGGGGGATAGGAGGAAGCGATAATCGCCTCGTCGTCCTCGCCCCACACATCCTGCGCGGCGCGTTCGTCCATCAGGCCAAACTCCCAGTTGTGGACGCCCAGGATCATCATCACCCAGGCACTGGCGCAGCAGCCGCGGCCAAGTTCGCCAAGGACGCGCATGAACACCACCGGGTTCATTTCCCAGCCGCCGAACTTCTTCGGCTGCACGATGCGGAAGAACCCGGCGTCCTTGAACATCTGGATAACGTCATGCGGAACCTGTCGGGCTTTCTCGATCTCGTCCGCCCGCGCGCGCAGACCCGGAACCATCGCGGCGGCCCGGGCGACAAGTTCCTCGCTGGTGGGGATTGCAACGCTTTCGCGATGAAGAGCTACTGTAGCCATGGTCTTCTCCCTTCGGTTGTCAGTGAGACGGGGCGGGACTGGGTTCGCCCAGGAACGCGCCATCGAAATAGATCAGCGGGTCGCCGCCGGGCTGGCGGAGCAGCACGCCGAGAACGTCGCAGATGAAAATGTCATGGGTGCTGGCCTCGATGCTCTCGCTGACGAGGCAGTCGAAGCTGGCCAGCGCCGTGCCCAGCAGCGGTGCACCTGATGTCGCCGTCAGCCAGGCGCCCTCGGCGAACTTCTCTTCCGGGCGGACCCCGCCGGCGAACCGGTTGGCCAGCGCCAACGCATCCTGCCCCAGCACGTTGACTCCAAGGACCCGCGACTGCGAGATGATCCCGTGCGCCCAGGTCGAGCGGTTGATGCACACCAGCAGCCGGGCCGGTTCGGCAGTGACGGAGACGACCGCTGTTGCCGTCAGCCCGGCCCAGCCTTCACGCCCCTGCCCCGGAGCGACGGTGGTGATGATGGTGCAGGCACCCGCCAGCCGCCGCATCCCCTGACGGAACAGGGCAGCGGTGTCCGCCTTGACCGCAGCCGCACTGGCGGCCGGTGCCGGCGCGTCCTGAAGGGCTGCCTGCGCGCCCATGTCAGTCGACCATCGCCATGTTGCGGGCGTGGCCCCAGTCCGACATGACGTCGAAAAGCTTGGGCTCCCAGCTCTCGGTATCGATTACCAGCCCGCCATGGCCCAGCTCGATGCCGAAGCCTGAGGGCGTGCGCATATAGAAGCTGAACATCTGGTCATTGGGATGGTGGCCGAGCTCCAGCACGATCGGAATACCGGCCTTTTTCGCCCGGTCACAGGCCAGGCCGACGTCGTTCATGTCGCGGTATTCGAGCATCAGGTGGTTGAGCCGCTTGGGCGAAGGGAACTGGCCCGTAGCCAGCGAATGGTGCCGCCCGGTGGCGCTGTGGAAGAAGGTCGCATCAGCAAACACACCGGGGGCGATTTCCTGCCGGATGCGGTCGCTGTAGCGCAGACCAAGCACGTCCTGGTACCAGCGCACCCCTTCGGCATAGTCTTTCGATACCGGCAGGATGTGGCCGATGCCCAGGTCGCCGGTCACGAACCCGTCGCCCCGCAGAACGCCGGAAAGCGCGCCGCCATCGTCGGTCACGCCGGTGCGGCCGCAGAAAAACTCGTGGCGATACCCGTTGGGGTCGGCCAGGCTGAACAGCCGCTCGACACAGCGTGCCTCAGCCAGCGCCGCAGACTCCTCGCGCACGTCGGCACCGCGAGCGCGGAGCTGGGCAACATATTCATCCAGCAGTCCGGGTGAGCCAAGGTCCCACCCGGCGTGGGTCAGGTCATCGTCGTCACCCCGGGTCACCAGCATGCGCCACGGGTGACCGTCCAGCCTCAGGCCCAGCGCGCCGTCACTGGCGTCACACACACCGGCACCAATGATTGTTTCACCGAAAGTGCGCCATGCTGCCAGGTCGCTGGCTGCGACCACGACATAGGCAAGGTTCTGCAATTCAGCCATTGTCCACTCCCACACGCCACCGATTCGTGGCTTGCAGAAGTGTTAGTCCAACCCCCTCTATTGCATTATACGATATGTTTGGATACTAACTATCGCTCATAACGATAGGAGGTGTCATGCATCTGCGCGACTTCGATGTGAACCTGCTGATCACGATGGAAGCAATCTGGACGACCCGCAATGTCTCCAACGCAGCCAAGACGCTCAATCTTGCCCAGTCCACCGTCAGCGCGGCCCTGAACCGGCTGCGGCTGGCCCTGGGCGACGAGCTGTTCAACTGGTCCGGCAGCGAGATGGTGCCGACGCCGCTGGCCGAGCAGATCATGCCTGACGTGTCCAAGCTGCTCAACGGCGTGCGCACGGTATTGACCAAATCGCTCGGCCAGGTCGACACGGTGGAGCGGCGCATGGTGATCGCCACGGCCGACTATGTTGCGGCCCTGTTCGGCGCACGCTTGCTGGAGCGGGCGGCGGCGGAAGCGCCGCAGATCTCGTTCGATTTCGTCGACATGCGTCCGCAGTTCATCAACCGGGCAGCGCGCCCGGATATCGACATGTTCCTGCTCCCCGCCAGCGCGCTGCGGACCTCGGGCATGGAAAAGACGATCCTGTATCAGGATAGCTATGTCTGCATCGGCGCAGCCGGCAACGATGCCCTGCAGGAAGGGATGGACCCGGATGCCTTCCTTGCCCTGCGCCATATCGGCTATTCGGCCATGCCCCGCATCGCCTTCAACCACGAGATGATGCTGTGGGACGAACTGGGCAAGGAAGCCAACCTGCGCCTGACCATGGGCAACTACCTGATCTTTGCCCGGATCGTGGCCGGGAGCGATGCTGTCGCCATCCTGCCCAAGCGGCTGGCCCAGACCCTGACCGGGGAATGGAACCTCAAGTGGATCACCCCGCCCCTGCCCACGCCCGAGCTGGAAATCGCCGCACTGTGGCGGCCCGATCAGGCCAAGGATATCGCGCTGTCATGGCTGCGCGACACCCTGATCGACATCTGCGCCACCTGACCGAGGCCCGCCCGATCAGGCAGCGGCCTGCTGCCCGGCGATCCGGCCGAACACCGAACCGCTGGTCAGGCCGGCCCCGCCCGGATAGCGGTCGTAATAGAGCCCGCCGACCAGTTCGCCCGCTGCATAGAGGCCATTGATCGGCCCGCCCTCCTCGCTCTGCACCCGCGCCTGCTCGTCGATGGCGAGGCCGCCATAAGTCAGCGTGATCCCGCAAGTGACCTGATAGGCGACAAATGGCGGCTCGGCGATCGCCCGCGCCCAGTTGCTCTTGTCGATCGCAAGCCCGTGGGTGCGGCGTCCGTCCTTCACCGCCGGATTGAAGGGCACGCTGTCATCGATCGCTGCATTGAAACCGGCGACCGTGCGCAGAAACGCGTTGCGGTCGATCCCTTCCAGCTTGTCGGCCAGTGCCTCCAGCGTCGGTGCCTCGAACCGGGCGGCGCGCGGGGTGCGGTACTCATCGGGCAGGATCGCAATGCTGCGCGAATCGAAAATCTGCCACCCGGTCCCGCCCGGTTGCTTCAGGATCGCGGCACCCATTTTCGAGTAGGTGTAGTTGCGGAAATCGGAGCCTTCATCGAAAAACCGCTCGCCCGCCGTGTTCACCACCACCCCCAGGGTAAAGTAGTTCTTCTGCTGGTTGAGCACGGCAAGGTCGCCGAAGTCCGCTGCGCCGGCATCGAAGAACACGCTGTGGCAGCCGGACCAGTTGCCATGGGCCCGCGCCCCGATATCCAGTGCAGCCTCGATGACATTGCCGGTGTTGTAGCGTGAGCCGCGCACTTTCGCGAGATCCCAGCCCGCGCCGAGATACTTCACCCGCGCCTCGGTGTTGGCATGGTATCCTCCTGCGGCGAGGATGACCGCATCGGCGCCAAGCTCCTCACCGTTGACCACCACCCCGCGCACCAAATGGCGGTCGCCCAGCAGGCGCTCGACCTTGGCGTCGTAGCGGACGGTCACGCCCAGTGCCTCGGCACGTCGGAAGAGGGCGTCGACCAGGCCCATCCCGCCACCGGCGGTCTCGATCGTCAGGCCGCCCCAGAACACGTTGCGCCCGTCCACCTTGAACGACTGGCGGCCATAGGCGGGGAGGAACCGCACCCCATGCTGCTGCATCCACAGCATGGTCGGCAGGCTCTCCGCCACCAGCAGTTCGATCAGCGCCGGGTCGGCCCGGTAGCCGCTGAGGCGGCACAGATCGAGGAAGAAGGTCTCGGCATCGTAGCTACCGAAGTCGCTCCCGGTCCGCTCTTCCTCGGTCAGGTCCGGCACCAGCCGCGCGATGTCCGCTTCCCCGTCATATACGGTGCGGAAGCAGCCCCCGGTAAAGGCCGAGTTTCCGCCCCGGGCAAGGTGCGGCGCCCGCTCCAGCACTGTGACCCGGGCACCATGCTCGGCCGCAGAGATAGCTGCACAAAGAGCGGCGTTTCCTGCGCCAACGACAATCACATTCTTCGCAATGGCTGGCATGGTATCTATCCTATCGATACTAGCAATCAATACATATCGCTTCCTTCAATGATGACGATGTTCTAACCGGTTCGTCAAGTGCCAAGCAGGCACAGGGCGATTCCACTTGTCGCCCCCGGTCGGGAGAGGAACAGACCATGATAAAGCTACGCCTTGCCGCGATGCCATCGTGCCTCGCGATTGCCATCTGCACAGTACCCGCAACCGTGGCCGCCCAGTCCACCGATGGCGGAGAGACTGCTGCCCAGGCATGGAATGACGAGATCATCGTAACCGCGACCAAGCGGTCGGAGTCGGTCAACGACGTGCCGATGTCGATATCAGCGGCCTCGGGCGATGAACTTGCCGCCGCAGGCATCCGCAGCGCGGACGATCTCGGCAAGCTGGTTCCCGGCTTCACCTTTACCCAGTCAGCCTACAGCACGCCGGTCTATTCGCTGCGCGGCGTCGGCTTCTACAACTATGATATCGCCTCGACCCCGACCGTCACCGTCTATCAGGACGAAGCGCCGCTGCCGTTTTCCGCCATGTCGCGCGGGGCCGGGTTCGACCTCGAACGGGTCGAAGTGCTCAAGGGCCCGCAGGGCCTGCTGTTCGGCTCGAACTCCACCGGCGGCGCAGTCAACTACGTCGCTGCCCGTCCGTCCGACACGCTGGAGGCCGGGCTCGATGCCAGTTACGGCCGGTTCAATGCCTGGGAACTAGGCGGGTTCATCTCCGCCCCGCTGAGCGAAGGCGTGGGCGTCCGCCTTGCCGCCCGCCATGAGGGTTCCGGCGAATGGCAGCGCAGCGCAACCCGCCCGAACGATGGCAACGGCAAGCGCAATTTCACCCAGATGCGCGCGCTGGTCGATATCGAAGCCGGCGACCGGCTGACCATCAAGCTTGGCGCCAATGCCTTCTGGGACAAGTCCGATGTGCAGGGCGCGCAGCTGATCCAGATCAACCCGCTGATCCCGCCCTTCGTCAACCCGCAGACGCTGGTGCAGCCAATCGTCAACGACGATGCTCGCATCGGTGACTGGACAGCCGGTACCAATCCCAGGCGCGATGATCGCCAGTGGCAACTGACCGCACGGCTGGATTACGAGCTGAGCGATGCGATCACGCTGACCACCCTCACCTCCTATGCCGATTACAGCCAGAGCGATCTGGTCGATCCGGACGGAACGGCGCTGGTGCTGGCCGATACGCTGGCCACCGGGGCAATCGAATCCTTCTTCCAGGAACTGCGTTTGTCGGGCGAATTCGGCAACGGCAGCCGCTGGATTGTCGGTGCGAACTTCGAGAATAACACCGTACAGGAAACGCAGGTCCTGAGCGCCACCGACGCATCGGGCTTTGCGCCGTTCGCGATCTTCTTCAACTTGCCGATCCCGGACCTGATCCCGCTTTCATCAGAGCAGCGGTTCAAGAACTACGCCGCCTTCGCCAACCTCGATCTCGCGGTCTCGGACACCGTCACGGTGCATGCCGGCCTGCGCTACACCGACACCTCCGACCGGTTCACCGGCTGCACCGGCAACTCGGCCAACGGCAGCCTTGCGATCGGCCTCGGCATCCTGAGCCAGGGCAACCCGTTCGCGCTCGGGCCGAACCCGGCCTGCACCCAGCTCGACGCAAACCTGCAGCCCACCATCACCAATGCACGGCTGGCGGAGAACAACCTCTCCTGGCGCTTTGGCGTGGATTTCGAGCCGAACGATGACACGCTGCTTTATGCCAATGTGAGCCGCGGCTACAAGATCGGGGCCTTCCCGCTGATCCCGGCCTCGTCGGTCACGCAGTACAGCCCGGTCACGCAGGAAAAGCTGACCGCCTATGAAGCCGGCTTCAAGCTGAGCCTGGCCGACCGGATGGTCCAGCTCAACGGCGCGGTGTTCCACTACGATTATCGCGACAAGCAGACGCTGGGCAGCGTGATCCTGACACCCGACATCTTCGGCCCGCTCAACCTGCTGGTGAATATCCCCAAATCCAAGGTCACCGGCGCGGAACTGCAGGCCGTGGTGCGCCCCACCGAAGGGCTGACGCTCAACGCCGGGGTGACCTATGTCGACAGTAAAATCGGCACTTTCACCAACTTCGACCCGTTCGGCGTGGTGCGCAACTTCAAGGGCGAGGCCTTCCCCAACACGCCCAAATGGCAGTGGACCGTGGCGGCGGACTACGCCTTCCCGCTCAGCGCCAGCCTCAACGGCTTCGTCGGCGCCAACGCCAGCGGCCGCAGCGATGCCAACGGGGCGCTGGGCGAAAATCCGATCCTGGCCATCGATGGCTATACCCTGCTCGACCTTCGTGCCGGGATCGAAAGCGAAGACGAGCGCTGGAAGGTCACCCTGTGGGGCCGCAACGTCACCAACCAGTACTACTGGACCAACGCCTACAAGATTTCGGACGTCTCCGCGCGCTTCGCCGGAATGCCCGCGACCTACGGCGCCTCACTCTCTTTCCGATACTGATCCCCCTACGCCCCGATGCGGGCCCAATCCGGAGTAATCACGCATGAAATCCGCCCTCCTGCTGCTCGACCTGCAGAATGAAATGGTCGACCCGGCCGGCAAAGTCGGCGCGCACGGCCTCGCAAAGATCGTGGAGGATCGCGGCGTGCTGACCAATGCGCGCAAGTGCCTCGATGCGGCACGGGCGGCGGGCATGCCGGTGGTTCATGTGCGGCTGGGCTTCCGGCCGGATTACGCCGACTGCCTCAGCGTTGCGGCACGCATCGGCGGGCTGAAGAGCAACCGGGCGGCGATTGTCGGTGAATTCGGCACCGAATTCCATCCGACTGTCGCTCCTGCCGATGACGAACTCATCATCACCAAGCAGTGCGTCAACCCGTTCTTCAACACCGGCCTGATGACCTGGCTGATGCAGAACGGGATCAAGCGGCTCTACCTTGGCGGGGTGGCGACGCACCTGGTCGTCGAAAGCTCGGCCCGCTTTGCCGACGACGCCGGCTTTGCCCCGGTGGTGATCGAGGACATCTGCGCCGCGCCCAACCCCGCACTGCACGACCACTTCATCACCAACATCGCCCCTGCCGTCGGCACAGTCACCACCACCGAGGCGTTCTGCGCCGAGGCAGCGCAGGGCTGACCGATGAGCCTGCGTGACATCGTCTCCCGACGCCAGGCCGTCCTCGCACCCGGCGCAGCCAATGCGCTGTTCGCCCGGGTGATCGAGGATCTGGGGTTCGAATGCGTCTATGTGACCGGCGCCGGCATCGCCAACATGGCGCTCGGCGCGCCGGACATCGGCCTTACCTCGCTCGATGACATTGCCCAGACCGTGTCCCGCATCGCCGATGCCGTGGCCCTGCCGCTGATCGTCGATGCCGACACCGGGTTCGGCAACGCGGTCAACACCTGGCGGACGATGAAAGTGCTGGAGCGCGCCGGTGCGTCCGCGATCCAGTTGGAGGATCAGGAGTTTCCCAAGCGCTGCGGGCATTTCAACGGCAAGAGCGTGGTGCCGCTCCACGACATGCTGCCCAAGATCCGGGCCGCCGCCGATGCCCGCACCCGCGACACGCTGATCATCGCCCGCACCGATGCGCTGGCGGTAGACGGTATCGATGCTGCGCTCGAACGGGCCGTGGCTTTCATCGAAGCCGGGGCCGACATGACTTTCGTCGAAGCCCCGCGCGATGCAGACCAGATGCGCCGGATTGCCGCGCTCGGCGTGCCGCAGGTCGCCAACATCGTCCACGGCGGCAAGACCCCGGCCCTGCCGCAGGCGGAGCTGGCCGACATGGGCTTCGGCGTGGTGCTCTATGCCAACGCCGCCTTGCAAGCTGCCGTCCGCGCTTCTGCGGAAGTGCTTGGCTCACTCAAGGCGACTGGTTCGCTTGAGGCGGTTCACGACCGGCTGGCGAGCTTCGAGGAACGCCAGTCTGCCGTCGCCAAGGAGCACTGGGACCGGCTCGAAACGCAATTCGAAAACAGGCAGGCAGGCAAGCTGATGCATATCGTCGTTGTCGGAAGCGGGATCGCCGGTTTGAGCGCCGCGCTGAGTGCCGCCGAAGCGGGGGCCCAGGTCACCGTGGTCGAGCGCGCCACAGAGGGCGAGCATGGCGGCAACACCCGCTACACCGAAGCCTACCTGCGGATGAAATCGATGGATGAAGTGGCCGACGATTTTGTCGATCACTTCATGGACAACGCCGGCGGCTATACCGACCCGTCAATCGTGCAGGAAATGGTCCGCGATCCGGACGACTGGTCACCGCTGGCGCGCAGCCAGTCGACCGTCGATCCGGACCTGCTCGGAGCCTTTGCCGAACAGGCCGGGCCGACCCTGCGCTGGCTGGAGCAGGCGGGCCTCAAGTTCGATTTCCTGCCGACCGCGTTCATCACCACCACCACCACCCGGCTGCTGCCCGTGGGTGGCGGCCTGGCCATGGTCGAGACCCTGACAGAGGCGTGCAAGGCCGCGGGGGCAAACTTCCGCTTCGCCACCACCGCCCGGTCGCTCGCCACAAATGACGGGACGGTCACCGGTCTGGTCACCTCCGCCGGGACAATCGCCTGCGACGCCGTGATCCTTGCCTGCGGCGGGTTCGAGGGCAATGCCGAGATGCTGTCACGCTATGTCGGTCCGGGCGCGATCAATCTGCGCCCGGTGGCGCGCGGCGGGCACTACAACAAGGGTGAAGGCATCCGCATGGCGCTGGATATCGGCGCGGCGCCCAATGGCGATTTCGGCAGCTATCATGCCGAGCCGGTCGACCCGCGCTCAGGCATTGCCGAGCCGGCGATCTTCACCTTCCCCTATGGCATTCTGGTCAACAAGGCGGGGCAGCGCTTCACCGACGAAGCACCCGGCACCGTCGATGCCCACTATGAAAGCGTCACGCGCCGGATCTACGAACAGCGTGACGGCCTCGCCTGGCTGGTGACCGATGCCCGGCTGGACGACGTACCCAACTGGCAGAAGGGCAGCCGCACCGACCAGCCGCCGGTCACCGCCGGCAGCATCGCGGAACTGGCCGAAGCCATTGCCGTGCCTGCCGATGCGCTGACGCAGACCATTGCCGCCTACAACGCGGCGTGCGGCGCGGGCACGTTTGACCCGCTCAAGGCTGATGGCCTTGCTACCAGCGGCCTCACCCCGCCCAAGTCCAACTGGGCACGTCCGATTGACACGGCACCCTATCGCGCCTGGCCGGTCATATCCGCCAACGTGTTCACCTTCGGCGGACTGAAGGCCGACCGGCACGCGCGGGTCATAGACCATGACGGCCACCCCATCCCCGGTCTTTACGCGGCAGGCGAGACCATGGGCATCTACTACCGCACCTATACCGGCTCGACCTCGGTCCTGCGGGGCGCGGTGTTCGGGCGACAGGCGGCGCTGCACGCCGCAGGTCTGGCTGCGTGACACGCTTCGGCCTCGACGGTCTGGTCGCCCTGATTACCGGCGGTGGCGGGATGATCGGTCAGGCCGTGGCCCGGCGCATGGCCGCAGGCGGAGCTCGCATGGCGCTGGCTGACATGGCCGAACCTGGCCCGGTCGAAGGGGATTGCCGCACTTATGCCGCTGACCTCGCCGACATAACGCAAGTGCGCGAGGTCATCGCGCGTACGCTGGCCGATTTCGGGCGGATCGACTGCCTGGTCACGGCCGCCGGCGTCACCTCGCTCGGTTCGTTCGAAAGCATCACGCCGGAGGAATGGGACCGGGTCCACGCGATCAACCTGCGCGGTGTATTCCTCGCCAATCAGGCGGTGATCGCCCCGATGCGGGCACAGAGTTCAGGCCGGATCGTCAACATCGGTTCGGTGCTGGCCAAGAACGGCGGCAATCCGCGCCCATGGATTGACCCGGGCGAGCAGGAGCGGGCCGGCAACGCCGCCTATGGCACGGCCAAGGCCGGGGTCCACGCTCTGACGCTCTATCTGGCGAAGGAGCTGGCCGCCCACGGCATTACCGTCAACGCGGTCGCGCCCGGGCCGATTGCCAGCCCCATGACCACCAGTTTTCCCGAGGCACTGGTCCGGCAGATCCCGGCCGGGCGCATGGGCCAGCCGGACGAAGTGGCCAGCGCAGTCGCCTGGCTGTGCACACCCGAAGCCGCCTTCGTCACCGGCGAGATCATCGACGTCAATGGCGGCCTGTGGATGGACTAGGCCCGAATTATTCAAGGAAGGAAAACCACATGGCGATCACCAAGGAACAGGCCAGCCGCGACATCCAGACCAGGAACTGGAAGCTGCGCTATTACGAAGCAGGCGAAGGCCACCCGTTGATCCTGATCCACGGCTCGGGCCCGGGCGCAACCGGATGGAGCAATTTCTCGGGCAACATCGAGGCTCTGGCGCAGCATTTCCATGTCTATGCGCTCGATATGCCGGGTTGGGGGGACTCGCAGGCCTGCACCAAGGAGACGCTCGATCATACCGGCGCCACCATCGAATTCATGGACGCGCTTGGTATTGAGAAGGCGGCGCTGGTCGGCAATTCGATGGGCGGGATCGTGACGCTGTCTGTCGCCGTCGAACATCCGGACCGCGTCAGCCATGTCATCACCATGGGTTCCGGCTCCAGCCCGATGCCGAAGCTGTTCAGCGCAGGCGATGGCCCGACCGAAGGCCTCAAGTATCTCCAGCAGGCCTACCGCACCCCCACACCGGAAGCGATGATGGCGCTGGTCAACATCATGGTGTTCGACAAGACCTTCGCCACGCCCGAATTGTGCAAGGCCCGTTCGGATGCGGCCATGGCGCGGCCCGATC
This sequence comes from Altererythrobacter sp. H2, assembly GCF_035319885.1. NCBI lineage: Bacteria > Pseudomonadati > Pseudomonadota > Alphaproteobacteria > Sphingomonadales > Erythrobacteraceae > Altererythrobacter > Altererythrobacter sp. H2. The sequence goes on from NZ_CP141285.1 coordinate 2,598,328, forward strand.
ACCTTGAGAACTTTCTCGGCATGCTCGCCAAGGGCGGCCCGATCAACCATTGGGCATCGATGGAAAAGCTGATGCAGATGCAAATCCCTGCGCTGCTGATCCACGGGCGTGACGACCGCGTCGTGCCCTACGAGCATTCGCTGATCCTGTGCGCCCACATCCCCAATTCGCGGCTCGTCGTGATGAACCGCTGCGGCCACTGGGCGATGATCGAGCATGCGGCCGAGTTCAACCGCATGGTGACCGACTTCGTGCTCAACAACTGAGGTATGCTCACATGACCTTCACGCTTGACCGGCGCACCATGCTGGCGGCCTCGGCGGCCAGCCTCGCAGCCCCCGCCCTGGCGCGGACGCCGGTCAAGCGGCCCAATGTGCTGTTCATCCTCGCCGACGACATGGGGTATGCCGACCTGTCGTGCTATGGGCGCCGCAATTACGAAACGCCCGCGATCGACGCACTGGCGGCGCAGGGGATGCGGTTGACCTCCGGCTATGCCAATAGCCCGGTCTGTTCGGCCACCCGCACTGCCCTGATGACCGGGCGGTACCAGTATCGCCTTCCGGTAGGCCTCGAAGAACCGCTCGCCTTCCGCGACATGGGCCTGCCGCCGGACGAGCCGACCCTGCCCTCCCAGCTGCGCAAGGCGGGCTATGCCACCTCGCTGATCGGCAAATGGCATCTGGGCGCCGCGCCGAAGTTCGGGCCGCGCCTCAGTGGTTATGAGCACTTCTTCGGCATCCAGGGTGGCGGGGCGGACTATTTCACCCATGCCTCCGGCCGGGGCCACGATCTGTGGGACAATGAAACCACTGCCGGCGAGCATGGCTATCTGACCGATATCCTCGCGCGCGAAGCGATTGAGCAGCTCGGCCGCCATGCGGCGGACAGTCGCCCGTTCTTCATGAGCCTGCACTTCACCGCGCCGCACTGGCCGTGGGAGGGGCCGAACGACCAGGCCGAATCTGCCCGCCTCGCCGCCACAGGCGAGCCCGCCGCGATCTTCCATTATGACGGCGGCACCATGGCGACTTACGCCGCGATCATGCGGCGGCTGGACGAGAAAGTCGGCGAAGTGCTCGCCGCCCTGCAGCAGCTGGGGCTGGCCGACGATACCATCGTGGTCTTCACCAGCGACAACGGCGGCGAGCGTTTTTCCGACAACTGGCCATTCTCCGGCCGCAAGACCGAGCTGCTGGAAGGTGGGGTGCGGGTGCCGTTGATCGTACGCTGGCCCGGCCGCATCACCGCTGGCTCCGAAAGCGCGGTGCCCGTCATGTCCATGGACTGGCTGCCGACATTCTTGGGACTGGCGGGATCAGCGCCCGCTCCTGAACGACAATCGGACGGAGTGGACGTGCTTCCAGTGTTGCTCGGCAGTTCCATGCCCGTCCGCCCGTTGTTCTGGCGCTATCGCCACCTCGACCAGGCGAGCTGCCGCTTCGGTGATCACAAATACCTGCGGATCAATGGCAACGAGTTCCTGTTCGATGTGGTGCAGGACCCGCTCGAACGGGGCAACCTCAAAGCCCGTCAGCCAAGTCTATTCGCCGACCTGAAGGCACGCTGGACTAGCTGGAACGAGACGATGCTGCCGTTTGATCCGGACAGCTTCAGCCACGGCTTCCACGCGAAAGACATGGCTGACCGGTTCGGGGTCGAGTGAGGCAGTCCCTCAGTCGAGCCTGACTCGCCAGACCACGCCTTGCGCCGCCTCGGTGACATAAAGCCACCCGTCTTCCACCAGAACATTGGTGACCAGCAGGCCCGCTTCGGGCGGCAACTTGAGGTCCGGCAGCGGCGCACCTGCAGGGGTCCAGCGGGACACAGTCCCGGCTTCGATGTTGGCGGCATACAGAACGCCGTCTGCATCAAACGCCAGCCCATCCGGCCCCACCCCGCCCACTGTATGGGCAAACACGTGCGGCACGTTGAATTTCAGTGTCGAGTGGCGTGTCGGGATCCACAGGATGCGCTTGGCGGCAAATTCGGCCACCCGGATGCTATTGCCATCGGGCGCAACCGCGACTCCGTTGGGAAAGGCAAGCCCGCCGGCAACCAGATCCGGCTCGCGTGAACCGGCCGGCAGGTAGAACACCCGCCCGTCCGGCCTGAGCAGGTTGGAGCGGCCAGGCACGGTGAAGTAGATGCCGCCATGCCGGTCGACCGACAGATCATTGGCGATGTCGAGCGGTTCGCCTTCGAACTGCTCGACCAGCGGCGTTATCGTGCCGGTCACCGGATCAACCCGCATCAGGCCGCCGCGCCGAGCCACGATCAGGTTTCCGTCTGCATCGATCGCCTGCCCATTGGGCAGGTCGTCACTGCGAAGCAGCTCATGGCACTGCCCGTGCGGATCGATCCGCAGCAACCGGCCATTCAGGGGATCGCTGACCGCCAGATCGCCCGAAGGAAGACGGGTCGGTGCCTCGAGAAAGCCGCCGCAGCGGGCGACCTGTTGCCAGTCCTGCTGCGGTTCACCCGGCGTGGCGCCGGCCGCCACCGGAAATCCGGCAGCAGCCAGCAGGAGCAGCGGGCCTGACAAGGCGCGCATCGTCAGAACTTGAACGACGCGGCCAGAGCAATCGACCGCGGACGATCCGGATAGACAATCGTTGCACCATTCGACGTCGGCAGCGGCGCGATGAAGCTGGACGTGGCCTTATCCGTCAGGTTGCGGGCAATTACCGCCAGCTCCCAGCTCCGGTTGTCCGGGCCCACACCCACGCGCAGGTCGACCTTGGCAAAGCCGTCCTGGCTGAGCAGCGGATCCGCCGTGGCCGACATGAAGTACTTCGAAGAGAAGAACAGGCTGGGGTCGATCCGCAGTTGCAGCGTGTCGCCAAGCGGCACATTGACGTTTGCACTGAGCGTCCCGGTCCATTCCGGCGCATAGCCGCGCCGCTTGCCGGACATGTCCTGCACGCAGTTCGGGTTCTGGGCCGTCCCCAGGATGGTGCACGAGGCATTGGGGAAATCGGTGTACGTGGCATCAAGATAACCCAGGTCGGCATTGATCCGCAGCCAGTCGGCAGCCTGGATCGACCCGCTCAGTTCAATGCCCTGAACCCGCGCACCGGCCGCGTTGGCGGTGACAGCCGTAATCCGCTGGGCTTCCCCAACGCCGTTGAAGACAATGGTGGTTTCCTGAAGGTCCGAATAGTCCGACCGGAACAGAGCGAGGCTGAACGTCCCCAGACCCCCGGCCATCGATCCCTTCAGTCCCAGCTCGTAGGCGTTGACCGTCTCCGGACCATAGATGCCGCCCTGAGCGCTGGCATCATATCCGCCAGCCTTGAAGCCGTAGCTGTAGGTGGCATAGGCCATGATGTCGCCGGTAAGGTCGTATTCGATCCCGACCGAGGGCATGAACTTGTCATCGGTGCGGTTGGTGATCGGATAGTCGGTCATCGACACGCCGCGGTTGGCGCCAATCGCCAGCTGGTCAGCCTGCGGGAACGGCGTGAACGCCTCGCCATCAGGGCCGCCCAGTTCACCATCGATTATCCCCCAGGTCATGGTGCGGTTGGCCCGCTTGTCGACCTTGGAATAGCGCGCCGCGAGGTTGAGCCGCAGCGCTTCTGTCGCCCGCCAGGTGATCGAGCCGAAGGCGGAATAGACATCATCGCGCTGAGACATGGTCGGCCGTCCGCCCACCGGGGTATTGGGCGCCAGCGGGGTGGTAAGGCCCGGCACGATCAGCACGAACGGCACGAAGTGGAAACCGGTGCGGTTGCGGGCCTCCAGCTTGCCGTGGGCATAGTAGCCGCCAACCATCCAGTCGATCGTGTTGCCGGTGTCCGACTGCAGGCGGATTTCCTGGCTGAACTGTTCGAATTCCTCGAGGTTGCGGGTGGGCAGGATGCCGCTGCCGCCGAAGCCGACGTTGGGCGTCGGGATCAGCTGGATCTTGGCATCGTTGTCATGCTCGAAATAGGCCGTGATGGAGGTGAGCGTGGTTGAACCCAGCTCCAGCGTGTTGGTCCAGGCGGCCTCGGTATAATCGTAGTTGAAGTAGGTTTCGCGGCCCGAAGCGGTGTAGTCGAAGCGCGATTCCGGGGTGGCGCTGCCGAGCAGCTGGCCGCAGGCAAGGCCAACACCGCCATAAACAGCCGGCGGCGGACAGCCGACGATTTCGCCCGGAAAGGCATCACGCGAGCGCAGTCGCGCCATGTCCACCCTGAGGTCGCTGGTGAAGTTGCTGGTCGGCTCGAACCGCACGGAAACCCGGCCGATGGCATCGCGCATCCGCGGCCCGTCCCGGCCAAGGGTGACGTTCTCGACAAAACCGTCCATGCCGGAAAGTCGGCCCGCAGCCCGGACCGACAGGGTGTCGGCCAGCGGCACTGTCACACCTGCCTCGAACGAGTACTCCCCATGCTCCAGTTCATAGAGCGCACTGCCGTTGGCGGCGAATTCATTGCCGGGCTTGCGGGTGATGATGTTGAGCGCACCGGCCACGGCATTGTGTCCGAAGAAGGTCGTCTGCGGACCGCGCAGGACCTCGACCCGGTCAAGATCGAACAGCGCCGCGCGGGTGGCCCGCGAACGGCCGCGATAGACGCCGTCAACGAATGTCCCGACCGCCTGCTCGAACCCGACATTGGCACCCGAGCCGACGCCGCGCACCACCAGCACATCAGTATTGGTGCCGTTGTTGATCTTGACGTTCGGCAGCCGCGCAGTGACGTCCTGCAAGCTGCGCAGATCGGCCCGCTCCAGTTCGGCGCCGGACACGACCGAAACAGCCACCGGCACGTCCTGCAAACGTTGCTCCCGGCCACGCGCGGTCACGACGATCTCGGTCGGCAGGGATGCAGCCCCGTCGGCAGCCTCCGTTTCCTGCGCGATAGTCACAGCGGGGGCCGCGAATGCGGCCAAGGCCGCGCCGGCGAGCAACATGAAGCGCGCATTGCGCGAGTAAGTTTGGGTCATTTGTCCTCTCCTGATCCGGGCGCTGCACTTGCGACAGCTTGCCCTCAAATCTGTAGAGCGGGGGCTTAACGCCCGGCAGCCATCGTGCGTAGCGATAATTTTTGATAGCCTATATCGACAAAGACACTACCTGCGCTGTTGCGGGACATCCCGATCGGGGCAACCCGGGCAATCCGGGAGAAACAAGTCCCTCCTATCACAGGCTTAGCGTCGGCGGGGGCCGGCAGTGCCATGACCGACCCTTATCCGTTTGAGGGCACTTTGGAGGCTATCGGTACCTGGTCGTGGATCTGGGGCGAAGATTGACATTGATACTGACGAGGCGTTTGCGCCGACAGGGCCTTTCCTGACCGCGCGGGATGATCGCCAGCCCGCGCTTCAGCGCCCGGCGCTGCCGACGCAGGCATCGGTCCGGGGCCAGGATCTGATGTGGCGGGGATTCGAGCGACGAAATCAGCATCAAATGCAATCTTTTTCGACTGATTTCCCATACCGCTTCGGCATATCGTGGCGCATTGCGCATTCTGAATTGACATTTTCTACGCATTCGCGCATTGGGCACGCATAACAAGACTCAACGGTGAGGGGATATTCGATGAATTTTGTCCGGAGCTCGCGTGCGATTGCCCATCTGCTGGTCGGCACAAGCCTCGCTGCAATAGCCATGCCGGCTGCTGCGCAAGAAGGCGGTGACGCCCCCGCCACAGGCATTGGCGAGATTGTGGTTACTGCGCAGAAGCGCGAACAGAACCTGCAGGACGTGCCGATCGCGATCAGCGCCATCGGGGCTGAGAAGCTCGAGCAGCTTCAGGTAGCCGATGCCCGCGACCTGAGCGGCCTTGCCCCGAACGTGACCATCGTGCCCGGCCAGTCAAGCAACAGCGCGGCAGTGATCTCGATCCGCGGCATCACCACCCCGGCGAGCGAGACGTTCGGCCTCGATACCTCCAACGCGCTCTATGTTGACGGGATCTACATCGCCCGCTCCGGGGCCAGCGGCCTCGACGTGACCGACATCGAACGGGTCGAAGTGCTGCGGGGTCCGCAAGGCACCCTGTTTGGCCGCAACACGACCGGCGGCGCAATCGCCTTCATCTCGCGCACACCCGACAACGAGTTCGGCATTCGCGGCGAAGCAGGATATGGCAACTTCAACGCCTGGCACGGCAAGCTGGCGCTCGATACCGGCATGATCGGCGATGCGGTCAAGGCAACCTTCTCATACTCGCACCGCGAGCGGGACGGGACAGTCGACAACCTGCTCGAGCCTAGCGATTCCCGTGATCCGGGCTCGCGCAAGTCGGACGGTTTCCGCGCCGCTGTGCGGTTCGAGCCGACCGACACGGGCTATATCCAGTACATCTTCGACTGGTCGAAGGCGACCGGCAACCCGTTTGCTTTCCAGGTGACCAATGTCGCCGATGGCACGCCGCGCCCGGCCCTCAACATCAACGGGGTGCAGGTAAGCCAGACCCAGCAGGCTCCGGTTGCCCAGTACCTGGCTCGCGCCACGTTCCTCGAGCCGCAGTGCGCCCCGCTGGCAGTTCCCACCCGTGAATATCGCGACGAGATCTGTCTCAACACCGACGATCTGACGACCGACAAGATTTGGGGCCACAACCTTCAGGCCTATAACGATTTCGGGGGCTTTGCCGCCAAGCTGACCGGGGGCTACCGCAAGTGGAACAGCCTGACCCGGGGCAGCGATTTCGATGGCGTGGGCACGATGCGTGGTCCGCTGTTCTCGCAGGCGAGCCTGTTCAACGGCTTCGCCGGAACCCCTGCGGCCGCTTTCCTGCCCTTCGTTTTCCCGGCCGGCACGCCGCAGTCCACCATCAATTTCGTCGCCGGATTGCCGGTCCCGACCACCACGGCCGGGCTGTTCGACACGAGCAATGACCGCCGCCATGAGCAATTCAGCACCGAGCTGGAAATCTCTGGCGACACCGATTCCCTCGACTGGGTCGTGGGCGGGTTCTACTTCTGGGAGAAGGGTTCCGAGGACAATCCGCAGACGAGCGGCTTCGTACTCGATACCAATGCGGCCGTGTTCAGCCAGTTCGGCCCGCTCTCGCCGGTATTCCAGGCCTCCAACCCGGCCCGCTATCGGCTGGTCGTGACCCCGGCCAAGCTGGCCTACAGCACGACCTCGGAATCCAAGGCGCTCTACGGCCAGTTCACCTTCTATCCGGGCGGACGGGACAGCGGCGCCAGCATCACCGCCGGCGGACGCTACACCTGGGACGACAAGTCGATCGTGCGGTCGCAGAATGGTACGGCACCGCATCCGATTGCTCACACTGGGGATGCCACCTTCAACAAGTTCACCTGGAACGTGATGGGGCGCTACGAATTCAGCCCTGACGTGAGCGTCTACGCCCGCGCCGCAACCGGCTATCGCTCCGGCGGATACAATGCGTCGGATCCGGTACCGACGGGCACCACGACCATCCCGGCCTTCAACGAAGAATCGGTCATGTCCTACGAACTCGGCCTGAAGACCGAGCTGTTCAACCGGCGCCTGCGGTTTAACGTTGCTGCCTATCACAACATCTACGACGATCTGGCCATCAACGTTCCGGTACTGACCGGATCGGGCACATTCCAGTCGCAGATCGTCAACGCCGGCAAGGTGCAATACACCGGGATCGAGGCAGACTTCATCGCTTCGCTGAGCGACGTATTCTCAATCGATGGTTCGATCGGGTACGTCGATGTAAAATACAAGGAGTTCCGCGCTGGACAGCCGGTCAACCCGGCCGACGGGGTGCAAGACATCGCCGACTTTGCCAACGCCACCTACAGCTCGCCCCTAACGGGCAATATCGCTTTCAACGCGGTATTCCCTGTCGGCGGAAACGGAATGGAGCTGCGAGCTCGCGTCGGCTACACCCACGAGGACGGCAAATACAGCTTCAGCAACGGCATCACCTCGCCCTTCAACGAGCAGATCCGCGGCGATGACAGCGACATGGTCGACGCACAGCTGGTGCTGGACAAGATCCCCCTCGGCAGCGGCGAAGGCCGCCTGATGATCTGGGGCAAGAACCTGACCAACGACAACAACCTGGTCCGCGGGATCGATTTCGGGCCGCTCGGCTATGCAGGCGGGATCTTCAACGATCCGCGCACCTATGGCGTGACACTCGGCTTCAAGTACTGATCCCGTTTTCCAGGGAACGAAAAAAACCGGCCGGAGCAGCGATGCTCCGGCCGGTTTTTCATTTCGGCAGTGGTTCCGGCGTCAGGCTGCCAGCACCCGGTCGACCGCTTCGGCGGCGCCCCGGATAGCCCCTTCGATGTAGCCGATGCCATTGCAGTCCCCGACAGTCTCGACCGCGAAGCCGGCTTTACGCAGGCTCTCGGCCAGAGCGTTGTCTCCGCCTGCCCCCATCGCCACGATCACGTGGTCTGCCGGCACAAGACGGGCTTCGCCGCCGACATCGGTGAAACTGACGTCGCTCTTGCCGATCGAAATGTCCTTCACCCCGCCGTGCAGGGCAACGCCGTGTTCCTTCAGTTCCGCGAGAAGCCGCATCCGGCGCACCAGCAGCAGGCCCTTGCCGAGGCGGGGGGCTGGCTCAATCACGGTCACCTCGCGCCCGCGCTCGTGCAGGAACTCGGCCAGCTCGACGCCGACCAGTTCGCCCCCGACAATCACGATCCGCTGGCCGAGCGGCATCCAGGCCTTTGTGGCGCTGCGGACAAAGTCGAGGTTGGCCGTAATTCCGGTCGCGGCACCAATCTTCGTCGCCAGCCGGGTGGCCAGGCCGGTCTTGCGCCTGAGTTCCTGAGAACCCTCGCCCAGCATCAGATTGCGCATGTCATCACCGCTGAACACGTGCGCCTGGTCTGCACCGGGAAGGGCGGGCATATCGCGCCGCGCTCCGGTGGCAACAATCACGCCGTCCGGAGCCAGTTCGCCCAGCAGGTCCGGCGTGGCGGTGGTTTCGAGCCGGATATCGACCGATGATTGCTCGGTCTCGCGGATCAGCCAGTCCAGCAGCCGCTCGTTGGCGGGATAGGCCAGCGAAGCAAACCGCAAGGTGCCGCCAAGGCGGTCCGACCGTTCAAGCAGCGTCACCCGGTTACCGGCTTCGGACAGCCGGCAGGCCGCCTCCATTCCGCCAGGCCCGCCGCCTATCACCACGAAATGCTTTCCGGTGCGTACGGGAGCTTGCCGTTCACACTCGAAACCGGTTTCCGGATTGACCGCACATCGCAGCGGCTGGCGGACATAGGCGGTCGAGACGCAAGTGTAGCAATAGATGCAGGGCCGCACTCCCTCCGGCGCATTGCCTGCCAGCTTGCGCGGAAGATGCGGATCAGCCAGCAGCTTGCGGCCCATGGCGAGGAAATCGTACACGCCCTGTCCGATCTGCCGGTCACCTGCCTCCGGTTCGACCCGCCCCGAGGCAATCACCGGCACGTCCACCGCCGCCTTGATGGCCTTTGCGGCGGGGATGTTCGTTTCCGGTTCGTGCGGGATGTTGGACGCCGAGTGGAGCTTGCCCATTGCCGCGTTGTGATAGGCGCTGACCGTAATCGCATCGACCCCGGCCGCTTCAACCATGCGCGCGGTTTCGATCGCGAGATCGAGAGTGATCCCGCCCTCCTTCCCGACTTCAATTGAATCAAGCTTCACCCACAGCGGGAAATCCGGGCCGACCGCCTCACGAATGGCAGCGATAACTCGCAGCAGCAGGCGCGCGCGATTCTCCAGCGGGCCGCCGTACTCGTCGGTCCGGCTGTTCGTCTTGGGTGAAAGGAAGGACGAGATCAGGTAGCCGTGCCCGCCATGCAGTTCGATCGCGTCAAACCCGGCAGCCCTGGCCCGCGCCGCCGCCGCACCGAACTGAGCCACGACCGTATCGATATCTTCGGCGCTGAGCAGCCGGATCGAAGGCATCTTGCCGCTGAACCCGGCCATTTCCTCCGGCAGGAAATAGTCGATGAAATCGCCCTTGAACTGCGGCGGGTAGCATGGTGCCCACAGCTCCTCATCAAAGGCGTCGGCCGAGTATCCGGCCACCAGCCCCCCGTGGTGAAGCTGCGCCGCGATCTTTGCCCCATGCCGGTGAACCCGGTCGACCAGCCGGGTCAGACCCGGCAGGAAACAGTCATCCGAAATCGCGGTCTGATTAGGCTGCACGGCGCCTGTCGGCCAGGCGACCCCGGCAACCCCGGTCACGATCAGCCCAGCACCGCCCTTTGCCTGCTCCTCGTGATAGGCAATCAGGCGCTCGCCGACATGGCCGTCCGCTTCCGACAGGCTGACACCCATGGCGGTGACGAAGATGCGGTTGCGGACCTCCAGCGAGCCGATCCGCCCCGGCGACAGCAGGTGCGGGTACCCGTTACCCAATTTCTTGCCGCTCATGATCGCGTGCCCCCTTCAAACGCCGGATAATCGGTATAGCCCCGCTCTTCGCCCGTGTAGAGCAGCGCGTAATCAGGTTTAGCCAGCGGTGCGCCGCCCGCGATGCGCTCGACCAGATCGGGATTGGCGATGAAGGCGCGGCCAAAGCTCACCGCCTCGGCCCGGCGCTCGGCGATCAAGGCTTCAGCACCATCCGTCTTCAGGTTGTTGTTGGCAATCACCGGCCCGCTGAAATGAGCCCGCAGCATGGCGAGCGTATCGAGTTCCGGCAGCCCCATGTCGACGACGTGCAGATAGGCCAGCCCCAGCGCGTCAGCCGCCGTCACGAACGGCACAAACGTCTCCTCCGGATCGGATGGATCCATCCCGTTGTAGGGATTGCCGGGCGATATCCTGAAACCCACCCGGCCCGGCCCGATGGCATCGGCCAGTGCCTCCAGCACCGTGACCGGGAAGCGGATGCGGTTGGCGGGCGCACCGCCGTATTCATCTTCCCTCCGGTTGCTCGCCGGGTTGAGGAACTGGTTGATCAGATAGCCGCTGGCGCAATGCAGTTCCACCCCGTCTATCCCTGCCGCGATGGCATTGCGGGCAGCCTGGGCGAATTCCTCCGCCAGCCCCGCCAGCTCCTCTGCGCCAAGGGCGCGGGGCAGGGTGCAGTCCATCGGCGTACCGTCCGGTCCGGGCACCTGCACCGGACAGGTCACCGCCGAGGGGGCGATCACCTCGGCCTCGAACCCGCGATTGGCGGGTACCACCACCCGCCCGCAATGCATCAGTTGCATGACGATCCGCCCGCCCTGCGCGTGGACGGCATCGGCAACGGCCCGCCAGCCCGCCACCTGTTCCGGGGAATGGATGCCCGGTGTGCGCCAATAACCCTTGCCTGAAGGGCTTGGCTGGACGCCCTCGGTCACGATCAGGCCGGCACTGGCGCGCTGGGCATAGTATGTTGCCATCAAGGGGGTGGGCACGTCGCCCGGCCCCGCCCGGTCGCGTGTCATGGGGGCCATGACAATACGGTTGGCCAGCGCTATGTCGCCAAGCGATACAGGAGTGAACAGAGCGTCATGCATTCGAGTTTTCCGGCTTTGATCGCACATTGACCTTTATTTGCGTTATCCTGTAAGCAAATTTCTACGCATATCAAGGAGGGGATCATGAACTACGGTTTCGATGGCAAGGTCGCGCTGGTGACCGGCGCAAGCGGCGGGATCGGCCGCGCCACCGCCCTCGGCTTCGCCGCCTCGGGCGCGGCGGTGGTGGTGTCCGATGTGAACGATGCGGGGGGCGAGGAAACGGTTGCCCTGATCGCCGCTGCCGGGGGCAGGGCCGTTTACCAGCGGTGCAACGTCGCCGCAGGGGCGGAGGTCAAGGCGCTGGTCCAGCGCGCGGTGAGCGAGTTCGGGCAGCTCGATTTCGCCCACAACAACGCCGGCATCAACAACATGGGCTCGGATGAATACGACGACGCCGTGTGGGACCGCGCGGTGGCGATCAACCTGTCGGGCGTAATGTACTGCATGCGTGAGGAAGCCGAGGTCATGCTGGCCCAGGGCAAGGGGGCGATCGTCAACACCTCCTCGATCAACGGGCTGGTCGGCAACGGCGCACAGCCCGGCTATACCGCGACCAAACACGGCGTCATCGGACTGACCCGGCACGGTGCGCTGCGCTGGGCCAAGGCGGGCATCCGGGTCAACGCGGTTTGCCCCGGCGTGATCGAGACCCCGATGACTGCGCCGCTGACCGCCAACCCGGAGATGAAGAAGCTGCTCGACGGGATGACTCCGATGGGCCGGATGGGGCAAGCCGAAGAAATCGCTGCCGCTGTCCTGTGGCTGTGCTCGGACCAGGCCAGCTTCGTCACCGGCCATCCGCTGGTGGTCGATGGCGGGGCCACCGCCACCTGACCACCTGAGGGCACGCCCAACGAAAAAGGCCCGCGCCGTCAAGCCGGAGCGGGCCTTTTCTCTATCCTCGGACCGCTTTGGTCAGGCCGCAGTTTCCCACGGCGCCGACTTGGTCCCCCGGGTGGTGTAGCGACCATTGACGCGCTTCTGGAACGTCTCCGCCTGCGCGCGGGGATTGTAGAACTGCTTGTACCACACCCGCACCTTGTCGAACGGGCCGTCGCCGCGCACCATCATGGGGTGAAGGCAGGGCCGCTTGTTCGACCAGATCTCGAAGTCCTGGGCAAAGGCATCGACGCCTGCCTCTTCATAGCCGCTGGCCAGCGCCCGGTCGTCCGCAGTCGGCTGAGCATTGTCGACCTTGACCATGAGGCCGTACCAGACCTTGATCACCCCGTCGTCGACCGGGGTGTGGGCGATCAGCATGTGCGACGGGTTGGCCCCCACCATGACCGACTGGAGGATGCCGGGGCCGGTGTACCAGGTGTCGTTGGTCATCGGTTCACCGCCATCGGCGGCCAGTGTCTTGTGCCCGGCGGAAAGGATCTGGCGGCAGACGTGCCCGTCAAATTCGTTTTCGAACGATTCCATCGCGATCGAACCATGGACTGGCTCGAGGTGTGCCTTGTCCGCCATGTTGTCGACCACCTCCTGCGGGTGGCAGTTCAGTTCGCCCAGCTCGCGGACGTTCCAGTTGACCCAATGCGGCGCATCGTAGGCCTCGAACGGCGGCAGTTCATGGTCAGGCTGCTCATTCTCGGGATCGTGCCAGACCCACAGGCATCCGGCCCGTTCGACGACTTTCCAGCTCTTGACGCAGGCCGCCTTGGGAATCGGCGCTGGGGAATAAGGAATCTGGTTGACCCGACCGTCCGGCCCGAACCGCCAGCCGTGATAGGGGCAGCGGATATTGTCACCTTCCACATGCTCCCCGTCCTTGACGACATAGGAGGTGGTGTTGCGCGCGAGGTGGGTGCCCATGTGCGGACAATAGGCCTCGATCATGAAGACCTTGCCGCTCTGCGCGCCGCGATAGATCACCATGTCTTCGCCGAAATAGCGCACCGCGAGCGGCGTGGTGGTCACCTCGTCCGACCGCGCGACCATGAACCACCCGCGCGGGTAGGTAAATTCGCCCAGACCATATTCTGCTGTCGTTGCCATGCATCTCTCTCCGGCTAGTTCCGGGAGCGTTACACGAAACGCAATAGCATATCAAGTCAGTTACGAATGGACGGGTTTGAAGCCAATAAATTCGCTCTTATGCGTAGCACATGGACTTATCTGCTACGCATCCCCGTCCACCAAATCTGCCCGCAGGCGATCGGCTTCTGTGATCCGCACAACCCTGGCGTTGTACTTGACCGTCTTGACCGCAATCGAGGTCTCGACGTGATGGACGCCGGGCAAGGCAAGAATCTGGTTCGATGCCAGTTCCAGCAGGTTATCAAGCGTATTGAAGAGGCAGATCGCCAACACGTTGAACCGCCCCATCGTGACCATGACCGCGTTGACCGATGGCATTTCGGCAATCTTTGCCGCGACATCGCGCACTTCGTTGACGTTCACTTCGACGCCGATGAACGCCATCCGCGCGGAATCGGCGAGGCCGAAGCTGGTGATGGCCGTGAACGAGATCAGCCCGTCCTGCTGCAACCGCTTGATCCGGCCACGCACGGTGCCTTCGGTCACCCCCAGATCGACGGCGATCTTGCGGTTCGACACCCGTGCATCGCGGGAGAGCAGCTCGATAAGCTGGCGGTCAAGGTCGTCGAGTTGCGGTGCGCTCACTGCCCGGCCCTCGCGTCAATCGGTGCCACATCGAACTTGTACTTGATCACATCGACCGCGATTGCGGGTACCATCGACCGGATGCCTTCGATCTTGGAGAACTTCTCCAGGAACAGGCCCGGCAGCTCGTCAAAGTCCCGCAGGACCACCAGCATGTCGATATCGTACCGTCCGGTCACCAGGTGCGCGGCAAAAACCTCGGGAAATTGCGCCAGCTCCTCGACCACATCCGCAGCCGGGCGCCCGTCAACCTCGATCGCCACTTCCATCAGCACATTGTAACCATGGGCGGAGAAGTCGGACACGGCTACTACCCGCAGCTTGTCCGCATCCTCCATTCGCCTGATCCGGGCCGAAACCGTCGCAGCGGTCAGGCCGAGCGTATTGGCAATCTGCTGGTTGGTCGCCCGCCCGTTCAGGCGCAATTGCTCGACAATTGCCCGGTCGGCATCGTCGATGGTGAAATCGTCGCTCATGGGTTCCTGCAAACCCCCATTTCGGCGGCGCGTCAAGCGAGCGTCTTGCGTGCGGTGGGATTTGGCTGTGGTCACCGGAACCCCGCCAGTTCCCGGCCCAGCATGGCAGGAGAAAAACGGCGGACCGGCCGCCTTTCCACCCACACCACTTCCAGCCGCCGCTCGGCAAACTTCCAAAGCCCCTGCTCCATGGCGTACCGGTTATGGTAGCGCATGGCGAAATCGAGCACCGCCAAGTCGCTTTCCTCCTCCCCGACCAGATGGCTGGCGATGCCGGTAGTCAGCCCGCGCACAGTGCCATGCGCATCCTGCTCGAAGGTCTGGTTGAAGACGTTGTGCATGGTCTCGCCAAAACTTGCGGCCACTTCGGCAATCATCTGTGCCCAGCCGGCGGCACCGCAATAGCGAACGATTCCATCAGGATAGGAACCAATCCTGCCATCTGCCGTGAACAGGGATCCAAGCTCCTCCGCGTCGCGGGTGTCGACCGCATGGCCATAACGGAAGGCAAGATCGTGCAGCTCCTGCGGCGCGGTGAAACACGCCATCACTCCGCGTCCGCCAGCCGCATCCGGTCCCGCTCCAGCCGGCTCGCAGCCACGAAAGCAAGGGTGGCGCCGAGCAGGCCGACCGGCACGATCACTGTAAGCGCCAGTCGTAATGAATGTGCGTCGTCACCGAAGGCCTGGCTGAGTGCACCGGTCAGCCACGGGCCGACGAAATACCCCAGCATCGTGGTAGCGGCGATGAACAGGGCGGTGGCGCTGGCCCGGTAGCGGACTGGCAGCATATATTGCAGCGCCGCGAACAGCCCGACCGACCAGCCCCCGCCCAGCAGTCCGCAGGGAATCGCGAGCCACTTGGCGGAAGAGAAGGTGGGCGCCCAGATCGCGGCCACCACCAGCAGCGTCGCCGAACCCAGCGCGAGCGCCGACAGCATGGCCGGCCAGGCACGGCTGCGCTGCGACAGTTTGTCGGATACGGCGCCGAAGCACAGCATACCGATCAGCCCGGCGAGGCCGAAATTGACCGCGAAGGCAGTCTTCGCGGCAACGGGGTCGATGGCGTAATTGCGGGCGAACAGTTCCGGCCCCCAGTATCCGAAGGATACGCCGGAGAGCGCGCCCAGCCCGAAACCGAGCGACATCAGGACGAAACTGGGTGTCCGGACAAGCAGCCGGACGAGATTGCCGAGCGGGATGGTCAGCGGGGGTGCTTCCCCTGCCCCCTGCCCTTCCCGCTGCGGCTCACGCACCAGCAACAGGGCCAGCAGGCCGAGGAATACCCCCGGGATACCGATGGCGAAAAAGGCCATGCGCCAACCATGCTCGGCTGCAATCGCGGGGCCGCCGGCCTGTCCGCCGATCTGGCCGATGTAGGTGGCAAGGCCGAGAATCGCGAACGCCATCCCGCGCTTCTCCGGCTTGAAATAGTCCGACAGCAGCGAATAGGCCGGCGCCACGAAGGCAGCTTCGCCCACGCCCACGCCGATACGCGCGATGGCGAGGGAAACCGGCCCGGCCGCAAGGCCGGTGGCCGCCGTGGCGAGGCTCCAGATCATGCACCCGGCCGCAATGATCCGGATCCGCGAACTGCGGTCGGCCAGACGGGCGAAAGGCACGCCCATCAGGATGTACAGCAGGACAAAGGCCGGCCCCATCAGCAGGCCCATCACATTGTCGCCGACGCCGAATTCCTCCTTGATCGGCCCGACCAGCCCGGTCAGCAGATAGCGGTCCGCAAAATTGAAGATGTAGATCACCAGCAGGGTGGCAAGCACCACCCAGGGGTTCGAGCGAGGGGCGGCGGTGTCCATCAGTCGCGCTTGATCATGCCGCCGTTGACATGCCAGACCTGCCCGTTGACCCATTCCCCGTCGTCCGAGGCAAGGAAGGCAACGGCTCCGGCAATATCCTCGCCCCTGCCCAGCCGGGTGTGCGGCACTGTCTTGAGCGCAGCCTCGACATATTCGTCGGTCAGGTGCTGTTTGACTGCTTCGGTCAGTACCACACCCGGACAGATGCCGTTGGCGCGGATGCCCTTCTTGCCGTATTTCGCCGCGACATGGCGCACCAGCGCGTGGATCGCGTTCTTGGTCATCGGGTAGGCGACCTGGAAGGCGTTGCCGCCGATTGCTGCGCCCGACGAGGTATAGATCATCGCCCCGCTGCCGCGCTCCAGCATGACCGGCAGTGCGGCCTGCGTGGCGAACATGTGGCTCTTGGTGTTGATCGCGAAGGAACGGTCCAGCACCTCTTCCGGGCAGTGGAGCGCATCGATATCGCCTTCTGTCCCGCCGGCGAGGTTCGAGTGATAGAAGTCGAGCCCGCCGAACTCATCCAGCGCGGCCTGCACGATCGCGGCTTGCGAAGCGGCCTTGGTGCCATCGAGATAGACACCGATGGCCTTGCCCCCGGCAGCGCGGATCGCCTCGGCGGTTTCCGTGGCCCATTCCTCGGTAATGTCGCCAATGACCACGGCGGCACCTTCCTCGGCCAGCCGGTGCGCGGTCGCGGCGCCAATTCCGCGCCCCCCGCCTGCGACCACCCCGACCTTGCCCTGCAATCCCCGCATCAATGCCTCCTGTCAGCCGGCCACATGCCGGACGATGAAATAGATCCCGATCGGAAAGACCAGACCGGGCAAGGCCCAGCGGGCCAGCTTCGGATTCTGGTGGTTCCACAGGCCGAGCGCACCCGCTGCGCCAAGCGCCCCTGCCCCGTCGATCCACAACCCGGCGAACCCGCCCAGGCCCAGAATCCCGAGCAGCCGCATCGCCGCACCTGCCTGCGTTTTGGCGACCGGGTTTTTGAAGCCGGCAAGTCCGGCGAGGCCAATCAAGCCCAGCAAGCCGGCAAATTGCGCAATCGCATCGCTCATGACAGCACCGGCCTGCGCGCCGCCCAGGGTGCAGCGCGTTCGAGCTGGCCGGCAAGGCTGTAGAGCAGTGCCTCCTCGCCGTAACGACCGGTGAACATCATACCGACCGGCAACCCGTCGCTGCTCTCCCCCATAGGCACCGACATGCTCGGCTGTCCGGTGAAGTTGGCAATCTGCGTGAAGGGCGAGAATGTCGCGGCGCGCTGGCCCCACTCCTGAAACGACACTCCGGGCGAAAGGCCGATCTGCCCGATCTCCAGCGGCGGCTTGGCCACCGTGGGCGAGAGGATCACGTCGTAGTTCTCCATGAACTGCGCCACCGCCACCGCTGCGCGCTGCATGGTATTGTTGGCACGGGCGAAATCCGCGCCCGTCGTGGTCTGGCCATAGCCGACGAAGCCGAGGGTTATCGGCTCCAGCACATCGGGCCCGAGCTCGATCCCGAGCGACTTTGCCCGGTCGAGGAGGTCCGCCGCCAGCGACGAGGCGATCAGGACAAAGCTTGCCTGCCCCATCGCGCCGGCATCCAGTTTGGGCGCGGCCTCCTCCACGTGGTGGCCCATGGTTTCGCACAAACGCGCGGTCGCGTTCAGCACTGCAAGGCACTCCGGATCGACCGGGGCGCCGCTGGCAGGCTTGTTCATCAGGGCGATCCGCAGCCGGCGCGGATCCCGCTCGGCATGGGACAGGAACGTCCCGTCGGACGACGGGGCCGAATAGCGCGATCCCGCTTCCGGACCGTGAGTCGCGTCGAGGAGAGCAGCCGAATCCCGCACCGAGCGGGTGATGACGTGGTGGGTGGAAAGCCCGCCCCAGCCTTCGGTGCGATAGGGGCCCATCGGGGTGCGGGCGCGGCTCGGCTTCATCCCGAACAGGCCGCAGCACGATGCCGGAATGCGGATCGAGCCGCCGCCGTCGGTGGCGTGGGCCGCCGGGATGACCCCGGCCGCCACGGCCGCTGCGGCCCCGCCGGAGGACCCGCCGGCAATCCGCTCAGGGTTCCACGGATTGCGGGTGGCGCCCATCAGCACGCTTTCAGTGGTCCCGGTCAGCCCGAATTCCGGCGTGGTCGTCTTGCCGAACACCACCAGGCCGGCGCGGCGATAGCGCTGGACCAGTTCCGTAGTGAACAGGCCGACCTGCCCCTTGTTGAGGCGGCTGCCGCCCTCGGTCGGCAGGCCCTCGATATAGGCAGCCAGATCCTTGAGCAGCCATGGCACGCCGGTAAACGGGCCATCGGGCAGCCCACGGGCAATTTCGGCGCGGGCGAAGTCGTAATGCTGCTGCGCCATGAAATTGAAGCGGGGGTTCATCGCCTCGGTCCGGGCAATGGCAGCTTCGAGCAGTTCGCCCGGAGAAACCTTGCGCTGGCGCACCAGCTTTGCCAGCCCCATTGCATCGTGGGTTTGCAGCACGCCGTTCGCGGAAGTCGCTGTCATTGCCTTCGCTCCACCCGCAATACCAAGGGCCGCCACGGCTGCGCCGCCCGCCATCACCTCGCGCCGCGTCGCCACCCTCAAGCCGCCTGCTGCTGCGAAGCGGGGACACCGTCACCCGCAGCATAGAAGCGCGCGTAGAACTTGCGGAAGTGCGGGATCGGCCCATCACCATCGCAGATGATCGGATTGGGCTCATACCGCATCCGGTCCCACACCACCTTGTCCTGGTCGAGCTGCTTGTTGACGTCCTTGATGATCGCACGGGCGAGCCCTGCCATCGGGCCTTCGGTCTGCTCGCGCGGCTGGGTGTAGCAATAGACCACCTGCAACTGGTCAAACTCGACCGGGATGATGCAGGCCACCAGCAGCGTCTCGCAGATGCCGGTAAAGCGCACCCAGGCCTGCCCCGGCCCGACCGAATTGCTGGTAATGGTGCCATCGACCATGCCCTTGGGCGTGCCCATCTTGGCGCGGACGATCCCGCAGCGATCCCACTCGCCCCAGCTCAGCTCGGCGGTCGGCAGCTCGGCCGTGCCGTGGATGAACTTGAAGTGGGCGAAGTCGACCCCGTTCTCGGCCATGTTCTGCAAGCTGCCGAATATCTTCCATTCGACAATGTCGTAAGGCGTCCATTCGGGGTCGCTGGCTTCAGGCAGGTGGACCACTTCGTAAAGCGGTGCCTCATCCTCCGGATGATACCAGACCCACAGCCACTGGTTGGCTTCGCGGATATGCCAGGTGCGGGTGCACTTGCGCTTGACCTGCGGCGGGACGGCGCGGGCGTAGGGGATTTCCTTCACCACGCCCTCTTCGCCGTCATACCGCCAGGCATGGAACGGGCATTCGAGCAGGTTGCCGTGCACCTTGCCGCCGTGGCCCATGTGCGCACCGAGGTGCTTGCAATAGGCATCGACCATCCGGACCTGCCCGTCCTCCCCGCGCCAGACGGCCAGATCGCGGGCGAAATAGCGGGCCGGCTTGACCTCGCCCACGGCCAGGTCACTGGCCAGCATGAACGGATACCAGCCGAACGGAAAACCGATGTCGAGATTGCGCTCGGCTGCGGAAGGACGGCCGGCAATATCCGCGACGCGCCAGGCCTCGCGCTCGTCCTTGCTCATCTTTTCCAGCACCTGCCACACGGCAACAGGGGCGGTGCGGGCGTCGGTTGCGGCTTCAGTCATGTCATTCTCCCCGGCTGTTCCGGAACGTGAGGTGTGGGGGGTGAAGGGGTTACAGCTTGAACACGCGGCGGGCGTTCTCGCGCAGGAACTTGGGCCAGACTTCGTCCTTCAGCGGGACGTGCTCCATGTCGGACATGATCCGTTCAAGGCTGAGGCCCATCGGGAAATATCCGGCGTAGATGATCTTGTCCGCGCCGCGCGTGTTGGCGTAGTCGATGATCGCCTTGGGATAGTGCTTGGGGGCGAAGGCGCTGGTCGAATAATAGAGGTTCGGCCACTTGAGCATCAGCTTGACCGCCAGATCCTGCCACGGCTCGGCCCCGTGGCGCATCACGATCTTGAGGTCAGGGAAAAACCAGCAGACTTCGTCGAGATGCTCGACCTTCTGCGTTTCCATCGGAATGCGCGGGCCGGGAATGCCGACGTTGAGGCAGATCGGAATGTCCAGCTCCACCGCACAGGCGTAGAGCGGGAACATGTATTTGTGGTTAATCGCCACCTGCGGCAGCGTTCCGGCGGGGAACACGCTGATCGCCGATAGCCCGACTTCGGCATGGATCCGCTTGATCCGCCGCACTTCCTCCATCCCCTTGTTGGGATCGCACGGCAGATCGAAGAAGAAGCGGTCGCCGTAGAGTTCCTTCGCGCGGCGCGAAGTCTCGTTCTCGTTCCAGCCGATCAGGGCCTGGGCAATGCCATGCTTGTCCATCTGCTCGACCGTCCACTTGACGTAGTCGTCGGCATGGCCGGTCTGGGGCACATCCTTGAACATGTACTGCGCGGGCATGGAGAACTGCTGCAGCGTCTCCGCATCCTTGATCAGCGGACGGAAGGCCGTGAACCAGTCGGAACGGTCTTCCGCCTCGGGAATGCCGAGCATGCAGTCGATGATGCCGATATCCTTGGGCATGCCCATGTCACAGTTCTCCAATCAGGTTCGGCCAGGCCGCGCGCAGGGCGACCTTGTTGACCTTGCCCACGTCGTTGCGCGGCAGCGGGTCTTTCACGATGGCAACGCGGCCCGGCGCCTTGTACCGGGCCAGCCGTTCACCGACCCAGTCGATCACGGCCTGTTCGCCCGGGCCCTCGCCCTTGACCACGGCGACCAGCAGTTCGCCCAGCCGTTCGTCAGGAATGCCGAAGGCGGCGCATTCCCCAACGCCGGGCATTTCGCCCATGACGCGCTCTACTTCGGCACAATAGATGTTCTCGCCGCCGGAAATGACCATGTCCTTCACCCGGTCGACGATGAAGATATAGCCCTCGGCATCGACGTAGCCGACGTCCCCGGTCTTGAGCCAGCCGTCGTCGGTGAAGGCAGCGGCGGTTTCGTCCGGGCGGTTCCAGTAGCCGGCCATGACCATCGCGCCCCTGAGCTGGATTTCTCCGCTCTGGCCGGTCGGCATGACCGTCCCATCGGGTGCGACAATCCGCACCTGCGCCAGCGGCAGCACCCGGCCGGCCGAGGCGCGATTGCGGATGAAATCCTCGCCCACGGCCTGCGCCAGCGAGCCAGATGCCTCGGTCATGCCATAGCCGGTGCCCATGACCGCCTGAGGGCAGACCGCGCGTATTTCGTCGAGCAGGTTGACCGGCAGGGCCTGCCCGCCGGAAGCCACATTGCGCAGTGATGAGAGGTCCGCATCGCCCAGCTTTGCCCGGTGCAGCAGGTCCCACATCATCGTCGGCACGGCAGAGAACAGGGTGATCTTCTCTGCCTCGATCAGCCGCACCGCCTCCTGCGCGTCCCAGCGGCGCATGATCACCACCTTGGAACCGGCGAACAGGGGCGAAAGGAATGCTGCGCCAAGCCCCGATATATGGAACAGCGGATAGACCAGCAGCGCCGATTGCTGCGGCAGGTTGGCCATCAGCGTCTCGGCCGGGATGCCGTGCGCCCTGGCCATGTTGTGCAGCACCATCACGCCCGAAAGCTGCATCAGCATAAGGCCCGTGATCAGGCTGCGGTGGGTCAGAACCGCGCCCTTGACCCGTCCGGTGGTGCCCGAGGTGAACAGGATCGTGACCGGATCGAGCGGCTGGGCAAGGCCGGGATCAGGCAGGTCCTGGGCCGCGCGGCGCTCGATTTCCTGCCCGTCGAAGGGCTTGGTCAGATCGAGCATCCGGCCCTGATAGCCGCCCTCGCGGATCAGCGCTGCGCGGCGGCTGTCAGCCAGCACCAGCGCAGGCGTGACATCGTCCAGCATCGCCACCAGCTCGGCGGGCAAACCGCGGCTGTTGAGCAATGCCGCGATTCCCCCGGCCTTGACCACCGCCATGAAGGCGACGATCCACTCGGCCCGGTTCCGCATGCAGATCGCCACCCGGTCGCCGCGCCTGATCTGCAGCATCGGCACGAGCTGGTCACGCCAGGCGAAGACCTGCTCGAAGGTCAGGCGCCGTTCGGCCCCGTCGGAGGAGAAGTCGACCAGAAACGTCCTGTCGCCGTGCCGCCGGGCATGGTCGATCATCAGGGCAAGGTCGGGCGCGGCGTTGGCGAACTGCAGCAGCCCGTCGCGCTCGGTCAATTCAAACGGCGTGCCGGGCGCTGTCACCGCAGCGAACAGGGGATCGACCTGGGTCATGCCACCTCTGCCGCCAACTGTTTGGCCCAGCGGTAGTCCTGCTTGCCAGCCGGAGAGCGCTTGACCTCGTCCACCCAGACCAGCGACTTGGGCACCTTGTAACCGGCGAGCCTGGCCGCGAGGTAGGCCTTCACCTCGGCATATTCAGGCGGCGCCGTGCCCTGACGCGGCGAGACCACTGCTATCACCCGCTCGCCCCAGCGCGGGTCCGGTTGCCCGGCCACGACCGCATCAAAGATCGCCGGGTGTGTCCGCAGCACCTCTTCCACTTCCTCGGGAAAGACCTTTTCGCCGCCGGTGTTGATGCAGGTCGAACCGCGACCGAACACGGTGATCATGCTGTCCGCATCAAGCCGCCCCGCATCGCCGGATACCGCCCACAGCGTGCCATCGATCGTCACGAAGGTCTCGGCAGTCTTCACCGGGTCGTTGTAGTAGCCGATCGGCGTATTGCCGGTCCGGGCGATCAGACCGGTTTCGCCGACCACGCCGATCCGGCCATCGACGATGATCTGCTGCTGCGCATTGGCAGGCAGGCGCATGACGCCTTCGTCAGACTTCTCCGCCAGTCCCGACATGCCCGTCTCCGACGAGCCCAGCCCGTCCGTGATCGCGGCCGTAGGCACCAGCGCCTTGAGGTCGTCCTTGAGGTGCTGCGAGAACACGGCCCCGCCCGAGCCGAAGTTGATCACGCCCGACAGGTTCCAGCGCCCCGGATTGTCACGCAAGGCATCGCGCAGCGGGGTGGCCATGGCATCGCCGACGAACTGGATCAGGTTGGCACCCTCGCGCTCGGCCATGTCGAACACCCGCTCGGCATCGAACTCGCGGCCTTCGTCGAGGATGATCGCAAGGCCATTGAGCAAGGCGCTCCACACCGCCCACATCGCCGCCATGTGCATCAGCGGGGCGAGCGGAAACAGCTTCAGCGGATAGCCGTCACGCGCGCGGCTCTCGATATCGGAAGGGTCGGTGAGCGGCCCATGCGGGTTGAAATAGCCCGCCCCGCCAGCGCAGGCGAACAGGAAGGCCCGGTGCGGCCACATCACGCCCTTGGGCATGCCGGTGGTACCGCCGGTATAGCAGAGCAGGTAATCGTCCTCGCTCCGCTCCCACGGCCCACCCGGCTCGTGCGCCAGCAGGGCGGCATAGGGGACGGACCCGGAAATCTCGGCATCCGAACCATCGTTGACGGCCACGGTCACCTTGAGCGTCGGCACATCGCCCCGCACTTCGCGGATGACCGGTGAAAACTCCGCACCGTGGATGATGGCCGCACTGTCAGCATTGGCGAACAGGTATCGCAGCTCGTCTGCGCGGTAGCGGTAATTCACGTTGTAGGGCACCGCACCCAGCTTGCAGGCGGCAATGAAGCCCTCGAGATAGGCTGGCCCGTTGTAGAGGTAGAGGCCAACCGCATCGCCCCGCCCCACGCCATGCGCCGCAAGCCCGGCGGCGAGCCGGTCACAGCGGTCGTTCAGTTCGGCAAAGGTCAGGCGCTCGTGCGCACCGATCACCGCCAGCCGGTCGGGAACCGTCCGGGCGACAGTCTCGAACAGGTCGGCAAGATGAAACCGGCTGGCCATGTCAGTAGACGGCGGCCGGGTTCTTGGGCTGCGGGCTGCCCAGCATGTCGCGATAGCTCGGCTTCTCGCGCCCGCGGTCGGTCACGCCGAGCTCCCTGGCGATCTCGGCCCCGATCAGGGTCTGGCCGGACAGCTCATCCCGGTTCGGCGCGCGGTCGATGGCGTCGATGATGTGGGCGGTGAACTCGGGGTTTTCGGCGGCCTCGATGAAGCCCTCGTACTGCTCAGGATTGGTCTTCTGCGCAATCAGCGAACGCTCGGTCACCAGCGGCCCCATCCAGATCGAGACCGCGATCACGCCGCTGCCGCGCAGGTCATGCTCCATGTCATGGGCAAACTTGTCGACCCCGGCCTTCTGCGCGCCATAGGCAGGCCCGTGCATGTAACACGAACCGCCAAAGGACGAGCCGAAGGCAATCACGCCGGAACCCTGCTTCACCATCATCTGCGCGGCATGCCAGCTCGCCACATATGCCGAGCGCAGCCCGACATCGAGGATCTTCACCGCGTCGAGATCCTTTTCCCAGAACGGCTTCTTCTCGATCAGCTGGTGATGGATATAGGTCGCGTTGTTGACCAGCACGTCGAGCCGGCCCTGCTCCCGGGCAATCTGCGCAAACAGCGCGGCGACCTGCGCATCATCGGCATGGTCGCACATCACGGCGATACCTGTGCCGCCAGCGGCGGTCACTTCTGCGGCGGTTTCGGCAACGGTGCCGGGCAGGACCGTGCCGTCCCACCCCTTGGCATCGCCGGGCGCGACAGTCCTGCCGGTGACATAGACCGTGTATCCCAGCTCGCCGAAGCCCCGGGCAATGCCCCGACCGGCCCCGCGGCTCGCACCGGTAACCAGCGCTACCCTGCCTGACATGCAATCCTCTCCCTCGATTCGACGCATTGAAGCGCTTTGTGTCTCGTATAACTGCATTTTGCGGATTTGGAAGATTATATTTTTACGCAAATGCGGCCAGAAGCGACCATTTCTTCGACGTTCGCGCCGCGTTCGCCCTCAAAAGCTGTACTGCCCGGTCGGGATTACGTCGATGGTGCCGCGATCGATGAAGCGATCGCAGCTTTCCATCATCCGGTCGAGGTTCGCCTGGAACTTCGCCGGATCGCCCACCGCGTCGAAAAACACAAAGGGATCCCTCAGCGCCGCCTCGGGAAAACACTCCTCCACGATCGCCGTATAGGGCGGTGCGCCGTCCGTCAGCGCCCGGACGACGAGGTTCTGGACATATTCGAAATTGGCCTGGGTCTCGACCGCCACCTGCGTGTGGCAATCCTGCCATAGCTCAAGCCATTCGGCATGGGTCAGCCATGCCGGCAAGGTCAGAAAGGCGAGCTGGGCCCAACCGGCGGTGCGCTGGCCGGGCTGCGCCGGATGCGCCGCGTTGGCGATAATGGTCGATTCCGCTACCACCCAGCCGTGCCATCGTGCGCAGCATCCATCAAGCACGTGGTCCACACCGCCTCGCCGTGCCTGATTGGCCGAGTGCAGCCAGAACTGCACCGCCGCATCATGCTGCCGCGCACCGCGGGTCTGGCGCAGATGCGCGCCGCCTGCGCTGATGGCATCCTCGAGATTGATCCGAATATCGCTCGCACCGGCAGCACGCAGGGCGCCCGGCAGGTGCGCGATCAGCCGGTCATTGAAAGCAGCGCGATCAGCGCCGTCTTCGCTCCACAGCAGGCAGATGACCTTCTCCATCAGTCGAAATTCGCCTGGCCGCCGTCGAGCGGGATCGTTGCGCCGGTAAGATAGGCCATGTCATCCGAACACAGCGCGGCAACAGCCCGGCCGATATCCTCCTCCAGTTTACCGATCCGGCCCAGCGGGATGGTACGGAAGAAGGCCTCGGCCTCGTCCGGGTTGTTCGCAATCCACCATTTGAGCCCCGGGCTTTCGGCATGGGGTGCAATCGTCAGCACGCGGATGCCCTGCCGGCCCCATTCGGCCGCCGCCGCGCGGGTCAGCACGCGGGTCGCCTGCTTGACCGCACCGTAAGCGCCATAGCCGGACATGTCCCACCGGATACCGGCCGACGACGCGAGGTTGACGATCACCCCGCCCCCGCGCGCGACCATATGTGGATGCACCAGCTTCATCAGCCGGAAGCTGGCCAGCGGACCGGACTCGAATCCGGCGAGGAAGGCCTCATCGCTGACATCAAGCAGCTTGCCATTCGGCACTTCCTGCGCGTTGTTGACCAGCACATCGAGCCCGCCGAACCGTTTGATCGTTTGCTCGACCATCTCCGCAAGGTTGCCGGCATCCTTCACGTTGCCGGCAATTGCCTGCGCCTCGCCGCCGCGCTCGGCTATCAGCGCGCAGGTTGCTTCCAGCTTGGCCAGGGTCCGGCCGGTAACAGCGACTTTCGCGCCGGCCGCAGCAAGCGCAAGGGCAATCCCCTGCCCGACCCCTTGCCCGGCCCCCGTTATCAGTGCCACTTTGCCGGAAAGATCGGCCATCCGCATTTCCTTTTCGATGGATTCGTAAATGATAGCTTTATGAATTACGCATTTGGTTGACATGGAACGGCCAACTGCGTCAATTGCGTTTTCGAAGAATCCCCGCGCCGCGCTCGACCGGTAGCGGGTTGGAGAGGAGAGGATATGAGCCAGGATCTGACCGGAAAGGTCGCGCTCGTGACCGGCGGAAGCGACGGCATTGGTCTTGCCACCGCCGCGCTGCTGGCCCGGCGCGGCGCGCAAGTGGTGATCTGCGGGCGACGGCAGGAATTGCTCGACAGTGCCCGTGCCCAGATCGAAGCTGAAGGCGGCAAGGTTGAAGCATTTCAGCTCGACGTGACCGACTTTGCTGCCTTCGAGGCCTTGATTGAAGATGTCGCCACCCGCCACGGCCGGCTCGACATGCTGGTCAACAATGCCATGTCGACCCACTACGCCCCGATCAGCCGCCTGAAGCTGGAGCACTGGCGCAAGGACTTCGCCGTCAACGCCGACGCGGTATTCGTCGGCACCAAGGCCGCGATGAAAGTGATGGCGGCGCAGGGCAAGGGCTCGATCGTTAACATCTCCTCCACCACCGCAATTCGGGCCATGGCCAACTATTCCAGCTATTCGGCATCGAAGGCGGCACTGATCCAGTTCACTGCGGTGGCGGCAATGGAAGGGGCGCGGCAGGGCATCCGGGTCAACGCCATCGTCCCCGGTCAGGTGAACACCGCCGCCACGCTGGACTTTGCGACCAAGGCCCCCGAACTCGCCGCCAAGACCGCCGATGCCATCCCGATGGGCCGGGGCGGCCAGCCCGAAGAACTGGCAGAAGCGATCGTGTTCATGTTGTCGGATGCAGCCAGCTATATCACCGGTGTTGCCCTGCCGGTCGATGGCGGCAAGGCCGCGCAACTCTACATTCCGTCCTGAACCGCAGGAGACAGGCGATGAGCGTAGGTTGGGATCAGGAAGTCGATGTCCTCGTTGTGGGATCGGGCGCGGGCGGAATGCTGTCGGCGCTGGTCGCAGCAAAGAACCATGCCGAAGTACTGATCGTCGAGAAGGAGCCGCAGTGGGGCGGCACCTCAGCCACTTCAGGGGCCGGCATCTGGATTCCCGCCAGCGACCAGGCGGCAGCAGCGGGCTTTCATGACAGCGTCGAGGATGCGTTCAAATATGTCCGTGCCCTGTCAGCCGACAATGTGCCGGACGAGAACATCCGCGCCTATGTCGAAAACGCTGCGAAAATGCTGCGCTGGATGGGCGCAAACACCGAGATCGATTACCACGCCTTCCCCTACCCTGATTACCATGCCGAAAACCCGGGCGGCTCGCCCACCGGTTATCGCACCCACATGCCTTCCCCGCTCGACGGGCGCAAACTGGGCGACGATGTGCGCACACTGCGCTTTGCCTCGCCGGCGGCGTCGCTGTTCGGCTATCTCAACTGGCACTTCGACGAGACCTACATCCTCTTGTTCCGGGCCAAGGGCTGGTGGTGGCATCTGGCCAGGAGCCTGATGCGCTACTGGTTCGACTGGCCGTTCCGTTTCACCTCGCGCAAGGACCGACGGCTTACGCTCGGCAATGCACTGGCGGGCGGACTGCGGCTGGCCCTGAACGAGGCCAAAGTGCCGCTGTGGCTGGAAAGCCCGCTGGTCGAACTGATCGAGGAAGACGGCCGGGTTACCGGCGCGGTGATCCGTCACAGGAAGCGCGATCTGCGGGTGCGCGCGCGCAAGGGCGTGGTGCTGGCAGCCGGGGGCTTCGACAAGAACCAGGCCATGCGTGACGAACACGCGCCGCTCTATCCCAATGCGCTCTATTCCGGCGGGACCGGCGGCAACACCGGTGACGCGATCCGCGCCGGACAAGCGCTGGGTGCCGAGACGATGAACCTGCAATCGACCTGGGCGGCCCCGGTTTTCTATATCCCGGGCGAGGATCGCGGGCGGCTGTGCACGATCGAACGCGCCCTGCCCGGCAGCCTGATGGTGAACCAGCGCGGCGAACGTTACCTCAACGAGGCGGCATCCTATCACGTGACCGGCCAGCAGATGGCCCGCCGCCAGCGCGAGCATGGCGATGCCAGCCCGAGCTGGTTCGTGTTCGACCACACCTATCGCCACAACTATCCGGTCGGCCCGGTCTATCCGCTGCTGCCCGACTGGGCGCAGAACGGCATGGTCAAGACAGTCCTCAAGAAGGGCAGGACCATCGCCGAACTCGCCGAAGCGATGGGCGTTGACGCCGGTCGTCTCGAAGCGACGATGACGCGGTACAATGCCCACGCCGCCAAGGGTGAAGACCCTGACTTCCACCGCGGCGATGCGGCCTATGACCGGATGTACGGCGATCCGCGCGTAACCCCCAATCCCTGCCTGCGCCCGCTCGACAAAGGGCCGTTCTATGCCATGCCGATCTATCCCGGCGATATCGGCACCAACGGCGGGCTGAAGACCGATGCGCGGGCCCGGGTGCTGGACGGCAAGGGCCAGCCAGTCGCCGGCCTCTACGCCATCGGCAACAGCGCGGCTTCGGCCATGGGTGAAAGCTATCCAGGTGCCGGTGTAACCATCGGCCCGGCACTGACCTTCGGCTATATCGCGGCGAATGACCTGACCGGAGCCAACGCCCAATGACCGGGCGACTGGCAGGACGCGCCGCCATTGTCACCGGGGCCGGCCGGGGGATCGGCGCGGCCGTTGTCCGGCGGCTGATGGACGACGGGGCCCGGGTGGCCGCACTCGATCTGAACCAGGCCGAAGCGGAGGCGAGCGGCGCCACGCTGGCGCTGGGCTGCGATGTCGCGGATTCCGGTTCGGTCGCCGCTGCCGTCAAGGCTGCGCGCGAGGCGTTCGGGCGGCTCGACATCGCAGTCAACAACGCCGGAATCGGCCGCGCTGCCGATGACGGCTCGGACGAGTTCTATGCCAGCATGGCCCGGCGCAATGCCGAACTGGCCGAGCAGGGCAGCTCGGACGTGATCGTCGATCAGGTGATCCACATGGGCGACGACGGCTGGGCCGGGGTGCTGGCGGTGAACCTCAACGGCACGTTCTATGTCTGCCGCGAATTCGCCCGTGTGCTGGCCGCAGACGGCCATCCCGGCACGATCATCAACATAAGCTCGACCAGCGCCCAGTCGGGCGAAGGCAGCGCGCATTACTGCGCCAGCAAGGCCGCCGTGATCGGCCTGACCCGCCAGCTCGCACGCGAACTCGCCCCGCGCAGGATCCGCGTGAACGCAGTTGCGCCGGGGCCGACCAACACCCCGATCATGCAGGGCATCCCGGATGATTGGATCGCCTCGATGGAAGCGGCGATCCCGCTGGGCCGGATGGCCGACCCGGCCGAAATTGCTGCAACAGTGGCGTTCCTGGCCAGCGACGACGCCAGTTACGTGAACGGATCGGTGCTGGTTGCCAATGGTGCCAGCTACTACTTCTAGTCCGCCCGCACCTTGATCCTGGGCGCAGCCGCACCGCGCCGCATGGTTTCCAGGAACTTCTCAAGCGGCGCGGGTTCGGGCACCGGGCCGCCGTGGTCCCCCTCGCGCGCCCAGAACTCGGCATAGCTGGGGAACAGCTTGTGGAAGGTCCCTTCCGCCCAGTCCGTACCCGGCCAGCGCATCTTGTTTGCGCCCACCGGTGGCTTGTTCAGGTCGGTCGCGTACCAGTAGAGCGGCAGGCGCCGGGCAAAGTACCAGCGCCCGTCCTGGCGGACATAATCGTCAACATACATCATCTGCATGATGACCCATTCGTCCGCCCCGCCTTCCACCGGGGTCTCGTGCTCGTTCTTGGAATAGACCACACCGTGGGCATGATCCGCATCGTCGAATTCGATCACGTGGCCGCCGATATGGTGGCTGGTGCCGGTGAACGGCGAGCGCAGGGTGCGGTCCATATAGGCGCGCAAGGCCTGCCTCCCGCTGGCGTCCTTGCCCACCCGCACATCGGCCGGAAACAGGCTGACCATCGCGTCCATGTCGCGCATGTCGAGCGCAAGCGCATATTTGGCGGGCAGCTGGCGGATCGCATCGAGCGATTCCAAACGGTCTATCCGCGCTTCCAGAGTGCTATCGGTCATTTCATCCTCACCCGCACTGGCAAGTGCTTCAGTCCGCCGGTGTGATTGGTCTTCACCCACTCGGGCTCACCGGCAAGTTCAATGGTATCGACCCGTGCGGCGATCTCGGCGAACAATGCCTCCACTTCCATTTCCGCCAAAATCCGCCCCAGGCAATGGTGGGCCCCATAGCCAAACGCGAGGTGGCGGTTCGGGCTGCGATCAATCCGGAATTCATCGGGAGCGTCGAACGCCCGCTCATCGCGATTGGCGGAGAGGTACATCAGCGCAACATGTTCACCTGCCTTGACAGGCTGCCCTGCAAGTTCCGTATCAACCGCTGCCGTTCGAAGAAAATGCCGGACCGGAGTGGCCCAGCGGAACATTTCCTGCGCCGCCGGGGCAACCAGAGCGGGGTTAGCCCTGAGCTTGGCAAACTCGGCGGGATTGCGCGCCAGCTGCATCATGCCCACGCCCACGCTTGAACTGGTGGTGTCATGTCCGGCTGCGGCCAGCAGCATGCCATAAGACAGCGTTTCCATGTCGGACAGCGGCGCGCCGTCGATCGTAGCGGTCGCGATGACCGACATGAGGTCATCAAGCGGCGCATTGCGCCGTTGCTGTACCACACCGCCGAGATAACCGAAAAATTCCATCGCAGTGGCCAGGCCGAAATCGCCATTGGCATTGCGTTCAGGGTCACTGGCACCGAACAGTTCCTGCGTCAGCCGCAGCACCAGCGGGGCATCGCTGTCCGGCAAGCCGAGGATCGTGGTGATCATGATCAGCGGGTAAGGAACCGCGACTTCCTCGACGAAATCGAAGGGGCCGCTGGCGGCCAGGGTCTCGATCCGGTCCACATAGTCCTTCGCCAGCAGGCGCATCCGTTCGCGCAGGGTGTCGAGGTACTTCGAGTTGAACCATGATTGCGTAAGCTGACGGTGCTTGCGGTGATCGGGCTCGTCCATGTCCAGCAGGGTGCGGACGGGGCCGGTACGGTTGCCGAACTGTGCAATCGTTCGGTCCTCAAACCAGGACGGCAGCAGGGTCAGGCGCGGTTCGTTCAGCCAGACCTTGTTGTTGCGCTCCACCTCCATCACGTTGGCATGGCGCAGCACGGCCCAGAACGGACGATAGGGGTCCTGCTCGATCCACAGCACATCGCCCTGCCCGCGCATGGCGGCGAGGCGCGCGGCGATCTCGCCGTCGTCGGCATAGACCTCGGGGGAGAACGCATCGATGGTGGTGGTGGGCCGGGTCACGGTTCGATCCTTTCGATCTGGGGCGGCGCATAGTGGCCGTCGAGCGCGTCCTTCTGCGGCAGGTACATGCGCAGGACGACGTGGAACGGCGTGGCGGGAACCGGCAGCCAGTTCGCCTTGCCTTCCGGCGGCTCCGAGGAAGAAAGGTGGAGCGTCAGCGAGCCATCTTCATCGCGCACCAGACCGTCGGTACGGTCTCCGATGGTGTAGCGCCCGATCGCGTTCGGCATCAGCTGCGAGGTTGCGCGGTCATAGGCGGTGATCGACCAGAACGCATCGACCGGGGGCAGGCCGTCAGCCGCGAAGCGGATGCGATAGCGGCGGCCGCCCTGCAAGGGCTCACCCCGGTGATCGGTAATGGCGGCGGGGTAGATCGATTCTTCCGGATCGTTCACATAGCCGCCCCGCGCCGCTTCGGCGCGGAGCAGGTAGTCGAACCCGGGATCGGCAATGTTCGACGACCACATCCAGCCATTGCGGACATGGGTCGGCCGGAAGCCGCGCTGCGACAGCACCCCCGGCCCCGATCGGAGTGCACAACCGAGGCCGAGCTTCTGCCCTTCCGACAGGCTGGCCGGATCGAACGCGGCGCCCGGCCCGAAACCGGCCTTGTCGAACATCGCCATCAGGCCCGCCTCGCCCGCACGGACCGGTACCCCACGAAGCGCCTCGTTCAGCAGCGCATAGAACAGCAGGCTATCGAACGGGCGCAGGGGCTCGGCCGCCTCGACCGGTGGACCGGACGGCCCGTCAAACCGGATCGCGGCGGAAAGTTCGCGGGCGCGCTCCAGATCCGGCCCGGCCACAGCGAGCACCCGGCCCAGCATCCAGACGGTATCCGTGGCGAGGCGAATAACCTCCGCGCCTTCCGGTGCCGGGGTGCCAGGGCCGACCAGCGCATAGCGCGTGGTCGCACCGCCGTTGGTGCGCGTCCCGATATGTAGCGGCCGGCCATAGAGGTCCATGAATGCCAGCGTGTAGTACCGGTCCCCCATTGCCGGCACGTCCAGCATGACCGGCCCCTTAGAGAGGTCCAGCCAGGCGTTGAGATAGAGCGTATCGACATTGGCCGCGCGCAGCTGCCCCTGCGTCTCCGGCGTCAGCAGATGGGGATAGATCGCCATGGTGTTGGCCGGCGCGGCCACTGGCTGCTCGGCGGCGACGCGGTGCGTTTCGTTGTGACGCTGCCGCAGCAGGTCGACCATGGGATAGCCATAGATATAGCCCTGCAGGCCGATGGACTGCGCCAGCGCGGCCTCGGGGTTGCCCGCCACGGCCCGGCATTGCTCGGCCGATGGCAAGGCCGCGGCAAGGGCAAGAGCCAAAGTCAGCATCCCCGTTCTCCAATGCGTATGTTTTTCAGTGCCTGACTGCGATAACACGTATTTTCTTGCGTCGTAAGCTATTTTCGCGTAGCTCAATACCCATAATTATTACGCATAACACGGCCAGACACTGCATCCGGCCAAGGGGAGAGAACATGAAAGCACTGCTTGCCTGCGCATCCATCGGCGCGCTCGCTCTGGGTCTCACAACACCTGCGCTGGCGCAGGACTCCGGCGATTCCGGAGCGGAGAGCGATGGCCTGGGCATGATCGTGGTCACCGCGCAGAAGCGCAGTGAGAACATCCAGGACGTGCCGATTGCCATTTCCGCGGTTGGCTCCGAGTTTCTCGAAAGCCGCGGCATCGATTCGATCGACAAGCTGGGCACGCTGGCCCCGAACGTGAAGATCGAGCGGGCGCCGGCCTCCAAGTCGATCTCGCAGATCGCCATCCGCGGCTCGGTCACGATCAACCCTGCGATCACCTGGGAACCGGCCGTCGGCCTCTACCTCGATGGCGTGTACATCGCGAAGGCGCAGGGCTCGATCTTCGACGTCGCCGACCTTGAGCGGATCGAGGTCCTGCGCGGTCCGCAAGGCACGCTCTATGGCCGCAACGCGCTGGCGGGGGCGGTCAACCTGATTACCAAGAAGCCCAGCGGCGAAGCCGGCGGCCTGGCCGAAGTCACCTATGGCAGCTTTGATGAGATGCGCCTGCGCGGGGTCATCGACCTGCCACAGATGGGCGCCTTCTCGGCCAAGGTTTCCGGCCAGTACCGCAAGCGCGACGGCCTGATCGACCTTGCGCCGAACAACCCCTCGGGCCGCAACAGCACCGACTCGATCGATTCCGGCAGCTTCATGGTCCAGCTGCGTGCAGAGATCGCCGACAACGTGACGGCGGACTACACCTACGACTATTCCAAGATGAGCCAGACGCCGCCCTTCTCGCAGCTCCTGCGGGTCAACCGCAACGGCGATCCGCGCGACATCTTCGATCCCAACGGCCCGAGCTATGCCTTCGGCGGCGCGTTCTTCCCGCTCGATACCATCGCCAACCCCGACCGTGTGACCTCCGCCTCGATCGATGCGCCGGCCTACGAACGCTCGCGCAGCTATGGCCATGCCCTCACGCTGACGGTCGGCCTGGGCGACGCCGAGATCAAATCCATCACCGCCTATCGCGACATGGCCTGGGCGGACGGGCTCGATCTTGACGGCTCGCCCTTTCCCGTCGCCTTCACCCAGCGCATTTCCGACTACAACGCCTTCAGCCAGGAGCTTCAGCTGACCGGGCAGGCGTTCGATGACGCCCTGAGCTATGTTCTGGGCGGGTTCTATTTCAAAGAGCAGGCCGAAACGCTCAACCCGCAGACCTACTTCGGTGGCGGCGTCGACCTCGATTCGAACTACGGCTCCAACACCGAGGCCTATGCGCTCTACGCCCAGCTCGATTACAAGCTGACCGAGGCGCTCAAGCTGACACTGGGCGCCCGCTACACCCACGAACGCAAGGACATCAGCCGCTTCTTCCGGGTCAACTTCGATCCGGCCAACGGCATCCTGGCGCCGTTGGTGGTGGCCGACCTGCCCTATGGCAGCATCCCGGATGCCACCTACAACAACTTCTCGCCCGCAGTGACGCTGGCCTACAAGGCGTCGGAGAACGTCAACGTCTATGCCCGGTTCGCCCGCGGCTTCAAGTCGGGCGGGTTCAACGGCGAGACCAATGTCTTTGCCGCGCCCACTGCCGCTTGCCCGAGCGGCGCACTGGAACTGTGTTCGCCCTATCGCCCGGAAAAGGTCGATACCTTTGAAGTCGGCCTGAAGAGCCAGCTGTTCGACAACCGGGTGGTGTTAAACGTCGCTGCCTTCCGCGATGAGCGCAAGGACATGCAGCTGTCGGTCTTCACCGCCACCACCGGGGCAGCCTCGATCATCCAGAACGCCGCTGCCGCGCGGATCCAGGGGCTCGAGTTCGAGACCGTGATCCGGCCGGTTGATGCCCTGACCATCAATGCCTCGCTCGCATTCCTCGATTCCGACTACAAGCGCTTCATTGACGGCGGGGTCGACGTGTCGAACAACCGGGCTTTCCCGCACGCCCCCAAGACCACCGCCGCCATCGGAGCCGACTTGCGGGTGGCCGAAGGTGACTGGGGCAAGTTCAACCTCTATGCAGACCTCAGCTATTCTTCGAGCTACTTCACCTTCCCCTATGCGCTGACCGCACCTGCTGCGTCTGACCAGGTGGCCGGATCGAGCAAGTCGGCCGGGCGGACAATCGTCAACCTGCGCGCCACAGTGGCGGAAATCCCCCTTGGCGGGGTGGATGCGGACCTGTCGGTGTTCGTGCGCAACCTGACGGAGGAGGACAATCCGTCGAACTTCATCGACTTCGGCCCGGGCTTCGGCGGCATCCTACTGGGATACTTCCCCGAGCCGCGGACATTCGGGGTGACGGCCGGGGTCAAGTTCTGACCCGTGCCCGCCTCGCTTGAGCAGCGGCTGCAACGGCTGGAGGATGACCGCGCGATCCGGGATCTGAAGGCGCGCTACCTGCGAGCCTGCGATGCCAAGGACCCGGACACGGTGCGCGATTGCCTGTTCCCCGAAGGAGCGGTGATCGCGTACGACGGGTTCCCTGCGTTCAACAGCCGGGATGCCTTCGTGGCGGTCTATGCTGCGATGGGCTGCGCACCGGGGGTGTTCGACATCCACCATGGCGCCAACGGGGTGATCGTGTTCGACGATTCTGACCGGGCCACGGGCCAGTGGTCGCTGCTGTTCCACAGCATCAACCTGGCAAGCCGCACCCTGACTCAGATGGGGGTCGAATACGACGACGCCTACGTGAAGCGGGATGGCCGCTGGTGGATTTCGGAAACCCGGTCGCGACGCCTGTCATGCCTGATCCATGCGGTCGATGACGCGGGCCGGCCTACAGTTACCGTGATGGGCGAACCGCCCGCAACGTTCGGATAGGGGGAGAATGGCCATGCGCTTTGCAGGCAAGCGGGTACTGGTCACGGGCGCAGCATCGGGTATCGGGCGGGCCACCGCCCTGCTGATGGCCCGCGAAGGGGCGCAGGTGACCATCGGCGATATCAACGAGGCTGGCCTTGCCGAAACCGCAGCGATGATCGGCGATGCGGCCCACGCCGTGCCCTACAACGCCGAAGATCACGCTTCCTGCCGCGCGCTGGTCGAAGCCGCTGCGCAGGACAGGCTCGACGTGCTGTGCAACGTCGCCGGAATGCTCAAGTGGGGGCCGACCGACGCCTTTGCCGTCGAGGACTTCGAGCGGATCCTGCGGATCAACACGACCAGCGTGTTCGTGCTTTGCCAGGCAGCCTTGCCGCACCTGCTCGCCAGCAAGGGCAACGTGGTCAACATCGGTTCGACCTCGGGCCTGCGCGGCATGATCTACACCGCCGCCTATTGCGCGTCGAAGCACGCGGTCGTGGGCATGACGAGCGCACTGGCCGCAGAGTATGCGGCGCAGGGCGTGCGGGTGAACGCGGTCTGCCCCGGCCATGTCACCACGCCGATGACGCAGCAGGCCCCGCCCGAAGGCGAACTCGACTGGGACATGGTCATGCGCGGCATGCCCAAGCTGGTTGATGGCAGCTGCGCACCGGAAGATATCGCCGAGGCGGTCGCCTATCTGGCATCCGAAAAGGCGAGAAAAGCCACCGGTACGATTCTGGTGGTGGATGGAGGCCAGCTGGTAAGCTAACCTCCGGAAAAACCGGGGAGAGAGGAACAATGAATCAGGATCAGATCAGGCCGATGTCGCGGCATGTCGGCAGCGAAGTGCATGGACTGCGGCTCGCAAGCGCCAGCGACAGCGACATAGCGGGAATCAAGCATTTGCTGGCTGAACGCGGTCTGGTCGTTTTCCGCGACCAGGACCTGTCGGAGGAAGACCATATCGCCTTTGCCCGCCGGATCGGGCCGATCGTCGTCAACAACTATTTCCCGGCCAATGGCGGCCATCCCGAAATCGCTGAAGTCCGCAAGAGCGAGACCCAGCAGGTCAATATCGGCGGTGGCTGGCACACCGATCACAGTTACGACCAGGTGCCGGCGATGGGTTCCATCCTGGTCGCCCGCG
Source organism: Altererythrobacter sp. H2 (assembly GCF_035319885.1). Lineage (NCBI taxonomy): Bacteria > Pseudomonadati > Pseudomonadota > Alphaproteobacteria > Sphingomonadales > Erythrobacteraceae > Altererythrobacter > Altererythrobacter sp. H2. Next base: position 2,635,731 of record NZ_CP141285.1, read on the forward strand.
AATTGCCGCCCAGCGGCGGCGATACGCTGTTCGCCAGCATGGCAGCAGCCTACGATTCGCTGTCAGACGCCTTCAAGGCGACGCTGGAGACCCTGCGGGCCGTCCACACCGCCGACCATATCTACGGCCCGGACGGGTTCCTTTCCAATTCGGATCAGGGTGCGGATCTCAAAGGACGGGACCTGAAGACCCGCGCGGTCCATCCGCTGGTCATCCGCCATCCGGACACCGGGCAGAAGCTGCTCTACGTGAACTCCGGCTTCACTACCCATATCGAAGGCTGGACCCGGGACGAGAGCCTCTCACTGCTCAACTACCTGTTTTCCGTCGGCATGCGCGAGGAATTCCAGTGCCGTCTGCAATGGGCGCCGGGCACGGTGGCCATGTGGGATAACCGGTCGACCTGGCACTATGCGCTCAACGACTACCACGGCCATCGCCGCCTGATGCACCGGATCACGATTGACGGGGTACCGATCCACTGATTGCGAGGAGCGTGCGGGCAGCGGCCCTGCCGTCGAGCAGGGCGTTGTCCCGCCGCGCCGCCCGCCAGCCTTCGCTGGTTCGCACGAACTGCCAGTTGTTGGCAGCCACGCGCACCGTGTCCCACCCTGCCCCGGTTTTGCGGAAGACGATGCTGTGGCACAGTGCCGTCGCCTGATCGCCCGCCAGCGTGATAACGGGCGGGCTGAGCACGTGGGCGCAACCGTCGCTCATCAAATCCCGGTGGACTGGTCCCTCGATCAGGGCTGCAATCGCGGCGTGGCCGCGCGCTTCGGGAAATCCGTCGACCGCATAGACGCCATCGCTGGTCCACAGGGCCGCCACCGCCTGCGCGTCACCGCTGTCTGCCATCGGGCCGTAGGACGCGATGAGATTACCGATCGCTTCGCGGTCTTCCAGTGCCTGCAGGCGCTCGTGGATGGTATCAGCCAAGCGCGGCCGCGCGCCCGGCCTGCCGTCCGAAGAAGGTGCAGTCAGCCAGGCTCATGCCGGAAGAATAGCCGTGCCCCCAGGCAGGCAGGCCGCTGGTGCAGCGCCCGGCAGCGTAGAGGCCCGGGATCGGCGTTCCGCCCCGGCCCAGCACTTCGCCATCGGTCGAGGTATGGAGCCCGCCGAGGGTGAAGAAGCTGAAATAGCTGGACTGGAAATTGAGCTCCAGCGCCACGAACGGCCCCTGGTCGAGCGGCATCAGGATCGGCGGGCGCTTGTCGAACAGCGGATCGCGGCCTTCGCGGGCATGGGCGTTGTAGAACGCCATCGTGGTGCTGAGCGTGCCTTGGGGCATCTCCAGCTCGGTCTCGACCTCTTCCCACGTGTCCCCGGTCCCGGCGATGTCGGTCCGGGCGAAGTCCATCGGCTGGACGAACTGCGCGCTGTCCAGCAGTAGGTAGACCTTGCCGCCCGGCTGGTCGACCGCGCAGCGGCTGACCCGCCCGTGGTAGCAATCCTCGTTGATGAACCGCTGGCCGTGGACATTGACGAACACCCCGTTGGCGTGACTTTCCGGCATGGTCCACGGGCAAGTGGTGAAAAACTGATCCATGTGGATCGCCTCGCCGCCAGCACCGACCCCCAGCAGGATGCCGCTGCCATCGTCCTTATCGCCGATCGGGTCGTTGAGCTTGAAAGTGTCGGGGCAATGCTTGCGCCGCAGATCATCGTTGAACACGAACCCGCCGGTGGCCAGCACCACGCCTTTGCTGGCGCGGACAAAGCGCGGCTGGTTGTCGATCCGCATGATCACGCCGACGATCCGGCCCTCGTCCTCGATCAACGCCAGTGCGCGGGCGTCGACGACGATCTCGACGTGTCGATTCCGGGCGCTGGCTTCCAGAATGTCGACCAGTGGCCGCCCCCCGCCCCAGCCCATGTGCTGGATCACGTGGCCGCGCGGGGCCGGTCTGGCAATGTCGCAGAACGGCGCGGCGGCCTCGCTGCCGGACCAGATCAGGGTAGAATCGTCGGTCGGCTCGATATGCTTTCCGGGCAGGTAGTTGCCGCGATAGGGCACGCCCTCCGCCTTGAGCCAGGCGTAGTGGTTCAGGGCCTCGCGCCCGTAGAGTTCGCACTTGGCAATATCGACGCAAGGGCCGCCCGCCGCCTTGAGATAAGCGGTGAAGTCCTCGGTGCTGTCCTCGAAGCCCGCCGCGCGCTGTGCATCGGTGCCGCCACCGCCGCCGATGTAGATTTCCCCGCCCGACAGGCCCGAGGCGCCGCCGCTGCCCGAATTGCGCTCGAACAGCATGACCTTTGCGCCCGCATCAGCGGCTTCGATCGCGGCGCAGGCACCCGTGGCACCGAACCCGATCACCGCAACATCGGTTTCGAAATCCCAGCGCCCGACTTCTGCTGCCGGATAGGGCCGGTGGAGCGAAATCTCAGCCATCGGTACCTTGCGCCTTGAGCATATCGAGCGCGACGTCGACGATCATGTCCTCCTGCCCGCCGACCATCTTGCGACGGCCCAGTTCGACCAGGATGGCACGGGTATCGAGCCCGTAATCCCCGGCGGCCTTTTCCGCATGGCGCAGGAAGCTGGAATAGACCCCGGCATAGCCGAGCGCGAGTGTCTCGCGGTCAACCCTTACCGGGCGGTCCTGCAGCGGTCGAACCAGGTCTTCCGCCGCGTCCATCAGTGCCATGACGTCGCAGCCGTGGTTCCAGCCCTTGCGGTCAGCGGCAGCGATGAACACCTCCAGCGGCGCATTGCCCGCGCCTGCCCCCATCCCGGCGAGCGAGGCGTCGATCCGCACTGCGCCATATTGCGCCGCGACGATGGAGTTCGCCGTGCCGAGGCTCAGGTTGTGGTGCGCGTGCATTCCGCGCTGGGTTTCAGGCTTGAGCACCCGATCATAGGCTTCGAGCCGCTCGCGCACCCCGTCCATGTCGAGCGCGCCGCCACTGTCGGTGACATAAACGCAGTGAGCGCCGTAGCTTTCCATCAGCAATGCTTGGCTAGCGAGCGCCTCGGCGTCGATCATGTGGCTCATCATCAGGAACCCGGAGACGTCCATGCCGAGATCGCGGGCGATGCCGATATGCTGCTTCGAAACGTCCGCTTCGGTGCAGTGGGTTGCCACCCGGACCGAGCGCACGCCGATGTCATAGGCACGGCGCAGTTCCTCGACCGTGCCTACGCCGGGCAGGATCAGCGTGGTCAGTACGCTGCGCTCCAGCACATCGGCCACGGCCTCGAGCCATTCCCAGTCGGTGTGTGCGCCGAAGCCGTAGTTGAAGCTCATGCCCGAAAGGCCATCGCCATGGGCGACCTCGATTGCATCGACGCCCGCCTTGTCGAGTGCGGCGGCAATCTCGCGCACGCTGTCGATGCCGTACATGTGACGGATCGCGTGCATCCCGTCGCGCAGGGTCACGTCCTGGATGTAGAGCTTGTCGCCCCGTTCGACATCGAAGCTCATGCCGCGATCCTTTCAGCAATCAGTTCGCCGGTGGCCTTGGCCGCCGCGGTCATGATGTCGAGATTGCCTGAATAGCTGGGCAGGTAGTCGCCCGCGCCCTCGACTTCGAGCAGGATCATGGTCCTGATCCCGGTGAACTCGCCCATGCCGGGAATGCGCAGCGGATTGTTGTCACCGAAGCGCTCGAACTGGACCTGCTGCTTCAACCGGTAACCGGGGACATAGGCCTGCACCCGTGCCACCATCGCTTCGACCGAGGCGCGGATTGCCTCCTCGTCTGCCCCTTCGGACAGGGTGAAGACGGTATCGCGCATGATCATCGGCGGTTCGGCCGGGTTGAGAATGATGATCGCCTTGCCCCGCGTCGCCCCGCCGACCGCCTCGATGGCGCGGGCGGTTGTGCGAGTGAATTCGTCGATGTTGGCGCGCGTCCCCGGCCCTGCCGAACGCGAGGAGACCGAGGCAACGATCTCGGCATAGTGGACCTTCGCCACCTGGCTCACCGCCGCCACCATCGGGATCGTCGCCTGCCCGCCGCAGGTCACCATGTTGACGTTGGGCGCGTCGAGGTGCGCGTCCATGTTGACCGTCGGCACCGTGAAGGGCCCGATCGCGGCGGGCGTCAGGTCGACCACCCGGATGCCATCCGCCTGCAAGGCCGCGTCATGAACCTTGTGGGCATAGGCGCTGGTGGCATCGAAGGCGATGCGGATGTCCTTGTAGCAATCGAGCCGCTTCAGACCCTCGATGCCCTCGTGCGTCGTTGCAATCCCGTGCTCGCGCGCCATGGCCAGGCCTTCGCTGGCCGGGTCGATCCCGACCACCGCCGCCAGCTCCATGTTCTGCGGATACTTGAGCATCTTGATCATCAGGTCGGTGCCGATATTGCCCGAACCGATAATCGCGGCTTTCACCTTGGTCATTGCTTTTCCTAGACAAAACGCGCGGTGCAAGTGCCCACGCCATGCAGTTCCATTTCGAACACGTCGCCCGCGACCGCCGGTTCCAGCGGCACCAGCGATCCCGACAGGATCACGTCGCCCGCATCGAGCGTCACGCCGTACTGGCCGAGCGTGTTGGCGAGCCAGGCGACGGCCTGGGCCGGATCGCCCTGCACCGCCGAGCCGAGCCCTTCGGACAGTGGCTGGCCGTTCTTGGTCACCGTGACCCGCAGGCCGGGCAGATCATGGCTGCGCGGATCAGCCCGCGCCGCGCCGAGCACGAACACGCCGCAGCTGGCGTTGTCGGCCACAGTGTCAACAATCCCGATTTTCCAGTCGCGAATGCGGCTGTCGACGATCTCGAAGCACGGTGCGATGGCGGCGGTGGCGGCGATCACCTGTTCCGCCGTCACGCCTGGCCCGGTCAGGGGCTCGGCGAGGATGAAGGCGATCTCGGCCTCGGCGCGCGGCTGGATGAGGCGGCGTCCGGCGACGTCGATCTCGCCTTCCGCCAGCATGGCATCGGTGAGGAATCCGAAATCGGGCTGGTGAACGCCGAGCATGTCCTGCACGGCCTTGCTGGTGACGCCGATCTTCTTGCCGACCACGCGTTCGCCATCGGCCAGCCGGCGGGCGAGGAAATCGAGGCTGATGGCGTAGGCATCGTCGATCGTCAGCGCAGGATCGCGTTCGATCAGCGGGGCCAGCGTGTGCCGCTCGCGCAAGGCGCGGTAGAGCTGCTCTCCATGGAGAGCGGCGAAGTCGGTGCGGCTCACAGGTAGCCTCCATCCTGATAGATCAGCGGATCGACCGCGCCGCTGACCCGGGCCCGGATCACGCGGGCAATGACGATGCTGTGGGTGCCGTAGGCGAGCATGGCGTCGATCACGCATTCGAGCTGCGCCTGCGCATCGGCGAGCGCAGGCAGGCCATTGGCCCCGTCCTGCCAGTCACCGACCTTGAACCGCTCCTCGCGCGGAACCCCGCCGCCGAAGGCCATAGAGACATCGCGGTGGTGCCGCGCCAGCAGGTTGACCGACAGCGGCGCGGTGGGCACCAGCAGCGCGTGCAGGCTGGTCATCCGGTTGACGCAGACCAGCACCGCGGGCGGATCGACCGTGAGCGAAGTGATCGAGGTCGCCGCCATGCCCACCGGGCCTTCATCGCCCTTGGCCACCACGATCGAGACCGAGGCCGCCAGCCGCCGCATGGCCGACTTGAACACGTCCGGCAGGTCATCCGGGATCAGGGGATAGCCTTCAGCCACGCAGGAAGCCGATGGCATGGGTGTTGAACTCGCCGGCTCGTTCGACCTGGACCCAGTGGCCGACATGGTTGAACGTCATCGTGCGCACATCGCACCCGGCATTGAGGAAATGGCGCGCGCCGCTTTCCGGGCAGAACTCGTCCTGCAGGCCCCACATGACCAGCATCGGGTTGGGCAGCTCGCCCAGCCTCGGCGCAAGGTTCGGCGTGCGCATCCGCATCAGCACGTCCTTGGGCTGGGTCCGGGCGACAGCAAAGCGTTCCTGCACCAATGCGTCAGGGATGTTCGCGGCGAAATCGGGATGGACCAAATTGCTCACCAGCCGGCGCTGTTCGTCGAGGTTGAAGTCGGGCCCGCCGAAGTTTGATACCATGCGGGCAATGCCGGGCATCGTGAAGTAGTGCGCCTGTTCCTCGATACAGCCAGGTGCCATCAGCACCAGCCGCTCGGCAAACCCGGGGTGGTCGAGTGCGATCTGGAGCGCGATGCCCCCGCCCAGCGAGTTGCCGACCATGCTGGCGCGTTCGATGCCGTGGGCGAGAAGGGCCTCATAGACCGTGTCCGCAAACAGCTGCAGGGTATAATCGATGCCTTCCGGCTTGGAGGAGGCACCGTATCCGATCAGGTCTGGCAGCACGACGCGGAAACCCGCATCGACAAACACCTGCCAGTTGTCGCGAAAGTTCGACGCACCCGAAGCCCCCGGTCCGCTGCCGTGGAGGAACACCACCACGGGGCCGGACCCGGCATCCTTCACATGAATCGAATGCCCGCCGGTTACGGTATAGGTCGCTTCGCTCAATCCCCCCATGCCCGTTCTCCTTACAGGAACGGGTTGAGCGGTTGTTCGCCCAGCATGGTGCCGATCGCGTCACCGGTGCGGTTGTTGGGATCGTTGGCCACATGGGCGCGGCCTGCGTGGAGATCGAGCCAGGGCTGGATGATCTCGCTGGTCATGTAGATCGCCCGGCCGCCGAACAGCTGGACCACATCGTCGATCAGCCGCGCCAGCCGCCGCACCACCGTGCTGGACTGGTAGGTGAAGAAGGCCCGTTTCTCCATCGGAATGGCCTCGCCCCGTTCGGCATAACCCATCAGCTCGTCAAAGGTCAGCCGCAGCGTGACCTCCATTTCCCGCTTTTCGGAAATCGCCCGCGCCAGCGCCGCATGCAGGATCGGATCCTGCTTCGAGGCCTTGCCGGTATTGGTCGACACCCGGTCCTGCATGATCGCCAGGCCGGCATTGATGGCAGCCTGAGCCCCGCCGAACGCGGCGGTCGAGACCGAGCGGGTAAAGACCTGCGCCCACGGCAGCCGGTAAAGCGGCCCGGTGTTCACTTCCTGCCCCGGGTTCTGGCACAGGAAGCCGTCAATCGAGCGGTGGGTGCGATATTCGGGGATGAACGCATCATCAACGATGATGTCATGGCTGCCGGTCCCTTGCAGGCCGAAAGTGTGCCACGCGTCTTCATCGATTTCATAATCGCTGCGCGGCAGCAGGAAGGTGCGCATTTCCGCTGGGGTGCCGTCATCCTTCGGCGGGCAGAACGCGCCCAGCAGGATCCAGCCGGAGTGGACCGAGCCGGTCGAGAAACCCCAGCGGCCCGACAGACGGAAGCCGCCTTCCACATGGGTCACCTTGCCGACCGGCTGGTAGGTCGAACAGACCAGCATGTCCGGGTCCTCGCCCCACACCTCTTCCTGCGCCTGTTCATGGAACAGCGCCATCTCATAGGGGTGGCAGCCCAGCACACCGTACATCCATCCGGTCGACATGCAGCCTTCGGCCAGCACCTTCTGCACTTCGAAGAAGTCATTCGGATGCATTTCGTAGCCGCCGAACTTTTCCGGCTGGAGGATGCGGAAGAAACCGGCCGCCTTCATGTCGGCAATGGTTTCTGCAGGCACATTCCGGGCGCGGGTACACGCCTTGGCGCGGGCCTTGAGCGACGGCACCATGTCGCGGGCCCGTTGCAGCAGTTCCTCCGCTGTCGGCTTCGCACTTCCGATATCAACCCGCTTCACGGCAACACCCATGTTCCGGCTCCTCACCACGCAGTTACTGGTCGAACCATATCGACTCAGCGGCAAAACCCATGCTTCGTAATTTTTTTTATCGTTTGATACGCAAATCGTCAATTGAAAAGCCCTTTACCTTCCGATAATGCAGTTTTGATAGCGGTGCTGTGCCGCGATTCAGGAATTAAGCCGGGAAGAGGGGTGGCCGAATTGGCCCAAGCGCCAACCATAGACCTGACAGGCCAGGTGGCCCTGGTAACGGGCGGCTCGCGCGGGCTGGGCCGTGCGGTTGCGCTGGCGCTTGCCGGGGCCGGTGCGACCTTGGTGATCTGCGCCCGCAATGCTCCGGCCGATGCCATGCCCGGGATCGACTTCCAGTCCGCCGACGTGCGCGATCCGGACGCCGCGAAAGCGCTGGTTGACGGGATCGTGGCCCGGCACGGGCGGATCGACATCGTGGTCAACAATGCGGGCGGCTCGCCTGCGGTGGCTGCCGCCGAAGCCAGTCCGCGCTTTTCCGAAGCAATTGTCCGGCTCAACCTGCTGGCCCCGCTCTATCTCGCGCAGGCCGCCTATCCGCACATGGCGCGCCTGGGTGGCGGCAACATCATCAACATTGCCAGCGTCTCCGCCATCCGCCCTTCCCCCGGCACCGCTGCCTACGGCGCGGCCAAGGCAGGCCTGCTCAACCTGACGCAAAGCCTGGCGCAGGAATGGGGTCCGCAGGGCGTTCGGGTCAACGCGATCATCGCCGGGCTGATGGCCACGGAAACCGCCGAGGCAACATATGGCGATGCGGCAGCGCAGGAAGCGGTCGGGCGCTCGATGCCGCTGCAGCGGATGGGCACGGGCGAGGATATCGCCGGGGCGGTGCTGTGGTTGTGCTCGCCGTTGGCCAGCTGGGTCAGCGGAGCGCGGATCAATGTCGATGGCGGCGGGGAGCGGCCATTTTTTCTCGATCTTGTCAAAGGGGCTGGGGCCTGATGGGTGTGAAATCGCTTGGTTATGTCGTGGTGGAAACCACGCAGCCGGAAGAATGGGACCGGTTCCTGACCAGGGTTGCCGGGGTGATGCGCGCGCCCGATGCTGCCGACGGCGCTGCGCTGTACCGGGTCGACGAGCGCCCCTTCCGCTTCCGCATCGAGCAGGGAGCCAGCGACCGCCTGGTCGCCCCCGGCTATGAAGTGGACAGCGCAGCAGCATTGGACGATCTGGCGGCACGCATCGCCGCTGCCGGTCGCCCGGCCGAGCACGCAACCGCCGGGGAAGCCGCGCTGCGCGGCGTGGAACGGATGTTCCGCACGGTTGACCCCGCCGGAAACGGCGTCGAGTTCTACTGCGGCGACAGCCGGACCGAGGAGCCCTTCGTCTCCCCGCAGGGCATTTCGCATTTCGTCACCGGCGAACTTGGCATGGGCCATGCGGTGCTCAGTGCCCCGAACTTTGACGAAACGGTGGCGTTTTATTGTGACGTGGTGGGGTTCCGACCGACCGACCTTCCCCGGTTCTATTTCCAGGGCGGGCCGCCGGAAGATTCCGGCATCGGCTTTGCCTTCCTTCATGCCAGCAACGGCCGCCATCACAGCCTCGCCATTGGCGAAGGACCGGTGCCGCCAAGCGGCTGTGTCCACCTGATGCTGGAAATGCCCAGCCTTGTCGAAGTCGGCAAGGCGCATGACCGGATGCGGCGCGAGGGGTTTCCCGAATCCGCTACCCTCGGCCTCCATGTGAACGACGAGATGACCAGCTTCTACGTCCAGACCCCAAGCGGGTTTGACCTGGAGATCGGTTGCGACGGGCTGGTGATCGATCCCGCTACCTGGGAGACGACGCGGCACGAATCGATCAGCGTCTGGGGCCATGTATGGGCGTGGCAGGAAGCCATGCGGAAGGCGGCCGACTGATGGCCGCGCTCGACAAACGCATGACCGCTGCCGGGATCGTCGGCCGCTTGCGCAGCGGGATGACGCTGGGCATCGGCGGCTGGGGCCCCCGGCGCAAGCCCATGGCGCTGGTGCGCGAAATCCTCCGCTCCGACCTGACCGACCTCACCATCGTTTCCTACGGCGGTCCGGATGTCGGGATGCTGTGCGCAGCCGGCAAAGTGAAGAAGCTGGTGTTCGCCTTCGTCTCGATGGACGCGATCCCGCTCGAACCGTGGTTCCGCAAAAGCCGCGAGGCCGGCGCGATCGAGGTGCTCGAACTGGACGAAGGTATGTTCCAGTGGGGGCTCAAGGCTGCTGCGTTCCAGCTGCCGTTCCTGCCCACCCGTGTGGGTCTCGGCACCGATCTCATCGAACTGGGCGGGCTCAGGACCGTGCAGTCCCCCTATGACGATGGCGAAGTGATGGTCGCCATGCCCGCGCTGAAGCTCGACGCGGCCCTGATCCATGTCCAGCGGTGCGACCATCGCGGCAATGTCCAGGCGCTGGGGCCGGACACCTATTACGACGAATGGTTCGCCAAGGCGGCAACCGAATGCTTCGTCTCAGCTGAGGAACTGGTCCCGGCCATGGAAGACGCTTATCCCGAAGATGCCCGCGCCAACCTGTTCGAGCGGTGCTTCGTCACCGGCGTGACCGAGGCGCGTGGCGGTGCCCATCCCACCTCCCTGCCCCCGTCCTATGGCTGGGACATGGGATGGATGAAGCGCTATGCCGCTGCGGCGAAGGATCCCGGGGACTGGAGCGCGGTATCGGCGCAATTTGTCGGCGCGAGCGAGGCGGAATACCTCGCCTCGGTCGGCGGCATCGAGGCGGTAGGGGCACTCCCCCTGCCGATCTTCTGATGGCGACTCTGGCAGAACTGTGCATCGCCGCGGTGGCAGAGGCGTTCCGCACGGACCGCGAACTGGTCGGCACCGGCATCGGACCGATCCCGCGTTTGGGCGTGGGGCTGGCCAAGCTGACCCATTCGCCCGGCCTGATGATGACCGACGGCGAGGCCTTCCTGGTCGAACAGCCGGTGCCGCTCGGCCCGCGCAGCTATGATGACCGCAAGCCGGCCGGCTACCTCCCCTTCAGCCGCTTCTTCGACAGTGCGGTGTGGAGCGGGCGGCGCCATGCAATGGTCACGCCGACTCAGGTCGACCGGTTCGGGCAGACCAACCTCTCGGCGCTGGGCGGCACCCATGCCCAGCCGAAGACCCAGATGCTGGGCGCGCGCGGCTTTCCCGGCAACGGGATCTATCACGCCAATTCGATGTTCATCCCGGCGCATGGCCCCCGCGTGTTCGTGACCGGTGAGGTCGACCGTATCTCCAGCCCCGGCTACAATCCGGCGCGCCGGATCGCAGGCGGGAATTACTCCGCCATCGACCTCAGGCGGATCGTCACCAACCTGTGCGTGATGGACTTCGGCGGGCCGGACAACGCGATCCGGGTCGTCTCGCTCCATCCCGGCGCCACATTCGACGAAGTACAGGCCGCCACCGGCTTCCCGCTGATCGATGCGGTTGCGGGCGAAACGCCCCTCCCCTCTGCCGAACAGCTCGACATCATCGCTGCGCTCGATCCGCACGGCATCCGTCACACCGTTCTGCCCGAGAACCCGCCTGCCCAGAGGAGCACGCCATGAGCGACGCCATCGTTCCCAAGGTTGACCAGCCGCCGGTCTACGAGACTGACGAGCCGGTGCTCTATGCTGCTGCCGACGGCGTGGCGCGGATCACACTGAACCGCCCGCAGTTCCACAATGTGCAGAACAGCCAGATGACCTATGCGCTGGACGACGCATTCCAGCGCGCCGTCAATGACGATGACGTGAAGGTCATCGTGCTGAAGTCCGACGCCAAGCACTTCACCGCCGGGCACGACATCGGCAGCCCCGGGCGGGACTTCCATTCGAGCTTCGAGCGGCGCCTGATGTGGTACGACCATGCCAACAAGGGCGGCGCGGAAAAGGCCTATATCCGCGAGCAGGAAGTCTACCTCGGCATGTGCAAGCGGTGGCGGGCGATCCCCAAGCCGACCATCGCGCAGGTCCACGGCGCCTGCATCGCGGGCGGTTTGATGCTGGCCTGGGTGTGCGACCTGATCATCGCCAGCGACGATGCCTTCTTCCAGGACCCGGTCCTCCAGATGGGCTTCCCCGGGGTCGAGTATTTCGCCCACGCGCATGAGCTCAACCCGCGCATCGCCAAGGAATTCCTGTTCCTCGGCGAGCGGATGAGCGCCGAAAGGGCCTATCAGATGGGCATGGTCAACCGGGTGGTCCCGCGCGCCGATCTGGAGGCAGAAGTGGCCCGGGTGGCGGGCCGCATCGCCGAGCAGCCGCGCCTTGCGCTGCAACTCGCCAAGCAGGCAGTCAACCACATGGAAACGCTGGCGGGCAAGGAAGCGGGCATCGACGCCAGCTTCGGCTATCACCACTTTGCGCACGCCAACAACCAACTGGTTTCCGGCGACTACATCGCCGGTTTCAGCGGCAAGTCGATGGCCGAAAAGAACAAAGAGCGCGAGGCGGACAAGGGCTGATCATGGCAGCCTTGCCCCCCTCCCCCTTGGCGACGCCGCTGACCGAATTACTCGGTTGCCGCCTGCCGGTGATCCAGACCGCGATGGGCTGGATCGCCACGCCGCAGCTGGTGGCAGCGAGCAGCAATGCGGGTGCCTTCGGGTTCCTGGCAGGCGCGGTGATGCAACCGGGCGAACTGGCGGCAGCGATCGAGGAAACCGGCCGGCTCACCCCGCACCGGTTCGGGGTCAACTTCCACAGCTTCCAGCCGGGAGCACGCGAGATTGTCGAGGTGATCCTCGCCCATGCCGACCGGGTGCGTGCGGTCAGCTTCGGGCGCGGACCGGATGCCGGGATGATCGCCCGCTTCCGGGAGGCCGGGATCGTCTGCATCCCTACCGTGGGTGCGGTGAAGCACGCCGAAAAGATGGTTGCCCTGGGTTGCGAGGCAATCACCGTCCAGGGCGGCGAAGGCGGCGGGCACACCGGCGCGGTCGCCACGACCGTGCTGCTGCCGCAGGTGCTGGATGCGGTTTCCGTTCCGGCTGCGGCGGCGGGCGGATTTGCCGACGGGCGCGGCCTTGCGGCTGCACTTGCCTACGGCGCGAGCGGCATTGCCATGGGCAGCCGCTTCATGATGACCAGCGACAGCCCGGTGCCCGATGCGGTCAAGGCGGCCTATGCCAGCGCTGGCACGCAGGACATTTTCGTCACCAGCAAGATCGACGGCATTCCGCAGCGCATGATTCGCAATCCCATGCTCGACCGGATCGAGGCTGGCGGTGCGCTGGCAAAATGGCGGCGCGGGATGCTCGCAGCCGTCGCCATGAAGCGCGCCACCGGAGCAAGCTGGGGCGAACTGCTCGCCGCTGCGCGCGGGATGACCAGCCATGGCGAGATGTCGCTGCCCGAAGCCATGCTCGCCGCCGCCGCGCCGGTGCTGCTGCAGAAGGCGGTGGTGGACGGCGATGCAATCGGCGGCCTGATGGCGTCGGGCCAAGTCGCAGGGCGTCTGACCGACCTTCCAAGCTGCGCGGACCTGCTCAATCATATCGAGGCGCAGGCGCTGGAGCGGATTGCCGCGCTCGTCCCCGCCACAACCTCACTCAAGGGAGCGGCCTGATGCCGATCACCACCACCATCTCCGACCGGATCGCCGAAATCGTATTCGACGTGCCCCCGGTCAACGCCTTCGACAGTGAAACCTGGCTTTCGATCCCCGACATGATCACCGCCGTCGCGCGCAATCCCGACGTCAACTGCGTTCTAATCCGCGCTGCGGAGGTATCGCGCGGGTTTTGCGGCGGGGTCGATATCAAGGAAATGCAGGCGCATCCGGAGCGCATCACGCTGCTCAACCGGGGCAATTACCTGACCTTCAAGGCGATCCGCGATGCCGAAGTGCCGGTGGTGAGCGCGGTCCACAAGTTCGTGATCGGCGGCGGCATCGGGATCTGCGGCGCGAGCGACACGATCATCGCCGCCGACGATGCCTATTTCAGCCTGCCCGAAGTCGATCGCGGCGCGATGGGCGGGGCCAGCCACCTCTCGCGGATGTTGCCGCTGCACAAGGTGCGCGCGGCCTTCTTCACCGGCGGCAATATTCCTGCGGAAGAAGCCTATCGCCTTGGCGCAGTCGAGAAAGTCCTCTCGCGCGCCGATCTGGTGGCCGAAGCACGGGCCTTCTGCGCGGTGATCGCCTCCAAGAGCCGCAAGGCGCTGGTGATTGCGAAGGAGGCGCTCAACGGCCTCGAACCGCGCGATGTCGACCGCGGTTATCGCTGGGAACAGGGCTTCACGCTCGAAATGTACATGCACGAGGACAGCCAAAGAAGCCGCGATGCCTTTGTCGAGACCGGCAAGGCAGCAGAGTTCTGATCATGCAGCTGGCTTACACCCCGCAGCAGCAGGCGTTCCGCGCCGAGGTCCGCACCTGGCTGGCCGGGCATGTCCCCGCCGATCCTCTGCTGACGCTTGAGTGCGAGGAAGGCTACCACCAGCATGTCGCGTGGGAACGGCAGCTTGCCAGCGGCAACTGGGGCATGGTCACCTGGCCGGAAGCCTACGGCGGGCGCGGCCTCGACCTGATCGAATGGCTGATCTTCGAAGAGGAATACTGGGGCGCAGGCGCACCCCTGCGGGTCAACCAGAACGGCATCTTCCTGCTCGGCCCAACGATCATGGAATATGGCACCCCGGAACAGAAAGAGCGTTTCCTGACCCCGATGGCGGCCGGCGAAAAGATCTGGGCGCAGGCCTGGTCCGAACCCGGTGCCGGGAGCGACATGGCGGCGATCAAGACGACAGCCTTCCGGGATGGTGACCACTACGTCATCAACGGGCAGAAGACCTGGTCCAGCCGGGCCAGCTTTGCCGACTGGGGCTTTGGCCTGTTCCGCACGGAGGAAGGCAGCCAGCGCCACAAGGGGCTGTCGTTCATCCTGTTCGATCTCGACACCCCCGGCGTGACCCGCCGCCCGATCCGCCAGCTGCACGGCCACCCCGGATTTGCCGAACTGTTCTTCGACGATGTGCGCGTACCGGTGGAAAACCGCCTGGCCGGGGAAGGCGAAGGCTGGAAGGTTGCCATGGCCACTGCCGGGTTCGAGCGCGGGCTGATGCTCCGTTCGCCGGGTCGCTTCCAGGCAACTGCCCGGCGGCTGATCGAGCTGTTCCGCCAGCATGAGCGCGAAGCCTCACCTTCTGCGCGCGAGGCGGTTGCGCGGGCGTGGATGGATACGCAGGCCTATGCCTACAACACTTATGCGGTGGCCGCGAAGATCATGGCCGGTGGCAGCATTGGCGCCGAAGCCAGCCTCAACAAGATCTTCTGGTCGGAACTCGACCGCGCCATGCACCGCACCGCCATGCACCTGCTGGGCGCGGCGGCGGAGCTGCGCCAGTTCGCCGATGGCCGGATGAACGACTGGCTCGAAGGCTACATGTTCTCGCTGTCAGGGCCGATCTACGCCGGATCGAACGAGATCCAGCGCAACATCACCGCCGAGCGGCTGCTCGATATGCCCCGGGTAGGAGCAGGCTGATGGATATGCTGATTGCTCCCGAACGGCTCGAACTCGCCGAAGCCGTGCGCGATTTCCTGTCCGGCACCCATGGCCCCGAGGTTCTCCGGCGGCTCGACGCTGGTCCGAACCGCGATCCCGCCATCTGGCAGGGACTGGTCGAGATGGGCCTTACCGGTCTGCTGGTGCCCCAAGACCATGGCGGGCTGGGTATGGGCCTGCTCGATGCCGCCCTGATAGCGCGCGAATGCGGCCGGGTGGCGCTCGCGGAGCCGCTGGTGGAGAGCGCCTTCGTCGCGGTGCCGTGGCTCGTCGCGAATGGCCGAACGGAGGATCTGGCGGCGATTGCCGCAGGTGGGCGGAAGGTCGCACCCGCGCACCAATTGAACGGCTGGGTTGCGGATGGGGAAGGTGCGGCGCTCGACAGCATCGACCCGCTGCGCAACCTGACGGCCCTGCCCGCCACCGCCAGTAACGATCCGCTGCTGCTCGACCTCGGCGCGCTGATGGCCGCCGCGCAGCTGGTCGGGCTGGCCGAGGCCATGCTCGACCAGGCGGTCGAATACTCGAAGATCCGCACCCAGTTCGGCCAGCCGGTCGGCGGCTTCCAGGCAATCAAGCACAAGCTGGCCGATGTTGCGGTGGCGCTCGAATTCGCCCGCCCCGTTCTGTGGCGCGCGGCGCAGGCGCTGGATGACGCCATTGAAAGCGCCAGCCTGCACGTCAGCCATGCCAAGGTCGCCGCGACCGACGCGGCCTATCTCTCCGCCGAGAGCGCAATCCAGGTGCACGGGGCGATGGGCTACACCTACGAAGTCGATCTGCATTTCTGGATGAAGCGAGGCTGGGCGCTCAGCGGCGCATGGGGCAGCCACGCCTATCACCTGCGTCACATCGACGCCGCAATCATCGGCGGCACGCACCCAATTGGCCCGGAGAACACCTTTGCCTGAAGCCTATATCATTGACGCCGTGCGCAGCCCGATGGGCCGCAAGAAGGGCTCACTTGCCGCGCTCCATCCGGCTGACCTTGCCGCGCATCCGATCCGCGAACTGTTCGCCCGCAATGACATCGATCCGGCCCTGGTCGACGACTGCGTCTGGGGATGCTGTGACACCATTGGCCCGCAGGCGGGCGATATTGGCCGCACCGCATGGCTGGTGGCGGGCCTGCCGCAGCACGTGCCCGGCACCACGGTTGACCGCCAGTGCGGATCGAGCCAGCAGGCCGTCCATTTCGCGGCCCAAGGCGTGATGAGCGGCACGCAGGACCTGGTCGTCGCGGGCGGCAGCCAGGCGATGAACGCCATTCCCATTTCCGCCGCGATGTTCGCCGGGCAGCCTTATGGCTTCGACAACCCGTTCAATACCTCGCCCGGTTGGGTCGCGCGCTATGGCGACGGCTTGCTGAACCAGATCGCATCGGCACAGATGATCGCCGACAAGTGGGGCGTGAGCCGTGAGGACATGGAAATGTTCGCGGTCGCCTCCCACGCCCGGGCACAGGCCGCGACCGACAGCGGCGCCTTCGCCCGCGAGATCGCCCCGCTCGAAGGGCTGGCGCAGGACGAAACCATCCGCCCCGGCACTACGATGGAAGGGCTCGCCGCCCTGAACCCGGTCGGCGGCGAAGGCACCATCACCGCCGGGGTCGCCAGCCAGAACTGCGACGGCTCTGCCGCGCTGCTGTTTGCCGGGGAGCAGGCGGTCAAGGACCACGGCCTGACCCCGCGTGCGCGCATTCACCACCTCACTGTCCGCGCCGACGACCCGGTGTGGATGCTGACCGCGCCGATCCCCGCCACCCGCCATGCGCTGGCCAAGGCCGGGATGACCGTGGACGATATCGACCTGTTCGAATGCAACGAGGCCTTCGCATCCGTGCCGCTGGCATGGATGAAGGAGCTCGGCATCCCGCATGACAAGGTGAACGTGCGCGGCGGGGCAATTGCGCTCGGCCACCCGCTTGGCGGCACCGGCGCGCGGCTGATGACCACCCTGCTCCATGCGCTGGAGGACACCGGCGGCCGCTATGGCCTGCAGACCATGTGCGAAGGCGGCGGACAGGCCAACGTGACGATTATCGAGAGGCTTTGACTATGGGTATCTGCGAAGGACGGACCGTCATCGTGACCGGGGCGGCACGCGGGCTGGGCCGCGCCTATGCGCTGGCCTTTGCCGCCGAAGGCGCGCAAGTGGTGGTCAACGACATCGGCACTTCGCTCGGCGGAGAAGGGCGCGACACCAGCGCGGCGGACGGCGTGGTCGAGGAAATCCGCGCCGCTGGCGGGCAGGCTGTCGCGAACTACGACGATGTCACCGACTGGGTTGCTGCCGGGCGGATCGTCGAGGCTGCGATCAGCGCATTTGGCGACCTGCACGTGGTGGTCAACAACGCCGGGATCGTGCGCGACCGGATGTTCGTTTCCGCCACGCTGGAGGAATGGGACGCGACCATGCACGTCCACCTGCGCGGGCATTTCTGCATCAGCCGCCACGCGGTCAACTACTGGCGCGCCAAGCAGAAGGACGGGCGCGATCCCGATGCGCGGATCATCAACACCACCAGCGGCGCAGGGCTGCAGGGCTCGATCGCGCAGGCGGCCTATTCCACGGCCAAGGGCGGCATCGCTTCGCTCACCCTGGTGCAGGCGGCAGAACTGGGCCGCTACGGCATTACCGCCAACGCGCTTGCCCCCTCGGCCCGCACCCGCATGACCGAGCAGGCCTTTGCCGACAAGATGGCGACCGAAAGCCAGGCGTTCGACGTGATGGACCCGGCCAATATCGCGCCGACGGTGGTGTGGCTCGGCAGCAGCGAGAGCCGCGAGGTGACCGGCTGCGTGTTCGAACTCGAAGGCGGCAAGATCATGCTGGAAGACGGCTGGCGCGAGGGACCATTCGTCGATCTCGGCGCGCAGTGGGAGCCGGGCAAGGTCGGCGAAGCAGTAGGGGCACTGCTGGAACAGCGGGTGCCGCCACGCAAGGTCTGGGGGACGGCATAATGGATTTCGCCTTCACTGACGAACAGGTGATGATCGCCGAAACCGCCAGGGCCTTCTTCACCGAGAATGCCACCAGCGAGCGGACCCGCGCGGCCATGGCCGCGGACGGGATCGATCAGGCGCTGTGGCAGGCCTTCTGTCAGGAGCTTGGTCTGTCCGGGATCGGTATTCCCGAAGCCGCAGGCGGCGCCGGTCTCGGGCTGGTCGAGCTTGCCATCATCGCGGAGGCAGCAGGCGCGCAGGTCGCGGCTCTGCCGCTGCTGGGATCGTTGGCGCTGTGTGCGCAGGCGATTGCGGCCGGCGGAAGTGCCGGACAGCAGGAACAGTACCTGCCCGGCCTGCTCTCTGGCGAAGTGATCGCGGGCTATGTCCATGACGCGGCGCTCAAGGCAGATGGCGATGCGCTCACGGGCGAGGCAGGTTTCGTCGCCCATGGCGGCTCCGCCGGGCTCATGGTCGTGACCAGCAACACCGGGGCATGGCTGGTTGCGGCGGACGCGCCGGGCGTGACCGTCACGCCGCTCACCACCATGGACCAGACCCGTCCCTTTGCCCGTGTCACACTTGATGGTGCACAAGGCGAACCTCTGGCTGATCCGGCCGCGGCCATCGCCGCGGCTCATCGTGCCGGATTCGTGACTGTCGCCGCCGAGGGGCTTGGCGTGGCCCAGGCCGCGCTTGACCGCACGGTCGCCTATGCCCGCGAGCGGGTCCAGTTCGGCCGCCCGATCGGCTCGTTCCAGGCCTACAAGCACCGCCTGGCAGACATGGTGGTGGAGATCGAGCAGGCCCGCAGCGCGGTCTACTGGGCCGCTTGTGCGGTCGACGAGGGATCGGACGAAGCAGGCCTCGCCGTTCACGCCGCCAAGTCCTTCGCCGCCGACACCGCGTTCAAGTGCGCAGGCGACATGATCCAGCTCCACGGCGGGATCGGCTTCACCTGGGAGCACGACGCGCACCTCTATTTCAAGCGCGCGCGGGCGCTCCAGTCCATTCTCGGTTCGGGCAACTGGCACCGCGAACAGGTTGCCGCGATGATCCTTGGAGAAGCAGCATGAGGCTCGGGTTCAGTCAGGCGGAAGAGGATTTCCGCGCCGAATGTGCCGACTGGCTCAATGCCCAGATGGCCGGTGAATTCGCCGACATCAAAGGCATCACCACGCTCACCGAAAAGGCCGAGCGGCGCAAGGAGTGGGAGCAGCACCTCGGCGCCAATGGCTGGGGCTGCATCGGCTGGCCGAAGGAATGGGGCGGGCGCGATGCGACGCTGGCCGAGCAGGTCATCTTCGCCGAGGAATATGCCCGCGCCGGGGTTCCGGGCCGGGTGAACCACATCGGCATCGAACTGGCCGGGCCGACCCTGCTGGCGCTCGGCACGGAAGAACAGAAGCGCCGCTTCCTGCCGGACATTGCGGCGGGCAAGACGATCTTCTGCCAGGGCTTTTCCGAACCGGGCGCCGGATCGGACCTCGCCAGCGTGCGCACCAAGGCGCGGCTGGAGGGCGATGAATGGGTGGTCGAAGGCCAGAAGATCTGGACCAGCCTCGCCCATATCTCCGACTGGATCTTCGTCGTCGCGCGCAGCGAGGAAGGCTCGAAAGGCCCCAAGGGTCTGACCTTCCTGATGATGGAACTGGGCCAGCCCGGCATCGAAATCCGCCCGATCCGCCAGATCAACGGCGATGCCGAATTCAACGAGACGTTCTTCGACGGCGCGCGTTGCCCGGCCGACAGCCTGATCGGCGCGGTGGGCGATGGCTGGCGGGTGGCGATGACGTTGCTCAGCTTCGAGCGGGGGGTTTCCACCCTCGGCCAGCAGATGGCGTTCCGCAACGAGCTGGACGGGATCATCGCGGCGGCAAAAGCCAACGGCACCGCCAATGACCCGCTGGTCCGCCAGCGCATCGCCAGGGCAGAAATCGGCTTGCAACTGATGCGCTACGGTGCGCTGCGGATGCTGTCGAACACCGATCACAGCAAGGTCGACGGCGCGGCCCTGACCTACAAGATCCAGTGGGCGACCTGGCGCCGCAACCTGGGTGAGCTGGCGATGGACGTGCTGGGGCAGGCGGCGGAAGTCACCGACAATCCCGAATACGAATGGGACATGCTGCCCAACCTGTTCCTCTATTCCCGCGCCGACACGATCTATGGCGGGACCAACCAGATCCAGCGCAACCTGATTGCGGAAAGAGGGCTTGGAATGCCCCGCGAACCGCGAGGTGACGCATGAGCCTCAATCCAGTCTACCCCCCGCCCCGCAATCTGCTGGCCGGCAAGACAGTGGTGGTCACCGCCGCCGCTGGCACCGGCATCGGCTTTGCCGTGGCCAAGCGTGCCGCCGAGGAAGGTGCGCAGGTGCTGATCTCCGACTTCCACGAGCGCCGTCTTGGCGAAGCGGCAGACCGGATCGCGGCCGAAGTCGGGTGCGAGCGGCCTGCCACCTGCCTGTGCGATGTCACCCAGCAAGACCAGGTCGATGCCCTGCGCGATGCTGCGCTGGCCAGCCTTGGCCATGTCGATGTCCTGATCAACAACGCCGGGCTCGGCGGGGAAGTGCCGGTCACCGATATGACCGACGAGCAATGGCACCGCGTGCTCGATGTCACGCTCACCAGCGTGTTCCGCATGACCCGCGCTTTCCTGCCGCACATGCAGCAGCGGCAGACCGGCGCCATCGTCAACAACGCCTCGGTGCTAGGCTGGCGGGCGCAGAAGGGGCAGGCGCACTATGCCGCCGCCAAGGCCGGGGTCATGGCCTTCACCCGCTGTTCGGCGGTGGAGGCGGCCGAATTCGGGGTGCGGATCAATGCGGTCGCGCCGAGTATCGCGATGCATGCCTTCCTCGCCAAGGTCACGACAGACGACCTGCTGGCCGAGCTGTCCGCGCGCGAAGCCTTCGGCCGCCCGGCCGAGGTGTGGGAAGTGGCCAATGCCATGATCTTCCTCGCCAGCGACCTCGCCAGCTACATGACCGGGGAAGTGCTCTCGGTTTCCAGCCAGAGGGCCTGAGCATGACCAGGGTTTTCGACACACCGCACGATCTGATCGGCAGCGAGAGCACTGTGCTCGGCCCGTCCGACTGGCTGGTGATTGCGCAGGACCGGGTCGACGGTTTCGCCGAAGTGACCGAGGACCGGCAGTGGATCCATGTCGATGCCGAACGCGCCAAGGACGGCCCGTTCGGCGGGACCATCGCCCACGGCTATCTGACCATGAGCCTGGTCAACCACTTCCTGCCGCAGCTGATCGAAGTCCGCGGGTTCAGCCATGCGGTCAACGTGGGGGCAGACCGGCTCCGCTTCCTCAACCCGGTCCGGGTGGGTGCGCGCATTCGCGGCACCGGAGAGATCGTATCGGTCGAGACAATCAAGGGCGCGATCCAGTCGGTCGTCCGGGTGACAGTGGAGATCGACGGCGAGCACAAGCCCGCCTGCGTGGTCGACACCATCAGCCGCTATTACCCGGATGCATGACCATGGCGACAGCGGACCAGATGGTGGCGGCGGTGCAGGCCTATATCAACAGCTACAACGCCGGCGATCTGAACGGCATCGTGAACGTGTTCGCCGCCGATGCCACGGTCGAGGATCCGGTCGGCACCCCGGTAAAGCGGGGGCATGACGAACTGCGCGCGTTCTTCCACGTCGGTGTGGAGGCCGGGGCCAGACTGTTCCTGGACGGGCCGGTCCGCTGCGCTGACTGCTTCGCCGCTTTCCCGTTCCATGTCGAACTGACCTGGGACGGCGCGGTGACCCGGATCGACGTGATCGACGTGTTCCAATTCGACGGTGGCGGCAAAGTCACGGCGATGAAAGCCTATTTCGGCCCCGGCAACATGGGGCCTGCATGAGCGCCCTGCCCCCCACCATTCCCCACGCGGCCGAGGCCGCCGCGCGCCGCTGGCCAGACCGCCTGGCGCTGGTCGAGGGTGAGGACCGGCGCACGTTCGCCGAGCTATGGCAGGAATGCCGCACGGCAGCCTCCGCCCTGCTGGAACGCGGTGTCACCACCGGTGACCGGATCGCGATCTGGGCACCCAACCGGCGCGAATGGGTGGTGGCTGCGGTCGCTGCACAAACTTGCGGGGCGGCTATCGTTCCGCTCAACACCCGGCTCAAGGGCCGCGAGGCGGGCGACATCCTGCGCCGCACCCGCGCGCGCATCCTGTTCACGGTCAGCGGCTTCCTCGACATCGACTACCCAGCCCTGCTGGCCGGCGAGGACTTGCCGTATCTTGGCGAGACGGTCCTGCTTGACCGGGACTGGGGCGCATTCCTGGCCAGCGGCACCGGCCCCGACGATACGCGCATCGATGCGCAGCTTGCCACGCTCACCCCCGATCACCTGTCCGACGTGATGTTCACCAGCGGCACCACCGGCGTGCCCAAGGGCGTGCTGATGACCCACGGGCGCATCCTGCCGCAGGTGGGCGTGTGGATCGGCAACACCGGCCTCGGCGAGGGCGAACGCTACCTGATTGCCAACCCGTTCTTCCACAGCTTCGGCATGAAGGTCGGCTGGGTCGCCTGCCTGCTCGCTGGCGCGGTGATGGTTCCCATGCCGCAGTTCGACGTGGCCGAGGCTGCGCGCCTGATCGCACAGGAACGGATCGCCTTCCTGCCCGGCCCGCCGACCATCTTCCAGATGTTGCTGGCCGAACGCGAGCGTGCGCCGTTCGACTGTTCATCGCTGCGGGGCGGCACCACCGGAGCGGCAACCGTGCCCCCCGTGCTGATCGAACGCATCCGCAACGAGCTTGGCATGAGTGACATCATCACTGCCTACGGGATGACCGAATGCGTCAACATCACTTCTTGCCGGCCCGGCGATCCCGTCGAACTGATAGCCGGCACCTGCGGCGCTGCCATTCCGGGTAACGAAGTGATCATCGCCGACGAGGCCGGCAGCGAGCTGCCACGCGGAGAAACCGGTGAGATCCTGGTCCGCGGCATCGGCGTGATGCAGGGTTACCTCGACGACCCGGAAGCCACCGCCGAGGCAATCGACGCCGAGGGCTGGCTCCACACCGGCGACGTCGGAACGATGGACCAGGCCGGTTACCTCCGCATCACTGACCGCATGAAGGACATGTTCATCTCCGGCGGATTCAACGTCTACCCCGCCGAGGTCGAAAAGCTCCTCTCGGCCCACCCGGCGGTCGGCATGGTTGCGGTCATCGGGGTTCCGGATGAGCGCATGGGGGAAGTCGGCAAGGCTTTCGTGGTCAGACGGCCTGGTGGAACTGTTGAAGCGGCCGAGCTGCTCGCCTGGGCTCGCGCCAACATGGCCAACTACAAGGTGCCGCGACACTTGGTCTTTCTGAGTGAACTTCCCAGAAATGCCGCCGGCAAGGTCACCAAGATTGATCTGAAGGGCAACTGAAGCAGTAAACCGCCCCCATCCCGAAAGATGGCGACTGGCCAGGACAGCCCGGCCTTCCATAACCCGCAAACCGATTCCGGTCTGCCGCGATGGCCTTTCAGAAAAATCGCGCGATTTAACCCTCGGTAGCTGGCGTCCGGCTACTCCGCAGACCGGAATGCGGGCCCGGAACGGTGCAGCAATCGGGGGCGTCTGGGATGGCCGTTGACGGTGCACCTGCTCTGCCAGAGCCCTAAAGCGTAGAGGACCGAGCCTATCACCCGGCGGACCTGACCTAGCGTTCCGATGACGATATTGCCCGGTTCCCCGGGGTTGAGCCCGCCTGCAAAATTGGGGAATTCCTGCACATCGTTGAAATAGCGCTTGTCGAACAGGTTCTCGACCGTGAACCCGGCTTTCAGCGGACCGAATTCAACCCCGGCGGAAAGGTCCGCCACAAAGTAGGCCGGGTTCCTGAAGATCGGATAGGCATCGCCGGGCGTATCGAAGAACTGGGCATTGGTGGTGCTTGCTCCCTTGTAGCGCCCTTGGGCTCGCAAGAAGAATTCACCGGCGCCGAGGCTCCCGTCATAATCCAGTGCTCCGCTGGCGCTGAATTTGGAGACGTTGGGCGGCTGAAAACCGGAAAGATCACGGCCGGTGACCGGGGACACGACACCATCATCCCATGCGGCGTCGATCCAGCCTGCTCCACCTGACATGGTGAACCCTTCGGCCAGCGCCCAGGTGAAATCGAACTCGATGCCCTTCTGCGTTGAATCGCCCACGTTGACGACGCCTTCGACAAACCCGCCGGTTGCCGGGTCCAGCGCCTGAAGTTCGAACTGGCGGTCACGGTAGTCGATGTAGAAAGCGGCAATTGTGAAGACCAGGGCGTCGTCCAGAAGACGCCCCTTGTAGCCGATTTCAATCTGGTCTGCGGTTTCCTTATCGTAGCCGAGGAGCGTGCCTGCGCCCGTGAGATTGGTCAGCGAGAAGTCGGCCGGCTCGAAGCCTTGCGACACGTTGATGTAGACCAGCGATGTCTCATCCGGGTTTGACCATGATAACGAGGCTCGGCCCAGAACCACTGTTTCCTCGGCAACCCCTGAAAGCCCGGTATCGAGATTGGCCCGGCGGGAACTTGTCCGGTCGATCCGCAGCCCTCCCCCGAGTTCGAAACCGCTGCCCAGTTCATAGGAGGCGTTGACAAAGCCGGCGATCTGCTCGCGCTTGCGGCGGCTGATTTCGAATGGGACCTCAGCCAGCACGATGTCGTCTTGCTGGCTCAGCGGATCACAAGTGCCGGGATCAAGGTAACAGAATGCCTCGCGGATGATCAGAACACTGTCGAGATCGCGGTCAACCTTCGAATAATACCCCCCGATCTGCCAGACGAACGGCCCGGAATCGTCCGATGACAGACGCAGTTCCTGCGTGAATGCGGTGAAATCCTCAGGCCGAAACAGATCGAGGACAAATTCCGGAAGGATGTCGAGATCGGTTTCCCGGCGGGACTGTGTCTCGGACCACGACGTGATCGACTGGATGGCCATATCGCCCACCGGGATGTCGATATGGCCAGTCAGGCCGAAGGTCTCCCGCTTGTTGCGCGGGTTGTAGCTGGTATCCACCAGACGGCTGTAGTTGAAATTGCCGTCCAGTTCCCGGATCCAGGGATCATTCGGAGCATCCAGTTCGTTGTAGCGCGCGGTCAGATAGATTTCCGCCCCGTCCAGATCGCCATAAAGCGCCATCCGCGCGCCGAATTGCTCCCGCTTCCCGTTATTCTCGCTGGCATCAGCCCGGCGTCCGTTCTGCCGGGGCGTGCGCGGATTGATGAGAAAACCGTCGTCAGTTTCGGCATAACCGAACAGTTTCATCGCCCAGCTTTCGCCCAGCGGCAGGTTCAATTCGACCTGGCCATCGTAGTAACTGTCGCTGCCCGCACGAACTGAGACCTCGCCATAGAACTGGCCAGGGTCAGGGCGCTTGGTGACAAACTTGACTGCCCCGCCAATGTTCGAGCCGCCATAGAGGATGCCTTGTGGGCCCTTCAGCACCTCGATCCGTTCCAGATCGCCGAACCGCGAAGACGCGTCGGCATAGAGCTGGACGTCATCCAGATAGAAACCGACGCCCTGAGTGTTTCCGAAGCCGCCCAGGCCACGCACGGTAACGTTGGGAAAACCGTCGGTGCGGGTGCTCAGCTGCAAGTTGGGCACCGCAAGTCCGACGTCATCAATGTCCTGGATGTTGGCGCGCTCAAGCTGAGCCTCGCCGAATGCGGTGACTGTTTCCGGAACCTCGAGGGTAGACTCCTCCCGCTTGCGGGCGGTCACGATGATGATGATGCCCGGATTGGATTCGGCGCGCCCTGCCTCCGCATCTGCCATCTGTGCCAGTGCCGGGGCCGCCGGAGCGAGTGCAAGCAACGGCAGCGCCGTCGCGCTTCGAAGTGCCCAGAGCGGCTGCGTGCGGCAACGCGGTGCGATCGTGCGTGACATGGTTCTCTCCCTGACCGTGTTTAGGGAGAGAATGGCGCATTGACGCCGGTCGCGCTGCACAGTGCGTGCAATCTGGCGAGCGCAAAAGTGAAGGATAGCGCAGACCTTAATGGGTCGAAATGGCTTGAGTGCGCAGTTCACTCGGTGTCATGCCGAATTCGAGCCGACATTTGCGGCCGAAATGGGCGACGCTGGAAAAACCCCAGGAGAAGGCAATGTCGGTAATGCTCCGGTGGGCGAAGGCCGGATTAACCAGGTCGCGACGGCACCCTTCCAGACGTTGTCCAACCACATAACGCCACGGCGTGCAGGCATCGGCCTCGAACAGCCAATGGAGGTAGCGTAGCGAGATCCGGCATTCCGCTGCAATGTCATTGAGATTCAGCTCCGGATCGCGCAGCCGCCGCAGGATCCGCGATTTGACCAGTTCGAGTTGTGCAAGCCGGTGGTTGCCCTCGGAGGGCCGGGCCGGGATCGGCGCAACAAGCATGGCAATTGCAGCCTCAATCAGCGCATTGTAGCGCATGGGGCTGTGGGAATAGTCGATCCGAGAGATTGACCGCACATAGTCGGCCAACAGCTCTGTGCCAGGTTCACCGCCGCGAAGATGACGTGGGAGTTCCCGCCAGTCGGTCGGTATCCAGTCCTTGAGGCGCTGCAGAGGCATTACCAGCGACAGCTTGTGGAGCGGTTCGAGAACTTCGAACTGCATCGGTTGGGTGTTGTCCCAGACGAAGATATCGCCCGAACTCAGCATTGCTTCCTGGTCACCCAGACGCATGTATTCACGCCCCGACAATACAAGCTGGATGGTCAGTTGCTCCTGATCGACGTCCTGCGTGTCACGACGCGAACGGTTGGCTCCGCAGGGGTCGCAACGACAATCAACCAGAGCGATGCCAGGCAAGGTCTGCAGCCGGATGTCTGCCGCAAACTGCTGCTGGGACGGCTGGTTCGCCTGCCACTTGCCGAAAGTTCGGTTCAGTTTGTCGACCCAATCGTCGTAGTTCTCGGCAAGAGTTCGCGATGCACCTGATGCAGACGCAAAAGCGGCGTCAACCTTATGAGCCATGGCATCCTCCCGCAATTCGTCCGGCATTTCTGTCAACCAGGCCCCCGGGAGGAAGCCGATGCCGAACGAATCGTCGGCGGACATTGTGCGCGCAATTCCGGCCTTCGGCAAATCGCAGCCCTCACATCACGCCCAATTGCGCATCCTGGACGTGCCCCCGATGCCAGGGTTAAGCGAATTGGTCGGATCAAGCTGGCGGTAGAAATCGACAACGTGGGGCGGTGCTTTGTAGAGGTGACCAAAGTTGTGTTCCGCAGGCATCTGGCCGCCCAGAGCCTCGACAAGTGTTTTGACATCTGCCTCGAATGCACAGCGTTCGACCCCCGGTTTGAGCAGAAAATCGCAATGGAAAACGTGGCACAGGAAGTGCCCGTAATCAGCGCGCAGCTTGACCTGAGCGGCAAGTGCAGGCGGCAGTTCAAGCCTGAAATCGCGCCTGTTGCGCGGGAGAGCAATATCGAGCGCAGCCAGGTCGCCTCCATCGGCCAGAAGGTCGCGGCACCGTACTCCCGCCCCCGCCACGGCAAAGCGCACCCGCATGGCTGCAGCAGCCTCCGATGGATCCAGTTCCGTCACCACGAGGTTTGGGCTGTGCGATTCCAGAAGCGCGCGCACCGGTCCGATCGCTTCGTCAACTGCCGTCAAAAGAAGGACATGTTCATAGCTGGCAAACAGTCCGCGCAAACGCCGCGGCAATGGATGGGGCGCCACGCGTGACAAGAGGTGCGCCAGCCTGTGGGTGGCATGCTTGCCGATGGCGGTACCCAGGCGCCGCTGCAGCCGGAGCACCTTCGGCATGGCCCCGGCTCCGAACAGTTGCAGCAGCACGGTCACGTCGTTTCCGTATGCAAGCGCCAGCGAAGTCGCGTCGCGATGAAGATATTCGCACTGCTTCGGCAATGGCACTCCCGGATCAAGAAGCGCCCGGCGGAGGTCGGCCAAGGCGTCGCCCTGATCAGTCGCGACAATGAAGGTCAGTTCCTTGTTTGGTAAGGAAAACGTCGGGACGCGTACGGCGAACACAATCACCTTGCCGGCGCTCCCGGAGGCATCACGGAGACCGCGGGGATCGGCGTTGTAACGCGCCGGGCTCGGCTCCTCCACTTGCCTGACATGGTGCTCGTAATGCGAGACTGGTTTCTGTCGGCGCGGAATCTCGGGGAATGTGCCAGCCTCAACAGCGCGCAGCACCGATTCCGGTTCGCCATCGAGCGCGATCCCGAGGCGATTGATCAGTTCCAGCGAACCATCACTACGAATGCGCGCGAACAAGGCCTCGTCGGTAAAGGCCGGGCCGCGTTCGACCAGCGCCCCGCCCGAGTTGTTGCAAATACCCCCGACGACCGAGGCGCCAATGCAGCTTGATCCGATCACAGAATGGGGTGCGCGGCCAAACCGGGAAATTGCAGTTTCCAGCTCGGTCAGCGTGCTCCCGGCAAGACAAATCGCTTCTTCACCATTGGCAATCGGGTGAACACCGCCAAGCCGCTCGGTCGAGATGACCACGACCGGTCGATCATACGCGCCGTCAGGGGTCGAGCCACCCGTGAGGCCGGTGTTGGCTGCCTGGACAATGATGATTGCACCATGTCGCGCGCAGCAGACGGCGCACTGCCATAGTTCGACCAGGCTGCCGGGCAGCGCGACCGCCGCTGCCCGACCGGACCCGTGACGGTAACCAGTGGTATACTGGCCTACGCGCGCATCATCGTGCAGTACGTGCGCGGCCCCGACGACGGCACGCAGGGCCCGCCGCAATGGTTCGTCCGGGTCAGGCAGCCTGCGATGCCTCCCACGCCGCCTGGGCAACGTCCCAGGTAACGAGCGCCAGGGTCTGCCCCCCCGGCTCGTTGACGAACTGCAAAGGGCCAAGGAAAGTCATGTAGAACTCGGAGTCCTCAGGAAAATAGGTCTTGCCATGGAACGCACTGGTCGCCTCGTAACCATAGGCCGGCGCGACAACGGTGTCGCCGCCATCATCAGTACCGCCGCGCACCTCCATCCGGCCCTTGGTGAGATAATATTCACCCGGCCCGATGTGATGATGACTGTTGAACGAGGACCCTGCCGGACAATCGAACACCGCGGCCCATGATCCGAGCTCAGGCGCCACGTTGAGGAGTTTCCAGCGTATCCCCCCTTCGCTCAGCGCGTCCGGGAAAGGGACCCAGGCGACCTTGTCGAGTTCCACGGCGCGGCATTCTGCCGGCGAAAAGCTGCGATTCATTTCTCCACTCCCTTCCAGTGCCAGTTCAGGAAACCGATGCGACTACACCGGCGATATTGCTGCTGCTCAGGATTTCGATCCAGTATCCGTCCGGGTCCTTGATAAAGGCGATGCCCTTCATCTTGCCATCATCCGGGTGCTTGACGAACTCCACGCCCAGTTGTTCGAACCGCGTACAGGCTGCCTCGACGTCGGGGACGCAAAAGCCGATATGACCAAAGCCCTGTGGAGAGGAATTGCCATCGTGATAGACGGGGCCTGACTGGTTTTCAGTACCCCAGTTATGGGTCAGTTCGAGCATGGCGGGCTGCCCGAAAGCGTGCACGAAGCGCCCATCGTCGGTGGTCGGATAATCGGCCGGCCCATCGATATACCCCATGAAGTACAGCGTGAATGAAAAAGCCTCGAACGGGATGGCCTTCACCAGCTGCATACCCATGACATCGCGGTAGAATGCCACCGAGACCGCAGGATCCTTTACCCGCAGCATAGTCTGATTGAAGACGTAGCCGCGCGTCTCTTTCGCTGGCTCGCGATAGCATTCGTCAAGTGAGCTGGTCTGCATGGGCGGGAGGATAGCGCGCTGTCGTCGCGGTTCTCGCGTCTGGGTGCAGACAGATGCGACCAAACGCGCAATTTGATCGCATGACCCGTTCGTCCACGAGCCGTCCATATCCTGCCCTCGCCGCCAATTTGCGCAATCTTGTCCGCTTTCAGGCGGCCATTTTCCAGTCGGCTTCGGCCAAGATTGGGGCGCAAGCCAGGTGGGATCGCATATTCCTAGATGATTGCGAGATGCCGATTGCTGAAGTCGTGCGGATAATCGGCCTTCGCTTTCACCTTTCGCTCGACCGCTGCGATGATCGGCTCCGAGAAGTCGACCCCCGCCATTTCGGAACAGCTCACGAGGTTACCGGGAGAGAAGACGTTCACTTCGAGAATCTTGTCGCCCACAATGTCAATGCCCACGAGGAACATCCCATCGGCGATAAGCTTGGGACGTATCAATTCAGCAACTTTTAGTTCGCGATCCGTGATCTCGACTGCTCTGGCTTTGCCTCCGGCATGAATGTTCGAGCGAATATCGTCCTTGGCTTGTTCGCGGCGAAGAGCGCAATACCTGTCATCGATTGCCAGCGGATGTCCATTAAGCATGAAAAGGCGGATGTCGCCTTTCTTCGCAGCGTCGACATATTCCTGCGCGATAACGTAGCCGTCGCGTTGGATCGCTTCGATCATCTGGTTAAGGTTCGATCTGTTGCCAGAGTCCACCTTGAACACTCCCGACCCGCCCGAACCCTGCAATGGCTTGAGGATAATCTGATCCTTGTGCTTCTTGGCGAACGCCTTGATGTCGTCCGGGTATCGGGTGATGATCGTTTCAGCACGAACCTCAGCCGGGAAACTTTGGAAGTAGAGCTTGTTCGTTGCCCGGCCCAGGCTGTCGGGATCATTGAGCACGATTACCCCTCGCTTGACTGCCTCACGACCGAAAAGGATGCCACTCTCAGCCGCCCACGGTCGTTCTTGTGCGTCGTTTGCGGGGTCATTTCGGAGCAGGACGACGTCAATCTGCGACATGTCGATCTTTTCCCGCTTTGTCTTGTCGGACCGGAGAACCTTGAAGAACTCGTGGTGATCTTTGGATTTGCCTTTGGGGACTGAACGGACGTGCGCCTGGAGTGTTTCGTCAGACTCAAGCACCCAGTCGTCAGGGGTCACATAGAACACCTCGTGCCCACGCTGGCGCGCCTGCCATGCCAGCAGCGTTGTGGCGTAATTCGCAAATTCGGTCGCGAGGTCGTTGACAAAGAAGGCGATGCGCATCGGATATTTTACTCCGCGTCGAAAAGACGTTCGATTGATGGGGTTTTGGCATAAGTATCGATGCGCTTGAGGGCGCTTTCCCGCAGCATGAACTCAGGTGTCAGGCGCGCACCGTGAAGCAGCCCGCTTTCGCACAGTTGTTCGATCACGGGCACGTGGACCATAGCGATTTTTGCGCCCCAGAATGGGTCCAGGGCACCGCCGTCAGCAACCCATTCCATCACCCGGAAAAACCCGCGCAGGTAGATCGCGTCCTTAGCGAGCCCACCCGAACGATATACCCGCGCGGTAACCCCGAACGCGCGCCGGGGGCGAATGCCGCACTCGTGATGAAGCAGCCGGTAGCACTCCACGAAGTCAGCGCCCGCCAGCATGGCGTGCACCGCGACCACGCGTCCGGCGAGCAGCCGAAGGCGCGGGGCCGTAAGCCCCCCGACTGCCCATTCAGCGAACACCCCAAGGCCTTCTTGGACTTCCTCGTACCCGGCGAGACCGGTCGAAAAAATGGAAAGTCCCTGCTGCGC
Source organism: Altererythrobacter sp. H2 (assembly GCF_035319885.1). Classification (NCBI taxonomy): domain Bacteria; kingdom Pseudomonadati; phylum Pseudomonadota; class Alphaproteobacteria; order Sphingomonadales; family Erythrobacteraceae; genus Altererythrobacter; species Altererythrobacter sp. H2. Next base: position 2,667,384 of record NZ_CP141285.1, read on the forward strand.
GCCATTGAACCCAGTGACCAGGTGGACGCTGACTTCGTGGCACAGCAGCGGATCGACCCGGCGCTCGCTGACCTTCGCGGACTCGTCGATCATCAGCTTCGGGTAGGAAACGAGCATGCCCGCGATGTCATTGCGGATTTCGATTACTGGAGCGAACTCCGGCGCCTGTGCGTGATAGTGCCCGATCAGCACCTCGGCCCGGTGTCTGATTTCTCGGGCGCCGACCGTCTGCTGCTTCCCCCGATGCGGAAGTGCGACGGCAAGGATTTGCCTCGCCGCCGCGAGCAATTCCTCCGACACTGAGCCGTAGAGTCCTTGCGAGTATTCCTTGAAGCTCGCCTCACCGCGGCTTTCAAGCATATGCAGCTGTGCATCGAGTTCGCGTCGCTTCTCGAGCAGTAATCCTTCGACAAGCGGCTCGTGTAGCTGTCCGAAGTCGATCTTCTGCAAACGGTGGCGGAGCGCAACGGGGTCGAAGCCAAGCGGGCGATAGGCGAATTCGGGAGCCGTGTCTGCGTGCCCCTTGAGAAACGCGACCATCGCTTCGTTGGTGTTGATGGGCGAGATCGCGAGCAGGAAGTCAAACGTGCCGGCAACATCGTTGATCTGCGCATCGGCGCTGTTGCACGACGCTATCAGGGCTTCGTGGTCGCGGTGTGCAGGGACCGGATTGCGGGAAGCGTGAGTGCTCATCCCCGTTCAAGCACGGTCTTGGCAGTCTGGGCGACGTGCGTCAGGAGGCCTCGCATCGCCGATAAGGCCCGATGATCGGGCTCGCCGGTCCACTCGTCCATGTAGAATTTCTTGAATTCGAGCGCGATTGCGCAGGCCCTGCCCGGATAGCGGTCGTGGACGAAGCGCGTTTGCTCTCCTCGGCCTTCGAACGCGACATTCTCGCGCACGTCCAGCTTCCGGCCAGCGAAGTCGTAATTACGCATTGCGTCCATCAGGGGGTCGAGGAGGAAGCCCCATTCGGCACGCGGCATCGAGATCGTCCCGATATTGATGTCGGGTGCTTCTTCTTGCGGTGTAGGGGCGGCGTTGGCCCCGCCACGGCGGTGGTTGTAGCTATGCACATCCAGTAGCACGAACTTGTCGTGGCGGGACGCTACGCTGTCCAGGACTGCGGCGATATGCGCATAGTACGCGTCATAGTAGGCGAGAGCCTCCTGGCAGACCGCGTCGGATGGTTCGGTCTGCCAAACGCGCAGACCCCAACTCTGCTCAGGTTTGCGATAGATCGCGGTGTTGCGGGCGCGGTTAAGGTCGATCTCGAAGCGTGATCTGCAAGCCACTGTGTATGTTGGCAGATCTTTGAGCGCCTCGCCGGTAAATGGATCTTCCTCGCGCAATCGCTCCGCATCATCGAGCGACATCTCGGCAAGTGCGGCCTTTCCGACGTGGTGACCATCGTGAATTGCGGTTGCAACCACCGGCCCTGCACCGCGTCGATGAAACCACCACCCATCTTGATTTTCCATTCCTGCAATACCTTTCAGAAATGGGTTTGTTCCTCGGCAAATCTTCCTTTTGTTGGCAGGAGCCAGAGCTCGGCGCGTTTTAGAGCCTGTCCGCGAGTTCAGATGGAACAGGATTCCGTCCAGTCGAGCAGCCCCGGCGTCACTAGAAGTCCCCCGCCGAGCCGTGCGAGATCGTTTTCCGCGCCAACTTACAGATCTTGGATGAAGCCCGGAACAATCATGAACAGCTGCCGTTCATGATTACCATCCTGCCCCATCGTTCCCGAATTGGGATGGCTGGTTCGTCCAGGTCGGTCCTCATGAGGAGATGTCCGTGATGCTTACCAACACAGAGATGGCGCTGTTACTAGCGGTCGTGGTGCTTGCTGCTATCGCTATATGGATGTGGATGCGAAGCCGCAAAACGGCCGCATTGAAGGATCGTTTCGGGCCGGAGTATGAGCGGACCGTTCAAGCTGTTGGCGATGAACGAAAGGCCGAAAACGTGTTGGCGACGCGTGAGAAGCGCGTGGCTGCGTACAGCGTAAAATCTCTGCCAGAGGATATGCGCGAGCATTTTGTGGAAACCTGGCGCCAGGTCCAAGCTCAATTCGTGGACGACCCGAAGTATGCAGTGACGAGGGCAGACGATCTGTTGGGCGAAGTGATGAGGGCACGTGGCTATCCGGTGTCGGAATTTGATCACCGTGCTGAAGACCTCTCCGTGGATCACCCTCAGGTCGTGGAGAATTACCGGACGGCGCACGCCATCGCGGATCGCCATTCCCGCGGGGAAGCGACCACTGAGGACCTGCGCACTGCAATGATTCATTATCGAACGTTGTTCGACGATCTGGTGAACGAGCCTCAGCTGACCGGACGCAGAGACGGGGGAGCTGGTCACACACAGGATCAACAGTCCGATGGAGCGGCATCCCGGAACCCATAGCCTGCGGGGCCTCCGTCTAGCCAGTCCGAAGGGCGTGTAGCGGGGACCGTCGCTGCAATCCCGTTCAGCTACACGAACGGCAGTTTTCGGGAAGATACGAGCAACAGCGACGGCTCGCCAGGAACCCTCAGCTGGATAAACTCAGGAAAATCAAGCCAGTGGCGAAACCGTGCGAACGGCCCCAAACAGGGTATTGGCGGTGGGAACGAGACCATATTACAACCTCATCCAGCCCAGTACTTGACTGGTACCATCGAGAGATAATTCGGGCCTCAGATTTTCATCAAAAACCGGGACTGCGCAGCCTCTTTTTTATACGATTTCTGCTTCAAGACTGAAACTCCAGACGGATTTCTGCGTGTGGGTAATTCGATTTCAGGGGGCAGCTGCAAAGCATGAGGCCCCATCGATCCCTCGATGAGGCCTCAAAAAAGTAACCCCCCGGTGTTGGGCAAGCCGAGGCTCTAGGCCTGGGGGGTGTTGTTGTCGCACATTTATGCTCTCGATTCCTGAAGGTCAATTAACGCCCCCGGGGCGGCGAGCCAACGCGACATCTCAGGTGGGATCGGGGCGCCTCAGCATTGCCCAATTCCGTCTGACCCGCGCGAGCATCGGTGGATTGCTTTGACAGCGCCAGCCGAGATGATCCATCCCCCTAGCCTCGAGAGGTTTCGCAATCGCGGCGGGGGAAGTGGCAGATAGCAGTTTCACCTTTTTGTGGCTTGCCGCCGGGGCATCCCTCGCATCGCCGTTAGGCGGTTGGTTGGGATCCCGTGGAAAGACCGGAACACTATTTCTGTCGATCTCGGTAGGTATGGCCGCTGGCGTGCTGTTGGGAACTTTCGCGTTCGAGATGATGCCGAGCGCTGGATCTGCTGCCGGCAAGATCCCCACTATTGTCGGCTTCGTCGCAGGCTTTCTGACCGTCTATGCCTTCGATCTCTACATCAATCATGGATTCATGGCGGGGAATGAATCCGACGAATGGCACAAACTTTCCCGCCGGCATCGCATCCATCGAGCGCGAGGATCCAAGGTTACCCTGCTTGCAGGCAGTACCGCGATTGAAGAACTTATCGAGGGGCTAAGCATCGGCGTAGGTCTGGCCGCTGATCCCAATTTGGGGATAATGGTCGGGGCGGCCATCATGCTGGACAACGTCGTCGAGGGCATGAGCATCGCTGAAATTATACGGGCCGAACAAGGAGAGAATGCATCTCGGCCGATATTTGCCTGGACCGGGATGATCGGACTGGCCCTGTTTTCTTCTGCCACTGTTGGTTGGGTTTTTCTGAGTGACGTATCCACGAGCGTGCTGGGCATTCTCCTTGCAATCGGCGCAGGAGGCATGTTCTATCTCACTGTTGCAGATCTTTTGCCCCGATCCGCAAAGACGCAATACCAGCAGTCCGCAGCACTGGCCGTGGCTGTGGGGTTCTTGTTGATCTTCGCGCTGACTCAGAGGTGACCGCCGGGACACAATTCCGTCCTGCCCCTGTTCCGGTGGCCCAGAGCCACCTGCGAGAGCATCGTCATTGACGTGTACGGCGTTTTGCCGTACACGATGGCAACAAGGAGATTGACCATGTTCGCCCTGGAAACCGTTACCCCGACCCCGGGCAAAATGGAGGCCCGCAAAGAGGTGCGCATGCACCGTGCCGACGAAGAGCGGATCAGGGCTGCAGCAGCTGCCACCGGTCTGCAGGAGGCAGACTTCATTCGTCAGGCTGCTCTGCTCCGCGCGCAGGAAGTTGAGCAACGCATGTCCCTGTCGATTTTGCCGGTTGCGGCATTCGAAGCGTTCAAAGCCGCTGTGGATGCACCGGGCAAGAAGATCCCCGGCCTCGCCCGCGCAGCGAAGGCCACGAAGGGCCTGCTCAAGGATGCCGGCTGAAACCGGGGCTGAACTCCCGGCCCTGACAATCGCCAAATTCGACAAGGCGCTGCACGACCGCAGCGCCTTTTCATGTGGCTTTGCACCGATCGACAATTTCCTGAAATCGTCCCTGTCCGACCAGGTCAAGGACGGCATGGTCACCGCGTGGATCGCAACGGCCGACGGGGATAGCGCGGTACTCGGCTTCTACACGCTTGGCGCCATGGCCGTGCGCGCGGAATTCGGCCCGAAGAAATGGCAGCGTGCTCGAGTTCCGGATGTCCCGGTAATCTACATTCGGGCGGTTGCCGTCCGCGAGGACATGCAGGGCAAACGCCTTGGCACCGCGCTTGTCATTGATGCGATGCAGCGGTGCCTTGGGATTGCTGACCAGATGGGTGCCGCCGCCATAGTGCTCGATGTGCTCGACGGGGATCACTTCGACCGGCGGTGGAGATTCTACGCGGACCTTGGTTTCCTGCCGCTGGGAGACCCGGGAAATCCCCGACGCGTTTACATTCCCATGTCCGATGTGCGGGCGACATTGGGCTAAAGCTGGCCGTTGGAAGCATGATCCAGTTCACCCCTGTCGCTGACGACAATCCAGATCTGGCCTTGTCACCGTTGCTGCGAGGGGCGCGACTGACACTCGACTACATTGAAGCCAACGCCCCGATCGGGCTGACGCCCTTGAAAGCGCTGAAACGGTATTTTGTGCAATGGGCGGCCGAAGCCTTCGCCTGGCCTTTCTATGAGCCCGAGGACCTTTATTACCTCAACAAGGTCCTCAACGAGCAGGACTTTCCACCGCTGATGGTTTTGCACGACGTGCTGCTCAGCGCGAAGTTGGTGCGTCACGCCAAGGGCGCGATGCATTGCACAAAACTCGGCAAACAACTCAAATCCAAGCCCGGGGAGCTATGGACAGTCCTGGCCGATCACCTGCTTGCCCTCGATCACGCCCCATATACGCGCCATGAAGATACCCTCGTGGGGAACTGGGACATTTTCCTCAATGTCATCAACGTGGAAGCGCACAATGGGGCGACCAAGGATCGCCTGAGCTCAGTGCTGTTTGGCAGCGGATCCGAGGACGGGCGTAATTATCATAGACTGAGGGCAGCTTTCTACATCCACGTGCTGCGTCCGCTGACATGGTTGGGCCTTATGCAAGAGCACCGTATCGGCAGCGGGCGGGAGCGACAGGAAGTTTTCACCAAGACGCCCCTATGGGCTGCAGCGCTTGCGTTGGAGACCGACAGACACCTTGAAAATCTGACCCGACATTGACGGAAGCGGGCGAGATATCTTCAATCGCACAGTTGCCTGATGACCAGCGCCAGCCGATCTCGGCGTCGCCACTGCCCGATCCTGCCTGCCCTGGTGATGGCGTCATCATCCGTTAAGGCCGTTTCGTTTATTGCGTTTGTATTCTGGTTGCGCGATAGGAGTGACAGGAGACAAACATGACCGACTTACTCGACCATGCCGACACCTCAGTGGTGCCGAACGCACAGGACAGCGAGCTGGCTGCGACCGCAAGCCGCGCGCTTGCGCGTGCCAAGAAGGACGCCGTCCATGTTCGCCTGGACGACGGGACGGACCTCCCGTTGCCCAAAGCAGTCACGCCGCTCCTGATCCACCTGCTGACCGAGATGGCGAACGGCAATGCTGTAACGCTGATTCCTGTGCATGCGGAGCTGACCACGCAGGAGGCTGCGAACCTTCTGAACGTGTCGCGGCCTCATCTCGTCCGGCTATTGGAAGAAAAGAAAATACCCTTCCACAAGGCAGGGACGCACCGCCGGGTCAAATTTGTCGACCTCGAAGCTTACAGGGCTCGGTTCGAGCAGGAACGCCGTGCTGCGCTTTCCGAACTGGCAGCACAGGCCCAGGAGTTGGGGATGGGCTATTAAGCTTTCGCGCTACACCGTCGTTTACGACGCATGCGTATTGTATCCGGCGCCACTGCGGGATTTCCTGCTGGAGCTGGCAATGACGCAGCTGTTCCGTGCGAAGTGGACGGACGAAATCCATGATGAGTGGATCCGCAATGTTTTGAAGAACCGACCGGATCTCACGCCGGAGCAATTGGCGCGCACGCGCGCCCTGATGGACGCAGCCGTCATGGATTGCCTGGTGGACGGCTACCAAGCTCTTGTTCCTGCGCTGGCACTCCCCGACGAAGATGACCGCCATGTGCTGGCATCAGCCATTCATTGCGGCGCGGATGCTATCGTCACCTTCAATCTGAAGGATTTCCCTGCCGCGGAGCTCGAGAAGTACGACATCGAGGTGCTGCACCCCGATGACTTCATCCATCACCAGTTTGGGCTGGCGCAGGCGGCTGTCATCGTCACAGCACAACGCTGCCGGTCCCGGCTGACGAACCCTCCCAAAAGCGTCGAAGAATATCTGGACACGCTGGCCAGTCAGTCACTTCCCAAAACGGTAGCTGAACTCCAGCCTTTCAGCGGTGTAATCTGACATCATGCCGCGCTGACGAGCGTGTCCTACCGAACCCTGACGGCGATATAATGCCCTCGGCGCAAGGTGCCGACAAAACAGATCAGCTCCCACTCCTTCAGCAAAGCGATGTCCCGCCGGGCCGTCTTCTCGCTGACGTTCCAATGCTCAGCGAGATCGGCTGCGCGGCAGTGGTCCCCATTTTCGACTCGGGTCAAAAACCACGCCTGGCGTTCATTCAGCAGGTGACTATTGGGGCCATCGCTGTCCCTAATGATGTCCCTGTTCGTGTCCCTATTGGCTTCCGGGACCGCACACTCCGGAGGGCAAGAAGCTGCACTCGCCGCCCTCGCGGATAAGGCCTCGATCAAGCCCTCGCCAAGAGGTGGAGCAATCATGTCAGGCTCTGCCAGCAGTTCCACCACCAGCCCCCGCACAGCCGGCGATTTCACGCAAAGTCTCATAAGAAAATAACCGCTTGGCCCGAAATCCCCACTGAGCCAGTTCTTCACGCTGCGCTCGCTGGCACCGGTCCAGCCCATGATGGTTTTGACCGTCCGGTGGGTGTTGCCATGCTCCTGCCGCAAAGCGTCGGCGATCAATTCCGCATAGTCCTTCGCTGACCTCGCAAGCCCGTTCCACGGGTGCAACATTCTGCCCTTTTTCGGCAACATCCTCCGTTCCCTTCACCGCTAAATTGTCGTGCGTGCGGAACGGTAGGCAGAGGTGCGCTTCGGGCTGCAGTTGGTGGATGCCCTGAACTGCTGCAGCGGCTGAACCGGAAAGGGCGAAGCTTGAAGGAATGGCAAGACGAGGAAGATCGGCACGATTCCCCAGGATCTGCACCCTCCGTGCGGGCCGCCGAATACGTCCGCATGTCGACCGATCACCAGAAATACTCGACTGAGAACCAGGCCGACGCGATCCGGCATTACGCCGCCGCGCGAGGCATCGAGATCGTCCGCACCTATGCCGATGCGGGCAAGAGCGGTCTCAAGATCGAAGGCCGCGACGCCCTCAAGCAGCTCATCGAAGACGTACAGTCAGGGAACACGGACTACACCACCGTTCTCGTCTACGATATCAGCCGCTGGGGCCGTTTCCAGGACGCCGACGAAAGTGCCTATTACGAGTACATCTGCAAACGGGCCGGCATCGCAGTCCAGTATTGTGCCGAGCAGTTCGAGAATGACGGCAGCCCGGTCTCGACCATCGTCAAAGGCGTCAAACGCGCCATGGCTGGTGAGTACAGCCGGGAGCTCTCTACCAAGGTGTTTGCCGGTCAGGGCCGGCTGATCGAGAAAGGCTACCGCCAGGGCGGTCCGGCGGGTTTCGGGCTGCGCAGAACGCTGATCGATGAGACCGGCACCATCAAGGGGGTTCTGGGGCGCGGCGAACACAAGAGCATCCAGACCGATCGTGTCATCCTGACGCCGGGCCCTGACGAGGAGATTGCTGTCGTGCAGGAGGTCTACAGGGCCTTCGTTCACGACGGCCGGACCGAACGGGAGATCGCCGTCGACCTCAATTCCCGGGGCATTCAGACTGATCTCGGCCGCCCCTGGACCCGCGGTACCGTGCACCAGCTACTGATCAACGAGAAATATGTTGGCGACAATGTCTGGAACCGCCGCTCGTTCAAGCTGAAGAAGAAGCGGGTGCGCAATGCGCCGGACATGTGGATCCGGGCCCCCGGGGTCTTCGAAGGGATTGTCGAGCGCGATCTGTTCGATGCTGCCCATTCAATCATCCACGCCCGATCGTTTCGGTTGTCCGATGCCGAGATGCTCGGGGCGCTTCAGGCCCTCTATGACCGCAAGGGGCTGCTGTCGGGCATCATCATCGATGAATGTGACGGGATGCCCTCGAGCAGTGCCTACAGCTCACGGTTTGGCAGCCTGCTGCGCGCCTACGGCCTGGTCGGGTTCACCCCGGACCGGGATTACCGCTACATTGCCATCAACCGGGCCCTGCGCAGGCTGCACCCCGATATCCTGCGGCAGGTGCTTGAAGGCCTGCGCGACCAGGGCAGCGATGCCTGGCAGGACCTTGCCACCGACCGCGTCGTTGTGAACGACGAGTTCAGCCTGTCGATTGTCATTGCCCGCTGCACGCCAACACCGACGGGCCTGCTGCGCTGGAAGCTGCGCTTCGATACTTCGCTCATGCCCGACATCACGATCGTGGTGCGCATGGACGCGGACAACCGCGCTCCGCTCGATTTCTACCTGTTCCCCCGGCTTGATGTGGCGTCGGATCGCGTGCGGTTGGCCGAGGAAAACGGTCTCAGCCTCGACGCGTACCGCTTCGACACGCTCGACTATCTCTTCGACATCGCAGCGCCGATCAGCATCGTGGAGGCAGTCTGATGCCGGACGCCCGTCCCCAACAGATCGAGATGATCCCGATTTCGCGGATCACGGTGCTCAATCCGCGGGCCCGCAACAAGCGGCAGCACCGCGAGATCGTCAACAACATCGAGGCGATCGGCCTGAAACGCCCGATCACGGTCAGCCGGCGCCCCGGCGAAGGCAGTCCCCGATATGACCTGGTTTGCGGCGAAGGCCGGCTCGAGGCCTTCCAGATGCTCGGGCAAACCGAGATCCCCGCCGTCGTGATCGAGGCCGCCGAGGCTGAATGCCTGGTGATGAGCCTGGTCGAGAATATCGCGCGCCGACAGCACCGGCCGATCGACCTCATGGAGGAAATCGGCAGCCTGCACCGGCGCGGCTACAACGATACCGAGATCGCCGCCAAGATCGGGGTGACACCCAGCTGGGTCAACATGATCGTCACCTTGCTGGAGCGCGGCGAGAACCGGCTGGTGGCGGCTGTCGAGACCGGGCTCATTCCGATCAGCCTCGCAGTCGACATTGCCCGCGCCACTACCGACGAAGCCCAGAACCTGCTGATCGATGCTTACGAGAGCGGCCAGCTCAGGGGCAAGAAGCTGGGCGCGGTGCGCCGGATGCTCGACCAGCGCATGAAGCGCAACGGCAGGGCGGCTGCCGTCCATGGCCTCGGGCGCCGCAATGCCCACCGGCGCATGACCTCCACTGACCTGATGCAGATCTATCAGCGCGAAGCCGAGAAGCAGCGCATCCTGGTCAAGAAGTCCGATTTCACCCAAACGCGGCTCCTGTTCATCGTCGAGGCCCTGCGGGACCTGCTTAGCGACGACGGCTTCACCACACTGCTGCGCGCCGAACAGCTCGAAACCATGCCGCGCGCCCTTGCGATGCGGATATCCGGGGACATGGACGCGTGAAGGATCGGATCGGTCAGCCGCCCACTGACGGCAGCGGCCACGACGGGGTCAGGCTGGCTTTCCAGACCACCAGCGTGACGCTGGGTCTGGACCAGCTGGTGCCGCTCAAGACCCTCCGGCCTGACACCCGCGAAAGCAAGAAGTACGCCCAGATCCTCGGGTCGGTAAAGGCGATCGGGCTGGTGGAAGCGCCTGTCGTCACGCCCGATCCACAAAACAGGGAGCGGTATTTTCTGCTCGACGGGCATGTGCGGATCGAGGTCCTGCGCGATCTCGGCATCGACACGGTCGAGTGCCTGATTTCGACCGATGATGAGACCTACACCTACAACAAGCGGATCAACCGCCTGGCCGCGATCCAGGAGCACCGGATGGTGGTCAAGGCTGTCGAGCGCGGCGTGCCCGAAGCCAGGATCGCCGAAGCCCTCGGGCTAGACATTGCCACGATCCGCCGACGGTTCCGGCTACTCGATGGCATCTGCCCCGAGGTCGTGGAGATGCTCAAGGACGTTGCCTGTCCGATGAAGGTTTTCGACGAGCTGCGGCGGATGACAACCATTCGCCAGATCGAAGCCGCAGACCTCATGGTCGGGCAAAACAACTTCACGGTGCCCTTCGCCAAGGCCTTGCTGGCCGCCACCCCTGACAACCAGCTGGTGAAGCAACCCAGGAAACGGCGTGACGGCGCCAATGCTATCAGCACCGAGCAGATGACGCGGATGGAACGGGAACTGGCTGCGCTGCAGGCCCAGGTCAAATCGGTCGAAGAAACCTACGGCCTCGACAACCTGCATCTCACCGTAACCCGCGGCTACATCGCCAAGCTGCTCGGCAACGCCCGCATTGTCCGGTGGCTCTCGCAGAACCGGCAGGAATATCTTGGCGAGTTCCAGCGGATCGCGGAAATCGACAGCATCAGTCCCGCACCCACGCCGGTGCAAGAGTGAGCTGGATGGGGACCCGGACCCGATAAGCGCGGGGACCATGGGAGACGCCGCACGACGGGGCGGATCGAGCATGGCGGTGGGAATGGCGGCGAACCCGCATGCAGCCCACCAGGCCGGCCGTCATAGGGACCGGCCGCATGCGCAGGCCAATGCTTGCGCATGACGGAAAACCGGGCGTGCCGGCATTGCGGGTTGCCGGCACGCCCATATCGAGAAAAATTGGCTCAGAGCGCCTTCTTCAGCCGCTCGTAGGACGCACGCAGCTCGTCAGCCAGGATCTCCAGCGCCGACTTGATGTTCTCTCCCGTCTCATGAAGTCCTGCTTCGGACACGAAGTGGTTCCATTTGGCTTCTGCTTCCTGCCATTCCTGCTGAGCTTCCATGCTGCCCAGATGGGCCTGCACCTTGGCCTCATCGCGCAACGCGGCGAGTTCCGTCTTCAGATTTTCCAATGCGCTCATTTTCTTCCTCCTGTGCTGATTTTCGATGGTCTAAATTTCGGATTGCCGCAGCCGGTCGATCGCGCGCGCGAGCTTTTCCCGGACTACCTCGGCCGCCTTTACCAATTCAGGATTCCTGATGGCCTGCATGGACGCCACCGGGTCAATCGCCGCGACTTCAACTTCGTCCGAACCTGACTGCTGCACGATAACATTGCAGGGCAGCATCAGGCCGACCTTGTCTTCCAGTTGCAGCGCCTCGTGCGCCAATGTCGGGTTGCAGGCCCCAAGGATCGTATAGGGGCGGAAGTCGACGTCGATCTTGGATTTGAGGGTCTGCTGGATGTCGATCCGGCTGATCACGCCGAACCCTTCAGTCTTGAGCGCTGCCTCCGTGCGCGCGATGGCGTCATCGAAGGGGACCTTCAACCTGGCGGAAATATAGTAGCTCATCGCCTGCATTCTCCTGTCTGGGTGCGGGTTTCGTCAGCTTGCCGCAACCGTAGTGATTACCGGCGTGCCCTCCAGCGTGCGCTGTACCGGGCAGCGTGCCGCGACCGTGATCAGCTTTTCCCGCTGCTCATCGGACAGATCCTCGCCAATGACACGGATTGTTTTGGCGAAATGATCCGTCTTTGCCGGCTTTCCTTCGACCGTGCCCTTGGCATGCGTCAGGGTGACTTCCACGCGTTCGAGCGGCCAGTTCTGCTCACGGGCATACCAGCGCACCGTCATGGCCGTGCATTCGCCCAGTGCTGCCAGCAACAGGTCATAGGGCGCCGGTCCCAGGTCCCCGCCACCCTGTTCGACGGGCTCGTCGCCGATGAGGTGATGGCCGGACACATCAATGCTGACTGCAAAAGCACTTTCACCGGTCTCGACGATGTGCGCTGTTGTCGTGCCTGTACTCAAAGAGCGTCTCCCCTCATGCCGTGGCCCATGCTGGGACCATAACAGGTCATTTCTCGAACTGTCTGACAAAATGCCACTTGCTTGGCGTGAAGGTTGCAGTGGTCGAGAACAGTGCGGGCCTGCCGTCACAGGCGTTCTGGTTGAAATGCGCGCAGGTGCGGAAAATCGCCCTTTCCAAGGTACTCCTGTTCCGCAGGCATCGATTGCCTTCCAAGGATCTCATTGCGGTGCGGGTGACGGCCAAATGCTGCAACGACCTGGCGGACGTCTTCGGCCTGTTTCACCAGGGATCGATAGATCGACTGCAAGTGTTCCGGGGCGGTGGAAGCAATTTCTCCGCGCAGGCGGATGAGGAGGTCGATGCGATCGAGGTGGTCGGGGCCTTCGCAGTGACCGAGTGGCTGGGTGAAGGCGATCTTGAACCACGGCGTATCGAGAGCTTCATAGTGGCCAGTTGCCAAGCCCGTCAGCGCCAGTTTCAGTGCGGCAGCATCCTGCGCGAATGCCCGCGTCGTGCCCCGCCAGAGTGACCGTGAAAACTGATCCAGCAGAATGATCAGTGAGAGGCGTCCCTCCGGATCGCTTGCCCAGTGATCGAGCCCGCCCTGCGCTCCACGCACCGTCAGTTCTGAAAACCGGGCGACGATCGCCTCATCTGCACCGCCCTGCATTCGCCAGAACCAATGCTTGCGATGAGTTTCTGCGTCCATATCAACGTTGCGCCCTTCCGGAAACCAGAAATCCAGAACGTCACGCCACGGCTTAAGTGGGCTTGGGATCATGCGGTTCAATCGGATGAAATCACTGTTCGCTGCTTGCACAAGAAATGCAGAGTGCCGCTTCCGGGCGGGCCTCAAGACGCTTGGGAGGGATGGCATCGCCGCAGCGAACACATTCGCCGTAGGTGCCGTTTTCGATGCGCAACAAGGCCCGGTTTACCGACGCGATTTCGCGGGCGACCAGCGCGGCCTGCGCTTCGAGAGAGGCGTCATCCTCCATCTCGACCGCCTGCTCGGACGAGTCCGGGTTCAAGGGCTCCGCAAGATCCTGAGCGAGGCGCTGCTGCCGGCCTTCGAGTTCGGTGAGTTGTTGCGAAAGGCGTGCTCGGGCGGCGTCGGCATTCGGCATGGACAATAATCCTTTCAAGTCTCCTGCCCTTTGGTAGCAAGTGCCGCCGCTGTCTGACAACGAGAAGTCCTTCGGCGCAAAACCGGCATGCAAGGATTCGTTGTCTATGCCGGCCTGCAGGATTTCTTCCGGCGTTCAAGCGACGTCGACAGCTGTGCTCGCCATCCCTAGGGTTAGGGAACGGCCAGCTCCGGCGCGGCGCGAGGGATTCATCTTGCCGCATTTGAGACCGGGCCGTGATTGCGATTGGAGAATTTGAATGTCGAATACCCCCCACACTCTGGGCGAAGAATTTCCTGACCAGATGGACCAGATCCACGCACTGAAGGTGTCGAACACCCGGTTCGCCAAGCTCCTGGTGGACTATGACGCAGTTAACGACGAGATCCATCGCGCGGAAACCAACATCGCGCCGGTGTCGCAGGATCGCGAAACCGAACTGCGCAAACAGCGCCTCGCGCTCAAGGACCAGATTGCCCAGGCTCTGGCTGAAAACGCCTGATCCGGGTTTGAAGGTTCGCCTTCCGCATCATGCCCGTGGTCGTGCGGGAGGCGAACTATCCCTTGTTGCCTTGACCATGCACCATAGATTCGCCTGAAAACATCTCCGCAGAAAGTCTTCTTGGCTCAACGCCGAAGGGTTGAGTTCGGTCGTTTGGGATACACGCACCCGCAACCAAACACAGGCTATGCGCTCGTCTCGATCGTAGCCTCAGACATACCCGCAAAGCGCAAGTCTGATGCGGCGCCTGTCGCTGTCAACCTGCAGCACGATGACGGCGACTTCCTGGAAGTTTGAAACGATCTCACTGGGGTCGGCGAAATGTTTGCCCCAGTTCATGTCAGCAACATGGGCGAGCCCTTCAACGCCGGTTTCCAATTCGACAAATGCACCGTATTTGGTCACGCCTGTTACTACGCCGCGAACCTTGCCGCCAATTGGGTACCGGCTGCTTGCTCGCTCCCATGGATCGCTCTCCAGTTGCTTCATTCCGAGCCAGAGGCGCTGCATCTCATGGTCAACTTGAAGAATCTGGACGCGGACCACATCGCCGACTTTGACAACCTCACCAGGATGCTTGAGCCGCTTGTAACTCAAATTGGTGATGTGCAGCAGGCCATCGAGGCCGCCAAGGTCGATGAAGGCGCCGTATCGCTTGATGCGTTTCACCACGCCATCGACGATCTGACCTTCGCGCAGGCCAAAGATCACTTTCGATGGTTGCTTATCGCCCACTGAGTCAAGACCGACCGGCCGGCACACCGCCCATCACTATGAGGCTGTCTGATGCAGGAACCGGGAAAAATCAGGTTGCCGCGCCAGGACATCTGCAAGCGTATATCCATTGAGTACCTCGAGAAAGGCAGCAAGCGCCTCATCCAGCATGCTGGTCAAACCGCAGGCTGAAGCGATGAGGCACGACGAGCACTCCACCAGCTCGAAGTCCTCCTCTGTATGGCGGATCAAGGCTCCGACATTGATCTGTTCCGGTGGTCTGGCGAGCCGAATTCCCCCGTGGCGCCCCCGGGCACTCTCCAGGTAGCCTGCGCCAACCAGATCGCTGACCACCTTCATGAGATGGTTCTGGGAGATAGCATAGGCACCAGATATCTCCGCGATAGAACACAGCTTTTCCGGTTGCCGTCCCAAGTAGAGAAGGACCCTCATGGCGTAGTCCGTGTAGCGCGTCAGGTGCATCTGATTACCCTAATGATGCATCTATATTGCATGATTTTCACGGGAGGTATAGATGCATCAAAAGAGCATGTTTTGGAGTCGCCTCTATGGAACGACTGGATCTGTCCGAAAACGGGTTGACCACCCTTGTTGAAGCCTTTTATGCAAGGGTTCGGGCCGATGCCGAGCTGGGCCTGATTTTCGACGATGCCATCGACGACTGGCCCGAACACCTCGAGAAATTGGCGGCTTTCTGGTCGTCAATCATGCTGACAAGCGGACGCTACAAGGGGCGGCCCGTGCCTGCCCATATGAAGCATCGCGACCGGATTACCCCGGCACTGTTCGGCCGTTGGCTGAACCTCTGGAAAAGAACCACCGATGATCTGATGTCCGCCGATGCAGCCGCGGCCCTTCAGGCGAAGGCTGAGCGGATTGCTGAAAGCCTGCAGCTTGCCATGTTTTTTCGGCCCGGCAGGGCGCAAGATTACGTCCAGGCAAAGCCTAAGGCAGCCTGATCATGGCCGCGATCACACCCTTTCGCTCGACCCCGATATTCGATCAGGACACCCTCCCTGCGGCGCTTCGACGCCGCCATGACACGAAGGCAGGCGTGTGGGGAGTGATCCGGGTGCTTGAGGGCGAACTCAGGCTCACCATTCTCGACCCAGTCTCCGAAGGCGTTCTGACGCCGGACAAGCCGGGATTGGTGCTGCCAAAGCAGCCTCATTTCGTCACCGCGACAGGGTCCATGAAAATGCAGGTCGATTTCTATGACCAGCCGCCTTTCTGATCAGTTCTCCCGCTTCACAGATCAACCAACCGGAGTTTATGTATGACCCAACCGCTCAGTGAGCAGACGATCGCTCTCGTCAAGGCGACCGTTCCGGCGCTCGAAGCCCACGGCCTCGACATCGTTCATGAAATGTATTCGCGCATGTTCAAGAACCCCGACATCCGGGATCTGTTCAATCAGTCGCATCACGGCGTTTCCGACGCGCAGCCGCGCGCACTGACCGGCGCTATAATGGCCTATGCCAGCAATATCGAGAACCTGTCCGCCCTCGCTCCTGCCGTGGAGCGAATTGCCCAGAAGCATGTCGGACTGCAAATCCTTCCAGAGCATTACCCCCATGTTGGCGAAGCGCTTTTGGGCGCAATCAAGGCCGTTCTGGGCGATGCGGCAACAGACGAAATCCTCGAAGCCTGGGGCGAAGCCTACTGGTTCCTGGCCAACATCCTGATTGCACGCGAAGACCGCATCTATACCGAGCAACGCGACAGCGGCGGTGGCTGGAATGGTTGGCGGGATTTCCGGATCGAGGAAATCATCGAGGAGAGTAGCGTCATCAAGTCCTTCATTCTGCGTCCTGCTGATGGCGGGCCGGTCATGGAGCACAAGCCTGGGCAGTATCTGACCTTCTGGTTCGAAATCGACGGCCATCCGCCGGTGAAGCGCAACTATTCGATCTCGTCCGCCCCCAACGGGGCAACGTATCGCATATCTGTCAAGCGTGAGCCGATGGGGCTGGCGTCGGGCTGGTTGCATGACAAGGCCGGCACGGGCACCGTTCTCAAGGTGGCCGCGCCGGCTGGCGAGTTCTTCCTTGCAGACAATGCGGAGCGGCCAATCGTGCTGCTGTCGGGCGGTGTGGGCCTGACGCCAATGGTGGCCATGCTGGAAGCTCTGGTCGCCCGCGAGGTCGATGTCCCGGTGCATTATCTGCACGGCACGCATGACCGAGCCACTCATGCCATGCGCGATCATGTACGCCAACTTGCCAGCAAATCCTCGCTGGTCCGGGTTACGGATTTCCACCAGACGCCGCAGGCAGATGAAGTGGCGGGACGTGATTACGATCATGCCGGGATCATTACCGACGAGTGGCTGATCGCGAACACCCCGGCCACTGACGCCGATTACTATATCTGCGGACCTCGTCCGTTCCTCCGGCACGCCGTGTCGGCCCTGTCATTGGCAGGCGTGCGCTCCGACCGGATCCATTACGAGTTCTTCGGCCCGGCAGACGAGTTGCTCGCAGCCTGAACGCCTGCTGCACCAGTATGGCAAGCCCGGGGCTACTCTCAGCCTCGGGCTTGCATCATCAACGCCCTTTCCGTTGTAGCCAGTTGCTGGGCTCGGGCGGCATTCCACCTGACTGAAAAAGGATGAACTGGCTTGCGACTGTTCAAGCCCATTCTTGCCGGCGTCCGCACCGGCGACCGACTGCTGGCCTGTCTTGGCGCATCGGGCGGCATTGCCGTTTCTATTCTGATCTGTTCGTTGCTACCGCTTCATGGGTCGGATTTCCCCTTGGTCGTCGCACCCTTGGGAGCGTCGGCCGTGCTGGTGTTTGCTGTGCCCTCTAGCCCGATGGCGCAACCTTGGCCCGTCATCGGTGGCAACATCACCTCAACCGTGGTTGGCGTGCTGATTTACCGGGCGATCCCGGATATCGGGCTTGCAGCCAGCCTTGCGGTAGGCGCCGCCATACTGATCATGTCGCTGCTGCGTTGCCTTCACCCGCCCGGGGGCGCATCAGCTCTGACAGCTGTAATTGGATCAGACGCGATTCATACGGCGGGGTTTGGCTTTGCGCTGCTGCCGGTCGGCATCAATTCGGCCACGCTGGTGATAGCTGGTTTGCTGTTTCACAGGCTGACCAGCCATTCCTACCCGCATCGACCCGCACCAGCGCCCGATGCAGGCCTGCATCTTGCCGACATCGATGCCGCGCTTGAAGATATGCACGAAAGCTTCGATATCAGCCGTGAAGATCTGGATGCGCTGCTTTCCCGCGCCGAGATGCATGCAGCAAATCGCAAGGGGACATGACAAGTCTCCTGGCCAGATGTTTCGTACCCGAATTCGCTGCAACCTTGATCCAGCCATAACCCGGATGCCTTCCCTGCCATGCCTGCCATTCTTGTCCGTACGCTTGGTTGGATCTGGGAAAGGCCCTACCTGTTGCTGACATTCACGGCATTGTTCTGGGCGGGAAATTCAATCGTGGGGCGAGGCGCACGCGATTTGATTCCGCCCGTCGCACTCGCTTTCTGGCGCTGGAGTCTGGCGCTTCTCCTGATGCTGCCATTTGCCTGGCCACATCTGCGACGTGATATGGCCCGCCTAAAAGAGGCATTGAAATCAGTGCTCGTGCTGGGGATGCTCGGCATTGGCGCTTTCAACACCCTTCTCTACACTGGGCTGCAGACCACTACCGCAGTCAACGGTCTGCTCCTGCAATCGATGCAGCCGGGCCTTATCCTGTTGCTCGGCGCGATACTGTTTGGCGATCGCACTGGCCTGCTGCAGCTGATCGGTATCGTGCTTTCGATCATCGGCGCCCTGATGATCATCCTGCAGGGCGATCCTGCGGCGCTCATTGGAATGAAGCCCAACGAAGGTGATTTGGTGATCAGCGCCGCAGTCATCATATGGTCGCTCTATACGGTCCTGCTGCGCAAACGCCCCAAGGTCCACCCCATGAGTTTTCTGGCCGCGACAGTTGGTATCGGTGTGGCCGCATTGTTTCCGCTCTATATCGCGGAGATCGCCAGCGGGCGACTGATCCTCAACCATGCGGAAAGCTGGCTGGCAATAGCCTATGTCGGCCTGTTTCCTTCGCTAATCGCATACTTATGTTTTAACCGCGGGGTCGAATTGCTTGGCCCTGCCACAACCGGCCTTTACCTCAACATAATGCCGGTAATCGGCGCGCTGCTCGCAGTCATTTTCCTCAACGAGGCAATCCGCTGGTTTCACTTCCTCGGCATACTCCTGATTGGGGCGGGCATTATCTGTGCGGTCCGACCCACCCAGCCCCAGTCACCGAGGCCTTGAGGCGGTCGATGCCATGTCCAGGCAGCCCCCGCCGCATCATGCAATGTTAACCTCCACCGGCCATGGTCATCGATCCCGCATAGCTGACAAAGGAGGCGGCGCCGGCATAGGTGGCAGGCGATCGATATGCTCAATGATTGAGAACCAGAAAATCCGTCCCGCTGCGGTCATCGGGCCGCTCGGCGAACCGCTCACCCTGGAGTCCCTGCCGCCAAGAGACACCCGACGCTGGGTCGTCCGGCGCAAGGCCGAAGTGGTTGCTGCCGTCAACGGCGGATTGCTGACCATCGACGAGGCCTGCGAGCGCTATGACCTGACCATCGAGGAGTTTGCCGCCTGGCAGCGCGCCGTCGACCGGTCTGGTATGCAGGGGCTGCGGGTCACGAGGCTGCAACACTACCGTGACCTCTATGAGCGCCAGCAGAAATATTGACCGGCGTTTGCATGGCCTGATCTGTCCGGTTAGGCTGTCAGTCGCAGAATAGACAAGGCGTAATGCAAGGAGTGGATGATGGCGTACAAGATCGAGGAAATCGAAGGCATTGGAGCGAAGTACGCCGAACGCCTGCAGGCAGCGGGCATCAAGACTTCGGACGACCTGCTCAGCGCCTGCGGCAGCCGCAAAGGCCGCGACGACGTTGCCACGCAAACCGGATTTTCTGCCAGCCAGCTGCTCAAGTGGGCCAACATGGCCGACCTGATGCGGATTTCGGGCGTGGGCGAGGAATATTCCGAACTACTCGAGGCCGCCGGCGTCGACACGGTCAAGGAACTGGCCACCCGCAATGCCGAGAACCTGGCAGCGAAAATGAAAGAGGTGAACGAGGCGAAGAAGCTTACCCGAGCAGTGCCTGCTGCATCGCAGGTCCAGAAATGGGTCGACCAGGCCAAGTCCATGGATCCCGCGATCAGCCATTGATCGAGGGGCATTGCATCCGGACACCAGGAAATCGGGAGGGGCCATGAGCGAGAATCCGGCTCAAAAGCAAAGTGTCGAACGCCTGCCTGACCAGCG
This sequence comes from Altererythrobacter sp. H2, assembly GCF_035319885.1. NCBI lineage: Bacteria > Pseudomonadati > Pseudomonadota > Alphaproteobacteria > Sphingomonadales > Erythrobacteraceae > Altererythrobacter > Altererythrobacter sp. H2. The sequence goes on from NZ_CP141285.1 coordinate 2,687,367, forward strand.
GTCCTCGTTGATCACGGACGAACTGAACAAGATCCTTGCCATGCTGCAGGGCGCATGCCCCAAAGACGCGATCATCAGCTTCGATTTCGATGGCAGGCTACACGTCCATGTCGACGTGCACAGCTTCGAAGACCTGCTGAAAGTCGAGGGGATCCTGCCGATCCTGGGCGGCGGCATGCTTCACGACCTCACGCGCGGGGAAACCCCGCACCGCCCCTTCCACCATCGGCTGAGCGCCATCGTCGATCGTTGATGATAGCCGACAGCTGCCTCTCAAGCCAAAGAAGCAGTCGCCAATGAAAAGCCGAGGATCTGCAGGGCAGATCCTCGGCCTTGTCGTGCGTGACCGGCTGCGGCTACCCGTGCCGACAGTCGTCAGGGCGCGTCATTTGACGATGAAGGTGATCGACAGGATCACCCGCCATTCGCTGATCTTGCCATCGCTGACGGTGACCTTGGTGTCCTTGACCCAAGCGCCTTCAATGTTTTCGACGGTCTCTGCTGCCTTGGAGATGCCGCTGGAAACCGCATCCTCAAAACCCGTCGTCGAGCTGGAAATCACTTCGATTACTTTGGCGATAGCCATGGTGCTTCTCCTGAAAATCCCCTGTTTGGGTTACCCCGAGCCTGACGATCAATCCAGAAGTTCGGCCGGAACCTTGCCGCCATTGGCCGCCAGTTCCCGCATGACCTGCTTGTGCAGCCAGATGTTCATTTCAGCGCTACCGTCAAGCGCACCGGTGTAACCGAGTTCCTGGGCGAGGCCCTTGCGCTCGGTGAGGCTGGAATCGAGGCCGAGCAGCTTCATCAGGTCGACAATCGAGGTTCGCCAGTTGAGTTTCTGGTCGGACTTTGCCGCAAGGCCACTGAGGATGGCTTCCACGTCGACTTCGGAAACCGGCTGCGGTGCGACTGGGGTCGGTGCCGCGGGAGCCGCCGTGGTCTGCGCGGGTGCAGCAGGAGCCGCCTCTGCCTTCTTGCCGAAAATGGCGTCCTTGATCTTACCGAAAAAACTCATCGCGCTTCTCCTTGCTCTCTGACATCATCCCGAAACGAGTGTGTGGGAGCCATGTTGCTTTGGCAAGTCATGGGCGATGATCATGACGCCTGTCGGACACGTCTGGCGTCGTTTTAGAACAGGAGGCCGCAGTGAATATTGCAGACATCATGAAACAGACTGGGGCGCTTGATTCGATTTCGCGTGAACTGGGTGTCGATCCTGCGACCGCGCGCAGCGGGGCAGAGGCGCTGCTGCCCGCCATCCTCGGCGGCTTCAAGAAGCAGGCGCAGCCGGCGCCGGGTGGCCTTGGCGGGCTGATCGACATGCTGGGCGGAGCCGCCGGCGGCGGCCTGCTGGACGCGGTGACCGGCAGCGCCCCCACGCCTGCGGAGCCGGGAAATGAGATTCTCGGCCAGATCTTCGGCTCCAAGGATGTCAGTCGGACCGTAGCGGGCCAGGCAGCGCAATCGACCGGAATTGATCCCGCACTGCTCAAGAAGATGCTGCCCCTGCTCGCCATGGCGGTCACAGGCTATCTGGCCAGCCAGAAAGCGGGCGGCGCATCCAGCGACACTGGACAGGGCGGCCTCGGCGGCGTGCTGGGTCAGGTTTTGGGCGGCGTGATGGGTGGCAGCCAGAGTGGCGCGCCCCAGAGCGGCAATGTTGGTGGTCTCGCGTCGCTGATCGACCTCGACGGTGACGGCAATCCACTCGACGACATCCTGGGCATGGCGGGACGCCTTGGTCGCTGACACCGGCAGCTTAGCCAACTGATCTGGAGAGCAGACAAGCGCAAGGGGGAGATATCATGATACGCAAATTGTCTGCCGAACTTTTCGGCACTTTCTGGCTGGTATTCGGAGGCTGCGGTTCTGCCGTTCTGGCGGCGGCTTTTCCGGAGCTCGGTATCGGGTTTGCCGGTGTTGCGCTGGCCTTCGGCCTCACCGTGTTGACGATGGCCTATGCAGTGGGCGGGATCTCTGGCGGCCATTTCAACCCTGCGGTTTCCTTGGGCCTCGCGCTGGCTAACCGGTTCTCCTGGAAAGAACTGATCCCCTACTGGATCGCCCAGGTGGTCGGCGCGATTGCCGCTGCCGTCGTGCTGTACGCCATTGCCTCAGGCAAGAGCGGGTGGAGTGCGGGTGGCTTTGCCTCGAATGGCTTTGGCGACCTGTCACCTGGCGGCTACTCGATGCAGGCAGCCCTGCCCATCGAGATTGTGCTGACGGCCGGGTTCCTGATCGTCATCCTTGGTTCAACCTCGAAAGCAGCCCCTTCCGGTTTTGCGCCGATAGCCATCGGTCTGGCTCTGACGCTCATTCACCTGATCTCGATCCCCGTCACCAACACTTCGGTCAATCCGGCCCGGTCCACGGGCGTCGCCATCTTCGCCGACACCGCAGCGATGGGACAATTGTGGTTGTTCTGGGTTGCCCCGCTCGTGGGCGCGGCCATTGGTGCCGTGATCTGGCGAGTGATGCTATCGCCCGGCGAGGCACCGGAAAACATAGGCAACGAAGAATTCGTGGACGTCAGCGTGACGCACCTGGAAATCCGCAACTGAGGAGGAAAATACTATGGGCTGGATCATTGCACTGATCGTGGGCGGCATCGCCGGCTGGCTGGCCAGCAAAGTGATGAACCGGGATGCCTCGATGGGCATCTTCTGGAATATCGTCGTCGGCTGCGTCGGCTCGCTGATCGGCAATGCCGTCGCCGGGCCGCTGCTCGGCATCAGCGGCAGCGTACAGCAGTTTTCGCTAACCGGACTGATCATCGCCTTCGTCGGCGCCGTGATCCTGCTCGGGATCGTCAACATGGTGCAGCGCCGGAATATCCGCTGAACGAAGCGAGGTATCGGGTGATCTCACACCCTCACCCGATACCTTTACCTGCCCTTTGGTCCGATTTGCCCGCTTACGTGCTCAGCAGTTCTGTATTTGAGAGAGGTTTGCCATGCGTCGCTTCCTGATATCTGCGCCCATCTTTCTGTTGATTACAGCGTGCTCCGGCGAGCAAGCAGATGAGGCTGCAGCGGCAGGCGGCGGTTCGGACGTCGCTGAACCTTACCGCACATCTTTCGACAGAGCGTGGCAGAGTGCCAGCGAAGGGCGCAGCCCCTCACAAGCCTGTGCCGGCGTTGTCGGCAAGGCAGCAGGACTGCTGAAAACAACGGCGACTGGCGGGCAGGAACGCACGGACGCGATTGCGGCACTCGATGCCTGTTATGTCGGTGCCATGGCGCACTTCGTGGATACGACCCTGTCCGTCGAGAATCCCGGGACGACACAATGCATAAGCCTGCTGAAGGCCCTGCCTGTCCACCGCAGTTCGCTGGGCGGATTTATCACTGACGTTGGCGAGGATGTTGCAGCCTACGATCGCCGCCTGAACGAGCGGATCGAGGCGAAAGTGCGCTCGGCCTGCCCCGACACTGCCGCCGTCATTCTTGGGGCTTGATCCTGTCGCCGGAATGACGCCCCCCCCATCCGCCGTGAAAAGGAGAGTCTCATGAAAATGCCCCAGATCGCGAAATTTGCCGCCGCTCCTGCCCTGCTTGTGCTTGCTGCGTGCGGGCAGGATGCCGCAGTTGAAAATGAAGCTGTGGCTGACGAGACGGAAATGTCGGCCACAGGCACCTCGGCCTCGGGCAAACGGGACTGGATGCCGGCGGGCGTCGCCCTGCCAAATGGCCACACAGTGATCCAGGACACCAAGATCGGCATGCGGACATACTTACTGCAGGTCAGTGTCCCCAATGATCCCAAGTCAGAATTCCCCGAATGGAAATCTGCGCTTGAGGCGGCTGGATACCAGGTCAACGACGGAATGCTCTCCGATGGCCGGTTGCTGTTCGACGGCGGCAACGTCGAAAGCGGCCAGATCTCCGTTTCGCAGCCCGAAGATGTCGAAGGCTACATGATTCAGATCGATGTCACTCAAACCGAGCAATAGCGGTCATACCTTTACGCTGAAGGCGTAAGACGCACTGCGATCGCCGTTTATCTCCAGGAGCCCATCATGTCATTTCGCCCATCCAAACGCAGTGCCATCCTGTTCCCGATCGCGGCCCTGCTCATCACAGGGTGTTCGCCCGATGGACAGGAATCCGGCGCCAGCCCCGCTGCGCAATCCAGTGGTGCCGGCGATGGCGCTGCCAGCACTGGCAGGCAGGATGAGGGCACACTGATCACCGGCACAGTCAATGGGCAACCTGCCAGCTGGTCACTGTGGACAATGCAGTCGGATTTCACAGGTGATGCCAGCAGCGGCACGGTGTCTGTCATGGCCCGAAAAGTGAGCGGGCCTGACGACATCGGCAATATTGCTTTCGGCTTCGAACTCGGAGGCGGGAAGCCAAACAATCCGGAAATTACGCTCGACAATGGCGAGGGGAAGCGGACCTTCTACCTTTCATCATCGTCGACCGCACCCGTGACATTGAACAAGGTTGAGAAATCCGGCGAGCAATTGCACCTTAGTGGTTCTGTGTCCGCGAAACTCGGTCATTCAACAGACTTCGGGCGGACCATTGATGACAGCAAAAGCCATGCAGTCGAACTGACGTTTGACATCAAACTGGACAGTCTCAGTCAGTAAAACAGCAAGTCAAGCTGCCTCGGCCGGCAGGGCCAGGGCCGGCGCGCCTTGGTGCAAGGGTAATATTTCCCGGAAGGTAGCAGCTCCCTTTGGCGAAACCATCACAAGGGACAGCGCCTCGAAGCGAGAGAAAGGGGACGGCTAGATGAAATCGATACAATTGGCAGTGGTCGTCGCGCTCGCTGTGACCACCTGTCCGGCTGCCGCCGCTGCTCAAACGGTCACGGCAGAATCGCCGCATGAAGTAACGTTCAGCCCACAGATCCTTGATCGTGAAAACCACTGTATCGTTGGCTTTTCTGTCACTTATCCGAAGGAAGTCGCGCCACATAGCCGTCACGTTCGCATAACCACGCTCTGGTCAGAGGCGAGCCAGGACAACCCCTGGCCTATCCCTTCGCTCGGAGCGCCTGACAGCTTCACTCACAACGAGGACGGGACAGTTACCTTTTCCGGCGGGGTAAATGAAAGCATTGGCGGATGTGACCCCGAACTGACCGCTCGCACATTGGCAATCGGCCCCTGTGCAGACGGCGAATGCCCTCCAGCACGCTTCGTCCCGGATGAGGCGGCCGCGAGCCTGGGGCTTCACGAAGCGGAGTATTGAAGAGCTAGACTTAGCCTTGATGGTATCGCGCACCGTCGTTTCTCCACAAAGGGCCAACCGTGAACGCACCACAAATATTTGGTCAGCGCCAAGCCCCAAAAGACTGGAAGATATCGGCCTTTTTGCTCTGGTCTTTTTAATGATGTTCGTCAGCGCTGTCCGGCGCCTGATTTGCGTAATGGAAACATAGCGTCGAGCTTCGACACCCTCATTGGTCGGGAGAGTGCACTCCCACGATGATTATTTCGGGTGAAGATCCTGCGAGTAGACCCCACCCAAAAATCCCCGCCCTTTCCGGCTGGGCCCCGAATGCCCTCAAGCGCTTTGCAGGATAGCGTTTGGCGATGTGCCGTTTTCACTATTATCCTTGAATGACATCAAGGATCCGCAAGGGCCGCTGCTTCCCGGCACGATCGGGCCATGCGATCGACTGCCCCGGCCTCAGGCCGAGCAATCCAGCCCCAACCAGCGACAGGATCGAAATGCGTCCCGCTTCGATGTCGGCAGCTTGAGGGTAGACAAGTTGCAGCGTGCGCTCGGCGCCACTCGCCTCGTCAACAAACTTTACAGTCGATTGCATGGCGACGACATCCCCCGGCAGCCGGGAATCCTGCACAATCCTGGCGCGGTTGATCTCGGCGAGGAGCAGTTCGGCCACCTGCGGCAGCCGCTCTTCCGCCTCGATGGCAAGATTCCCGATCCGTTCCGCGTCGCTTTCACGAATCTGGATCGGTGGCCGGGCCCGGGCCTTGCGATGGGTGGTCATGGTGTTCTCCGTCAGCGCCGGTCATGCAGGCGCGGTGCGCTGGAAAAGCGCGATGTAAAGGCTGATGGTCGGTTTTGCCCCGGACTGCGCCGGACGTGGCTCTCGCTGTCCGGGGCTATTGGCCCACGAGAAGCGAACTCGCATGGCAGCGCTGACGCTGACGTGTGGCAAACCGGAACATGACACGATGATGGCCGCAAGCGATCTTCAAGTCAAACCAGGTGTCACGCCCCGATCAGTGCAGGAGCGCCTTTTGCAGGCCGCTTGCCACGCAATAAGCGCTGTTCGAAGCAAGGGCGACATGCAGCCCGGTGGCCTGGGCCAATGCCGGCCGGACAAGATTGATGGCTGCACTGCCGCCGGTCAGGACAATGCCGTCATCGTGGATATCGCGGCTCAGTTCGGGCGATATCTGGCCCAGCAGGTTCACAACCATCCTGGTGATGCCGGCAATATGCTTTTCGACCACGGGGAGCAGATCACCTATCGGCAGTTCCAGGGCTGCGGGCAATCCGTTCACGAGGTCGCGTCCCTTGAACCGGATCGTGGCGGCAGGGGCTGCCTGATCCTGGAGCATCCTGACGATGTCGCGTTTCGCGTGTTCAGCAGTGTTCATGCCGATGAGAAACTTGTGCTGAAAATGGAGATGATCGGCAATCGCGCGATCAAGCGCATCGCCTCCGCCGCGTAGGGATGCAGTCGCGCAGATTCCGCCCAGTGACAGGACGGCCGCCTCCGTCGTACCGGCACCGCATTCCACGATCATGGAGCCGCGGGGATGATCGACCTGAAGGCCTGCTCCCCACGCGGCAGCCAAGGGTTCCGTCAACAGTGCGACAGCCCCCAGACCAGCATCGTTTGCCGCGGTGAGCAGCGCGCCACGCTCTGCGTTGGTTGCATCGGCTGGCACTCCGATGATTGCGCGAAAGGAGCGGAGCCTGCGCTGGCCGACACTCGATCGCACGGCATAGGCCAGATAGTCGCGGGCCGCCGCGATATCGCAAAGCACCCCGCGATGCAGAGGGCGCACGATCCGCAGGTCTCCGGATGCACGCTCCTGCATGGGGCCGACGGCAGCTCCGGCAGTGACCAGTTCACCGGCATCGACGCGCCCCGCGAAGCAGCAGAGCGACGGCTCATCGAACAGGACACCGCCATCAGCCGACACCACCCGCGTATTGGCCGTGCCAAAATCAATCGCGAAATCGGCCTTGCCAGCGCCGGGAAACAGTCTTCTCATCTCGGCCCGATAGCAGTTGCTCCAGGGGAAGTCTCCCGAGAGCTTCCAACCTCCTGTTGCGGGCTCACAGATCCAATCCTACCCCTGCCTTCAGCCTCCTTCAGGCCACTGCAAAGCCGTTCGGCCAGCTTGATTTGACATACGTGCACCCAGTGGCCGGACTATCAATTATCCAGGCTTCACGCTGCGCCGGAAAAGATGTCACAACAACTCGAAGCTGTCGGCACGAGCTATGTCCCACACGTTCTTGTAGAAACTGGAGTGACAGCTTCCGCTTAGCAATTCTCCTTCGGCCAGGAAGGTATGAAGTTGCGAAAACAGGCGGACCTCGGTCTGACTGACCCGGCGCACCAAGTGATGCGGACCGATCTGGCTGGGATGATCGAGGCCTGCGGCGGCCAGCATTTCCGCCAGCGCATGAAGCGTATTCCTGTGAAAATTAAACACGCGTTCGGCCTTTTCGGGCACCACCAGGGCGCGCTGGAGCAGCGGATCCTGCGTCGCGACGCCGACGGGACAACGGTTGGTATTGCAGGACAGCGATTGAATGCACCCCAGAGCGAACATGAACCCTCGCGCGGCATTCACCCAGTCGGCTCCCAGGGCGCGCGTCGCAGCGATGTCGAAGGCGCTGACTATCTTTCCCGCAGCGCCGATCCTGATCCTGTCGCGCAGGCCCGTGCCGACCAAGGTGTTGTGCACAAAGAGCAGGCCTTCCCGCATGGGCATGCCGAGATGATCTGAAAACTCGAGAGGCGACGCGCCTGTCCCGCCCTCTGCACCATCGACCACGACGAAATCAGGCAGGATGCCTGTGTCCATCATGGCCTTGACCATACCCATGAATTCCCACGGCTGGCCAATGCACAGCTTGAACCCGACAGGCTTGCCGCCGGAAAGCTGCCTGAGCTCCGCGATGAAGGCCATCAACTCGTTCGGCGTGGAAAAGGCACTGTGCCGGGCAGGAGAAACGCAGTCCTGGCCCATTGGCACACCGCGGGTCTGGGCGATTTCTTCGGTGATCTTGCTCGCCGGCAGAATTCCGCCGTGGCCAGGTTTGGCGCCCTGGCTGAGCTTGATCTCGATCATCCTGACCTGTGGATCCGTGGCTTTCTCCTCAAAGGCTCGTGGGTCAAAACCACCATCGGCGCTCCTGCATCCGAAATACCCGCTGCCGATTTCCCAGATCAGATCGCCGCCATGGTGCCTGTGGTGCGGACTGATACTCCCCTCGCCGGTGTCATGGGCAAAGCTTCCCAGCTTTGCGCCCTGGTTCAGTGCAAGAATGGCGTTGGCACTCAGCGATCCGAAGCTCATCGCCGAGATGTTCAGGATGGATGCTCGGTAGGGTTGCCTGCAATCGCCGCAGCCAATGTCGACGCGGAACGTGGCGGGATCACCGGGGGGAACCGGGCGGTTCGAATGCCCGATAAATTCATAGCCGCTTTCATAAACATCGAGTTGGGTGCCAAACGCGCGCTCGCTGCTTTCGTTCTTTGACCGCGCGTAGACCAATGACCGCTGGCTCCGGGAAAACGGCAGCTGCTCATGGTCATCCTCGATCAGATACTGGCGTATCTCCGGACGAATATCCTCGAAAAACCAGCGCATACGACCAATGATCGGGTAATTGCGCCGGATCGAATGGACCGGCTGCGCGAGGTCAAACAGGCCGATCAGCGCCAAGACCCCCGAAATTGCGAAAACGGAGACGGCCCAAGCCGCAGGGAGAAAAGCACCAGAGACAACAGCCGCAAGAAGGGCGCAGCCAAAGACCGAGAAACGTTTCAAGAACAATGCAAAGCTCCGTCAGCACGACCACAATTGCCAGCACGGTAGCACGTCTATCGAAAAGTCGGTCACTCTCGCTTATGCACGCAAGCAGTAGCCCACCCCAGCGTCGGACCCAGGAAATTTCAATGACCAAGATTGATGAAAAGCTTGAACCCATCCTCGCTGAGGTGCTGCGCCGCAATGCCGGCGAAACCGAGTTTCACCAAGCCGTCATCGAGGTGCTGGAAAGTCTCGGGCGCGTGATCGCCAAGAAGCCCTATTATGCCGATCATGCCCTGATAGAGCGTCTGTGCGAGCCTGAACGTCAGATCATTTTCCGCGTGCCATGGGTTGACGATCAGGGCCAGGTGCAGATCAATCGTGGCTTTCGCGTCCAATTCAACTCCGCGCTCGGCCCCTACAAGGGTGGCCTGCGGTTCCACCCTTCGGTCAACCTCGGGATCATCAAGTTCCTTGGGTTCGAGCAGATCTTCAAGAATGCGCTTACAGGACTGCCGATTGGTGGTGGCAAGGGCGGCTCGGATTTTAATCCGCGTGGACGCTCCGATGGCGAGGTCATGCGTTTTTGCCAGTCATTCATGACTGAATTGCAACGACATCTGGGCGAATACACCGATGTGCCTGCTGGCGACATAGGCGTTGGCGGGCGCGAGATCGGTTACCTCTTTGGCCAGTTCAAGCGCCTGACCAATCGGTACGAAGCCGGGGTGCTGACCGGCAAGGGGCTGGTCTACGGCGGCTCGCGTGCCCGCACCGAAGCCACGGGGTTCGGCGCGACCTATTTCGTCTCAAGCATGCTTGCCACCAAGGGCATGGATTTCGACGGCCGCAAATGCGTGGTGTCGGGTTCCGGCAACGTGGCGATCTACACGATTGAAAAGATCCGGCAGTTCGGCGGCATTGTCATCGCCTGCTCGGACTCCAATGGCTACATTGTCGATGAAAATGGCATCGATCTCGATCTGGTCAAAGATATCAAGGAGATTCGCCGCGAACGGATCTCGCAATATGCGCGCAGGAAAGGCAACGGCACCCATTACATTGAGGGCGGTTCGATCTGGGATGTTCCGTGCGATGTTGCCATGCCATCGGCCACGCAGAACGAGTTGACCGGCAAGGATGCACGCACACTGGTCAAGAACGGGGTGGTGGCTGTGGGCGAAGGGGCGAACATGCCATCTACGCCAGATGCCGTCCGCGTCTTCCAGGGCGCGGGAGTGCTGTTTGGGCCGGGCAAGGCGGCCAATGCTGGCGGAGTTGCGACTTCAGCCCTGGAAATGCAGCAGAATGCCTCGCGCGATAGCTGGAGCTTCGAGAAAACCGAGGAACGCCTCGCCGCCATCATGCGTAACATTCATGATACCTGTGCCGAGACCGCCGAGGAATACGGCGCCCCTGGCTGGCGCGAAGCCGGGGGACACGATCTGCGACCCTGCCTGCGGTTCCGGCTCGCTGCTGGTTCAGGCCGCGCAGGAAGTGGGATCGGACAACTTCGCCCTGTTCGGGCAGGAAGTGAACGGCGCGACATGGGCGCTGGCCCGCATGAACATGTTCCTGCACGCGAAGGATGCTGCGCGCATCGAATGGTGCGACACGCTCAACAGCCCGGCCCTGGTCGAGGGCGATCATCTCATGAAGTTCGACGTCGTCGTCGCCAACCCGCCGTTCAGTCTCGACAAGTGGGGCGCGGAGCATGCCGACAGCGACCAGTTCAACCGCTATTGGCGCGGCATCCCGCCCAAGTCGAAGGGCGATTACGCCTTCATCACGCACATGATCGAGATCGCCAAGCGGCAGAGCGGGCGCGTCGCGGTGATCGTTCCACACGGCGTGCTCTTCCGCGGCGGGGCCGAAGGGCGGATCCGCCAGGCCCTGATCGAGGAAAACCTGCTCGATGCCGTGATCGGCCTTCCCGCCAACCTGTTCACGACCACCGGCATTCCGGTTGCCATCCTGATCTTTGACCGGTCGCGCGAGCAAGGCGGGGCGAACGAGGCGCGCAAGGACGTGCTGTTCATCGATGCATCCAAGGAATTCACGCCGGGCAAGACCCAGAACGTGATGAACGAGGACCACATCGCGAAGGTTCTGGAAACCTACCGCAACCGGACGGAAATCGAGAAGTACTCCCATCTCGCCACCCCAGCGGAGGTTGCCGAGAACGACTTCAACCTCAACATCCCGCGCTATGTCGACACCTTCGAGGCGGAGGAGGAAATCGACGTTGCCGCCCTGCAGCAGGACATCAACCGCATCGAGGCCGAACTGGTCGAAGTCCGTGCGAAGATGGCCGGCTATCTGAAGGAGCTTGGCGTCAATGTCTGAAGGCGACCTGATCCTTTACAGCACCGAGGACGGCGCTGCGACCATTGGACTACGGGCAGTCGGCGGCACAGTCTGGCTGACGCAGCTTGAGATGGCGGAACTGTTCGACACCACGAAACAGAATGTCAGCCTGCACCTGAACAACATTCTGGCCGAAGGGGAACTGGTGGCAGAGTCAGTTGTCAAGGAATCCTTGACGACTGCTGCGGATGGCAAGTCCTACCGCACCAAGGTCTATAACCTCGATGCCATCCTGTCGGTTGGCTACCGCGTGCGTTCGCCGCGCGGCACTCAGTTCCGCCGGTGGGCGACGACTGTCCTGCGGGAATACCTGATCAAGGGCTTCGTCATGGACGATGCCCGCCTGAAAGATTCCGCTTACGACTATTTCGACGAGCTGCTGGAACGCATTCGCGATATCCGGGCGTCGGAAGCGCGGTTTTACCAGAAGATCCGCGATATCCTGGCGCTGAGCGAGGATTACGATCCCAAATCGGGCGCCGCGCAGGAATTTTACGCGACAATCCAGAACAAGATGCTGTTCGCGGTTGCCGGCGGCACCGCGGCCGAACTGATCAAGTCGCGCGCCAATCCCGCTGCGCCCAACATGGGGCTGACGACATGGAAGGGCGCTGTCGTGCGCAAGGGCGATGTAACCACCGCCAAGAACTATCTGGGTGAAGCGGAAATCAAGGAACTCAACCTGATCGTGACCATGTTCCTTGATACGGCGGAACTGCGCGCCAGCCGGCGGCAGACGATGCGGCTGGCAGAATGGGAAGGCGTGCTCGACACCTTCATCACGTCCAACGAACTGCCGCTGCTGCGCAATGCCGGCAGTATCTCAGCCAAGAAGGCCGAGCAGATTGCCCATGCGCGCTATGCGGAATTCGAGGGCAAGCGCCGGGAAGCCGAGCGGCTCGCGGCACAGCAGACGGATGATCTGGCGGAGCTGGAGCGGATTGCGAAGGCCTCCAAGGGCGGGAAGAAGGGAGGCGACGATGCGCGAGATTGAGTTTCAAGCCGCCGATTGGGCAGAAGTCGCTCTTGGAGATATTTGCACGTTCCGTGGCGGAAGCGGATTCAAGGAAGAATACCAAGGCAGTGACTTTGGCGAATACCCTTTCATTAAAGTCAGCGACATGACGCTTCCTGGGAATGGAAAGTACGTCACGACCTCAAATAACTGGGTTTCATCGGCGATTTTGAAGAAGCTTCGAGCAAATCTTCAGCCCGAAGGCGCCACGGTTTTCGCGAAAGTCGGTGCTGCGCTGAAGCTGAATCGACGCCGTTTGCTCTCAAGGCCGACTGCTATCGATAATAATATGATGGCAGCGATTCCAGATGAAAGCCGTCTGGACTCCGAATTCTTGTACTATTTCATGCTGGTTCAGGATTTGGGGCGGTTCAGTCAAGAAAGTGCAGTGCCCTCGGTAAACCAAGGGCACCTATCATCGATCGAAATTGGGCTCCCCCCTCTCCCTGAACAGCGCAAGATCGCTGCAATCCTGCGCACATGGGACTTGGGGCTGGAGAAGCTGGAAGCGCTGCGGGCGGCGAACTTGCGTCGTCGGATCTGGATGCGTTCGCACCTGTTCACTGGGCGAGCACGGCTGCCCGGCTTTTCCGGCGAATGGCGCGAAGTTGCATTGGGCGAGGTGCTGACCGAGCACGGGCTGCAAGGCACCGGAGCGGAAGAAGTCTTCTCGGTCTCGGTCCACAAGGGGCTGGTCAACCAGATCGAGCATCTGGGCCGCTCCTTTGCTGCCGCCGAAACCGGGCACTACAATCGCGTTCTGCCCGGCGACATCGTCTATACCAAAAGCCCGACGGGCGATTTTCCTCTCGGCATCATCAAGCAGAGCAAGATTTCGCAGGAAGTCATCGTCTCGCCGCTCTACGGGGTATTCACGCCCGCAACTCGCGAACTGGGCGTCATCCTTGATGCGTTGTTTGAATCGCCGCTGGCCGTTCGCAACTACCTGCACCCGCTGGTGCAAAAAGGCGCCAAGAACACGATCGCCATCACCAATCGTAGGTTTCTGGAAGGCCGATTGCGCCTGCCGATGGACCCGGCCGAACAGGCTGTCATCGCTGCGGTTGTTGAAGTCTCTCAGGCAGAACTGAACGCCATTGTCTCGGAAATCGATCTCCTCATCCGCCAGAAGCGCGGCCTGATGCAGAAGCTGCTGACGGGCGAATGGCGCGTGCAGGTGGAGGAGGCCGCATGAGCTTCAACGCCGCCGAGAAATTCCAGTCGCAGATCCCCGCGCTGCAAATGCTGGTGGCGCTGGGCTTCCAGCCGCTGAGCCAGGCAGAGGCCCTGCGCCTGCGCGGGGCACGGCTGCGCAATGTCGTGCTCGACGATATCCTCGTCGAAAACCTGATGCGCATCAACCGCTTCACCCACAAGGGGCGTGAATACCCCTTCGATCTGGAAGATGCGCACGAGGCGATGCGCAAGCTGAAGCCAACGCCGGACAGGCTAAAGGGCCTGCGCGGCACCAACCAGGATATCTACGATACGCTGGTGCTCGGCACGACGATCACCAAGACCATCGACGGGGATAGCAAGAGCTATTCGTTCCGCTTCATCGACTGGGAAACGCCCACCAACAACGCCTTCCACGTGACGGCCGAATTCTCGGTCGAACGGACAGGCAGCACCCAGACGAAGCGCTGCGACATCGTGGCCTTCGTGAACGGCATCCCGGTGCTGGTGATCGAAAACAAGCGCCCGACGGAAAGCCTGAAAAAGGCCGGCAGCCAGCTGATCGGCTATCAGAGCGAAGACCGTATCCCGCAGCTGTTCCACTTCGCCCAGCTGCTCCTGACGACGAACAGGGTTGAAGCGCGCTATGCCACAGTGGGCACGCCGCAGAAGTTCTGGGGCACCTGGCGGGATGAGGAAGACACGGACGAAGCAATCGCACCGTTTGCCAACCGAGCGCTGACCGCTGCGGAGAAAGACGCGATCTTTTCCGGCGATTTTGCCGATGCGCGCCGGTATTTCGATGCAATGGCGGCCGAAGGGCCGCGCGCCATCTCACCCCAGGACCGCACTATCTTCGCCCTGTGCCGGCCCGAACGGCTGCTCGACCTGATCCGCCGCTTCACCGTGTTTGACGGGGGCGTGCGCAAGGTGGCGCGCCACCAGCAGTTCTTCGGCATCCGCAAGGCAGTGGAACGGGTCAAGCAGGTCGATGATGGCACCGGCGCCCGCAAGGGCGGCGTGATCTGGCACACGCAGAAGCAGTGCGGGAATGATGATCGGCAGGAAGTTGCGCAATGTTGGATCCCCGACTGATGGCAGGCATGCAGGGTATACCATCGCTTTTTTATCGCGAAGAGTATCCGGGATCCAAGCTCAGCGCCGTCAGTCGGCCTGTTCGGCCTCGATTGCGAAGTGGGTCACGAAGCCAGTCAGGTAGGGCAGGCCCTTGGGGATGCCGGTTTCGCGCGATGTGGTGCGGCTGATGGTCCAGCCCATCCAGCGGGTGATGGCAGCGTTGATCGCCGCCTCGAGGACGAGGCCGGCGTGGATCCCGTTGTGCACGTCGTCGGCGAAGTGGCGGCCGTGCCTGCTGTCGAGAAAGTCCCGAACCCCTTCGGCGGTGGCGCCGGTGACCTTGGCAACCGCCGGAAAGGCAATACCCCACGCTGCGTCCGCGTCCGTGAACCCGGCGGTGGCGCCATAAAAGCCCCAGGATTCGTTGCGGGTCGGGAGGATCGAGGCGGTCATTTCAGTCTCCGTGCTTTGCGGAAATCAGTAATGCTCTGTTCGCAGGCACTATCCACTCAAATCAGCGGACTTCTGCCATTTTTCCGCTTTGACCCCCGGTCGCTAACTCGCGGGTGTGAAAACTTTGGATCGGGGGCGGTTACCGCTTTGCAGGTTGCGAACTATCTCCCTCCCCCCATACCCCCGTGCACGTCATGACGCGGGGCACGCAGCCAGTTCCCGCTCCGTCACCACCTCGCAGCTCGCCAGTTCACCGAGATGCTCGACAAGCCACGATCGCGGGTCGGGTATCAGGTCGAGATCGAAGGTGGCCGTCCGTGACTTCTGTCCGGCACCGGCTGGTCGATAGGTCACCACGGCCGAGGAGTGGGACATTCTGCTATTATAGGAACTTCTATAATAGCAATTTGTCCCACTCCTCTGCCCATCCTTTCTTGCGGCATCGTGGTTCGGCCACAGGTCGGGGAAGCAGCGAGCCCGGTCCGCGGCGTTGTCGAGGATCACGCCGCGCGCGGCCATCATGTCGATGCGGCTGGGGGCTAGGTCGTCCCAGCTGATTACCTCGTCGGCGGTGACCGGCAGCACGATGTCGGTGAGCAGGTCGATCTGGAGCGGATTGTCGGCCGTGCGGTTCACCCCGCGACCACGACCCAGCGCCTGGATCAGTTCGGCCTCGCAGATACTCCAGCGGATGGCCTCGGCGATCGGGTCGGGGTGATACTCGCCGTGAGTGGGATGGGAGCGCCCTTTGGGCCGACGGATGACCCGTTCGGTCGACGGATACCACCAGCTCTCGTGGTCTGCGTCCTCCTTGGGCGGTGTGCCGGTCAGCGCAATCTGCAGCTTCGCGATCACGGACGGAGCCGGCAGCGTACGCCCCATGACGACCATGCCGGCGACATTGCCCCAGCGGTCGAGCCCGCTCAACGCATTGAAGTGGGCGGTCTCCAGATTGGCTGGCAGGTCGCCGGTGGTGAGAGCCGAGACGGCCCGCATCTGTCCGATGACAAGCACCGGCGCTGTCCCACCACCCATCTGCCTGGATCGGACGGCAAGGTAGGTCCGCAAGGCGCGCAGGTTATTCGCCGATGTGGTGTGCTGTCGGTCTTTCGCGTGTGGCCCCGGCACCAGCGCCTTGCTGCTCACGGGCGCACCCAGCACCTGGCGGATCCGGACATGTGGTGTTTTCGCGCTCACGGCGGGCGCCACGGCAATGCCCGGCAGAAAGGGCGTCACCAGCTCCTGCCGCATGGTCGCATCGATGTGCAGGACCGGCACCTTTTCGACCCAGCCGGTGCGGATCGATGACCGCCAAAGCAGGTCCAGCGACCTGACCGTTCCGTTCGAAGTATGCATCCTTCCAACCTGCACGCCCCAGGCGTCATGACCTGCGTCCAGCGCCTGGGCGAGGATCGACCACATCGCCGCGGCCCGTCCGGGCGGGGTCCAGGCAGTGCTACGGCGCGGCATCACCGCGCTCAATCGCTTGGCTCGTTCTTCGGTGGACATGCCCGGCAGGATGTCCGGATCCCGCAGCCTGCCGCGCTCGAGCTTTGCCGCGTCCCGGCAGATGGCAGGGGTCAGCCTGGCCGCCCGCAAGTCTGCGAGGCGCAGGGGGCCTTCCCGGGTTCGCTCCAGCACTTTCCAGAGCTTCAGCCGGTGTTCGATCAGGAACTGGGTCTCGGGATAGTCATAGGCATTCCTGTAATCGTAGCAGCGCAGATCCGCGTCGTAAGGATCGAGGCTGTCGATGGTAATCTGGACCGGACTGTCCGTACCACGCAGGCCCGACTGCCAGAACCCTTCGTCGATCACCAGCAGGGCCGGCCGGCCGATGACCTTGGGCATGGCGTGGAACAGGCTGTCATGGGCGCAGATGATGACCTGCGCGGACTTGGCGAGCCGCTTCTGGCGCTGGTAGCCACAGACCTCGTAATGGGGGCACAGGTACGTCTGGCCGTCGCGCTTGACCCGGCACACGGCCTGCTCGACCGAGAGTTCGGCCGCGAGCGCGTCTGCCTGCGCGTCAGGATCGAGACACATCCGCTGGTCGGGCTTGTCCGGCGTAGGGTCAGGCGCCGTGCGCCCCTTCCAGAGCACCGCAGCAATGCCGGCGGCCGCAAAGGCCTCGACCTGCTCTTCGCCGAGATCATGGCGCGGCACCGCAAACACCACCTTGCGGCCGCTGAGCCTGCCCGCTGCCAAGGCCGCGATGATCTGCTCGCGCACCTGGCTGGTCTTGCCGAGCCCGACATCGACGGGCAGTCCCAGCATTGGCACGGGGGTGGTGTCGGTGCTTCCGGTATCATCCGGTTCGGCCAACATCTGCTCATGGTACGCAACCGTCGCATCCATGAATCCGCTGATCTGGCCAGCAAGTTCAGCCCGGGCCTCTGCGACATCATGGCGGGGCTCGGGATAGGTCGGTTCCCTGGCCGCCACCCAGCGGGCCGAGGCGATACAGTCCCGCAGGGCTTGCTGCCCCATCGCCTGCACCAGGTCATTGGCGTCGCCAGCGATCGGCGGGATGGCCAGCCGCGCATCATTGTCACGCGCTGCCTGGGTCGCTGCGGTCACGCCCGGGTTGTCGGTCCGCCCCGGCTTGTCGTCGTTGTCCGCAACGACGGTGAGATCGATTGCGGGATGGCACTGGCGCAGGACCCGGGCGACCCGCTGCAGGTTACCGGCATCGAACGCGACGATCACGGTCTCGCCGACCGCCTCGTGGATACTGGCCCCGGTCGCCCAGCCTTCGCAGACCAGCAGGTGCGGTGTGTTCTCATCCCAGTCACCGATCACCGCGAAGTGGTCGGCCTTGGCGCCGCCGGCGAGGAACCGTTTATTGCCTTGCGCGTCGATGCGCTGGACCGTGTGCAGGGCGCCGTCGATATCGCGCAGGCCAATGACCAGCCGCCTGTCGGCATCGACTAGCAGGCCGTGCGGCTGGATGCCCTTGGCCTGGAGATAGGCGTGCGTGGACGGAGCGGGCGCCGCGCTGGCCAGGATCCGCTGTGCTTCATCGCGCGCCTTGGCGGCGAGATCGGCCTGTTGAGGTTCAAAGGTCCGAGGTTGCGGCCGGAAAGTGGAGCTTGGAGTTGCCGTGCCCGACAGGGTGATCCCGGTTCGCTCGGTCACCCAGGCCCGGGCCCGGTCGCTGTCGCAACCGAGTTCCTGGGCAACCAGGGCCACGAACCCGCCGCCGTGCCCTGCCTCGTGGTCGAACCATTGCCCGGCCTTGGTCCGGTCCACGCGGACCGCGAGGCTGCCCTTGCGCCGATAGCGCCATTCAGTGCCCGACTTGCCCGACGGCTTGCCCAACAGCTCGTAGAGGAGCTGGGGCAGCCGATCGGCCAGGGCAGCGTGGAAGTCGGCGGTGCGGCTCACGCGAGGCAGTGCTTCCCGGGGCGCAGGCCCACGCGGTCGTGCCCGTTCGCCAGAACAGGCAGGAATGCATCAGGAAAGGTTGCGTGAACCACGCGTTGCGTGCCCTCGAAGTGTCAGAGGGCACGACAAACATCATCAATTGTTGGCCGCCGAAACGTGCCAAGCGGTCAGCGTTCGGGACCGGTTTCGGAGTGTTGAAGGGGTGAAGGGTTCAACCCTACCAGGACCGCTTGCCGCCCCCGCGCTGGGATGCTGGCAGCCGCATGATCGTGGCCATGGCCTTGGCCAGGTTGTCGGATACCGGCTCGCCTTCTACATGCTGCTCCTTGAACCAGTCGACCAGGCACTCCTTCTTCGACTGCTCGTTTTCCGTGATCTGGAACTCGGCAATCGCGGCCCTGATCAGCTCGAGGTAGGGCGTGGTGTAATCGCTGGGCTCGACCTGCTTTGGCGGCGGCAGCGTCCAAATGGACTCGACCATGAACCGCGGCACCTGGATATCTATGTATTCGCCGTCAGACATCTCCAACCGTTCAGGTAGTCCACCGTCCTCATTATGCAGCAGGCCGCTGATCCAGTGTTCGGGCGGGATCCAGACAAGATGACTCGAATGGAAAATCCATTCGCGGGCATCATAATTGGGGAACGCCGGATTGCGGTGCTGCGACAGGCGGGCCTGGGCATGTAGGCTACCCTGCCGCAAAGCCTGCCACAGCTGGCGCGAGGCGTTGAGGTTGATACTTTCCCAGATTGACCTGCCGGCAACCGCGGGCAGCAGAACCTTCCTGACATCCAGTTCGACCTTCTGCCCGGTGACTGCCTCATGCCGTGCGCGGCAGATCCTGGCGATATGTCTGTAGGCCTGGTCAAGCGACCAGACGTCGCGGTTGAGCGTATCGATGGACATTGATGTTCCGAATCATGAGCGGGCGAGATTGGAACATAAATAGAACAGTTGAACCCATCAAGAGCACTGCGGTGCAATGGGTTGAACCGTTCAACCCTCGTACGGGATGACGATGGCAGCGGGGCAAAGCCCCTTCGAAGGTAGATCGGGCAGGACCGAACCGCGAAACTGCGCCCATGATCAATGCCCATTCCCTCCAGCCGGCCGGCGCCTCCGCCCACCCGGACGATCGGCGTCGCGCCGTACGCCCGAATGCCCTCCAACCCTCCTGCATGACTCCAGCCGAACGCCGCGCCGAACTGTGCACGATCCTGGGTGTCGGCCTCGTCCGGCTGCGCCGCCGCGGAAGCAGTGAACTATCTGCGGGCATTGGAGAATTTACGCTACACAACGCCCTAGAACAGAGCGGTAGTGCGGATCCAACTCACTGGAGAACCGCATGACCAGGACCGATCCTATCCCCGCCCGCATTGCCGCCTTGAAGACCGCCTCGACGGCTGAACTGAAGAAGCAGTGGCGCGCCCTGTTCAACACCGAACCGCCCGCGTTTAATCGCCGCTTCCTCGAGACGCGCCTCGCCTATCGCATCCAGGAACTGACCTACGGCGGACTCAAGCCCGACACGGTCAAACGGCTGGAAGCGCTGGGTGAACAGTTCGACGGCGGCAGTCCCATGACCCGCCGGATCCGGACGGACCTCAAGCCGATCACCGGAACCCGGCTGATCCGGGAATGGCAGGGCGTCGAGCATGTCGTGACCGTGACCCGCGACGGCTACGAGTGGCAGGGCCGGCCCTACAAGTCGCTGTCGTCGGTGGCCCGGGGCATCACCGGCACGCGCTGGAGTGGCTGGGTCTTCTTCGGCCTCAAGAACCACCGGAGGGCAGCATGAACAAGCCTATCCCCCGCAAGCTGCGCTGCGCGGTCTATACGCGCAAATCCTCGGAAGAAGGGCTCGAGCAGGAGTTCAACTCGCTGCATGCGCAGCGTGAGGCCTGCGAAGCCTATATCGCCAGCCAGCGCTCCGAAGGCTGGGTGCTGGTACGCGACCAGTACGATGACGGCGGTGTCTCGGGCGGCACGCTGGAGCGACCGGCCCTGCAGCGCTTGCTGGTCGACATCGAGGACGGGCTGGTCGATGTCGTGGTGGTCTACAAGATCGATCGGCTGTCCCGTTCGCTGATGGATTTCTCGAAGCTGGTCGAGGTGTTCGATCGCAACGACGTGACCTTCGTCTCGGTCACCCAGTCGTTCAACACCACGACGTCCATGGGGCGGCTGACCCTCAACGTCCTGCTGTCGTTCGCCCAGTTCGAGCGCGAGGTGACGGCCGAGCGGATCCGCGACAAGTTCAAGGCCAGCCGCATGAAAGGCATGTGGATGGGCGGGAGCCCGCCGCTGGGCTACGACGTGCAGGCCCGCAAGTTGGTCATCAACCCGGTCGAGGCCGAGCATGTGCGCTGGATCTTCACGCGGTTTGCGGAATGCGGATCGGGCACGGTCATGGTGAAGGAACTCAAGGAGCGGGGGATCGCCACCAAGAAAGGCAAGCCGATTACCAAGGGGTTCCTGCACCGCCTGCTCAAGAACCGCGTCTACATCGGCGAGGCCGTGCACAAGGGGGCCAGTTATCCTGGCGAGCATGAACCAATCGTGCCGCTCGACCTGTGGGACAAGGCGCAGGCCATCCAGCAGGTAAACCCGCACCGGCGCGCCGGCTACACCCGTGCCCAGACCCCGGCGCTGCTGAAAGGCCTGCTCTGGGGGCCAGACGGTGCGGCGTTCTCGCCGACGCATACCCGCAAAAAGGACAAGCTTTACCGCTACTACATCAGCCAGAGCGTCCTGCGGCACGGTGCCGGTGCCTGTCCAGTCGGCCGGGTGCCTGCAGCCGAGATCGAAAGCGCAGTGATCGACCAGCTGCGGGCCATCCTGCGCCAGCCGGAAATCATGGCGGGCGCCACCCGGGCCGCGGAGGGCCACCATGCAGCCATCAGCGAGGACGAGGCCCGCGCCGCGCTCACCGCCCTCGATCCACTGTGGGATGAACTGTTTCCGGCCGAGCAGGCGCGCATTGTCCAGCTGCTGGTCGAGCGGGTCGATATTGGCATCGACGGCCTAGACATCCAGATGCGGCTCGACGGGATGGCCAGCCTCGCCAGCGAGATGAGGCAGGCCGCATGACCCAGCCGAACCTTCCCTCCGAAACCGTCACGGTGCGCGTACCGTTCCACATCCGCAAGCGCGGCGGGCGCAAGGAGATGATCCTGCCCGACGATGCCGCCAGCCAGCACCGGCATGTCGACAACACGCTCATCAAGGCGCTCGGCCGGGCATTCCGCTGGAAGCGGCTGCTGGACAGCGGCGAGGTCTCGACCCTCGACGAGCTGGCGAAGCGCGAGAAGATCTCGCCCTCCTATCTCACCCGGGTCCTGCGACTGACCCTGCTGGCGCCCGAGATCATCGAGGCCATCCTCGACGGTCGGCTCGGCCCGCAGGCGACGCTCGCCGCCCTGATGGACCCGTTTCCGCCACTCTGGGCCGACCAGATGTTTGATCCCAGATTCTCTCGGCCTTGATCGGACTCGCGCCCAACCACCAGAAGCCAAGTCGTAAAAACCACATGACTACAGGTAGTTACAATTCTTCACCGAGGGCGGTGGCGGCAAGAGGTGCGGAGAATATCGGGCCTTGGAGAACGCTTCCGGCGACCTGGCACCAAGCAGAGGTCAACAGCCAGTCGCTATAACCCTTGAATACAAGGGGATTTTTCTAGCCCATGCGGGAAAGAGAAGGATTCTCAATAGGATAATGGCGGAGCGGGTGGGATTCGAACCCACGATACGCTTTTGGCGTATACACACTTTCCAGGCGTGCGCCTTCGACCACTCGGCCACCGCTCCTATTCCCCGACGCTCCGGCAGCAACGCGGCGGTGCATCGGGAAGCGGCGCGGATAGCGGGGCAATCGCTCTTTCGCAAGGCGCATTCCGGTGGCAGACTGCAGTGCATGATCCGCACCCTTGCCAGCGCGCTTGCGCTCACCGCCGCCTTCTGGGCTCCCCTCCCCCTCACCGCACAGGACGCCTCGCCCTCAAGTAGCGAAGTGGTAGGGCAAACACGGGCTCCCGCACTGGCCCCTGGCGAAATCATCGCTCAGGCCAGGGCAGAGGAGTGGGTGGCGATCCCGGCAGAAGATCTGCTGGTCATGACCCTCGCCCCCGATACGGACGGCAATCCGCGGCAGGTGGTGATCCAGCTGGTGCCCGCGCCCTTCAGTCAGGGCTGGGTCCACAACATCCGCCTGTTCGCGCGCAGCGGCTGGTATGACGGAATTTCGGTCAACCGGGTGCAGGACAATTACGTCACCCAGTGGGGCGATCCCAATTACGACAATCCCGAAGCGACGGGGGAGGCGAAGAAGCTGCCCGAGGGGCTGAAGGTGATGGGCGAGGCAGAGTATACCGCCAGCCTTGACGAATGGCAGAACCGCAATGCCGAACGCAACAGGGCACGACAGGACAAGGAAGCGGCGGGTCTCGTGCTGCGGCCCGCAGAAACAGCCCCCTACCCCGCGTGGCTCAGCACCGATGCCTACGCCAACAACGTGAATTTTTATGACGGCTGGCCGGTCGCCACTGTGTGGAGGGACAGCTTTCCGCAGCAGTGGTGGCCCGTCCACTGCTACGGCATGGTCGGCGTGGGGCGGAACTATTCGCCGGATACCGGCTCAGGCGCGGAGCTCTACACCGTAATCGGCCATGCGCCGCGCCACCTCGATCGCAACATTGCGCTGGTCGGGCGGGTGATCGAGGGGATGGAGCACCTCTCCTCGCTCCCGCGCGGCAAGGGCGAGCTGGGGTTCTATGCCGAGGATGAATTCGACAAGCGCACCCCGATCCTGACCGTGCGCGTGGCGAGCGACCACGCGGCTACGGACACGGCCTCAAGCAGCGAAGCGGTAGGCCAGCAAACACGCCCAAGGTTCGAATATCTCTCCACCGAGGGCGAGACATTTGCCCGCTATGCCGAGGCCCGTGCCAACCGGCGCGATCCGTTCTTCATCGCGCCCGCCGGGGGAGCCGACATCTGCAACATCCCGGTGCCGGTGCGCCGGGTTGCGGAGTGATATTTGGTTCACGCAGAGGCGCAGAGAAGACAGGGAGACGCGGAGAAGAAGTATGCGACGAAGCCGCAGTATGGTTCACACGAAGCCACGAAGAATGCAGTACGGATGCCAACCAGCCTGCCCTCTTCGTGGCTTCGTGTGAGAAAAATGCCGCTGTGCGGCGGGCCCAATCCCTCAGCGTCTCCCTGTCTTCTCTGCGTCTCTGCGTGAAACCCGAATGAGCGACACCCTCTCCCTCACTGCCAACCTCACCCGCTGGCAGGGTGAGCGCGGCACCTATCACCTGATCGTCATCACCGGAGCCCCGGCCGAGGCGCTGGCGATGCACGCGCGGCTGCAGAGGCTCGAATACGGGCGCCAGCGCGGGTTCGGCTCGGTCAAGGTTGTCGCGAAGATCGGCGACACGGCGTGGAACACCTCGGTGTTCCCGCAGAACAAGTCCTCGCGCTCAAGCAGCGAAGCGTTAGCGCATAAAGAGCGTGAATGGGTGCTGCTGCTCAACCGCAAGGTGATGCGGGCTGAGGGGCTGGCGGAAGGGGATCCAGTCAGGCTCGAACTGGGGCTACCCTAGATCCGCTCCGCCTGTGCGATCGCATCGCTGGCGCGCAGGGCGCTGAGGATGCGGGTGAGGTGGGCGAGATCCTGCACTTCCAGATCAACTTCGTAGCCGGAGAAGGGATGCTCTTTCTGCACGTGGAGCAGCGTTTTCACGTTGGCCAGGTTCTGGGCGAAGATGCCGGCCATTTCTGCCAGCGTGCCGGGCCGGTCATAGAGCGTCACCCGCAGCCGCCCGACCGCGCCGATGCTTTGCTTGCCCCAGGAAAGGTCAAGCCAGTCGGCATCGATGCCACTGGCAAGCTCGATGCAGTCGATCGCGTGGACCTCCACCCGCTTGCCCGGCAGGCGCAGTCCGACGATCCTGTCACCCGGAACGGGATGGCAGCACTCGGCCAGCTGGAAACCGACCCCCGGGGTAAGCCCGCGGATCGAAATCACCCGCTCCTGCCGGGACCAGTCAATCGGCACTTCCAGATCCGCAGTGCACCCCGGCACCAGCGCTTCCATTACCGCGCGATCATCGATCCGGCCGGAGCCGATCAGATACATGAGCTCATCCTCGTCCTCGAGATCGAGCCGCTTCACGGCGTCGCGGGTGGCCTTCTTGCCGATCTTGGCCGGAACGCGGGTCACGATCTCGTCGAACAGCATCCGGCCGATGCTGGCGACTTCGTCCCGCTCCTTCAGCCGCACCGCGCGCCGGATCGAGGCGCGCGCCTTGCCGGTGACGACGAAAGCGAGCCAGGAGAGCTGTGGCTCGGGCGACTTGCCTTTGATGATCTCCACCACGTCGCCATTGTTCAGCACGGTGCGCAGCGGCATGTGGCGGCCATTGATCTTGGCGCCGACCGTCTGCGCCCCGAGATCGGTGTGAACGGCAAAGGCAAAGTCGACCGGGGTTGAACCCTTGGGCAGCTGGTGCAGCGCCCCCTTGGGGGTGAAAGCGAAAATCCGATCCTGGTAGATGGCCAGACGCGTATGCTCGAGCAGCTCCTCGGCATCGTGGCTCGCATCGACGATCTCGATCAGGTCCCGCAACCACCCCACCTGCCCGTCCGGCGTGTCGCCCTGCTTGTATGCCCAGTGTGCGGCGAGGCCGAACTCATTGGTCTGGTGCATGTCGCCGGTGCGGATCTGCACCTCGACCCGCATCGAGTTCTCGTAGATCAGCGAGGTGTGGAGCGAGCGATAGCCGTTCGATTTGGGGGTGGAGATGTAGTCCTTGAAGCGCCCGGGAATGAACTGCCAGGTGGAATGCAGCACGCCGAGGGCGCGATAGCAGTCACTGTCGCTCTCGGTGATGACGCGGAACGCGAAGATGTCCGTCACCTGCTCGAACGACACATGCCGCTCGGCCATCTTCTTCCAGATCGAATAGGGGTGCTTTTCGCGCCCCGAGACCTCCACCTTGAGCCCGGCTTCAGCCAGCGCCTGCTTGATCGCCAGGGCGATCGCATCAACTTGCCCGCCATCCTGCTGGCGGATCTGCTCCAACCGCCCGGTGATGGTGCGATAGGCTTCAGGCTCGATCTGCTCGAACGCGAGCAGCTGCATCTCGCGCATGTATTCGTACATGCCCACCCGCTCTGCCAGCGGGGCATAGATATCCATGGTTTCCCGGGCGATGCGCAGGCGCTTTTCCGGCGATTTGATGAAATGCAGCGTGCGCATGTTGTGCAGCCGGTCCCCCAGCTTCACCAGCAGCACGCGGATGTCCTCGCTCATGGCGAGCAGGAACTTGCGCAGGTTCTCGGCGGCCCGCTCGTTGTCAGGCATGGCTTCGATCTTGCTGAGCTTGGTCACGCCGTCGACCAGGCGGGCGACATCGGGGCCGAAATTTTCCTCGATGTCCTCAATCGTTGCAAGCGTGTCCTCCACAGTGTCGTGGAGCAGCGCGGTCATGATGGTTTCCTGGTCCAGCTGCAGGTCAGTCATCAGGCCGGCCACTTCGACCGGATGGCTGAAATACGGGTCGCCGCTGGCCCGCTTCTGGCTGCCGTGCTTTTGCACGGTGTAAACATAGGCACGGTTAAGCGCCGCCACATCGGCGTCAGGGTCATAGCTGATGACCCGCTCTACGAGTTCGTACTGGCGAAGCATGGCCGATTGATGTGCGGTGCCGCGCCAGCCACGGCAAGAGAAGATTTGGAACCAGCCGTGCTTTTTTCAGGCGCTTGCCCGCTGGTTAAGCCTCAACCGCCATAGGGGGCGCACAATTCCTGGTAGGACGTGAAGACCTGGAACACCGCCACTGTATCGTCGGCTTCCATCTTCCCTTCAATTTCCCGGGTCAGAGCATTGGCCGCCGCCTCGAAATCGGTCGCCGCCTGTTGCGGCTGCTCCGCCTTATCCGCCATTACCAGCATGACCCAGCCCTCCGCACGGGCTTCTGCCGCCTTGCCTTCGTCGGTGTCCTCGCCGTTGAAACCGGCCATGAAGGCGTTGAACACACCGCATTTGAGCTTGGTCTCGTACGGAGCGTCGGTCTGTTGCAGCATCTGCGCACTGACAGGTGCGGCAAGTGCAGCGAGAGCCGCCGCCGGAGCAAAGAGCAGACGGAGTGTGCGCATGAGACATGGACCTTTTGCAAACAGAGGCTGGAACAACGGCGGCAGCCGG
This sequence comes from Altererythrobacter sp. H2, assembly GCF_035319885.1. Taxonomy (NCBI): domain Bacteria; kingdom Pseudomonadati; phylum Pseudomonadota; class Alphaproteobacteria; order Sphingomonadales; family Erythrobacteraceae; genus Altererythrobacter; species Altererythrobacter sp. H2. The sequence continues at coordinate 2,714,037 of NZ_CP141285.1, forward strand.
ACGGGTTGCCTGGCTTTCCCATCCTTCATTCAGGATGACCCCTGGCTGAAGGGGAATTCATCTGCCCCCTTTGGCTTGTCCAGTAAATAACGAAGGGGCAGCGATCCACCGCACGGCCAGGTTGGCGCGAGGCGGCAGATAACCCGGCCGCAAAACGAAAAATGCCCGGCAACTTTCGTTGCCGGGCAAGGCGATGCGTCTCGTGTATTAAGTGTGGCGTAGATCAGAAGCCGAAGATGACTCCGACCCGGCCGCCAAGCTTGCCGTCCTTGTTCAGACCGCCAGCGAGGCCGGCGGTGACAGCAACCGAGTCAGTCACCCGGTAGCCGAGCGAAGCCGAGACTGCCTGTGCGCCTTCGTAGAAGCCGAAGTTCATCGCGAGGTTGAACTTCATGTCAGGCAGGAAGCCGGCGCCACCAAGAGCGATTGCGGTAGCAGTCGCGCTCGAAACCTTGTCGTCAAGCCGGTCAACGCGGTTCTCGAGGATGCCAACGCGGCCATCGAGAGCGGTGATACGGTTGGACAGGCTGGTGTCGGCAGCGATGCGTGCAGTCTGCTCAGCGGTGACCCGCTCCAGCAGCTGGGCATCGCCAGCCTGGCGAGCAGCCACTTCGGTGTTGAGATCACCACGCAGGACAGCTTCTGCTTCCTGGGCGCGGACGCTCTCAGCCACGATGTTGGCCTGCAGCTGGACGTCAGCGGCAGCGCGCACTTCGGCTTCTTCGACGATCAGCTCGTTGAGGGCGATATCAGCCGCTGCACGGGTGGCAGCTTCGTTATCGATCCGGCCACCGAGGGCGATGTCAGCAGCTTCGCGAGTTGCAGCTTCGTCATCGATGCGCACACCAAGGGCGATGTCAGCAGCTTCGCGAGTTGCAGCTTCTTCGTCGATGCGGACACCGAGAGCGAGGTCAGCCGCTGCGCGGGTTGCAGCTTCGTCGTCGATGCGGACACCGAGGGCGAGGTCAGCCGCTTCGCGGGTTGCAGCTTCGTCGTCGATGCGCACACCAAGGGCGAGGTCAGCAGCTTCGCGGGTTGCAGCTTCGTCGTCGATGCGCACACCGAGGGCGAGGTCAGCAGCTTCGCGGGTTGCAGCTTCGTCGTCGATGCGCACACCGAGGGCGAGGTCAGCAGCTTCGCGGGTTGCGGCTTCGGCAATCAGGCCGTCTTCGGTCGCGGTGATGCGGCCTTCATGATCGACCAGAGCAGCCACAGCTTCAACCACGAAGTCGGTGTCGTCGGCGCGCGCATCACCCGTCAGGGCCTGAGCGGCCGCAGCGATCGCCGGGTTGGCATTTTCGGAAGCCGGCGTGAGGACTTCGTCAGCACGCACAAGCGAGGCCACCTGGTCAGTGATGACCTGCTCTGCCTGTTCAGCGACAGCCAGGTTATCAACCGAAGCATCAGCCGCATTGCTCAGGTCGGTGAGACCTTGTGCGTTTGCCGTCTCACCAGCAAGCGTGATCGCGTCGACAAAGTCGGTGTTGCTGGCCAGCGAGGTCGACAGAGCGGTATTGGCCGCGGTCAGCGTCGTATTGGCATCAGTCACCACCGCAGCGGCGTCTGCAAATGTGTCCTGCGAGAGCAGCAGAGCGTCAGCCGCAGTATTCGCAGCCGTCAGAGCAGCATCACGAGCGTCGGTTGCTGCGGCCACGGCGAGCTGTGCCTCGGCTTCTGCTGCCAGGGCAGCATTGAGCGCAGCCAGGTTGGCAGGCGACTCATCAGCGTTAAATGCATCAGAAGCAGCCGTAACGGCAGCCTGAGCAGCGGCCAGATCTGCGTTGGCAGCGCCCAGATCGGTGTTTGCAACCGTCAGAGCGGCAGCAGCATCATCGAAAGCGGTTTGGGCGGCAGTCAAGGCGTCGTTGGCAGCGTCCAGGTCAGCCTGTGCGGCAGCCAGAGCAACAGCGGCCGCCTCAACGTCTGCAAAAGCCGCAAGGTTGTCTTCGTTCAGAGTCGCGCTGACGGCTGCAAAAGTCGCAGCCGCTTCGTCAGCGGCAGCCTGTGCGAGAGCTACGGTCTCTGCCGCAGCGGTAACCTGCGCTTCGGTCGAAGCGACCTTTTCGGCGAGATTGTCATAGGCGCCATCACCGGGGGCACCGATGCCGAAATTGCCGTCAAACTTCTGGTCGTTATCACCGGTGCTCGGATCGAAGCAGAACGACGAACCATCACTGAAGATCGTGCAGGCTTCCTGCGCGTTTGCAGTAGCCGACAGGGACAATACGCCCATTGCCGTTGTTGCCAGCAGGATCCCAGCGCGCCGACGTCCAACGGCACCTCCCTTAATGCTCCTCATTCGTAAATCCCTTTCTAACTCTTTCCAAATTCCGAGAGCGGGAGGTTCCCTGCTCCGTTTTCCGGTTAAAGATTTCGTCTGGGAAAGCCTACAAGTAAAGAGTGTCCGATTTATATGTACACATTCGGTGGCTGCATGAAATCAATATATGTGTATATACGTAGGATATATACTCGATTAACTAACTTGACAGGGATAGGAATCTCCCTGAACTTCCGCCTCCAGGTGGGGCATGATCGGCATCGTCCGTTGTTAGTGGAAAAACGCGGCAATGAATTTACAAGCAAAGAACGACGATAGCGGCCAGTTTCCGGATATTACAGTGGACCAGTTCGTCGATACATACGAGAAGATGAATGTCGCGCCACTGACCATAGAAGGCAGGATAATCTTTTACCTTACGAAGAAAGGTAAATCCCGCATCAAGGAGGTCATGATCGCCTCCAGATCGTCTTATCGCGGATTTTATCTTGCCCTGGGCAAGTTGAAGAGCAAGGGCGTGGTTCATATTTCAGACGACCCGGGAGACAAGCGCGCGCGGCTTGTCCAGCTTAGCGCCCCTGAAAAAGGTTAACGCGGTCTAATTGGCCGTTGCACGCCCGGTCATGGCAACAGGTACTCGGCCCCAGCCTGATCCCAAGTAGAACGCAACACCCTAGGCCGCAGCATGTTTTCGGGCCGGCGTGACTTTTTAGTCACTGTTTTTGCTGCATGCTTCGGCTTGGGCCGTCTTTGGAAGACGAACCCGCCGCACGTCTGCAATTTGCTTCGAACCACTGGGTGCAAAGTCGACCGTCGCTGCTGCCCGTCAACCCGGCGTCAGTCGGCAACCACGATCCGGTCCACTGCCCGCTGGGTTACCGTGTGATAGCTGCTGCGGTTCGCGGCGTAGATCCTGCGCGCAGTGGGTTGCCCCCATTCGCCTTCACCCATCAGGGTGGCGAACAGGGGGCGGACGAACTTGGTCCGCCCGACACTGGCCAGGAACCGTTCCGCCTGCGGCACAGCGGGCTCGAACCGGTTGGCCAGCGCCAGACGCAGCCACAGGAACAGTTCTTCGTTGTTGCCGGTCCGGGACAAACCCAGCGCGGCGTCAAGGCGGGCGAGCTCTGCCGCGTCACGTTCTGCGGGCAGATTCTGGAGAAAGCGCTGCCGCTCGGCCGATGTCCATGCCCCCCAGTCGGCGGGCAGAGACCCGGTTTCGATGTATGCTTGTGACGCCGCATCGGTCATTGCAAATGCGGCCGGATCGGGCCGGGCGAAGTTGGCGGGAAGGCCGGGCGCATAGATCCATTCGCGCAGCCGGAGCCGTTCCGCCTCCGCCGCGCTTCCGGCGAGGTTGGCTGTGAGGTCTTCGAGGATCATCGCGGAGGTCGCGGGCTGGAAGGCGTGCTTGTCAAACCACTGCCGCAGCCAGGCGTCGAACCGTTCACGCCCGACTTCTCTCTCCAGTGTCCGCAGGAATGCGGCGCCCTTGTTGTAAACGATGGCAGAGCCGGCGCTGTCGGTGCCATCGGGCTGGTGCAGCGCGGTGCCGGGCGCATCGGCGCCGACCTCTGCCAGGGTTTCCATGATCGCCATGGTATCGAGCGCCACTTCCTGCCGGGCGCGCTTCGGGCCATAAATTTCCTCGACGATGCGGTTCTCGAAATAACTGGTCACCCCTTCGTTGAGCCAGCCATCGCCCCACACCGCATTGGTCACGAGGTTGCCCGACCACGAATGCGCCAGTTCATGCGCGACCAGCCCGGTCAGGCTGCGGTCGCCCGCGATGAAGGTGGGGGTGAGGAACGTCATCACCGGGTTTTCCATGCCGCCATAAGGGAAGGCGGGCGGCAGCACGATCATGTCATACCGACCCCAGCGGTAGGGGCCGTAAAGCGCTTCGGCCGCCTCCACCATGGCCTCGGTCTCGACCACTTCGGCGTGGGCCCGGTCGAGCATGGCTGGTTCCGCCCAGACCCCGGTGCGCGGGCCGATCGCGCGGAAGTCGATATCGCCTGCGGCAATCGCGATGAGATAGGGCGCGACCGGCTTGTCCATGGCGAAACGGAAAGCGCGCCTGCCGCCCGCAAGCTCTTCCGGCTCCCCTTGCAGGATGCCGGACATGACCACATCGAGCGGCTTGGGGGCGACAATCCGCGCCTGCCAGGTCTGGCGGATGCCGGGGCTGTCCTGCGTCGGGATCCAGCTGCGATTGAGGATCGCCTGCCCCTGGCTGAACAGGAACGGATGCTGCTTGCCGGCAGTCTGCTCAGGGCTGAGCCATTGCAGCGCCGAGGCTTGCGGATTGGCTGCGTAATGGATGACAATCCTGCGCGCATCGCCCAGGGTGACCGCCAGAGGCGCACCCTTTTCGCCGCTTGCCGCCCCCATGCGCCAGACGAGCGGCCGGCCGCCAGCGTCGGTCACGCGGGCAATCTGCAATCCTTCACTGTCGAGCACCAGTTCCTGCGCGCCCGGCCTGGCCAGCACGTCGAGCACCGCCGTGCCGCGCACCGCCTTGCCGGCGAAATCCAGCTCCAGATCGAGCGCGACGTGGGTCACCCGCGCCTCGTGCGGGCGCGCATGGGTCAGGATGTCGACCGCATCGGGCGTCGCAAGCACCGGCGCGACCATGCGCGCTGGCGCCTCAGACATGGACGGGGTGCATCCGGCTGTGAACAGGGCGAAAGCAAGGCAAAGGGTAGAGGCAGCAGGTGATAAGCGCATGGTCAATCCGTTGTCTGGGTATGTGGCCGAACCGTTGCTACCAAATGGTCGTCAACCAGCGCGAGTTCCGGCGCGCGGGGCAAGGGGCCGCACCGGCCCTGCACCTCTCCCCCGTCCGCTAGCGAAAAGCGATAGCCATGCCAGGGGCACATGACCAATCCATCGGCACTGATTGCACCCTGGTCGAGCGGCCCCAGCATATGGGGGCAGATCGCCGCATGGGCAATCCAGGCGCCCTCATGATAGCGGGCCACGAACGCCCCCGACCCATGCCGGAACGGGTGCGGCTTGTCTCGAGGCAAGGCGGCCTCGGGACCGAAATCATGGACCGCCGGGGCCGCCTCCACCCGTCGCCCGGTCAGCCCGTCAAGCGCCTGCTGGCGCGCCACCATCAGGGCTTCGTCCTCGTCGTAAAGCTGCGTGTACTGGGACCGCAGGACGCCCAGCACCATCTCGCCATATCCGGGCGTGTCCGGAGCAGCCGGGAGATGAAACCGCACGTCGATCGCAATGCCGCCCTCGGCGCGTTGTGTAGCGATGGTGTGGATACGGATGCCCTCGCCCATGCCGGCGACGATCGTTGTCACCCAGGCCTGACCGCACGCATCCAGCAGCAGTTCCACCAGCTGCTCTGCGCCCTGCCCGCCCGGCAGCTTTGCCTTGGCGCGCCAGCCCCAGGATCCCCCTTCTGCCGGCACGATGTCGGCAAATGAACCGGGATGGACATGGGGCAGGTGTTCCCAGTCCAGCGCATTTTCCATCATCCGCGCCATCGAAACCGGCAGGTCGCGCCGATAGCGACCGATCAGCGGCAAAGTTTCCAGCGCGGCGTAGTCGATGGCCTTCGGCCGGGCAGCAAAGGTTGCCAGCTCCGCCGGTGTCAGGTCCACACCGCCTCCGGCGGCAGGCTCATCAGGATAGCGTCGATATTGCCGCCGGTCTTGAGGCCGAACAGGGTGCCCCGGTCATAGACGAGGTTGAATTCGGCATAGCGGCCGCGCCATTCCAGCTGGGTCAGCTTGTCCTCCGGAGTGAACGCGCTCTCCATCCGCCGCCGCACCAGCCGGGGAAAGACATCAAGGAAAGCCTCGCCCACGTCGCGGGTGAAGTGGAAATTCCGCTCGAATGAGGGATCATCTTCGCATTCGAGGTGGTCATAGAAGATTCCCCCGACCCCGCGATGGACCCCGCGATGAGGGATGAAGAAGTAGTCGTCCGCCCACTTCTTGTAGCGTTCGTAATAGGTCGGGTTGTGCGCAGCGCAGGCAGCACGGAAGCGGGCGTGGAAATCCTCGGTGTCATCCTCGTAGGGAATCGGGGGATTGAGATCCGCCCCACCGCCGAACCATGCCTTGCCGGTGGTCAGGAACCGGGTGTTCATATGGACCGCGGGCACATGCGGGTTGGCCATGTGCGCCACCAGGCTGATGCCGGTGGCGGAAAAGCCCGGATTCTCGGCACTGGCCCCGTTGATCGAGGCAGCGAACTCAGGCGCGAAGTTGCCGCGGACAGTGGAAACGTTGACGCCGACTTTCTCGAACACCTTGCCCTTCATCAGCCCCTGGGTGCCGCCGCCGGGATCGGCGTTGCCGTCTTCCTCGCGGGTCCACGGTGTGTACCGGAAGGCGGCGTCGGAACCGGCTTCGCGTTCGATCGCTTCGAACTCGGCGCAGATACGATCACGCAGCGATTCAAACCATTGGCGGGCGCGGGCGGTGTGGGGTTGCCAGTCTGTCATGCGCTTCTCTTGCCAAGGTCAGGGGCTTGCGGCAAGAGCGCGCCATGGTTCCCCTTTCGTTCGCAGATCAGGAATTCGCGCTGGTGCAGGGCCGCGCCCTCTACTGGCCGCGCGAGCAGGCCCTGCTGGTGGCCGACCTTCATCTGGAGAAAGCAAGCTGGTTCGCCGCGCGGGGCCAGATGCTGCCGCCCTACGATTCGCGCGAAACGCTGGAACGGGTTGCGCTGGCGATCCGGGAAACCGGCGCGCGGCGCGTCTACACCCTGGGTGACAATTTCCACGACCAGGCCGGCGCCACCCGGCTGGAACCCCACGCCGCCGGGATGCTCGCCGCCCTCACCCGGGTGACGGAATGGGTATGGATAACCGGCAACCACGATGAGACCCTGCCACCGACCATCGGCGGCACAGTGCTTGACGAACTGCCGGTCGGAGGGATTGTCCTGCGGCACATCGCACAGCCGGGCGAGAGCCGGGCCGAACTGTCGGGCCACTTCCACCCCAAGCTGCGGCTGACCGTGCGCGGACGTGCCCTGGCCCGCCCCTGCGCGGTCATCGGGCGTGATGCGGCGGGCGGGGAGCGGATGATCTTGCCGGCCTTCGGCGCTTTGACCGGAGGTATGGATGCAGGCGCGCGGGAGATTCTCGATGCGCTCCAGCCTGCCCGGAGCATCGATGCGGTGTTGCCCGCAGGTCGCAAGCTGGCACAATTCCCGCTATGGCGCGCCGCTGCGTGATCATTGAGGCTGGCGAATCCGCAATGACCCGCCTAGATAGCCCGCACTATTGTCTGAAGCTTCAGGAGATAAACCCATAGCCCGTCCACCCCGGCGCATGTTGCAGCCGCCCGTCAAGAGCGGTCCGCGCTTTGACCAGATGATCCAGGTGCCCAAGGTCCGCGTGATTGACCATGAGGGCGAAAACCTTGGTGTCATGTACACCCGCGAAGCCATCGAACAGGCCGCAGAGCTTGGCCTTAACCTGGTCGAAGTCTCGCCCAACGCCGATCCGCCGGTGTGCAAGTTCCTCGATGTCGGCAAGTTCCGTTACGAGGCCCAGAAGAAGGCCAACCTCGCCCGCAAGACGCAGAAGACGCAGGAGATCAAGGAGATCAAGATGCGTCCGAACATCGATGACCACGATTACGATGTGAAAATGCGCAGCGTGACCAAGTTCATCGAAAACGGCGACAAGGTGAAGCTGACCCTGCGTTTCCGTGGCCGCGAAATGGCCCACCAGCAACTCGGCATGGACCTGCTCAAGCGGGTGCAGGACGATGTTGCCGAAATCGCCAAGGTGGAGGCATTCCCGCGCCTCGAAGGCCGCCAGATGCTGATGGTGCTGGCTCCCAAATAGCCGCTTGACGCGCGGGGGCGCAACTTAGGGGGGTGACGATGACAGCCAATCGGATTGGCCTGATGATCGGCACCCTCGGCCTGCTGGCCGGTATCCTCCTTCCCGTGCCTGACGGCATGACGCGGGAAGCCTTCGTGGTCGCCGGACTGGTCGTCCTGATGGCGGCCTGGTGGATGACCGAAGCGATCCCGCTCACCGCAACCGCGCTGATGCCGTTCCTGGTCCTGCCACTGGCCGGGGTGATGGGGGCGAAGGACACCGCCAGCGCCTACTATGCCCCGATCCTGTTCCTGCTGCTGGGCGGAGCGTTCCTGGCGCTCGCGATCGAGCGGACCGGCCTGCACCGGCGCTTGAGCCTTGCCATTCTCAAGACCATCGGCAGCGGCGGCGGACAAGGGCGGCTGCTGCTCGCTTTCATGCTGAGTGCGGCAATCCTGTCGATGCTCATATCGAACACGGCGACGGCGTTGATCATGATGCCGATGGCGCTGGCCGTGCTGGTTGGCGGGGGCCTGAAGCAGGGCGATACGGAAGGCCTGTCGGGCGCCTTGCCGATGGGGATTGCCTTTGCCGCCAGCATTGGTGGGCTCGGCACCATTGTCGGCTCGCCAACCAACGGAATTGCCGTCGCCCTGCTTGACGAAATGCTGGGGATGGAGATCAGCTTCGTCGAATGGATGGCTTACGGGGTGCCCGTGGTTCTGGTTGGCATCCCGCTGGCCGCATTCATCATCGCCCGGGTGCAACGGGTCTACGCCCATCCTTTCGACGTGGGCGCGGCGCGGGCCGCGATTGACGATCATGCCCCGTGGACCAGCGCGGAAAAGCGCCTGATGCCGGTCATCGCCCTCGCCTTCGCCGCCTGGGTCACGCAAATGTGGGTGGCGCCGCTGCTGCCCGGTGACAGCTGGACCGACGGCACCATCGCCATCATCGCGGCGCTCGCTCTGTTCCTCGTCCCCGACGGGACGGGACGCCCGCTGCTGGTGTGGCAGGAGGCTGACCGGGCACCCTGGGGTGTGATCCTGATGTTCGGTGGCGGGCTGGCACTTGCCGCCGGGATGGAGGCATCCGGCCTCGCCGAATGGCTCGGGCAGGCCCTGCTGCCGCTGGCCGACGTGCCCCTGATTCTGGTTGCGCTGGCCATTGTCGCCATGGTGATCCTGGTCACGGAATTCGCCAGCAATGTCGCCACCGCCAGCGGGATCATGCCAGTCGTCGCCAGCCTGGCCGCCGCACTCGGCTTGGGCGAACAGGCCCTGCTGCTGGCCATGCCTGCCGCACTTGCTGCAAGTTGGGGCTTTATCCTTCCCGCCGGAACCGGACCCAACGCGATTGCCTGGGCGACCGGTCACATCCGCATCGGGCGGCTGGTCCGGGCCGGCATCTGGCTCGACCTGGCAGGCATGTTCCTGATCGTGGGAATGGTGTGGATGATGGCCCGGGTTGTGTGACCAGCGCGGTTGAACAGCCGCACCAACGGCGGTAATTACAAATGAAACCATCGCCACCATGCGGAGAGGCGTTCCTGTGGAGGTTAGGGACGGGCGCCGCCGGTTGGCCTGCCAGCTCCTGCCTTCCTGGGAGCGCTGTTTAAGGAAGGACTTCCCATGCCCGACGCCACTGACGCCGTCGAAACCCCCACCCCGCGCCGCAAGCCCAAGGCGCCGGTTACCACCATCGGCGGCCGCACGATGAAGCCGTCCACGCTGATGATGGGCTACGGCTATGATCCGATGCTGTCGGAAGGCTCCTTGAAGGCCCCGATTTTCCTGACCAGCACCTTCGCGTTCGAAAGCGCGGCGGCAGGCAAGCGCCACTTCGAAGGCATTACCGGCCAGCGCCCCGGCGGCGCCGAGGGGCTGGTCTATTCGCGCTTCAACGGCCCGAACCAGGAAATCCTCGAAGACCGGCTCGCCATCTGGGACGGGGCGGAGGACGCGCTGAGCTTTTCCAGCGGGATGACCGCGATCTGCATCCTGATGCTGGCCTATTGCTCGGCGGGCGACGTGATCGTCCACTCCGGCCCGCTCTATGCCGCCAGCGAAGGCTTCGTCGCCAAGGTGCTGAGCCGGTTCGGCGTCACCTATGTCGATTTCCCCGCCGGGGCCACCCGTGCTGAGCTGGACGCGGTGATGGAGAAAGCCAAGGCGCAGGCCGCATCCAGCGGCGGCAAGGTGGCCATGATCTACCTCGAAAGCCCGGGCAACCCGACCAATGCCCTGGTCGATGTCGAGGCGGTGCGCGATGCCCGCAATGCCGCGCTCGACCCTGCAGTGACCCCGATTGCCATCGACAACACCTTCCTCGGTCCCCTCTGGCAGCGCCCGATCGACAACGGTGCCGATATCATCTGCTACTCGCTCACCAAGTATGTCGGCGGCCATTCCGATCTGGTCGCAGGCAGCGTTTCCGGTGCCAAGCGGTGGATGGACCCGGTGCGCGCCCTGCGCAACACCATGGGCGGGATCGCCGATCCCAACACGGCGTGGATGCTGCTGCGTAGCCTCGAAACGGTCGAACTGCGGATGGAGCGCGCAGGGCGCAACGCGGAAAAAGTCTGCGCCTTCCTCAAGCAGCACCCCAAGGTGGAGGGGCTGGGCTATCTCGGCATGGTCGACGACCCGCGCCAGCAGGACATCTACCACCGCCACTGCACCGGCGCGGGCTCGACTTTCTCGGTGTTCATCACGGGCGGCGAGGCGGAATGCTTCCGCTTCCTCGACAGCCTCAAGGTCGCCAAGCTGGCGGTCAGCCTGGGCGGCACCGAAACGCTGGCGAGTCACCCGGCGAGCATGACGCACCTGTCCGTCCCCCCTGCCCGCAAGGCTGTACTGGGCATTACCGACAACCTCGTTCGCATCTCAGTCGGCATCGAAGACCCGGACGACCTGATCGCCGACTTCGAACAGGCGCTGGCGGCGGTATGAGGCCATGACGCGGATCGGCTTTCTCGCCTGCCAGGGCACCTTGCCGGGATCGCCGGTCCGCCGCGCTGACGCGCATGAGCACGATTGCCAGGTCGAGGCCTTGCGCGCGGGGTTCGATCCCGCCGGTCTCGAACTGGTCGAGCTGGACTGGCGCGCGCCGCTGGAAGCCTTCGCGGGCCTGCCACTGGTCCTGCTCGGAACGGTGTGGGACTATCAGGACCACGAGGCCGCATTCCTCACCCGGCTGGAACAGTTGGCCGCGCTCGGCATCACGGTCTGCAATCCTGCCAACATGGTCCGCTGGAACATCGACAAAAGCTACCTGCGGGATCTGGCAGCGGCAGGCGCGCCGGCCATCCCGACGCTGTGGCCGGATGACCCGACCGGCACCGACATTGCCGCCGCGTTCGATCACTTCGGCTGCGATGATCTGGTGATCAAGCGCCGGGTCGGCGCGGGTGCAGAAGGGCAGTTGCGCTTCACCCGCGAGACCGCCCCGCCTGCCGACTGGCGCTATGGGAGCCGGGCCATGGTCCAGCCGTTCCTGCCGGAGATCGTCGCGGACGGGGAAACCAGCTTCCTGTTCGTCGACGGGCAGTTCAGCCACGCGGTGCGCAAGACGGCGGCGCCGGGCGATTACCGCATCCAGTCGATCTACGGCGGGCAGGAGCGGGCGGTCATGCCGCCGCCTGAAGACATCGCAGCGGCAAAATCGGTGGTCGAAGCCGTCCCCGGCGAGACACCGCTCTACGCCCGGGTCGACATGATCCGGCAAGAGGGCGCACTGGCAGTGATGGAGGTGGAGCTGATCGAGCCCTACCTCTACCCCCGGCAGGGGCCGCGCCTGGGGGAAATGCTGGCGCAGGCGGTGCTCAGGCGACTAGGCTGATCTCGGTGCCTTGTCTTCACTCTGGCTGAAACGCTTTCCTACATCGGCGCGGTGTGGCAGCCTGTTCTGATCAATGCCGGTTGTCGCTACCCCCCCGCCCCCGGAGGCACAGGTGTCAAGTGCGGTAAACCACATCAAGTCTTTGCAAATACACATGAAATAGGCGCAAAAGCGCACTTGACAGGGTGTCAAGTTCGTCAAGCGCCAAGTGAGGGGGAAGAACCATGACCGACAACCGCAAGCCCGTGTTCCTGGTCATCGGCGCCGGAGGGGGCATCGGCGGGCACTGCGCGATGCGCTTTGCAGCAGGCGGGTATCATGCGGTCTGTGCGCGGCGTTCGGACGCGGACGGGCTCGGCGAACTGGTTGGCAGGATCGAGGCCGCAGGCGGCACGGCGACCGGGTCCCTGCTCAACGCCGCCGAAGACGGTTCGATCGAGGAACTGGTCGAGCGGATCGAGCGCGACATCGGCCCGATACACGCCGCGCTGTACAACCTCGGCGCGCAGATCGGGAACCGCACCCTCGAGAACACACCGCACCGGATTTTCGAACTCGGCTGGCGGCTGGGCACCTTCGGATTATTCCGGCTTGCCCATGCCATGTTCCCCGCGATGGTTGCGCGCGGGACTGGCACCATGCTGGTCACCTCTGCCACCGCAGCGGTGCGCGGCAATGCCGGTCAGCACAGCCATGCCGCTGCGATGGGTGGACGGCGGATGCTGTGCCAGACCCTCAACGCCGAATTCGCCCCGCAGGGCATCCACGTCGCCCATGTGGTAATCGATGGGCCGGTTGACTCTCCGCCCCTGCGCAAGCTGCTGGGCGACCGGTGGGAGGGGTTTGCCGCAGCCAAGGGCACAGGCGGGATTATCGATCCGGCGGTTCTGGCGGAAACCTACTGGCACCTCGCCAGCCAGCCGAAAAACTGCTGGACCCACGAACTGGACGTGCGGCCGCACAGCGACGTGCCCTGGTGGAATGACAACCCTGCGCCCGAGATTGATGCGCGGTAAGGCCTGCTAACCCTTCCACTCGCGCCGTTCCTCGGCGGCGCGGAGCACTTCGTAGGCGACCTGGATGGCGTGGAACTGCTTGGCGGCTTCGGCATCACCCGGCTTGACGTCCGGGTGGACCAGCTTGGCCATGTCGCGCCAGGCCTTCTTGATGGCGGTGAAGTCGGCATCCGATTCCAGCCCCAGCAGCTCAAGTGCGCGCATTTCGTCAGCGCTTCGGCTTCCGTCGCCACTGCCGGCCCAACTGTAATGCGCGGCCTCGGCGTAACCCGCGTTGTCGCGCTGCTCGGCCTGGGTGCGCTGCTGCCGCTCGGCTTCCTCAAGCCCCTCGAAATAGTCCCACTTGGAGTTGTATTCGGCCGCATGGCGCTGGCAGAAATACCACCGCTCCGGGCTGTTGGGCGCCTTGGGGGCCGGACAATCGCCGCGCTCGTCGCACCCGAACCGGTCACACAGCCGCACCGTCACCGCATCACGCGCCGAGCCGTACCCGCGCCAGCGCGGGAAACCCCAGTCATTCGAGCGGCCGCCGCGGGCCATCAGCGCACCCGCCCCGCTGCCTTACAAGTCGTTGGTCTCTTGGTCATCACGGTCCGTCTAGGCGCACTTGCTGCGGGGCGAAAGGCGCTGCAATACGTTTCGACTTGAAATGTTGCATTGCAATACAAATTTCATCACTTCCCGCTAGCAGCCGGCGCGGGTGGGCGGAGACACGAGCGACCATGAGCAGGCAATTGTCCATTTCGTCCGCCGTATCGGTGCTGGCCATGGCGCTGTTCGCGATGGCTTACGGGCCCTCCGCGCACGCACCGGCCACTAATGCATCGACGTCGCCGATCGTCTTGCTGGCCGCCCAATAGGCCGCAGGCCGGCCCGCAACCGGGCCGGACCCGCAGAATTCAGGGTCAGTTGATCACCACGCTAACCGCGCGGCGGTTACGGGCCCACGAGGCTTCGTCCGAACCCAGCGCAACCGGGCGTTCCTTGCCATAGCTGACTGTCTGGATACGGCCCGCGTCGACACCCAGGCTCACCAGGTAGTTCTTGGCCGAATTGGCCCGCCGCTCACCCAGCGCCAGGTTGTATTCGCGGGTGCCGCGTTCGTCAGCATGGCCTTCGACGGTGATCGTGACCGAGGGGTAGCGCGCCAGATACTGCGCCTGCGTCTGGAGCGCGGCCGCGTCGGCACTGTCGATGTTGTACCGGTCGGTATCGAAATAGATCACGTTCTGGCCGTTGATGGTCTGCTCGAAATGCGCCTGCGAGCCGACTGCCGGACCTTGACTGGTCGTGCCGCCGGTCGATGTGTCGCCGGTGCTCGGAACCGGATCAGGCGGGAGCACGTCAGGCGCGGTCGTCTTGCAGGCTGACAGCGCCAGTGCGCCGGCCATGACGGAGAGGGAGGCAAAGGTCCTGTTCATTGTTCTTACTCCTTACCCAGTTGTGATTGTATTGGTTCCCCAACCTATACGTGAATGCAGTTACGGCAGAATCGGTCCCCAGGCGGGGTCGGACCCGTCGACCGGCGTTTGCAGGCGCCGCTCGTTTTCGCCGGTGAGATCGACCTGCCACAGCCCGGTGCGGCCCGATCCGCGCTCGGTGCGGAAGAATTGGATGATGCGGCCGTTGGGTGCCCAGGTCGGGGCCTCGTCCTGCCATCCCCGCGTCAGACGTCGGAAACCGCCACCTTGCGGATTGATAACCGCGATGTTGAAATCGCCCGCGATGTGGGTGAAGGCGATCTGGTCGCCGCGCGGGCTCCATTCCGGCGTTGCCGCGCGCCCGCCCATGAAGCTGATCCGCTTCTGGTTCGATCCGTCCGCATCCATCACGTAGATCTGCTGGCTGCCCGAGCGATCACTCTCGAACACGATCTTGCTGCCATCGGGCGAGTAGGACCCGCCAATGTCGATTCCGGGCGTATTGGTGAGCCGCACGCTAGGCCCGCCTTCGGCAGAGACGCGGTAGATGTCGGTATTGCCCGCCACTGCCATCGAATAGAGCACCCACTTGCCGTCCGGGCTCCAGCGCGGGGCGAAAGTCGGGTTGGTGCTCTGCGTCACCAGCGTCTGCCGCCCGGTGCCGATGTCGTAGACATAGATCCGCGGGTTGCCGTCGACATAGCTGAGGTACATCAGCTTGCGGTAATCGGGCGAATAGCGCGGGGTCAGCGCGGTTGCCCGCCCGGTGGTGATGAAGCGGTGGTTGGCCCCGTCGCTGTCCATAATCGCGAGCCGCTTGACCCGCGCGTCCTTGGGGCCGGTTTCGGCGATATAGGCGATCCGGCTGTCGAAGAACGGGCTTTCACCGGTCAGGCGGCCATAGACCATGTCGGCGCACTTGTGCCCTGCCCGTCGCCAGTCGGCCGGCTCGACAATCCAGCCGCCGCGCACCAGCTCGCTCTGCAGCGCCATGTCATAGAGGTAGCAGCCGACCACCAGCTTGCCGTCACCCCGCGCGCGGACATAGCCGTGGACCAGCATTTCCGCCCCGCGGTTGGACCAGGTGGCCCAGGTGGGTGCAGTGATCTGGCCGAAGGTCGGCTGCGGCAGACTGTCCGGCCCGGCGGGCTTGAACAGGCCGTTGTTCTTGAGGTTGTTGAAAACGATCCGCCCAAGTTCGCGCCCAAGGGCGCCTGTGCCGCTGGCATTGGCAGGCGTCGGCCGGTCCGCATCAGTCGCAAAACCGGGAATGGCGATGCCGAGATCATCCAGGCGGCCTTCAAAGGAAACAGAGCCGGTCAGCCCCCCCTCTTCTGCCTGCGGTTCCTCTACGGCCTCGACGGCACTCCCCACCGGCACGGGTGCACCGAGATCCTGCGCCAGCGACGGCGTCGCGAAGGTAAAGACGGTCAGGAGGAGCAGTTTCTTCATTGCGAGAGTTTCCAGTCAAAGCTGAAGCCTGAGACGTTCTTCCAAGCCTCGTAATATTGCGGCGGTAAGTCAAATGGGGCGGCAAGTTGCACCGCCCGGATAGCCTGCTCCGCGTGCCGGCCCGCCTGGGCGCGATTGGTATCGTTGACCCCTGTCTGCCGCACCACGCTGGGACGCCCGGCAAGCGAGCCATCTTCGTTCAAGCGGAACCGCAGGACCGTCACGATCTGGTCTACATCCTGGCCGTTGGGGGGCTGCCAGTGGGGCTTGATTTCGCGGGCAATGCCATCGACCAGCGAAGCCCTTGCACTTGCGCCAATCTGGCTCGCCGGAACCCGCGTCTCAGTCGTGGTCGTGCTGCTGCCGCTGCCGGGCAGGAAGTCGTCACCGATGCGGCTACCCCCGCTTCGGGTTGGGGCGGCGCTGGGGCGCGGGGCCGGGCGTACGGTCTGGCGCGGAGCGGGCGCGCGCGAAGCGGTGGGGCGCGGTACGGGCCGCGGGCTGGCGGTCGCGCGCGGGCTTGGTCGGGCGGTGGGGCGCGCAGTGGGAGCAGGTCGCGGTGCGGGCGCGGTGGTCTGCACCGGGCGCGGTGCGGGAATCGGTTCCGGCGCCGCCGTGGCAGGCTGCGGCGGCGCAGGCTCCTCCGCCAGGGTGGGCGCGATCGAGGCGCGGCTTTCGGACACCGGCTCGGGCGATTGCGCCGTCAGCCCCACTTCGCTGGTCAGGTTGACCGTCATCCGCTCCGGCAGCGGCGGCGGATCACGCGGGGCCGGTTGCAGCAGGAGCATTGCGACCAGCGCGGCATGAAGCGCCACGGCCACGCCAAGGCCGAGCTTCTCCTCACGCTGCAGGGTTGCGGTCGCCATGATTCTTTCGGGCTATGGGCTGGCGTCTGAACCGCTGGTGACCAGCGAGATGGTGGTGAAGCCAGCGCGGTTCAGTTCTCCCATCACGGCCATCACCCGACCGTAATCGAGCGTCCTCTCGGCACGCAGGGTGACGCTGGGCAGGGCATCGTCGGCATTGCGCGGAACATTTGCCAGACGGTCGGCCAGTTCGCCGGGGGCGAGCGGGCTGTCATCGAGATAGACCGTGCCATCGGCGCCAACGGTCACGGTCAGCGCCTCCTGCTCTTGCGGCAGCGCATTGGCGCGGCTTTCCGGCAGTTCCACCGGCACGCCCGCGTTCAGCATCGGGGCCGTGACCATGAAGATGATCAGCAGCACCAGCATGACATCGACGAACGGCGTGACGTTGATCTCCGCCATCGGCGCACGGCGCCCCCTGCGGGGCCCGCGCTTGAGCACACCCATGGCCATGTTACATCCGCTCCAGTTCGCGGCTCAGGCTGGCATGGAAGCGGTCAGCAAAGCGCTGGAGGCGGGCCTGGAGCTGGTCCACCGAATAGCTGAAGCGGTTGTAGGCAATCACCGCCGGGATCGCCGCGAACAGGCCGATTGCGGTAGCAAACAGCGCTTCGGAAATGCCTGGAGCAACGACCGCCAATGAAGAGCTTTCCTGCGCGCCGATCTGGAAGAAGCTGTTCATGATGCCCCAGACAGTGCCGAACAGGCCGACGAACGGCGCGACCGATCCGGTCGTGGCGAGGAAGTTCAGCCGCGCGGCCAGTTCGTCCGATTCCTGCGCGACCTGGCTTTCCATCGCCAGCGCCATCCGCTGGCGCAGCCCGTCACGATCCTTGACCCCGCCCTTGGTCGACTTGCGCCATTCGGCCATTCCCGCGCTGGCAATGCGGGCCGAAGGGATATCCTTGCGCGCCCTGTTCTTCATGAAGCTGTCGAAATCGTCGGTTTCCCAGAAATCGTGTTCGAATTCATCCGCGCGCTTGCGCACCTTGCTCATCCGCAGGCTGAAGGCGACGATGATCATCCAGGTCCATATCGAGGCCAGCACCAGCCCGACCATCACCGCCTGGACGATGATATCGGCGTCGAAAAACAGCTGGACCGGATCGAGCCGGTTATGGGCTGCAGCGGGGGCAAGGACAGCAAGCACGCTCATCGGGTCGGTTCTTCCTCGGAAAGAATGGTCTGGAACGCGGCCCGCCATGCCTCTGGCTGGCGCACGGGGCGGCCATCGGGGGCGACGAAGCCGATACGCAGGGTCGCTTCGGTCAGCAGGTCACCGCCACGCAGGGCGCGCTGGTGCATCCGGCAACTGGCAGCGCGCATCTCGGTGCAGCGGGTTTCGATCAGCACGTCATCGTCGAGCTTCGCCGGGCGCAGGTAACGGATCGCGAGGTCGGCCACGGCATAGGCACCGGTCCCGGCCTCGATCGCGGCCCGCTGGTCGATGTCAAGCAGGCGCAGCAGATCCGACCGGGCGCGCTCGAACCAGCGCAGGTAATTGGCATGGTAGGTCACGCCCGACAGGTCGGTATCCTCGTAATAGACCCGCACGGCATAGAGATGCCGCGAGCCATCGAGGATTCCGCCGGGGGGTGTCGGGAGCAAAGTCATCGTTAATCGCGGCCTTAGCCGAGCGCCGAGTCGCGGGGCAACCTTAACCGACCGAAATAGGCTGAATGGCCGACGAAATGCGTTGAGCGACGCTACGAAAAGCTCAGCGCCGCACCAGCATCGGCCCCAGCGGGTGCCCGCCGAAGATGTGCACATGGAAGTGCGGCACTTCCTGATGCCCGTGCCCGCCAATATTGGCGAGCAGGCGATAGCCCGGCTCGACGAGGCCCTTCTCCCG
Organism: Altererythrobacter sp. H2; assembly: GCF_035319885.1. NCBI lineage: Bacteria > Pseudomonadati > Pseudomonadota > Alphaproteobacteria > Sphingomonadales > Erythrobacteraceae > Altererythrobacter > Altererythrobacter sp. H2. Next base: position 2,732,568 of record NZ_CP141285.1, read on the forward strand.
CGCGACATGGCCGACCGCGCGGACAAAACCGGCGATTTCCTCGGCACTGGCGCGGGCGGAGAAATCATCCCAGCTGACGTAGCGGCCCTTGGGAATCACCAGGGTATGGATCGCCGCCTGCGGGTTGATATCCTCGAAGGCATAGGCCCATTCATCGTCATACACCTTGGTAGACGGGATCTGGCCCCGCAGGATCTTCGCGAATATGTTGTTGTCGTCGTAAGGCTGGGTCGCGTCGATTGCCATCATTCGCTCCTGCTTGCTTTTTCGACCAGGCCGGACACGCCTTCCCTCCGGTCAAGCTCTGCCATGACCTCGGCCAGAGGCACGCCCTTTTCGGCCAACAGCACGGTGAGGTGGAACAGAAGGTCGGCAGCTTCGCCGACCAGTTCCTCGCGGCTGCCGGAGAGCGCGGCGATAACCGTCTCGACCGCTTCCTCGCCCAGCTTTCGCGCGATCACCGGCAGGCCGCGTGCGTGCAGCTTGGCGACGTAACTCGCGTCCGGATCGGCGGCGAGCCGGGCTGTGACGGTCTGTTCGAGGCGGGTCAGGGTGTCCATGCGCCGTGCATGGAAGCAGTGCGCGTGCCAGTCAATCCGGCATCAATCACGGCTTATTCGTCGTCAGGGTTCCGGCGGGCGCGCGAAAAGCGGCGGCCAATCGCCACCCCGGCGAGGCCAAGCGCGAACAGTGCCAGGTTGCTCGGCTCAGGGATCTGCACCCCGGCGAAAGCCTGGGCGGAAGCCGGCAGTGTGATCAGGAGAATCGCGAAGGGGAGGTACCGCATGGTCTGGCCAAGCACCAACTGCCTGCGCAGGGCAAACGGGATTTCAGCCCCGTCCCGCAATGGGGCGGGCGCAATTCAGGCCCGCGCGGGCAAACCTGCCGCACGCAAGGCGGCGTGCGCCTCGCCAATCGTATGCTGGCCGAAATGGAAGATGCTGGCCGCCAGCACCGCGCTGGCATGGCCGCGGGTCACGCCTTCGACCATATGCGCCAGCGTGCCGACCCCGCCGCTGGCGATGACCGGCACTGGCACCGAATCCGCAATCGCGCGGGTCAGCTCGACGTCATACCCGTCGCGGGTGCCGTCGGAATCCATTGAGGTAACCAGCAATTCGCCCGCGCCCAGCTGCGCCAGCCGGACCGCGTGCTCGACCGCGTCGATCCCGGTCGCCTTGCGCCCGCCGTGGGTGAACACCTCCCACCCGCGCATGCCCTCACTGGCAATCCGCGCATCGACGCTGGCGACGACGCACTGGCTGCCGAACTTCTCCGCGATTTCGCTGACCAGCTCGGGCCGAGAGACCGCCGCGCTGTTGACTGCGACCTTGTCTGCCCCGGCCAGCAGGAGCGCCCGCGCATCCTCCACGCTGCGCACCCCGCCACCCACGGTCAGCGGCATGAAGCACACCTCGGCCGTGCGCCGGACCATGTCGAGCAGTGTGCCGCGCCCTTCGTGGCTGGCGGAAATGTCGAGGAAGCACAGCTCGTCCGCCCCCGCCGCGTCATAGGCCCGCGCCGCCTCGACCGGATCGCCGGCATCGCGCAGGTCGACGAAGTTCACGCCCTTGACCACGCGGCCATCGGCCACGTCGAGACAGGGGATGACACGGACACGGACAGTCATGGCTGAGCTCTTCCCGCCATCTCGATCGCCGCCGCCAGATCGAGCTTGCCCTCATAGAGCGCCCGCCCGGTAATCACGCCCTCGATCCCGTCGCTGGCGTGCATCGACAGGACGTAGATGTCGTCCAGGCCCTTGACCCCGCCGCTGGCGATCACCGGGATATCGACCCGGCGGGCCAGCTCCACGGTGGCGTCGATGTTGACGCCCTTGAGCAGGCCATCGCGGCCGATATCGGTGAACAGCAGACTGGCGACGCCCGCGTCCTCGAACCGCCGGGCAAGATCCACCACCGGCACGTCGGACACTTCGGCCCAGCCCTCGGTTGCGACCATGCCGTCCTTCGCGTCCACCGCGACCACGATCCCGCGGGGAAAGTGCTTCGCCATGTCCTTGACGAAATCCGGGTCCTTGAGCGCAGCCGAGCCCATCACCACCCGGGCCACGCCCAGATCGAACCAGCCCTCGACCGCTTCGCGCGTGCGGATGCCGCCGCCCAGTTGCACGTAGCCGGGAAACGCCGCGACGATCGCCTCGACCGCTGCGCGATTCTCTGCCCGCCCGGCGAAAGAGCCGTCGAGGTCGACCACGTGCAGGTGCTCGGCCCCGGCCTCGGCAAAGAGCAGCGCCTGCGCCGCCGGATTATCACCGTAGACGGTGGCGCGGGCCATATCGCCCTCGGCCAGGCGCACGACCTGACCGGCCTTGAGGTCGATAGCAGGGAAGACGATCATCTCGGAAACCTCACGGCCGCCACTCCAGAAACCGTTCCAGCAGCGCGAGGCCGAAACCCTGGCTCTTCTCCGGGTGGAACTGCACGCCGAGGTAATTGTCCCGCCCGACCGCCGCGACCAGCCCGCCGCCGTGGTCGGTCATCGCCAGCACATCTTCATGATAGCGCGCCTTGAAATGGAAAGAGTGGAGGAAATAGGCCTCGCCCGCGTTCACCACTTCGTGTCCGCGCGCGTGCGGCATCGGAGCGACGTCGTTCCAGCCCATGTGCGGCACCTTCACGCTGGGGTCGGTCGGCTCGATCAGGCGGACGGTGCCGTCGATCCAGCCGAGGCCGGCCGTCTCGCCATGCTCCAGCCCGCGCGCGGCCAGCAATTGCATCCCCACACAGATGCCGAGGAACGGTGCGCCGCCGACGAAGACCCGCTCGTGCATCGCCTCGATCACCCCCGGCACAGCCCGCAGCCCTTCGGCGCAGGCCCGGAAGCTGCCCACGCCGGGCAGGACAATCCGGTCGGCCGCCCGGATCACGTCCGGGTCCGACGTCAGCGAGACATTCGCCCCCACCTTGCGCAGCGCGTTCTCGACTGAGTGCAGGTTGCCCGCGCCGTAATCAACGAGCGCGGTGACTTCACCCACCGAGCTGCCCCTTGGTGCTGGGAATTGCCCCGCCCTTGCGCGGATCACGCTCCACCGCCTGCCGCATCGCCCGGGCAAAGCCCTTGTAGATGCTTTCGCAGATGTGGTGGTTGTTGCTGCCGTAGAGCAGTTCGATATGCAGCGTCAGCCCGGCGGTCTGCGCAACCGAATGGAACCAGTGCTCGATCAGCTCGGTGTCCCACTCACCCAGCCGCATCTGGGTGAAACCTGCCCGCCAGACGAGATAGGGCCGCCCGGAAATGTCCAGCGCGACCCGGCTCAGCGTCTCGTCCATCGGCGAATAGGCAGTGCCGTAACGCCCGATCCCGCCCTTGTCGCCCAGCGCCTGCACCAGCGCCTGGCCCAATGCGAGCGCGCTGTCCTCGGTCGTATGGTGCTGGTCGACATGGAGGTCACCTTCGACCTTCATCGTCACGTCGATCAGGGAATGGCGGCTGAACTGCTCGACCATATGGTCGAGAAAGCCGATCCCGGTGTGGATGTCATAGGCGCCCGTCCCGTCGAGATTGACCTCGACAAGGATCTTCGTTTCCGCCGTGTTGCGTTCGATCCGGCCTGTTCGCATGATGGCCGCGCTATAGGGGGAAAGCGTGATGGTGCAAGCATTCTGCGCTTGACCGCGCGCCGCCACCCCGCCACCTAGCACCCCATGAGCGAGACGCCCGACAGCCTGATCCCCTACGACGAAATCGTGCAGGAGGCCCTGCGCGCAGTGGTCGGCCGGGTGCTGGGTGAGGTCGAGCGCGGCGGGGGCAACCTGCCGGGCAACCACCACTTCTACATCACCTTCAAGACCGCGGCCCCGGGCGTGCGCATCCCGCCACACCTGACCGAACGCTTCCCTGACGAAATGACGATCGTGCTGCAGAACAAGTTCTGGGACCTGGCGGTGACCGAGGACGGTTTCCAGGTCGGCCTCAGCTTCAACCAGGTGCCGAGCAAGCTGGAAATTCCGTTCTCCGCCATCACCGCGTTCGTCGATCCGGCGGTCGATTTCGGGCTCCAGTTCCAGGCCAGTGTGGCCGACATGGCGCCCGAGGCACATGACGATGCCGAAAACGATACGCCGGACAGCCCGGTTGGCCCGGGTGACGGTTCCAACGTCGTCACCGTCGACTTCGGACGCAAGAAGTAGGCCCGGCGTGGCCCGGCCGCCCGCCAAGCCGGAATCCGGGAACGGCCTGCTGGCCAACCCGGCCGTTGCTGCGCTGGTGACCGACATAGCCCTGAAAGCCGGAATCTTCGTCGTCCGGCGGGGGGTCGATCGCCTGCTTGGCCAGACGGCGCAGGCTGAAAAGCCGCGCAAGAAGAGCAAGATGCTGGCAATCGCGGTGCCGGTTGCCGCCATCGCGGGAACGGGCGCGCTCGCGCGGTTCCTGTACCACCGCAGCCAGTCACGCCGGGAACGTCTGGCGCGAATCCCCCCCAAGTCCGGGCGTTAGTCCACCACCAGCAACGACATGCGCCGGTTGCGCGGGTCGGCAGGGTCATCCGGCACCAGAGGTTCGCGCTCAGCCACCCCTTCGATCCGCTCGAAGCGGGTCTCGGCAATCCCGCGTCGGCGCAGTTCCTGCCGGGTTGCCTCGGCCCTTCCGGCAGAGAGCGACCAGTTGCTCGCGCCTGAACCGGCCCGCCATGGCAGGGCATCGGTATGGCCGCGCACGATCAGGCGCGAGCCATCGTCACCGATCGCCCCCGCCACCACCCCGATCAGTTCGCGGGCTTCGGGCACCAGCACGGTTGTGCCGAGCGCGAACATGGAGAATTCGGCATCGTCCATCAGGTCGATCCGTACGCCCCGCAAGGTGCGCACGACCTTGACCTGGCGAACCAGCCTGCTCAGGTCTTCGCGGGCGCGCAGGCGCTGCTCGATCCGGGCCTGCAAGGCGGCTCTGCGGGCCTCGGCTTCCTCGGCGCTGGCAGAACCGTCTTTCTCCGGCCCACCCCGCGCGCTGCGCGGAATGGTGATCGTCTGGTTGCCCGTCTGCCCTTGCCGGTTGGGATAATTGTCAACGTCGGTGATCGACGAGCCACCCAGCATCCCGTCTGCCCCAGCGCTCTGCTCGCGCATCTTGACCAGCGTGGGGGTGAAATAGTCGGCCAGCCCCTTGCGCTGCGTCTCTGTCGTCGCGCCCAGCAGCCACAGGAGCAGGAAGAAGGCCATCATCGCGGTGACAAAGTCGGCATAGGCGACCTTCCAGGCCCCGCCGTGATGTCCGCCGGCCACGATCGTGACCTTGCGCACGATCACCGGCGCTGGCCCGGCAGCATGGGGAATGCTGGCGGAGGAGGGGGCTACTGCGTCACCGGTGTCGATCAGGGTCTCGACCGTCACCTCATCGCCCTCGCATCAGGTCGAGCAGCTCGGTCAGGCGCGGTCGGTGTGCCGGGGGCAGGCCCGAACGCGCCGCCTCCAGCACCAGTGGCTGCGGGTAGCCATGGAGCGAGGCAATCACCACCTGCTTGATCGAATGGTATATCTGCTGGTCATGCGCGTTGACCTGCTTCAACCGCCCGGCCATCGGCCCGACGAAACCGTAGGCCAGCAACACGCCCAGGAAGGTGCCGACCAGGGCAGAGCCGATCATCCCGCCCAGCACCGCGGGTGGTTCGTCGATCGAGCCCATGGTCTTGATCACCCCAAGCACCGCCGCAACGATGCCGAGTGCCGGAAGCCCGTCCGACAAGGACTGAAGCGCATGCGCAGGCTCATCCATTTCGTGCAGCTCGCTCTTGATCGCGTTGTCCATCACGTCTTCGACCGCGTGGGTTTCCAGCGTGCCGCTGGAGACCACCAGCAGGGTGAGTGCATCGCACAGCAGGTTGCAGACCGGCGGATCGCCCTGCAGGCGCGGGTATTCAGAGAAAATCGCGGAGTTCTGCGGCTCCGTAACATGGCTCTCCAGCGCCACCGCGCCTTCCGCACGCAGGATCTTCATCAACCGGCTGGACAGCGCGATTGCATCAATATGGTCCTGATCGGTGAAGCGCGGCCCCTTGAACACCTTCACAAGGGCACCGCCCAGCAGTTTCAGCTCGTGCATCGAGTTGCCGATGACCGTCGCGCCCAGGGCCGCACCGCCGATGATGAGCATCTCGAACGGCAGCGCCGCCAGCACCGGGCCGAGCGATCCCCCGGCGATGACAAAGCCGCCAAAGACCATGACCAGCAGAATAACGATACCGATAGCAGCGAACATTGGGATTCCTTGTCGAATATCAGAGCCGGTCGAACAGGCTGAGCGAGGCAAGACGGGCGTAACTCGCCTGGCTCGCTTCAAGCGTAGTCATGACCTGTTGCAGGCGGGAAATGGTGGCAGCGAGATCGGCCCCGCCGACCTCGGTGGCTTCAAGCGCCCGCGCCTCGCCCGACTGGCTGGCGATCGCTTCGACTGTCTCGACCCAGGCAAGGCGGCTGCCGACCCCGGTCTGCCCCCGGCCCAGGCTTTCCAGCGCGGCGTCGAACCCGGAAAGACTTTCACGCGCAGCACCAGCCGGATCGCCCGCTGCGCCGCGCAGGCCCTGTTCGAGCCCGCCGAGCAAGACGAAGACGTCGCTGGAGCCGCCGCTGTTCTCGAACGACAGGAAGGCCGGCCCTGCCAGCCCCCGCTGCACGACAATGCCGGGGCCGATCTCCAGTTCGCCAGCCTCGCCGCTGCCGGCGTAAGTGACGGAACCGTCTGCCGCTCTGGTGTATGCCGCGCCCGCGCCCTCGCCTGCGAACAGCGGTTCGCCGGCCGCACCAGTGGCATTGGCGAGCGTGAACAGGGTATCGCGCAAGGCGGCGATCTCGGTCGCGATGGCGGCCCGCCCCTGAGGTGAAGTCGCGCCATTGGCCGCCAGCAACGCCAGTTCGCGCGCCCGGACAAGGGTGCTGGCCATCTCGTCCATCCGCGAAGAGGCAGCGCCGAGTTCCTCCCGGGCGCGCAGGGCATTGCCCGCTTCGACCCCGGCGAGGCGATCGGCGCGGGCGAGCGAACGCAGGCGGGCGGCGGCAACGGGGTCATCCGAGGACCGCTCGAGCCGCTGCCCGGTGGCAACCTGACGCTGCAGGCCCTCGGCCTCACCTCGCAGCGACGCCTGCTGCGCTTGGGCATTCCGGTGGAAACCCGGTCCGGAAATTCCGGAAATCGACGTCGATATCGTCATCAGCGGATCCCCAGAATCGTGTCAAAAATTTCAGCAGCGGTCTGGATGACGCGGCCCGAGGCCTGGAACGCCTGCTGGAAGCGCAGCAGGTTGGCCGCTTCGGCATCGAGGTCGACCGCAGTTTCGCGGGACAGGGCAGCGTTTGCGCTTGCGGCCACGGTTGCCAGCACTTCGTGGCTCACGGTTCGCCCGGCCACAGTTTGCGAGAGGCGCGACAGCAGCGCATCGGCAGCGGCGCTCGGCCCGCCCGTGGCAAGCGCGCTTCGCAGCGCATCGAGGTTGCCCGTAGAGCGGCTCTGTAACCCGGCCCCGGCCGGAGCGGTCGCCAGACCTGCGCCATCGGGCAGCACCATGGCGATGTCGCGGGCCGAGGCTCCGGCAAAGAACGCCTGCCCGGCACCCCCGACAGGTGTGGTGCCAGCAGCCTGCGCGGCGTTGACCAGCGTCACCAGTTGCACGGCCAGCGCATCGAGTTCACCGCGCGCGTCGCGCTGGGCGGCAAGCGCCTGCGCCTGCCCCGCCAAGGCACCGCCCGCCATTGCCACCGGCGCGCCGCCGAGCGTGAAAGCCAGGGTGCCATCGGGCTGCGCCTGAGCGTCGAGCGCGGCAGCCGTGGTGCCGCTCACCAGATAAGGACCTGAGCCATCGCCCAGCCGCACGTTGACGGTGCCACGCTGACCATGTTCGACGGTAATGCCCGTACTTTGCGCCAGCCGGCCCAGCAGCGCATCGCGCCGGTCCAGCAAGGCGGCATGGCCCGAGGTGCCTTCGCGGGCGCGCAGCAGGCTCTCATTGAGGCGGGCCAGTTCGCCCGCGTCGGCGTTGAGGCTGGCGACGCCCGCCTGGCCTGCGAACCGCGCGGCCTCCATCGCACCTGCCAGCCCGCTGTCGCCCAGCCGCACGCTGTCGGCAAGCACCCGCCCACGCTCCAGCACGGCTGCGCGCAACGAAGGGCTGAGCGGATCGCTACGCAGCGCGCCGAGGGCCGCTTCGAATTCCACCAGCGCCGGGTAGATGCCCGCCTGTTCGACCGACCGTTCCGCTGCAAGCAGGCCATCCAGCTCGGCGCTGGCGCGGGCAAGGTCGCTGCCGGACTGGCGCGCCTGCGCGAACAGCATCGTCGCTTCGCTGCGCGCGACGCGGTCAATCCGCACCCCGCTGCCACCAGTGAAACCTTGCGCGAAAGCAACCGCCCCGTTGGGGGTCAGGTCCGCCAGGGCAAGGCTGCGGCGCGCGTAATCGGCATTGCCCGCGTTGGCGATATTCTGCCCGCTCAGCTCAAGCGCCGCGCGCGCAGCCATGGCCCCGTTCTGGCCAATCTGAAGGAGGTTGGCCATGGCCGCCTAGCCGCCCTGCTGCCGGACCATGGCGGAAAGCTGCCGCTCGATCTGGTCAGCCAGGCCGAAGCCACGGCTCTTGGCGGCAATATCGGCCACGTGCTCGTCGCGCATCGCCGTAAACTGTTCGAGGCCGGGGCCGGAGAACGGTGTCTCGCCCGCCAGCGAGCTGTCGCGCGCAGCAGCCAGCAGGCGCCGGACGAAGATCGCCTCGAAGGCCTGTGCCGCTTCGCGCAATTCGTTGCGTTCAGGGGCGCGGGCGGGGCCAGAGCTGATCGGCGCGATCGTCACAGGATCACCATTTCTGCCTGCAAGGCCCCGGCCTGCCGCAGCGCTTCCAGGATCACGACCAGGTCCGATGCGCCCACGCCCAGCAGGTTGAGCGCGGCGACGACATCGGAAAGCGAGGCCGCGCCAGGCATCTCGATCAGGGCGCCGCCCTGCTCTTCCACCACGATGGTGCTCGCTTCCTCCACCGCCGTTTCGCCCTGGCTGAACGGCGCAGGCTGAACCACGGCCGGGGCCTCATCGATCCGGATGGTCAGCTTGCCGTGGCTGATCGCCGCGGGGTTCAGGCGCACTGCCTGGTTGATGACTACCGTCCCGGTGCGGCTGTTGACGATTACCCGCGCGGCCTGAGGCGCCGGGGTCACCTCCAGCATCTCGATTTCGGCCATCACGGCAGAGCGCGCATCCCGGCCGAACGGCATGACAATGGCGAGCGACACCGCGTCAAGCATTTGCGCCGCGCCGGGAAAGCGCGCGTTGATGGCGTCGCGCACCCGCTGGGCGGTCAGGAAATCGGCATTGTGCAGATTGAAGTTGAGCTGCCCTTCGGTATCGAACCCGGTCGCCACGGCGCGCTCCACGCTGGCACCGCTGGCGATGCGGCCCACTGTCGGCACGTTGACCGTCAGTTGCGAACCGTCCTTGCCCGATACGCCCAGCCCGCCGACGGCAACATTGCCCTGCGCCATGGCGTAGATCTGCCCGTCCGCGCCATAGAGCGGAGTCAGGATCAGCGCCCCGCCGCGTAAGGATTTGGCCTTGCCCATGGTCGAAACGGTGATGTCGATGCGCTGCCCCGGTTTGGCGAAGGCAGGCAGCTCGGCCGTGACGATCACCGCGGCGGCGTTTTTCAGCCCCGGCGAAATCCCCGGCGGAAGGGGCATTCCCAGCCGGCCAGAGACGCCCTTCATTGCTTCGGTCAGATAGGCGAGGTTGTCATCACCGGTCCCTTGCAGGCCGACGACCACGCCATACCCGGTCAGCTGGTTGGCGCGCACGCCATCGAAGGTGCCCAGATCGCGCACCCGCTCGGCCTGGGCAAGCGTGGGCGCCAGCAGAGCCAGCAAAGCGAGCAACGAAGCGAACAGACGGCGCATCATGGCCCCCTTCAGAACGGCGAAATGAGGTTGAAAAAGCGCGACAGCCAGCCCGGCTTGCTCGCCTGCTGGATCGCGCCCTGCCCGGAATAATTGATCCGCGCGTCGGCCACCTGGGTGGAGAGCACGCGGTTGTCGCCATCGATATCCGCCAGCCGCACGATCCCGGCGAACTGGACCCATTCCCTGCCCTGGCTCAGTGACATGTGCCGTTCTCCGGTGATCAGTGCGGTGCCATTGGGGCGGACTTCGGCGATAGTCACCGCGATCGCGCCATTCAGGGTGCTGCGCTGCGACGCGCTGCCCCCACCCTTGAACGACGAATCCGCCGCAGCCTTAAGGGCTTCAGGGTTGAGGAATGACAATGGGCCGGCAGTCGGCGGAGTCACGCCGAAGGATCCGTTCTTCGCGGTCTGTGCCGATGTGCTCTTGGATGTGCCGATGCTTTCGACCAGCACCACGGTGACCAGATCGCCCACCCGGCGGGCGCGCTGCCCTTCGTGCAGCCCGGCATAACCATTGGCCGCCTGGAAGATCGCACCGTTGGCCGCCACGGGCGGAGCCACGAGAACGGGTGTGGGCGGGGCAAAGCCGGGATGCGGCCCTGCCCCGCCCATGCCGCAGGCACCGAGCAGCGGCAGGAGAACAAGAAAAGCGGACTGGCGGATCATGGCGGATATCCTCCCCGGGAAGCGGGTCAAAGCGTCTGGTTGGCGTTGCGCAGCATTTCATCGACCGCGCTGATCATCTTGGAATTGATTTCGTAGGCCCGCTGCGCCTCGATCATGGCGACCAGTTCCTCGACCACGTTGACGTTCGAGGCCTCCAGCATTCCCTGACGGATCGAACCGCGGCCGGCCTCTCCGGCAGGGCCGATCTCGGCCGCGCCGCTGGCAGCGGTTTCAACCAGGAAATTGTCCCCGATCGCCTGCAGCCCGGCAGGGTTGGCAAAGCTGGCAACGGTCAGCTGGCCCAGCTCGGTCGGCTCAGCCTCGCCCTGCAACACGGCAGTGACGGTGCCATCGGGAGAAACGGTGATCGACTGCGCGCCTTGCGGCACTTCGATCGCAGGCTGGACGGGATAGCCCTGAGCGGTGACCAGCTGGCCGGTCGCACTCAGGGTGAAGTTGCCCGCGCGGGTATAGCCCTGCTGGCCGCCCGGAAGCTCGACCTGGAACAGCCCGTCGCCATCGAGCGCCAGGTCGAGCGCATTGCCGGTGGTGTTGAGCGTGCCTTGCGTATTGATCCGAGTGGTGCCCTGGACCGAAACCCCGTTACCGAGGTTGAGCCCGATGGCATAAGCCGTCTCGCCGGTGGAACGCTGCCCCGCGACGCGGGTATCCTGATAGGCCAGCGTCTGGAAATCGGCCCGGTCGCGCTTGAAGCCGCTGGTCCCGACGTTGGCCAGGTTGTTGGCGATGACGCGCATCCGCGCATCCTGGGCCTCAAGCCCGGTGCGGGCGACGTGCAGGGCAGAAGTGGGCATGGTCGGTTCCTTTCAGGAAAAACGGTTCAACCGCGCAGCGACATCAGGCGCGCGCCGGACTGGCTCAGATCGCTGGCGGTGGAGAGAATGCGGGCGCGCTGTTCGAACGCGCGCTGCGCCTCGACCATCTGCACCAGCGTGGTGGCAGTATCGACATTCGACCCTTCGAGCGCGCCCGAGACGATCCGGGCAGTCGGGTCATCCGGCAACACGCCGCCGCCGGGCACGCGCAGGAAGCCGTCAATGTCCTTCAGGATCGCGCTGCCGGTGGGATCGACCAGCTTCAGCCGCGCCACTTCCTGCGGCGGAATGTCCGGCGCGGCCGGATCGCGCGCCAGCACTGCGCCATCTTCGGCAATCGAAAGCTCTGCGCCAAGGGGCACGGTAATCGGCCCGCCCTCACCCAGCACCGGCAAGCCATCGCCGTTTTCCAACACGCCGGTGGCGGCCACTCGCAGGTCCCCGCGACGGGTGTAGATTTCCCCGCCATCGGCGGCCTGCAAGGCCATGAGCGACTGGCCGACCAGCGCAATATCGAGCGGCTGGCCAGTCTGGCGGACAGTCCCGCCCGCCATGTTCGCACCGTGGACGGCCCCCTGCGCCATGCTGCGCGCTTCGAGCTGGCCGCCCTTCACCGTGACCGGGGTGACCGAAAATTCCTCTGCGCGAAAGCCCGTGGTCGAAGCATTGGCGAGATTGTTCGCCACCACCCGCTGCCGGTCCATCGCGGCAGTCATGCCGGTCATGGCGGTGTAGATCAGCCGGTCCATTGCGCTCAGCTCCGCAGGTTGATGATGGTCTGGGAAATCTGGGTGGCGGTATCGATGGCCTTGGCGTTCGCCTGGAAATTGCGCTGCGCGGTGATCAACGCGACCATCTCTTCGGCCAGGTCCACATTGGACCGCTCCAGCGCACCGGACATGATCTGGCCGGCGCGCCCGACGGTGGGCGTCGTGAAGGTCGGCGCACCGGACAGGCCGGTCGCCTCCCACCGGCTCGAGCCGATCGACCTCAGGCCATCGGAAGCAACGAAGTTGGCAATGGCGACCCGCCCGACAGCCTCGATGCTGCCGTCGGCATAGGCGGCAAGCACCACCCCGTTGCGTTCGATGGTGAGGTTGGCAAGTTCCGCCCCCGCTGCGTTCACGACCGGCACCTGCCCGTCAATCACGGTGCCTGGTGCAGTTACCGCACCGCTCGGGTCGGTCGGGGTCAGCTGCAGGCGCGCACCGGTTGCGTCGGTCAGGGTTCCCGCATCATCGATACGGAAATTGCCGTTGCGGGTGAAGAAGGTCTCGCCCGTTTCGGCATTGCGGACAGCGAAGAAGCCGTCGCCGTCGATGGCAAGATCGAGGCTGCGCCCGGTCTGCTCGATACCGCCCAGCGCAAAATTCTGCGTGACCGCAGACACGGTCGCGCCAATTCCAGTCGCCAGCCGCGGGTTGGACAGCGAGCCGTTGGCGACCAGATCGGCGAAGTGAGCGTTCGACTTCTTGAACCCGTTGGTTTCGGCATTGGCAATATTGTGGGCGATCACGCCGAGATCGGTCTCGGCATTGCGCAGCCCGTTCAGGGAAGTGTAAAATGACGACATGGCTGGCTCCTCAGCTGATGGTCGGTTGGGGAAGGGAAAGCGCGGCGGCCCGTTCCTGCGCCGCAATCAGCGCGTCGAGCTTTTCGGAAATTTCGCCAAGGCGCGCATTGGCGCTGGTGCTGCCGGCCAGGGCGGAGAACTGCGCCAGCTGAGCCAGCATGTCCTTGTTGTCGACCGGCTCGAGCGGGTCCTGCTGGCTCAGTTGCACGGTCAGCAGGCGCAGGAAATCGCCCTCGCCCAGATTGCCCATGGCACTTTGCGGACGGGCGGCGCCGGGCGCATTGAGCGCCGCGAGTGCGGGATTGACGGCATTGGCAGTGGCAGGGGCCATGTTCAGGAACTCCTCATTGTATCGAGCATCAGTTGCTTCGCGGTCTGGAGCGCCTCGACCAGGTTCTGATAATTGCGGGCGCTGTCCATGATTTCGACCATCTCGCCGGTCTCATCGACCGGTGCTTCCCAGACGTACCCTTCGGCATCGGCCAGCGGGTGGTCGGGATCGTGGCGGCGGATCGGGCTCGCCTCGCCCGGCGTGATAGCGGACACCCGCACCGAGCTGAGGCCGGTGGCGCGATCAACTTCGGCAGCGAACACCGGGCGGATCGGGCGATAGGCCCCCGGCTCGCTTCCGGAGACCGAGCCGGCGTTGGCCAGGTTCGAAGTGGCGGCGTTCAGGCGCACCATCTGCGCCGACATGCCGCGCTGAACCATGGTGAACAGGCTGGCGGGATTGCTCATCGCTATTCCCCCTTCAAGGCGCGCTTGAGGGTGTCAGCACGGCCCTGAAGGAACGACAGCGTGGCGCTGTAAGCCACCGCGTTCTCGGCAAAGGCCATCTGCTCTTCCGCCAGGTCCACCGTATTGCCATCGGCCGCAGCCATCAGCGGCACGCGAAAGCGCAGGCTGCCCTCGACCGCGCGGGCGGTGTCGGCGCCGCCGGTGCGGGCCGCCAGCGCGCTGGCAAAGTCCATGTCACGCGCCTTGAACCCCGGCGTCGAGGCATTGGCGATGTTGGCGGTAAGCAGGCCCATGCGCTGCGAACGCAGTTCCAGCGCCGCGCCGTGGATACCGAACAGTCTCTCGCTCATGGCCTTAGTGCCTTTCGCAGCTTCGCCCCGGAGGGCCGTCGGCATACGTTCAGCAAAGGCCGTGCCAATTCGGATTTCGAGACGGTTTGCCGGGTAACGCGCGCCTCGGGCGGCAAACCCCTGCCGCACCGGTTGCAGGCCCGGCAGCGCACTGCCGCCCCTAAATGATCGCTCCGCGCCAGCCGTTCTGACTGTCAGACCTTGCCGGGAGTGAACCATTGGAAAGCCTGTACCTGTTCGACCCGGCAAGCGCGGCGCTGGTGGCGGGGGGCACCCTGCTGGGCACCCTGGTACGCTCCGGCTGGCGCGACACCGCCCTGACCCTGCGCACCATTGCCGCGCTGGCAACGCCCGCCTTCGACCAGGCGAAGGCGCGCGCCACCCTCGCTGCCGAAGTCGAGACCATCCGGCATGACGGGTTGCTCCGCGCGCAGATCCACCCGGTCGACGATGAGGAACTGACCGCAGCCACAGCCGCCCTTGCCCGCTACCGCTCGGTCGATGCTCTGGTGGCGGAGCATGAGCAGTATCGTGCCGCCCGGGAACTGCGGCGTGCCAGTGCGCTGCGCACGCTCGAATATGCCGCCGAACTTGGCCCCGTGTTCGGGCTGATCGGCACGCTGATCGGGCTGGGGCAGCTGCCGGCCAGCGGCCTCGACAGCGAAGGCGCGGTGATGACGGCGGTCTCGACCGCTATCCTGACCACGCTTTACGGCCTGCTGGTTGCGCACCTGCTGATCCTGCCGCTTGCCGGGATGATCGAGCGGCGCGGCCGGGCCGACGAGGATGGCCGGGAGCACCTGATTGCCTGGCTCGCCGCGCAGGTGGGGCCAGCCTGCCCCAACGCACGAACCCCGGCGCCCGCAGAGCTGGCCGCATGACAGGCAGGGGCATCCCCGCGTGGCAGGTGGTGCTATCGGACCTGGCGCTGATCCTGTTCCTGACGACCCTGGCCGCGCTCGCCCGAATGCCGGAGGGCGCGGGCACATTACCGGTCGCAGCGGAGCGATCGAGCGAAATGGCGGTCTACCGCGACGGAGCGGGCGGCCT
Source organism: Altererythrobacter sp. H2 (assembly GCF_035319885.1). Lineage (NCBI taxonomy): Bacteria > Pseudomonadati > Pseudomonadota > Alphaproteobacteria > Sphingomonadales > Erythrobacteraceae > Altererythrobacter > Altererythrobacter sp. H2. The sequence continues at coordinate 2,747,676 of NZ_CP141285.1, forward strand.
GACCTTGGTGCAATGGCTGGCGCAGGAGCAGCCGGACGCGCGCGTGCAGGTGACCGTGCTTGGCCGGTTCGCACCCGCCGATTTCGCCCCGGTGTCGGAGCGGGCGGAGCGGCTGGCGTTGCAGGTGCAGCAGCTGGGCCACGCACCGCGGCTGGTGCTTGAACCGGGCAGCGGCAGCGAAGTCATCGTTTCGCTGGCTTACGATGCGCCGGCATTGTCCCAGGCGCAAACGACACGGTTGCGGCCCGATTCCTTGGCCCGGTAAAGCGCGGCATCAGCGCGCGCCAGTGCCGCCCGGGGGCCAGCTTCGGCCAGCACATCGGCAATCCCGGCGGAAAAGCTGATCGTCCCGATCGACTGTTTGGTCTGCCGCGAAATGAAGCGGCGCGCGGCCAGGGCCCGGCGTACCGTTTCCAGCCGCGCGAAGGAATCCCCGCGCGCCAGTCCACGCAGGAGCAGGACGAACTCCTCTCCGCCATGGCGGGCGACGAAGCAACCATCGGCCGCACATTCGCCCAGCATCGCCGCAACTGCGCGCAGCAGCCCGTCGCCGGTCTCATGGCCGAACCGATCGTTGACGCTCTTGAACCGGTCGATATCGCAGATCGCCACGTGCAGCGCGCTTCCTTCGGAACGGGCTTTCTCGATGGCCTGGGTATATTCGCGCTCGAACGCCCGGCGGTTCGGCAACCCGGTCAGGCAGTCGACGTTCGCCTCCCGTCGGGCTTGCTCGAGATCGACCCGTAACTGGTCGGTTTCGGCCTGGCTGCGGAGCATGTTGCGCTCGATCTGGCCCAGGGTGGCCAGCATGGCCCGCGCCAGATCCACAATCTGCCGCGTGGAAGGATCGGGGGCCAGCCCTTCGGCAACATCGATCTGGTTGCGGAACTGCTGCTGGCACGCCCCGGTCTGGTCGCTGGCGCGCGATGCCGTTTCGGAAAAGCGGCGGATGGCCTCTTCCAGCCGGTCGAACAGGGGCTCAATGCCGCTGGCGGACGCCTGACCGGTGAAAGCGGAATCGGGATCGTGCAAACCCATCGGCGGTGGCTCCGTGCGCCACTCCGGGGCAACGGGCCCTCGGTAGTGCGGTGCGGCAGTCGAATGCCAGATGATGGTTAACACGATGGCGGCACGCCGTTAGGCACCACTCCCTAGGTGAAGCTGGCACAGACTTTGCTGCGGTTGCGGGACGTGTTGAATGGAGAAACAACCATGTTCCGATCAATCATCCTGCCCGCACTTTCGGCCCTGGCGGCCCCGGCGGTGGCACAAAGCACCCCTATCCCGCACGCAGAACTGGATCGGATCGTTGCCCGGTTTACCGGCATGGCGATCGGCCAGCCGGGCGGGGCACGCGAGCCGGTGGATCGCCGCCTGAGGTTGCGGGCTTGCGGATCGGATCCGGTTGCTTCCTGGCATGGCGCTCCGGGCCGGACGGTGCAGATCGCCTGCCCGGATGGCGGTGGCTGGCGGATTTTCGTCAATCTGGTGGTTGGCCCCGCAACCACGAGCCGGCAACCTGCCGTCCGCCGGGGCGAAAGCCTGACAGTCGCAGTGACCGGCAGGGGGTTTACCGTCCGCCGCACCGCACAAGCGCTGTCGGCCGGAGCGGTCGGAGACTGGATCCCGGTCCGCACCTCGGACGGCAGTGAGCCCGTCCGCGCCCGGCTGGTCCAGCCCGGACTGGCCGAGATTCCGCTGGACGGGAGTCAGGGCGGGTAACGCACCGCAACGCCTTGCGGCTTATGTGAGCCAGCCCTTTTCCCGATACCAGCGGGCCGTGCCCTTCAGCCCCGCCCGCGTGGGCACACGCGGGGTCCATATGTCCGGGGGAACGCTGCGGGCTGGATCGCACACCCAGTCCGGGTGGACCATGTAGCGGACCCGATCAGCCGTCAGCTTCGCCTTGTCGCGCCGGAATGTGCGGTCAAGGCGGGCAAGGCGCGCCAGTGCCCGGGCGGAAAGGTGCGGCACCCACGGCCTGGTGCCTACCGCCCAGCCGATCGTGCGGGCCAGTTCGCGATGGCTCCAGCCCTGCTCGCGGCCGTCGTCGGGCTCGAACAACTCACCCGTAACCCCCTCGCCACCAGGCAGCAGGGCCACCAGCAATTCGGCCAGATCATGCACATGGATGAGCGAAGTGCGCCCGGGCGGCGGCATGGGCACAAACCCGCGCCGGGCCATGCGGAACAGCTCGAACATGTCCTTGTCGCGCGGGCCATAGACAGCGGGCGGTCGCACAGTGGTCCAGTCCAGTCCGCTCGCGGCGACGATCTTTTCCGCCTTCGCCTTGGAAGCGCCATAGGCCGAAAGCTCCGGCTCGCGCGCGGCCAGCGAGGACACGAAGACGAACCGCTTCACACCCGCCTTGCGTGCGGCTTCCACCAGCGCCAGTGTACCGGCCACATTGGCCGCGTCCAGATCGGCCGGATCATGAGCGGTCGTCAGCCCGGCAATGTGGAGCACGGCTTCGGTCCCCGTGAGGAGGTGCGCCAGGGCCTGCGGATCGGACAGGCTGCCGGGTATCCAGTCAACAAAAGCGTGTGTTTCCGCAGGCACCGTGCGGGCGAGCGCGCGTGCCAGCACCTTCTTGCGCGCCAGCACATCGAGGACGGCCTGTCCGACGAACCCGGTCGCGCCGGTCAGCGCGATCGTCACAGCAGCACCATGTGGTCGCGGTGAACAACACAGCTGCGCGGCGCATAGCCGAGCAAGGCGGCCTGTTCGCTTTCGCGCTTGCCGGCAATCGCCATGCAATCGTGCGCGTCATACTCGCTCAGACCCTGCGCCAGCGCCTTGCCCCTGAGATCGCAGATCTTGACAAGGTCGCCCCGGCGGAAGCTGCCGGAAACCCCGATTATGCCGGCCGCCAGCAGGCTGGCACCCTTGCCCAGCGCATCGGCGCATCCGGCATCGACCCGCAATGTGCCTGACGCTGCCATCCGCCCCCCCAGCCAGGCCTTGCGTGCCCGGTCACTGCGCTGGGGCAGGAACAGGGTGCCCAGGCATGTCGTCAATGCGGTGGAGACAGGCTGCTCGTGAATGCCGTTGATGATCGCGAGGGATATCCCCGCGCGTTCGGCAATCTGCGCCGCCTGCAGCTTGGATGCCATCCCGCCCGAGCCAAGGCCGGAAGACGATGCGCTGCTGGCCATGGCCATGATTGCAGGCGTGATCCCGTCCACCGTGGGCACCAGCACCGCGCCCGGCTCGCGCGGGTCACTGTCGTACAGGCCATCGACGTCGGACAGGAGCACCACGGCATCGGCATCCGCCGCCTGCGCCACGCGGGCAGCCAGCCGGTCATTGTCGCCGAACCGGATTTCCTCGGTCGCTACACTGTCGTTCTCGTTGATGACCGGCACGGCCCCCGCTTCCAGAAGCCGGGCCAGCGTGGCAGAGACATTGAGATAACGGCGGCGATCTTCCAGATCGGCCAGGGTGAGCAGCAGCTGCGCGGCCGGAATCCCATGCCCGCCCAGGCTATCGGTCCACAGACCCGCCAGTTCAATCTGGCCCACCGCCGCTGCCGCCTGTGCATCGGCCAGGCTGCGCCGCCCCCGCTCGGGCAAGCCCAGTCGCACCGCGCCAAGCGCAATCGCGCCAGAGCTGACCACGATCACTTCCGTGCCGCTGCGCCGCAAGGCAGCAATGTCCTGTACCAGCGAGACGAGCCACGCCTCCCGCGCCCGGCCGGCGCCGTCCACCAGCAGCGACGAGCCGACCTTGAGCACGAGGCGCCGGCAGATAGCCGGGTCGGCCAGTTGAGAGAGCGCAGTCAAAGGCATCGCGCGCCGCTTATCGCCTGCGCGCGGTTGCGGCTAGCCCCCTCAGATCGGCGACCAGTCTCCGCCATCGTCGGGCACGTCCTCGCGCTCGGCCCCTTTGGTTTCGGTCGAGGTGCGGTCGGGCAGGTAGCCGAGCACTGCGTCAAGCAACTTGTCGACCCCGGCCCCGGTGGCGCCGGAGATCGCGAACACCTTGTCCGCGCCTGCCGCCAGCAGTTCATCGGCAAAGCCTTCCCCCAGCTCGCGGTCTGCCAGGTCGAGCTTGTTGAGCACCACCAGCCGGGCCTTGTCGGCCAGGCCGGCGCCGTAGGCCTCCAGTTCGGCCTGGATCACCTGCATCGCTTCGACCGGATCGGTGCCGGAGATATCGATCAGATGGATCAGCACCCGGCATCGTTCGATGTGACCCAGGAACCGGTCACCAATCCCGGCCCCGTCTGCCGCGCCTTCAATCAGGCCCGGAATGTCCGCGAGCACGAATTCGCGCCCTCGGTGGCGCACCACGCCCAGCTTGGGCACCAGCGTGGTGAAGGCATAATCGCCCACTTTGGCCCCGGCGTTGGACACCTGGTTGATGAAGGTGCTCTTGCCTGCGTTCGGCAGGCCCAGCAGGCCGACGTCAGCGAGCAGCTTCAGCCGCAGCCAGACCCACATTTCCTGCCCCGCCTCTCCCGGCTGGTGCTGCCGGGGCGCGCGATTGGTGCTGGTCTTGTAACTGGCGTTGCCGCGCCCGCCCATCCCGCCTTCGAGGAAGACCATCCGCTGGCCGACTTCGGTGAAGTCTGCCAGCACCTCTTCCTTGTCCTCCGACAGGATCTGCGTGCCGACCGGAACCGGGATGATCAGATCGGGCGCGCCCGCACCGGTCCGGTCCTTGCCCATGCCGTGCGAGCCGCGCAGAGCCTTGAAATGCTGGGCGTAGCGGAAGTCGATCAGCGTGTTGAGACCGGGCACCGCTTCGAACACGATGTCCCCGCCCTTGCCGCCGTTGCCACCGTCCGGCCCGCCGTATTCAACGTATTTCTCGCGTCGGAACGACACGGCACCTGGGCCGCCGCCGCCGGATTTGAGATAGATTTTTGCTTGATCAAGGAAATGCATGTCGGGTGTCTAACGGGTCTGAGGGCTGATGTCGCCTGTAGTGTCTCGACGGGGCTCGACACGAACGGAGTTCAGGCCACTGGTGGAGCCGAGGGGGATCGAACCCCTGACCTCGTCATTGCGAACGACGCGCTCTCCCATCTGAGCTACGGCCCCGTTCCAGTCCTGAAGCGGCACGGTCATGCCCTCGCCGCGAGCGGGCGCTTTACCGAAATGCCGCCACACTGCAAAGAGGGTATTCGCCGCCCCGAAGCGGAGCGGGTCAGTTCGCCCCGTTGGGGTTATCGAGCACCGGCTGGATTATCGGGGTTGCTTCCTGCGTCGGATCAACCGGCAGAACAGGCACGGCCAGCCCGGTTTCCGGATCGACCACCGAGCCGCCACCCTGGATCGCTTGAAGTGTCGTCAGCGAGGGGTCGCCTCCGCCTGCATCGATCAGGGCCTCCAGCCGAGCCTGCTGGACCGCGACATAGCCCGGCTGCGATGCGCCATATCGCGCGCCATACCGTGTATCCCAGTCAGCCGAGGCACGCTCGTACTGCTCGTAGGCGCGGAAGAAATTGTCGAACGGCTGCAGGATCGTGGGGAAATAGACCCGCGCAAATTCCGTGTAGTCAGACTTCGGGCTGGCGAGCGAGGCATTGGCCATGGCGAGCGCGGCGTTGCAGAACTCGCCGCGTGCTGCCGGCAAGGCGAAGAAGTTATAGACCATGGTCATGCGCTTGTCGCGCTCCCGGTGGCCGGCCTGGGTTCCGCCATGCTGCCGCCGGTAGGACTGGTCAATCCGGCTGTTGATTGCCGAAAGCGTGCGAGACTGGTCCTTCAGGAAGGCGCGGTAGCCATCCAGGATCGCCGTATGTTCGGCATCGACACAGTTGAGCGCAGCCACGTTCCAGGCCGCGCGCAGGTTCCACGCCTTCTCGTCATCCGACAAACCATAATTGACGGTGAGGCGGGATCCGTCGGGCGCAACCGGAGGAATGGCCATGAGGTAGGCCGCGCCATTGGGCGGGATCGGGCGCGAAGGGATGATCTCGGCCTGGACCGGCGGCGGAGGAGGCGGAGGGGGCGGCGGCGGAGGCGTTGCGCATCCGGCCAGTGCCGCAACTCCGGCGGCCACAGCCATGATCTTCACGCCTGCGCGATTGGTGCGCTCCATCTGGTTTCGTCTCCCGGTCATATGTGCAATCGTGCGCCCGCGATGCTTTCGCCGCGCTTAAGCATCCTGTCTACCGCGCTTCTCCGGCAAAGAAAATGCCCGGAGCGCACTTGGCGCCCCGGGCACGATGAAGCGAATCCTGTGTGCGACTATTCGCGGTTGCCGAACAGGCGCAGGATGAACAGGAACATGTTGATGAAGTCGAGGTAGAGGCTCAGCGCACCCATGATCACGGCCTTGCCCGCGAACTCGGTGCCCTTGAGCACGGCATACTCTTCCTTCAGCCGCTGGGTATCGTAGGCGGTCAGACCAGCAAAAATCAGCACGCCGAGTACGCTCACTGCCAGGCCCAGGGGGCCGGACTGGAAGAAGAACGTGTTGAGCAGGCTCGCCACGATCAGGCCGACCACACCCATCACCAGGAAGCTGCCCCAGCCACTGAGGTTCTTCTTGGTGGTGTAGCCCCACAGGCTGAGCCCGGCAAAGGCCGCAGCCGCCGAGAAGAATGCGACCGCGATCGAGCCCTGGGTATAGACCAGGAACAGGGTGGAGAGCGACAGGCCCATCAGCGTCGCAAAGCCCCAGAACAGGATCTGAAGCGTGGCCTTGCTGAACTTGTTGGCGCCAAAGCTCATGGCGAACACGATGGCGAGCGGCGAGAGCGCCACCAGCCACATCATCGGTCCGCTGGCAAAGGTCATGGCCAGGCCCGAATTTGCGGTAAGCATGGCGACAATAGCCGTGAGCAGCACGCCGGAAGTCATGTAGTTGTAGATGGCCAGCATATGCCGGCGCAGGCCCTCGTCAAACGTGGTCCGTGCGTCGAGGCCGCCGAGGCTGCCGGGGGTCGCACCGAATCCCGTCTGTTTGGGGCGGGGTTCGTTCCATTGAGCCATTTCGATCCAAACTCCTTAGAGGCTGACCGTCAGAATGGACGGCCGCCGTAGCCGCAATATCATGTTTCCTGCCCGCGTTTTCAAGCAAAACCGGACGGGCCGTCTTGACGGGCGTTAACCCTCGCCCCGTGCAGTGCGCGCCATTTCCTCACCGCGGTCACGGGCCGCGCGCAGGGTATCGCGCACCAGCAGATCGAGTGCCTTGCCGCGATCGAGCACGTCATACCCGCGCTGGGTCATTCCTCCGGGGCTTGCGACCCGCCGCGCCAGTTCGGCCGGTGAATGCGGCGATCCGGCGGCCAGAGCCCCTGCACCCTCAACCATGGCCACCGCCAGCCGTCCGGCCTGATCCGGCTCCAGCCCGAGCGCCGCCGCCCCCTTCGCCAGCGCCTGGATAAAGCGGAACAGAAAACCGGGTCCTGATCCAGCGAGCGCGGTGACCAGTTCAAACTGGCTCTCGTCATCCAGCCATTCGGCACTGCCCAGAGCTGCTGCCAGGGCGGTGACCTTGTCACGCAGCGGCGTGCTGAGCCCTTGCGCAACCAGCGCATTGGGCGACTTGCGCAGGGCCACGGCGAGATTGGGCATCAGCCGCACGATTCCGCCCGTGCGGGGAAACCGCTGCCGCAAGCTGGCCAGTTCCACCCCTGCCAGGATGGAAACCAGCATCGTTTCCGGCCCCAGCAGCGGTTCAAGCTGCGGCGTCACAGCGTCCAGCATCTGCGGCTTGACCCCCAGCACGACCGCAGCGAACGGACCCTGCGGCACTGCCGTGCAAAACTGCACCCCGGCAGGGGCAGGCTTGAGCCGGGGATTGTAAATGGCAAAATCTTCGGCCGCCATCCCGGAGGCCAGCCAACCTTCCAGCATCGCAGCTGCCATGTTGCCGTAACCGAACAGCAGGATCGGGGTGCTCGCCATGTCAGCCTCCATCATTGGGGAGGATTAGGCCTCGCCAGCAGCATCGACAAGCGCCGCATCGAGCGCTTCGCGCGGGCTCTTGTCGCCCCACAGCACGAACTGGAAGGCGGGATAGAACCGGTCACATTCGTCGACCGCCGTTTCCACCAGCGCCTGGGCCTGGTCCAGCCCCAGCAAACCGTCACTGCCCAGCATGACCCCGTGCCGGTACAGCAGGACCTTGCCATTGGACCAGATGTCGAAATGGCCGAGCCAGACCTGTTCGTTGACCAGGGCCAGCAGCTCGTTGGCATCGCGCCGCTTGGCGTCGGACACGCGGATATCGGGCAGGCACAGCAATTGCAGCACCCGGTCTTCCGGGCGCCAGATCCCGCGCAGCTGGTAGTTGGCCCAGCTGCCCTGGATTTCACCGCTGATCTCATCATCCCCGACCGATTCGAACGGCCAGCCCCGCGCATCGAACAGCGCGGCCAGCATGTCGAGCGGAGCAGCGTCATGACCGCCGGAGTCGCTGTCGTCGGCCGCTCTCATGCGGGGGGTGTTCTGGTACTGGGCATCGCCACGGGATACCGCGAGGTTGCGGGGGAGCGCCATTGGCGGGGCCGGAACCGCTGGGGACAACCTTAATGGTCTGTTCAAACCCTGTGCAAAACCCGTAGCGCGCGTCGGTGGCTGTCAGGGAAGGCGATCAACCGCCTGGCCTGCCTCGCTGGTAAAGGTAAACCCGTCGAGCCCTTCCTTCTTAAGCGCCGCGAGGGCAGCATTGGCCGCGCGCGCAGAGTCGTAGGGCCCGGCCAGCAGACGGTTCGCCTGCCCCCAGGGCGTGACGTGCGGCGTCAGCTTGCCGAGCACATCGGGCGCCTTCCCTGCGAAGCGCCGCCAGTCGAAACGGAGCGCAGCCTTGTCGCGCCCGGTGGCCAACTGGACCCAGTGCCGGCTGGGATGCGACGGCGGAGGGGGCGGCTTGGCCGCAACCGGTTCCGGCTTCTTCTCGATCTCGCGGGGCGGCTTGATGCGGGTGATGTCCACCGCGTCAGGCGCGCGGGCGACAACCGGCAAAGGCGCGGTAGCCAGATCGGCGAACGCGTCTGCGACCCGCGCTGGGGCTGGTTGCGGAGCGGGATCAGGCGTTGCAGCAGGCGCCGCCATTGTCGCGGGCAGCAGCAATGCCGGAGGCGCGGAGGCGGCCAGATCCTGCTGCGCCGGGACCGGCGGGCCGGCAACGCGGGCAAGATCGAAGCCCGGCTGCGGCATGGTAATGGTAGCAGACGCCGGCTCCGGTGCTGAGGTGGCGACCTGGACCTGAACTGGTGGCTGCACTGGTGCCGGGGTTTGGACCGGGGTCTGAACGGGCTGAGTCGTGGCGGCCGGGGCAGGCGCTGGCTGCGCGGCTGCTACCGGGGGAAGTTCCTGCACGGTGCTGGCCTGCTGAAGCACAGGTTGCGCGGGCGCTGGCGGCAAGGATTGCTGTGCCGGTGGCGCCGCCACGGGTGCTGCCGCCGGCGTTGCCCGCGCGACGGTCGCGACGACCGGGGCCCGGACCGGCGCTTCTTCCACCCGGCTTGCGCGGCGGCCCGGGCGGCGACGCTGGGCGGCACTCTCGGTGCGGGTGGCAGCAGCGACTGCCTGCCCGCCGAGGGGGCGGCCACTGGGCGCCAACGCCGCATCGGCTGACCGGACAGTGCCGGTCGATGCGCGGTAAGCGGCAATGGCGGGATCATCCCGCCCGATCTGGGCGGCGCGCGGAAAGCTGCCCAGATTGGCCGCTGCCGCCTGCTGCGCCGGAGTCAGGCGGCGCATGAAATTGAGGTAGGGCGATATCCGCGCCGCCAGATCGGCGGGCATGACCGCCTCGGTGATGGCGATCGCTTCCTTTTCCTCGCCCAGTATCGCCAATGCAAAAGCGCGGGTGCGATAGGCAGCAAAATCCTGCTTCTCGAGCAACGGATAGAGCGTTCGCTCAAAACCTTCGCGGTTGCCCTGGATGGCCTGGCTCAGGGCCAGGCGGCGGCGCACCTCGTCCGCATTGTCACCGGTCAGCGCGCGGGCATATTCCTGCTGCGCGGCTGCATTGTCACCCACCAGATCGTAGGCGAGGCCGCGATCCGCCGCCATGGTCTGGCTTGAAGCACCGGCCTGCTCGGCGGCCCGGTAAAACTCGATCGCTTCAACCGGGCGATCGGAGCGCAGGTAGGCACCGGCAAGCCCGAGCTTCGCCTGTGCATTGCCCGGCTGGATTTCCTGCGCCCGGGTGAAAAAGCCCACTGCCGCCTCGACATCGTCCAGCCGCAGCGAGGCAAAACCGGCATCGAGCAGCGCATCGAGATCGCGGGCATTGCGAGAGATGCGGCGCAGGGCAGAATTGAGCTCACCGACCGCGGGAGATGGCAAGGGCTGGACAACCGCACGCGAACCGTCGCGCGCGGTCTGCGCCGCAGCAGGGTTGGCCAGCAGCGCGGCTGTGGCGATCAGAACAAGAAGTTTCCCGTGCATCATGACCCGTTTAGCCGGGTGTCGGCCGGGCAGACAATCCGCCCCGCCGTACCCGCTCGTAGTAAAGCACCGGTGTGTCGCACCTGCGCTGAACCGGAACGGAACGACGCGCGCCGGGAATGCTCGGTGCCTGACACCCTTACTGGTTGTTCTGCCGCCCCAGGAAACGCGGGATGCTCAGCGACGAGGCGCTGTCGTCCTCATCGTCTTCCTCGTCATCCTTGGACGATGACGAACCGCGCGAGAGGTTGGCCATACGTTCGAACAGCGTGCTGCCACCGCCGCCTGCGGCTTTCCCGTCGCCGTCAGAAACCAGCCCGCGGCGGCGTCCTCCGGCAGGGGCCTGAAGCGGCTGGTCCTGTTCGGCGAGCCGGTCTGCATCGAGCAGGAGTTCGTCCTGCCGGGGAGACGCCTGAGGCGGTTCTGCTTCCGCCCCGTCGTCAACCTGGCCGCCACTGAGGTCGAGCGGCTGCTTGCGGCGGGTTGCCTGATCGTCCGCATCGCCCCAGTCATCATCGCTCTCACTGCCATGAGCCGCATCGTCTTCCCATCCGCCTGCGGCACCGCCGGTCAGGCTGGCAGGCGCGGCGAGGCCGGACAGCCCGTCGTCCGCATCGTCATTGCGCATGCCGCCCAGCGGATCGACGATGCCGTCGACATCCTCATCGCCCTCTTCATCGAACTCCTCGCCATATTCGTCATATCCGGCCAGAGACATGGGCTCGGCTTCAGGGGCAGCGCTGCTCCCGGCAGAGAGGCCGGCGTCTTCGCCCTGATCGAGAAACTCATCTTCATCCGGCAATTCGAGCACCGGGCGCTTGGGCGGGCGATTGCCACCGAGGCGAAGTCCGTGCGAATCGTTGTCGGTATCGCGCATCCCTGCCGCCGACTCGATTCCGGTGGCAACCACCGACACGCGAATCTTGCCCTGCAGGTCGGGGTTGAAGGCAGAGCCCCAGATGATGTTGGCATCCTCGTCGACCAGTTCGCGGATGTGGTTGGCCGCCTCGTCCACTTCGAGCAGCTTCATGTCCTCGCCGCCGATGATCGAGATGATCACGCCCTTGGCACCAGCCATGCTGACTCCGTCAAGCAGCGGGTTGGCGATTGCCCGTTCAGCCGCTTCCAGTGCGCGGTTCGGACCTTCACCTTCGCCGGTGCCCATCATCGCCTTGCCCATTTCCTCCATCACCGACTTCACGTCGGCGAAGTCGAGGTTGATGAGGCCGGGCATGACCATCAGGTCCGTGATCGAGCGCACGCCCTGCTGCAGCACTTCGTCTGCCAGCATGAACGCTTCCTTGAAGGTCGTTTCCGCCTTGGCCACCAGGAACAGGTTCTGGTTGGGAATGACGATCAGGGTATCGACGTGGCGCTGGAGCTCTTCGATCCCGGAGTCCGCTGCGCGCATCCGGCGCGTGCCTTCGAACAGGAACGGCTTGGTCACCACGCCGACCGTCAGCACGCCCATGCGACGGGCGGCCTCGGCGATGACCGGGGCCGCGCCTGTGCCGGTGCCGCCGCCCATCCCGGCCGCAATGAACACCATGTTCACGCCCTGCAGCACGTTCTGGATGGCCTCGACCGTTTCCTCGGCCGCCGCCTTGCCCACTTCGGGGCGTGCCCCTGCACCCAGGCCACCGGTGATTTCCGGCCCGAGCTGGATGCGGGTTTCAGCCGGAGAGGTGTTGAGCGCCTGCGCGTCCGTATTGGCGACGACGAAGTCGACCCCTTCGATCTGGGCGGCGATCATGTTGGCGATGGCGTTGCCTCCAGCTCCGCCGACACCGATCACGGTAATGCGGGGGCGCAGTTCGTCCGAATGCGCGGGGCCGATGCTGATGCTCATGGATGTTCCTTCCACAGGATTGCCTGCGACAGTCGATATTTGGCGTTACTGTGACATATTCCGAATCGGGCGGGCATAGCCATGCCGTTCTTTTCCACAGCGGTCAGTACGGGGTTGCCCCTTCGCATCAGAAGTATTCCCGCATGGCGCGCGTAATCCTGCCCCACAGCCCCTTGTGGGCGAACCGGGTGGCCTCCTGATAGCGCGACCCGACCGAACGGATATCGACCGGGTCTTCGGCGGCGTAGAGGCACAAGCCGGCGAGCGTGGCAAAGCCGGGGGTCGCATGGGCTTCCGGCAGGCCCCGCAGTGCAACCGGCTTGCCGATCCGCACCGGGCGGCCAAGCGCGGTCTGGGCAAATTCCGCCATACCGGCCAGTTCCGCCCCGCCACCGGTCAGCACCACCTGCCCGCCGCGCGCGCCGGAGAAACCCATCGCCTTGAGGGCCTTGCCAATCTCGCCGGTCAACCGGGCGAGTTCCTCGGTCACGACGGAGACGAGCTCGGCGCGGGGGATCTGGCTTGTCTCCGCAGCGCTGCGCCCCTCATCGGCGCCATTGCCAAGCCCACCGCTCATTCCGGTTTCGCCCGGTCCGAGAATGGGGATCATTTCGCGGTGATCGGTGCGACTGGCGATCGCCGATCCTGAAACGCATTTGAGCCGTTCGGCCTGGAACCGGCGAATACCGAAGGCCGAGGCGACAGCATCGGTGATATCGCCCGAACCCATCGCGATCGGCTGGAGGCCCAGCAGCATCCCGCCTGCGTAAACCGAGACATTGGTGACTTCGCCGCCGATCTCGACCAGCGCCGTTCCGAGGTCCCGCTCTTCCGGCGAAAGGCAGGCGAAGCCCCCCGCAATAGGTGCAGCAATCACTGCCTCGACCGACAGGTGCGCGTTTTCGACCGCCTCGATCAGATTGCGGATCGGTGCGCCATCGGCGAGCATGACATGGATATCGACCCCCAGCCGCTCGGCATGGAGGCCCTTGGGGTTGGCGACACCATGCGCGCCGTCGAGCGTATAATGGGCCGGCTGCGCGTGGAGCACCATGCGCCCGTCGGGCTGGATGCTTTCGCGCGCCAGCACCAGCAGCTGCTCGATGTCTTCTTCCTCGATCCGGCGGCCGCCGATGTCGATCTCGACCCGCGCCACCTGGCTGGCGAGACCTGCCCCGGCGCAGCCGACCCAGACGCTGGATACGCGGGTGCCGGAGGCCTTTTCCGCCCGCTCGACTGCATCGCGGATGGCATAGGTTGCCGCCGCCATATCGGTCACATAGCCGCGGCGGATGCCCTGGCTGGCGCGGTGCCCGGTTCCCAGCACGATCATCTCGCCGGTTTCGGAAATGCCCAGGATCATCGCCGAAATGCGGAACGAACCGGCGTTTACGGCGGCGAAGACCTTCGAAATGCGCGGCAGAGCCATCAGTTCGCTTCCTTCGCCTGCAACTGTTCCTCGGCCCGGCCGGGTACGCGCATGATCACCCGGTCAGGCACACGCATGTCAAACCGGGCGACCTTGCCGCCGATCAGGCGGTTCTGACCATCAAGCCGGGCGAATGCGACCAATGCCCCTGCCGCCGGGTCGTCTCCCTGCGGCAGGGCAATGATCTGCCCGGTCTTGAAGGTCAGGTTCCAGCGCCGGTTGCCGATCCATTCGGCCCCGGCCACTTGCGGACGCAGCGCAGGTGCGCTGTCGAGCAGTTGCCCCAGCGCCGGGATCTGCATGGCAGCGCCCGGCCCTTCCACGATCAGCATGCCCTTGGCATTGGCCTTGGAAACGGGTTCCAGTTCCACGCCCTGGTCATCGATCAGGACCAGTCGGTCAGGCTTCTTGAGCACCGCGTGTGGAACGCGCTCGACGATGTCGATCACCAGCGTATCGGGCAGCTGGCGCGATACCCGGGCGTCCTTCACCCATGACAGGCCCAGCAGGTCCTGCCGCACGCCCTGCAGATCGACAAACGGCATCGGCTGGTCCCGCTGGGCCAGCGCACGCTCATAGACCTTGAGTTCATTCATCCGCTCGACGCCGGTGACACGGACGCGCCGGACTTCCAGCCCGGCATTGGCCGCGACCACGCCAAGCTGGTGCCGCGCCAAGGCCGGTACACCCGCCATGCTCGCCACGAACCAGGCCAGGGTTGCGGCCAGCGCCAGGACAATCGCCAGGAAGGCGCGCTCAAGCTGCTCCTGCGTGAACGGCAGCACCGCCAGCACCGATCCGAGGAACGATCCGGTGCGCGCCTGCGCCCGCCGTGCCACCTGTCGCCGCCCGTTGGCTGCGGCAACACGGCGCGCCGCCGGTGCCTTGCGCGTGACCTTAGCCATGCTTGCCCCCGCCCTTCTGATGCACCCGCATTGCTTCGGCCACGATCGCCTCGACCAGATCCTCGTAACTCATCCCGCAATGACGGGCCTGCTCCGGCACCAGGCTGAGCGGGGTCATGCCCGGCTGGGTGTTGGTTTCCAGCACGAACAGACCGTCCTCGCCCTGCTCGTCATCCCAGCGGAAATCGGTGCGGCTGCACCCCTTGCACCCCAGCACCCTGTGCGCGCGAACGGCATAGTCCAGACAGAGCGCCGCGATATTGTCAGGTATCTGCGCCGGGCACACATGCTCGGTCATGCCGTCGGTGTACTTGGCGTCGAAATCGTAGAAGCCGGACTTGGGAACAAGCTCGGTCACGGTCAGTGCCCGCGGACCTTCGGGCCCGTCGATCACCGCCACCGTCATCTCGCGCCCGCGGATGTAAGGCTCGGCCAGCAGGCTTGCGAATTCCTGCCACGGCCCCTTGGCGTCGCGCGCAATGGGGTTGCCGTAGTTGCCGTCGGCGGTGACGATGGCCACTCCGACCGAAGAGCCCTCGTTGACGGGTTTGAGCACATAGGGGCGCGGCAGCGGGTCGCGCTCGAACAGGTCCTCGCTCCGGACGATCCGCCCGCCCGGCATGGGCACGCCGTGCGGCACCAGCGCCTGCTTGGTCAGCTCCTTGTCAATCGCGATTACCGAGGTGGCAAGGCCCGAGTGGGTATAGGGAATGCCCATCAGATCGAACATGCCCTGAACCGTGCCATCTTCCCCCGGAACCCCGTGGAGCGCATTGAACACGACGTCGGGCGCCGCTTCAGCAATCCGCGCGGCAACCTGCCGGTCCATGTCGATCCGGGTAACCCGGTGCCCGCGCGCCTCCAGGGCCTTGGCCACGCCCTCGCCCGACATAAGCGACACGGGCCGTTCATTGGCCCAGCCGCCCATCAGGACGGCAACGTGGTATTTCCGGTCGAGGCTCATGCGCGTCCCACCCGCTGGATTTCCCATTCAAGGCTGACGCCCGACTTATCCTTCACCCGGCGGCGCACTTCCTCGCCCAGCGCTTCGATCTCGGAACTGGTGGCCTCGCCGGTGTTGATCAGGAAGTTGGTGTGCTTCTCGCTCACTTGCGCCCCGCCCATGGTGAGGCCGCGGCACCCGGCCTCATCGACCAGTTGCCACGCCTTCTTGCCGCCAGAAGATTCAGGGGCCGGGTTCTTGAAGGTCGAACCGCCGGTCTTGCTGCGCAGCGGCTGGCTTGCCTCGCGGCTGGCGGCGATACGGTCCATTTCCGCCTGGATGTCATCTGGGTTGCCCGGGCGTCCGCGAAACCGCGCGGCGACCACGATGGCCCCTTCCGGCAGTGCGCTGTGGCGGTAGGTATAGGCCAGCGCCTCGACCGGCAGCGTCACCACTTCGCCCGTTCGCAGCACCACGTCACAATCGACCAGAATGTCCTTCACCTCGCCGCCGTATGCGCCGCCGTTCATCCGCACGAACCCGCCGACCGTACCAGGTATCGACCGCAGAAACTCAAGGCCCGCAATGCTGTGGTCGCGCGCGGTGGACGACACCAGGATCCCGCTCGCCCCGCCGCCGCAGTCGAGCGTCTGTTCGCCGATCCAGCTGACCTGCGCAAACGCCTTGCCCAGCCGCACCACCACGCCCGGCACCCCGCCATCGCGCACAATCAGGTTGGAGCCGAGGCCGAGCGCCATGACCGGCACCGCCGGATCAAGCTCGCGCAGGAAAGCGGTCAGGTCGTCAAGGTCGGCCGGTTCGAACAGCCAGTCGGCCGCGCCGCCGCTCTTGAACCAGACCAGTTTGGCCAGCAGCGCGTTGGCGGTGAGCTTGCCCCGCACCCGTGGAAGCGTATCGGCCATCATCCGGCCTTCCTCGCGGCAATGGCATCGGCGAGGCCCGCGGCCCAGCGCGTGATGTCGCCCGCACCCAGGCAGACCACCAGGTCGCCCGCGCCGACTTCCCCTGCCAGTACATCGGCCAGGGCATCCATGTTCGCAACCGTGGCCGCCGAGCGATGCCCGCGCGCTTTCAGCCCGGCGACCAGTGCCTCGGCATCGACGCCTTCGATCGGCTCCTCGCCCGCAGTGTAAACGGGGGTGACATAGACCGTGTCGGCATCGTTGAAGCAGGTCTGGAACTCGTCCATCAGATCGCGCAGCCGAGTAAAGCGGTGCGGCTGGGCGACAGCGAATACGCGCCCGCCGCCATTGCCGGTCACGCTTTCGCGCGCGGCGGCCAGCACGGCGCGGATTTCGACCGGGTGGTGGGCGTAATCGTCAATCACCGTCGCACCGGCGACCTCGCCCATGCGGGTGAATCGCCGCCGGACACCGCCGAAACTGGCAAAACCGCTGCGGATCACCTCGTCCGGGCAGCCCATCTCGATCGCCACAGCGATTGCCGCGAGCGCATTCTGGACATTGTGACGACCCGGCATGGGGAGCTGGACGCCCTCGATCCGCCGGTCTTCCTGTCCGCGCTGGCGCACCACCACGTCGAACTGGTTGCCGCCGCCAACCGGGCGGACGTTGACCCCGCAGATATCGGCCTGGAGTGAGAAACCGTAGGTCACCACCCGGCGGTCCCGCACCTGGCCGACCAGATTTTGCACCTCTGGGTGATCGATGCACAGAATCGCCGCGCCGTAGAACGGCACGTTGTGGATGAACTCGACAAAGGCGCGCCGCACCCCGTCAAAATCGCCGTAGTGATCGAGATGCTCGGGATCGATATTGGTGACGACCGCAATGGTGCCGTCGAGCCGGAGAAAGCTGCCATCGCTCTCGTCGGCTTCGACCACCATCCAGTCACTATCGCCCAGCCGCGCATTGGAGCCGTACTGTTCGATGATCCCGCCGTTGATCACGGTGGGATCGATCCCGCCAGCGTCGAGCAGGGCGGCGATCATGCTGGTGGTGGTGGTCTTGCCGTGGGTCCCGGCAATCGCAACCGTGCTCTTGAGGTGCATCAGCTCGGCGAGCATTTCCGCGCGACGGACCACGGGGATGCGGTTTTCCAGCGCGGCGGCGACTTCGGGATTGGTGCGCCGCACGGCAGTGGAGGTGACCACCACCGCCACCCCGTCGACGTTTTCAGCCGCGTGGCCGACCATGACACTGATCCCGCGCGCGCGCAGGCGCTGGACGCTCGGCCCCTCGGCCAGGTCAGACCCTTGCACGGTGTAGCCCAGGTTGTGCATCACCTCGGCAATGCCGGACATGCCGATCCCGCCAATGCCGACGAAATGGATCGTACCAATATCAGTGGAGACGCCCTTCATCGTGCATCGTCCCTGGCAAGTGCCTCTTTCGATGAGGACGGGCGCGCCTCGCCGCCCATTCGGATCACGTCCATCAGTACATCGCCGCCGAAACTCTCTAGCAGGTCAGCCAGGTCTTCCACCGCGCGCGGACGGCCGCAATTCCAGGCGGCGTGGGCGGCGGTGGCGAGCGTCTCGGGCCGCTGTGCGAGCACCTGGATCTGCTTGGCCAGTTCCTTGCCGGTGAAATTGGGCTGCCGGATCATCCGCGCACCGCCTGCCTTGGTCAACTCGCGGGTGTTGGCAGCCTGATGGTCGTCGGTAGCAATCGGCAAGGGGACGAGGATGGCCGGGCGACCGACAGCGGTCAGCTCGGCAATGGTCGAGGCACCGGCCCGGCCGATGAACAGGTGCGCATCAGCCAGCCGCGCCGCCATGTTCTCGAAATAGGTGGCCAGCTCGGCCGGAATGTCGTGGCTGCGATAGCGTTCGCGGACCCGCTCGATGTCTTCGGCACGGCACTGCTGCGTGACCTGCAACCGCTGGCGCAGCGCCGGCGGCAGCATGGCAAGCCCGTCGGGCACCACTTCGGACAGTACGGTGGCCCCCTGGCTGCCACCGGTCACCAGCACCTTGAGCAGGCTGTCATCGGTGAAGGCGGGAAACTCCTCTTCCCGCAGACCGAGCACTTCCTTGCGTACCGGGTTGCCGACCAGGTGGACCTTGTCGCGGTGCTTCGCCTTCAGCCGGGCCACATCGGGATAGGCCGTGGCAATTGCGTTGACCCGCCCAGCCAGCAGCCGGTTGACTCGCCCCAGCACCGCGTTCTGTTCGTGAATCAGGCTGGGGATCTGTGCGGAGGTCGATGCCAGCAGCGCAGGCAGCGCCGGATAGCCGCCAAAGCCGATCACCGCGCTGGGGGCAAAGCTTTCAAACAGGCGCAGCGCCATCCGGCGCCCCTCCAGCACCGCACTGAGCCCTTTGGGCCAGTGCAGCGGGTTCTTGCCGAACCGCCCCGCAGGCAACACATGTGCGGGCAGGAAATCGGGCTTGCCGGGGATCTGCGCGCCCCGCTCGTCGGTAATCAGGGCCACGTGGTGCCCGCGCCGCTCCAGCTCCACGGCCAGTGCGAAAGCCGGGATCAGGTGGCCGCCGGTGCCACCGGCCGCCAGCACATAGTGTCGGTTTGCCTTGCTCATGACCCGGGCCCTTCTCGCTTCGGCAGGACTTCTGCAAGCCGTTCCCGGATACCGCCCTTGCCGCGTGACAGGAAGGGATTGCGCCGCGTGATGGCCAGCAGCAGGCCCACGGTAAGGCAAATGGCGATGGTTGATGATCCGCCATACGAAACCAGCGGCAGGGTCATCCCCTTGGAAGGGAACAGTTGCAGGTTCACCAGAATGTTGATGAACGCCTGCCCGCCAATCTGCGTAACCAGCCCGGTTGCGGCCAGCACGATGAACAGGTTGTCCTCGTTGGTCAGTCGCACCAGCACGCGGACCATCAGGGCCAGGTAAAGCAGCACCACGATCATGCAGATCAGCAGCCCGAACTCTTCCCCGATGACCGAGAAGATATAGTCGGTATGAGCTTCCGGCAGCTTGAGCTTGCGGATGCCGAGCCACATGCCGGTGCCGCTCCAGCCGCCGGCCAGCAGCGTCTTTTCCGCCAGATCAACCTGATCGTATTCCGTGCCGCCGCCGAAGAAGGCATCGATCCGGTGGCGGGCGTTGTCATAGAGGAAATAGGCTGCCGTCAGCAGGGCAAACCCTCCGGCAATCAACCCGCCCAGCCGCGGCAAGGACACGCCCGCAAGCATGATCATCACGAACCACACCCCGCCGAACAGGATGGCATCACCAAGGTTCGGCTGGAGCATCAGCAGCAGGCCGACAGCCCCCATCGCACCGCTGACGACGCCGATCACGGGCAGGTCCGGATCACGCAGGCGCCAGGTCAGCACCCAGGCGAGCGCGATAGCAAAGGCGGGTTTGAGAAACTCGCTCGGCTGGAACCGCATCCCGATGCTGATCCAGCGGCGCGCGCCATTGACCTCGACCCCCAGCACCGGAACCAGCGCCAGCAGGATGAACATGGCCCCGGCCAGCAGAATGCCGATCCGCCGCGCGTTGTCGAGCGACAGGGTCGAAGCGCCCAGCATCACCACTACGCCGGCGAGCTGCCATCTGATGTGCGCCCAGTAGAAATAAAGGTCAGGGAGCGTCACGTCTGCGGTCGACAGGCGCCGTGCGCTGGCCACCGAAGCAGTCGCCACTGCCGCCGTGCCGATCAGCATCAGGAGCAGGACAAGGCCCAGCAGCACCCGGTCGATCTCCCGCCACCAGACCCGCAAGTGGTCCATCCGCGACCGTCGGAACCGGTCGTGGCCCGAGACCCGCTCTCCGCTGCGCGGGATATAGGGCTGGGTCGCGCTCATGCCGGGTCTTGCTCCCCGCTCGTCAGCGCCTCGACGATGTTGCGGAAGTGCGCGCCGCGTGTCTCGAAATCGCGGAACTGATCGAAGCTGGCGCAGGCAGGCGAAAGCAGCACGACCTCGCCGGGCCGGGCGGCAGCAACGGCGAGGCGGGTGGCCTCACACTGCAGTTCGGCGCGCTCGACGTGAACGTGCGGCTCAAGCAATTCGGCAAAACGCGGCCCGGCCTCACCGATGGTATAGGCCGCTGCCACGTTGGCGAGATGCTGCGCGCAGGCGCCCAGTCCGTCTTCCTTTGGCAGGCCGCCGACGATCCAGTGAATGCGCGGCGCGCCGCCGTTGATCGCCGGATCAGGCGGATAGGCGGCGAGGGCGGGTGCGGCGCTGTCGGTATTGGTGGCCTTGCTGTCGTTGACGAACAGCACACCGCCGTAGGTGCCCAGCCATTCCATCCGGTGCGGCAGGCTCGCGTAGGTGGAGAGCCCCGCTTCGATTGCGGCATCGGACAGTCCCAGCTCGCGGCAGATTGCCCGCGCCACCCTGGCGTTTTCAAGGTTGTGCGGGCCCTGCAGCGCGGGCCAGCGGCTCTGGTCTTCCGGTTCATGTTCCGGGTCGATCGAGACGACGCGCTGGCTCAGACCTTCGGCCTGTTCGGTCGCAGCCGGTGTCGAGCACGAGACGATCGCAACGTGGCCCTCTGACTGCATCCGGAAAAGGCGCCCCTTTGACGCGGCGTAGCCGGCAAATCCGTCATAACGGTCAAGGTGATCGGGCGTGATGTTGAGCAGCACCGCCACCTCGCAATCAAGGCTCCGGGTCAGGTCGATCTGGTAGCTCGACAGCTCCAGCACATAGACCCCGCCTTCCGGCAAAGGCTCCTGCGCCAGGATCGGCAAGCCGATATTGCCGCCCATCAGCGCCGGAATGCCCGCCTGCTCCAGGATATGCGTGACGAGAGCCGTGGTGGTGCTCTTGCCGTTGGTCCCCGTAATGCCCACCACCTTGTGCGCGGGCAGGCTGGCGCGGGCCTGGGTGAACAGCTCGATATCGCCGATGACCGGCACCCCGAATTGCGCAGCACGGCCCACGATCGGATGGGTGTTGAGCGGCACACCGGGCGAGACGACCACCCCGGCACAGCCGGTCAGGTCCGCCTCCATCGGGTCGGCCAGCGTGGCCCTGCCGTCCAGCCTGGCGCGGGCGACATCCTGCCGGTCCCACGCGATCACATCCGCCCCGCTTGCCAGCAGGCACTCCGCCGCCGCCAGCCCCGACCGGGCGAGGCCGAGAACGGCGTAACGCTTGCCGGAGAAGGCGGGGGAGGTAATCACCGCAGTTTCAGCGTGGCCAGGCCGATCATCGCGAGCACGATGGCAATGATCCAGAACCGGATCACGACCTTGCTCTCGCTCCAGCCGAGCTGCTCGAAATGGTGGTGGATCGGGGCCATGCGGAACACCCGCCTGCCCGTGCGCTTGAACCAGAACACCTGGATGATGACCGATAGCGCCTCGGCCACGAACAGACCGCCCACGATCGCCAGCACGATCTCGTGATGGCTGGCCACGGCAATCGCGCCCAGTGCCCCGCCCAGCGCGAGACTGCCGGTATCGCCCATGAACACGGCCGCAGGCGGCGCATTGAACCACAGGAAGGCGAGGCCCGCCCCCATGATCGCGGCGCAGAAGATTGCCAGCTCCCCCGCACCGCGCACATAGGGAATGCCGAGGTAGTCCGAATAGTCGACCCGGCCGACAAGGTAGGCGATGATGGCAAAGGTGCCGGCAGCAATGATCACCGGCATGATCGCCAGGCCATCCAGCCCGTCGGTCAGGTTGACCGCATTACCCGCCCCCACGATCACGACCGCGGCGAAGACATAATAGAACCACCCCAGCTCGATGCCGAAATCGTTGAGGAAGGGCACATAGAGGAAGGTGTTGATCTCGCTGACGATGATCCACGAGGCGATCCCGGCGACGATGAATTCGAGCAGCAGCCGGACTTTGCCCGAGACCCCCTTGTGGCTGGCCTTGGAGACCTTGTCGTAATCATCCATGAACCCGATGATTCCGAAACCGACGGTCACGGCAAGGCAGGCCCAGACGAACGGATTGCGCAGATCCATCCACAGCGCCATTGCCAGAGTGAGCGAGACGAGGATCATCAGCCCGCCCATGGTCGGCGTGCCGCGCTTGGCAAAATGGGTTTGCGGCCCGTCCTCGCGAATCGGCTGGCCCTTGCCCTGGCGGACGCGAAGCATGTCGATGAAGCGCGGCCCGATGACCAGCCCGATCAGCAGCGCCGTCATCAGCGTCGCGCCCGCGCGGAAGGTCTGGTAGCGGACGAGGTTGAGCGCGCCCTCGAAGTTCAGCCATTCGGCAATCAGATAAAGCATTCAGCCGTCCCGGCTCGTAAAGTGGTTCACCAGCCTGCCAAGCCCGACCGAATTCGACCCCTTGACGAGAACCGCGTCACCGCCGGTGAGCCCGAACTCTTCCAGCGCCGCAATCGCCTCGGCAGGGTTATCGCAATGGGCGAAGGTGAGCCCGGCGGCAAGCGCCCCGCCCTCCCCTTTCCCCAGTGCCCGTGCCAGCGCGCGCATCTCCTCGCCAACCAGCACCGCATGGGTCACTCCCGCTTCCGCCAGTGGTTCGGCCAGTTGGGCGTGGAAACCATCGGCAAAATCGCCCAGTTCCTTCATGCTGCCCAGCACGGCTATGCGCCGTGTAGCGGGGGTCTGGCCGAGCTGGCGCAAGGTTGCCCGCATCGAGGCCGGGTTGGCGTTATAGCTTTCGTCGATCAGGAGCGCCTTGCCGCCGGGCACGCGCAACTGGTGGCGCGCACCGCGCCCCTTGAGCCCTCCCATTTCTGCCAGTGCCAGCCCCGCCGCACCAAGGTCACCCCCGGCAGCACGCACCGCGGCCATCACGCCGAGTGCATTGCCGACCCAGTGCTCGCCCGGCTCGGCAACGGAGAAGCACAGGCGGGTGTCGCCAAGGTCTGCGGTGACGAGCGAACCGCCATTGGCGGCAACGATGGAGTCGAGCAGGCGAACATCCGCATCGGCCGAGCGGCCAAAAGTCACGATCTTGTGGCCGAGGCGTTCGCCAGCCGCGCGCAGTTGCTGGCACCAGGGGCTGTCAGCCGGGATGACTGCCGTACCGCCGGGCATCAGGCTTTCGAAAATCTCCGCCTTGGCGTCAGCGATGGCCTCCATGCTGCCCAGGTTCTCGATATGGGCCGGAGCGATGGTGGTGATGAGCGCCACATGGGGGCGGACATGAGCGGTCAGTGCGCGGATTTCGCCCGCATGGTTCATGCCCATTTCGAACACGCCGAACTTGCTGCGGGCCGGCATCCGGGCGAGGCTGAGCGGAACCCCGACGTGGTTGTTGTAGCTGCGGACCGAGCGATGCGCGGCGCCGCGGCTGCCCCGGTCCAGCGCGGCGAAGATCGCTTCCTTGACTCCCGTCTTGCCAACCGAACCGGTTACCCCGATGCGGATGGCCTGGGCACGGTCGCGGGCGGCATGGGCCAGCGCGTGAAGCGCCAGGGTCGTGTCAGGGACCAGAACATGAGGGAAATCGACCGGGCGGTCGACCAGCAGCGCCCTGGCTCCCAGTGCGATGGCCTTGTCGATGAAGCGGTGGCCATCGGTCGTTTCGCCCTTGAGCGCCACGAACAGGTCGCCGCCGCGCACATCACGCGAATCCATTTCGACGCCGGAGACCTGAAAGTCAGCCGAGGCCCGGCCGCCGGTCGCCGCGGCGATCTCGGCCGAAGTCCACAAGGCGGTGCCCGTCCGGTCGCGCGGCAGCACCGGCCATTGGCGCAGGGCGGGATGCAGGCTCATGCGCCGGTGCTCACACCGGTGCTCCCGCCCGCACATTCGCGCGCCACCTCGACATCGTCGAACGGCAAGATCCGCATGTTTTCTTCTGCTCCGATAATCTGGCCGGTTTCGTGGCCCTTGCCGGCGATCAGCACGATGTCGTCCCTGCCGGCATCGGCAATGGCAGCGGCGATCGCGCTGCGGCGGTCTGCAACTTCGCGCGCATTGACGCCAGCACCGGCCAGCACGGCACTGCGGATAAGCGCCGGGTCTTCGCCGCGAGGGTTGTCGTCGGTGACAATGACGAGGTCCGAACCGCGGGCGGCAGCCTCACCCATGGGCCCGCGCTTGCCCTGGTCACGATCACCGCCCGCGCCAAACACGGTGATCAGCCGCCCGGACACATGCGGGCGCAGGGCCGCAATCGCGGCCTCCAGCGCATCGGGCGTGTGGGCGTAGTCAACATAGACAGGCGCCCCGTTCGTGCTGATCGCGGCCCGTTCAAGCCGGCCCCGCACGGGCTGGAGGCGCGCGACGCCGTCAAACGTCATAGAGGCAGAGCCGCCAGTGGCCAGCACCAGCCCTGCCGCCACCAGGGCATTGGCCACCTGATAGGCACCGATCAGCGGCAGGCGCAGTTTGCGTTCCTGCCCGTCGTGCAGAACGGCAATATCCTGCCCCAGCTGGGTTGGGGTACGGGCGAGCAGGCGGATGAAGTCCCCCCGCTCGCCCACCGTGAGCACCCGCAGACGACGAGCCTGCGCGTGCCCGATGGCCCGGCCGGCCCACTCGCTATCGTCGGCCCAGACCACCACGCTTGCCCCGTCCGACACCACCTCGTCGAACAGGCGCATCTTGGCCGCGAAATAGTCTTCCATCGTCGCGTGGTAATCGAGATGGTCGCGGCTGAGGTTGGTGAAGGCTGCGGCAGCAACCGGCAGCCCTTCGTTGCGATACTGGGACAGTCCGTGGCTCGAAGCTTCGTAGGCGACGTGAGTCACCCCTTCGCGGGCGAGACCGGCCATGTTGCCGAGAAAGGTGACAATGTCCGGCGTGGTCAGGCCGGTGGATACGCTCTCGTCAGGCGTGGTGACGCCGAGCGTGCCGATGCTGGCCGCCCGCTCGCCCGCCATGCGCCAGAGCTGGCGGGTCATCTCGACGGTCGAGGTCTTGCCGTTGGTGCCCGTCACTGCAACGATGGTTGGCGGCACGGGGCGGAAAAAGCCGGCCGCGATGCGGGCAAAGGCCTTCCGTGGCTCGGAATCGGTGATGTGGAGCGCGCCGGAAACCTCTGCTTCCGGCCGGGCGACGACGGCAATCGCGCCTGCCTCTACTGCAGCCGCGATGTAATCCTCGCCATTGAAGCGTGCACCTGCGAACGCCCCGAACACGGTGCCCGGGGCAACCTTGCGGTGGTCGATGGCAAAGCCGGTCACCTCCCCGTCAAGGGCGCCGTCAACGCTTTCGGGCCGGCCGGCTTGTGCCAGGAGGCGGGCCAGCTTCATTCGCCCACTCCGGGGAGCAGGGGGCGCAAGTCGCTGATATCGACGTCGCGGGTATCGTCCGGCATGACGCCCAGCATCGGCCCGATCCGGGGCACCAGCTTGCCTACGATTGGCGCGGCGTTCCACGCAGCCGTGCGCTGGAACGAGCTGGCGGTGGTACCCTGTGGTTCGTCGAGCATGGTCACGATCACGAACCGGGGCTTGTCCATCGGGAACGCAGCAGCAAAGGTCGAGACCAGCAGCCGCTTGGAATAGCGCCCGCCGACAGCCTTTTCCGCGCTGCCGGTCTTTCCGCCCACCCGGTAACCGGGCGCATCGGCGCTGCGACCGGTCCCGTCGGTCGAAATCAGGCGCAGCAACTGGCGCATCCGGTAGCTGGTCGATGCCTTGAACACGCGGCGGCCCTTGGGCACCTCATGCGGCTCCAGCCTGTGCAGCGTCGAGGGGCGCCAGATACCGCCGTTGACCAGCGCGGCATAGGCGCTGGCGAGGTGCAGCGGTGTGACCGATATCCCGTGGCCATAGCTGACGGTGATGTTGCGCAGGCGCGGCCACTTGTCTCCGGGCCAGATTGGCGCACCGCGCGCAGGCACTTCGATATAGGGCCGCTCGTGCATGCCCAGATCCATCAGCGTCCGCCGCATCCGCTCCGCACCGAGTTCATCGGCAATCTGGCCGGTGACGATGTTGGACGAATGCATCAGCGACTGAGCGACGTTCAGCGAAGCGCCCAGCGGATGGCTGTCCCGGATCCTGAACCCGCCAATCTCGAGGGGACGGCTGGCCTGATAGCGGCGGCCGAAATCACGGACTGTGCCAGCGTCGATGGCCGCAGCAACCGTGATCGGCTTGAAGGTCGAGCCCAGCTCGTAGACTTCGCTCGAGACCCGGCTGAACATCTGCTGGGCACCGTCGCTGTCGATCCGGTTCGGGTCGAAATCGGGCAGCGAGGCGAGCGCGAGAATCTCTCCGGTATCGACGTCGAGCACGATCCCACCAGCACCGGCCGCATTGGTCGCCAGCATCCCGCGCCGCAGTTCATCTTCCAGCGCACCCTGCACCCGCATGTCGATCGACAGGGGGACAGGCTGGGCGCGCGAGGCCGGGTCGGTCAGATGCTCGTTGAGCACCTGCTCCATCCCCACATGCCCGCGCCCTTCGGAGTCGACATAGCCGAGCACGTGGGCGGCAAGCGAACCCTGGGGATAGTGCCGCTCGGTTTCGCGGGGCAGCTCCAGCGCCAGTTCGCCCAGATCCTGCACCCGGTTGGCCTCTTCCGGCAGGACGCGGCGGCGCAGGTAGCTGGGGCGGCCCGAGGCAAGCCGGCGGGCGACGTCTGCTTCATCAAGGTCCGGAAAGACCAGCTTGAGTTCGGCCGCAACCTGTTGCGGGGTCCGGACCAGCGGGTTGTCCGGCTCGCCCAGTGCCCTGGGATTGAACCACAGGGCATAAGCCGGGAAGGCCCGCGCCAGCGGCACGCCATTGCGATCGGTGATTTCGCCGCGGGGCGGAAGCAGCGCCTCTTCCAGCGAGGTAATGCGCGTCGCCCGGTCGCTGAGGCCGAAATAGCCGATCCGGACCACCGCGATCAGCGCCACCCCGGCAAAGATCGCGGCAACCAGCAGGACACGCAATTGCGCCGTCAGCAACAGGTGCTGGCGAACAGTCGCGGCCTTGCTCCGTTTGGCGGGGATCGGAGTGCTGAGCGCCAGTGCCGTCATTGCGCCACCTGCAGACCGCGGTTGCCGATCGGATCGGGCCGGGCGAGACGCTCGGCCAGGGGCCTGGCTGCTGCTCCCGATTCCTGCGAAGGGGCAGGCTCTGGCGGCTCATCTGCCCCAATCGGCTTACCGGTGAGCGGCGAAACCATCGCCAACAGGCCTTCGGGAGCATCCTCTGCGGCCTGGGCGAAGCGGACAGGATCGGGCGCACCGTCGCCGCGCGCCATACCCAGGGCAGCCAGCTGGCGCTCGCTTTCCAGATATTGCCCGGCAGACGGCGCGACATAACCGTATTCCACCCGGTTCCAGTCAGCCAGCTGCTGCTGGTTGGAGCGCGCCTGAAATTCGATCTCGAGGATACGCTTCTCGGTTTCGAGGGCAATGATCTGGCGCTCTGCCAGGCGAACCTGGCTCTTGATCGTGTTGACCTTAAAGGTCAGCCCGGTCAGCAGGACCGCGCAGGCGAGCAGGATGACGATCCATCCGATCTGGCGGCGGCGGCTCTCGGAAACCCACATCACGCTGCCTCCCGCGCGGGGGCGGCTGTGCGCCGCGCAAAACGCAAGGTGGAGGACCGTGCGCGGGGATTGCGCGCCAGCTCTGCCTCGGAGGGCCGGATCGCCTTAGATACGGCAGTAAAGACCGGCTCCGGCCCGGCGGTTTCGGGCAAATAGCGCGAGGTAGCGGTCCGTTGCGAACCTTCGCGCAGGAACTGCTTCACGATCCGGTCTTCCAGGCTGTGAAAGCTGACCACAGCCAGCACGCCGCCTTCGGTCAGCAACGCCTCGGCCGCAGCGAGCCCGGCTTCGAGCTCGCCCAGTTCATCGTTCACATGGATGCGCACCGCCTGGAAGGTCCGGGTTGCCGGGTCCTTCTTGTCGTGCGGCTTGTAGCCCAGCGCGCGGCGCACGACCCGGGCGAGATCGCCGGTGGTCGACAGCGGGCGCGCGGCGACAATAGCGCGGGCGACGCGGCGCGACTGGCGCTCCTCACCATAGCGGTACAGCACGTTGGCAATGGCTTCTTCGTCAGCAGTGTTGAGGAAGTCAGCCGCGCTTTCGCCATCCTGGCTCATCCGCATGTCCAGCGGCCCGTCGTGCATGAAGGCAAAGCCGCGCTCGCCCTGGTCAAGCTGCATCGATGAGACGCCGATATCCATCACCACCGCATCGACCTGGGGGACCCCAAGCGCCGCCAGCTCGGCCCGCATGGCCGAAAAGCGCGCCGGGTGGAGGGCAAGCCGGCCTTGATAGTGATCGACCATCGCCTGTCCTGCAGCAATCGCGTCAGGATCGCGGTCGAAGGCATGGACGTTCGCACCTGCCTCAAGCAGCGCACGGGTATAACCGCCCGCGCCGAATGTGGCGTCGACAATGGTCATGCCCGGGACTGGCCGAAGCGCCTCAAGCACCTCGTCGAGCAGGACGGGTATGTGGGGAGCCGCCGTCACTTCGCCGCACCCTTGGCCGCAGCCTTGGCCCGGGCTTCCCGCTCCAGCCGGCGGCACCGCGCACGCATGAAGGCGGGGCCGCTCTCGTAAAGCGTTTCCGGATGGAACAGCACGATATGGTCGCCCACCGAATGCCAGTAGATGGCATCGTCAAACCCGTAGGTCTCGACCAGATCAGGCGGCATGATGAAGCGGCCGCTGTCATCGAAGGCCACCCGGTCGAAAGCATTGAGCTGGGCCTTCCAGGTCAGCCGATCGAACGGCTTGCCCGATTCTGCCGCATCCTGCCTTGCCTGCTCGATGATGGCATCGAAATCGGCGCGGCGGGACAAGCCGAAAGCGGAAGCACAGTCCCATTCCGGGTGGACATCGAGACAGATGGTCTTGGTGCCGCTGGAGGCCTTGAGATCGGCGCGGAAGTCCACCGGAATCGCGAACCGGCCTTTCTCGTCCTTCAACGAGAAGCCGTAGCCGCTGAAACCGAGAAATTCGCCACCTGACACTTCTTACCCCGTCCCCTCGCCCCAGGGCGCCGCGCTGAAGACATGCCTTCCCCGCTGCCGCCCGCGCGCAAACGCGGGTGACGCGAACCGCTGGACGGAACGCAACAGCAAACGACCTGCCTGATGGAGGACGGTATTAACCCTGCTCGAGCGGGGATGGAAGGGGTAAAATGGGGATGAATGGGGATATCACGGAATTTTGTTGTTAATCATACTCCTTTGCCCCTCCGCTTGCGCACCAGCCGCAGCTTCGCCGGCCTTTTGCGCCCCAGAACCCGCGTTCGCCCGCCTTGTCCCCGGCTGCGGCGCGGCAAGCGAGTCGACGAGCCGGGTGAGCGCAGCGGCTCGCTGGCCCGAAGCGTCCCCCTCGGCGTTCTCAAGCAGGGCTGCATCGGCCACGACCGTGACCGAGCCGAGCCCGACGGCACACCGGGCGACCAGCCCCTCCGCGGCGAACCGGCACTCCCCTTCTCCCGCCGCGCTGCTGCGCTCAGCGCGCAGCCGCCCTGCAAGATGGACCGGTATCGGCCCTGCCACAGGGTCTTCGACAAGCCGTTCTCCGGCGGGCTGATCCTCGTCGAATTCCAGCGCAATGCCCCATCGGGCCAGGATCGGCGACAGGAGCGCCACGTCCTGCGGCCGGCGGCGGTCTCCGATCGAAAAGCGGCTTTCCGCGGTCAGCATGGGATCAGCGAAGACCAGCGCCTGCCCGCCTGCCCTCACCCAGTCGTCCAGCGCCACATTTTCTTCAGCAGACAGCGGACGCGGCTGAGCGAGGATCACCGCCTGGACCCGCGCCACCCCGGCGGGGCCCGCCAGCGAATCAAGCGGAACCAGCCGGTGCCGCTGCTCGATCTGCTGGCGCGGCCACGGGATCTCCTGCTCCGGTTGCAGCATGTCGGCGAGATTCTCGCTTTCGGCCCAGTAAACCGGCAGGCTGGAAAGGAGCCCGATGTCCATGGCTGACACGGCTGGCGGTGGAGGCGGTGACACCGGTGCACTGTCGTCGCAACCACTAAGCAGGAACAGGCAGGCAGCCGCAATAACGGCCGGGCTACTGGTCTGGCGCGTCATTGCCCCGTTCCGGCACGATGGCCGGTTCCTGTGCCCGTTCGGAATCCCGCTGGGCCGGAAGATCGGGCACCACGCCTGCTTCTGCCAGCGGGTCGTTCTTCTTGGCGCCCGGCTGATCGGCCGCGACAGTGGCGGCGGCATCGGGCACAGACCCGGCCTCGGTCAGGTCGGCCCGTTGCATGATGACGCTGGCCAGACCGATCAGCAGCACCATGGAACCCAGTCCCGCCAGCCCGATCTGCAGGCGCTGGAGGGCTTCCGCGCGGCTGCGATCAGGCCGCGCCGCAAGATCGGCGACAAGCACCGCGTCATCGACGTTCATAAGGTTGCCCTGGCTTGCCATCACGCCGGTCTGGGTAACCGAATGGCAGCGCCAGTCAATCGGCCTTGAGCCAGTCAAACACGGGCAGCCCCTTGGAGGCCAGCCAGCCGGGATTGTAGAGAGTTGAAAGATAACGGAAGCCCGTGTCGCACAGGATCGTGGCGACCCGCGCACCCTTGCCGAGTTCGCGGCCGAGCGCGACCGCCCCGGCCACGTTGATCCCCGAACTGAGGCCGAGACACAGCCCTTCCTCGCGCAGCAGGCGGGCAACCCACATCAGCCCTTCCTCGTCGGAAATGCGGTACTGGGTGTCGATCGGTGCGCCTTCGAGGTTGGCGGTAATCCGCCCCTGCCCGATCCCTTCCGCGACCGAGTTCCCTTCGGCCTTGAGCTCGCCGGTGGCATAATAGCTGTAGAGCGCCGCGCCATGAGGGTCGGTCAGGGCAATGGTGACCTTCTCGTCCCGTTCCTTGAGCCCCAGCCCGACCCCGGCGATGGTTCCGCCGGTTCCTGCAGCGCAGGTAAACCCGTCAATCCGTCCTTCGAGCTGGTCCCACAGCTCGGCAGCCGTGCCTTCGATATGCGCCCGGCGGTTGGCAATATTGTCGAACTGGTTGGCCCAGACTGCGCCGGGGGTTTCTTCCGCCAGGCGGCGCGAGGTGTGGACGAAGTGCCCGGGGTTCGCGAACTTGGTGGGCGGCACGGTGACCAGCTCGGCCCCCAGCGCGCGCAGGGTGGCCATCTTTTCCTGGCTCTGGTTGTCCGGCATGACGATGATCGTCTTGTAGCCGCGGGCGTTGGCCACCAGTGCCAGGCCGATGCCGGTGTTGCCCGCCGTGCCTTCGACAATCGTTCCGCCAGGTTGCAATTCGCCCTTGGCCTCGGCGTCACGGATGATACCGAGCGCGGCCCGGTCCTTCACGCTGGCGCCGGGATTGGCAAATTCGCACTTGCCCCAGATTTCACAGCCGGCCGCCTCGCTCGGCCCCTTCAGCAGGACGAGGGGCGTGTTGCCGATGAGATCGAGCGTGTCGGTCGCGATATGGCCTGAGATCATGCCTTGCGAACTAGGCGTTCAGGCCGGTTGCCGCAACGAAGATCAATCTTCAGGGGCGATAGTGACCCTGAGGCCATCGAGGTCAGCCGTGAATGCCAACTGGCATGACAGGCGCGAGGTCTCGTCGCGATGGTCGCTGCTGTCGAGCAGGTCGTTTTCATCCTCGCTCATTGCCGGAAGCTGGCCGACGAAGGCGGGATCGACATGGACATGGCAGGTCGCGCAGGAACAACAGCCGCCGCACAGGGCCAGCAGTTCGTCGAACCCGTTGTCCCGGATCGCTTCCATCACGGTAAGGCCATCGGCAACGTCGATGGTCGATTCTTCCCCGGCACGGTTGACGACGGTCAGCTTGGGCATGATGGGCGTTCCCCTTGGATGGTCCGGCCGCAACGGGCCGCTTGGCGGCAGGCTGCTAGGGAAACCAGGCCCGTTTTGCAAGCGGCGAGCATGGGACAGGCAAAATGGAGAGGGCCAAAGGGAGAAGGCAATGGGATTGAGTGCACAGGCCTTGCGGGACGGTATCGATACCGTCGCTGCGATCGAGCCGGCCCTGGCTCGGGCGCTGGCAGCGGTCGGCTATCCCGAACCGCGCATCCGGCCGACCGGATACCAGACCCTGCTGCGCACGATCGTCGGCCAGCAGGTCAGCGTGGCAGCGGCCGCCTCGGTCTGGCGCAAGCTGGAGGCGGAACTGGGCGAGGAAATGGCCCCCGGGGATTTGCTCGCGCGCGATTTCGATGCCCTGCGGGCCTGCGGCCTCTCCCGCCAGAAGCAGGGCTATGTCCGCTCGCTGTGCGAACTGGTGGTTTCCGGCGCGCTCGACTTCGACACGCTGCCTGCCGATGATGAACTCGCCATTGCCGAATTGACCCGGATCAAGGGCATCGGGCGCTGGTCGGCAGAGATATACCTGCTGTTCGCCGAGGGGCGCGCCGACATCTGGCCGGCGGGTGACCTGGCAGTGCAGGCGGGCCTGGGCCGGATACTGGGTTTGCCTGCACGCCCTTCGGAAAAGGAAACCCGTGCCCTGGCAAGCGGTTGGCGGCCGCACCGGGGGGCCGTGGCGATTTTCACCTGGCACGCCTACAACAATCCGGCGCTTTAGACCTGCGCATTGGACCGTTGGTCGAATTGGGATGCAAATCCGTGGTTTAACGGTTAGTCTCCGCCATCAATTCCCAACCGGAGGACGCCATGAAAACCTTTGCCACCCTGCTGCTTGCGGCGAGCGCACTGACCCTGCCCGCTGCTGCCAGCGCCGATAACCATGCCCACAAGGGACACACGATGACGACACCCGCCTCCGCTGCCCCCCTGATCGACCGCGAGAAGCTGTTCGGCAATCCGTCCAAGGCAGGCGGCCAGATCAGCCCGGACGGCAAGTGGCTGAGCTGGCGCGCGCCGCATAACGGCGTGATGAACGTGTGGATCGCACCGGTATCCGATCCCGCTGCTGCCAAGGTCATGACCAGCTCGACCGACCGGCCGATTTCGCAGTATTTCTGGTCACCCGACAGCCAGAGCCTGATGTACATTCAGGACAAGGGCGGCGACGAGAACTTCCTGCTTTACGGCATCGACCTTGCTACCGGGGCAGAGCGCACCCTGACGCCGTTCGAGAAGACCCGGGTCATGGTTGTCGGTTCCTCCAATTCGATCAAGGACAAGATCCTGGTCGGCCTCAACAACCGCGACCCGCGCTTTCATGACGTGCACCTGCTGGACCTGAAGAGCGGCGAACTGACGCTGGTGATGGAAAACAACGCCTACGCCGGCTTCCTTGCCGACGACAATCTGGCCCTTCGCATGGCCGTGCGGCCGAATGCGGCGGGCGGGATGGATTATTTCCCTGTGGTCGATGGCAAGGTGGCAGACGCGCCGAGCGATACCACCGGCCTTGAAGATTCCCTCACCACCAACCCGGCCGGCTTTACCACCGACGGCAAGACCATGTACTGGATCGACAGCCGCGGCCGGAACACCGCCGCCCTGATCGCGCAGGACGTGGCCACCGGAGAAAAGCGGGTCATCGCCGAGAACGACAAGGCCGATATCGGGGGCGCACTCAGCAATCCCAAGACCGGCGAAGTGGAGGCTTACAGCTTCACTTACCTGCGGACCGAATGGACTGCGATCAAACCGGAGGTTCAGGCCTCGCTCGACTGGCTCGACAGCCGGCTTGAAGGCGATTTCGGGGTTCAGTCGCGGACCGAGGACGACACCAAGTGGGTGGTCTGGAACGATCCGGTGACCGCGCCGACCAAGGCCTATATCTACGACCGCGGCGCCAAGACCCTGACCGAATTCTACACCAGCCGTCCGGAACTGGTCGGCGCCCCGCTCCAGCCGATGCACCCGGTGGAAATCACCTCGCGCGACGGGCTGACCTTGCCGAGCTATCTCACCCTGCCGCCGGGCAGCGATGCCAATGGTGACGGGATGCCGGAAACCTCCGTGCCGCTGGTGCTGATGGTCCACGGCGGCCCCTGGGCACGCGATGGCTACGGCTACAACCCCTACCACCAGTGGCTGACCAACCGCGGCTATGCCGTGCTCTCGGTCAACTTCCGCGGCTCGACCGGCTTCGGCAAGGATTTCATCAACGCGGGCAACCTCGAATGGGGCCGCAAGATGCATGACGATCTGATCGACGCGGTGAACTGGGCGGTCGAAAAGGGCGTCACTTCGGCTGACAAGGTGGCGATCATGGGCGGCAGCTACGGCGGTTATGCCACGCTCGCCGGCCTGACCTTCACTCCCGATACCTTCGCCTGCGGGGTCGACATCGTCGGGCCGTCGAACCTGGAAACATTGCTCGCCACGATCCCGCCCTACTGGGCGCCGATTGTCGCCCAGTTCCACGAACGGATGGGCAATCCGAACACACCCGAGGGTCTGGCCCTGCTGAAGGAACGCAGCCCGCTCCACTTCGCAGACAAGATCACCAAACCTCTGCTGATCGGCCAGGGCGCCAACGATCCCCGCGTTACTCAGCCGGAAAGCGACCAGATCGTGGAAGCAATGAAAAAGGCCGGCATCCCGGTCACTTACGTCCTCTTCCCCGATGAAGGTCACGGCTTTGCCAAGCCTAACAACAACATCGCCTTCAATGCGGTAACCGAGGCGTTCCTTGCCACCTGCCTTGGTGGGCGGATGGAGCCGATCGGCGATACGGTAAAGAATTCCACCGCCCAGATTGTCGAAGGCGCAGACTACGTCGATGGGCTTGCAGACGCCATCGGTGGCTGACGCCCGGCACGATTGACGCCGACTTAATTGACGTTGGCGTAAACCTGTTGGCAAATGAGGCCGCGCGGGAGTAGTCACTTCGGCGCGGTTTCATTTTTTGGGGGGAACAGGACATGGCAGCCAAGAAAGCGATCTTCATTTCGGGCGGCGGATCGGGCATCGGGCGGGCTATCGCAGTCAAGTTCGGCGGCCAGGGCTGGTTTGTCGGCCTTGGCGATATCGACAGCGAAGGGATGAAGCAGACCGCCGCGCAGATCGGCAATGGCTTCACCTACAGCCACAAGTTCGACGTGCGCGATCGCGCAGCCTGGGATGTAGCGCTGGAAGCATTCTCGACCGCAGCAGGCGGACGGATCGATGTTTTGGCCAACAATGCCGGGATCCCGCTCGGCGGCTCGCTGTCGGAAAACACCACCGAGGAAATCGAGCGCTGCATCGACATCAACCTCAAGGGCGTATTCTGGGGCGCGCAGGCCGTGTTGCCGCACCTCAAGAAGACCGCGCCCGGCAGCGCGCTGATCAACACCGCCAGCGCGGCGGGGATTTACGGCACCGGCGGCGCGTCGGTCTATTCGGCGACCAAGTTCGGGGTGCGGGGGATGACCGAGAGCCTCGATGCCGAATGGTCAGAGTTCGGGATCAAGGTCGCATCGATCTGCCCCAGTTTCATCGAAACGCCGCTGCTCGACCATACCCCCAATCAAGGCAGCAACGAATCGATCCGCGAGCGGGTCAAGGCAGCGGGGCTGGAACTGACCAGCGCGGAGGATGTGGCGCAGGCGGTGTGGGATGCCGTCCACGGCAACAAGCTGCACTGGGTGGTCGGCAAGACCGCACGCCAGATCAGCTTTGCCGCGCGCTGGATGCCGGGCCGGGTCCGGGCCCAATCGCGCGGGATGGCGCGGCCGCTGGGGCGCTAACGCATCCGGGCGCGGGCAGCATTGCCCTCGTGCGACAGGTAGGGTTCGATCTCCGTCCACGGCACAGTGGCGGTTTCCTCGCATGCCGTCAGCACATGGGGAAAATCCGGCGTAAGGCTGAACCCGGCGGCGCTCAGGCCGAACGTCCAGTAGCTCTGGTCCAGCGCAGCTTGGCGGCATTCAGGCTCACTATCGTCCGGCCAGTGCCTCAGCGCCAGTTCGCGCAGCGCAGCGGCAAGCGGCCTCGTATCGTACTCGACCTCGCCCCAGGCCGCCGCGCCTAGCCAACCCTCCAGCTTCACTTCCGCTCCGGTCTCCCGGTCGAAGACCCGCTGGTAAGAGCCGAAATTGGGATGCGCCCCGCCGCAAAAGGTCCCGAGGCTGGTTTGAACTGCCAGAAACGCCTGGCTGACATAGGCCGGCGAACTGCTCTGCTCCCAGAAACCGTCGATGCCGAGCGAGCCGAGCGCACCGGCCATGCACTGGATGAATTCATCATCGACAGTGCCGCGCGGCAAGCCGGCCTCAAGCTCCCGTAGGATGGCCGCATCGCCCGGTTGCGACGGACCGAAGGTGAAATTCTCGATCGATACGTCAGAAAAGTGGGCCGGGGGCTTGTAGGTCACCCGCGTAAAAACCAGACCGGCGGCCGAATCCGCCGTCCGCTCAAATGCCACTGGCACCGCTCGCCTCGACAGGAATGCAGCAGAAGCGCAGGGAAAACCATCGGCGGCGCTGTCATCCATCACACCCCTGAGGGTGATCGGCAAGGCCCGCTTCCCCGCACGCCATGTTCCGGTTACGGTATCGCCGCCCAGCCCCGTCAGTGACCAGCGGGGCCCGGTTCGCACATCCCGATTGTCGCCTTCTGTCACCTCGATCCAGCGGGCCGGATCACCTGTTCCGTCAAGCCGGATCGGCTTGAGCTGGCTGTGGTAGTAGTAAGCCCCCAATGCGCTGCCATCGCCCCATGACTGGAGGCACACAGTCACCGGATAGCGGCCGATGGTCCCTTCATAGACCCCTGCCCAGGCCGCGTCCTCGGCCGCCTGTGCTGCAACCGGCGCGATGAAAGCCGCGACCGCAAGCAGCCGCGCGATCATACGAGCTTACCGATCGCCTTGGCCAGGCGGGTGTCGCGGTGAGTCAACCCGCCTGCCCCGTCATCGGCATCATGGGTGGTCAGTTCGATGGTTACGCGGTTGTAGACATTCGACCATTCGGGATGGTGATCCTGCTTGTCCGCCAGCAGGGCAACCCGGGTCATGAACCCGAACGCCTCGTTGAAATCGGCAAACTCGAACGTGCGGGCAATCGCCGCGCCGTCCCGCGCCAGCGACCAGCCGGGCAACGCCGCCAGCCAGGTTGCCAGATCTTCCTCACTGAGCTTTTCGACGGCCATGATCTGCCCTTTCTTGTGACCCGCCCGCCTTTCGCCTATCGCCCCAGCCCATGCAAGGCCCCACGCAAGCCTCTCTCGCCGCGACGGATATTGCCTGCCGGCGCGGCGATCGCCTGCTGTTTCGCAGAGTAACGCTGTCGCTCAAACCGCGTGAAGTGCTGCACGTCACGGGTGCCAACGGGATCGGCAAGTCCAGCCTGCTGCGCATTCTTGGCGGCCTGCTGCGCCCTTACGCTGGCGAGGTTGCCCGTTACGGCGCGGTCGGCCTGGTGGACGAGCGACCCGCGCTCGACCCCGAACTGCCCCTTGGGCGCGCGCTCGGCTTCTGGCGCACACTCGATCAGGCACCGGACACGAACTTCCCCTGGCACCTGGAAGACCTGCTTGACGTGCCGGTCCGCTATCTTTCCACCGGCCAGAAAAAGCGCGCCGCTCTTGCCCGGCTCACCGCGCAGGCCGCGCCGATCTGGTTGCTCGACGAGCCGCTCAACGGGCTCGATCACAAGGGCGTGAGCATGGTCGGCGCAATGGTTGAAAGCCATTGCCGGGCTAACGGGATCTGTGTCCTCGCCTCGCACCAGCCATTTCCGCTTGACGGGATGCGGGTGCTCGACCTGGCGGAGTTTACCGCATGATCCGGCTGATGGCGGCCCTGCTGTGGCGCGATCTGCTGGGCCTGCTTTCGGGCGGCGGGCGCGGCGGTGCGGGGTTGCCGCTGTTGTTCTTCATCGCGGTCGCCATGCTATTCCCGTTCGCGGTCGGGCCAGACCCCAAGTTGCTCGCCCGGACCGGCGGCGGGGTGGTGTGGATCGCCGCGCTGCTTGCGGCCATCCTGCCGCTTGACCGGCTGGTCGCGCCCGACCTTGACCTCGGCACCTTCGACCAGCTGGCGCTGCGCGGGGTGTCGGAGGAACTGGCCATGGCAGTGCGCCTGCTGGCCCACTGGCTGAGCTTCGGCCCACTCCTGCTGCTCGCCACCCTCCCGGCCTCTGCCCTGCTCGGGCTGGAGAACGAGACCACCCGCCTGCTCCTGCTCGGCCTGCTGGCGGGTACGCCGGGTCTCGCCGCGATCGGGATCATCATTGCCGCGCTGACCGCCACCTTGCGCGGAGGGGCGGCGCTGTCTGGCCTGCTGCTGGTGCCGCTGGCCGTGCCGATCCTGATCTTCGGCGCAGGCAGCCTGGCGCGGGGCGATACGACCGGGATTGCCCTGGCGGGCGCCATCAGCCTCGGGCTGGTAGCCCTGGCCCCGTTCGCCGCCGGAGCCGCGATCCGCTCCGCCCGCGAGCAGTGACAGGCTTGCGCCGCGCCCGCGGTTGAGGCACCTTTTGCGTCGGGGCGTCGCGAAGAGAGAGGATACGACCATGGCCACCAAGGCTCAGGTCGCGCCCGTTGCTGTCGCGCGCGACCTAACCATTGCCGATCTGCGCGCCGCGCTTGCGGGAGGCTGGCGCGATTTTCTCGCCGCACCTCTGTTCGGACTGTTCTTTGCCGGCATTTACGTCGGCAGCGGCCTGTTCCTGACCTACGCCCTGTTCGCGTGGGGCGAGGCCACCTGGCTGATCCCCGCCGCCGCCGGTTTCCCGCTGGTGGCCCCGTTCATCGCGGTCGGTCTCTACGAAGTCAGCCGGCGGCGCGAGGCCGGCCTGCCGCTCCGGTGGGGCGCAGTGCTTGGTGCGCTGCGAGGGCGCGGGGATGAGCAGATCCTGAGCATGGGGGTGATCGTGTTCGTGGCCTTCGGCTTCTGGCTGATGGTGGCGCATGGCATCTTCGCCATCTTCCTGGCCGAAAGCGGATTGGGTTCGGAATCGCTCGCGTTGTTCGGCACACCGGCCGGGATCGCCATGCTGGCCGTCGGCAGCGTGGTCGGCGGGCTGATGGCGCTCGCCTTCTACGCGATCACCGTGATGAGCCTGCCAATGCTGGTGGACCGTGAAGTGGACTTCCTGACCGCCATCATCGTCAGCCTCGCCACCATGCGGTCAAACGGCCCGATCATGCTGGTCTGGGCCATCGTGATCGCGGCAACGCTGTTCGTGGCGATGGTGCCGCTGTTCCTTGGTCTGCTGGTTGCCCTGCCAGTGCTGGGCCATGCAACCTGGCACCTCTACCGGCGGGTGGTCGGCCCGGCTCATTAAGGTGGCCCTCAGTAGAGGCGGCCCTCAGTAAGGCGGTTTGTCGAGGCCTTTCGGGCTCTTGGTGAAAATCTCGATGCCGTTTTCCGTGATGCCGAGCGAGTGCTCGAACTGGGCCGAGAGCGACTTGTCCCGCGTCACCGCCGTCCACCCGTCGCCCAGCACCTTGGCCCAGGGCTTGCCCAAATTGATCATCGGCTCGATGGTGAAGAACATGCCCGGCTTCAGCAGCGGCCCGGTGCCCGCCTGCCCCGCGTGGATCACTTCAGGGGCATCGTGGAACAGGCGGCCGAGGCCATGGCCGCAGAATTCGCGCACCACGCCATAACGGAACTGGCTGGCATGGGCTTCAATCGCAGCGCCGATATCGCCCAGCCGCGCACCAGGCTTCCCTGCGGCCTCGATCCCCAGCATCAGGCATTCGTAAGTCACGTCGACCAGCTTGCGCGCCTTGAGCGACGGCTCCCCGGCGAAATACATCCGGCTGGTATCGCCGTGCCAGCCATCAAGCAGCGGGGTCACGTCGATGTTGACGATGTCGCCGTCCTTCAGCGCCTTGTCACCCGGAATCCCATGGCAGATCACGTGATTGATCGAGGTGCAGCAGCTATGCGTGTAACCGCGATAGCCCAGCGTCGCCGGAACAGCCCCGGCATCGAGCATCATGCCACGCACCTTGTCGTCAATGTCCTGCGTGGTCACGCCCGGCGCGATGAAACCGGTCAGTTCGTCGAGGATTTCTGCGGCCAGCCGCCCGGCTTTCCGCATCCCCTCGAACCCTTCCGGCCCGTGAAGCTTGATGGTGCCGTCACGGTAGACGGTCTGCTCGCTGTCGATCACCTGATATTCGGTCATGCGGCGCGATGTAGCGTGGACCGAGCCAAATTGCGAGTGCTGAGGCACTCGACAGCGCGCAGGAAATCAGGAACAGCACCGGACTGGCTTTGCCAACCCTTGTGCTGATTTACCGGAGAATGCCCCGCATGGCCGACCCGCAACCGATGAACCGCCAACCGCTGATCCAGCCAGACCGGGGTCAGGATGCTGTCGCGATCCATCTGGTCAGCAAGGACGGTTTCGAAGCCTGGGTAAAGGGGCTCTCGGCCGGCCAGCGCGCATCGCTCGCAGCACAGAAGTTCGACGGCAGCGGTTATCAGGTCGGCATAGTGCCGGATGGCGACGGCTGGTTCGCAGTGGGCGGCGTGGCCGACCCCGCCTCCCTGTCGAGCTGGTGCATGGCCAAACTGGCCGAGGTCCTGCCCGGCGGCACCTACCGCCTGGCTTCGGGCGAACCCGGCCCTGCCCTCCACGGATGGCAGACCGCGCAGTACCGCTTTTCCCGCTACAAAGACGCCAAGGACGCGCCGGGTCCACGCGTGCTGCTGACCGGCGAGGTCAAGGCGATCGAGCCCGCGCTGGCCGAAGCACAGGCGGTCGGCCTGGTGTGCGACCTCGTCAACACCCCGGCCGAGGACATGGGCCCGGCCGCGCTGGA
Organism: Altererythrobacter sp. H2; assembly: GCF_035319885.1. Taxonomy (NCBI): domain Bacteria; kingdom Pseudomonadati; phylum Pseudomonadota; class Alphaproteobacteria; order Sphingomonadales; family Erythrobacteraceae; genus Altererythrobacter; species Altererythrobacter sp. H2. The sequence goes on from NZ_CP141285.1 coordinate 2,788,588, forward strand.
AAGCTGCGCCGAGTCAATCGCCAAACGCCATGGCGCGGCCGTCACGGTGATCAAGGGTGACGCGCTGGAAAAGGACTATCCGATGATCCATGCGGTCGGGCGAGCCGCAGCGCGGCATCACGCGCCGCGCCTGATCCGGCTGGAATGGGGCAAGCACAGCGACCCGCTGGTCGCCATTGTCGGCAAGGGGGTGTGCTTCGATTCCGGCGGGCTCGACATCAAGCCGGCATCGGGAATGCTGCTGATGAAAAAGGATATGGGCGGCGCAGCACATGCCCTCGCCCTGGCCGACCTGGTGATGGGGGCCGGATTGCCGGTCCGGCTGCACCTGCTGGTGCCGGCTGTGGAGAACGCGATATCCGGCAACGCTTTCCGCCCCGGCGACGTGCTGCGCAGCCGCCAGGGGCTGACTGTCGAAATCGGTAACACCGACGCCGAGGGCCGGCTGGTTCTGGGCGACGCGCTGACGAGGGCGAGCGAGGATAAACCTGACCTGATCCTCGACTTTGCTACCCTGACCGGGGCGGCCCGGGTGGCGCTGGGGCCGGACCTGCCCGCCCTGATGGCCCGCCGGGATGAAACCGCCGATGCCCTGCTCGCCGCCGGACGCGAGCGGGACGACGAATGCTGGCGCCTGCCACTACCCTCCGCCTATCGGGAGTGGCTCGCTTCCGACATTGCGGACACCAACAACACCCACAGCAACGGGTTTGCCGGAGCCAGCGTGGCCGGCCTGTTCCTTGACCGGTTCGTCGGCGAAGGGATCGACTGGGCCCACTTTGACACCTTCGCATGGCGCCCCGCCGCCAAACCGGGGCGACCCAAGGGCGGTGCCGCACTGGGCCTCAGGGCGGCCTTTCACATGCTGAAAGCCCGCTATGGCAAAGCCTGAACCTTGCCGTGGCGCCAGAACGCGGATAAGCGCCCGCACTGCAACGACAGGGTAACGGGTCAAGCGTGAGCGATCAGCCGGTATATCATGTGCCAGACGGGCAGCTTTCACTGTCCGGCCCGGTCGTGCGCCCGGAAGGCAGCGGGCTGCCGATCCGGGGCGATCTGGCCCATATCGCGCTGGCGGAACAGTATCTTGTGTCGAGCTACGTCATCCCGCTCGCTCGGAAGCTGGCTCGTGCAGAATCATTGCGCGCCGGCCCCCGCAGCGATGCCGAGACGGTGGCCCTGCTGGCCAAGGACAGTGCATTCGAAGTGCTGGACCTGGGCAGCGCCTGGGTGTGGGGGTGCCTCGGACCAAGCGGGCCGACCGGCTATCTGCCGCTCGAAGCTCTGGCTGAATGACCTTTTCGGTCTTCATCGACGGGGCCGCGGGGACGACCGGCCTCGAAATCCGGGAGCGCCTTGAAGGCCGTAGTGAATTTGCGCTGATCCTGCTCGATGATGCGCAGCGCAAAAGTGCCGATGCCCGCCGCGCCGCCCTCAACGAAGCCGATTTCGCTATCCTGTGCCTTCCCGACGAGGCGGCGCGCGAAGCTGTCGCGCTGATCGACCCGGCCGGCCGCACCCGCGTGATCGACGCCTCGAGCGCCCACCGCGTGGCTCAGGGCTGGACCTACGGTTTCCCCGAACTGGTCGGCGCCCAGACCGTGGCCGAGGCCCGCCTGGTAAGCAATCCCGGTTGCTACCCGACCGGGTTTCTTGGCCTGATGGCACCGCTGGTGCGCGCCGGCCTGCTACCGGCGGAATGGCCTTACACGGTCAATGCGGTCAGCGGCTATTCCGGCGGCGGCAAGGCCCTGATCGAACGGTTCGAGGCTGAGACCGACCTTGCTTTCCGAAGCTACGGCCTTGCCCTTGGCCACAAGCATATTGCCGAAATGCAGCAGCACGCAGGGCTGGCCCACCCGCCGGTGTTTGCGCCTGCTGTCATTCCCGCTTTTCGCGGAATGGTGGTGGAAGTGCCCCTGCCCCTTGCTGCCGTGACTGCGCCTGCGCCGGAAGCGCTCAGCGATTGCCTCGCGGCGTTCTATGAAGACAGCAGGATCGTGCGGGTCGTGGGCACGCCGCGTGATGAAATTGTTCTTCGCGCACAAGAACAGCCGCACGACGATCTGACCCTCCAGGTCTTCGGCAGCGCGGACGGATCGCAGGCGCGCCTGATCGCAGTGCTCGACAATCTAGGAAAGGGCGCCAGCGGCGCAGCCGTCCAGTCGCTCAACCTGATGGCCGGACTTGAGGAAACCCTCGGACTGCGGCTTCCTGCCTAAAATTTAGGCAAAATCTGGATTCGGTTTAGGCAGATGAGGGACTGACCTTGGAGGTCGCCCGTCTGCCTGCGGACGCTGGCGGCTTGGCACGATTCTTGATAGATTGTCATCACGATATTCCGGGCCGAGCGTGCCGGGCAACCGCCCGGTGCCTTGGCACAAGGTGCAGGGACGCGGGACCGACATGAAAAAGATCGAAGCGATCATCAAACCCTTCAAGCTCGATGAAGTGAAGGAAGCGCTGCACGAGATCGGCGTTTCCGGCATCACCGTGACAGAGGCCAAGGGCTTCGGCCGACAGAAAGGGCATACCGAGCTCTATCGCGGCGCCGAATACGTGGTCGATTTCCTGCCCAAGGTGAAACTTGAGGTCGTGGTCAATGACAGCATTGCCGAGCGCGTGGTCGAAGCCATTGCGGCAGCGGCGCAGACCGGGCGCATCGGTGACGGCAAGATCTTCGTCGTCCCGGTTGAGAGCGCCCTGCGCATCCGCACCGGCGAAAAGGACGAAGACGCGATCTGACGCGCTTGTGCGCCTCCACTCCAACCGATCCCAACCCCCGCGCACCAAGCCGGGGAACCAGAAGGAAGAACCCGAATGAGCAAGGCAAAGGATATCCTCAAGCAGATCAAGGACGAGGAAATCGAATGGGTCGATCTGCGCTTCACCGATCCCAAGGGCAAGTGGCAGCACCTGACGATGGTCGCCGGTATCCTGGGTGAGGACGAACTTGAGGACGGCCTGATGTTCGACGGCTCGTCGATTGCCGGCTGGAAGGTCATCAACGAAAGCGACATGATCCTCAAGCCCGATCTGGACCGGGCCGTGCTCGACCCGTTCAGCGCAACCCCGATGCTGGTGCTGTTCTGTGATATCGTCGAGCCTTCGACCGGTGACCTCTACAGCCGCGACCCGCGTTCGACCGCCAAGCGCGCCGAGGCTTACCTCAAGACCACCGGTATCGGTGACACGGTCTATGTCGGGCCGGAAGCCGAATTCTTCATGTTCGACGATGTGCGCTTTGAAGATGGCTATGCCGGTTCGGGCTTTGCCATCGACGACATCGAACTGCCGACCAACACCGGCAAGGAATACGAGAGCGGCAACCTTGCCCACCGTCCGCGTGCTAAGGGCGGCTATTTCCCGGTCGCCCCGGTTGACAGCGCGGTCGATATCCGTGCGGAGATGGTCTCGACCATGATCGAAATGGGCCTCAACTGCGACAAGCACCACCACGAAGTCGCCGCTGCCCAGCACGAACTGGGCGTGACCTTCGACACGCTGGTGAAGACTGCCGACAATATGCAGATCTACAAGTATGTCGTCCACCAGGTGGCTCACGCCTACGGCAAGACGGCCACGTTCATGCCCAAGCCGATCAAGGCTGACAATGGCAGCGGAATGCACACCCACATGTCGATCTGGAAGGACGGCAAGCCGACCTTCGCCGGGAATGGCTATGCCGGTCTTTCCGAAACCTGCCTTTACTACATCGGCGGGGTAATCAAGCACGCCAAGGCCTTGAACGCCTTCACCAACCCGACCACCAACAGCTACAAGCGGCTGGTACCGGGTTTCGAGGCACCGGTGCTGCTGGCCTATTCCGCCCGCAACCGGTCGGCCTCGTGCCGCATTCCCTATGGCACGGGCGACAAGGCCAAGCGGGTCGAGTTCCGCTTCCCGGACGCGATGGCCAACCCCTACCTGGCCTATGCCGCGCTGCTGATGGCCGGGCTCGACGGGATCGTGAACAAGATCCACCCGGGCGAGGCGATGGACAAGAACCTCTACGACCTGCCGCCGGCTGAACTGGCCGAAGTGCCGACCGTTTGCGGTTCCTTGCGCGAAGCGCTCGAAGAGCTGGCGGCCGACCACGACTTCCTGCTGAAGGGCGACGTGTTCTCCAAGGACCAGATCGAAGCCTACATCGAACTGAAGTGGGAAGAAGTCTCGCGCTGGGAAACCACCCCCAGCCCGGTCGAATTCGACATGTACTACAGCGCCTGATCCTTTTCGGGTTTGCATCTGGAAACCCCGGCGGGCGCGATCCGCCGGGGTTTTTCATTGCGCTTCCAATGTCCCGGGTGGTCCGACCGGCACTGGCGGAACTCCCGGCGCTGCCTTAATGGTCTGTCCCAGATGATAAGAGCTGAGAGCGCAAGATGACGACGACGATGCTGATTTTGGGCGGACTGGTGCTGCTGGCCGCAGGCGGCGAACTGATCGTTCGCGGTGCGGTCGGCCTCTCCCAGCTCCTGCGGATATCGCCTTTGCTGGCGGGCCTCACCATCGTCGGGTTTGGCACTTCCACTCCCGAGCTGGCGACCAGTATCCAGGCGGCAATGGGCGGATCCCCGGGCATTGCGCTGGGCAACGTCATCGGCTCGAACGTCGCCAACATCCTGCTGATCCTGGGCATCTCGGCGCTGATCATGCCACTGGCGGTCAATCCGGCCTCGTTCAAACGGGATTCGATTGCACTTGGCGGTTCGGCCCTGCTCTGTGCCGGGGCGATCCTGACCGGCCGGATCGAATGGCTGATGGGCGCTGTGCTGGTGCTGGCACTGACCGGCTATGTCTGGTGGGCCTATCGGTCAGAGGCACGGGCCGACGATGACGAAGCCCATCGTCATATCGAGGAAACGGCTGAAACCACCCCCAAGACGCACAATGGCTGGATACTCGGGCTGATGGTCGTTGCCGGGCTCGCCGGAGCGATCTTCGGAGCGCGGTTGCTGGTTGATGGTGCGGTCACGCTCGCCAGTGCGGCAGGCGTATCGGAAAGCGTGATCGGACTCACCGTGGTTGCCGTGGGTACGTCTCTGCCGGAACTGATCGCCTGCCTGATCGCAGTCTGGAAGCGCCATCCCGATGTCGCGCTGGGCAACATTGTCGGATCGAACATCTACAACGTGCTCGGCATCCTTGGCCTCACCGCGATCGTCCACCCGATTGAAGCACCCGCGGAAATCATTCGGTTCGACGTGCCAATTGTGCTGGCGGTCACCGCCCTGCTGCTGGTCCAGTTGCGCAGCGGCTGGAAAATATCTCGCATGGAAGGCGCACTGCTGATCACGCTTTATGCGGGCTACACCGTATTCCTGATCCTGCGCTGACCACCACTATCGCTGCTTGAGCATCCCGCGGCGTCCGGCTGCCCAGAACGCTGACACCAGCACCAGCGCCCAGAACAGGGTCAGCAGGTCAAGCATGGACGGCACCGGAACATAACCAAGGTAGCTCACCATGGCCCAGCCCCCGATGACCACGAACACGAAGTAATAAGCCGTCGCTGCCGCTTCATTCATCGTTGCCCGCATCAGTTCGTCCGCCAGCTTGACCGAACGCATCGAGAGCCAGGTGCCGATCGCCCCGAGCAGAACGGCCCCAACCAGCGCCACGTGCGAATCCAGCACTCCGCCCGGCCCACCCAATGCGATCAGCGCCAGCATCAGGCCCAGCGCGACCATCCCCCAGCCGCTGGCGGCGAGCACCTGCTTCTGTTCCAGCAGTTCATCCTCGTCCTCGACGTTGAGGAACTTCGCCCCCATGCGCGGGGCGGCCACGCCCAGTGCCGCCATCAGGCCGGTGAGCAGATATATCAGCGCCACGAGGAGGGCGATCACCTGCGAGGCGTCCGGTGTCCCGAAGGAACCTGCTTCAACCAGCGCGATGACGCCGGTTGCCCCCAGAAAACCCACCAGGCCACCAAAGACCAGCGACAGCACGGTCTTGCGGGTCTTGTTCGGCTTCGTCCCCGTCACGTCGAGATTACCATTCATTCGCTTGGCTCCCACTGGTCGATGAAAAGGTCAGGCACGGCGACGCCAAACAGCTTGGCCATCCGCAATGCCAGCGGCAGGGATGGATCGTACTTGTCGGTCTCGACCGCGTTGATGGTCTGCCGCGAAACGCCCAGCCGGCGCGCCAGTTCGCCCTGGCTCCAGCCTTCTGCCTCACGGTAGTCCTTTACGTGGTTCCTCACCGAATCGCTCCGTTGCCTGACAAGAACTCTGGACATTATATACTTGACAAAGCAACCCCTACAGGTAGGGTGAAGCCATGGAAAACATCTACGCCCCTCGCTTTCAGAACGAAGACGCAGCCCGCGAGCACCTTGAGGCGCTTCACTGGCCGATGGGGCCTGTCTGCCCGCATTGTGAAAGCAAGAACGCCAAGCGCCTTCCTCCACAACGTGGGCGCAAAACCAAGGCGCATCCCGAAGGCGTGATCCGCAAGGGCCTGGTCCAATGCAACGATTGCCGCCAGCAGTTCACCGTCACGGTCGGGACTGTCTTTGAATCTTCCAAGGTTCCGCTTCACAAGTGGTTGCTGGCCAACCATCTTATCGTTGCCAGTAAGAAGGGCATCAGCGCCCACCAGCTACACCGTATGCTTGGCGTGACCTACAAGACTGCATGGTTCATGGCCCACCGCATCCGCGAAGCCATGAAGCCCACGGACAACGAGCCGATGGGCGGTCCCGGTGTCGCAGTGGAGGTAGATGAAACCTACCTTGGCCGTGACAAGACCAAGCCCAAATCGCGCACGCCCATCCAGCACATGAACCGTATCGTCTCGCTGGTTGACCGTGCGACGGGCCGCGCTACCAGCGTTGTGTTCACCGAGTCCTTTGGCCCTGCCAACGTCTCGGCGCTTCTGTTCACCCGCATTGACCGCGCTAGCCGCCTCATCACCGATGAAGCCAAGCCCTACATTGCGCCCGGTCGCCAGTTCGCCGCCCACGAAACCGTAAACCATCGCACGAAAGAATATGCGCGCGGGGACGTAACCACCAACACCGTTGAAGGCTTCTTCGGTATTTTCAAGCGCGGGATGCGCGGCATCTATCAGCACTGCGGTCAGCAGCACTTGCACCGCTACCTTGCCGAGTTCGACTTCCGTTATTCCAATCGTTCAGGCCTTGGCATCAATGACGCCGAGCGCGCTGACCTTGCCTTGAAGGGCATCACCGGCAAGCGCCTTACCTATCGGCGGACTGACGCGCTCGCCGCTTAAGACGCCCATGAACCTGCCTCGCCGCAAAGGCGAGAGGCGCAGGCGCTGGGTAAGTTGACGGTCATTATCCCCAACGAATCGCGCGCAGAACAAAACAGGCCTAGACTCTCGGGCGAAAGCGCGGAATCGTAACAGGTGATTGTCTTGAGGGGCGAAAACCCCGGCGTTGGCGCGCCGGGGCTTCTCGGGGCAACTCCTGCCTATCCTTAGTCCGGCGGGCAGGAGCGGGATAATCCCCGTCTGATGTGGGGAATACCCACATCAGGGGATTTCCGTCAAGCCGGTCGTCGCATGGGAAAGGATAAAGCCATGCTTGTTGAACGACCCAATCGCCCTGAAAGGGCACCATACTCTCCCGAAGTATTCTGCGAGGTAAGGCAGAGGCTCGCGCGTGGCGAGTTTCAGCACGATATCGCAGCTGATCTCGGTTGGAACCAAGGGCGCGTGTCCGAGGTGAAGACTGGGAAACGCGGCGCTGACCCCAATCAGCCCGAACTCTTCTGATCCTGGGGGGCAGGCTTCGGCCTGTCCCCTTTTTTCTTGTGGGGTTTGTGTGACATCTGAAGGAGCCGCTTCAGCACCTCGTCCTCTTTCTCTTGATCGGTTTCAGTCATGTTATCTTCTCCCAAATCTCAAGAACGCCTTCTTGCCGAAATAGGTCGCACAACGCTAGCTGGTAGCAGCATCGACAACGGACTCGTTTTTCTGCTTGGCTCGTTTTTGTCGCCCAATCCAATGGCTGGACCCGCTGCCGAACTGGCGTCGGTCTATATCTACGGCGCAAAGAGCTTCCCACAGAGGCGCGAACTAATCAGCGGCACATTTCACGCCTACTTTTACAGAGAGTTCAGGGCGCACAAAAACGATAACCTCCGCCGATCGGTAGAGTTTTTCCAAAAGCTTAAAAATTGTCCCCCGTCAGCACCTATGGCACAGATTAGAGGTTGTGATTTAAGGAGGATTTGGGCTTCGTCGTAGTGACGAAGGAACGAAGATGAAGCCCAAATCCTCAAAGCCCAAATTGCCTGCCGAGCAGGTGGTGAAGGACATCCGCCGCAAGACCCGTCGGCATTTCTCTGCTGAAGACAAGATCCGCATCGTGCTCGATGGCCTACGCGGCGATGACTCCATTGCCGAGCTGTGCCGCCGTGAAGGGATCGCACAGAGCCTGTATTACACCTGGTCCAAGGAGTTCATGGAGGCCGGCAAGCGCAGGCTTGCTGGCGATACAGCCCGTGCTGCTACCACCGACGAGGTAAAGGATCTGCGCCGTGAAGCGCGCGATCTGAAGGAATGCGTGGCGGACCTGACGCTGGAGAACCGTCTGCTCAAAAAAAGCATGATCGCGGATGGGGGAGACGACGAATGAGGTATCCCGCATCCGAGAAGCTGGAGATCATCAGGATCGTCGAGCAGTCGCACCTGCCCGCCAAGCGTACGCTGGACCAGCTCGGCGTGGCACGGCGGACCTTCTATCGCTGGTATGACCGCTACCTCGAAGGTGGGCCGGAGGCGCTCCAGGACCGTCCTTCAGCGCCGAGCCGGGTGTGGAACCGTATTGGGCCCGAGGTGCAGGACCAGATCGTCGAGATGGCTCTGGAGCAGACCGATCTCAGTCCCCGCGAGCTGGCGGTGCGCTTCACCGACGAGAAGCGCTACTTCGTGTCCGAAGCCACGGTTTACCGGCTGCTGAAGGCCCATGATCTGATCACCAGCCCGGCCTACACGGTGATCAAGGCGGCAGAGGCGTTCCACACGCAGACCTCTCGACCCAATGAGATGTGGCAGACGGATTTTACCTACTTCAAGATCATCGGATGGGGCTGGGTCTATCTCTCGACCGTGCTCGACGATTACTCACGCTACATCATCGCCTGGAAGCTCTGCACCACCATGCGAGCCGAGGACGTCACTGACACGCTCGATATGGCGCTGGCAGCTTCAGGCTGCAACCACGCCAACGTGCTGCACAGGCCCCGCCTGCTGTCGGACAATGGCCCCAGCTACATTGCCGGGGAACTAGCCGAATACATCGAGGCAAACAGGATGAGCCATGTGCGCGGCGCTCCCTTCCATCCGCAGACGCAGGGCAAGATCGAACGCTGGCACCAGACCCTGAAGAACCGCGTGCTGCTGGAAAACTACTTCCTGCCCGGCGATCTCCAACAGCAGATCGAGGCCTTCGTCGAGCACTATAACCACCAGCGCTACCACGAGAGCCTGGACAATGTGACACCCGCCGATGCCTACTTCGGCAGGGCTGCCGCCATCATCAAACGAAGAGAAAGGATCAAGCGAAAGACACTCGAACATCGGCGCTTGCAACACTGCAAGCTCGCCGCCTAAACATCAATCCGAGACGAGGCCCACACTCCGCTGATCTACGCCGCGAGTTGTGCCAAATGTTCTGACGACGGACAGTTGAGTGCGATATCGTCGGAGCGAAGATCGTTCCCCTGAAGCACGAGCGTAGCCTTGAGGGTGCCATTCCTGAGGCGAGGATCGGCCAGGGCATTACCCGTTTCCACGGCCCCGAATGAGGCGTCGAGCGGGAACGTCCAGCGCACACCGTCATACCGCGCGATACCCTGCTGGGTAACCGGGGCAATGGTGGTGGTGCCAAACGCCAACCGGCCGGCGTTCAGGACATGCCTGATCTCAAGCTCGCGGAACGGCCCGTCAACGGTACCAGCAAGCCGGACATTGTCGAGCCGCAGGTCAGGTCCGAACAGCTCAGGCTGGCGCAGGGATGCGGCGATGGCGAGGCCGTCAAAGGCGTTTTCGGCAAGATCGACCGCACCCTTGCCAGCGGCATCGAGTGCACCGGTACGCATGGCAAAGCTACCCTCGAGCACGCTGTCCTCCAGCGTACCGTTGGCCAGCAGCGAGACCTTCTGCCCCACTGCTTCGGCCAGCAATCCCTCCAGCAGATCCTGCGGATAGGCCTCGCCCGCTATCCGGTATTGCCCAGAACGATTGGATATCTGGAACGCTGCCAATGGGGCATCATCGCGGCGGGCCACCAGTGCGCCGTTCCACGCGCTCCAGCGCCCGTCTCCAAGTATCCGCGCCCGATAACCTGCTTCGGCCCCGATCAAACCAGCCACCACCCCGCCGCGCGGCGCGCGATAATCGAGATCGATATCGAACCGGTCACGGTCCGGTTCGGCATCGAGCAGGAGCGCCAGCGTGTCCTGATCGCCCAGTCGGCCGTTGGCCTTTACCAGTGCGCGCCCGGCGCGAATGTCGACCCTTGAGTCAAGGTTGACCTCATGCGCGGCGCCATCGATCACTCCCGCCGCAACGATCAGATCTTCAATCGCGAAGCGGTCGATCCGAATGTCGAAATCGGGCAGGATTGGTGCGTCGGGATCGCCCGGCAGCAGCTCCGGCACCCGGGTGAGCGTACCTTCACGGGCAACCAGCGTGCGCACGTCCAGACCGCTTGAGAACCATGACAGCGGGCGCCAGTCGAGTTCGACCTCAGGCACCGTCAGGAACGGGCCTTTCGGGTCGGACAGGACCACGTCGTAAAGCGTGGCTGACCCGTAGAGATTGCCCTCAATGCGGCCAATCCCCACCCTCAGCCCAGATGCCGGTGCGACCTCGGCAATCCGGTCGACCACAAAGCGTTTGCCGACCTGGCTGTTCAACACCAGAACTGCGCCCGCCACGATTACGAGCAGCAGCGCAAGCGATCGCCATACCCACCGCCGTCGCCGGGCGCGCGGCCGCTCGTCAACCTCGGCTTCAGGTACCGGGTCCTCCTCCGACATCAGAAGGCCTGCCCAAGCGATACGTAGACCGCCACCGGGCTGTCTTCCGGATCGGGGTTGAGCGGAACGCCCACGTCGACCCGGATTGGCCCGAACGAGGTCTTGTAGCGAACGCCCAGGCCCGCCCCATACTTGATCTCGCGGAAATCGGGCGTGCTTGAGGTCGATACGGAAGCGGCATCGAGGAATGGCACAACCTGCAGGGCTCCATCGAAGAAGCCGGTATCGATTCGGGCTTCGACCGAGGCCTCCACCAGAGACCGCCCGCCGACCGGCTCGCCGAAGATCGTCTTCGGCCCGACAGCCTGGAAACCATATCCCCGCACCGAGCTGCCGCCGCCGGCATAGAGCCGCCGGGAGGGAGCGATGCCTTCCAGCTCCGCGCCCTGAACCGTCGCCGCCCGTACCCGGCCTGCCAGGACTAGGCGCTCGCCCACCGGGCGGTAATAGCTCGCATCCGCCTGGGCGCGCAGGTACGTGTAATCGTTGTCCAGCGTCCGCGAGTATTCAGGAGCGAGGAAACCGCTCAGACGAAATCCGGTGCGCGGATCGAGCAGGGAATCGGTCCCGTCGATGGTGGCACGGCCGAACATCGAGCCAATGAAATAGGTCTGGCGCGGACGGGGGCGCTCGCCGATCACCTGGTTGCGTTCGCCCGTTGCCAGTACTTCGGCCCCGACCGCCCAACTGAGCGGCTTCTGGAACAGGAGAGTGGATAGCCGCTCGTAACTCGCTCGCAGCGCCACGGTGCGCGCGTTGAACGCAACGTTATCTATGGTGGAGACGAACGCGTCGGCGGCGAACACCTTGTCCCGCCCGCCGAAGTTGTTGCGGCGGAACGTCGCACCAATCAGCTGTTCCTGCGTGCCGAGTATACCGCGCAGGCGGAGCGCGCCCTCAGGCGGGAAGAGGTTGCGGTGTTCCCAGCTTGCCTCGACCCGGAAACCTTCTTCCGAACCATAGCCGATCGCGCCAGCCACGGTTCGCAGCCGGGCAGGCTCCATCGCCACGTCCAGCGCGACCACGCCCGGCTGGTCGCCCGTCGGCGGGGCAACCTCCCGCTTGGTCACAGTAACGGTCGAAACAAGGCCGGTTGCTGTCACTGCTCTGCGCAGGTCCATTTCCAGGCTGCGTTGATAGGTATCGCCCGGCTCAAACCGGGCAATCGTCGCCAGATGGCGGCCGGACAGGAACCGCGGCCGGTCGCTGGTCACTTCACCGAACACGTACTTCCCGCCGGGCGTCACCAGCAGGGTCAGATCGCCCTCGGTCCGGTCATGGTCGATCAGAAGTTCCGGATCGGCGATTGCGGCAAAGGGATAGCCCGTCTCGCCCAGCGCAACATCAAGGTCGAACTGCTCCTCGACGATGCGGTAACTCGACAGGAAATCGCCGGACTGGATTTCGAAAGCCGCGCGCAGGGCCTCGGCGTCGGGAGCCGTGCCCAGTGCGCCCAGATTGACCTCGCCAAACCGGTACCGCGCCCCCGGAACAATATCGAACCGCACCTGCGGCTGCTCCGCAGTCGAACCTTGCGCATCGCCCTCAGCGTCGCTGCCTGCTACCGACCGGATAACCTGACCATCGTAGTAGCCGAATGCGCGCAGGAGATCGCCCAGCAGGGCCTCATCGGCGCGGGCCCGGGCGGCGAGCTGGGCGATATTGTCGCTGTTTGCCGAGAGCTCCTCAATCGTCGACAGCTCGCTGAAGCGGCGAAGAAAGTCGTCCCGGACGGGAAACAGCGCCTCGTCCTCGGGCAAGGCGAGGACAAGTGTGGGATCAATCTCGACCAGATTGGCTCGCGCAGTCACGGGCTGCTGCGGCAGGTCGATCTCGGCAAATTCGATATCGTTGTCCGGCTGAAGTTCCACCAGTTCGGGCAGGTCGACATCGTCAGGCCATTCGACCGCAAACTCGCCTGAATCATCCATTGGCGACGACGGATCGAGCTCGGGCTCGGGCTCAGCCGGCTCCGCCTCGGTTGCCCACCCTTCGGGATTGGAAACCGCCGCATCGGGGATCAACTCATCGAGGCTGGCGTCAGGGCTGGCGCTGACCGCCTGGGCGGCCAGCGGCCCGGCCAGGCAGACGCAGGCCGCCGCAACGATCAACCCGGCCCGAAACGACAGCTTATTCGGTGAGGCGGTACTGATCCTGGGCCCCGTCCTTGGCAGCGCCGCTCTGCCCGCGGGGCTGGGCAGCACTGCGAGCCACGGCCCGGGCAATAAGCGCCTCCTGCTCCTCACGACCAAGCCGACGCCATCCGTCCCGACCAAGCTGTTCGATCGGGCGATACCGGATCTTGTATTGCATTCGCTCGGAACCATCGACCCAATAGCCAAGATAGACGTAGGGCAGCCCTTGTTCGGCAGCACGGCGAATGTGTTCGAGAATGATATAACTGCCAAGTCCCGTGCGCGCCTCGTGCTCCGGATCGTAGAAACTGTACACCATCGACAGCCCGTCGGCCTGCCTGTCAGTCAGGCAGGCTCCGACCAGCCGTCCGGGGCGCAGCCCGTCCGCAGGTTCTCTGTACTCGGTCATAAACGTCGAGACGGGTGTATGTTCCACCATGTCGGCGAAATCCATCTCATCCATCGCCGTCATGCCGCCGCCGGGGTGGCGCCGCCCGAGGTAACGCTGGAGAAGTTCGAATTGTTCCTCGGTCGCCCACGGGCGGCATTCCGTGACCACCAGGTCCCCGTTCCGGCGCAGGTTGCGGGTCTGCGTCTTCGATGGTTCGAATGCTTCGGCCGATACCCGAACCGAGACGCAGGCCTGGCAGTCGATGCAGCTCGGGCGATAGGCCACTGTCTGGCTGCGCCGGAACCCGATCCGGCCCAGCGCCTCATTAAGCTGCTCTGCATGAGGCCCTTTGAGCTCGGTGAAGACCTTCCGCTCCGTCTTCCCTTCGAGATAGGGACACGGCGCAGGGCTGGTCACGAAAAATCGGGGGAAACGCACCGGCGCCGTCACGTTCGTGGCTGCTCCTCTGGCCAAACAGGAATCGGTCAATGACCGGTCAAGCCATCACTATGCCTGCCCTAGGCCTCCGGTAAAAGGTCTTTAACCAAACAGAGGCGCAGCAAATGGTTACTTTGCACAGATGGGCGGCAATGGGACGGCAAACCCGCCAGCCGTTACCGTCCGGTCAGGCAATCTCGACCGGGCTGACCACATAACCCTTTGCCCGCAGGCTTTCGACCAGGGCGTCGAGCTGTTCGGCATCGCGGGCCTCGCACTCAATGTCGGTAATCAGCCCCTTCGCCGGAAGGGTGGTGAATATCCGCTGGTGGTAGATCTCGATGATGTTGACCTGATGCTCGTTGAATTCGCGCATCACCTTGAACAGCGCACCGGGGCGATCCTGCAGGGTAATCCGGAGACGCGCGAGGCGGCCCGAACGGGCAAGGTCGCGCAGCAGGACATTGGCAAGCAGTCGCGGGTCGATATTGCCGCCGCACAGGACCAGCCCGATCTTGCGACCCTTGAACCGCTCCGGGTGGGCCAGAACGGCCGCCAGGCCAGCCGCGCCTGCCCCTTCGACAACAGTCTTCTCGATCTGCAGCAGCAGCGAAACCGCCTTTTCGAGGTAGTTTTCGCCCACAAGCAGGATCTCGTCGACCCGCTCCGCGATGATCCGCGCGGTGAACTCGCCCGGCGCCTTGACCGCGATCCCTTCCGCCAGCGTGTCTCCACCGCAGGCACAGTCCTCGCCGCGAATGCGGGCATACATCGACGGGAACAGTTCCGCCTGGACGCCAACCACATCCATTCCCGGCCTCAGCGCGCGCGCCACCGTGGCCATGCCCGACATCAGGCCGCCGCCACCGATCGGCGTGACGATACAGTCCAGTTCCGGTGCGTCTTCGAACATCTCCAGCGCAACCGTTCCCTGCCCTGCGGCCACATGGGGATGATCGAACGGATGGACGAAGGTCAGCCCGAGTTCTTTTTCCAGCTTGCGCGCATGGGCGTAGGCCTCATCGAAGGTCTCGCCTTCGAGCACCACTTTGCCGCCCACGCTCTCGGTCTGCATGATTTTCACCGCCGGAGTGGTGCGGGGCATCACAATCGTCACCGGCACGCCCAGCCGGGTGCCATGGTAGCTCAGCCCCTGGGCATGGTTGCCTGCCGATGCGGCGATCACGCCGCGGGCGCGCGTCGCTTCATCCATCAGCAGCAGGGCATTGAGCGCCCCGCGCTCCTTGTAGGCAGCCGTGAACTGAAGGTTTTCGAACTTCAGCCAGATCTCCGCGCCGGTGATCCGGGACAGCGTCTTGCTATGGAGGGTCGGGGTGCGGACCACCGCATCTGCGATCCGGGCCGCAGCGGCCCGGATATCGTCGATGGTCAGCGGCAGATCTGCGAGGCGCACGCTGGCGCTCTTGGTGGTGGTGACGGTCATGGCGGCAGGGCCGTAGGGGAAAAGCGCAGCGAGTGAAACCTGCCATCACACACCGAACGGCAAAGAATTGCATTGCGTCTGCTTTCGGGCGAGGCGAAACACTTGGCTTGAACTCGCACGCAAGGAACTCCCCATGAAACTGGCTTTCGCAACCTGCGCGCTTGCGCTGGTCTGGACTGCGCCCGTGCAGGCAGACACGCTGATCGACAACGTTCAGGGCATCGCGCTCGACGAAGAGGGCAAAGTGCAGCGGTTCACCGCGCTCTGGATCGACGACGAAGGCCGCGTTAAACAGCTCCTCGACCGCGCTGACAAACGCCCGCAGACTGATTATCGGGTGGACGGAAAGGGTGCCTACCTCATCCCCGGGCTGATTGACGCGCACCTTCACGTGATGGGCATTGGCTTCGGCGCCCTGACCCTCGACCTTTCGGATACGGCATCGCTGGCCGAAGCTCAGGCCCGCATCGCAGAATATGCCGCCGCCAATCCGTCGCGTCGCTGGATTATCGGGCGAGGGTGGAATCAGGAAAAGTGGGGGCTGGGCCGCTTTCCCACCGCCGCCGACCTCGACGCCGCCGTGGCAGACCGGCCGGTATGGCTGGAGCGGGTCGACGGCCATGCCGGATGGGCCAACACAAGGGCCCTGGAACTCGCCGGGGTCACTGCGGCCACCCGCGATCCTGCAGGCGGACGGATCGAACGAATCGGCCGCACCCAGGCCCCGGCAGGCGTCTTCATCGATGCGGCGAGCCAGCTGGTCCAGCGTGTCGTGCCCGTCCCCAGCCCGGGCGACCGCGACGTGGCACTGTCGATGGCGCAAGATATCCTGCTCGCCAACGGCATCACTGCCGCAGCCGACATGGGCACCAGCATCGAGGACTGGCAAAGCTTCCGCCGCGCGGGTGACGCGGGCGCCCTGAAGGTTCGGATCATGTCCTACGCTGGCGGCCCAGAGGCGATGGAACTGATTGGCGGCCCCGGTCCATCGCCCTGGCTCTATCAGGACCGGCTACGCCTGAACGGCGTCAAACTTTACCTCGACGGCGCGCTCGGCTCGCGCGGGGCATGGCTCAAGCAGCCCTATGCCGACGATCCCGGCAACCGGGGTCTGCCTCTGGCCAGCCCGTCCCAGCTGCGCAACATGATGAGCCGGGCAGCCCTGGACCGCTTCCAGATTGCGGTGCACGCCATTGGTGATGCGGCCAATGCCGAAATTCTCGCCACGATCGATGAACTGGCCCCGACTTACGTCGGCGAGCGGCGCTGGCGCATCGAACACGCGCAGATCGTCGATCCGGCCGATCTTGCCGCATTCGCACGTCATGGGGTGATCGCTTCGATGCAGCCGGTGCACCAGACTTCCGATCGCCTGATGGCCGAAGCCCGTCTCGACCCGCCTCGCCTGGAAGGGGCCTATGCATGGAAGAGCATTGCCGAAACTGGCGCGGTGCTCGCCTTTGGATCGGACGCACCGGTCGAATCGTCAGATCCCTTCGCGGGCCTCGCGGCTGCATTCACGCGGCAAGACGCAGACGCGCAGCCGTTTGGCGGGTGGTTTCCCAACCAGCGCGTTACCCGCGAATCGGCACTGTGGGGCTTCACCTATGGCGGGGCCTACGCGGGATTTGCCGAATCGCGGTTCGGGCGGCTGGCACCAGGCCTCTGGGCAGATTTTGCCCTGATCGACCGCGACCCGCTGCTGGCGACTCCGCAGGAACTGCGAACGACTCAGGTTCTGCAGACATGGGTTGGCGGTCAGCAGGCATTTATCCGCGAAGAGGGCGTGCGCTGAGACGCACCATTCGGCGCACAATCCTGTCACTTTATCGGGAATCGGGAAATACGCGCTTGTTTTAACCCACTTGTAACGAAAGGGTGCCACCCGCCTGTCCGAGGCACAAACGAAGTTAGGTTGAAGTTAATTTGCAGGGTTCGGGAACCGGTCTTCATGCACCACGTTCCCCACATCTGAGGCCGAACCACCTCAGATTATTCCGCACTGCACAAAAAGATTTGGAATGAAGCACGGGTCGTGCTAGATGAATGCCTCACCTGAAGCATTTTGAGACGTTTACGGGGTTGCAACCCTGTTTATCCGGGCCTAGTAGGCCCACGAGTTTGAACTAGAAGAGCTCTAGAGGAGACCAGAAAATGAAGATGCGCAACATTCTCGCCGCTACTGCTGCGATTTCGATGGCCGCTACCCCGGCCCTTGCCACCGCTGCTCCGGCTATCGAGCGCGTCTCGGCTCCGGTCGCTGGCGAAAGCGATTTCGGTGGTGAAACCGGTGGCTCCGCGATCATCCTCGCGATCCTGGCCGCTGCCGCGATTATCGCAGCGATCGTGGTTGCTGCAGATAGCGGCAACGATGACGAGCCGATCAGCAGCTGATCTGGCGACACATTGAATACCAAACGGGGCCTCACGGCCCCGTTTTTTTGTCTGCCGTTTGCTCGGCTGACCGATGTCTCGCAGTGATGCTCACTGGTCGAGGCTTCAAATTGAGGATCCGTGATGCGCGCGTCGGCGCAGCATGCGGAGCTATCGGCGCGTTTCCTGTTCGGCGGGCTTATCGGTCGAACCGCGTCGCTCTCCCAGCCACATGATCGCGAGCGAGCCTTCGAACAGCAGCAGCAGCGGGATCGCCAGGACAATCTGTGAACCCGGATCGGGCGGTGTGACGATTGCCGCGAGGATGAAGACCGCCACAATCACGTAACGTCTGGCACCGATGAGTTGCGCGCGGGTGACTATACCTGCCCGGTTGAGCAGCAGCAGCAGCACCGGCAGCAGGAAACTGATCCCGAAGGCCAGGATGAACTGCATCACCAGGCTGAGATAGTTCCCGGTACCGGGCAGCGCTTCAATCGCAAGCCCGCCAACCGTACCTTCGAAGCCCAGAAACCAGCGAAAGGCTGTTGGCATAACCACATAGTATGCCAGCGCTGCTCCACCCACGAACAAGATCGGCGTTGCGAACAGGAACGGCAGAAAGGCCTTCTTTTCGCGGGCATAGAGCCCTGGCGCGACGAACGCCCACAGCTGGTTGGCGATGACCGGAAAGCTGATGAAGAACGCAGCGAACAGCGCCACCTTCAGTTCGACGAAGAACGCCTCGTAAAGCTGGGTGTAGATCAACTTGCCCTGCCCCTCGGGGAAAGCGGCGGTCAGCGGGCGCACCAGAAAGCCGAAAATCTCATCAGCAAAATAGAGACAGACTGCAAACGCCAGCGCTATCGCGATGATACAGCGGACCAGCCGGCTGCGCAGCTCGATCAGGTGATCAAGCAGCGGCGCCTCGCTCTGGTCAATATCCTTGATCTGAAAAGCCATTGTCCGCCCTTATCCCTCACCGGGCTTGTCAGGCGGCTGCGTTTCGTTCGCCTTGTTGACAGCCGCTTCAGCCGATGCTGCCGGCGGATCGGTCTTTTGCAGTGGCCCCATTTCACCCGCAGGATGCTCGGCCATGATCTTGGCATTGCGTTCGCGCCAGGTCTTTTCCATTTCCTCCATTTCCGCCTCGCGGATCATGGCATCCATCCCAGTGCGGAAATGCGCCGACATCCGGCGGATCTTGCCGATCCAGCGCCCGGCCGTGCGCAAGGCCAGTGGCATGTCCTTGGGGCCGATGGCGATGACCGCCACGATCACGATGACCAGCAGTTCGGTCGCGCCGATGTCAAACATGGGCCGGTTCCGGCGAAACGGGATCAGTTGCGCGCGTCGGTCTTGTCCTGTGGCTGAGCCTCAGCGGAACCGGGTGCAGGCGACTCAATCCGCGCCGCTGGCTTGCGGTCGGCCTCGTCAGGCTCGTTCATGCCCTGCTTGAAGCTTTTGATACCCTTGCCGAAATCTCCCATCATTTCGGAAATCCGCCCCCGGCCGAACAGGACCAGGATGACAAGAGCGATGATGATGAGCTGGACCGGACCGAGCGACATGGCAGTGACCTTTGCGGGAAGCGTGTTGCCGCCAATATAGGCGTTGCCCGGCAGCAGCGCCAGCGGCGAAGTCAATCTTCTTGGGCTTGAGCTCCGGGCGTATCGTTTTGCACCATTGCCTCGTAAACGTCCTCCACCGGATCGAGCAAACCGGCGGCCCGCAAGTCATCAATTCCCGGCAGGTCGCGCCGCGATTCAAGCCCGAAGTGATCGAGGAATTCGGACGTGGTCGCATAGATCACCGGGCGGCCCGGCACTTCCCGCCGTCCGGCAACCCTGACCCAGCCCGCCTCCATCAGCACATCAAGCGTGCCGCCCGAGGTCTGCACGCCGCGGATCGATTCGATTTCCGCCCGGCTTACCGGCTCATGGTAGGCCACGATCGCCAGCACTTCGGTGGCCGCCCTGGACAGCCGCCGGACCTGCTCACGCTCCCGGCGGAGCAAGTGCGCGCAATCCGGTGCGGTTTCGAAATGCCACCGCCCGCCGCGCTCGACCAGCCGGACACCGCGTTCGGCATAATGGGCCGCCAGGCTTTCCAGCGCGGCGCGGACGTCAGCTGCATCAGCGTCGCCCAGATGAACCGCCAGCGCGGCAACGGTCATTGGCTGCTCAGACGCGAAGAGCGTTGCTTCCACCGCTCGCTCGAGCTCGCCAGGTCGCTCGCTCATACCGGGATCCGGCGCAGGCGCAGCGGCCCGAAAGCTTCGTCCTGCCCCAGTTCGGCCTTGCCCGTCCGGGCCAGTTCAAGCGCGGCAACAAAACTCGATGCAAGCGCGGACCGGCGCAGGCGCGGCTCGGCGTGGGGAGGGAGGAATTCCTCCAGCCGCATCCAGTCAAGCGTTAAGCCGAGCATGGCGGAAACCCGGTCGAGCGCGCTTTCAAGCGTCATCACCGGCCGGTTGCGGACCATATGGATCGCTGGCGCGGTGCGCGCCTTGACCTGCCCGTAAGCCTGCACCAGGCTGAACCAGTCGCAGGTCCATTGCAGCTTGCGGTCGATCCGCAACCCTTCCGGAGCGCCGCGCAGGAACACGTCCCGCCCGATCCGGTCACGCGCCATCAACCGGGCGGCAGCATCCCGCATGGCGCCAAGCCGTTGCAGGCGAAGTTGCAGCCGCAGAGCGAGTTCTTCCGGGCTCGGGTCTTCCTGCTCTTCGCGCGGAAGCAGCAGCGCCGACTTGAGGTAGGCCAGCCATGCCGCCATCACCAGATAGTCTGCCGCAAGTTCAAGCCGCAGTTCCCCGGCCCGATCGATGTAGCCGAGGTATTGGTCTACCAGCGCCAGGATCGAAATTTGCCGCAAGTCGACTTTCTGCCGACGGGCCAGATCGAGCAACAGGTCTAGCGGACCTTCCCAGCCGTCAAGTTCGAGATAGAGTGCCTCGTCGTCGCCCGGAGCGGAGGCAGGCCCCGCCCAGTCGTCTGCCTGACCTGCCGTTCCGCCGAGCAGCATCAGGCCTGCGCTGTTCATGCCAGAGTTCCGACCAGAGACAGCAGCTCGTCCCGTTTAGCCAGCAGTTCCGGCTTGCGGGCAGGATCGCCAGCGAGACTGGTGCCGACCAGGGCACGTTCGAGGCGGGCATGGCCAACCTCGCTCAGCCTGGGCAGACGCGCGGTCATGGCGGCCATGTCGTCCATCTTCGCCCAGCAGTTGAGCACCAGATCGCAGCCTGCGGCAATCGCCCTCTCGGCCCGCTCGGCCACCGAGCCGTCGAGGGCCTCCATGTCGATATCATCCGTCAGCAGCAGGCCATCGAACCCGATACTGCCCCGGATGACGGTCTCGACGATCCGGGGTGACAGGGTCGCCGGATTTTCCCTGTCCCAGGCAGTGAACAGCAGATGCCCCGTCATGCCGATGGGGGCGGTGTTGAGGGTGCGAAACGGAGCAAGGTCCATCTCCAGCTCCGCCTCGCTCGCCGTAACCGTAGGCAGGGCCTTGTGGGTATCGGTGGTGGTGCGGCCGTGGCCCGGCATATGCTTGATGCATCCCGCAACACCGGCCCGCGCCAACCCGTCGAGGATGGCGCGCCCGAGCGCGGCGACGCGCATCGGTTCGGAGCCAAGGGCACGGTCACCGATCACATCATGTGCGCCCGGCTGGCGCACATCGAGCGGCGGATGGCAATCGACCGTAATACCCGCTTGGGCGAGTTCGATTCCGATCGCCTGGGCATTGACCCGCGCCGCTTCGATGGCGCTGGCTGGTGCAACGTCATAGAGCGCATCAAACGCAGCGCCGGAAGGAAAGGCGGACCAGTGCGGCGGGCGCAGACGGGCGACCCGCCCCCCTTCCTGGTCGATGCAGATAAACAGCCGCTCACGCCCGTGGATCTCGCGCAGGGTATCCGTCAGCGCGCGCAGCTGCTCCGGGTCCTGGCAATTGCGACCGAACAGGATGTACCCGGCGGGGTCCGCTTCGCGAAAGAAGGCGCGCTCGTCATCCAGCAGGACGGGGCCCGACAGGCCGAAGATTGCAGGCGTCATGAAAAGCAGGTTCGCAGGAAGGGCGGCGGCCTGCAAGCGTTGCGGGCCGCCGCCATGTGCACAAGGGTCAGTTCTTGACCTGGCAGGGAATCGCCTGGGCTTTCAGCCTGGCGCAAAGTGCGTTGGCGGCTGCAAGGTCGCCCGGCACCGCTTGCAGGCGATAGACCGTGCCCGATTCGATCTGTCCTTCCATGATGCGGTATCGCACGCCTTGCAAAACATCGGTCTGGCGGTTGATCGCAGTCCAGCCCGCTTCGGCGGAGGCGCGGCTCGAATAGGCGCCAACCTGCACCCCGACACCGCCGGCCGCTGGCTCAGGCGTCTGCGAACCGGCAGCATTGATGCTCGGGCGCGGTGCAGCGGTGGCTGCCGGAGCAGTCGGGCTGGCCGCGTTATCGGTTGCAAGCCGACCCTCACGGGTCTCGCCTTCGCCGACGCCCGGAGCCACATCGCCCGTGCCTTCAAAGGTCTTGCCGCCGGGATCCTCGGGGCGTTCCTTCATCGGCCCTGCGGGCGCGGCAATGGTGCTGCCGTCAGCAACCAGGTCCGGATCAGGCCGGTTGCTCCACCACCACAGGCCGTAGAGGACCGCACCAATAACCGCGAGACCGATCGCGAAGGTCGCCAGCAGGCGCCCCAGACCGGAGCCTTGCTCCTCATCCTCGTAATCGCCGGACTCAAGCCAGGGGAGCGGTTCGTCATCGGCGGCCAGCGAGAACTCCTCGGTTCCCTCGTCGATCTCGTCCCACTCTTCTTCGCCCAGCGGCTCGTCGCCGTCGCGCTCGCGCCCGTTGTCCCCCAGCCCGATCATGCTCACATCTCCTCGACCGCCTCGACCCCGAGAAGGGCGAGACCATTGCGGATAACCTGCCCGATCTGGGCGGCGAGGAAAAGCCTTGCCCCGGTCAATTGCGGATTCTGTGCCACGATGAACCGCTTTTCCGGGTCATCGTTGCCCATGTTCCAGAATGCGTGGAAGGCGGCTGCCAGATCATAGAGATAGAAGGCCACCCGGTGCGGTTCGCGCGCTTGGGCGGCCGCCTCCACCAGCCGCGGAAACTGCGCCGCCTGCCGCACCAGCCCGCGATCCGCCTCGCCCAGCAGGTCGAGCCCGGCACCATCGGGCATGAAGCCCTCTGCCGCACCCTTGCGCAGCGACGAGCGGATGCGAGCGTGGGCATACTGGACATAGAAGACAGGATTGTCTTTCGACGCTTCGACCACCTTGTCGAAATCGAAGTCCATCTGGGCCTCCGGCTTGCGGGTCAGCATGGTGAAGCGGACCACATCCTTGCCGACCATCTCGACCACATCGGCAAGCGTCACGAAGTTCCCGGAGCGCTTGCTCATCTTGAATGGCTGGCCGCCCTTCAGAAGCTGGACCATCTGGACCAGCTTGACCTCGAACGGCTTGGGCCCAGTCGAATTCGGGCCTTGCCCGCCGGTCAGCGCCGCCACGGCCGCCTTGATCCGCTTGACCGTGCCGGCATGGTCGGCACCCCAGATGTCGACCAGTTCGTCGGCCGTCTGCGCTTTCTGGAAGTGGTATGCCAGATCGGCCCCGAAATAGGTCCAGCTGCCATCGCCCTTGCGGATCGGGCGGTCCTGGTCATCCCCGAAGCGGGTGGCGCGAAACAGCGGCAGTTCAACCGGCTCCCAGTCTTCGGGCGTCTTGCCCTTGGGCGCTTCGAGTTCGCCATCGTAGACCAGGTCCTGCGCGCGCAGCCAGGCTTCCGCCTCCTCCGGCTTGCCAGCGGCTTGCAGTTCGGCCTCGGACGAGAACAGGTCGTGCACGATGCCCAGCTTGGCCAGATCATCCCTGATCATCGCCAGCATGGCCTCGACCGCGCGGGTGCGGAACAGCGCCAGCCATTCGGCTTCCGGCGTATCGGCATAACGCGAACCGAACTCCTCAGCCAGTATCTGTCCGACCGGAACCAGATAGTCACCCGGATACAGCCCTTCGGGGATCTCTCCGACGGCCCGGCCCAGCGCTTCACAGTAACGCAGGTGCACCGAGCGGGCGAGAACGTCGACCTGACCGCCGGCATCGTTGACGTAGTATTCGCGAATGACGCTGTGCCCGGCGAATTCGAGCAGGCTGGCCAGCGCATCGCCGACTACCGCGCCGCGGCAGTGGCCCATATGCATCGGTCCGGTCGGATTGGCCGAGACGTATTCGATGTTCACCGTCCGCCCTGTGCCCATGGTGGAGCGGCCGTAATCAGGCCCCAGATCCGCGATGGCCCGCAGTTCACTGGTCCAGACGCTGTCTGCCAGCCGAAGGTTGATGAAACCCGGCCCGGCAATTTCCGCGCTGACGATATCATCGTCATGCGCCAGCTGGGCCGCGAGCTTTTCCGCCAGCGCCCGCGGGTTCGTGCCGGCGGGCTTGGCCAGGACCATCGCGGCGTTGGTGGACAGATCACCGTGGTCGGGATCGCGCGGCGGCTCGACCGCCACTGCCTGTCGGGGCGTTCCGGCAGGAATGACACCCTCGCCTTCCAGGGCATCGAGCGCGGCGGAAACTTTGGCCGCAAAAGCGGCATGAAGCGTTTTCGGTTCGGACATGCCGCGCGGTTAGCCGACCTGCGCAAAAGCGCAAGATGCGGGCAGGCCTGCCCGCCCGGACCCGATCAGCGCGTAGCGTTGTAGGCGAGCTGCTGCTCGGTCAGCTGGAAGCCGACCAGGAGTTCGAAGGTCGCACGGTTGAGTGCGGCGCGCACCTGAGGATCGGCCAGCGGATCGAGCGCCGCATCGGGATCGCCCGCCTTGCGCCTGCGGGTGATCTGTTCGCGGATGTCGGCAGGCAGGGTCGCTTCGTTGCGATCGACGAAAGCACCGGCCTTGGCGGAGGCGCTGGCCCGTTCCTGTCCGTCGGCAAAGTCGACCGCAACCGTCCCGATCCGCTTGGTCTGGACGGCTGCCCCGCCGCGCAGAACCGTGGCGAAAAAGGGCAGCTCGATCCGCCGCGCACCGCGCGTGTCGGTCCGGCGCACCAGGACATCGAAACTGGCTTCCGAATAGACCCGCGCACCCGAATCGTTGCAGGTGCTGCGAACGTTGGTGATCGCAGCGACGGCATCGATATTCGCAGCGGTGCGGTCACCCGGCGTGCGGAACAGGGTTACATCGCCGGTGTAGTCCGGCACCCCGACTGCCGGGCAGACGCTGCGGACAGCGGTGATGCCGACACCCTCGTCGATCACCAGCTCACCATCGCGCGCGCAGCCTGCCAGAGCGATAGCACAGGCCGAGGCCCAAAGCAGCTTGCGGGTCAATGTCATGCGGTACCGTTCCTCGAATTCATCGTTCGCACGCCCTAGCGGGCCATGCAGCAAAGCGCTAGAGGCGGGTTTATGAACGCGCCCTTGCCTGTCGCCGCCCAGAAGCCTGCCGCTGACCAGAGCGGAGTCCGCTTGCCCCTGACCGTGCTGGTCGCCGCGCCTCGCGGGTTCTGCGCCGGAGTGGACCGCGCGATCGAGATCGTCGAGCGGTCGCTCGAACGCTATGGCGCACCGGTCTATGTCCGGCACGAGATTGTCCACAACCGCTTCGTGGTTGACGGGCTGAAAGCGAAGGGCGCCATCTTCGTCGAGGAGCTGGACGAGGTGCCCGATGGCGCGCCGGTGGTGTTCAGCGCGCACGGCGTGCCCAAGTCTGTCCCTGCCGAGGCGCAGCGGCGCGGCCTTGCCTACCTCGATGCCACCTGTCCGCTGGTCAGCAAGGTCCACCGACAGGCCGAGCGGCACATCGAGAAAGACCTGCACATCGTGTTCGTGGGGCATGAAGGCCATCCCGAAGTCATCGGCACCATGGGCCAGGTTCCCGAAGGATGGATGACTCTGGTCGAAACCGTGGACGATGTCGCCAGGCTCGATTTTGCCGCAGACGCGCCGCTGTCGTTCCTCACCCAGACCACCCTGTCGGTCGATGACACCGCCGATATCATTGCCGCCTTGCAGGCAAAGTATCCGCACATCGTTGGCCCCAAGGCAGAGGACATCTGCTACGCCACCTCCAACCGCCAGGCAGCGGTGAAGGCCATTGCGCCGGACAGCGACCTGGTGCTGGTAATCGGCGCGCCCAATTCGTCCAACTCGCTGCGCCTGGTTGAAGTGGCTGAGCGCTGCGGGACCCCGGGCCGTCTGATCCAGCGCGCCAGCGAGATTGATCGCGAATGGCTCGAAGGCGTGCATACTCTTGGCCTCACTGCCGGTGCATCGGCGCCCGAAACGCTGGTCCGCGAAGTGATCGACCGGCTCACCGAATGGCGCGACGTCGAAGAACATACCCTGGTGACTGCCGAGGAGAAGATGGTCTTCAAGCTGCCGCGCCAGCTGACCGACTAAGCGGCTTGTGGCTGTTTACACCCACCTCGGCGCGGAAGACCTCGCAGAGCTGATCGCCGCCTACGATGTCGGTGAACTGCTCTCGGCCAAGGGCATTGCCGAAGGTGTGTCCAATTCCAACTGGCTGCTGGAAACCACGCAGGGCCGGTTCATCCTGACTATGTACGAGCGTCGGATCGACCTGGCCGACTTGCCGTTTTTTCTCGGCCTGCTCGATCATCTCGCCGCCAGAGGCTGCCCGGTCCCCCGGACCATCCATGATCGTGGCGGAGCGGCCTTCCGGATGCTGGGCGGCAAGGCCGTGGCACTGATAGAATTCCTGCCCGGTGTCTCGGTGGACCGGCCCACCGCCGATCAGGCCCGCAGCGTCGGGGCAGTCCTCGCCCGGATGCATCTTGCCTCGACCGACATGGCGGACGGGCGCGAGAACGTGCTTGGCCCCGACATGTCGGCACACGTCCTGGCAGGGTGCGGCGCCGTTGCTCTGGCAGGGATCGACCATGACCTGCCGCGCGCGATCGGCGTCGCGGCAGAGGTCGCCTCACGCTGGCCCGGTGAATTGCCGCGCTCGGTGATCCATTCCGATCTCTTCCCGGACAACGTGCTGATGCTCGGCAGCAAGGTGTCGGGCCTGATCGACTTCTACTTCGCCTGCACCGACATGATGGCCTACGATCTGGCTGTCACCCACGCAGCGTGGAGCTTTACCGCCGGTGGCGCGCGGCATCGCGCGGACGTGGGGCAGGCGCTGCTTGAAGGCTACGAAAGCGTCCGTCCGCTGGAACCGGCCGAGCGGGAGGCCATGCCACTGTTGGCACAGGGTGCCTGCCTCAGGTTTATTTCCAGCCGCGCGCAGGACTGGCTCGATACGCCGCCGGAAGCATTGGTGACGCGCAAGGATCCGATGGACTTCATGCGCCGCCTCGATTTCTATCGTAGCTCGGGCGCGGCCGCGTTTGCTCCGCCAGCCCGGGCCTCATCCCGATGAAGAAGGTCGATCTCTTCACCGACGGTGCCTGCAAGGGCAATCCCGGCCCCGGAGGCTGGGCCGCGTTGCTCCGGATGGGGCGTCATGAGAAGGAACTGGTCGGCGGCGAGGTACTCACCACCAACAACCGGATGGAAATGAGTGCGGTGATCAAAGGACTCAACGCCCTGATCGAACCGTGTGTGGTGACCGTGCACACCGACAGCCGCTACGTGATTGACGGCATGACCAAGTGGATCGACGGCTGGAAGAAGCGCGGCTGGGTCAATGCCAGCAAACAGCCGGTCAAGAATGCCGATCTGTGGCACGACCTGATTGCGGCTGCAGCCCGACACAAGGTCGACTGGCAATGGGTCAAGGGCCACAATGGCCACGTCGAGAACGAACGTGTCGATGTCCTCGCAAGCGACGAGGCTGACCGGCAGGCGCGGAGCCGGGGACGCTAGGCACCCCGCTCCGCGCGTATCGGCAACTAGCTGTTGTCTTCGACCGGCGCGCCGGGGCCGTTCTTTTTCATCGAATCGATGGCGTTCTGAGCGGATGCCTTGCTCGAATACCCTTCAGTGGAAAACATCGTTTCCGAATTGTATTTGAAGCGCACGCGGAACTCGCCTGCCTTGTCCTTGTAGATCTCAAACTTGTGAGCCATTTCAGCAACCTCCCGTTCCATCAGTGGAGGGAGCACCCTACCCGCGTTGGCCAGAATTGCCAGCCTTTCTCAGCCGAAGCGGGCGGGATCGTAGAGTCGGGGGTCGAGCCCTTCGGTCATGGCATCGCGTGGGTGGCCGAGCAGCAACTGCCGCGCCAGCCGGGCTGCTGCGGGCGAGGTCTGGATGCCATAGCCGCCCTGCCCCGCAAACCAGAAGAACCCTTCCACCTCGGGGTCGAAGCCATAGACCGGGCAACGGTCCGGTGCGAAGCTGCGCAGCCCGGCCCACTTGTGTTCGACAGCCTCGATCCGCCAGTCAACCACGTGTTGCAGGCGGTCGATCGCTTCGGCCACGGCGAGTTCCTCGGGCGCGGCATCGCAGGGCGGCGAAGGCTCTTCGTCGTGCGGGCTGAGCCATAGCCGGCCACTTTCCGGCTTGAAGTAGAACGAGCCGGCAATGTCGAGCACCAGCGGAAGATCAGCCGAGGGCGCGGGGTCCACCCGCAGTTGCACCACTGTCCGCCGCAAGGGCTGGATGCCGAGCGCGCGCGCTCCGGCAATCTCCGCCAGTTGATCGGCCCACGCTCCCGCGGCGTTGACCACTGTCCGGGCCAGGAACTGTTCGCCCCGCCCGGTCTCTATCCGCCAGAGATCTCCCTCGCGTGAAAGTGCGGCGACTTGTGCCCGCACAACCAGCTCTGCCCCGTGCGCCACCATCGCCTTAAGATAGTGCGCGTGCAGGCCCGCCACGTCGATATCGGCGCAGGCAGGCTCCCAGATGGCACCGGTCCAGTCTGGCCGGACGCCGGGAAGCCTTGCTGCCAGCCCGGCGCGATCGACCCGCTCGATCGTCACGCCCGTTGGCCCGAACCGGTCCATGAACCCGTCAAGCTCGGCCGTGTCGCCGTCACGCCCGATATAGAGCGCGCCCCGTTCAGCCAGAAAGCCGCCGCGGCGCAGATAAGGGCCGGAGGCCAGGGTGAGCGGCACGATTTCGGGCCCGCCGTAGCACTCTTCCCAGAAGGCGGCGGAGCGCCCGGTCGAATGGTAGCCCGGCCGGTCTTCCGCCTCCAGAACCAGCACCCGTGCATGGGGCGCAAGTTCGGCAGCCAGACTGGCCCCGGCGATCCCCGCCCCGACCACTGCAATATCATACGTGCTCATCAGCTCTATCCGCTGGCCGCAACCGCATGGTCGAGAAACGCGTCGATTGCCGCCATCGCCCGATCCCGCACCGGATCAGCCTCGCGCAGGATTTCGTGCCGCGATCCGGCCCCGAACCGCACCAGTTCGCCCTGTGGCAGACGGGCAGCGGCTCGCTCGATCGCCCTCATGTCGACCAGCCGGTCATTTTCTGCTCCCAGCAGCAGCACCGGGGTTTGCACGCGCTCCAGCACGCCCGGCCGGTTAAGGACGCGCGTCGAAGCGTAGGCTCGTTCGACCCAGCCCCAGCTGCCCGGCCCCATCACCAGTTCGGGCCGCGCGTCGCGCCACCACAGCTCGTCGGCATAGCGGACAGGGTCGTGGGTCAGCAGAGTGATGCGCGAGGCTGGCACCTGCCCCGGCTTCTCGCTCCATTTCCACGCTGGCCGGGCCGCATCGCCCAGCCTCTTCATCAGGCGGGCCGCGCCATGCATCACCGGCAAGGGCAGGACCGTGCCAAAAAATCCGAGCATCGGCGCGGACAGCACCACGGCAGCAGGATCGACCCGGCCTTCCGTCAGAGCGCGCAGCACCAGATGCCCGCCCATCGAGTGCCCGGCCAGCACGTGCGGCCCGGGCCGCGTCTCCTTCCATTGCGACCACAACAGAGCCAGATCGTTCACCCAATCGGCAAAGTCGCTGACATGCCCGGTCACCGGATCGTTGCCGAGGCGACCCGAACCCGCCTGACCGCGCCAGTCGGATGCGGACACCGCCCAGCCGGCGCGGTGCCATTGTTCCAGCGTTTCCAGGTATTTCTCGTAGCAGTCGCCCCGCCCTGGGAGGAACAGGATGGAGCCGCGCGGAGCCTCAGGCACCGGCCAGTCGATCCGGCGGATCGGCCAGCCGTCGCTTGCCTGCCAGCGGCTTTCGATGGCGTGCGCGGGGATGGCACGGCGATCAATCGGGGTATGGTTCATCCGGGCTTTGCCTGCTTGCCTAACGCTGGCCTCAACGGGGTGGTTACTTTTTGGTAAGCCATCGCCTGTAGCACCAGCCTCCTAAGGGGACCTTTGGGGGCATCATGCTGGACGGTTATCTCCACTACGGGCTGCTCTGCGGCTTGGCAATCGCACTGGTTGTTGCCGCAGTCACCGATCTCAGGCGGCGTCAGATCGACAACTGGCTGAACGGCGCGATCGTGCTGGGCGCGCCGCTGTTCTGGTGGTCGTCAGGCTATGCGCTCTGGCCGGACGTGGCCATGCAGTTCGGCGTGGCGGTGGCGGCTTTCGTGGTGCTGGCCGTCCTGTTCGCCCTGCGCATGATGGGTGGCGGCGACGTCAAGCTGCTCACCGCTCTCGCGCTGTGGATCGAGCCGACCTGGTTCCTCAAGCTTCTGATCGTGATGGCGCTGGCGGGCGGTGTGCTCACCGTGGTGCTGGGCGTGCGCCACGTGATGAAACGGCGGCGCGACAAGCTGGCCGTGCCTTACGGCGTGGCCATTTCCGCGGCCGGCCTGTGGGTACTGGGCACGCACTACCTGCCGCTGGCGGGCGCCAGTCTCGGAACGGGGTGAACCCGATTTTAACCAGTCACGGATTAACGACACAAACTACACCTGCCCGCAACTGCCGGGCTGAACAGGGGGCTTGAATAGCCATGGACAGGAAAAAGCTGGTTCTGCTGCTGGGGGCACTGGTCATCGCGATCGGTACGGCGCTCATCGCGCGGAGCATGTTTGCCGGGGCAGCGACCCCGCAGGCCGAGGCAGTGCCGCAGAAGCCGGTGGGGCCCAAGGTGCTGGTGTCGAACCGTGCCCTGCCAGTCGGCACGATCATCACCGCCGATGCGATCGGTTTCCAGCAATGGCCGGAAGAGCTGGTGCAGGATGCCTATTTCATCGACGGCGAATCCGACATCAGCAAGCTGATCGGCACCGTTGTCCGCTTTCCCATTACTGCAGGCGAGCCGGTAACCCAGGGCTCGCTGGTGGCCCCTGGCGACCGCGGCTTCCTGGCCGCAGCGCTCGGCCCCGGGATGCGCGCCGTCACGGTGCCTGTGTCGGCCAAGACCGGCGTTGCCGGGTTCGTCTTCCCGGGTGACCGGGTCGACCTCGTGCTGACTCAGACGGTCAAGGGCGATGGCGGCAGCGAAGGGCTCAAGGCTTCCGAAACCATCCTGCGCAACTTGCGGGTCCTCGCAACCGACCAGTCGACCGAAAGCACCTCGGACGAACAGGGCCGCACCGTGGTCCGTGCATTCCGCACCGTGACGCTCGAAGTGACCCCGAAGATCGCGGAGAAGGTCGCAGTCGCGCAGACCATCGGAACGCTCAGCCTGTCGCTGCGCTCGATCTCCGACAACCAGAGCGAGCTGGAGCGGGCCATCGCATCGGGCGACGTGAAGATCCCCGACAATGCCACGCCTGAACAGGAAGAGAAGCTGCTGCGCCAGGCCATGGCCCGCCCGATCGACAAGGGTGCCAGCTTCGTGACCGGCGGCGACGTATCGCGCTTCCAGCGCACGTCGATGCCGCCGCAGCGCCAGACCGGATCGGCTCCGGCACCGGAAATGGCCGTGTCCGGCGCACCAGCGGCCCAGCCGACCGTGCCCAAGGGCCCGACCGTGCGGGTTACCCGCGGCAAGATTACCACTGAAGAAGCCATCGGCAAGACCGGCGGCGGACGCTGAGGGGGGAACCATGAGCAACCACACCAACAGCTTCCGCACCGAACCGGCCCGTAACGGCCAATCGAAGGGCAAGAGCATGAAATATCGCCTGACCACCACCGCGCTGCTTGCCAGCCTCGCCCTGGCCCCGCTGGCCTCGGTCGGCACCGGCGCGGCCTTTGCCCAGGCGGTTGTCAAACCGGCCCAGACGATTGTGCTTTCGATCGGGCGCGGCGAGCTGATCAGCGTGCCCGGCAACATGGCCGACGTCTTCATCGCCAACGACGGCATTGCCGACGTGCAGGTGAAATCGTCCCGCCAGCTCTATGTCTTCGGCAAGACCGGCGGCGAGACGACCGTCTATGCGAGCAACGCTGCCGGCGACATTGTCTGGTCAGCCAATGTCCGCGTGGGCAACAACATCGGCAGCGTCGACCAGATGCTGGCGCTGGCCATGCCCGAAGCGAAGATCGCGGTCTCGACCATGGGCACCAACACAGTGCTGCTGACCGGCATCATCGCCGCACCGGAAGATGCGGCTGAAGCCGAGCGCCTGGTCCAGGCCTTCGTCGGTGAAGAGACGAACGTGATCAGCCGCCTGAAGATGGCGACCCCGCTGCAGGTCAACCTGCAGGTGCGCTTCGCTGAAGTCAGCCGCTCGCTGGTTCGCGAGATCGGCACCAATCTGACCACGATTGACGGCAGCAGCGGAATTCAGTTCGGGGTCGGCCAGGGCCGCACCGGCTTCTCTTCGACGTTTCGCCCCGGCACCGCCACTGGCGTAGGCAACCAGGTGCGTGTCCTGGTTCCGGACATCAACAACCCCGGCCAGTTTGTCGAAGTGCCCGGCACGTCGGTCAATCCGATCGTTGGCGGAACCACCCTGGGTCTAGCCACCAAGTTCCTCGGCCTCGACCTGCTCGGCGCGCTGGACCTGGGCGAGCAGAACGGCCTGGTTACCACTCTGTCGCAGCCCAACCTGACGGCCCTTTCGGGCGAAACGGCCGAATTCCTGGCCGGCGGCGAATTCCCGATCCCGATCAGCCAGGGCCTCGGCACCACGGCTATCGAGTATCGCAAGTTCGGGGTCAGCCTGGCCTACACGCCGGTGGTGCTTTCGAACGGACGGATCTCGATCCGCGTGCGCCCGGAAGTCTCCGAATTGTCGAGTCAGGGTGCGGTTACCCTGAACGGCTTCCAGATCCCGGCCCTGACCATCCGCCGGGCGGAAACCACCGTGGAGCTGGGCTCCGGCCAGAGCTTCATGATTGCCGGCCTGATGAGCAGCAACGCGCAGAGCACGATCGACAAGGCACCCGGCGCGGGCGACGTGCCGATCCTGGGCAACCTGTTCCGCTCGCGCTCGTTCCGGAAGGGCGAAACCGAGCTGGTGATCGTGGTGACCCCCTATCTGGTCAATCCGGTCAGCGACGGCGACATCAAGCTGCCGACTGACGGTTTCCACGCCGCCAGCGAGCTCGAAAGCCTGCTCGGCTTCCGCGACAATGCCGGCAAGAGCGGCGAAAGCCGGCCGATGCCGTCCGCGCAGGACCGTGATGGCACGCCCCCCGCCGTCTCCCGGATTGATCCGGCAGCGGTGCTGCCCGGCGCACAGTCTGCCGAGCCGAAGCGTTCCGCCGACCGGAAACCGAAGAACAAGGGCAGCGAGGGCAAGGACGTCGCTGTCGCCCCCGGCTTCAGCCTCTAACGAGAAAGGTGATCACGATGCCCAAGGCACTCAATCGCAAACTGGCAACCGCAATCGCCGTCTCGCTCGGGCTGTCGCTCTCGGCGTGTGGCGGAATGCCGACGAACCGCAGCCTCAATTCCACCAAGCAACCGGTGGTCGAGCGGACCAACTACACTCTCGATGTCCGCACCAGCGGCAACGGCCTTGCAATCCCCGAGCAGCGAAGGCTGGCCGGCTGGTTCGAGGCAATGGACCTGCGCTACGGCGACCGGGTTTCGATCGACGACCCGACCATGAGCGGCGCAACCCGTGATGCGATCGCGCAGATGGCGGCCCGCCACGGCATCCTGGTGAGCGAAGGGGCTCCGGTGACCCCGGGTTACGTCAACCCGGGCACGGCACGCGTCGTGCTGACCCGCTCGACCGCCTATGTGCCGGGCTGTCCCGACTGGTCGGCCCAGTCCGACATGAATTACAACAACGCGACTTCGCCCGGCTACGGATGCGCCATCAACGGCAACCTCGCCGCGATGGTCGCCAATCCGGAAGACCTGATCAAGGGCCAGTCCGGTTCCGGCGAAACGGTCGTGGCCACGTCGAACAAGGCGATTGGCAGTTACCGCGATCAGAAGCCGACCGGCGAAGGCGGCCTCAAGCAGACGTCGTCCGGCGAATAAGGGGAAAGTCGATGAACGCACCTTGGAAACCGAACGGGAACCGCGATCCCTTTGCCGCCTTCATCTGCGACGAGGCCGCACTGGACGTGCTGCGACCGGTCGTGATCGAAATGGGCTGGGCACCGGAAAAATGCGCCAAAGGCGGGTTGCGCAATGCCGTGCAGTCACTCTCCGTTGCCGCGAGCCCGAATATCCTGATGGTCGACCTGTCCGAAAGCGGCGATCCGCTCAGCGACATCAACGGCCTGGCGGAAGTCTGCGAACCCGGCACCGTGGTGATCGCCATCGGCCAGGTCAACGACGTGCGCCTTTACCGCGACCTGCTCGGCTCGGGCATTCATGACTATCTGCTCAAGCCGCTCTCGGCCGGGCAGTTGCGGGATTCACTGACGCAGGCGCAGGCCGTGTTCATGGCGCCGCGCGCCAACGATGGTGCCACCACGCGCCGCCACATCACCTCGGCGGTGATCGGCACTCGCGGAGGGGTCGGCGCGTCGACATTGGCAACGTCGCTTGCCTGGGCCTTCAGCAGCGATCACAAGCTGCCGACGGCGCTGCTTGATCTTGACGTCCACTTTGGCACGGGTGCGCTGGCGCTCGATCTGGAGCCGGGTCGCGGGCTGACAGACGCGATCGACAATCCCAGCCGCATCGACGGCCTGTTCATCGAACGCGCCATGATCCGCGCCAACGAGAACCTCGCCATCCTTTCGGCCGAAGCGCCGATCAACGCGCCCCTGATGACCGACGGTTCGGCATTCGTGCAGCTGGAGGAAGAGTTCCGCCAGGCGTTCGAGATGACGGTGATTGACCTGCCGCGCAATATGCTGGTCAACTTCCCCCACCTGTTCGCAGACGTAAACGTGGTGGTGCTGGCGGCCGAAATGACACTCGCCTCGGCGCGTGACACGATCCGCATCCTGTCGTGGCTGAAAGCCAATGCGGCGCACGCCCAGCCGATGGTGGTGGTCAACAAGGCGCAGACCGGGGCTGGTGAAATCAGCAAGGCCGATTTCGAAGCCTCGATCGAACGCTCGATCGACTTCACTGTCCCCTACGATTTCAAGGCAGCATCCAACGCCGCCAAGCTGGGCCAGACATTCCTTGAAGCCAACCGCTCATCCAAGGCCAGCTCGGTCATCCGGCAGCTTGCCGAACGGATCATGGGTGTGAGCGAGGAACAGGCCGACGCTGCGGTTCCTGCGGCCAAGAAGTCCCTCCTGGGCAGTTTCGACCTCAAGTCGCTGCTGGCCAAGAAGGACAAGAAGGCTGCTGTCACCCAGCCGGCACAGTGAGCAATCCGGCCACGGCCCCTTGCGGGCCGACCGGCCAAACCGATGACGTGACAAGGAAAGGCGGGACAAGGGCATGAGCATTTTCCAGCTCCTGCTGTTTGCAGGCGGACTGATGGCAGTGCTTGCGATCGGCTACGCGCTGCTGAACGGCCCTTCACCGGCCAAGGAAAGCCAGCGCCGCCTCAGCCAGCTGCGTTATCGCCATTCGGAAAGCACCGACGCCAAGGTCGAATCGCAGCTCAAGAAAGCGATTGCCGCGCGCAAGCCGACCATGCACCGGATCGCCGGATCGGAATCGCGCATAGCGGCCCTCGCAATCCGGCTGGACCGGACCGGCAAGAAATGGACCGTGTCGCAATATGCCTATGCCTCGCTCGGCGTGGGTCTGGGCGTGGCCGTGCTCATCTTCCTGCGCTCGGGTGCGCCGCTCCTGGCGCTGGGCGTTGGCCTGGTCGTCGGTGGCGGTTTGCCGCACATGGTGGTCAATCACTTCATCAAGAAGCGGACGGGGGACTTCAACGCCAAGTTCCCGGACGCGATCGAACTGCTGGTGCGCGGCCTGCGCTCGGGCCTGCCCGTGACCGAGACCCTGACCGTCGTTGCCCAGGAAGTGCCCGGCCCGGTCGGGATCGAATTCAAGGGCGTGGTCGAGCGGATCAAGATCGGCCGGACGATGGAGGAATCCCTCCAGGAAACCGCCGACCGCCTCAATATCCCTGAATTCAACTTCTTCTGCATCACGCTGGCCATTCAGCGCGAGACGGGCGGCAACCTGGCCGAAACCCTCTCCAACCTGGCCGACGTGTTGCGCAAGCGTGCGCAGATGAAGCTCAAGATCCGGGCGATGAGCTCGGAATCGAAAGCCTCGGCCTATATCGTCGGCTCGCTGCCTTTCATCGTCTTCGGCATGATCTGGTGGATCAACCCCAGCTACGTTGGCGGCTTTTTCGTGGACGACCGCCTGATTGTCGCCGGGCTCGGCGGCATGGTGTGGATGAGCATCGGGGCCTTCATCATGGCCAAGATGGTCAGTTTCGAGATCTGAGCAGGGACCGCGCGCAATGTTGAACCAGCAATCCGGCCCTACCCTTCTCGGCTTCGATGTCGTGCTGGTCGGCACGATCATGGCCGGTGTCGCCGCGCTTGCGGTGATGATGGCGATCTACGCCGCCGTGACCGTGCGCGACCCGATGGCCAAGCGCGTCAAGGCGCTGACTGACCGGCGCGAGGAACTGAAGCAGGGCATCGTCAAGAGCACCTCCCGCAAGCGCCAGAGCCTGGTCCGCAAGTCGGAAGGCACTGAGCGGATGAAGGACACGCTGGAGAGCATGAAGGTGCTCCAGCAAAGCCAGATCAAGGACATCCAGCAGAAGCTGGCCCATGCCGGCTACCGCAACCGTGAACTGGCGGTCTTCGTTATCGCGGCCCGGATTGTGCTGCCGATCGTGCTCGGCGCGCTGGGCTTCCTGGTTATCTACGTGATCGACTATTTTCCGGACTGGGGCGGGATGAAGCGGGTCTCGGGCATGGGGGCCATGCTGTTTGCGGGCTACAAGGGCCCGGAAATGTTCCTCAAGAACAAGTCGAACAAGCGGGTCGACGCGATCCGCAAGGGCCTGCCCGACGCGCTCGACCTGCTGGTGATCTGCGCCGAGGCCGGTCTGACCGTCGACGCTGCGTTCAACCGCGTGGCGAAGGAACTGGGCCGGGCCTATCCGGAACTGGGCGACGAATTCGCCCTCACCGCAATCGAACTGTCGTTCCTGTCCGAACGCAAGATGGCGTTCGACAACCTCGCCTACCGCGTCGATCTCGATGCGGTGCGCGGCGTGGTGACCACCATGATCCAGACGGAGCGCTACGGCACGCCGCTGGCCTCGGCGCTCCGGGTACTCTCCGCCGAATTCCGCAACGAGCGCATGATGCGCGCCGAAGAGAAGGCTGCCCGTCTGCCCGCGATCATGACCGTGCCGCTGATCCTGTTCATCCTGCCGGTGCTGTTCATCGTCATCCTTGGCCCGGCGGCCTGTTCGATTGCCGACGCCTTCGCCGACGACGGTCCGGCCAAGGCAGGGTAATCACCCGGCCAGTCTGCCGACAACCGATCCCGCCTCCGGTCAGCCGGCGGCGGGATCGTGCTTTGCGGCTTCCGCCAGGACAGCGGCCAGCAGGCGCGAGAAGGTGGCCCGTTCATCCGGAGCGAGCGTGGCGAACAGCCGCTGCTCCATCTCCAGCGCCAGCGGCATGATCCGGCCGTAGATGGCAGCCCCCGCGTCCGTCAGCACAAGGTGGTGCGAGCGACCGTCACGCGCGTTGGGTTCCCGCGCCAGCAGACCGCGCGCCTCCAGCGCCTTGCACGCCCGGTTGACCGCGACCTTGTCCATCACGGTCGCCTCGGTCAGTTCACGCTGAGTCAGAGCACCCCGATCACCGAGAACCGCCATCACCCGCCATTCGGGTATCTTAAGGCCGAACCGGGCGCGATAGACCTCTGCGATGCTGTTGCTGACCGCGTTGGACGCGATCGACAGCTGGTAGGGCAGGAAGTCGGCCAGCCGCAGCACGGCCTCGCGTGAGTCAGTCATGGGTCGTTTCTACGGCAACCGGTTGCGCTGGCAAGGGGTCTGGCCCGGTCCGGTCAGGCGTACCCCGGCTCGTCCCACCAGGGGTAGAAGTCGGGCATGTCGCCGCTGACCGTATCCGGATAGACCGGCGCGCGCTTCTCGAGGAAGCTGGCGATGCCCTCCTTCGCGTCGGCGCTGCGGCTGAGGCGGTAGATCGAGCGGCTGTCGATCCAGTGCGCCATCATCGGGTGCTCGGTCGCGGCCAGCCGCCACAGCATGGCCCGGGTCATGCTGACCGACACCGCCGAGGTGTTGTCGGCAATCTCGCGCGCAATCGCGCGCGCGGCATCCATCAGTTCGGCCTGCGGGTGGACCGAGCGCACCAGCCCCCGGTCAAGCGCCTCCTGAGCATCGAAGATGCGGCCCGTCATGCACCATTCGAGTGCTGTCTGGAGCCCCACGGCGCGCGGCAGGAACCAGCTTGAGCACGCCTCCGGCACGATCCCGCGCCGGGCGAACACGAACCCGAACCGGGCATTATCGCTGGCCAGCCGGATGTCGAACGGCAGCTGCATGGTCGCGCCCACGCCCACGGCCACCCCGTTGCAGGCCCCGATCAGGGGCTTCTTCGAGTTGAACAGCCGCAGGGTCAGCCGCCCGCCGCCATCGCGCACCCGCTCGTCCGACAGGTCGCTGACCGGGTTGGGATCGGAGAACACGTGCCCGCCGCCTTCCGGGGTCAGGTCCGCCCCGGCGCAGAACGCCCGCTCCCCATGCCCGGTCACGATCACCGCGCGCACGCTGTCATCGGCGTCGGTATCGTCCAGCGCGGCGCAGATCTCGTTCATCATCGTACCGGTGAAGGCGTTCATCTTCTCTGGCCGGTAGAGCGTCAGCGTGGCGATACCGTCGGCCTTGTCGAGCCTGATCTGGGTGAAGTCGGTCATGGAAGCTCCCCTCCGTTGGCCATGCTGCAACGAGACATGGACCACATGTTACACTGTCCTGGCACAAAAAAATCCGCCGCTCCCGATCCGCAAACTGGCGTTGCGGAAAGGAACCGGCGGATCGTCATTCAGCAATCCTAGCGGCACTGGCACCGGGTAGGAAAATCAATTCGCGCACCTCAGCGCGGGGCCATCCTGATGGCCCCGTCGAGGCGCACGTCCTCGCCGTTGAAATAGCCGTTCTCGATCATCGCCAGCGCCAGCTTGGCGTATTCGGTCGGCTCGCCCAGGCGCTTGGGGAACGGCACTGAGGCACCCAGCGCATCGCGCACGTTCTGCGGCGCGCCTTGCAGCAGCGGGGTATCGAAGATGCCGGGCAGGATGGTGTTGATGCGGATCGCCTCGCTGGCAAGATCGCGCGCAATCGGCAGGGTCATGCCGACGACACCGGCCTTCGATGCAGAATAGGCGACCTGGCCCATCTGGCCGTCTTCCGCCGCAACCGAGGCGGTGTTGACGATCGCGCCGCGATCTCCGTCTTCCTGCGGGTCCAGCGTCATCATCCCGGCAGCCGACATGGCGATGCAGCGGAACGTGCCGACCAGGTTGATCTGGATCAGCCAGTCAAACGCGGCGGGCGGATAGAACGCAATCGAGCCATCGTCCTTCTTGCGGCTGGCGGTCTTCATCGCTGCGCCTGTGCCGGCGCAGTTGACCAGGATCCGTTCCTGCCCGTGGGCTTCGCGCGCCTTGGCGAAACCGGCGGCCACGCTTTCGTCGCTGGTCACGTTGACTTCGCAGAACACGCCGCCGATTTCCTCGGCCACGGCCTTGCCCTTTTCTTCCTGCAGGTCGAAAATCGCGACCTTCACGCCCTTGGCGGCCAGCGCGCGGGCGGTGGCGGCACCAAGGCCGGACGCGCCGCCGGTGACGACCGCGGCAACAGTGTTATCGAGCTTCATCGGGTAGTCCTTTCAGGATTGGAAATCAGAGCGCCTCGACGATGGTGACGTTGGCGACACCGCCACCTTCGCACATCGTCTGCAGGCCATACTTCTTGCCGCGCGCGCGGAGCGCGTGAACCAGGGTCGCCATCAGCTTGGTCCCGCTCGCGCCGAGCGGATGGCCCAGGGCAATCGCGCCGCCGTTGACGTTGAGCCGCTCCGGATCAGCACCGGTATGCTTGAGCCATGCGAGCGGCACCGACGCGAACGCCTCGTTGACTTCGAACAGGTCGATCTGGTCGATCGTCATGCCGGCCCGCTGCAGCGCCCGGTCAGTCGCGAACAGCGGCTCTTCCAGCATGATGACCGGATCGCCGGCGGTGACCGTAAGGTTGTGGATGCGGGCCAGCGGGGTCAGCCCGTGGGCCTTGAGCGCGGCTTCGGACACCACCAGCACCGCGCTGGAGCCGTCGCAGATCTGGCTCGAGCTGGCCGCAGTCAGGGTGCCTTCGGGGTTGAGCAGCTTGACGCCGGAAATGCTTTCCAGCGTGGCATCGAAGCGGATGCCTTCATCGACCGTGTGCATCTGCAGGCCTTCAGGCGTTTCCACCTCGACCGGCACGATCTCGCCCTCGAACGCGCCCGCCCGGGTAGCGGCGATCGCCTTTTCGTGGCTGGAGAGCGCAAAGCGGTCAAGATCGTCCTTGGTGAAGCCGTGCTTCTTCACGATCATCTCGGCGCCCATGAACTGGGACCACTGGATGCCGGGATACTTTTCCTCCAGCCCGGGCGACTTGTAGTGGCCCAGCCCTTCCTTCATGTGGAACATGGCGTTGGTGCCCATCGGCACGCGGCTCATGCTTTCCACGCCAGAGGCGATGACCACGTCCTGCACCCCGCTCATCACCGCCTGGGCGGCGAACTGGATTGCCTGCTGGCTCGATCCGCACTGGCGGTCGATGGTGACGGCGGGGGTCGATTGGGGCAGCAGCTTGCTGGCAAGAACCGCATTGCGGCCGACCTGCATGGCCTGCTCGCCCGCCTGGGTGACACAGCCCATGATGACGTCGTCAACCGCCTTGGGATCGATGCCCGAGCGCGCGACGATCGCATCGAGCGACCGGGCCGCCAGATCGACCGGGTGCACCCCGGCCAGCTTGCCGCCACGGCGGCCGCCAGCGGTCCGCACTGCTTCAACAATATACGCTGTTGCCATCCTGCACTCTCCCACGGGTTTTGATTTGCCACCCGCCTAAGGTGACCTTACGTTTGCGTCAACTGACATTGTTGGGATGGGGCTGGCGCGCAGAACCATGCCGTCGCCCATGGGTGCCGATGTGGACTGCCGCACCCTTCAAGGCCCGCCACAAATGACTGTGTCCTTGACGCCACAGTGCGCCGGGCTTCCTCGGCAGGAACCGACAATCTCTTTGCAATGGCGCGCCATTTAAGGTGTTAGCCACCATCCAGCGCGTCGTATCCGTACGATTTCCTGTGGGATATCGCACGTGAACAGGCCGGAAATCCCGACGGGTGCTTGCCGCCCCGGGGTCGATGAAAAAAGTCTATAAAGAGGACTTAGCAATGAAACTCCAGAATCAACTGAAACTTGCCGCCGCACCGGTTGCGCTGAGCCTTGCGCTTATGGCGCAGCCGGCTTTCGCTCAGGACGCTGCCGCCGAAGAGGCTGCCGAAGAGGCTGCGCCCGCACCGGCCATCGTCGTGACCGGGTCGCGCATTTCCAACTCCAACCTCGAGCTGTCGAGCCCGGTGAGCGTTGTCAGCAGCGACGACCTTGAGCTTGCACAGACGAACGTCGCGGAAGAATTCCTGCGCGAACTGCCCTCGGCTGTTCCCAGCATCGGTTCGGCCGTCAACAACGGCAACGGCGGCGCCAGCTTCGTCAACCTTCGCGGCATCGGTTCGAACCGCAACCTCGTGCTGCTTGACGGTCGCCGCTTCACCCCGGCCGACACGACCGGCCGCGTCGACCTCAACAACATCCCGCTGGCGATCATCGAGCGCACGGAAATCCTGACCGGCGGCGCGACCACCACTTACGGTGCGGACGCGATCGGCGGCGTTGTGAACTTCATCACCAAGCGTGACTTCGCCGGTGTCGAAGCAACTGCCTCGCAGCAGATCACCGAGCAGGGTGACGGCAGCGTCTTCCGCGCCGACGTGACCATCGGTGCCAACTTCGATGACGGCCGCGGTAACGCTGTTCTCAGCGTCGGTTACCAGGATCAGGACGCCGTATTCCAGGGCGCCCGTGACTTCTCGCTGTTCAATGTCGGTTCCTTCAGCGGCGCAGCCGGCGGCTCGTCCGCAGCTGTTCCGTCTGTGATTGTCGGCGGCGGCGCCACCGGCCAGATCAATCCGGAAGGCACCGATGTCGTTCCGGACACGATCTACGACTTCTACAACTTCAACCCCTCGAACATCTTCCAGACCCCGTTCAAGCGGTACAACATCTACAGCGCCGCACACTACGAAGTGACGGACGATGTGGAAGTGTTCACCCAGGCCGTGTTCTCGAAGCAGACCGTTTCGACGATCATCGCCCCGGGCGGTTCGTTCTTCAACACCTACGCGGTGCCGCTGTCGAACCCGTTCATCCCCAACGCGATCCTCCAGCGCCTCTGCACCGGCGCAGGGCTTGATGCTGCCGGTTGCGCCGCTGCAGCCTCTGCCGATGGCCCGAACGCTGCCGGCTATCGCGAAGTGAACATCCAGGTGCGTCGCCGCTCGGTGGAAGCCGGTCCGCGTACGTCTGACTTCACCACCACCCTGTTCAACATCACGGGCGGCCTGCGCGGCAGCCTGACCGACAACGTGAACTGGGAAGTCTCGGGCACCTACGGCGAAAGCGAGCAGATGCAGCGCCAGGGCGGTTTCGCCCGCTTCAGCCGCCTGCAGAACTCGCTGCGTTCGTCCAGCCCCGACGCTTGCGACAGCGGCGCTGAAGGATGCGTTCCGATCAACCTGTTCGGCCCGGCCGGCACCATCACGCAGCCGATGATCGACTACGTGTTCAGCCAGCAGCAGCTGGTCATCACCGGCGCCAAGCTGCAGCAGGTTCAGGGCATCGTGAACGGTGACCTTGGCTTCGGCATCTCGGACAGCCCGATCGGCTTCGCTGTCGGCGCGGAGTACCGCAAGTACAGCGCGACCCAGCAGTCGGATGACGCCTCCAAGACCCCCGGCGAAGTTGTCGGCGGCGGCGGTGCGGCCCCGGACATCAACGGTTCGTATGACGTCAAGGACGCGTTCGGCGAACTCGTGATCCCGATCATCGAAGATTCGATCTTCCGTGAACTCACGCTCGAACTGGGTGCCCGTTATTCGGACTACTCGACCTCGGGCAGCGAATTCACCTGGAAGGCCGGCGGTACTTTCTCGCCGGTGGATGCGATCTCGATCCGCGGCAACTACCAGCGTTCCTCGCGTGCACCGAACATCGGCGAACTGTTCACTCCGGTCACCACCGGTCTGGATAACCTTGCTGTCGATCCGTGCGCCGGGGCTGCTCCGGTTGGTAACACCGCGCTTCGCTCGGCTTGCGTCGCTCAGATCGTCCGCGGCGGTGCTTCGCAGGCCCAGGCAGAAGCCTTCATCGGCTCGATCCTGCAGCCGGCAGCTGGCCAGATCAACGTGACCGGGGGCGGCAACCCGAACCTCGGCGTTGAAAAGGCAACCACCTGGACCATCGGTGCGGTCATCGAACCGATGCCCAACCTGTCGCTCACCGTCGATTACTTCAACATCAAGCTGACCGACGCGATCACCTCGCCGGCAATCAGCGACGTGACTGACGGCTGCTACGACTCGCCGACCGCAGACAATCCGTTCTGTGCCCTGATTTCGCGCAACCCGACCACGGGCGGCCTGGACGGTGCACCGAACGAAGTGCTCGGCCTGCTGCTCAACCTGTCGAACCTTGGCACGATCAAGACCGACGGTATTGACGCAAGCCTGCGGTACCGGACCGGTCTCACCGACACGATCGGCTTCCGCTTCTCGACCGATGCGACCTACACGTTCAAGAACGAGTTCGAAGCTACCCCGGGTTCGGGCTTCCGCGATTGCGTTGGCCTCTATTCGGTCAACTGCGCTTCGATCCAGCCGAAGTTCGTCGCCAACACCCGTGCGACCTTCACGTTCAACGACGTGCTCGATCTCTCGGTGGCATGGCGCTACATGGACGGCGTGAACTACGAGTTCGGCAATGCCTTCTCGGGCACGCTGCCGGCTTCGGTTGGTCCGATCGCAGGCCAGCAGGTCAACTTCAACGAGATCTCGGCCTACAACTACTTCGATCTGAGCGCCCGCTGGGCTGCGACGGAGAACTTCGAGTTCCTCCTGACCGTCCAGAACCTGTTCGACAAGGATCCGCCGCTGGTGGGTTCGGACATCGGTTCAACCGCGTTCAACTCGGGCAACACCTACCCGTCGTCGTATGACGCACTGGGCCGCCGCTATGCGGCTGCGGTGAAGCTCCGCTTCTAAAGCGGGCTTCGGCCAATAAAGAGGGGGCGGTGCGAAAGCATCGCCCCTTTTTATTTGCCCCCTCCCCGGCTATGCTGCCCCAAAGGAGGAATGGATGATGAAACGAACGATCGGCACCGGCACACTTGCCCTGGCTCTCATGCTTTCGGCGCAGGCCGGGTTCGCGCAAGACCAGCAACCCCGCGCCGCCGAACCTCCCAAGACGGCAAAAATCGAGGACAAGAAGCATCCCGATTACATGCGCTGCAAGACGGAATCGGTGATCGGATCGCGGGCCAAAACTCGCAAGGTCTGCCTGACCAACCGCCAGTGGGCCGAAGTTGAACGCGATAGCAGTTCGCTCGCCAACCGGATGGTCGAGGACAATCGCAGCCGTCCGGGCGGAAATTAGGCCTCACGCGATGTCGATGTGCCATCTCTTGCTGCGCACACTGGCTCCTCACGACGCCCGCAGCGCCTCGTGAACACCACACC
Organism: Altererythrobacter sp. H2; assembly: GCF_035319885.1. Classification (NCBI taxonomy): domain Bacteria; kingdom Pseudomonadati; phylum Pseudomonadota; class Alphaproteobacteria; order Sphingomonadales; family Erythrobacteraceae; genus Altererythrobacter; species Altererythrobacter sp. H2. The sequence goes on from NZ_CP141285.1 coordinate 2,833,350, forward strand.
CCCACCAGGAGCGGCGCAATGATGGACAGCGGAACCTTTCGGATCGCAGCAGCTCTCGCGGGGCTCACCCTGCTGCCAGTCGCAGCACCAGCCATTGCTCAGGATGCTCCGCAAACCTCGGATTACCTGGAACGTCTGAAGGGCTGCCAGGCCACCGCTGACCCCGCTGCCCGGCTGGAATGCTATGACAGCACCGTCAGCAACCTGGTGGCGGCAACCGAAGCGGGTGATGTCAGGCTGCTGGATCAGGAAGACATCCAGCAGACGCGGCGGCGGTTGTTCGGGTTCTCGCTGCCCCGCATCCGCCTGTTCGGCGGCAATGACGACGAACCTGACATGGCCGAAATCGAGATCCTCGAGTCCACCATAACCCGGGTCAATTACCTCAGTTCAAACGCTTTCACCTTCGCAATTGCCGACGGTGGCGCCGTTTGGCAGGTCAGCGGGGCCCCCGCCCGGCTTCGCCCGCCAAATGTCGGGGACGCGGTCACATTCAGGAAAGCCTCCCTGGGAAGCTACTTTATCCGCATTGACGGGCAGCTGGGCGTGAAAGGTCGCCGAATTCAGTGAGTTGAACGCGGGGGCTGCCAATACCGATATTGCCTGGCCTGTTGCACATTGGCCACCCTCCCCAGCTTAGGGCGCTCAGGCCGGAAAAATTCGCCCCCTGCGGTTGCGCCCATCACCAGCATTTGCTTGATTGGTGCATCGTCCGGCGAAATCCCGGACCAGCAAGGGGAAGCTACCAATGAAGATTTCACAAGCCGGCGTGGGCGGCCGCGTCGCTCTTATGGCAAGTGTTGCGATGGGCGCCGTCGCGCTGTCGCAGCCGGTCTATGCCCAGGACGCCGCTGAAGAAGAACAGCCTGCCGCCGAAGCACCTGCCTCGGATGACGCCATCGTCGTCACCGGTTCGCGCATCCGCTCGGTTACCCCGTTCAACAGCCCCGATCCGATTTCGGTGCTCGATCCGGAAGTCGCCAAGAAGGAAGGCCGCTTCGACCTCGCCAGCACGCTCCAGACCTCGCCGATCGCGGCAGGTTCCACCCAGATCACTTCGGCCATTTCGTCGAACTTCGTCACCAACGGCGGCCCCGGCGCGCAGACGGTCGACCTTCGCGGCCTTGGCGCCAACCGCACCCTGGTCCTGCTTAACGGCCGCCGTGCCGGCCCGGCCGGTACCCGCGGCGGGGTGTCTTCGTTCGACCTCAACGTGCTGCCGCTGTCGATCATCAACGACATCCAGATCCTCAAGACCGGTGCATCGTCGGTCTACGGTTCGGACGCAGTTGCCGGCGTGGTCAACATCTTCACCAAGAACAAGCTTGACGGGCTGACGCTGGACCTCAACACCTCCGTGCCGTTTGACAGCGGTGGCGAGCAGTACCGGATCAGCGGCGCCTGGGGCAAGACCTTCGACCGCGGCCACTTCATGATCGCGGGCGACTATTCCAAGACGCAGGAGCTTTCGCGCGGTGACCGTGGCTACCTGGCCTGCCCGGAAGCGAACATCTTCGACGAGAGCGGCAACCGTGCCGACCTGATCGATCCGCGCACCGGCCAGCCGCACTGCGAAGACCTGCGCTGGGGCCATATCTGGACCTACAACCTGATCGACAACCTGCGGCTTGATGGCCCCGGCGGCCCCGACACAGGCATCCAGACTTCGCCGGGTGGCCGTACAGTTCTGCTGCAGTACCAGTACCCCAGCGGTGCAGGCGGCGGCACGCTTGGCATTCCCGCCTATGGCGCACCCGCCTACGTTGGCGATTTCTACGCCCCGCAGGGATGGTTCCCGACCGGCTACGATTCCGCTTCGATGGCCGTGCAGAACGCCTATCACCCGTTCGTCGACGAACAGACGATCATCCCCGAAACCGATCTCTACACGATCTACGCCGAAGGCGCGTTCGAGATCGCCGATTCGGTCGAGCTGTTCGGCGAATTCCTGTTCAACCGCCGCGAAACCTACCAGAACGGCTGGCGCCAGTTCTGGAACTTCGGCTACACCGGCGACCTCTACAGCACCGGTGCGGGCAATGCCTACAACCTGTGGGGTGACGGTTTCGGCGGGATCAACTTCATCAGTCCGACCGGCATCACCAACCTTTCCGACAACAGCCAGAAGGTGGATTACTACCGCGGCGTCGGCGGCGTCCGGGGCGATTTCGGCGCCAACAACAACTGGCGCTATGAAGTCCACGGTCAGTACAGCCGCAGCATCGGCCGCTATCGCAGCCAGCAGATCCTGCAGGATGCCTATGACTCGGGCTACTTCCAGACCGCTTCGTGCGTCGGCACCACCCTGCCCGTATCCGGCAAGCAGTGCATCGACATTCCCTGGACCGATCCGTTCTTCCTGCGCGGCGAACTGACGCCTGAACAGGCCGCCTTCCTGACCGACTGGGAAGAGGGCAAGACCGTCTACACCCAGTTGAGCGGTGAAGCGACAGTGTCAGGCGAGCTGTTCCAGCTCCCGGCTGGCCCGATGGCTATCGCCCTTGGTGCCTCGATCCGTGAAGACAAGATCAACGACCGTCCGGGTGAGATCACCCTGGCCGCCAACGCCTGGGGTGCTTCGGCCAGCGGCGTGACCGCGGGCAAGAGCCTGACCACGGAAGCCTTCGCGGAAATCAACGTTCCCCTGCTGTCGGACAAGCCGTTCTTCGAAGAACTCAACTTCTCCGCCGCAGGCCGTGTGACCAACGTGAAGGCTACCCGCGAGCGGGACGGCGTGAGCGACGAGGACAATGGCAACTGGACCTACAAGCTGGGCCTGAACTGGAGCGTGACCGACTGGCTGCGCTTCCGGGGCAGCTTCGGAACCTCGTATCGCGCCCCGGCGCTGTTCGAGCAGTTCCTGGCTGACGAGACCAGCTTCACCCCGCAGAACCGCATTGATCCCTGCGTAAACTGGGGCGGAAACCTGGCGGCGGGCACTATCTCGCAGCGCCTGGCAGACAACTGTGCGGCCGACGGCATTCCGAACAACTACGGTGGTGGCGGCATCAGCGCGACGACCATCTCGTCGGGCGGTCTCGGAATTCTCGAGGCCGAAACGTCGGAGGCGCTCGTTATCGGGACCATCCTTACGCCGCGTTTCGCCTTCCTGCCCGATACCAATCTCAGCCTCGCGGTCGATTTCTTCGACATCAAGGTTGAGGGTGAAATCTCCCAGCTCGGGGCGGGGACCATCCTGTTTGGTTGCTACGACTCGGAGAACTTCGCCAACGAACCGCTGTGCGATCTGTTCAACCGCGGCCAGAACGCCACGGCCGTCTTCCAGATCGATACGGTGCGCGACTCGTTCATCAACGTGTCGAGTCAGCGGAACCAGGGTATCGACGTGGCATTCCGCGCCGAGCATGATTTCGGCTCGATCGGAAGGCTCTCGCTCACGGCGGACATGACCTGGCAGCTGAAGGACGATTCCCGCCTGCTGCCGACGTCGCCGCTGACTTCGGACAATGGCGAAGCCGGATCGCCTGAGTGGGTGGGCGATTTCCGCGCCACCTGGGCACATCCGTCGGGCTTCAGCCTGTTCTACGGTCTGAACGTGATTGGCGCCACGTCCGACCAGCAGGATTTCGAGGATCGCATCGGTGGCCCTTGCCTGCGTTCGTTCAACAACCAGGGCACTGCCAGCACGGCTGACGATCTGCCGATCTATGGCGTGTACTGCCCCGACCTGACCACACCGGCGACCTTCTACCACAACATCTCGATGACTCAGGACATCGCGGATGGTCGCTTCACGATCACGGCCGGGATCAACAACCTGTTCGACACCCGTCCGCCGCGGGTCTCGGTGCTGAACGGCAACCAGATCGGCATGCTCGGGCCGGTCGTGGCCGCCTCGCAGTACGGCTTTGTCGGACGGCGCGCCTTCATCAACGTGGGTGCGAAGTTCTGATCGAACCGACTGCCTGATCAGGTACAAGGGGGGCGGCATGGCAACATGCCGCCCCTTCTGTTAGCAGCAGTGGCCGAGACCAAGGTCGCCCGGAGACCCCGTTTTCAATGCCAGAGATTTTCGTCCGACCCGACACGCTTGACGAGCAGAATGCCCACTTCGCCCAGGCAGAGCTGCGCCAGCCGGTGTTCCTCAATTCCGTGCCCAAGAGCGGCAGCCACCTGCTGCGCAACATCCTGCGGATGTTCGTGCCGGTCAGCCAGCACTACGCGGCCGATTTCATCCAGTGGGGCAACCTCCAGCAGCACCGGCAGGCGTTCGACCCCGCCACTCCGCGCCTGAGTTGGGGCCACCTGTTCTTTGCTGACGCATCCGTGGTCGAAACCGCGCGGGCGCGGCGGATCGTGCTCTACCGCGATCCCTATGACTGGGTCCTGGCGCGGGCGCGGTTCCTGTTGTCGGAGCAGTTCTTCGGCAATGTCGACCACCTGCGCAGCGGCGATATCGACATCGACGAACTCCTCACCATGATGATCTTCGGCCTGCCGGCGAAACTGCCCTCCCTCAACGCGATCTATGAACTCAATGCCGCTGCCTGGCTCGGCGCGCGCTGCCACACCGTCCGGTTCGAGGACCTGATCGCAGCCGTGAAGGCGCTTGATACGCCCGCAGCGGAAGCGTTCTTCAGCGGCCTGCTCGATGCCTGCGGGATCGACGTGCCAGGCGATTGGCAGGAGCGGGTCAGGGTGGGTTCGGACCGCGCGCAGAGCGCCACCGCGCGCGAGAACCTGACCGGGATCGCGGTCGACCTGCCGGCAGAACTCGGCCCACGCCACCGGGCGCTGGTCGATTACCAGGCCCCCGGCCTGCGCGCCGTTCTCGGTTACAGCCAGGCCTGATCCGACCCATGACAAACACCGTCTCGACCACGATCTTCCCCCGCCTCTCCGAAGCCATCCGGCTGCGCGAAAAGGGCGACAACCAGCGGGCCACGCAGCTGCTGCTGGCCCACCTGCGCGAACGACCGGACGAGCCGCGCGGGCTGGCCCAGCTCGGTTTCATTGCCGTGCAATCGGGCGCACTGGGGCAGGCGGAGCATTTCCTTCGCCGGGCGCTGGCGCGGGGCGAGAACAGCCTGGAACTGCGCCGCACCCTCGCCTCGGTCTACAGCCAGCAGGAGCGGCTCCATGTCGCCGAGGCGTTCACCTCGCGCCTGATCAGTGACGAGGGCGACCGGCAGCTGCGCGGGCTGCGGGCCAACCTGCTGGACCGGATGGGCCGGCACGAAGAGGCCCTCGCGATCCAGCACGACCTGGTCGGGGAAAACCCGCAGTCGATCGGCGCGTGGATTGCCTATGGCCACAGCCTGCGCGCGGCGGGCAGGGTCGAGGATGCCATGGCCGCCTACCGCACGGCCATCGCGATCGACGACGGGTTCGGCGAAGCCTGGTGGGGCCTGGCCAGCATCAAGCGCAAGGTCCTGACCGATGGCGATATCGCCGCCATGGAGCAGGCACTGGCGATTGCGGTGGACGAACGGAACATCGCCCCGCTCCATTTCGCGCTTGGCCGGGCCTTTCATGACCGGGGCCAGTTCGACAAGGCGTTTCACCACTACGAGGCGGGCAACCGCATCCGCGCCGAAAGCATCGGCTACGATGCGACCGAGCTTACCGGCGAGGTGGCGGAGATCGAACAGCTGGCTGACCGCGCCTTCATGGAGCGGATGAGCCCTGTACCGAACGGAACTGACCAGCCGGTGTTCATCATCTGCCTGCCGCGCTCCGGATCCACCCTGCTTGAGCAGATGCTGGGCAGCCACCCTGCCATTGAGCCGGTGGGCGAACTGCCCTACATCCCGGCCATCCTGCGCTCGTTCATGGAAATCTCGACCCGGCGCGGGCCGGTGTCGGTGCCGCAGGCCATCGCCTCGCTGTCCGACGAGCAGGCCGCCATGCTGGGGCAGGATTACCTCGCCCGGGCCAGGCTCCACCGCAAGACCGACCGGCCCTTCTTCATCGACAAGCTGCCCCAGAACTGGAGCAACGTGCTGTTCATCCGGCGGATCCTGCCGCAGGCGCGCTTCATCGATATCCGCCGCCCGGCAATGGACTGCTGCTTCTCCAACTTCTCCCTCTCGTTCACCACCGCCCACGCCGCCTCCTTCGCGCTGCGGGACGTGGGGCAGACCTATGTCGACTACGTCCGCCTGATGGCGCACTTCGACCAGGTCGCTCCGGGAATGATCCACCACGTCAGCTACCGCGCGCTGGTGGACGATCAGGAGGCGACTCTGCGCCCCGCGCTCGAATATCTCGGCCTCGAATGGGACGAGGCAATCCGCGACTTCCACACACTGGACCGGGTGGTCCGCACGCCCAGCAGCGAGCAGGTCCGCCGCCCGATCAACCGCGACGGGATGGAAATCTGGCGCCCCTATGCCCAGTGGCTTGATCCGCTGAGGGAAGTTCTCGGCGAGCTGGCAGACAGCTGACCGGCGTTGCGCCGACGAACTGCTGCAAAATTGTTGCGGGCTTGCAACAGGTCTGCTGCAGCATCCTCACAAACATCATATTCGTTTGCAGCCCCGGGTTAGCTGTCGCATCCCTGCCCCAGCTTTGGCGGGCCTGATGCCCGTCTGTGCTCATTTCGAATCGAACGGCCGGCTCCAGCCGGCTGATCCGTAAGGGGACTGGACTCAGATGAAGATCAACACCGCTTCGCGCGGCAAGGCGCGTTTTTACGTCGGGGCAGGCATTGCCGCCCTCGGTCTCGCGGCGCTCGCCGCACCTGCTCAGGCGCAGGATGCTGACGCTGAGGAAGAAGAAGCGACCGCAGCCCCCAGCGACAGCTCGCCGATCATCGTCAGCGGCACGCGTATTCGTACGCCGAACCTGACTTCGCCGGAACCCATCACCACGCTGAACAATGAAGTGCTGCGCGAGCGGAACTTCACCAACATCGCCGATGCGCTCAACGAACTTCCCGGTGTCCGCGGCAGCGTCACGCCGGCTGGCGGCCAGGGCTTCGGCCAGGGCGTCAACTTCATCAACAATTACGGCCTCGGCTCCAACCGCACGCTGACCCTGGTCAACGGTCGCCGCTTCGTCAGCTCGAACGTGGCCACGATCTTCACCAATGCCGGCTCCGGAACGCAGGTCGACCTGAACGTCATTCCCAGCATCCTGGTTGATCGGATTGACTCCATCAGCGTCGGCGGCGCCCCGCTCTATGGCTCCGATGCCATCTCGGGCACGCTGAACGTCGTGCTGCGGTCCGAATTCGACGGGGTCGAAGTTGCCGGCACCAGCGGGATTTCCGAAGAAGGCGATAACGCCAATTACAACCTGTCGGCAATCGCCGGCCGGTCGTTCCTGGACGGCCGCCTCAACATCACCGTGGCCGCCTCGCATGACGACATCAAGGGCATGGTCTACAATGATCGCGAATTCCTCCGCCGCCGGATTGGCGGTGCGACCAACCCCTCGCCGGCACAGGCAGCAGCCCTGCGGCCCGGCTCCACGTTCGGCAACAACGACGGCCGCCTCAACACCGGGATCGGCTTCAACAGCGGCCCGGCCGACGGTACGCCCGGCGTGGTCCAGATCCGCAACGTCAATATCCCTTACCTGACACCGGGCGGCCTGATCACGGCGACCAACCTCGCCACGGCCGATCCGCGCAACCCGGCGGTTCCGTTCGGCGTGCCCACCACGCGTGGCCTCCAGTTCGACACGCAAGGTAACCTGGTCCCCTTCAACCAGGGCATCGTGTTCCCGGGCACGTCCGGTTCAGGCGGCGATGGCTTCACCTTCGCTGACTACACCCAGATCACCTCCGATCTGAAGCGGACCACGATCAACGGGTTCCTGACATTCGAAATCGCCCCCAGCATCGAGCTTTTCGCTGAAGGCACCTATTTCGAATCGCGGGCTGACGAACTGGTCCAGCAGCCGACGTTCAACAGCTCCCTGTTTGGCGGCCTGAGCGGCCCGTTGACCTTCTCGGTCAACAACCCGTTCCTGACCGACCAGGCCCGCAACGAACTGGTGTCGCGCGGCGTCTCGCTGTTCCAGGTCTCCCGCGCATCGGATGACTTTGCCGACCTGACCGGGTTCAACAAGACCCAAATCTACTACGGCACCGGCGGTGTCCGCGGCGATTTCGAACTGCTGGGCAATGCCTGGAACTTCGAAGCCTTCGCCAGCCACGGCAAGACCCGCAGCCGCGACTTCGGCCAGGATCTGAACGCACAGAACTTCGTCAACGCCACCAACGTGACGACCAACGCTGCGGGCCAGATCGTCTGCACCACCGACCAGACCCGCCCCGGCGGGTTCGCGGCACCGGGGCGCAACCCGATTGCAGACGCAAACTGCGTTCCGCTGAACCTGTTCGGCAACGGGCGCGCGTCCCGGGCGGCCCTCGATTACATTATCGAGGACTTCGTCACTGTCAGCGAACAGCAGCAGACGGTTTTCAACGCCAACGTCGGTGGCGCGCTGTTTGATCTGTGGGGCGCCGGTCCGGTTGCCATCAACGTCGGCTACGAACACCGCGACGAGAAGGCCAGCTTCACGCCCAGCGACTTCCAGCAGCAGGGCCGCGGGCGTTCGGTCGCCATCACCCCGCTGAGCGGCAAGTACAATCTGGACGAAGTGTTCGGCGAAATGAGCATTCCGCTCGTTTCACCCGACAACAACATCCCGTTCATCTACAGCGCACAGCTGTTCGGACGCGGGCGTTACACGCACAACTCGATCAACGGGGGCCAGTTCTCGTACACGGCAGGCGGCACCTTTGCGCCAATCGCCGATGTGCAGTTCCGCGGCAACTACACCCGCTCGTTCCGCGCGCCGGGCATTACCGAGCTGTTCCTGCCCCAGGTCAACACCTTCGCATTCGTCCCTGACCTGTGTCAGGACGCTGCGATCGGGCTGGGTGCGGCACCGGATCTTCGCCGTCGCAACTGTACCGCATTCCGCAATGCCTTCGCCGGCACTGACTTCGCCTCCCCCGATCCGGCTTCGACCGCTTCGGTTCCGGCTCGGTCGGGCGGCAACCCCAATCTCGAGAACGAAGAAGCCGAAAGCTACACCTTTGGTGTAATCTTCCAGCCCAGCTTCATCCCGCGTCTGGCCATCAGTGCAGACTACGTGAACATCACGCTCACGGGGCCGATCTCCAACCTGACGGTTGCCCAGATTGCCAGCGGCTGCTTCGACAACGAGGTGTTCGACACGTCGGACGTACTCAACGCCAACTCGTTCTGCTCGCGCATCAACCGCGATCCGAACACTGGGCGCGTCGTTGGTGACCCGCAGAACCCTGCGGTCGTCAGCGGGTTCGTGAACGGGCAGGAGATCAAGTTCAGCGGCATCCAGGGCACCCTGGGTTACAGTGTGCCGATGAGCGGCATCGGGCTGGACGGTACGCTCTCGCTCGGTGGCGACATGCTCTACGTCCGTCGCAGGCTGGTCAACATCACCGGCGTCGCACCGGCCCGCAGCGATGGCGTCATCGGTGACCCCGAGTTCTCGGGCCAGCTGCGGATGCGTTATGTCGAAGCGAACTTCGGTGTAAACGTGAACGTGAACTACACCGGCGAGCAGCTGTTCAGCCGTCAGAACCGCGAGATCGGTCAGCCTTCGCAGGGCCTCGACGCCCGTGAAATCGACGAACTCGACGATTACGTGACCGTCAGCGGCTCGATCTTCTTCGACGCAACCGACGACTTCCGTCTGACGCTGGCTGTGAACAACCTGTTCAATCGCCAGGGCCAGATGTACCAGGGTGAACTGCTGCCTGCGAGCTACAACGACCTGATCGGCCGTCGCTTCAGCGTCAGTGCCCGGATGCGTTTCTAAGCCAGCGGCATAAGCCAGAAAATTGGGGCGTCTCCTTGCGGAGGCGCCCCTTTTTTTTGGCTTCGGCCCTTTTTTCGCTTCGGCCCGGCGATGTCGCATATCGGACGACGCGCCGGCGTTGAAAGTCAGGGCTGCGCCACCGCGATCCCCAGCGCCCCGTCGCCTTCGTCGATCCGCACCGCGCTGCCATCGGGCACCTCGCCCGCCAGCAGCTTCTCCGCCAGCGGATCCTGCAGATAGCGTTGCACCGCCCGCTTGAGCGGCCGCGCACCGTAGACCGGGTCATACCCCACCCGCCCAAGCCAGCGCAGCGCCGCCTCGGTCAGATCGAGGGTGATCTTGCGGTCCTTGAGCAGTTTCTGCACCCGCCCGACCTGGATTTCGACGATCGGCGCCATGTGCTCCATGCCCAGCCGGTGGAACAGGATGATCTCGTCCAGCCGGTTGAGGAACTCGGGCCGGAAATGCCCGCGCACCACGTCCATCACCTGCGGCTCGACTTCCGCCACCTCCTGGCCGTCCTCGAGGCTGGCGAGGAACTGGCTGCCGAGGTTGCTGGTCAGGATGATCAGGGTGTTGGAGAAGTCCACCACCCGGCCCTGCCCGTCGGTCAGGCGCCCGTCGTCGAGCACCTGCAGCAGCACGTTGAACACATCGGAGTGCGCCTTCTCGACCTCGTCGAACAGCACGACCTGATAGGGCCGTCGCCGCACAGCCTCGGTCAGGACGCCGCCTTCCTCGTAACCGACATAGCCCGGAGGGGCGCCGATCAGCCGCGCGACCGAGTGCTTTTCCATGAACTCGCTCATGTCGATCCGCACCATTGCGGTGTCATCGTCGAACAGGAACCCGGCCAGCGCCTTGGTCAGCTCGGTCTTGCCCACGCCCGTGGGGCCGAGGAACAGGAAGCTGCCGAGCGGACGGCCCGGGTCCTGCAAGCCCGCCCGCGCCCGGCGCACGGCCTTGCTGACGGCGGTAATCGCCTGTGACTGGCCGATCACCCGCTTGCCGAGGATGTCCTCCATTGCCAGCAGCTTGTCGCGCTCGCCCGCCAGCATCCGGTCGATCGGAATGCCCGTCCAGCGGCTGACCACGCCGGCGATATCGTCTTCGGTCACCTCTTCCTTGAGCAGGGCGTTTTCGGTGTGGCCCTGCGCCTCGGCCAGCTGCTTTTCCAGTTCGGGGATGCGGCCGTAGGACAGCTCCCCCGCCTTGGCGAGGTCGCCCTCGCGCTGGGCCTGGTCGAGTTCGATCCGGGCGGCATCGAGCTGCTCCTTCAGCCGGCTTTCGGCGTGGATCTTGTCGCGCTCGTTCTGCCAGCGAGTGGTCAGTTCGCTCGACTGCTGTTCCAGTTCGGACAGGTCCTTGCGGAGTACGTCCAGCCGGTCCTTGCTGGCCTGGTCAGTCTCCTTCTGGAGCGCCTGCTCCTCGATCTTGAGCTGGATGATGCGCCGGTCGAGGTTCTCGATCTCTTCCGGCTTGCTTTCCACTTCCATGCGGATGCGGCTGGCGGCCTCGTCCATCAGGTCGATCGCCTTGTCGGGCAGGAAACGGTTCTGGATGTAGCGATTGCTGAGCTGCGCGGCGGCAACGATCGCGCCGTCGGTGATCCGCACCCCGTGGTGCAGTTCGTACTTGTCCTTGATCCCGCGCAGGATGCTGATCGTGTCCTCGACCGTCGGCTCGTCGATGTAAACCGGCTGGAAGCGCCGCTGCAGCGCCGGGTCCTTTTCGACGTACTTCTGGTATTCGTCGAGCGTGGTCGCGCCAATGCAGTGGAGCTCGCCCCGGCTGAGCGCAGGCTTGAGCAGGTTGGAGGCATCCATGCTGCCTTCGCTCGCGCCCGCCCCGATCAGGGTGTGCATCTCGTCGATGAACAGGATGATCTGGCCTTCCGCGCCCTTGACCTCGTCCAGCACGGCCTTGAGCCGCTCCTCGAACTCGCCGCGATACTTCGCGCCCGCGATCAGCGAACCCATGTCGAGGCTCATAAGGGTGCGGCCCTTCAGGCTGTCGGGCACGTCGCCATTGGCGATGCGCAGCGCCAGCCCTTCGGCAATCGCGGTCTTGCCCGTGCCGGGCTCGCCAATCAGGGCGGGGTTGTTCTTGGTCCGGCGGGCGAGGATCTGCACCGTGCGGCGGATTTCCTCGTCGCGCCCGATCACCGGATCGAGCTTGCCGTCACGCGCGGCTTGGGTAAGGTCGCGGGCGTACTTCTTCATCGCATCATAGGCGTTTTCCGCGCCCGCGCTGTCAGCGGTGCGGCCCTTGCGCAGCTCTTCGATGGCAGAATTGAGCGCCTGCGGGCTGACCCCGCCTGCGGCCAGCGCCTGACCGGCTTCGGTCGTCGTCGCGAGCGACAGGGCGACCAGCAGCCGCTCGACCGTGACATAACTGTCCCCCGCCTTCTGCGCGACCTGCTCCGCCTGGTCGAGCACGCGCACGGCATCGTTGTCGAGACCGGGGGTGGCTTGTGCGCCGCTGCCCGATACGGCCGGAACCTTGGCCAGCGCCGCGTCGGTTTCCGCCACGGCCCGCGCGGGGTCACCCCCGGCACGCTGGATCAACCCGGCAGCCATGCCCTGGTCATCCTCGAGCAGAGCCTTGAGCAAGTGCGCAGGCGTGATGCGCTGGTGGTTCATGCGGATGGCCACAGTCTGCGCGCTCTGCAGGAAGCCCTTGGCGCGGTCGGTGAACTTTTCGAGATTCATGGCAGGTCCCTCACGTGTTACTCCTGATATATAGTGTTGCTATTTTGCAACACAAGATGCCCTGCGGCGATTTATCAGGTGTATTACCCGAATATAGGACCAGCGGGTCGGCTGACCAGTGGCGGCCGGGAAAATTGCGCCGCAAGGCCCGCTCTTCCCGTTCACCTGTTCCGGCGCTAGAACGCCCGGCAAGGAGAGCATGGCGGATGAGGAAATGGGTCGCACGCGGCGGTTTTGCGCTGCTGGGATTGGTGTTGCTGGCAGCGATCGGCCTCGCGACATGGGAACCGTTCTTCGCCGAGCCGGGCCGGGCCCCCGCAACTGAACAGACCTATTCCGCCGAGATCGTCCGCAGCGAATTCGGCGTGCCGCATATCTACGGCAAGACCGATGCGGACGTGGCTTACGGCGTGGCGATTGCCCAGTCGGAGGACGATTTCTTCACCCTGCAGGATGTGCTCGCCATGGCCCGAGGCCGCTATGGCGCCATCGCGGGTGAAGACGGTGCGGCGGTCGACTTCGTCTATCACCTGCTCGATGCCCGCGGCACGGCACAGCGCCACTATGGCAACCTTCCCGCCGATACCCGTGCCCTGTTCGAGGCCTATGCTACCGGGCTGAATCAGTATGCCAGCGAGCATCCCGGCGAGATCAAGCTGGCGCGGCTGTTTCCGGTTACCGGCGAGGACGTCGCGGCCGGGTTTGCCCTGCGCCAGCCGTTCTTCTTTGGCCTCAACGGGGTGATCGAGCCGCTGGTCAAGGGTGAACCGCTGCGGCCCGAGTTCGGCCCCCCGATTCCCTCGTCCGCACCCGCCGCCGCGCCTTCCGCCGACGTAGATGGGGAAGCGGTGCCTCGGACCACGGCCAGCCGCGCCCTGCCCCTCCATATGGGTGAAGACGGCGCCATGGCCGGGTCCAACGCTTTTGCCATCGCCCCGGAGAAATCCGGCGACGGGGTAACGCGGCTCGTCTCCAACAGCCACCAGCCCCTGCGCGGCGGGGTGGCGTGGTACGAACTGGTGGTGGAAAGCGGCGAAGGCTGGCATTTCGCCGGGGCCAACTTCCCCGGCAGCCCTTTTCCCTTCCTCGGCCACAACCGCGATCTGGGCTGGACCAACACGGTCAATCGGCCCGACCTGGTCGACGTCTACCAGCTGACGCTCGACGAGAGCGGGACGCGCTACCGGCTCGACGGTGAATGGCGCGATCTGGAAACGCGCACCGTGACGCTGCCGGTCAAGGTGGGGCCGCTGGTCCTGCCGATCCGCCGCACGGTCCACCGCAGTGTCCACGGGCCGGTCATCATCAATGATCGCGGCGCGTTCGCCATTCGGTACGGGGGCATGGATTCGGTCGCCCAGCTTGATGCCTATTACCGGCTCAACAAGGCCAGGGACCTGGCTGAGTGGCGCACGATCCTCGCCCGGATGGCCATCCCCAGCACCAACTTCATCTATGCCGACAAGGCCGGCAACATCGCCATGTTCTACAACGCCGCCATCCCTGACCGGCAGCAGGGGCCGGACTGGCGCAGCGTGCTGCCGGGCGACCGGACCGACCTGATCTGGCAAGACATGGTCGATTTCGACCGGATTCCGCAGCTGGTAAATCCGGCCAGTGGCTGGATCTTCAACGCCAACAACGCGCCCTTCTCCGCCGCCGGGCCCGGCAGTGATCTCTCGCCAGGCGATTTCGCGCCGGAACTGGGGATCGAGACCAAGACCACCAACCGCGCCCGCCGTGCGGCCAAGCTGATGGCAGAAACACCGGTGATCGACCGCGCCAACCTGGAGCGGATCAAGTACGATACCGGCTATGAACGCACCGGCTATGTCGCGCAGATGCTCGACGAAGTGGCTGCGCTCGACCTCAAGGCAGAGCCTGACCTGGCCCGGGCGCAGGCCCTGCTGGCGACCTGGGATATGACTGCCGACAGCAAGGGGGCCGCCGATGCCCTGGCGCTGCTGATGATCAAGGACTTCATGTCCGCCGAATACCAGAACAAGACCTGGCCCGACGCGCGCGAGAAGCTGGCGGCGGCGGCCGAGCATCTGACCACCCATTTCGGGCGGCTCGATCCGCCCATGTCGGACCTCTTGCGCCTGCGGCAGGGGACGGTCGACCTGCCGCTCGACGGGGGATCGGACACGCTGCGCGCCTCTACCACCTGGGACGTGCACGATGACGGGCGCCTGGCCCTGCGCCACGGTGACAGCTTCCTGATGTTCGTCGAATGGGCTCCGGGCGCGCGGGTGCGCTCGCAATCGATCCAGCCTTACGGCGCCGCCATCACCCGGCCCGGCAGCCCGCACTTTGCCGACCAGACGCCGCTGTTCGTGCGGCACGAACTCAAACCGGTGCATTTCTGGCGCGCTGATGCGCTGGCAAATGCCATTCGTCGAAAAACCGTCACCAACCGCTAATTGCCGCTTACCGTCACGCGCGTGAACAACTTCGGGGACCTATCCAGATGCGTTTGAAATTTGCTTCCACCAGCCTGATCGCCATCGCCCTTTCGGCCAGCACACTGGTCGCGTTTCCGGCCCATGCCAGCACCGAGCAGTCGGCCGCCATGGCCGAGCCGGCCACAGTGGCGGAGCTGATCGAGAAGGTGACGATCCCTTATGAGCAGTTCCAGCTCGACAATGGCCTGACCGTGCTGGTCCACACCGACCGCAAGGCGCCGGTGGTGGCAATCTCCATGTGGTACAATATCGGCTCCAAGCACGAGCCGAAGGGCAAGACTGGTTTTGCCCACCTGTTCGAGCACCTGATGTTCAACGGCAGCGAGAATGCCCCGGGCGATTTCTTCGAACCGCTCCAGCAGATCGGCGCGACCGATTACAACGGCACCACCTGGTTTGACCGGACCAACTACTTCCAGACGGTGCCGACCGGCGCGCTCGATGCCGGGCTGATGCTGGAAAGCGACCGTATGGGCTACCTGCTGGGCGCAGTGACCCAGGAAAAGCTCGATAACCAGATCGGCGTCGTCCAGAACGAGAAGCGCCAGGGCGACAACCAGCCCTATGGGCTGGTGGAATACGAGCAGCTGGAAAACCTCTATCCTTCCGGCCACCCCTACCACCACTCCACCATCGGCTCGATGGCCGACCTCTCCTCCGCCACGCTGGACGACGTGAAGCAGTGGTTCCGGGACAACTACGGGCCGAACAACGCCGTGCTGGTGCTGGCTGGTGACATCGACGCAGCGACCGCGCGCGAGAAGGTGACCAAGTGGTTCGGCGCGATCCCGCGCGGTCCGGCCACCGCCAGGGTTGTGGCCCCGGTGCCCGACCTGGCAGAGCCCAAGACCAAGACGATCTACGACCGCGTGGCCACTCCGCGCATCTATCGCATGTGGGCCGTGCCCGGGCTCGATAATCCGGAATACCTGCCGCTCTCCATGGGCGCGACGGTGCTTGGCGGCCTCGCCAGTTCGCGGCTCGATAATGCGCTGGTGCGCGACCAGCAGCTGGCGGTGCGCGTTTCCGCCAATGCGGAAATTTTCGCCCAGGCGGGCCAGTTCGTGATCTCGGCCGACCTTGCGCCCGGGGTGGAGCAGGAAGCCCTGGCAGCGGCGCTTGATGCCGAGATTGCCAAATTCATCGCCGAAGGGCCGACTGCGGACGAAATCCAGCGCGCCGCCACCGTGTTTGCCTCCTCGCAAATCCGCGGGCTCGAACGGGTGGGCGGGTTCAACGGCAAGGCACCGACCCTGGCCGAAGGCTTACTCTACCAGGGCAACCCGGCAGCTTACCGCAAGACGCTCGAGCAGGCTGCGGCGCTCGACGCCGCCGATGTGCGCGATGTAACCGCCAAGTGGCTTTCCCGCCCGGTCTTCGCCCTCACGGTTGAGCCGGGTGAGCGCACGGAAGGTGGCGAAAACCGGGGCGGCTTCCGCACCGGCGGCGGCGTGGGCGAGGCAAGCTCGGGCCCGGCCTTCTTTGCCGACCCCATGCTTCTTCAGGGCAGTGCTGGCGCCGTGACAGCCGCCGAAGCCGACCGCTCGCGTATTCCCGCCGTCGGGGAGTTGCAGCAGCTCGATTTCCCCACCATCGAGCGCGCAACGCTGTCCAACGGCATGAAAGTGTTCTTTGCCCGCCGGGACGCTGTGCCGATCGTTTCGGTGCGGCTCAATGTCGATGCAGGATATGCGG